>NZ_PDHU01000002.1:0-154007 GCF_002573675.1 Micromonospora sp. WMMA1996 | reverse complement strand
GCCGCTGGTCCGGGTTCAACGCCCAGCCCGAGATCCGGATCAGTGGGTTCTCGTCCAGCGACTCGACCTGCGGCGGTTCCACGTAGCGGGCGGATCGACCGGACGGTCCTCCACCTGACCCGCCACCACCGGTGCGAGCAGCGCGGCGAGCCCACCACCACGGCCAGCCCGGCGGCGGTCGCGGCGACCAGCCGCAGCCGCACCGCCGCGCGTACCGCCGGGGGGAGCCCGGCCACCGGGTCGCCGGCGGCCGGGTCGGAATGCCGGCCCGGCACGGCCAGCCGGCGGCGGCGACGGCCGCGAACAGCACCGTCGGCGCGACCGCCGGCTCCGCGTTCGGCCCCACCACGTAGAGCACGCCGCCGTAGAGCAGCACCGGCGGCAGGTAGCCCAGCAGCACCCGCCCGGCCCGCAGCGCCACCTCGGCGGCGGTCAGCCCGGCCAGCCAGGGGCCACCACCGGGACCAGCACGGTGTCCGGCGCCGGCTCGACCGGGATCATCGCGGTGAGCAGCCGGGGGATAGCGTTGCGCGCGGCGTCCACGGCCACCTCGCCGAGCCCGCCGGGCAGCGCCGCGTGACTGGCGGCCAGCCGCAGCGACAGCAGCGTCCAGCCGTCAGCGCGGCCACCGACAGGGGCGCCACCAACCAGGACGGCAGTCGCCGGGCGGCCACGCTGACCAGCACCGAGCCGACCGCCGCGCCGACCATCAGCCGGGTCAGCAGCGGGTCCGCGTACACCCGGCCCAGCACCACACCGGACAGCGCGACCAGCACGACCAGCGCCGCCGGCACCGGCACGGCGCGCAGCCGCGTCACCACCGGCGGATCCCGTCCCACTCGGCGGCGAACGCCGCGCCGTCCGCCGCGTCCAGCACCACCAGGCCCGTCCCACCGGCCGCCGTCGGTCCCGTCGCGCCGAACACACCGACGACCACCGACGGGTACGCGCCGCGCAGCGCGCCGACATGGCCCAGGTCGTCGCGGCCGCCCGGCCCGGTGAGGAACACCAGCGTGTCGCCGAGCCGGTCGCGGCGCAGCCGGGCGGTCGCCGCCGGCAGCACCTCCGACCCGCCCTCGGCCAGCTCGACCGCGGCGAGGAGATCCAGCGGCCCGGCCGCCCCGGCGGGCTCGGTCTCGGCGGGCGCCACCAGCAGCAGACACACCGGCAGGTCCTCGCGCACGGCGGCGGCCACCACCGACGCAGCCGCCTCGCACGCCGCCTCGAACGACTCCGCCACGCCCGCGACCCGTCCCGGGTGTGCGGCGGACCGGTTGTCCAGCACCACCACGAGCCGCGGCAGGCTGGTGTCCACGTTCTCCCGCACCATCAGCTCGCCCACCCGGGCGCTGGTCCGCCAGTGCACCCGGCGCAGCTCGTCGCCGACCACGTACTCCCGCAACGAGTCGAACGTGATCGAGCCGTGCGGCACGCTGTCGGTGCGCCCGTCCAGGCTGCGCCCCGCGCCGGTCGGCACCGCGGACAGCGGATGGATCCGCGGGTGCACCCACACCGGGACCGCGTCGCCGTAGCCACGGGC
Source organism: Micromonospora sp. WMMA1996 (assembly GCF_002573675.1). Lineage (NCBI taxonomy): Bacteria > Bacillati > Actinomycetota > Actinomycetes > Micromonosporales > Micromonosporaceae > Micromonospora > Micromonospora sp. WMMA1996. The sequence continues at coordinate 152,467 of NZ_PDHU01000002.1, read as the reverse complement.
CAGCGCCACCAGGCCGAGCGGGTCACGGCGGACGACCCGCAGCGGCCCGACCGGCACCACGCCCCGGCGCTGCGTCGGCACCGCATAACGCACCACCGTGTCGCGTCCCGGGCTCAGCCGCAGCAGCGGCACCGGCACCAGTGCGCCGGCGCAGCGGTCCTCGGCCACCAGGTTCGCCGCCCGCAGCCGGCCGGTGTTGCGCACCGTCAACTCCATCGCCGCCGGCTCGCCGCGGGCCACCCGGTCCGGGTCGGCCCGACGCTCGACGGTCAACCGGGGCCGCCACGCGGCGGTCACCCCGGCGTAGCCCACCGCCACGGCCGCCGCCGCGCCGAGCACGGTCAGCTCCGGGTACGCGTACCGGAAGCCGACGCCGAGCAGCACCAGGGCGGCGACGAGCAGCCCGATCCCCCGGGCGGTGATCCCCACGCTCAGCCGTGCACCGGGGCGGGCTGGCCGGACGGCAGCGGCACCGGCACCGAGGCCACCGCCTGGCGCAGCACCTCGGCCGGCGTGACGCCCCGCACCTGCGCGTCCGGGGTGAGCAGCAGGCGGTGCGCGAAGACCGGCTCGACCAGCGCCTTCAGGTCCTCCGGCATGATCCAGCCCCGGCCGTCGATCAGCGCGTACGCGCACGCCGCCCGGGTCAACGCGATCACCCCACGCGGGCTCACCCCGACGCGCACCTGCGGGTGGGTACGGGTGGCCGCGGCCAGCCGCACCGCGTACGCGTAGAGCGGCTCGGCGATGTGCACCCGCCGGGCCATCTTCACCATCTCGCCGACGGTGGCGGTGTCGGTGACCGCGGTGAGTGAGTCGGGGGAGCGGACCGTGGCGCCCCGCAGCACCTCCACCTCGACCGCCTCGTCCGGGTAGCCGACGGAGAGTTTCACCAGGAACCGGTCGAGCTGTGCCTCGGGCAGCCGGTAGGTGCCGTCCATCTCCACCGGGTTCTGCGTGGCCACCACCAGGAACGGCTGCGGCACCGGGTGGCGTACGCCGTCCACGGTGACCGTCCGTTCCTCCATCACCTCCAGCAGCGCCGACTGGGTCTTCGGCGAGGCCCGGTTGATCTCGTCGGCGATGACGATGTTCGCGAAGACCGGCCCGGGGTGGAATTCGAAACCGCGGCTGGCCTGGTTGAAGATCGTCACACCGGACACGTCGGAGGGCAGCAGGTCGGGGGTGAACTGGATCCGCCGCCACTGCCCCTTCACGGTGGCCGCCACCGCCCGCGCGAGCGTGGTCTTGCCGACCCCGGGCACGTCCTCCAGCAGCACGTGCCCCTGCGCGAACAGCGCGGTCAACGCCAGCCGGACCACCTGCGGCTTGCCCAGCACGACCGCGTTGACGTTGTCGGCCAGCCGGGCGGCGAGGGCGGCGAAGCCCTGCACCTCCGGCTGGCTGAGCGGTTCGTGCGTGTTCACGGTGTGCCTTTCGGTCCGGGCGAGGTCAGCAGGTGGGCAGCACGTTGAGGTTGTCGCCGCCCTCCAGGTTGAGCCACGCCCACGGGATGTACGTCTTGCCCTCGTACGCGATCTGGATCCACCAGGTGCTCTGCTTGTTGTTGTTGTAGATCCAGGCGTCGACGTCCTCGCCCTTGGCCTTGCAGTACGTGCGCAGCCGCGTCCCGTCCGGCACCCAGCCCGCCTGCCGGTCGTCGTCCTGCTGGGTGACCTTGAAGATCTCGTTCCCGTTGCGACCCGGCACGTCCTTGTTGCAGTACGTCCGCTGGTCCCCGTCCGGGCCGTTCTTGCAGGTGGCGATGCCGTAGACCGGGTCGGTGGTCTGGGCGCGGGTGGCTGTGCCCTTACCGGCGGCGTTGGACGCGGTCAGCGTCACCGTGTAGGCCGTGCCCGGCGTCAACCCGGTCACCCGCAGGCTGGAGCAGCTCCCGCTGGCCGTCTTCCCGCCGGTCGCCGCCGTGCAGGTGGCCCGCCCGCCGCCCGCGTCCACGGTGAACGTCACCGTCACCGAGGTGGCGTCCGCCGACGAGCCGGTCACCGTGATCCGGGGCGCGGCCACCGTACGCGCGGTGGTGCTGGCCTCCGGGCCGTCGCCGGCCTCGTTGACCGCCTTGACCTTCACGGTCACGTTCTGGCCGTTGCCGAGGCCGCCCACGGTGGCCCGCACGTCGGTCACCTCGACGGTCTTGCCGCCGGCCTCCACCACGTACTTCGTCACCGGGCGGCCGTTCTCCACCGCCGGCGACCACTCCACCGCGATCGTGCCGGGCTGGTCGGCCACCGTGGACGCGCGCAGCTCGGTCGGTGCCTTCGGCACCGTGAACGGCACCACCGTGTTGCTCACCGGCGACGCCTTCGACCCGGCGCCCCGGTCGCTGACCGCGGTCACCGTGAACGCGTACTGGGTGCCGTACTCCAGCGCGCCGGCCGGCACCACCAGCTCGGTCTTCGGTGACTCGCCGGCGGGGGCGCTCGCGCCGGCCGAGGTCGCGGTCACCGCGTACTTCGTGACCGTGTTGCCCTGGCCGTCGGCCTCCGGCCAGCTCACCCGGACCGTGCCGTCCGGCCGGGCCTCGGCGGTCACCGAGGCCGGCGGGTCGGGCACCTCCGCGGTCGGCACGACCGGGTTGCTGCGCCGCGCCGGACCGTCGCCCTTCGCGTTCACCGCGTGCACCGAGAACGTGTACGTCTCACCGTTGGTCAGACCGGTGACCTCCAACGCGCGCTGGTTCGCGCCCACCTGGTGGGTCTGACCGCCGCCCTCCACCACGTAGCGGGTGATCTCGGCGCCGTTGGACGCGGCGGCCTGCCAGCTCACCCGCGCCGACGCGTTGCCCGCGGCGGCGGTGACCGCCTTCGGCGCGCCCGGCTTGCCCACCTTCGGTTTCTTCGGCGGGGGCGGCGGCGGGGGGACCGGCGGCGGGTCGCCGCCGAGCACGTCGTTGGCGTACTTGTTCACCTCGCGGACCCGGTTGCGGTCGTCGACCACCTGGGCGGTGGACGAGTCCGGCGGGTTGATGAACAGGTGGTTCTCCCGGACCTCCAGCTCCACCGGGCCGGGCCGGCCGGAACCCTTGATCGTCTCCACCAGCTGCCCGGCGGCGTCGAACGAGTAGACCGCGCCGGTGCTCTCGTCGGCGCAGTAGAACCGGCCCGCCCAGGCCACCGCCGGGCTGAGTCGCGCGCCCGTCCCGGGCACCGTGAACCGCTTCACCTCGGCGCCGTCGCGGACCACGTGCACCGACCGGTCACCGGGAACGGTGACCGGCACCTGCGGCCCGCTGGTCCGCGGCGGCAGGTTGCCCGGCGCGGTCATGGTCAGCCCGGCCCGCTGCGTCCGGCCGCCGACCACGGTCACCAGCGACGCGGACGTGCGGTCCAGCACCGCCACACCCTCGTCCAGGGTGGACACCACCAGCTCGTGCGCGGGCTCGGCCACCTCGTGGGTCTCGACCCGCTTCGGGCTGAGCCCGGCCGGCGGGGCGGCGCCGGGGGTGTCCGGCAGGTCGGCGGCGGTGATCGCCGAGACGGTGCCCTCGCTCGGCACCGCGATCCACAGCTTGCCGGCGCCGTCGAACGTCCCGCCGGCGATGCCCGGCGGGTAGCGGACCGGCTCGCCCACCGGCGTCAGCGCCCGCGGGTCGAGCTGCCGGACGATGCCCTGCACCGCGTCCACCACGAACGCCGCGTCCTCGTGCAGCGCCACGCTGACCCCGAACCCCGGCGCGGTCGGCGTGCTGGCGGTGATCTGCAACGTCGCCAGGTCCAGCGAGCTGACCTGGCCGGTGTTGAGGTCGCGCAGGATCAGCAGCCGGTCGGTCTGGGCGACCTGCATCTGGTGCCGCCGCCCGCCGGGCACCTCCATCCGGGTGTCCACCCGGGCGGTGACACCGTTGACCCGGGCCAGCTCGCTGCGGGTGGTGCTCCACAACCAGGAGGACGCGTCGTAGTTGGCCACCGCGTTGTCGGCGGCGCCCAGGCCGAGCACGGTCAGCCCCATCGCGGCCAGCAACGCGGCCACGGTGCCGATGGTCACCAGGCCGCCGCGCATCCGCGACCGGGGGCGGGCCGTCTCCGGCCCGGTGCTCGTGACGTCCTCGATGGTGGTCACTGCCGGCTGCCTCCCCGCGTCGGTGGGGGAGGGCGCCGCGCGTGGTCGACCCTCCCCAGAGCCGGGAGCCATCATAGGTGCCGGCAGAGGCCGGTGAAACCCGCACCGTCTCCCTGTGGACACCGAGCGTGTCCTCGGTGCCCCGTCACTTCGGCGTGGCGCCGCCATCGCGGTCCGTGCACACCTGACCGGACGTGGCGTACGAATCGGTCGAGTAGACCGCCAGCACGGTGAAGCAGTAGTCCAGCCGCGCGCTCAACCCGTTCACCGTGTACCGGGTCTGGCCGGCGTCCACAGTGGCCATCACCCCGAGCTTCTGCCCGGCCTGACCACCGGCCACCACGAACGGCACCCCACCGCTCGTCGGGTCGGTCCAGGTCACCGTGATCGTGGTGGTGTCGTCCCGCAACCGCAGGTCAGCCGGGGGCGGCCCGGTCACCTTCGGCTTCGGCGCGCTCGGCGCCGGCGCCGGCGGTGCCGCGTCCCGGTTCAGCCACACCGCGCCCGCGCCGACCGCGACCACCACCGCCAGCACCGCGCCGCCGACCAGCAGGGCCAGCACCGTACGGTTCCGGCCGCGCGGCTCCGGCTCCTCCACCTCCGGGTACGCCGCCGGCTGGTGGAACGACGGCGGCACCGCCGGCCAGGAGCCCTGCTCCGGATACGCGGGCGACGCCGGGTGTGCGGGCTGCCCCGGGTACGCGGGCTCCGGGCGCGCCGGTTCGGGGAAGTCGAGCAGCCCGTCGTATACCGGCAGGGACCGCCCGTCGGCCGGCGCGTCCCCATCCGGCCTCTCGCCGGGGGCGGTGGGATCCGTGCCGGGTCCCGGCCCCGGCGCGGTCGCCGGCTCGGGCTCCGGGTCGGCGGGCCGGTCCACCGGTTGGGACGGGGCGACGCTGCTCCACGGTGGAGCGGTCATCCCCCACGGCGGCACCGGTGACCCACTGACCGGGGAGGCGCTGATCGGGGCGGCGCTGATCGGCATGCCGCTGACCGGGTACGCGGCCGGTCCGCTGACCGGATGTCCCGGTGGCCCGCTGACCGGGACCGTCGGTGGTGCGCTGACCGGGTGTGCGGCTGGGCCGCGGCCCGGGATCGTCGGTGGTGCGCCGACGGGGTGTGCGGCTGGGCCGCCGCCCGGGATCGTCGGTGGTGCGCCGACGGGATGTGCCGGTGGCCCGCTGACCGGCGCTGCGCTTCCCGGCCCCGTGCCGACGGTCGGCGCGCCGACCGGTGGTCCGCTGACGGGCGCCGCGCCGGCGGGTGGCGCGTCGATCCCGGACGCGCTCGCGGGCGGTCCGCCGACGGGCCGGAAACTCGTGGGTGGACCGTCGGCGGGCCGGGTGTCCGGGCGGGACTCGCGGTCCGCGGCCGCCGCCCGATCCGCCTCCTCGCGCAGCAGCGGACCGATCTGCTGAACCTGGACGGTCGGCTTGTCCCAGCCCGGTCCGCCGGGGACGGAGCCCGCCGCGCCGCCGTCCGAGTCGCCCACCTGCGTCGGGTCCGGGCGTCCCGTCGTGGGCTGACCGGGGACGGGCACCGGCACGGCCGACGGTGACGAGGGAGCTGACGGCTGGGGCGTGGAGACCGGCGCCGCCGAGGCTGGTGGCGCGGCGACCGACACCGTTGCCGGTGCCGCCGGGGTCGATGCGGGGCCGGCTGCGGTCGGCGGCGTCGACGAGTGCGAGGTGGGGACGGGAGCCGGTGGTGGTGGCGGGACCGGTGGGGTCGAGGTGGGTTCGGGAACCGGTGGCGCCGGGACGGACGGAGTCGAGGCGGGGACGGGGTTCGCGGGCGCAGCGACGGGTGGTGCGGAGACCGGCGGCGCGGCGGGCACGACCGGCGGTGGCGGGAGGACTCCGTGTGCCGGCGGGCCCGGCGCCTGCGGCATCGGGGCGAGGGCGGGCGGCGGCGGAAGGACGCCGCGTGCCGGTGCGCCCGAGACCGGCGCCGCCGGCATCGAGGTGACGGCGGGTGACGCCGCCGGTGTCGGCGCGACCGGTGGCGGTGGCGCGACCGGTGGCGGTGGCGCGACCGGTGGCGCCGGCAGCCGCGGTGGCGGGGGAGAGGCGGCGCCAGGAGTCGACCCGGCCTCGGGTCGTGCCGGCGGCTGCGGGATGACCGGGGCCGGTGGCAGAGCGGAGGCTGAGGGGACCGGCGTCGGTGGCACGGGCGGTGCCGGGACGGGATACGCCGGGCTGCGTGGCACGGACCCGTGCGGGGTGTGCGTCGGCGTCGGGCCGGGCCCGGGCGTCGTGCGCCAGGTGGCGGGTGCGGCCGGCGGCCCGGGGAGCGGAGGCGTGGGCGGAACGACCGGCGGCCGGGCCGGCGCCGGCCGTTCACCGGCAGGGGGAGGGACGGTCGGAGGTACCTCGCCGGTCGGGTGATGGCCGGCAGTGCCCGCGACCGGAGTCGGCCCCGCCCGATGGACCGGTGTGACGCCGGGTGCCGGCGGCACCGGGGTGGCGCCGTGGACCGGCGGCACCGGTGTGACGCCGGGTACCACCGGCGGTCCGGCCGTCGGTCGCGGTGCGGTCCCGAGGGGCGCCGGGTGGTCCGCACCGGCGGCGGACGGCGCGGTGAACCGTGTGGTGACGTCGTCGGACGGTGCGGGGAAGCGTGCGGTCACGTCCTCGGGCGGCGTCGGAAGGCCGCTGGTCCGCGGTGCCGGCCGAGGAGCCCAGGGACTCGACGTTCGGGGCGGCGCGGTGGGTCCGACCGGCGGCGACGAGATCGGGACCGCCGGCGGGGGCGGCAGTGTGCCCCGGGCGGGTGCGGCGGTTCCCGGCGGCGGGGCAGCGGGAGGCGTCGTCGAACCCGGCCCGTGGCCCGGCCAGGGCGCCCGGCGCGCCGGCTGCGGCTGCGGAGCCCACTCGGCACCCGGTATCCGTGGTGCGGGCGGCACCGGAGGAGTGGGTCGCGGCGGGACCGGCGGGGGAGGGTACGACGGCGTGACCGCCGGTAGCGACACGGTGGGCCCGGACAGCGCCGGATCGGGGCGCGTGCCGGCAGCGGCGGCGGAGCCGCCGGGAGGGGGGCCGTAGCCGGCGGGAGCGGCGGCGGAGCCGCCGAGGTAGTGCCGCGCCGCGCGTACCGCCGGGTGGTCCGGACCGAGCACGGCGGGCCCGGCGGCGGCGACGCGGCTGTAGTTGCGGCGGGCCTCGTGCCGGTTGCCCAGCTCCTCCGCCACGCCGGCCAGGTCGAAGCTGAGCGCGAGCATCAGCGGGCCGGCGTCGCCGCGGCGACGCTCACCGGCAGCGTACGCCTCTTCGAGCGTCCGGCGGGCGGCGGCGGGGTCGTCGGCCTCCCGGTGCAGCCGGGCCAGCAGGTGGCCGGTGGCCAGGACGTCCTGGTGGTCCTCGCCGTACGCCGGTCGGGCCGCGGTGATCGCGTCGGCGAGCAGCCGGCGGGCGCCGGTCAGGTCGCCCGCGGCGCGCAGTGCGAGGGCCTGGTGTTGAGCGGCGGTCAACGGGGAGGGGTGGGACACGTGAGCAATGCTGCCCGGAATCGTCCGTCGCGCGCTACCCGCCCGCTGCCAGACGGTGTTGACCTGGGGAAACGTGGGGCGCTAGTGGTGATGTGCATGATCGTTCCGGGCCGTGTACAGTAATCCCCCGTGCGGCCCGACGGCCGGCTGATCCGGTGAGAAGATCACCTTGGTCGACCGGGTAGGCTGTACGTGCAGGTCCGGGTGGCGGAATGGCAGACGCGCTAGCTTGAGGTGCTAGTGCCCGTATAGGGCGTGGGGGTTCAAGTCCCCCCTCGGACACAACCCATAGGCCCACGGTGCGCGCTGAGATCCACTTCAGCGTGCACCGTTTGCGTTTGCGGGTGGTGACGATGGCACCACCCCGGGCGAGGTCGCCAGTTACCTCGTCCACGCGTTGGTCACCTCCAGGAAGGCGAGTTGCGCTTCGCCCAACGCCTGGCCGACAACGGCATCTCCGCGCCCGTCCCGGTCGGCCGGACCGGCCACGGCGGGTTCCTCACTCCTCCGGCAGATCGCGCATCGTACGCAGCGGAGAGAAGACGACCCAGAGCACCCCGAGCAGGGCACCGAGGCTGGCGATCCAGAGGGCGGGGCGGACCCCGATCGTGGCGCCGAGCGCGCCGCCGATCAGCGCGCCGACGGGCCGGATGCCGTAGTTGACGGTGCGCCGGAAACCGGAGACCACGGCGAGCATCGTCTCCGGTGTGGCCGCGATCTGCACCGATCCGGCGGTGATGTCGAGGATCATGACGCCCAGGGCGGAGACGAACTCGGCAGTGAGCAGCAGCGCGAGCACCAGCGGTCGCGGTCCCCCGGCCAGTGGTACCAGGATCAGTGGGGCCGGGAAGACGACGAGACCGAGAATCACCGCCGGGCCGATGCCGATCCGGCGACTGAGTGGGCCGGTGACGGCCGCGCCGAGGAATCCGCCGAACGAGCCGGCCCCGATGATCAGGCCCAGCAGGCCGGGGGAGACGTCGAGCTCGGTGGTCACGTACAGCACGAAGAGTGCGGCGAACATGTAGTTGAACAGGTTGAGCGTGGTGGCGCCGAGCAGGACCGCGCGTAGCACCGCGGAGCGGGCCACGTAGCGCACGCCAGCGGCCATGCCCAGGCCGGGGCCGGTCTGTGCGGGACGCTCGGTGACCTTTATCCGGGTCAGGAAGACACCCGATGTCAGGTAGGTGAGCACGTCGGCGACCAGCGCGACCGGAGCGGTGAGCACCTGCACGAGCACGCCGCCGATGCTCGGGCCGGCCACGTCGGACATGGCTCTGCTGGCGCTGATCAGACTGTTGGCGTCCACATAGTCCTGCCGCCGGACCAGGCTGGCGAACAGGCTGCTGTGGGCCACCTCGAAGAACACCGAGAGGATCCCGATCAGGAAGGCCACGACACAGAGCAGCGGCAGGTTCAGTGCGTCCGTCCACCACAGCAGCGGCACGGCCAGCAGGAGGCCCGCCCGGCCCAGGTCGGCGACGATCATTACTTGACGACGGCGCGGGTAGCGGTCCACCCACGCGCCGGCTGGCAGTGAGAAGAGCAGGTTCGGCAGCAGCGAGGCGGCGGTCAGGTAGCCCATCTCGGCGGGTCCGGCGCCGAGCGCGAGCACGGCCAGCAGCGGCACGGCGAGCATGGTGATCTGGTCGCCGAAGAGCGAGACGGTCTGGGCGGACCAGTAGCGGCGGAAGTACGGCTGCTGGAGCAGCCTCGGGATGCGCGGCCGGCGCGGGGGTGCCGGATCTGCCCGGACCAGGGGTTCAGTCACGATCCGTCCCCGCTCGCTGCCCTTCGACGGGTACGGGCCTACGCGGCACCGCCATCTGGATGATCTGCACGGGGCGCGACCCGGGCGGGCGTCTCGCCGGGTCGGCAACCCGTTCGTCGTGCCGGGCCAGCAGCCCCTCGATCTCCTCCGTGAGCCCACGCGGCTCAGCGGCGGTGACGTGCAGCAGCGCGTCGCCGAAGCCGGCGGCGGTCCGCCATTCGACGGGCTCGTCGCCGCGGACCGCGAGGTAGTCCCGCGCGCGTCGCACGAGGAGGGCGAGCATCACACCGTCGAGCTGGTCGGTGGCGGCCTTCATGGCCGGATCGTCCGAATCGTCGTCCCAGGAGGTGTCTCGCGCGGTGGCCCGCCGGGGCCGTTCTCGACTCTCCGCTGCGGCCGCACGTTCAGCGAACCCGTACTTGGCGAGCTGTCGCAAGTGGAATGAGCACTTCGGAACGTTGTCATCGAGCCGGGTCACACGCTAGAGAATGCTTCAGAAAGGCATTTATAGCAACTGACTTCCGTCGGGCGCCCGTCGGCCGGTCAGCCGTCGCGGCTGTCGCATACGAGACCGGTGGGGCATCCACTGCGAAGGTATTGCTCGACTGCGTGTCTCGCGGGAAAGGCCAGCCCGGATACGCACCACGGCGGCCGACCGGTGTCGTCGACAAATTGGGTCTTAGTCTTATGGATGGTTTGTGGAATTTCGTCGGGCTGCGTCCCTATTTGCACCGGGGTGAGGGCGGTGCCGGTGGTGGTGTCGTACGCCGACAGCGGGCGGGCCTGCTGGTCGCCTTCGGTGGCCGTGGCGGGCGGGGGCGCATCGCGAGCTATCGACCCGAAACCCCTGCTCACACCGCCTTCAATCGACTACGCAACTGCCCTGCCGGCGCCTCCGGCGACAAGATCGCCTGGCCGGGACGGGCCCCATGGATCGACGACCGTGCCGTAAGATCCATGTTGGAGGATGCAGTGCGAGAGATTCCCTGAACTCGTCCGCGGCGAATGCTGCCACCGACTGAACGCGCCCTTGCAATGACGATTGAAGAGGTTGGTCTGTGACGCCGTTCGATACCACGTACGTCTCCATCGATCCGCCGGCACATCGTGACTACAACGATCCCTCGACGGTGATAAAGGATCTGCGGTCCGATTGGTACGGCCTGATCGCCGACCTCCATGATGTCGTCCACACGGAAACCGTTCGCTATGCAGCTGCCCAGGGTTTGAAGCATCTCTTCCTCCCGATCACCACGCGAACGGTGACGTGCCCGACCGCGTTGGGCAGCGACGCGGAGCCGGTGCCGGTGACGGTGGGCGGGGTACGCACCTACCTCGCCGATTCCATGCAGTTCGCCCTTGAGTACGGGTGTCGTGTCGCCCCCGGCGGCTGCTACACGATCATGCCGTCGTTCCGGGGGGAGCAACCCGACAAGACTCATCTCGGGCAGTACGCGCACAGCGAGGCCGAGATCCCTGGGGATCTGGATGCCCTGATCGTGTACGTGACCGGCTACGTCAAGGCGCTTGCCGGTGCCGTCCTGGAGACCGTCGGTGGGCGGCTGGAGGCGGCCCGAGGTGATGTCTCCCATCTGGTCAGAATGGTGGAGGCGGCCAGCTTCGAGCAGTTGACGTTCGAAGAGGCCGTCGCGTGCGTCGCTGACGTGGAAGGCGCGGTCCGCGACGAGGGTACGTGGCGCACGCTCACCCGCAAGGGCGAGCGGCTGCTGCTGGACCGGGTCAGCGAGTTCCTCTGGGTGCACCACTTCGACAGTCTGGCGGTGCCGTTCTACCAGGCTTCCGGCGACGACCAGTTCAGGACGGCCCGGGCCGCCGACCTGTTCTTCGGCATCGGCGAGGTGGTCGGCTCCGGCGAGCGGCACACCGATGCCGATCGACTGCGCAGATCCATGGCGCTGCATGGCGTCAACGAGCACGAGTACGCGTGGTACGTCCGCATGAAGCAGGAGCTCCCGATGCTGACCTCGGGATTCGGCATGGGGATCGACCGATTTCTGATGTGGGTCCTCAACCACGACGACATCCGGGACCTGCCCCTGATCTCTCGCATCGACGAGCCCGAGGACTGGCCTGACGCGGTGGTCAGGCCCTAGCGCCGCTCGCGGTCCGTCCGTCCGTATCCGCTGGACTCCTCGTCCGCACTCGACCACTGTGAGGGTTCGTTGGCGACACCGTCACCTCTGGGTTCCGCGGCCCGGCGCCGCACGCCGGACACCGCCCCGGACGGGGCATCCCAGTACGCCGATGTGCCGGTCCGGCTGGACGAGGAGCTTCGGCGGGCGGAACCGCCGGCCGATCCGCGTTCCGATTCCGCGGTCCTGCCGTTCCTGAACCCCGTCGAGGGCGAAGCGTCCGGCAACGACACGCGGACCGTCCTGATCAAGCCGGACGGCGCCACACTCTCCGCCCTGCGTACGCTGGCCCATCGGCTGGAGATCGAGGAGCGCGCGTTGCTTCTCGCCGCATGGGCGTCGCTGCGCTCGCGCTACACCCGTACCGTGAACCAGCCGATCTCGGTGGTGACCGACGGCCCGGCGGCCCCGGAGCTGCGGCCCACTTCGGGGCCTCTCGGGCACCCGGTCCTGGTGCGCCTGCCGATTGCGGCCGAGGCCGCGTTCGCCCTGGCCGCCCGAGCCGCCGAGAACGCGCTGGCGACGACCGCCGCCGACGAGCATCTGAGCGGCCCCGCACACCGGCCCGAGACCTCGTTCCGATACCAGAGGAATTCCTCGTCGCACAGCGTGGAGCTGGAACCGGCCGAGTTCGGCGAGTCCCCCGGCCGGCTGCACCTGGATTGTTGGGCGGGCCCGGCCGAGCTGACGTTGATCATCGCCGCGACCGGCGGAGGGGTGGCCGAATCAGATCTGGTCTCGTACGCACGAGCGTTGGAGTTGTTGCTGGCCGATGTGCTGACGGATCCCGACCGGGCCGTCGGTCGACTGCGCCTGACCGATCAGGTCGAACAGCCGCCACCGCAGCCGGCGCAGCAGGATCCGGTGCTTCTCCGATTTCTTCGGCAGGCTGACCGCGTTCCCGATGCTCCCGCAGTCCGCTGCGGTGCGGATGTGATCAGCTACCGCCAGCTGGCGGCTTGGGCCGAGTTGATCGCGGCGATGCTGCACGATCACGGGATCCGCCCGGGTGATCAGGTGCCAGTGCTGGTCCCGGCGACTGTCGGCACGCCGGCGGCGATCCTGGGCTGTTGGCTCGCGGGTGCGGCGTTCGTTCCGCTGGATCCGGTCTGGCCCCGGGGCCGGACAGAGGCGATCCTGCGGCAACTGGATCCCGGCCTGGTGCTGGTTCCGGAAACCGTCGAGCAGTTCTCCTGTTCGGTTGATGTCGTCTCACTTCCTGCCTGCCCGCCGTCGACCGTCACCTTCCGACCGAGGCTGGTCAGCGGCGCGGACGTGGCCTATGTGATGTTCACGTCGGGCACTTCGGGAGTGCCCAAGGGCGTGGTCATCGGGCATGCCGAGCTGGCCCACTATGCTGCCGCCAGCCGCTTGGAACTGGAGCTGCCCGACCGGGCGAGTTTCGCCGCCGTCTCCACGCTGGCGGCCGATCTCTCGTACACGGCGGTCTTCCTTCCCCTGACGAGTGGCGGATGCGTACGGCTGGTCGGCGCGGACCGTGCCGCCGAGCCGCAGCTGCTGGCCGCCGAGTTCAGCGACCGACCGGTGGAGGCGCTGAAGATGGCGCCGTCGCAGATGTCGGCGCTTCTCACCGAGACAGCGGACGCGCGCGGCTGGCTACCGACCGAGGTGCTGGTGCTGGGTGGTGAACCGCTTCCGCCGGGTCTGGTCGAGCGGGTGGCCGAGCTGAGTCCCCGACTGCGCGTCTACAACGAGTACGGCCCGACCGAGACCACCATCGGCGCGTCCTGCCAGCTGGTGCGGCTTCCGGCCGACCCGCGGTGCGCCTCGGTCCCGGTGGGAACGACCCTGGGCGGTTGCGCACTGACCGTGGTCGACGATTCGGGTCTCCCGGTCCCACCCTGGGTGCCGGGAGAGGTGATCATCTCCGGCCCCGGGGTGGGAATCGGCTATCTCGACGAGGTGCAGGCCGGACGGGACGGCTTCGGCGAGCGCGGGAGACGGCAGTACCGGTCCGGAGATCTCGGCCGCCTGGTGCCCGGTGCCGGCGTCGAGGTGCTGGGCCGGCTGGATGACCAGGTCAAGCTGCACGACTATCGGCTTGAGCCGCAGGAGATCGAGATGTTGCTGCTCCGTCAGCGCAGTGTCGAGGCCGCCGCCGTTGTCGCCCGCCGGGATGACCGCGGGCTGGCCACCCACCTGGACGCTTACGTCGTCCGTGGTGATGGGCACGGCAGCGTGCAGGCCGAGGCACTGAGGAAGGCGCTCGGGCGTCACCTTCCACCGGCACTCGTGCCGACGGCGTGGCAGTTTGTCGATGCCCTGCCGTTGACCCGCAACGGCAAGGTCGACCGGGACGCCCTGCCCCCGATCGAGGTGAGCACCACCGCGTCGGTCGGTCCCGACGACTCGGTCGTGCAGCGGTTGTTGGCGATCTGGTCCGACGTGCTCGGCATGGAGCCCGTCTCTCCCGACGACGACTTCTACCTCCTCGGAGGGCATTCCCTGCACGCCATGCGACTGGTCTCACGGGTCAAGGAAGCGTTCGGCACCGAACTCTCGATGGCCTCGGTGCTGAGCGCCCGGACGCCGGTGGCCATGGCCGCCCTGGTGCGTGAGCGGCTGTCGGAGGACCCCGATCTCGTACCGCTGCGCCCGACCCGGCATCTGGACGGTACGCCGGTCTCCGGCCTGCTCGGATCCGGCGACGGTTCCCGATGACCGCCACTGACGAGCGGCCGGCGCTCGTGCGGGCCAACCGGCCCGCACGGATTCCGCTCTCCTTCGCCCAGCGACGGATGTGGTTCCTGCACCGCTACGGCGAATCGGGGTCGGCCTACAACCTGACCTTCCTCTGGCGGCTGGAGGGCGCGGTCGACGAGCAAGCGCTCGGCCAGGCGCTACGGGACGTGATGACCCGGCACGAGACCCTGCGCACGATTTTCCCGGAGGAGGCCGGTGAACCGGCGCAGCAGGTACTCGACCCGGCCGTCCTCGTGACACCGCTGACCGTACGCTCCGTCGCCGCGGCCGAGGTCGAGGCCGTCGTCCAGGAACTGGCCGACATCGAGTTCGCCCTGCAGGACGACCCTCCCTTTCGGGCCGCGCTGCTGACCAGCGGTCCTCGGGTGAATCACCTGGCCCTGTTCGTCCACCACATCGCCTGCGACGGCTGGTCGTTCGGACTGTTGGCGCGCGACCTGTCCACGGCCTATCGGGCTCGTATCGCGGGCACGGCTCCGGACTGGGCCCCGCTGCCGGTCCAGTACGTCGACTACACGATCTGGCAGCAGGCACTGCTGGGCACGGACCAGCAGCCGAGCGAGCTGACCACCAAGCAACTCCGGTACTGGACCGAAACGCTGGACGGAGCTCCCGAGCTGATCAGCCTGCCCCTGGACCGGCCGCGACCGTCGGTGGCCAGTTACCGGGGCCGCACCACCGAACTGACCATCCCACCGAGATTGCACGATGAGCTGGCCGAGCTGGCCGCCGAGCGGGGCTGCACGCTGTTCATGGTGCTGCACGCGGCGCTGGCGGCGGTCCTGTCCGCGTACGGTGCTGGCCAGGACATCGTGCTCGGCACCGCGTTCGCTGGGCGCACCGACCGCGCACTGGAACCGCTGGTGGGTTTCTTCGTCGACACGCTGGTGTTGCGCACCGACCTGTCCGGCGACCCGAGCTTCGCGGACCTGCTGGAACGGGTCCGCGACGCCGACCTGGCCGCCTTCTCGCATCAGGACGTGCCCTTCGAACGCGTCGTGCAAGCGGTGAAACCGGAGCGATCGAGCGCCTACCATCCACTGTTCCAGGTCTTCTTCGCCTTTCACGACGGCGAGGCCGCGAATGAGCTGCGGCTGCCGGGCGTGGTGAGCGCCTCGCTCCCGGAGCCGGTCAACACCGCCAAATTCGACCTGTCCGTCGATTTCTTCCAGCAGAGCAGCGGGGATGACGCCGGCGTGCGAATCGTCCTCGAGTACGCGACGGATCTGTTCGACACCGCCACCGTGACGCAGCTGGGCGCTCGGCTGCTGCGATTGTTGAGTGCGGTGTCGGTCGATCCGGACGTGCCGATCAGCCGGCTCAGCCTCCTCACCAGCGCCGAACGGCGCATGCAGTTGCAGCAGTGGAACGGGCCGGTCACGGACGAGCCGTCGCTGGATCTGCCCATGCTGGTGCGGCAGATCGCCGAGCAACGGCCGGCGGCCGTTGCCGTTTCCGGCCGAGAGGATCACCTTACCTACCGTGAGCTGGCCGGGACCGCCGCCCGGATCGCCGACGAGTTGGTGGCCGCCGGTGCCCGGCCGGACACTCTGGTGGCGGTGCTGTCCCATCGGACGCCGTGGTACGTGGCGGCCGTGCTCGGTGTGCTCGGCGCAGGCTGTGGGTTCATGCCGGTCGACGCGAGCACGGGTATCTCCCGGGCGGCGCAGATGCTGGAGGACGGGCGGGTCGGGCTGCTGCTGGCCGCGACCGACCTGGTCGACCGGGCCGAGTCGGTCGCCGCGTCCGCCGGGCTTCCGGTGCGGGTCCTGTCGCCCGGTTCGGGCCTCGCCGATCCCGCCACGCTCGCTCACCGGCCGAGCCGGGACGAGCTGGCCTATGCCGTGTTCACCTCCGGCTCGACCGGCCGGCCCAAGGGCGTCCTGGTGCCGCACCGGGGTCTGGCCAACCACCTGCGAGCGATAGTCGAGCTGTACAAGCTGGGCGAGCACGATGTGCTGGTGTTCAACGCGCCCCTGACCTTCGACGTCTCGGTGTGGCAGGCCCTCACCCTCCTGGCCGTCGGAGGCCGCGTCCACACGGTCGACGACGACCTCGCTCGTGATCCGGTCGCACTGGCCGATTGCTGCGCCGACCAGGACGTCACCATCCTGCAGGTCGTCCCGTCCTTGCTGAGGGCCATGTTGGAGGCGTGCGAGGAAGCACCCCGGCTGGCCGGCAGTATGACCGGACTGAGGCTGATGCTGGCCCACGGTGAGGAATTGCCGCCGGACCTGATCAGCCGGTGGCATCGGCAGGTGCCCGGAGTGCCGTTGGCCAACGTTTACGGCCCCGCCGAATGCTCCGACGACGTGTCGATAGCCATGCTGGACACGGATGTGACCGGCCCGTCCAGTCGCGCCTCCATCGGCAAGCCGTTGATCAACACTTTCGTCTACGTGCTTGACGAGAGGCTGGCGCTGGTGCCCGCCGGGGTGACCGGCGAGCTCTACGTCGCCGGCGCCGGCCTCGCCCGGGGATATGCGGGCCGCCCGGCGTTGACCGCGGAACGGTTCATACCCAATCCCTTCGGCTCACCGGGGCAGCGGATGTACCGCACCGGCGATCTGGTCCGCTGGAACTCCGACGGGGAGCTGGAGTTCCTCGGCCGTGCCGACGGCCAGGTCAAGATCCGCGGATTCCGGATCGAGCTCGGCGAGATCGAGCACCATCTCCGGTCAGCGCCCGGGGTCGACCAGGCGACCGTCATCGTTCGGGAGGATCGGCCCGGCGACCGGCGGCTGGTCGCCTACTTCACCGCCAACGACCAGGTTCCGGTCTCCTCGCTCAGGACTGCGGCGGAAGAGTCCATGCCCAACTACATGGTGCCCGCCGCGTTCGTGCAACTGGAGGAGATGCCGCTCACCGGCAACGGCAAGCTCGACGTGCGGGCACTGCCCGCCCCGAACTACTCCGGCGGCGGCCAGGAGCCGTCGAGCCCGGAGGAGCACCAGCTGTGCGCGTTGTTCGGAGAGGTCCTGGGAGTCGAGCGGGTCGCCGCCGACGCCAGTTTCTTCGAGTTGGGCGGGCATTCGCTGATGGCGACCCGACTGCTCAACCGCATCCGCACGGTGATGGGCGCCGAAGCGTCGGTCCGCGACCTCTTCGACGCGCCGACCGTGGCTGGTCTTGCGAGCACGTTGGCCGGCCGCAGGCACTCCTCGCGCCCGAAACTGCGGCGCCGGACTCGCCAGGGAGAGCTGCTGTGACGGCAACCGAGGAGAGGAGCCAGGGCATCATCCCACTGTCATTCTCCCAGCGTGGGCTCTGGTTCTTGAACCAGTTGTACCCGTCCGACACCTCCTATCACGTCCGGTTGGTGTGGAGGTTCTCCGGGGACCTGGATGAGTTCGCCCTACAGCAGGCCCTGTGCGACGTCGTCCTGCGGCACGAGAGCCTGCGCACCGTGCTGCCGGAAACCGATGGTGTCCCGGAACAGCGGGTGATGTCCCTGGCCGATCTGGGTCCGCTGCTCGTCTGCGTTCGGACCAGCGACGAGAAGGCGGACGAGGCCGAGGAGGTGTTCGCCACCCGGGGATTCGACCTGAGGACGGACATTCCGCTCCGCGGAGAGGTGCTGCGCGTCGACCCGGGTCGCGGTCTGCTGGTTCTGGTCGTGCACCACGTGGCCTTCGACGGCTGGTCGGAGGCGATCTTCTGCCGGGATCTGAGCCGGGCCTACACCGCTCGATCGGTCGGAGTCGCTCCCCACTGGCCGGAGCTGCCCGTGCAGTACGCCGATTACGCCCTGTGGCAGCACGAACTCCTGGGCGACGAGCGCGATCCGGACAGCCTGGTAGCCCGCCAACTGTGTTACTGGCGAGACCGGCTGGGCGGGCTGCCACAGGAGTCCGGGCTGGCGGCTGACCAGCGTACGAGGGCAACGGGTCCGATCCGCACCCGGAGCTTCCGAGTCGACGCGGACACCCACCGTGGCATGGCGAGACAGGCGCAGCGAACCGGCGCGACGATGTTCATGGTCGTTCACGCCGCTCTCGCTGCTGCCATCACCACGCTCGGCGGTGCGACCGATCTGCCGTTGGGCACCGTGGTCTCCGGACGGTCCGACGAAGCGCTCAACGAACTCGTCGGCTATTTCACCAACACGGTCGTGCTGCGTACCGACACCTCGGGGAGCCCGACGTTCACCGAGTTGCTGGGGCGGGTTCGAGAGGTCGACCTGGGCGCCTTCGCCAACCAGGATGCCCCGTTCGAGAAGGTGGTCGCCGCGGTGAATCCGAGGCGGCGACGAGTCGGCAGCCCGCTCATCCAAGTTCTCTTCCGGGTCGAGGAGCAGGCCAAACCCACGCTGGACATGGGTCCGGTGCACTTCGAATACCAGGAAAGGGCCAACACGGCGGCCAAGTTCGACATCGAGGTGGTGCTCGAGGAGGAGTTCGCCGACGACGGTGAGCCCCAGGGGCTGGCCGGGACCATCGAATACCGCTCGGACGCGTTCGAGGCCGCGCGGATGGATGCCCTGGCCGAAGAGCTGGTCCGTTCGCTGATGGCGATCGCCGCCGACCCCGACAGCCGGATCGACGCGAGCTGACGGCCTCGACGCGCGGCCGCCGACCCATCGACCTTCCGGATCCGTTCCGTCGCTACCCTAGGAGCTGAGTGTGGTTTCGCGTACTTCCGGTGTCACGGCGAATGCGGAGCACCGGTCCGCCCCTGCCCCGGAGGCCACCGACGACCTCGAACAAGATCTCGACACCGCGCACACTCTGCATGAACTGATCCAGGCGCAGGCCGAGCGGACACCTGACGCCATCGCGGTGGAGTCGGGCTCGCAGCAGATGCGTTTCCGCGAACTCGATCTGGCTGCTCGCGGATTCGCCCGCACACTCGCCGCGCGGGGCGTGTCCGCGCGCTCGCCGGTCGGTGTCTGGTGCAACCGGGGTCCGAACCTGCTCGTGGCGCTGCTGGGCGTGCTGCACGCGGGAGCGGCGTTCATCCCGCTGGACCCGGATCTTCCGCCCGCGCGAGTCCGCTCGATGCTCGCGGAGGCGGGAGCGGACCACTGCGTCGTGGACAATCCGGCCTGCGGCCCGGTCGACGATCTCGCGGTCGAGGTGATCCCCGTGACCGGCGACGCCGGCGACCCGCTGACCGTCCCGGTCGATCCGGACGACCTCGTCTCCATCTACTACACCTCGGGATCGACCGGAAAGCCCAAGGGCGTGGCCATCACCCACCGTGGCTGGGTGAACCGGATGCGCTGGATGCAGCAGCGGCACGAGCTGCATCCCGGCGAGGGCGTCCTGCAGAAGACGGTCCTGAGCTTCGACGTCTCCGCGGTCGAGCTCTTCTGGCCGCTGATCGTCGGCGGTCGCGTGGTGATGCTGGAGCGCGGCCTGCACCGTGATCCACGAGCTATCGCGCGTACTGCGGCGGCGCACGAGGTGGCCGTGCTCCATTTCGTGCCCAGCATGCTGGCCCTGTTCCTCGACGACGTCGCCGGGAGCCCACCGCCGACGCTGCGACACGTGATTTCCAGCGGTGAGGCTCTGCGTCCCGAACTCGTCCGCCGATTCCACGAGGTGTTCCGCGGCACGGAGTGTTCGCTGCACAACCAGTGGGGCCCGACCGAGGCGTCCATCGACGCCACCATCCACACCTGCTCACCTGAGGACGCCGGGTTGGCCGCGGTCCCGATCGGCAAGCCGCTGACGAACTACCGGGTGCACGTGCTCGATGAATCCGGCACGCCGGCGCCCTCCGGGGTCGAGGGGGAGTTGTACATCGGTGGCGTCGGGCTGGCCCGCTGCTACTGGAACGACCCGGCGAAGACGGCCGAGGCGTTCCTGCCCGACCCGGCCGTACCGGGAGAGCGGCTGTATCGCACCGGAGACCGCGCGGTGCGCGGCCCGGATGGTGCCATCACCTTCCTGGGGCGGCGAGATCATCAGGTGAAGATCCGGGGAAACCGGGTCGAGCTCGGCGAGATCGAGAGAACCCTGGCCCGGCATCCCGAGGTCGCCGACGCCGTCGTGACGGTGTACGAGCCGCAACCCGATGACAAGCGGTTGCTCGCGTACGTGGTTGGCCGCTCCGGCATGGTCGACACCGAGGCGGTGCGCTACTTCCTGATCGAACGGCTGCCCGGGTACATGCTTCCGGCTCGCCTGATCGCCTTGTCGGAGCTGCCGCTCACGGCCAGTGGCAAGGTGGACCGCGCTCGGCTACCCGTACCGACGAACGAGGCGCCTGTCGCCGGTCGCGCCCCACACAGCGAGTCCGAGCTGCTGGTGGCCGAGGTCTGGGCCAGGTTCCTGCCGGCCACCGATGCCGATGCGGACTTCTTCGAACTGGGCGGGCACTCACTGCTCGGCACCCAGATCATCAGCGGGCTGCGACGCGCCCTCGGTCTGGAACTGCCGCTCATGCTGCTCTTTGACAATCCGACGATCGCGGACCTGGCACTGGCCATTGAACGCGAACTGCTGAGTGAGCCTGAGGATGTCCCGCGATGAGCGAGCTCGACAAGCGCTTACGGGCCGCTCGTGCCCGGCTCGCCGACGTCGTCCAACCCAACTCCGCGGAGGTCGCCGGCCGTGGTGATCCGGCTCGCCATGTGTCCGCGGCGCAACAGTGGTTCTGGCTGGAGGACCGGATCGTCGGTGGCTCCCCGAAGTACAACGTGTCGGAGGCGATCCAGCTCACCGGGGAGCTCGACATCCGCGCTCTGCGGACCGCGGTGGCTGCCGTGGCGACCCGGCATCCGGTGCTGCGCAGCGGTTTCGTCGATCGGGGCGGGGCCCCGATGCCGGTCGTCCATGAGCCCGACGCGGTTCCGGTGCTGCTGTGCGACGTTCGCGACCACCCGGATGTTCCTGCCCTGGTGGCCACGGCGGATGCCGAGCCGATACCCCTCGCGACCCGGCCGCCGATGCGGGTCCATGTGTACCGCATAGCCGATCGACGGTGGCTCATCCTGCTGACTGTGCACCACATCGCCGTCGACGCGCCGTCGATGTCGCTGCTCTGGGCGGAGATGGCGGACCAGTATCGCAGGGTCAGCGCGGGGGGTCCGCCGCTGTTGAAACGCCCGAGGGTGTGCTACGCCGATGTCGCCGCTGCCGCCGCGGCGCCGTCGCCCGACGATGTGGACTACTGGAAACGCACGCTGACCGGCGCTCCCGATCTGGAGCTTCCGCTGGACCGGCCACGGGGCACGCCCGGCGAGCGGCCGGGCGCGCAGTTGCCGATCACCGTACCGGCGCCGTTGGCGGCCCGGATCCGTCGATGCGCCAGCCGCTGTGGGGCGACCGAATTCATGGTCCACACCGCGGCCTTCAGCGCGCTGCTCGCCATGCTCAGCGGGCAGCGCGACGTGGTCGTCGGGACTCCGGTGCTGGGCCGAGCGGGCAGTGAACTCCAGGACGTGATCGGCCCCTTTCTCAATGTCCTGGCACTACGCATCGACCTGAGCGGCGAGCCGGACTTCATCGAGCTGATCCGGCGCACCCGCCGCACGGCGCTGGAGGGGTTCTCTCGGGGGCAGGTGCCGTTCGCCGAGGTGGTGAAACAGGTCGGCGCCCAGAAGGCACGGAACCGCAACCCGCTGTTCGAGACGATGATCACGGTGGAACAGGGCGAGCCACCGCTGCCCAGGTGGCCAGGTGCCATCGTGGCCAGGGTGCCGATTCCGACGAGCCACGCCAAGTTCGACCTGGAGATGATGCTGACCACCGGGTTGCCCGACGGCAGTGTTCAGGGTGTGGTGGCCTACGCCACCGACGTGCTCGACGCGGCCACCGCCGACAAAGTCGCGGAGCTGTACATCCGGCTTCTCGACACCGTCACGCAGCGCCCGTACGAGCCGGTCACCGGTGCGACCCTGCTCGGGCCCCATGATCCCCCGGTCTTCACCGGCCCCGAACGTGCCGTGGGCGCCAGCTTGCTGCAGCGCATCGTCGAACAGGCCGGTCGCACCCCGGACGCGCCCGCGGTGGGCGACCGGACGCGGGTGCTCACCTACGCGGAGCTGCTGGCCACCGCGGCTGGAATCGCCGGACAGCTCCGCGAGGCGGGAGTGTGTCGGGACGACACCGTAGGCGTCTGCCTCGAGCGCACACCACAGATGGTCGCCACGCTGCTCGGTGTCTGGCTGGCCGGGGCGGCCTACCTGCCGCTCGACCCGTCGTACGGCGAGAAGCGCATCGGGTACATGCTGCGGCGCAGCAGTACTTCGGTAGTGCTGACCGACGGCACGACAGGGCAGCTGCTGGACTGGAACGCGGCGGGGACGCGGTCATTGCCTGTAACCGGGGCCCGCGCTGCTGTGGTGGAGAACGGCATGGTGGACCCGGAAGGTCTGGCCTACGTCATCTACACCTCCGGCTCCACCGGCCGCCCCAGGGGTGTGATGGTCCGACACGCCGGCTTGGCGGGCTTCGCCGTCGACTGGATCGAGCGGCTGGGGATCGATCCGACGGACACGGTGGCCGCCACCACCACGATCTCGTTCGACATGGCGGTGTTGGAACTCCTGGTGCCGCTCGCCGTCGGGGCGCGCGTGGAGCTGATCGACCGTGACACCGTCATCGATGGTCATCGCCTCGCCGAGGTCATCGAGACGGCCGGGGTGACGGTGATGCAGGCGACCCCGGCCGGGTGGTCGCTGCTGATCGGCTCCGGCTGGTCCGGCGCGCCGCTGCGGGCGCTCAGTGGTGGGGAGGCCCTACCCGCCGCCCTCGCCCGGGACATCGCCGCGCGCACCGAGCGGTTGTGGAATGCCTACGGTCCTACCGAGACCACCATCGGCGCCAGCGCGTACCTGGTGCCCACCGACACCGAGATCGCTCCCGCGTTGGGAGAGCCGTTGGTCAACACGACGCTCGCGGTGCTCGACTCGGGAGGTCGCCCGGTGGCGCCGGGCGCTGCCGGAGAGCTGTACATCGGCGGCAGCAGGCTCGCGCGGGGCTATCTCGGTGACCCTGCCGCAACCGCGGCTCGGTTCGTACCCGATCCGACCCGGCCCGGTGAGCGGTTGTACCGCACGGGTGACCTGGTTCGCCGCCGCTTCGACGGTGCCCTCGAGTTCCTGGGGCGAGCCGACAACCAGCTCAAGATCCGTGGCTACCGGGTCGAGCCGGAGGAGATCGAAGCTCGGTTGCGGGACCACCCCAGCGTGGCCGACGCCGCGGTGCACGCCGCCGGGCAGGGCATCGAGCGGGTGCTGGTTGCCTACCTCGTGTGGCGTACCACCGAATCAGACGGCTGGTCCCGGGTCCGGAAGGCCCTGGCGGAGGTCCTGCCGGACTACATGATCCCGACCATGGTCGTCGCGATGGAGCAGCTCCCCATCACGCCGAACGGCAAGCTCGACCGGGCTGCGTTACCCGCGCCCCCGCTGCCCGCCGGTCGTCCGTCGGCGCCCCCGCAGACTCCGCTGCAACGTCGGGTGGCGGCGATATGGTCGAGCGTGCTGGGTGTCGACGGGGTCGGGATCGACGACGATTTCTTCGCCCTGGGCGGGCATTCCCTGCTGGCCGCGCGGCTGGTTGCCGCGGTGCGGGAACAACTCGGCGCCGACGTTCCGATGCGACAGCTGTTCGCCCATCCCACTGTCGCAGCCCTGTGCGAGTTCATCGGTGAGCGGCCGCACTCGGCGGACCACGAGCCGGACCTGCCGGTGGCCACCGGCGCGTCCCCGTTGTCCTCGACTCAGCAGCGATTCTGGTTCCTGGACCGGTTGCGCGCCTCCCGCACCGACTACCACGTCAGCGTGGCGGTCCTGCTGCGAGGCACGATCGACCCGGTGCTGGTGCACGAAGCCCTGCTGACGGTCGTGGCCCGGCACGACATCCTGCGTACCCGATTCGGGGACGGCGCGGTCCAGGTGATCGATCCGGTGCGTCCGCTCTGGACAAACGTGGTGGAGCTCGGGCGGCGCACACCCGTCGCCTTCGTGGATGAGATCGCCGCGCAGCCCTTCGACCTGGCGGAAGGCCCGCTGATGCGCGCCGGGCTGGCACGTTCCGGCGGGGATCACGTACTGGCGCTCGTGCTGCACCACGCGGTGATCGACGGATCCTCCATGCCCATCCTGTGGCGGGAGTTCAATGCGGCCTACCGTGCTCTGGCCGCCGGTGAGCCCCCGGCGGGGCGCCCGCCTGTCCAGTTCGCCGACTATGCCAGGTGGGAGCGGGCGCGTACCGATGATGGACGCGATCTGTGCTATTGGCGGCAGCGCCTGGCCGGTGCCTCGGCCACCGAGATCCCTCCGGACCGCCCACGGCCGGCGGTGTTCGTCGAGGACGGCGCGGAGCTGCGATTCGAGCTGGACGCGGCGACGACCGCGGCGGTGGACCAGTTGGCTCACCGAGGAGGCACGACGCCGTTCGTCGTCCTGCTCGGGGCGTTCGCGGTGACCGTCGGGCTGCTTGCCGGCACCACCGACGTGGTGCTGGGCACACCCATCGCCGGCGCCGGGCGCAGCAGGCCCGAGTTCGCCGAGCTGATCGGTCCGCTGCTGAACAGCGTGGTGGTGCGTGCCGACGTCCGTCCCGAGCACCGTTTCGCCGACCTGCTGGCCGAGCTGCACCTGGACGTCGCGGACGCTCACGACCACCAGCAACTGCCGTTCGAGCGGCTCGTGGAACAGCTGGACCCGCAGCGCGACCTGGCCCGGCACCCGCTGTTCGGCACCATGTTCGCGCTCGACGCCTTTGACGAGAGCACGGTGGATCTGCCGGGGGTGATCGCGGAGCCGCTGGACGCCAGCCAGGTCGCGGTCAAGCTTGACCTGAGCATGTCGCTGATGCGTGCGGCGGAGCACATCGACGGAGCCCTGCAGTATGCGACCAGCCTGTACGACCCGGCGACGGCAGCGGTGCTGGTGTCGATGTTCCGCCGGGTTCTGGCCCTCGTAGTGGCCGCACCGGACGATCCGCTCGGCGCGCTGCCGCTTGCCGGGCCGGATGATGTGCTGATGCCGCTCCCGGCGGAGCAGCCGACCCGACCCGGGGAGCCGACAGAGCCCGAAACCACCTTGACCGAGCTGGTCGAAAGAGGCATTCGGGATGACGCGCCGACCCTCACCGCGGGCGGCCAGACCCTGACCGGCGCTCAGCTGCGTGGTCGGGCCGATGCGCTGGCCGTCCAGCTGCAGCGCGCAGGTGCTGGTCGGGGGGTGCTTGTCGGCGTGCTGCTACCTCGGTCGGCGGACCTCGTCGTGGCCATGCTGGCCGTCCTGCGCAGCGGATCGACCCTGCTGACCCTCGATCCCCTCCAGCCGCCCACCCGCTTGCGCCGCCTCCTCGCAGATGTGCCGCTGGTGGTCACCGACCGGCCGGTCGGCGATCCGGCCCTGGCCGAAACCGTACGGATCATCGAGCCCGACGGCCCACCCGGCGGTGTCCCGACGACCCGGGGACCTGAGCCGGACGACATCGCGTACATCACCTACACCTCCGGCTCCACCGGCACACCCAAAGCCGTGGCCACCAGGCACGGGGCCGCGGCCGGCTACCTGCGGCACGTGATCAGGGAGTACCGGCTCGGCCAGCGGGACGTGGTGCTGCAGTTGGCGGCGTTGTCCTTCGACGCCAGCGTCCGCGACATCCTGAGCACACTGGCGGCCGGCGCGCGGCTCGTGCTGACGCCCGACCAGGAGACCCATGACCAGCGCGCCATCGCGAGGGCGTTGCTGGATCACGAGATCACCGCGCTGCTGTCGATGGTGCCGTCGATGCTGGGGGCACTGGTCACCGCCGCCAGGCAGTTGCCGCGCCGCCCCGGGCTACGTCTGATCCTGACCAGTGGGGAGGAGCTGCCGGCCGCGGTGGCGACGGCCGCCCTCGACCTGGGAGACCAGGTCGAGGTGGTGAACCAGTACGGGCCTACCGAATGCACGATGACCACCACGTTCCACCGGGTCACCGAGGCGGATCTGCGTGCCGGGTACATACCTGCCGGCAGACCGCTACCCGATGCCCGGGTGCTCATCCTCGATGCCGGAGGACGGCCGTTGCCGCGCGGGGCGGTCGGCGAGCTGGCGATCGGTGGCCCACGCGTCTCGGCCGGCTATCTGGGCGCACCCGGCCTCACCGCGCTCCGCTTCGTGCCCGATCCCTTCCAACCGGGGGCACGGCTGTACCGGACCGGCGATCTGGCGCGTGTCGATCACCACGGCGAGGTCCGTTACCTGGGCAGGCTGGACCACCAGGTCAAGGTTCGCGGGGTTCGGGTCGAGCCTGGTGAGATCGAGTCCTCGCTGCTGGCGGTGCCGGGAGTACGGGCCGCAGCGGTGGTGGTGGTCGGCGAGCGGGACCGGGTGGAGCTGGTCGCCCACGTTGTCGCCGATCCCTTCGACGCTTCTCTCCTCCGCGCCAGCGTCGTCGAAACCTTGCCGCAGTCGTATCACCCCTCGCGCTTCGTGCGCGCGACGGAGTTGCCGCGCACAGTGCACGGCAAGGTGGATCGGGCCGAACTGGTACGCCGCACCCCGCCGGCCGTCGGCCCGGGTCGTGAGGTCCTCGGCCCGCGTGATGGCGCTGAGCTGCGCATGGTGCCCGTGTGGGAAAGAGTGCTCGGGTGCGGCCCGATCGGAGTGTGTGACGATTTCTTCGAACTCGGTGGGCATTCGCTCAAGGCCGTGGAGCTGATCGACGCGATCGCGGAGACATTCGGTGTCGAGCTGCCACTGAACGCGATCTTCCAGCACCGCACGATCGAGGCGCTGGCTGCCCGGACCGGACAACCTGCCCAGGACCGGCTGATGGTGCTGCTGACCGCCCCGGATCTCAGCGGTACTCCGCTGTTCCTGGTGCACCCGCAGTCCGGTGACGCGTGCGGCTATGTCGCGCTCGCCCGGGAGTGGGGACGGTGGCGGCCGGTCTACGGGATCGAGGCCGTCGGGTACAACACGGACGTCGCGCCGCTGGCCGACATCCCCGCCATGGCCCAGCGGTACGTGTCCGAGATCCGGGCGGTGGCGCCACACGGGCCGTACCTGCTGGCGGGTTGGTCGTTCGGCGGCAATGTCGCTCTGGAGATGACCCGGCTGTTGGAAGCGGCCGGTGAGAAGGTGGCGTTCCTCGGTGTGATCGACGCACGCGCATTCGGTGTCGACTCCACCGAGCACCGATATGAGAACGTGGCGGATCTGGAGAAGTTCTCTCTCTCCCATGGAGTGAGGGATGCCGAGATCTCCGCCGAGGGGCAAGGCGGGAACGCCGACTTCGAGGAGGTTCTCGCCGGGCTGACGCGACATCTCGTCGACCGGGCACGGCTGCCGGCCGGAGCCCAGACGCCGGCGCTACGGCGGATGTACGACGTGTTCACGGCCAACGGTCATGCCGCTGATCGCTTCCGACCGGCCGAGGTTGGCGCGGACATCTGGTTGTTCAAGGCTTCGGAGCAGCATCCCAGTCTGTCCCGTCCGGTGGTCAGACCCGAGAGTTGGCAGCAGTTGACTCGTGGCGAGATACATGTGAGCCTCCTGCCCGGCAACCATCACGATCTCTTCACCGAGCCGAACGTGGCCACGGTGGCTGTTCGGCTGCGCGACGCCGTGGACGCGGTCCTCGCTGTCGACTCCGGCGCAACCCCGGGAACTGACTCATGAAGCGGATCGGCATCGTCGGCGGGGTCGGGCCGTACGCGGCCGCGCACTTCTACCGGCGGATCCTCGATCTGTGCCCAGCCGTCACCGACGAAGAGTACGCGGCCGTCATACTGGTCGCGGAACAGATCCCCAGCCGGATCGATCATCAGCTGGCACGCGGGCCGAGTCCGTTGCCCGCGCTGGAGGAGGCAGTCCGCAGGCTGTGTGTGGCCGGCGCGGATCTGATCGCCATTCCGTCGGCCACCACACACGTCTACCGAGCCGATCTGCTGCGTGAGTCCCGGGTTCCGATCGTGGATCTACTGCTGGAGGTCGCAGCGCATCTGGAGCGCGGGGACCTCTGCCGGCCGCTGATCCTGGCCACCGAGGCCACCGTCGCTCTGCGGAGCTTCGAACCGCTTTTTTCCTCCGCCACCAGGGCGATCTACCCTGATCCGCACGGACAGCGCCAGATCACGGACTTCATCTACCGAGTCAAGCGCGGCGAACCGTCGGATCGAACTCGTGCGGAGTTCACCCAGTGCGTACGCGCACTGCTGAGAGCGCATCCCGATGCGGATTGTGTGGTACTGGGCTGCACCGAGTTGTCGGTGATCGCTCCCGCGGTCGAGGTGGCCGTGCCGGTCGTGGACGCCACCGACGTCCTGGCCCACGCTGCGCTGAACTACCGAGCTGACGCGACGAGCCCGCGAACCAACAAGGATGAACTGGAGGTCCGACTGTGACGAACACTGATGTTTCTGACGAGTGGCTGGTTGTGGTCAACGACGAGGAGCAGTACTCCATCTGGGCCAAGGGTCGGCCAGTCCCTGCCGGCTGGCGAGCGGTCGGTGAGCCGGACAGCCGTGATGGTTGCCTGAGGCGCATCGAGGAACTCTGGACGGACATGCGCCCCAAAAGCCTCCGTGACCGGATCGCAGCCGCCTCGGACGCCCCATGAGGCGTCGCCTTTCGCACGTGGCAGATCAGCCCAGACGTGCACCGCACTTCTTCGTCGTGGAGAAACGGCGTGGGACTGCGATGGGCATCAACGGAAGAGGGACCTTGTTCAGACACCGTTCGGCGAAGCTTGCCGTCACTGTTCAGCCGGCCGACGACTTCATGCCCACCCCGCGCGCGGCGCAGCGGGCGTGGTGGTTGCAGCGGGCCGGCGAAGAGCTGGTCGACGATCTCATGCATCTCGATGTACTCAGTACCGGGCTGGTCGCCGGGTCCGATCGGCCGGCAATCGCCGGGGGATGGCGCGACAGTGACGCTCACTATGCGGCCGACGAGTTGATAATCGAAGGTCAGCAGGTAATGCAGGACTGGGAGGCGCCGCTGATGCGTGCGATGGCCGCTCAGGTCGCAGCATCTGGTGGCGACGTCCTCGAAATTGGTTTCGGGATGGGGATATCGGCGACGTACATGCAGGACATGGGCATCCGCTCGTACACCGTCCTGGAGGCCAACGAGGACGTTGCTCAGGCGTTCGCACATTGGCAGAGCGGCTTCCCGGACGCCACGACCACGTTGATCCTCGGACCGTGGCAGGAGACATTGCCGACCCTCGGTCTCTACGACGGCATCTTCTTCGACACGTATCCGGCTGACGAGGACGAGTTCATGAGGTACGTCGTCGACGATGTCACCTTCGCCGCCCACTTCTTCCCGCACGCGGCCGCCCACCTGAGGCCAGGCGGGGTTTTCAGCTACTACAGCAACGAAATCGACTCGCTGAGTCGGCGGCACCAGAGGCGACTGCTTGAGCACTTCAGCAGCTTCTCTGTCGAGGTGGTGCGTGACCTGCTGCCGCCCGAGGACTGCCATTACTGGTGGAGCAACTCAATGGCGGTCGTACGAGCGGTCAAATGACCCGTCCGTGGGTGTGCGATCCGGTCGCGGAACGGCGGTGGACGGATTCCGGCATGTGACGCACGTCGGTGCCCGGGCGGACGGTGGCGTCGGGCGGTGGTCGGGTGTGCGGCCACCGCAGAGCAGGCAGCCCGGTGCGCGTGCTCCTGCGCGCCGGGCTGCCATGCCGTCGATCAGGGCCGCCCGCGTGTCGAGCACACGTCCGGCCAGCTGCGACGAGTGCTCAGTTACCTCCGGTGGGCCTGGGTGAGGATGTTCCGGCCGTCTTCCCCGCCCGCGCTGACCAGCGTGCGGCCAGGGCCTCGGCCACGAGCGTCTGAACGGCAGGCCGGTCGATCTTGCCGGAGGTGGTCAGCGGCAGTCGTTCGGCGGTGACGGTCGCCGTAGGGATCATGTACGCCGGCAGGCGACGGGACGCCTCGGGGATGACCGATGCGGCGTCGCCGACGATCAGCGTGGCCAGCATCGGCTCACCGGAGGGTCCCGGTATCAGCACGTTGGCGACGTCCTGGACACCGGGGCAGTCCCGCAGTGCCGCGTCGATCTCCTCCAGTTCGACGCGATAGCCGCGCACCTTGACCTGGTTGTCCAGCCGCCCGAGAAACTCGAGGACGCCGGGCTCGCACTCGCGGACGAGGTCGCCGGTCCGATACGTGCGCTGGCGCTCGCCGCCGACCTGGATCTCGCGGAAGCGCTCCGCGGTCAGCTCGGGCTGGTTGAGATAGCCGTCGGCCAGCACGCCGCCGACGTACAGTTCGCCGGCCGAACCCGGGACCACCGGGTGGCCGGCGTCGTCCAGGATCCACAGCCGCCGGCCGGGCACGGCCGAACCGATCGGCAGACCGCCGCCCGTGGCCGGTAGTGGGTCGTTCCCGGCGAGCCGGAACGCCGTGGCCGTCACCACGCACTCCGTGGGCCCGTAGCCGTTGACCAGGTCGATGCCGCGGAACGGACTGTCGCGGTACCGATGGACATCGGCGAGCGACGCGGCCTCCCCGCCGATCACCATCAGCCGCAGCGTTCGAAGGTCGGACGCACTGATCAGCGCCGCGTCCGCCAGCAGCGCCCGCCAGTACGCCGTCGGCAGCTGGAGGACCGTGATGCCGTGCTCCGCGACGAGCCGCCCGAGGGCCGCGGCATGAGGCAGTTCGCGGGGCCGGATCACCACCGTGCCCCCCGCCAACCAGGTCGGCCAGATCTCCTCCTGAGCGACGTCGAAGCTGAGCGACGCGAACTGCAGCACCCGGTCGCCAGGCGTCAGCCCGAAGAGATCGGCGGCAGCGGCGGCGTGCCGGGCCGCGGCGGCGTGCCCGACGATGACGGCCTTGGGACGACCGGCAGAGCCGGATGTGTAGATCGCGTACGCCGGAGCGTCCGGGCGTGCCCCGGCTGGCGCGGCTCCGGTCGTGGCGACGAGGTCGGGGGAGACCACCAACCGGCATCCGGCGTCGCGCATGGCCTCGGCACGCCGGGCGTCGGGATGGGCCGCGTCGAGCGGTACCGCGCAGGCGCCGGCGCGCATCGTCGCGGCCAGCGCGAGCACCGCCCCAGCAGATCCGTCCGCCATGACGGCCGCGCTGTCGCCGGGTGCCAGCCCGGCCTCCGTCAGTGCCGAGGCGAGCGCGTCGACACGGGCGTCGAGTTCGGCGTACGAGAGCCGGACCGCCTCTCCGATCAGGGCCGGACGGCCGGGCCATGCGGCGGCGCCGTGGCGTAGCACGTCATCCAACGTCTCGTGCGGGTACTCCACGATGCACCGCTCCTCAGGTCCGCCAGGTGCACGGCAGGGCACCCCGGCCGAGGCGCCCTCGTCGTCGTGCTGATCGCCGAGAGGGTACCCGCTCGGCTGTGCGTTGAGGTTGAGGACATCGATCCGGTTGCCCAACGGGTCGGCACATGGCCGGCGGTTTGCCCGGGACGCCGCCACTCACCGCGGGACGACGTCCACTTCGGTCGGTAAGCGTAGTCGCGAACGGATGTGACCGGTGACGCTCGCCGACTGGGCGCTACGCCGAGCATACGGCGCTCCACAGCGGACACCGATAGCGCCTGACGATCCTCGAAGGTGTCGACAGCGACCGCGCCGTTCCCTACACTCAGCCGGTGGAGCGCTGTCAATGAGAGTTGGCGACGCAGTCACCAAATCCGAAAAGGGCTGATTTTGACTGACGCGGGGCTGGCAGTAACTGCTCTTCATTCGCTCCTGGGCGATCGCATTCTCGGGCCGGACAGCAAGTCGTACGATGAGCACAGGCGTGTCTGGAACGCGGTGCACGATCGGCGCCCAGCGCTAATTGCCCGGTGCGTCAATGCGGTCGAAGTCTCATCCGTTCTGCGTTACGCGCGGTCTGCCGGTCTCGCCGTCACCGTGCGCGGGGGCGGCCACAACGTCGCGGGTAGGGCTGTCTCGGACGCCTCGGTGATGATCGATCTGTCGCTGATGCGCGGTGTCTCGGTCGATCCGTCGGCTCGGTTGGCGAGGGCGCAGGGTGGATGCCTGCTGCGGGATCTCGATGCCGCCACCACCCCCCATGGTCTCGCGTGTCCGGCCGGGGTGGTCTCACACACCGGCCTGGGTGGACTCGCGTTGGGGGGCGGGTACGGCTGGCTCGCTCGCCGATGGGGCCTCACCTGCGACCACATCCTGGCTGCCGAAGTCGTGCTTGCGGACGGTTCGATAGTCGAGGCCACCGAGAGCGCGCACAGCGAGCTGCTGTGGGCACTGCGAGGTGGCGGTGGCAACTTCGGCGTCGTCACTCGCTTCACACTTCGCCTCCGTCCGGTCGGTCCGGTCGTCCATCGCACCGGGGTCTATTCGATGGGCGACGGTGTCGATGCGCTGGCCGCCTATCGTGAGTTCGCCGAACAGCAGTCGGCGGAGTTGCACACAGTCGGGGCCTTCAAGATCGCCTCGGAGCAGGACTGGATCCCCGCGAAGCTCCGTGGCCGACCCACGTTGCACTTGACCGCGGCCTGGTTCGGTGACCCAGGTGACGGAGACGACGCTGTCAGACCGTTGTTCGACAAGTTCGCCCCGGCGGGGAGGCTGGAGCGGGTGCTCTCCTTCTCCGACCTCCAAGCCCTCGGCGACCACAGTGAGCCGCATGGGCATCGCTATTTCACCAAGTCCTGCTATCTCGGTGAGATCAGCCCCGCTGTCGCCGAGGCGATGGTCCGTAACGCCGAGGAGATCCGCTCCCCGCGGTCCTGCGTTGATTTCGAATACCTGGGCGGCGCGATCACGGACGTTCCGGATGAGGATTCGGCCTTTCCGTGGCGGGCGGCACCGTACATGTACACCGCCTCCGCGCACTGGACGGATCCCAACGCCGACGACGAAGAAGCGGCCTGGTCCCGCCGCAGCATCGCGAGGCTCGACAAATGGCACTACGGCGGTTCCTATGTCAATTACGTGCAGGACCAGCCGAGTTCCGGTTCGATCGACATATATGGTGCCGACCGTTACCGGAGGCTCGCTGAGATCAAGAGGCGTTACGACCCGGACAACCTGCTGCGGCACAACCAGAACATCGCACCGGAGCGCTCGCTCGCCGAAGATCAGCAGATTGCCTAAGTCCTGTCCTGGAGTTCCCCCCGGCTGGTGGGGCGTGCCAGGCGGTTTCGTATCCCGGCGGATGAGCGTCAGGCATGCACCTGCGGGTCCGGATCCGTCCGGGACCTTCGATGGTCTCGATGACCACTGCTGAACGTCGGCCCGACGACGTCCCCACCGGCGAAGCCCGGGTCGACGAGGCCCTGCGGCTGCTCTCCGGCGTGCCGGTCGAACTCGATGTGCCGGACGTGCGGACGGATGCGGGTGCGCCCTCATGCCGCGAAGCGCTCGTCACCCACGTGCTGTCGGCGCCGTTCGCCAGCGTCCGATGTGCCGATGAGCGGATCCCCGACTAGCGTGCGCATGTGGCCGAGTCCTTGGACCTCTCGAGTCCGGCTTCGCGTCGGGAGGCGCTCCGGATGGTTGACGTCGATGATCCTGGCCCTCACCAAGCGATGCTCCGCGAGATCTTCGACCGCGAAAGGGCGTGGCGCGAAGGCCCGGACGAGGGCGAGGGCGACGAGTACGAGCAGATATACGTGACGGCCCTTCTGCTGTTCCTTGTCGGCGATCCCACGGACTCGCCCCGCCTGTATGGGGCGAAGTTCCGCACTGGCGACATGGACCTCGGCGTCGGCTTCGACGCCCAGGCCATCTTCGGAGCGGGCCGGGGCGACACGCTTCAGTGGCTCCTGAAGAACGGCTACACCGACGAGCACGCGCGTCTGTCTGAGTGGTTGTCGCAGTCGGGAGACCCGAAGATCGACGATTGGGCTCGACACAAGCGCGCCTACTTCTACTCACCGGACGGCATGCTGCTCCTGGATCCGCTCTAGGCGAGCCCTGGCCAGCAGGGCCCGTCCGCTCGTGCCGCGTAGCGGATGGACCTGCACCCTGGTGCCGGCGCTTCGGTCCTGAAGGCCGATGGGTGATCCGGTTCGACGTCGAGCGCTGGTACGTCTCAGCGAAGAGCGGCCGTGGCCTGGGCGACCAGCCAGCGTTCCGCCTGCTCGTAGGTCCACCCGTTGTCGTCGAGCAGGGTGAAGTAACCGGAGTATCCGAAGTAGAACCAGAGGATGTCAGTCGCCTCCGCGACTGTTGTTCCCGCCCTCAGGCCGCCGACGTCGCGGAGTCGCACGGCGACGGCTTCGACGGCGTCGCGGTAGCGTCCGGTGGCCACCCGCAGGCTGTCGGCGACCTCGGCGTGGTGCGGCGCGGTCGTCAGCATCAGCCGCATGATGTCGCCGTACGTCTCGCGCATGGCCCGGACCGTGGCTGCCGTGTCCCGCAGGATCTCGTCCGGGTCGGTGAGCGTCTCCTGCCGGGAGAGGGTCTGCGCCACGATCGGCGCCTGGCTCCACAGGTCGACGAGCGTCCGGACCAGCCCCTGCTTGCCGCCGGTCACCGCGTACACCGTGGCCGGTGCGACGCGGGCCTCCGCGGCGATGTCCTCGATCTTCGTGGCGAAGTACCCGTTGCGGGCGAAGAGTGAGCGCGCCGCCTCGACGATGGCGGCGCGGGTGGCCGCGGCGTACTCGGCCCGACGGCTCCTCGGTGCTTCGGTCATGGTCGTGTGAGCATAGCCTCCGCCATTCGTCAGAGTTGGCCTCTGACGAGTGAATGGCTACTCTGATCAAATGGGTGACATGCTGACGTCCGGCACGGAGTACGAAGCGGCGCGGACGATCTGGAACGGTGCGGTGACCAGCCGCCCGCTCGCCGTCCTTCGGTGCGCCACCACGGCTGACGTCCAGGCCGGGGTGCGGGCCGCCGGGGAGAAGGGTCTCCCGCTGTCGGTGCGCGGCGGCGGGCACGACTGGGCCGGTCGCGCGCTGACCGACGGCGGGCTGACGCTGGACCTGAGCCCGATGCGGCGGGTGAGCGTCGACCCGGCGACCGCGGTCGCCACCGTGGCCGGCGGTGCCACGTCGGCCGACGTGGCCGCGGCCGCGCAGCGGGCCGGTCTGGTCGCGGTCACCGGGACGGCCGGTTCGGTCGGCATGGCCGGCCTGACGCTCGGCGGTGGGTACGGTCCACTGAGCGGCCGGTTCGGCCTTGCCGCCGACAACCTGCTGTCGGCCGACGTGGTGCTCGCCGACGGCACGTCGGTCACCGCGGACGAGGAGCGCGACCCCGAGTTGCTCTGGGCCCTGCGCGGCGGAGGCGGCAACTTCGGCGTCGTCACCTCGATGCGGATCCGGCTGCACGCGGTGCCGACGATCCTGGCCGGGATGATCATGTTCGGCTCCGACGTGCTGCCGGAGCTGGAGGAGTCGCTGCTACGCGGGCCGGACGAGCTGACCGTGCAGGCCGGCTTCATCACCGCCCCGACCGGTGGGTCGGCGCTGTTCGTCGCGCCGACCTGGTGCGGTGAGCCCGAGGCCGGGACCAAGGTGCTCCAGCGGCTCACCGAGCTCGGCGAGCCGCTGACGGCGCAGTTCGGCCCGACCACGATGCCCGACCAGCTCGCACAGATCGACGCGATGTTCCCGGCGGGTCGCCACGTCGAGATCGGGGCGCGCACGGTGACCGGACTCGACCGTACGGTCCAGGAGATCCTGCTCGACGCCGCCGACGCCAAGACCTCGCCGCTGTCGGCGATCTCGCTGCACAGCCTCCACGGCGCGGCCGCTCGCGTCCCCGCCGACGCCACCGCGTTCCGCAACCGGACGCCGCACCTGATGGTCGAGACCATCGCGGTGTGGGAACCCGGAGACCCCGCCGAGGATCGGCACCGGGCCTGGGTCCGGAAGACCGACCGGCTTCCGGGCGGCTATCCCAACCTGCTCGGTCCGGGCGACGCCGAGCGCACCGCCGCAGCCTTCGGGCCGAACGCCGAGCGCCTGCTCTCCGCCAAGAAGCGGTACGACCCCGAACTGGTGTTCCACGCCCCGGGAAGGCTCTGACGGCCGGCGCCGAGGATCCACCATCGAACGGAGGTGCGCAGTGGGCTGGAGCACCCGGGAGATCGCCCAACTCGCCGGCACCACGCTGCGGGCGGTACGCCACTACCACGACATCGGGCTGCTGACCGAACCACCCCGGCGCACCAACGGCTACAAGCAGTACGGGGTTGCCCACCTCGTCCGGATCCTGCGCATCAGGCGCCTGACGGAGTTGGGTTTCTCGCTGTCGCAGATCGCGACCATGCAGGACACCGACGATCAGCCCGTGGAGGCCCTGCGCACCCTCGACGCCGAGCTCGCGACCACCATCGAACGGCTACAGCGGGCCCGCCTCGAACTCGGTGTCATCCTGCGACAGCCCATACCGGCGGAACTGCCACCCGGTGTCGTCACACCCGATGTCGTGTCGACGATGCCGCCGGCCGACCGTTCGTTCGTCGTCGTGCTGACCCGCGTGCTCGGCGCCGACACCATGCGGGCCTGGGGGGACATGCTGCGCAAGCCCGTCACCGACCCGGTGGCCGAGCGGTTCGACACCCTTCCCGCGGACGCCGGCGAGCCGGCCCGCGCGGCCGTGGCCCGGGACCTGGCCCCCTACGTACGCACGCTGCTCGCGGAGAACCCCGGAGTGCGGATCACGAACGCCGGCACCCGGTACAGCGCACGCTACGTCGAACAAGCCGTCGGCAGGGCCCTGGCGGAGCTCTACAACCCTGCGCAGCTGGACGTCATGCGGCGCACCCACCGCCTGCTGTCCGAACCGCGGGACTGATCGACGGCGCCGACCGGCGCGCGGCGAGCGGGCCGGGGACGGGTGCCGGTGGACCGCACGTGGTCAGCTGCGGGCCGCGACGAGACGTCTGGTGCTGCGCCGGAAGCTCCACACGACGACCAGCGCGGCCAGTACGGTGAGCGGAGTGCCCATGACGACTCGGGCAAGGCCCAGCCCACCGGTGCTGTCGGCCAGGTAGAGCCACTGCTGGACCGCGAAGCGGGACCCGAACACCGACGCCGCGGCGAGGGTCGCGACGTCGTGTGCCACCCGTACGGCTCGGTCAGATCGCCATGCGTGCGTGCCGCCGTGCAGGGCGTTCCAGATGACACCGGTCAGCGGCCGGCGAGCCAGCACCGACCCGGACGTGACGACGAATCCGGCCAGCGAGGCCCAGATCCCGATCACGAAGAAGTCCCGCGCGGAGCCGGTCCAGGCGACGATCCCGGCGGCCACCGCCACACCGAGCAGGCTGCCCACCGCCGAGACGAGACGCTCGCCGCGCAGCCACCGAAGGACGAACAACGCCAGCCCGGTCGCGACCGCGACACCGACAGCCACCGGAAGCGGCAGGAACGCGTCGGCCGTGACGAACACGATCACCGGGACCGTGGAGTAGACGAACCCGGCCGGGCCGCCCATCTGCCGCAGGACGGTGTCGGCGGGCTGGGCGGTGCCGTCGGGAGGAGTGGTGTCACGGTCCCGCTCCGACATCACATCTGGGTCGACCTCGTTCGGCATTGGACAATTAGCCGGTGTGCCGCAGCGGCACACTCAAGCACACGCGGCACGGTGTGTCCGACCTCACGACCGGCGGCGCGACCGCTGCTGGCGCTCGATGCCGGCCGCGAGTTCGACGTCGAGGGCGCGGAACGTCTGCTCCGCGCCCTCGACCGATTCCCGCGCCAGGGCGATGCCGGCAAGCGACACGCCCAGGTCCACCAGGCGCCGGATCCGCAGCAGCCGGATCCCGTACTGCTCGCCATTGCACACCGTGTCCCAGGGACACGGTCAACGTCAGCCGCGCCGGCAGGTCCGGTCGCCGCTCGGCATCGTGCCATCCACCAGGTACGACGTGGCGAGGTTCAGCGCGCAGGCGTTGCCGCCGAGCAGGTAGACGCCGTGCCCGCTCCCGTCGACGGTGACCAGCCGGGAGCGCTTCCCGAACTTCTCCCGCAGCAGCTCGCCACCGGCGAGCGGGGTGACCGGGTCGCGCCGGTTCTGCAGGATCAGCACGTTGCGCGGCCCCTCGTCGTCCACCGCGACCGGCGGCTGCGCCGGCTCGTGCGTCCAGAAGGCGCAGGGGGTGATGTTGGCGCTGGCCGCGCCGAACAGCGGGAACCGCATGCGGTCCCGCGCGACCGCCCGCCGGTAGGTGTCCACGTCCTCGGGCCACGCGACGTCGTTGCAGGTGACGGCGAGGAACACGGTAAGCGCGTTGTCCTGCGCGTTGGGCGCGGTCGCCGCCTTCGCCCGCGGCGCCTCGCCCGGGTTCAGGTAGGTCTGCCAGATCCGCGCGAGGCTCGGGTACTGGATCTGGTTGTAGAGGGAGCCGAAGGTGATCTGCCGGAAGACGGCACCGGTGAGCCCGTCGGCGGCGGGCGTCTCGTCGAGCCGCTCGGCGAGCGTGAGGTAGGTCCGGCGTACCTGCCGCGGGGTGCGGCCGAGGCCGTAGGACTCGTGCCGCTTCGCCGCCCACGCCGCGAAGTCGGGGAACGTCTGCTCCATGCCGAGCGCGAACCGGCGCAGCCCGGCCTGGTCGAGGTGGGTGTCGCCGACGATGCTGTCCAGCACCACCCGGTCGGTGGTGGCCGGGAACATCGAGGTGTACGCGGCACCGAGCGCCGAGCCGTAGGATGCCCCGTAGAAGCTGGCCGTCTTCTCGCCGAGCGCGGCGCGGATCCGGTCCAGGTCGCGGGCCATGTTCGCGGTCGTGAGGTGGCGCAGCCGGCCCTCGGTGTCGTTGGCCGCACAGCGTTCGGCGACGTCCTCGGCGATTTCCGCCTGGCGGACCACCGCGGCGTCGTCCGGCGCGTACGGCGGGATGTTGGCCCAGTAGGCGTCATCGGCGGTGAAGCCGCAGTTCACCGGCGACGAGTGCCCGACGCCCCGGGTGTCCATGCCGATCAGGTCGTAGGCGTCCGTGACGCCGGCCGGCAGCCCCTTCGAGACCAGGAAGGCCGGCTGGTCGAGCCCGGTGCCGCCCGGCCCGCCCGGGTTGAACATCAGCACGCCGCGTCGCTTCTCCGGTTTCGTGCTCGCGATCCGCGACACCATCAGCTCGATCTTGGTGCCGTCCGGGTTCTGGTAGTCCAACGGAACCGGCACCGTCGCGCACTGCACCGGCAGTTGAACCGTCGGGGGCACCACCACGTCCTTCGGGCAAGCCGTCCAGCGTGGACCCACCGCGGCCGGTCCCGCCGGCGCCCCGCCGGCGGTCGCCGGAATCACCGAGACCAGGGCCCCGACCAGTCCCAGCGTCCCCACCAGGGCCATCGCGCGTCTTTGCGTCATTCTCATCTCCTGTCCGACCCACGTTCAGCGGGTTCGCACCCATGCGAACCTGTGCCCTCGGGGCACAGTCAAATGCGGCACGGCAGACGTCGGTTCGCATCTCCGGACGTCGTCGAACAGATCACACCCGGGCGGGGTTGAGTGTGCCGCTACGGCCGGGTGTCTCATCGAAGCCGCCGTCACCCGCCAGCGGCGGGGGCACCGGCCGAGCAGTCCGAGCAACGAACGCGGCTGACCGATCGGCACATCGACACGAAGGAAGACATGCGCCACTCTCCAGCACACCCGATCGTGCGTCCCCTGGGGGCGTTCGAGCACATCATCGACCTCTACATCGGTCGCAACCCGGTGCAGTTCTCGCTCGTCGTCGAACTCGCCGCGCCCGTCTCGGCACACCAACTGGAGCGCGCGCTCGCGCAGCTGCAGCGGACGCACCCACTGCTCACCGTCGGCATCGATCGCAGCGGCGACCGCCCGACCTTCCGGACGTCGACCGAACCCATCGAGGTCCGACACGTTGGGGGAGACTGGCGCGACGCGGCGGCGCAGGAGCAGGCCCGTCCCGTCGACCCCGACGGAAGCCCGCTGGCGTGCGCGACGCTCGTGGGCGGCGCACCCGGTGACCGGGGGAGCGCCATTGTCCTGACGTTCTCCCACCAGATCACCGACGGACGCGGCGCGCTCCGGGCAGCGCACGACCTCCTCGTGATCCTCGACGGGCGGACGCTCCCGGCCCGGCCGGCGCCCCTGGACCAGGAGAGCCTGCTCGAACGTCTGCCCCGGACGGAGCGGCCGACCGATCACACCCCGGGCCCTCCGGCGGAGCCGGCTGTCGGCACGATCCGTCCGTTCGACGCCACGGCGCCGAGCATCGAGATCGCCGAACTCGACCCCGCGACGACCGCACATCTTCGCTCCACCGCCCGTGCCAACGGGTCGACCGTCCAGGGCGCGATCTGTGCCGCCGCCGCGCAGGCGCTGGCCGCGCTCACCAGGGCCGAGAGCATCCGCGTCAACGTTCCCATCGATCTCCGCTCGGCGCTGGGCCTCGAGGACGACGTGGTGAACCGCTTCACGGCGACGAGCGTGGTGCTGCGCGCACCCGCGCAGAACACGCTCTGGTCTCTCGCGAAGGACGCGACGGCGCAACTGCGAGTCGCGCGGGACGGTGCCCGGCATGCGGCACTGATGCTGGGCTCGCTCAACCCCGCCGACGCCTCGGAGGCGGAGGCGGCGATGCTCGCCGCCACGGCTGCCGACCTGGAGATCACCAACCTGGGGACATCCGAACCCGACACGTCCTCCGCCGTCGCGATCTGGGGACCGACGATGACGACGCAGGTCCGCGACGAGCGGATCCTCGGCGTCGTCACGCACGCCGGGTCGCTGCGGCTCGTCCTGACGACACACGGCGACACCAGCGGTCTTCCTGCTGACATCGCCGGCCGCCTCACCCGACTCGGGGGTTCCGCAGTCGAAGGCTAGGTTCTGCGCCCGGCACCCGGTCGCGGCCGGACCGAGCGGTAGGTGGCGACCTCGTCATCCGCCGGGTCGACCGCGACGTGGGTCCCGGGCGTCGCGGGCCGGTACCGGCGCGTCCGATCTCCGGTACCGCACCGCGGCTGGGGCGGGGCGCGGGCCGGATGAGTCGTTCGCCGAGGGCCAGCACCAGGGCGGCTACGCCGAGCAGGGCGCCGATCAGCACCGTGGCGCGCACACCGTGGCTCGGCAGGGCTAGGCCGCCCACGAACGCGCCGGCGGTGATGCCGACGTTGACCGCGGCGGAGACTGTGGCGGCGGCGAGGTCGGAGCGCCCGGGAGCCACCTGGAGAACGAGGCCGCCGAGCGTCGCGGTGAACGCGGCGAATGCCAGTCCGGCCAGAGCGATCAGGCCGACGGACACCGACGGCCGTTGGCCGAACGTGTACAGGCCGAGCAGTGCTGCCGACTGCAGTGCGACGGTCGTGAGGAGAGCGAGCCACGGGCTGCGGTCCAGCAGCGCGCCGATGGCGAGGATGCCGAGCACGCTGGCGATGCCACGTGCGAACAGGATGGCCCCGACAGACGCGGGGGAGAATCCGCTGACCTCGGTGACGAAGAGGGCGACGTAGGTGTAGGCGGCAATGGCGCCGGCGGTCGCCAGGACGGCCATCGCCACCAGCAGCCAGAAGCGTCGGGCGTCGGGCGTCGCACCTCGGGCGGCGTGTCCGTCTTCCGGCCGGGTCGAGGGCAGCAGCGCGGCCACCACGACGAACACCACCGCGCCGAGTCCGGCTGTCGCCAGGAACGATGCGCGCCACCCGGCGCGGTCGCCCAGCCAGGTGCCCGCGGGCACGCCCAGGGCCAACGCGACGGTGCCGCCGGCGAATACGACCGCGACGACCCGCCCGCGTAGTGCGGGCCGGAACAGCTCAGCCGCAGCCGGCACCACCACGGCCCAGAACAGCGCATGGGTCGTCGCGGTGACCATCCTGGCGACCAGGAGCAGCGCGAAGGTGCTCGTCAGCGCCGTGACGGCGGTGCTGAGGACGAAGCCGGCCAGGAGCGCCGACAGCAGCCGGCGGCGAGGGACCCCGCGGACCAGCGCCGTCAACGGGACCGAGGCGACCATCACCACCGCGCCGTAGGCGGTGACGAGCATGCCCACCTGCGGCGGCGAGACGGCCAGATCCCCCGCCATCGGGAGCAGCAGCCCGATGGGCAGCGCCTCGGCGGTGGTGTAGAGGAACGTCCCGCCGGACAAGCCGATCAGTGCCCCCGCTGCCCGTCCGCGTCTCATCAGACCCCCCGGGTTACCGGCAAAATTACTTATGATGGAAACATGCTAGTGGCGCCCTTCGATGCGGGTCAACTGGTAAAGTGAGTTTCGATGGAAACACTCGAGGGCGTGACGCGGATGCGCCTGGTAGGCGGCAATCTCGCGCTGGACTTCATCAACACCCGTACCGGTCCGCCCGTCGGATCTCCGGACGACGACGTGCTGACCGGCTACCCCGAGCTCCTTGCCTGGAGCGTGTACGGGGGTGCGCTCAGCGAGCCGGAGGCGGAGGCGTTGCGCCGGCTGTCACACGATGATCCGGCTGGCTCCCAGGCCGCCTTCGCCCGATCGCTGCGCATCCGCGACGATCTCGACGGGGTGTTCCGGGCAGTGGCCGCTGATCGCAGCCCGGACGCGTCCGTGCTGGCCCGGCTGCGAGACGACGAAGCGGACGCGCTCGGTCACGCACGACTCGATCAGGGGCGTACGTTCGAATGGACCTGGCGAGACGACCGGACACTCGCCCGGCCACTGCGGCCGGTGGTGCACGCGGCGGTCCAACTCCTCACCACAGGCGCACTGGACCGGATCAAGGGATGCGGCGGCTGTCGCTTTCTCTTCCACGACGAGAGCAAGAACCGCAGTCGCCGCTGGTGCAGCATGGACGACTGCGGAACCTCCGAGAAGATGCGCCGCTACGTCGCGGCGCGACGCACTCGCGCGACGAGCTGAGCCCGGCCTGCCGCGATCCGGCGGGTCGCGGTGGGTTGCCGACCTCGACCGGGTGCACGCGCGTGAACCAGTGACACCCGACGGCGTTCGGCAGGACGTCTACGACCGTGCGGAGAGCCGGAAACGCGTTTCCTCCGATCGGCGTCCGCTCCGTAGGATCTCCGGCGATCAAGGGGGATGAGACGGTGGGCGATTTCCAGCAGTTCGTGACGGATGTGACTTCGCGTCTGTCCACCATGTCCAGGGGCGAGTTGTACGTCGTCGGCGACGGTCTCGACCGGGACTCACTCTGGCTCACGTTTCTCGACTCCTTCCCCGCCGGCACCAATCCGCGGTTCCGTGAGCGGTCCGCGTACGACTGCTCGACGTGCCGCGGTTTCATCAAGCACTTCGGCAACGTCGTCGAGATCCACGACGGGCTGGTCCGTACCGTCTGGTCCGGGGTGTCGGCCTCCGACCCGGTCTTCTCCGTCGTCGCCGCCGCTCTGGACGAGTTCGTCCTGTCGCTGCCGTTGTCCACCGTCTTCCGGTCCGGCCAGGCCCAGTACGGGACGAAGACCACCCGGACGCTGCGCGACGGCCAGGTCGAGGTGTGGCACCACCTGCACGGCCGGGTGGAGGAGCGGCACCGCACCG
Source organism: Micromonospora sp. WMMA1996 (assembly GCF_002573675.1). Taxonomy (NCBI): domain Bacteria; kingdom Bacillati; phylum Actinomycetota; class Actinomycetes; order Micromonosporales; family Micromonosporaceae; genus Micromonospora; species Micromonospora sp. WMMA1996. The sequence goes on along the minus strand of NZ_PDHU01000002.1, from coordinate 108,954 downwards.
ACGATGTCGGCGCGGCACAGGGCAACTTCGACGCCGCGGTGCAGGTCTTCCAGCGTGGCCTGGCCGAGCTGACCCCGCACGCTCTGGGCACCGTCGCCGACCTGATCGACGGCAACGCCCTCTACCGCGGTGCGGAGCACCGTCGGGCGGTGACCGAGTTCCGGTCGCTGCAGAGCCGGTGGACGATGGCGACCGACGGACGGGCCTTCGTCTTCGCCAACGCCATGAACCCGGCGGCACGCATCCGCAACACGGTGATCGGCACCCTCGTTCAGGATCTCTCCGCGGGCGTCGACCTGGAGCAGGCCGTCCGGTCGTTCGAGACGAAGGTGGCGCCGCAGAACTACCAGCGCCCCACGGCGTTGATCACCCCGGCCATGGTCAAGGCGGCCATGAAGACCATTGACGAGTTGGGCATCGAGGAGTCGTTGCAGCGGCGGTTCGCCCGGTTGTCCGATGTGTCGGTCACCAATGTGCTGTGGGTCGACAACGACACGCAGCCGCGGATGAAGGACGGCATCGAAGGGCTGCTCATGCAGGCGACCACCGTGAGGTCGGCAGGTGCGCGCCTTCGGGACGCGGAGCCGGAGAAGGTTCCGGTGGTCTCCTTCATGAAGGACATCCTGCCCGGCGCCACCAGCATCGACCTGTGGGTCGGCAACACCCACGAGCCGCACTTCGTCAGTCTCACGACCGGCCGGCACCCGGCCGCTCCGCGATTGTTCAAGTGGGACAACGATTTCGCCTGGTCGTACGGCGGCAACGTCACCGACTCGATCCGGGAGAAGGTCAAGCGAGCGGGCGGCAACGTCACCGGCAAGCTGCGGGTGAGCCTGTCCTGGTTCAACCACGACGACCTCGACCTGCACGTGTTCGAGCCCAACGGCGACCACATCTGGTACCAGGAGAAGCGCAACAAGCTGGACGTCGACATGAACGCCGGCGGGGCGCTCTCCCGCGAGCCGGTGGAGAACGTCACCTGGACCGACCGGGTCCCCGACGGTGAGTACCGGATCGAGGTGAACCAGTACCGCAGGCGGGACAGTGCCCAGGGCGGCTTCGTGATCGAGACCGAGAGCAACGGGAGGATCGAGCACTACCGCCACGAGCGCGCGGTCGGCCACAAGGAGACCGTCGAGGTGGGCCGGATGACGGTTGCCGGCGGGGTCATCACCGCTTTCCGACCGGACAGAGACGTGCAGCCGGGCAGTGCGAGCAAGGAGGTGTGGGGTATCACCACCGAACAGTTCGTACCGGTGTCCACCATCATGTACTCGCCGAACCACTTCGACGACAACGAGGTCGGCAACCGGCACTACTTCTTCATCCTGAAGGGGTGCGTGAACGACCAGCCGGCGCGCGGGATCTACAACGAGTTCCTCCGCGGCGACCTGCAACCGCACCGCAAGGTGTTCGAGGTTCTCGGCGACCGCACCAAGTGCGAGCCGTCTCCGGATCAGCTGTCCGGCCTCGGCTTCAGCTCCACGGTCCGCAGCTCGGTGGTCGCCAAGGTGACCATGACCAGCGGTCGGCGCCGCCTCATCAGCATCCAGTTCTGATTCCCTACCAGATATCGGAGAGAGACCATCGTGACCGTTTTCGAGAAGGCCACCCGGGAGAAGTTCCGCTATCCGTCGGCCAAGGGACAGCTGACCACCGAACAGTTGTGGGAGCTTCCGCTGACCGCCAAGTCCGGCTTCAGCCTCGATGACGTGGCCAAGGCGGTCAACGCCGAACTCAAGGCCGTCGACACCGAGTCGTTCGTGGCCACCGAGGCCAATCCGGCCAAGGCGATCTGGGAGGCCAAGCTGGAGGTCGTCAAGCACGTCATCGCCGTCCGCCTCGCGGAGGAGCAGGCGGCGAAGGCGGCGGCGGCCAAGAAGCTGGAGAAGGAGAAGCTGCTGGCGGTCCTGGGCCGCAAGCAGGACGCGGTCCTGGAGAACCTGACCGAGGCAGAGCTGCTGGCCCGGATCAACAACCTGTAGCCCGCCGACAACCGGCACTCGCCAGCAGGTCCGTACATCGCCGGGAAGTACGGTCACCCTCCAGGACCTGCGCGGCCAGACCGGTACTCAACGGCCATTCCCCGGTGAACTCACTTCAGTGCCACAACGACCCGACGCCCTCTCATCGGCATGAGCGTGCACCGGATTGCGTCGAGCACCGGGCACGTTGCTTGTGATCCCCGCCCCGTTGGGCGGGGATCTTTGCTGTTGTGGCGAGGAAGCTCCCCGCCGGGGTGCGCGGGTCGATCGGTGACGGATTGTCCGGCCCGGCCGCGATGGAGCTCTCCCCGGTCGTGGCCCGGGACGTGGTGGACCCCGCGTGACATCCGGTCCGGGCGGCCCGTTGACGGCGGCTGATGCCCAACTTTAGGGTCGATGCCAGTATCGGGCCTGACCGTAAATGGCCCGGCCTGCAACTGTCTGCGCGGAAGGGGCATATCATGTCGGGAGTTGTATCGCGGCGAGCGATGCTTGCCAGTCTCGGTGCGGTAACGGCAGGAGCCGTATTTCCCCGAGTCGCCCACGCCGAAGCGGGTTCCGGTGCGCCCGAGCCGTCCGACGTGGTGATCACCGACCTCGGACCCGCCTCCCGGGTGCTGAACTTCGGCAACGGTCTCCGCGTCGGCAACGAGATCTGGTTCGCGACCCGGCAGATCATGCCCACCCGGGTCGCCGCGTACGACCTGACCGAACGCCGGATCACCAAGACCGCGCTGATCCCTGGGGTGCCCGGCCTGTGGGGCATCGACGCGGTCGGCACCGACCTGTTCGTCAGCTCGTACACCCCGGGTCTGCTGTTCAAGGTGGACACCGTCACCCTCGCGGTCACGCAGGTGCTCGACCTCGACCAGGAGGTCGGCTGGAGCGTCAAGGCGTCGCCGGACGGCAAGGTCTTCGTCGGCACGTACCCCTCGGCCCGGATCTGGGAGTATGACCCGGCCACCGGGCACGCCACCGACCACGGGCGGATGGATCCCGACGACACCTACGTCCGCGACCTGGTCGCGACGGAGACGACGGTGTACTGCGGTATCGGCTCCCGCGCCGGCCTCGTCGCCTACGACCGCGCCACCGGCACGCGCACCGACATCCTCCCGGCCGAGCTGCGGGGGCGGACCTTCGGCGCGGTCTGCCACCTGGTGGGTGACCACCTCGTGGTCGGCATCTCGCCCACCGCCGAGATCCTGGTCGTCGACACCCGCGACCCCAGCCGGTACCAGATCCTCGGCACGCCGAACGACTCGTTCGTCGTCGGCATCACCAGCCGGGGCGACGAGGTCTTCTACACCACCCGGCCCAGCGGGTCGCTGTACCGCTTCACGTTGGGCGACACCTCGCCCACGCTGGTCGGTGTGCCGGTGGCCGAGGCGTCCAACGTCCGCATCGGCTTCCTGGACGACGGCCGGCTCTGGGCGGTGCAGGGTGCCGGCGGCATCCTCTACGACCTGGACTCCCGCACCACCGAGGCGCTGGACATGAGTTCGCCGAACCTGGCGCCCACGCCGGAGCGCCCGATGTCGCTCTGCCACGCCGGCGACCGGATCGTGGTCGGCGGCACGCTCGGCGTCCAGGTCGTCTCCACCCAGCCCACGCCCGCGTTCGAGACCTACCGGGTGCCCTTCGGTGGCGAGGCCAAGGACATGGACCACTGGCGGGGTGTGACCCACATGGGCGTCTACACGCTGGCCCGCCACCTGACCCTGCGGAATGGTGACCGGATGGCCACCGAGGTGGCCCGGGTCGACCCCGCCGAGGAGCAGACCCGGCCCACGTCGCTGGTCGTCGACCGGCGCCGCGGCGTGGTGCTGATGTCCACCGAGCCGGACTACGGCCGGTGGGAGGGCGCGCTCACCGTCTTCGACGGACGGCGGTCGCACACCTGGCGGGGCATCCTGCCGGACCAGACCGTCCAGTCGCTGTGCCCGGATCCGCACGGCGTGTTCCTCGGCGGCAGCGTCATCAACGGCTACGGCACCACCCCGTCCACGACACGCGCCAAGCTCGGCTACTTCGACCACCGCGCCCGGAAGCTGGCCTGGCTCGTCGAGCCCACCGACGGCGGGGTGATCGTGGACCTGAAGCTGATCGGGCGGGTGCTGGTCGGGGTGACCCGCGACGGTGAGCTGTTCGCGCTGGACCCGCGTACCCGCTCGGTGTTGTGGCGGGTGGACGTCGGCCCGGTCGGCGGCAAGCTGGCGGTCATCGACGAGCGGGTCTTCGGCACCGACGGCGGCCGGTTGTGGTCGGTGCGGGTGGGCCGCCGCGAGCCGGCACTGACCGTGCTGGTCGACGGGCTTGCGCAGTCCTGGTTCGGCGCTCCGGAGGTGGTCACCGACGGCGTGCGGACGCTGTTCACCACCCGGGGCACCGACCTGATCCGCGTCGATCTGCGCTGACGGCATTACGGGCAGGTTCGATTTGACTCGCCTGACTTACCAGCAGTCATGATGTGATCTCGACCCTTCTCGACTCTAGTATCGGCCCGGACCGTAAGTTACTGTACTGCCCACCTGACCCCCCCTGGAAGGATGCGAGATGCGTGTTCGCAAGAGCCTGTCGGCCGTGGCGGTGGCGCTCGTCGCCGCGCTCGCGGCCACGGCTTGTGGTGGTTCCGGCTCCGGTGACTCCGGCAAGAAGACCGTTACGATGTGGATCTACCCGGTGATCTTCGACGAGGCCAAGCACCGCGCCTACTGGGAGGAGACCGCCAAGGCCTTCCAGGCGGAGAACCCGGACATCGAGGTCAAGACCGAAATCTTCCCCTGGGCCAACCGCGACCAGGCGCTGGCCACGGCCATCGCCGGGAACAAAGGGCCGGACGTCGTCTACCTCATCCCGGACCAGCTGCCCAAGTACGTCCGCAACATCGAGCCGGTCGACAAGTACCTCGACGACGCCGCCAGGGCCGACTACCTGCCCAACGTGGTCGACTCCGTCACGATCGACGGCAAGATGATGGGCGCCCCGGTGCTGACCAGCGCCGTCACCCCGCTGTGCAACAAGAAGGTCTTCGCCGCCGTCGGTCAGACCACCTACCCGAAGACCTGGAACGACCTGCTGGCCATGGCGCCGGCGTTCAAGGCCAAGGGCTACGACGTGGCCGCGTACGGCGGCGACGTCAAGCACACGCTCAACCAGACCTTCTACCCGCTGCTGTGGCAGGCCGGCGGCGACGTGTTCAGCCCGGACGGCAAGTCGGTGGCCTTCAACGGCCCCGAGGGCCGCAAGGCGCTGAGCTTCGTCAAGCAGCTCGTCGACGGTGGCTTCGTCGACAAGAACCTCCTCACCTCGTTCCCCCCGATCGAGCAGACCCGCATCGCCCAGAACAAGGTCGGCTGCGTCTGGCACGTGCTGCCGGCCGAGATCGAGAAGTTCTGGGGCAAGGAGAACATGCAGGCGCTGCCGCACTTCACCGAGACCAAGCAGATCGGCTACGGCACCGTCGGCTCGCTGTCGATGCTGAAGAACTCCGACGCCAAGCAGGCCGCCGGCAAGTGGATCGCGTTCGCCTCGAACGCCGAGAACTCCAAGAAGTACGACCTCGCGGCCAGCTTCTTCTCGGCCAAGAAGTCCGTCGGCGCGCTCTACGCCGACGACCCTGTCCTCGGTGAGCAGGAGAAGCAGGTCGCCGTCAGCACCGTCGGCCCGCTGAACGAGAAGGCCCGCGACGTCCAGGGCGTGCTCGCCCCGGAGATCCAGGCCGCGCTGCTCGGCAAGAAGTCGGTCGAGCAGGCCCTCGACGACGCGGCCAAGGCCGCCGACCCGCTGCTCGGCTAGCTCGGACAGGGCTCGCGGTGGACGGCGCACACCGTCCACCGCGGGCCGCCGGAAAGGTTGCCAGATGGTTGCACTACCGACGATCCGCCGTCGGCGCGTCCGCCGCCCGTCCGCCCGGGAGGCCGGGACGGCGTTGCTGTTCGTCCTGCCGTTCCTGGTGCTGTTCGCCCTGTTCCGCTTCGGACCGGCGATCGCCGGGGTGGTCCTGGGTTTCACCGACTACACGATCGGCGGGGACACCTCCTTCGTCGGCGTGGAGAACTTCCGGCGCCTCGCCGACGATCCGACGTTCTGGTCGGCGCTGCGGGTGACGGTGATCTTCACCGCGCTGTCGGTACCGCTGTCGATGCTGGCCTCGCTCGGCATGGCGCTGCTGACCCGGCGGGCATTCCGCGGCGCGAAGGTCTTCCGGTCGGTGTTCTTCCTGCCGGTGGTGACCAGCCTGGTCCTCGCCGGGGTGGTGTTCAGCTGGGTCTTCGGCGACGGCGGCCCGTGGTCGCGGGCGATGGGTGCGCTCGGCCTGCCGGCACAGTCCTGGCTGGCCGACAGCGTGCTGGTGATCCCGGCGCTGGTGCTGGTCGCGGTCTGGTCCCGCTTCGGCTACGGCATGCTCATCCTGCTCGCCCGACTCCAGGAGATCCCCGCCGAACTCGAGGAGGCGGCGCTGACCGACGGCGCATCGGCCTGGCAGCGCTTCCGCTACGTCACGCTGCCGCAGCTGCGCCCGGCGCTGTTCTTCGTGGCCGTCATCGAGACCACGGTGGCGGTCCAGGTCTTCGACATGATCTACGTGATGACCGGCGGCGGCCCGGTGCGCGCCAGCTACAGCCTCGTCTACCTGCTCTACGACCAGGGCTTCAAGTACTTCGATCTGGGTTACGCCAGCGCCATCGGCGTCGCGCTGTTCGTGATGACGATCGTGGTCGCGCTGGTGCAGCGGCTGACCCTCGGGAGGGAAGAATGACCGACACCCTGGCGGCCACGCCCGCCGTGGCCGAACCGACGGCCGCGCCGGATCGACCGCGCCGGCCCTACCGGGTCGGCCGGACCAGCCGGCGCTGGCTCGTCGGTCGCAGCCTGCTGCTGCTCGTCGGCGCCGCGATCACGCTGTTCCCCTTCTACGCGATGGTCGTGCTGTCGTTCAAACCGACCGGCCCGGTGACCTTCCCGGACAGCCTGCTGCCGTGGCCGTTCTCCACCGAGGCGTACGACCAGGTGATCGGCGCCAAGAGCGTGCTGCGGTGGATGTGGAACACCGTCGTCTACTCGGTCGTGTCGGTGGTCGGGGTGCTGCTGTTCGCCTCGATGGCCGGATACGCCTTCGCCAAGCGCCGCTTCCCCGGCAAGGAGGCGATGTTCTGGTCGTTCCTGGCGATGCTGATGGTGCCGTACCACGTCACGATGATCCCGACCTTCATCATCATCTCCGAGCTGGGCGGGGTGGACACCTACTGGGGCATGATCGTGCCGACGCTGGCCAACGCGCAGGCGGTGTTCCTCATGCGACAGTTCATCGCCTCGCTGCCGGACTCGCTGTTCGAGGCCGCCCGGCTCGACGGCTGCTCCGAGTGGCGGGTCTACGTGTCGATCGTGCTGCCGCTGATCAAGCCGATCCTGGCCACGCTCGGCGTGTTCGTCTTCCTCTGGCACTGGAACGACTTCCTCTGGCCGCTGATCGTCGGGCAGAGCCTGGACATGCGCACCCTCACCACCGGCATCGCCTCCCTCCAGCAGGAGAACGTGGCGTTGAACATGCTGCTCGCCGGTTCGGTGGTGGCGTTCGTGCCGATCTTCATGGCGTACCTGATCGGCCAGCGCTACTTCCAGGAGGGCGTCGCGAGCACGGGCATCAAGGGATGAGTGGGCCGATCGTCGCGGTGGCGGTGACCCCGCAGGTCCGATCCCTCTTCTTCGACGCCGACGCGTGGGCGGCGCTGCGCCGGCTGGGCGAGGTGCGGCTGCCCGCCGGGGGCGACGTCGGCGACGAGGACGTCCTGGCCCGGCTGCTCGCCGACGCCGACGTGGTGGTCACCGGCTGGGACACCGCGCCGCTGACCGCCCGGGTGTTGGCCGCCGCGCCCCGGCTGCGGCTGCTCGCACACACCGGGGCCAGCGTGAAGCCGTTCGTCACCCCGGCCAGCTTCGCCGCGGGCGTGCGCGTCACCCAGGCCGGCGACGCCATGGCGTACGCGGTGGGGGAGCAGGCGCTCGCCCTGACCCTGGCACTGCTGCACCGGCTGCACCGCTTCGACCACGCGATGCGTACCGGGGTCGACTGGGCGACGGCCAAGGCGGCCCCGCCCCGGCGCGAGTTGCGCGGCGCCACGGTCGGGGTGGTCGGCGCGTCCCGTACCGGCCGGGCGTACCTGGCGCTGGTCCGGGCGCTCGGCGCGCGGGTGCTGGTCGCCGACCCGTACCTGGACGTCGGCGAGGCCGCCGCCCTCGGCGTCGAGCGGGTCGACCTGGACGACCTGCTCACCCGGTCACTGGTGGTATCGCTGCACGCCCCGGTGCTGCCGGAGACGACCGGTATGATCTCCGCCCGGGAGCTCGCCCTGATGCCCGACGGCGCCCTCCTGGTCAACACCGCACGGGCGGCGTTGGTGGACGAGACAGCGCTGCTGGCGGCGCTGCGCGGCGGACGGCTGGATGCCGCGCTGGACGTCTTCGACGCCGAGCCGTTGCCCACCGGCCACCCGCTCCGCGCGCTGCCGAACGTCCTGCTGACACCGCACGAGTCAGCCGGGACCGTGCAGTCGCGGCGGCGGGCCGCCGCGATCGTGTGCGCCGAGATCGACCGGTTCCTGCGCGGCGAGCCACTGCGCCACGAAGTGACGGTGGAACTGCTCGACACCACCGGCTGACCTGCGTCGCGACGGGCCAGGGGGAGAAGTAGCCTCTGCGGTCATGCGCATCGCCATCGCCGGACTCGCCACCAGTCACCCGTACACCGACGCCCGAACTCTGCGTGCCGGCGCGGCAGCTCCCGAACTGGTGGTGTGGGAGCCGGATCCGCAGCGGCTGGAGCGGTTCCGCGCCGAACAGCCCGACGCCGTCGTGGTGCCGGACCTGACCGCGCTGCTGGCCACCGCCCCGGACGGGGTGGTGCTCACCGTGCCCACCTCTGGGGTGCCGGAGGCGCTGGCGCGGATCCTCGACCGGAAGCTGCCGTGCTTCGTCAACAAGCCGGCCGCGGCCACCCGCGACCAGTTGGACCGGCTGGAACCGGTGGTCCGCCGGGCACCCGAGCTGGTGCTCACCTCCTCGGTGCTGCGGTTCGCCCCGGCGTTCGCCGCGTTCGACGTGGCGCGCGAGGAGGTACTCGCGGTACGGGTCACCGTCCGGCACGACGTCGGCCTCTGGGCCACCGGCTACAACCCCTGGCAGGACGATCCCGGCGTGGGCGGCGGCACCCTGGTCATGATGGGCCTGCACGGAGTCGAGCTGCTTGTCGCGCTGCTCGGGCCGGCGGTCCGGCTGGTCGGGGCGGCCGCGACCGTACGCCGGCACCACGGCCTGCGCTCCGAGGACACCGGCCTGCTGACCGTGCAGTGGGACGACGGCGTGCCCGGAACGGTCGAGGTGCTCGGGGTGAGCCAGGGCGAGTCGTACGAGGTGACGGTGTACACCGCCGCCGGGGAACGGCGGGTGGCGCTGCGCGGCGGCGCCGACGAACTGGGCTACCGGGCCACGGTGGACGCCTTCCTGGACATGGTGGCCGGCGCGCCCGCCCCGGTGCCGTGGGAGCAGACCCGGGCGGTGCTGGAGATCCTCGCCGCGGCCCGCGACCTGACCTGACCGCCGCGGCCGATCCGGTCGCCACGACACCTTGACGCCCCCTGGGACGGAAGTTACGGTCATGACCGTTAATCCGGAAGGGTGTGGTGGTATGCGTACCGTGGCGGACCTGGAGGAGCGCCTGGCCCGGCCGCGCGGCGTCCTGGTGGACGACCTGCGCAAGATCGACGGTGACCTGCTGATCCTCGGTGCGGGCGGCAAGTTGGGGCCGAGCCTGGTCCGGCTGGCGCTGCGCGGCGTCGCCGAGGCGGGCACCGGCGCCCGGGTGATCGCGGTGTCCCGCTTCTCCGAGGCCGGCCTCGCCGACGCGCTGCGGGACGAGGGCGCGGTGGTGGTCGAGGCCGACATCACCGACGACGCCGCCCTGGCCGCCCTGCCCGACGCGCCGAACGTGGTCTTCCTGGTCGGTGCCAAGTTCGGCACCAGCGGCCGGGAACACGCCACCTGGGCGACGAACGCCTACCTTCCCGGCCGGGTGGCGCAGCGCTTCGCCGGCTCGCGGATCGTCGCGCTGAGCACCGGCAACGTCTACCCACTGGTGCCGGTCACCTCCGGCGGCTGCGTCGAGGCGACCCCGGTGCAGCCGGTCGGCGAGTACGCGATGTCCTGCCTGGGCCGGGAACGCGTGCTCACCCACTTCTCCGAGCGCCACGACACTCCGCTGGCGCTGATCCGGCTCAACTACGCCGTCGAGATGCGCTACGGCGTCCTCGTCGACATCGCCTCCTCAGTGCTGGCCGACAAGCCCGTCGACCTGACGATGGGGCACGCCAACATCGTCTGGCAGGGCTACGCCAACGAGGTGACACTGCGTGCCCTGCACCACGCACGGACACCGCCGTTCGTGTTGAACCTGACGGGCCCGGAGCTGGTCTCGGTCCGTCAGGTCGCCACCGCGCTCGCCGACCGGCTGGGGCGGGAGGCGCGCTTCACCGGCACCGAGGCGCCGACTGCGCTGCTGTCCAACGCGCAGCTCTGCCACCGGCTGTTCGGCTATCCGGACGTGCCGGTCGCCGAGCTGATCGAGCTGACGGCGGACTGGGTCGGCGACGGGCTTCCCCTGCTCGGCAAGCCGACCGGATTCCAGCGCCGCGACGGCAACTTCTAGGAGAGACCGTGTTGACCGCACCGGACACCCGACAGACCACGGCCCTGGCCCGATTCAAGCAGGGCTGCGTCATCCCCGCACACCCGCTCGCCCTCGACACCGGCCGGCGGCTCGACGAGCGCCGGCAGCGGGCCCTGACCCGCTACTACCTCGCCTCCGGTGCCGGTGGCATCGCCGTCGGCGTGCACACCACCCAGTTCGCCATCCACGACCCGGCGGTCGGGCTGCTCGCCCCGGTGCTCGAGCTGGCCGCCGAGACCGCCGCCGGCTCGGGGGCCATCCTGGTCGCCGGCGTCTGCGGAGACACCGCGCAGGCGGTGCGTGAGGCGGAACTCGCCGCGTCGCTCGGCTACGACCTGGTGCTGCTGTCGCCGTACGCGCCGCTGGACGAGGACGCCCTGATCGAGCGGGCCCGGGCGGTCGGCGAGGTGCTGCCGGTGATCGGCTTCTACCTCCAGCCCGCCGTCGGCGGCCGGCACCTGTCCCGCGAGTTCTGGGCCCGGCTGGCCGGGCTGGAGTCGGTGGTCGGGATAAAGGTCGCGCCCTTCGACCGCTACCGCACCCTCGACGTGCTGCACGGCGTCTGCGCCGCCGGGCGCACCGGCGACCTGGCGCTCTACACCGGCAACGACGACCACATCCTGGCCGACCTGGTGGCCCCGCACCGGATCACTGTCGACGGGCGGCCGGTCGAGGTCGAGTTCGTCGGCGGACTGCTCGGCCAGTGGGCGGTGTGGGCGCGTACCGCCGTGGGCCTGCTGGAGGACGCCCGCGGCGCGCGCGGCGGTGACGACATCGCGCTGCGCCGGCTGCTCACCCTCGACGGTCACCTGACCGACGCCAACGCCGCCATCTTCGACGCCGCGAACGGCTACCACGGCTGCATCCCCGGGATCCACGAGGTGCTGCGCCGCCAGGGCCTGCTGGCCGGCCGCTGGTGCCTGGACCCGGCCGAGGAGCTGTCGCCCGGGCAGCTCGCCGAGCTGGACCGCGTCCACGCCGCCTACCCGCACCTGCGCGACGACGCGTTCGTCGCCGAGCATCTCGACACCTGGCTGGCCTGATCCCCGCTCACCCCGGTCCGTGCCACGGGGCACGGACCGGGTCGGGGTCACACCGTCAGCCGGTAGAGCGTCAGCGGACGGCCGCTGCTGCCGGAGGCGAGGTTGCCCAGGCGCTCGGCCAGGCCGGCCAGTTCCAGGCGGTGCAGCATGCGGCGGGCGGTGCGCTGCTGGATGTGGAGCTGCGCGGCGACCTCGCGGCTGGTCAGCGGCTCGTCGCCGGCCGCGGCGCGGACCTCGCGCAGGCGCAGCAGGGTGGGTACCGACAGGCCGACCCGCTGGGCGATGACGGCCAGGTTCGCCTCCGCCGGTGGCGGGGTCGGGCTGGTCGACTCCAGCACGATGTCGGTCTCGCCGCGCAGCGACAGCACCGCGGTCGTCGACCCGACCCGACGGGCCCGGCTCAACGCCCGGCGCGCCAGGTTCTCCGCCTCCGCGGCGCTGCGCCCCAGCCCGAAGCCGATCTGGACGGTGCCGTGCCGCTCGGCCAGGCGACGCAGCATCGGCAGCGCGGTGAAGCCGCCGGTCGCGTCGTGCAGCGGACCGCGGGTGGTGACGATCAGGTACGTGTCGGGAGCGAACCGGGCGAGCGTCCCGCCGAGCGTGGCGACCTCCTTGAGCAGGCCGTCGTCACCGTCCGGGAGCCTGGCCAGGCCGAGGGCGATCTGTGCGTCCTCCTGGGCCTGGCTGTTGACCGACAGCAGCACCTGGCGCAGCGCGGTGCGCACCGAGTGGATCGACGGGGCGAGCCGGAACGTCGGCATCTCGTGCCGCAGCGCCTCGTAGACCGACCTGATGCAGGTGACCGCCACCTGGGCGCCGGAGCTGTGCTGCCGCCGGTGGAAGGCCACCACGTCGTCGGAGCTGAGGCTGCCCCGGTACGGCAGGGTGCGGACCCGGTCGACCGGCAGTCCGGCCTCGGTGAACGTCGTCGCGATGTCCGCGCCGGTGATCGTGTCGATGGAGATCCGGGTGACGTCGTGCCCGTCGCGCAGCAGTCGCACGGTGGCCTGGAGCAGTGTCGCTCCGGTGTAGTCGACGAAACCCGCCGGCCGGGTCAGCGCGTTGGCGTCCCGGGCCAGGGTGTACGGCACCACACCGGTGAACAGCCACGCGTCGACCTGTGTCGCGTGCGCGTCGACGAGTGCCGGGGTCTGCGACTCGTGGTCGTAGTGCAGCCGCCGCGCGGTGACGCCGGGCTGCTCCTCGCAGACGGCCGCCACGTCGTCGACAAGGTCGTGCGGCCCGACGACCCCTATCTCGATGGTCACGGCTGCCTCCGGTCGAAGGGTTGCATGTTCCGTAGCTCAAGATTACGGTCAGGCCCGGTATTTCCGGAAGTCGGGAGGGTACGTGTCATTTCCCAGCATGGCGGATGCCGGTGGCCGGACCCTCGGCGCCGAGGAACTGGACGCCGTCGCCCGGGTGCTCCACTCGGGGATGCTGAGCTCCGTGTGGGGCACCGAGGTCCGGGCCCTGGAACGCGAGATGGCCGACCGGCATGGAGTCTCCCACGCCGTGGCCACCAGTTCGGGGACGGCGGCCCTGCACTGTGCGGTCGCCGCCGTCGCGCCCGACCCGGGCGACGAGATCATCACGTCTCCGATCAGCGACTTCGGCACCGTCGCACCGATCCTGGCGCAGAACGCCGTGCCGGTCTTCGCCGACGTCGACCCGTACACCGGGAACCTGGATCCGGACGCTGTCGCCGCCGCGATCGGACCCCGTACCCGGGCGATCCTCGCGGTGCACCTGTTCGGCGCGGCGGTCGACCTGCGGGCGGTGGCCGACGCCGCCGGCGTCGCACTGATCGAGGACTGCGCCCAGGCCTGGCTCGCGGCCTATCCGGACGGCTCCCTGGTCGGCACCGCCGGCGCGGTCGGCTGCTTCAGCCTCCAGCAGTGGAAGCACATCACCTGCGGCGACGGCGGCCTGGCGGTCACCGACGACCCGGCGCTGGCCCGGCGGATGCGGCTCTTCGCCGACAAGGGCTGGCCGCGCGACGAGGCCCGCCGGCACGTCGGCCTCGGTCTGAACTACCGGATGACCGAACTGGCCGGCGCGGTCGCCCGCGCCCAGCTCACCAAGCTGCCCGGCGTGCTCGCCGACCGCCGCCGCACCGCCGCCCGGCTGCACGCCGCCCTGGCCGACCTGCCCGGCGTACGCCTGCCCGCCGACGTCGACGCGCACGCCTGGTGGCTCTTCCCGGTGGTGCTGGACCCACCCCTGACCAACCGTCAGGTCGCCGCGACGCTCGCCGCGGCCGGGATCCCGGCCCGCGCCGGCTACCTCGACCAGCCGCTGCACCACGCGCCCGCGCTCACCGACGCCCCGGTCTACGGCACCTCCCGCTTCCCGCTCACCGTCCCGCCCGCCGATCGGGAACCCACCTACGGGCCGGGCACCTGCCCGGTGGCCGAGCGGCTCATCGACGAGACCCTGCTGGTGATCGACTGGAACGAGCGCTACACCGACGGCCACGTCGACGAGATCGCCCGCGCCGTCCGGGCCGCGGTGACGGCGTGATCGCCCCGGCCGCCGCCGCGCTGCGGGACCGGCTGCGGTGGACCCTCGTCGCGGCCACCGCCACCCCGGTCGACGGCGGCGGCGCGACGGACGAGGCGATCCTCGACCGCTACCTGCGGGGCCTGGTCGCCGACGGCGCCGACGCCCTGGCGGTGCTCGCCCACACCGGTCGCGGCCCGTTCCTCGACGACGCCACCCGGGACCGGGTGGTCCGGCGGGCCGTCGCGACCGGCGTACCGGTGATCGTCGGGGTGGGCGGCCGGCCGGGGGAACGGACCGGCGATGTCGCCGACCAGGCCACGGCCGCCGCCGCCCTCGGCGCCGCCGGGGTGCTGGTCTTCCCGGTCGACGGTGACGCGCCGGCCCACCACGACGCCATCTGGCGGGCCGCCGGCCTGCCGATGCTCGCCTTCGACCTCTACGTCCGGCCCTATCCACCGGAGCGGCTCGTGGACCTGCTGGACCATCCCGGCGTGGCCGGGGTCAAGGTGGCGCGGTTGCACGACGCGATGGCCTGCCAGGCCGCGCTCGCCGCCGCCCACGCCGCCGACCGGCTCGCCGTCACCGGCGAGGACCGGATGTTCGGGCCGTCGCTGATGTGGGGTGCGCAGGCCGCGCTCGTCGGCCTCGCCGCCGCCGCGGTGCCGGTAACCGCCGCCGTGCTCCGGGCCTTCGCCGAGCGGCGGTACGCCGACTTCGTCACCGCCTCGGCGCGCCTGGACCGGCTCGCCGAGGTGACCTTCACCGAACCGATTGAGGGGTACGTCCGCCGGATGCTCTGGATCGCCGCCGCCGAGGGACGCATCCCGCAGTCGTACGCCGACGACAGGTACGGGCCGGCCCTGTCCGCGGACGACCGGGCGCGGGTGCTCGCGGTGGCGGCGTCACGGTGACCTCTCCGTTCACCGCCGGCGACCTGCCGCCCGTCACACTCGACGTCGACGTGCTCGTCGGCCGGTACGCCGACCGCCCGGGGCCGGTCGGTGACCCGCGCCAGGTGGTTGACGCGCTCACCACGAACGGGATCGGCCGGGCGGCGGTGGCCAACCTGCGGGCGGCCCTGTTCGACGTGCCCACCGGCAACGACGAGTGCGCCGCACTAGCCGGCCCGCGCGTGCTGCCGGTTGGCGGGGTCGACCTGCGTGACCCGCTCGGGGCCGAGCGGGAGGTGGACCGGCTGGCTGAGCGGGGCGTCCACGCGATCCGGCTCTTCCCCGACGAACAGCGGGTGGAGGCGGACTTCCCGGCCGTCCGGCACGTGGCCCGCCGGGCCGCCGCGGCCGGCCTGGTCGTCCTCACCGGCGGCGACGTCCGCCGGTTCTGGCGTCCACTTCGCGGGGCGACCGTGGTCTTTCTCGACACGCACTTCTACCACCTGGGCGACTTCGTCGTCGCCGCCCGCGACGAACCGGGCTTCCACACCTCCACCCGGCTGCTCAACTCGCCGGACGCGATAGAGACCGTCGCGGAGCACGTGGGTATCGGCCGGCTGCTCTACGGCTCCCGTACGCCGTTCTACGAGGCCGTCGTACCCCGGCTCCGGCTGGCCCGGGGTGGCCTCACGCCGGCCGAGGTGGCCGCCGTGGCCGGCGGCAACGCCCGCCGCATCCTGGAGCCGATCGAATGATCATCGACGTGCACGCCCACTGGGGACCGTGGTTCTTCAGCATGGAGGTCGGCGCGCTGGCCACCAACCTCGCCGTGATGGACCGGTACGGCATCGACCTCGCGATCGCCTCGGCCACCGAGGCGGTGATCTACGACGTGACCGCCGGAAACCGGGCCATGGCGCGGACGCTGGAGCACAGCGACCGGCTGCGGGGCTACCTGACGGTCAACCCGCGCCGGCTCGACGACGCCGAACGCGACCTGCGGGAGCTGCTGCCCACCGGCCGGTTCGTCGGGGTGAAGATCCACACCGACTACACCGGCTCACCGGTGTGCTCTCCGCAGACCCGGGCGGCGCTGGAGCTGGTCGCCGCCCACGACCTGCCCGCCCTGGTGCACACCTGGGACGCCACCCCACTGGAGCTGGCCCAGGCTTGTGTGGACATCCCCGGCCTACGGGCCATCGCCGGACACATGGGCGCCAACGGCTGGCGGCACGCGGTCGAGGCGGCGAACGCGGTGGACCGGCTGTGGCTCGAACCGTGCTTCTCGCACACCGAGGCGGGCCGCTTCGCCGCCGTCGCGGCGGCGGTCGACCCCGGACGGCTGCTGTTCGGCACCGACGCCACCCTGATCGACCCGGCCGCCGCGTACGGCGCGGTGCTCGCCGCCGACCTGCCGCCGGCGCTGGCCGAGCGGGTCGCCTGGCGCAACGCCGCTGAACTGTTCCGCCTCGACGTCACCGGCTGACCGCGGACACGGCGTGGGGCCGCCCTCCCGACCTGGAAGGACGGCCCCACGACCGCCGTCTACTTCTTCCTCTTCTTTTTAGGCAGTGGGAACAGCGCCAGGTCGTTGCCGAGCATCCCCCAGGTGGCCTTGCCGTCCGGGGTGAAGTGGAACGACGGGTTGTTGTACCAGCCCCGCGGCACGTTGTCGTACAGGGTGGTCACCTCGCCGCCGGGAACGGTCGGCAGCTCGGAGATGTCGTTGGTCCAGTGGACCCAGGAGAAGACCCGGCCGTCGACCCCGTTGAACTGGCCGTACCCGCCGAGGTCGCCCTCCATCACGATCTGCCGGGTGTGCAGGTCGTAGGCGAACCAGGCCCCGCGCGGACGGCGGCCCATCGCGTAGAGCAGGTTGCCCACGACGAACAGGCTCTCGTACGACAGCCAGTCCGGCTTGATCTCCTCCCGCCACAGCAGGGTCCGGGTGACGATGTCCACCGCCGCCACCTGCGCCACCTTGCGGATCGGGCCGCTGGTGCCCTCGCCGTAGGTGTCGCCGGCGAGGTAGGCCGTGGTGCCCCGCACCACCACGTCCATCACGCTCTGCTCGGGCAGGAACTCCCGGTGGGAGTCGAAGGTGTTGTCGCTCAGGTCGATGAAGGTGAGCGCGCCGGTGTGCTTCGTGGTCTGCGGGCTGGACGCCACGATGAGCTGGTTGCGTTGCCGGTCGTGGTGGATCCGCTTGGTGCGCAGCTGCTCGTTACCGAGCAGTCCGAGCGGGGTGATCTCGTAGCTGTCCGGATCGATCGCGACGATCTGGGCGCTCGGGTAGAGACCGGCGTACACCACGCCGCGCCGGCCCTCCGCCATCGCCTTGACCTCGCCGTTGATGTCGAAGCGCTCGCTGGTGCCGGCGTTCGGCCGGTGGACGGTCATCGCGTAGTGGCCGCCCACCCAGATCCGGTTCCGGCTGTGCCGCATCATCGACTGGATGGTCTCCGGGTACCCGAAGCCCCGGTCGGCGGTCTGCCACACGCTGGCGGTGCCGCCGGGCGTCGCCTTCCACAGGTGGCCGAGCCCGCTCACCCCGAGCAGCGCGCCGCCGGGCAGCGGAGCGAGCAGCTGGTTCTCCACGTCGGCCAAGGGCCGGCCCACCTTGGTCAGGCCGTCGGCGGTGACCTCGTACAGGTTGGTGGTCAGCCGGCACAACGCGTACACCTTGCCGTCGCTGCCCACGGTGAGCTGGTCGATGTAGCGGTCCTCGGCGGGAATGTCCCGGGACACCCGCTGCGAGCCGTCCCGGCGGAAGGAGATCAGTTGCCGGCCGCAGGCGACGTGGAGCATCCCGTCGTTGACGACCAGGTCGAGGATCCCCACCGGCGAGGCGCTGAGGTACGACGTCAGGCTGGTCGGCGCGCCGCCGCCCTTCGGCCACATCAGCAGCGTGCCGGGGGCGGCCGAACCGCCGTAGACGTACTCGTCGTCGACCGCGACGGCCGCCGCGTACTGCGAGGTCGAGATGCGACCGTACGTCTCGACGGTGGCGTCGGCCAACCGGATCCGCTTGACCGTGCAGTCCGGGTACGTGCCGATGTACAGGTGCTCGCCGTGCACCACCATGTCGTAGTACCAGGTGGTGGCAGCACCGGCCCGGGACCACGCGACGACGTCGCCGGTCTGCGGGTCGTACCGGTACACGTCCGCGCTACCGGCGGGACCGATGTAGACGTACCGACCGTCGGCGGCGAGCTTCTGCCCGCCATTGCTCGGGATCGCCAGGTCCGCGATCGACCGCTGCTCGCCGGTGTGCACGTCGAACTCGCCGAGCCGCATGCGGCCCTCCGGCGTGTTGAACCGTGAGGTGATGAAGACGCTGTCGCCGATGACGGCGGCCCCGCGCACGGCGGCGGTCAAAGAGGCGGGGCCGAAACTAATCGGCGTCAGGGGCTTTTCGGCTGCGGATGCGGGGGACGAGAGCCCAGCATGCCCGACTGCCAGCGATGCTCCGGCGGCTGCGCTACCTGCGAGCAGTGTGCGACGGCTGAGGGGCATGGGAGTCTCCGTTCGTCGACTACATTACGGCCAGGACCTTAATAATCGGCTTTCTATGCGTCAAGGGTCGGTGACCGGTTGGCGCCGGCGCGGTTCGATCCCTCATCCCGAGCACCCTGTTGCCCGCGCCGGTGGCGATCCTCTACGGTCTGCTGAAGCGGTGGGCGGTGCGGTCCGCATCCGACCGACACCGCCGGGTGCCCGTCGCGCGGGCCGGGATGGTGGAGTCCCGGGCCACCCCGTCGGCGGTCGTCGCGGCGGTCGTGTGACTCCAGCTCGTCCTCCGGGTGGTGCTGCCCGGCGCGGCTCCGCGCGGTGCCGACGGCGAGCGGGCCACGCCGATCCCCACCGGAGAATCCCGTGTTCCTCAGCCCGCACGAGCAGGATCGCCTGCTCGTCCACGTCGCGGCCGACGTCGCTCGCCGCCGCCGCGAGCGCGGCCTGCGACTCAACTATCCCGAAGCCGTCGCGATCATCACGGCCTTCCTGCTCGAAGGGGCCCGCGACGGGCGGTCGGTGGTCGACCTCATGTCCGCCGGCCGGACGGTGCTCGGCCGCGAGGACGTCCAGGACGGCATCCCCGAGCTGCTGAGGGAGGTGCAGGTGGAGGCGACGTTCCCGGACGGTACCAAGCTGGTGACGGTGCACCACCCGATCCCGTGATCCCCGGGGAGATCCTGCCGGCGGCCGGCCCGGTCGAGATCAACGTGGGTCGGCCGGTGACCACTCTGGTCGTGGTCAACACCGCCGACCGTCCGGTGCAGGTCGGCTCGCACTACCACTTCGCCGAGGCCAACCCGGCCCTGATGTTCGACCGGGCCGTGGCCTGGGGCCAGCGTCTCGCCGTTCCGGCGGGTACCTCGGTCCGGTTCGAGCCGGGCGTGAGCCGCACCGTCGAGCTGGTCCCGCTCGGCGGCGCACGCGTCGTGCCCGGCCTGCGCGGCGAGTGCGCCGGGCCGCTGGACGAAGCGTCACCACCCGCGCCGGGAACAGCCGCACCGACGACCGACGGGCCGGCGCGGTGAGCGCCGTGCGGCGGGACCGCTACATCGACCTGTACGGGCCGACCACCGGTGACCGCATCCGGCTGGCCGACACGAGCCTGCTGATCGAGGTGGAGACCGACCACTGCGTGGGCGGCGACGAGGCGGTCTTCGGCGGCGGGAAGGTGATCCGCGAGTCGATGGGCCAGTCGCGGGCGACCCGCGCCGAGGGCGCTCTCGACACCGTCGTCACCGGCGCGGTGGTGCTCGACCACTGGGGCGTGGTCAAGGCCGACGTGGGTCTGCGCGACGGGCGGATCGTCGCCCTCGGCCGGGCCGGCAACCCGGACACCATGCCCGGCGTCCACCCCGAGCTGGTCATCGGCCCGGCCACCGAGGTCATCGCCGGCAACGGCCGGATCCTCACGGCCGGCGCCGTCGACACCCACGTGCACTTCATCTGCCCGGAGATCGTCACCGAGGCGCTCGCAAGCGGCGTCACCACACTCGTCGGCGGCGGCACCGGCCCCGCCGAGGGCACCCGGGCCACCACGGTCACCCCGAACGCCTGGCACCTGGCCAGGATGCACGAGGCGCTGGACACGCTGCCGGTCAACGTGCTGCTGCTGGGCAAGGGCAACACCGTCTCGCCGGAGGCGCTGTGGGAGCAGTTGCGCGCCGGCGCGGGCGGCTTCAAGCTGCACGAGGACTGGGGCACCACACCGGCGGCGATCGACGCCTGCCTGCGGGTGGCGGACGCCTCCGGGGTGCAGGTGTCCATCCACACCGACACCCTCAACGAGGCCGGTTTCGTGGCCGACACGCTGCGGGCGATCGCCGGCCGGGCCATCCACTCGTACCACACCGAGGGCGCGGGAGGCGGGCACGCGCCGGACATCATCACGGTGGCCGGTGAGCCCAACGTGCTGCCGTCGTCGACCAACCCGACCCGGCCGTACACCGCCAACACCCTCGCCGAACACCTGGACATGCTGATGGTCTGCCACCATCTCAACCCGTCCGTGCCGGAGGACCTGGCATTCGCCGAGAGCCGCATCCGACCGTCTACCATGGCCGCCGAGGACCTGCTGCACGACCTCGGCGCGATCTCCATCATCGGCTCCGACGCCCAGGCGATGGGCCGGGTGGGCGAGGTGATCCTGCGAACCTGGCAGAGCGCGCACGTCATGAAGGAGCGGGTCGGCGCGCTGCCCGGCGACGGCGCGGCCGACAACCACCGGGCCCGCCGGTACGTGGCGAAGTACACCATCTGCGCGGCGATGGCGAACGGGCTGGACCGCGAGATCGGCTCCGTCGAGCCGGGCAAGCTGGCCGACCTGGTGCTGTGGGATCCGGCGTTCTTCGGCGTACGACCGCACCTGGTGCTCAAGGGCGGCATGATCGCGTACGCCCAGATGGGTGACGCCAACGCGTCCATCCCGACACCGCAGCCGATGCTGCCGCGCCCGATGTTCGGGGCGTACGGCGCCGCGGCTTCGGCCACCAGCCTGGCGTTCGTCGCGCCCGCCGCTCTCGACGCCGGGCTGCGCCTCGACGTGCGGCGACGGGTGGTACCCGTCGCGGACGTGCGCTCGCGGGGCAAGGCCGACCTGCCGGAGAACGACGCGATGCCCCGGATCGAGGTGGACCCGGACACCTTCACGGTGCGGATCGACGGTCAGGTGGTGGAGCCGGACCCGGTGCCACGCCTGCCGATGGCCCAGCGGTACTTCCTGTTCTGATGGCGACGTCGAGCCTGCTCCTGCTGCTGGCCGACGGTCGCTTCCCGGCCGGCGCGCACGCCCACTCCGGCGGCCTGGAGGCCGCCGTCGCCGCCGGCCGGGTCACCGACCTGGCCACGTTGGAGGCGTTCCTGGCCGGCCGGCTGGCCACCGCCGGGCTGGTCGGCGCGGCGTTCGCGGCGGCGGCGCACCGGGCCGTGACCTCGGCCGGTTCCGCCGTACGCGGGTCCACGCTGGCGTTGCTCGACGCGGAGCTGGACGCCCGGACGGCGGCACCGGCGCTGCGCACGGTGTCCCGTCGCCAGGGCCGGGCTCTGCTGCGCGCGGGCCGGGCCATCTGGCCGGAGGCGTCCTTCGCCGACCTGCCCGGCACACCCGGCGGAGCGCACCAGCCGTTGGTGCTCGGGCTGCTCTGCGCCGCCGCCGGCCTGAGCCGCGCCGAGACCGCCACGGTCGCCACCCACGGGACGGTGACCGGCGCGGCCAGTGCGGGCGTACGCCTGCTCGGCCTCGACCCGTACCGGGTCCAGGCCCTGCTGGTCGGTCTCGCCGACCGGTGCGACGGCGTCGCCGCCGCGGCGGCACGGGCCGCCGACGACCCACCCGAGCGGCTGCCCGCGGCGGCCGCCCCCCTTGCCGACATCCATGCCGAAGCTCATGCCACCTGGGAGGTGCGTCTCTTTGCGTCCTGAAACCGTTGCGCCCACTGCCGACCGGAGTCCCGCCCCGCACGACGAGACCGTTCCGCACACCCACCCCGAACCGGGGGTGGACCCGCATCCGCCGCTGGCCCGAGCCGGCCGGGCGCTGCGCGTCGGCATCGGCGGGCCGGTCGGGTCCGGCAAGACCGCCCTGGTGGCGGCCCTGTGCCGGGCGTTCGCCGGCGAGCTGCGGCTCGGCGTGGTCACCAACGACATCTACACGACCGAGGACGCCGACTTCCTCAAGCGGGCCGGCGTGCTGGACCCGACCCGGATCCGCGCCGTGGAGACCGGTTGCTGTCCGCACACCGCCATCCGGGACGACATCGGGGCCAACCTCGACGCCGTGGACGAGCTGGCCGAGGCGGTCGGCCCGCTGGACCTGGTGCTGGTCGAGAGCGGCGGCGACAACCTGACCGCCACGTTCAGCCGGGGCCTGGTGGACCGGCAGATATTCGTGGTCGACGTGGCCGGCGGGGACAAGGTGCCGCGCAAGGGCGGGCCCGGGGTGACGTCCGCCGACCTGCTCGTGATCAACAAGACCGACCTGGCCCCGATGGTGGGCGCGGACCTGGCCGTCATGGACCGGGACGCGCGGGCCCGGCGCGGCGACCTGCCGACCGTGTTCCTGTCGATCGTCGGCGACCCGACGGCGGGGCGGGTCGCCGACTGGATCCGCCACGAACTGGCCCACCACGCGGCCCGGCACCCGATCGCCCCGGCCTGATGCGCGCGGACGCCCGGCTGGTGGCCCGGGCCGACGGCCGGGGCGGCACGGTCCTCGCCGAGCTGCGCGGTGAGACGCCGCTGCTGCTGCGACAGACGCCCGGCAGCGGTCGTGTCGCGACCGTGTACGTCGTCGGCGGGGCGGCCGGCCCGCTCGCCGGCGACGACCTGCGGCTGGAGATCGACGTGGGACCGGGGGCGGCGGTGCGGGTACACACCGTCGCCGCCTCGGTCGCCCTGCCCGGCCGGCCCGACGCCGTGTCACGGATGGTGGTCCGCGCCGTGGTGCACGACGGCGGCGCCCTGCACTGGCTGCCCGAGCAACTGGTCGCCGCGGCCGGCTGCGCCCACCTCGCCGAGTCCCGGGTCGAGCTGGCCGCCGGGGCGAGGCTGACCTGGCGCGACGAGGTGATCTGCGGCCGGTACGGCGAGGCGCCGGGCGGTGCGGTCGTCCACACGCGGGTCGACTACGACGGCCGGCCGCTGCTGCGCCAGTCGCTGGCCGTGGGACCGGACGCGCCCGGCTGGGCCGGCCCCGCGGTGCTCGGCGGCGCGCCGGCCACCGGGTCGCTGCTGGTGGTGGACCCGTCGCGGCCCCACGAGCCCGCGACGGTCGAGGGCACCCTCGCCCGGCTGCCCCTGGCAGGTGGTCCGGCGACACTGTGGACCGCCACCGCCCCCGACGCGCACACGCTGCGCGCCCACCTCGAAGGCGAGCCGCTGCTCACCGAGGTGCGGTGAGGCGAGGGTCAGCGGCGAGGGCCGGCCGCCGCGGCCTGGTCGCGGCGACCCGCCGGGTCGAGTCGGGCGATCAGGTCGGCGATGTGGTCGAGCAGGGCGGTGTCGGCCGGTACGCCCGCCTCGGCGAGGCTGGTCCGGACCCGCTCGTCGAGGCGGGCGTGCTCGCGGCGGCCCCGGGTGGTCAGGTAGGCCCGGATACGCCGGCGGTCCAGCGGGTCGATCCGCCGGAACACCAGGTTACGGTCGACGAGTTGGTCGACCAGCTTGGTGAGGGTCCCCGGCGGCAACGACGCCTCGGCGGACACCTCGCTCATCGGATGGCCCTGACCGTCGGCGAGCAGGCAGAGCACCCGCCACGCCTCGGTGGTCAGGTCGTCGTCGGCCAGCACGGCGGCCAACCGGCGGGAGAGCAGCCGTTCGGCGCGGGTGAGCGAGCGCAGCAGATCGGCTGGCGCCCCGGGCACGTCTGACATGGAGCTCCCTGGGCCGGTGGCCCTGTCATCGTAGCGACTCGTCCCGGTCCGTGGAGAGCTGTGGTTTTCCCACGTCGGCCGGACAATCATGGGCTCATGTCCGCGCCGGCACCGCCGTGGCTCACGGTCGATCGGACCGTGGTCAGCATCGCGCTGGTGTACCCGATGCGCGGGCCGGCGGGAATGTTCGGCCCGACCTGCGAACTCTGCGCCCAGCTCGCGGTCGAGGAGATCAACGCCGGTGGTGGGGTGCTGGGCCGCGAGGTGCGGCTGGTGCCGGTCGACGGTGGCGCCCCGCCGACCGAGGTGGCCGCCCAGGTGGAGGCGCTGGTGTCGGTGGGCGCCGTGCAGGGCGTGACCGGTTGGCACATCTCCTCGGTGCGGCAGGCGCTCGCGCCCCGGGTCGCGGGCCGCGTGCCGTACGTCTACACCGCCCTGTACGAGGGCGGTGAGCGTACCGAGGGGGTCTATCTGACCAGCGAGACGCCGGACGCCCAGCTGTGGCCCGCGATGCGGCTGCTCGCGGGGGAGCAGGGCGTGCGCCGCTGGTTCGTGGTCGGCAACGACTACGTGTGGCCCCGGCGCACCGCGCGGGCGGCCCAGCGGTACGCGTTGCGCGGCGGTGGCCGCGTGGTGGGCCAGGCGTTCCTGCCGTTGGAGACGCACGACTTCGACGGCGTGTTGCGCCGGATCGAGCGTAGCGAGGCCGACGCGGTGGTGATGCTGCTCGTCGGCGCGGACGCGGTGCGGTTCAACCGGGCGTTCGCGCGTGCCGCGATGGACCAGCGCTGCCTGCGGCTGAGCACTCTGATGGACGAGAACATGCTGCTGGCCAGCGGGGCGGGCGCGACTCGGCGGCTCTACAGCACGGCGGGCTTCTTCGCCGGTCTCGTGACGCAGGAGAACCTCGACTTCCACGGCGAGTTCGCCCGCCGGTTCGGGGTGGAGGCGCCGCCGTTGGGCAGCCTGGGGGAGTCCTGCTACGAGGGCGTGATGCTGCTCGCCGCCCTGATCGGGCAGGCCCGCACCCTCGACGTACGGGCGATCGAGACGGCTGCCGACACGGTGGCGTACCACGGGCCGCGCGGTCGGCTCCAGCTGCGTCGGCGGCACGTGCGCCAGCGGATCTACCTCGCCGAGGCCGACGGTCTCGACTTCACCGTGCTCGCCCAGATCTGACCGTCCGATGCGGACCCTTGACACGTCCACCCGGCCCGGCCCTAAGATACTTCCTGCGTGAAGTATCTACCCGCGGGGTGGATACCACGAATGTCTGTCCACCGTCGGCGGAATCTGCCCGTCGACCATTGTGGTGACAATTCCTCCCCGTGTTCGTCACGGCCGACACCGTCTCGCTTCAGACGGTGTCGGCCATTGTGGCATGCGTTCTCTCCAGGTGCGCGAGAAACAGTCAATTAAGGGCTGGGAAACGTCCGCGCAATCATGTCGGTCGACGCTTTGCGTGCCCGTGTTCGATGCGATGACGACAGGCGACGTCCACCCGTCGACCTCGGCATCGCCAACTCCACCGGACCGCACCGACCGTCCTTTCGCTACTTCACTGCACACCGCAGGGAGATTAGATGTCACTTCCTTTCCGCCGCCGGATCCTGGCGGGTGCCATGACCCTCGTCGCCGCGGTCGCCATGACCGCGTGCGGCAGCAGGACCAGCGACGAGGGCGGCGCGGCCGGCGTCACCGCCGACGTCTCCGGCGACACCGTCAAGGTGGGCCTGCTCAACTCGCTCTCCGGCACCATGGCGATCAGCGAGGTCACCGTCCGCGACTCGATCATGCTCGCCGTCGAGGAGATCAACGCGGCCGGCGGCGTCCTCGGCAAGAAGATCCAGCCGGTCGGGGAGGACGGTGCCTCGGACTGGCCCACCTTCGCGGAGAAGGCCGAGAAGCTCATCTCCGAGGACCGGGTGGCAGCCGTTTTCGGCTGCTGGACGTCGGCCAGCCGCAAGGCGGTCAAGCCGGTGTTCGAGAAGAACAAGGCGCTGCTGTTCTACCCGGTGCAGTACGAGGGTCTGGAACAGTCGCCCTACATCTTCTACACGGGCGCGACGACCAACCAGCAGATCGTCCCCGGGCTCGACTACCTCAAGGCCCAGGGGACGAAGTCGGTCTACCTGGTCGGCAGTGACTACGTCTTCCCGCGCACGGCCAACAAAATCATCAAGGCGTACGCGGCGGCGAACGGCATGACAGTGGTCGGCGAGGATTACGCGCCACTCGGGTCGACCGAATTCGGCACGATCGTCAACAAGGTCAAGTCGTCCGGCGCGAAGGCGGTCTTCAACACCCTCAACGGCGACAGCAACGTGGCGTTCTTCAAGGAGTACAAGTCGGCCGGGCTGACCGCCGCCGCGATGCCGGTGGTGTCGGTGTCCATCGCCGAGGAGGAGGTCAAGGGCATCGGAACCCAGTACCTGGAGGGCCAGCTGACCGCGTGGAACTACTACCAGACCACGCCCGGCGCGGCGAACAACAAGTTCGTGGCCGCGTACAAGGCGAAGTACGGCGCGGACAAGCCGACGAGCGACCCGATGGAGGCCGCCTACGTCAGCGTCCACCTGTGGAAGGCGATGGTCGAGAAGGCCGGCACGTTCGACGTCGAGAAGGTCCGCGGCGCCTCCGACGGAATCACCTTCGACGCGCCGGAGGGCCTGGTCACCGTCGACGGCAAGACCCAGCACATCGCCAAGACCGCCCGCATCGGCAAGGTCGGCGCGGACGGCCTGATCACCGAGGTGTGGAACTCCGGCAAGCCGATCGCGCCGGACCCGTACCTGAAGACCTATCCGTGGGCGAGCGGCCTGAGCTGACGACGCCGGCCCCGGGCGGGAACCGCGACGACGCGCCCCGCCCGGGTCCCCGACCAGCAGTACGGGAGTACCCACCGTGACAGTCCTCTTCGGTCAACTCTTCACCGGCATCAGCATCGGCGCGGTGCTGCTGCTCATCGCGCTCGGGCTGGCGCTGACCTTCGGCCAGATGAACGTCATCAACATGGCGCACGGCGAGTTCATCATGGCCGGCGCCTACACCACGTACGTGCTGCAACAGAGCATCACCGGCGCCGGCTTGTCGCTGCTGGTCGCGCTGCCTGTCGCGTTCGTGGTCGCCGGCACGATGGGGGTGCTGCTGGAGGTCCTGCTGATCCGCCGGCTCTACGCCCGGCCCCTGGACACCCTGCTGGTCACCTGGGGCGTGTCCCTGATGCTGCAACAGCTCGCCCGGGACGTCTTCGGCAGTCCGAACGTGCAGACCCGCGCGCCGGAGCTGCTCACCGGAAACGTGGCCCTGCCCGGCGGGCTGACGGTCGCCAACAACCGGCTGTTCATCCTGGCCCTGGCCCTGGCCGCCGTCGCCGCCCTCGCCCTGGCGCTGCGGCTCACCCCGTTGGGGCGCCGGATCCGCGCGGTCGTGCAGAACCGCGACCTCGCCGCGGTGTCCGGCGTACCCACCGCCCGGGTCGACCGGACGACCTTCTTTCTCGGTTCGGGCCTGGCCGGGCTCGCCGGGGTGGCGCTCACCCTGCTCGGCCCGATCGGCCCGACCATGGGCACCAACCTGATCATCGACGCCTTCCTGGTCGTCGTGGTCGGCGGGATCGGCCAGCTCAAGGGCAGCGTGATCGTCGCCTTCGCCCTCGGGGTCCTCCAGGCCACCGGGGAGTACCTCACCACCCTCAGCGTCGCCAAGGTGATCGTCTTCGTGGCGATCGTCGCGTTCCTCCAGTGGCGGCCACAGGGCCTGTTCACCCTGCGGACCAGGAGCCTCGCATGACCGCCGTGACACCCGCGCCGCCGAGCACCGCCGACCCGTCGGCCCCGGCCGGCACCGCACCGGGAAGCCGACCGGGTGGCCGGTCCCGGCTGCGCGCGGCGGCGGGGTTCGCGTTCGGCGCGGCGCTGCTGTTCGCCGTCGCGCCGCTGGCGCTGTCGGACTTCCGGCTGGCCCTGCTCGCCAAGTACCTCTGCGTCGCCATGGTGGCCGTCGGCATCGGCATCGCCTGGGGACGCGGCGGCATGCTCACCCTCGGCCAGGGCGTCTTCTTCGGCCTGGGCGGCTACGCGATGGCCATGCACCTCAAGCTCGCCGACGCGGGTCCCGGTGGGATGCCCGACTTCATGCAACTGTACGGGCAACTCGACGAACTACCGGTCTGGTGGCGGCCGTTCGCCAGCCCGTGGTTCGCGCTGCCGGCCACGGTGCTGCTGCCGATGGCCGTCGCCCTCGGGCTCGGCTCACTGGTGTTCCGCCGCCGCGTGCGGGGCGCGTACTTCGCCATCCTCAGCCAGGCGCTCGCCGCCGCCATGGTGATCCTGTTGATCGGCCAGCAGGGGACCACGGGCGGCACCAACGGGCTCACCGACATCCAGGGCTTCTTCGGTTACGACCTGGACGACCCGGTCAACCAGCGGATGGTCTACTTCATCATCGCCGGCGTCCTGCTCGCGCTGCTCGCGCTGGCCCGCCAGATCGTCCACAGCCGCTACGGGGAACTGCTGGTGGCGGTGCGGGACAGCGAGGAGCGGGTCCGTTTCCTCGGCTACGACCCGGCGTCGGTCAAGCTCGTCGCCTACGTGGTGGCGGCGGGTATGGCGGGCCTCGCCGGCGCGTTGTTCGTGCCGGCGGTGGGCATCATCTCGCCCGCCCTCATCGGCATCGTCCCGTCGATCGAGTTCGTCATCGGTGTGGCGGTGGGCGGCCGGGCCACGCTGCTCGGGCCGGTGCTCGGCGCGGTGGCGGTCGCCTGGGCGCGTACCGCCCTCTCCGAACGTTTCCCGGGCACCTGGACGTACCTGCAGGGTCTGCTCTTCGTGGTGGTGGTGGCGTTCCTTCCCGGCGGCCTGGCGTCGCTGTGGGCGCTGACCCGCCGCCGCGCCGAGCGGGCGGAGGCGCACCGATGAGCGACGACCGGCTGGACGGGCTGTCCGTCCGTGACGTGCGGGTCAGCTTCGACGGCTTCACCGCCGTCGACGGCGTCTCGCTGGAGGTGCCCGCCGGTGACATCCGGTTCCTGATCGGGCCGAACGGCGCCGGGAAGACCACAGTGGTCGACGCGATCACCGGTCTGGTGCGGGCCACCGGCTCGGTGCGCTTCGGCGACCAGGAGCTGCTGGGCCGCCCGGTGCACCGGATCAGCCGGCTCGGCGTCGGCCGGACGTTCCAGACGTCGACCGTCTTCGAGGAGCTGTCGGTCGTGCAGAACCTCGACATCGCCGCGGGCGCCCGCCGGAGCTGGGCCACCCTGGCCCGGCGGCGGCGGGGGATCCCCGACGAGGTGGCCGCCGCGCTGGAGACCATCGGGCTGACCGGCCGGGCCGACCAGCTCGCCGGCACCCTCGCGCACGGCCAGAAGCAGTGGCTGGAGATCGGCATGCTGCTGGTGCAGGACGCGCGGCTGCTGCTGCTCGACGAGCCGGTCGCCGGGATGAGCCACGAGGAGCGCGACGCCACGGGCGCCCTGCTGGAGACGGTGAGCCGGGACCGCACGGTGGTGGTGATCGAGCACGACATGGACTTCCTGCGTCGCTTCGCGCGCAGCGTCACCGTGCTGCACGCGGGGAAGGTGCTCAGCGAGGGCACGGTGGCGCAGGTCCAGGCGGACCCGCGCGTGCAGGAGGTCTACCTCGGCCACCCGGTCGACGCCGGGTCGGTCGCCAGCGGTCTGGAGGCATGATGCTGACCCTGCGTGGGGTGCACGCCGGATACGGGCGTTCCCGGGTGCTGCACGGCGTGGACCTCGCCGTCCCGCCCGACGGGGTGGCCGCGGTGCTCGGGCACAACGGCGCCGGCAAGAGCACCCTGCTGCGGGTCGCGGCAGGCCTGCTGCGCCCGAGTGCCGGCACCGTCGAGCTGGACGGCGAGGACGTCACCCGTGTCGCGCCGCACGAGCGGGTGGCGCGCGGCATGGCGTACGTCCCGCAGGGCCAGCAGTGCTTCCCGCACCTGACGGCGGCGGAGAACCTGCGCCTCGTCGCCGACGGCCGGCGTGACGGCGCGGTGGCGACGGCGGAGGCGCTGGACCTGTTCCCGGCGCTGCGTCCGCTGCTGCGGCGGCGGGCCGGGCTGCTCTCCGGTGGTCAGCGTCAGCAGCTCGCCATCGCCCGCGCGCTGATCACCCGGCCGCGGCTGCTCATGCTCGACGAGCCGACCGAGGGCATCCAGCCGTCGGTGGTCGCCGAGATCCAGGAGCGGATCGTCGAGCTGACCCGGCAGTCCGGCTTCAGCGTGCTGCTCGTCGAGCAGCACCTCGGGTTCGCGCTGCGGGTGGCGAACCGCTACCACGTCCTCGAATCCGGCCGGGGCACCTCGCACGGCGACGGGGGAGTCACGGCGGAGCGGGAGGTGCGCGCCGCCCTGGCGGTCTGACCCGGGTCGGCTCGCGCCCGTCGCTCCCGCTGACGCACGGCCCGTTCCCGACGCGGGTGCGCCGGGCCGGCGGGACACCGGCCCGGCGTACGTGTTCCGCGTCCTCCCGGATCGCTCGGGAGCGGTCAGGAACGACCGATGACGGCGGTGACCCGGATCTCGACGCGCATGTTCGGCGCGGCCAGCGTCACGACGCCGATCATGGTCCAGGTGGGCCAGCGGTCGCCCCTCCGACCGTGCCTCGTCGTGACACAGGGATCGCACGCCGACCCCGGTGCGGGCGGCGAGTTCACCGATCCGGACGGTGGCGGTCACCGCTACCTCCCCGTTCTTACCTCACGTCCGTGTGAGGTTCGGTCTCACCGGCCCGACCTCGACCGAGGGCCGCCCTCACCGCTCGCGGACCGTGGCCGGCTCGCGGTCGCCGACAGGGAGACTCTGACCGATGATTGCCCCATGACGAATCCCGACCTCGACCCTGACGTCTACCCGCCCCTCGATCCGCGCGAGCCGATACCGGACGACGCCGACGAGCTTCTCGCCGACACGCCCGGGACGCTGCCGGAGGCCCCGGTCGAGCCGATGCCCGACGACGGCGAGGCGGGCGGGGTGCCCGAACCGGCATGACGCGCAGTGGCACGCCACGACACGGTGTTGTCGCCCCGCCGGCGTCGCCGGGGAATCGGGCGACGTTTCGTCACCCGCGGTGGGGGCATTTCCTGGGCCGCGGCCCATCCGAGCCGCTCCTTGACCGCCCGGATCGGAGTTCGCGATGATCGTCGATCCCGTTGGAGACGATGCTCATGATCGTCACTGAGTGGCGCCGGGTGGGGTTCTGCCCGGTCCGGACCGCGACGCCGTTCCGCACGGCGGAGATCCGAGGGTGACCGGGCAGAGCGACCGCACGGCGGAGGCGTTCCGTTCCGCGGTGCTCGACGGACGTCTCGATCTACCGTTGCCCGGTGGCGGCCGGACGCCCGAGCGGTGGCTGCGCCTCATCGAACTCGGCCGTGTGGACGTGGCGCTGGCTCGGCTGGGGGAGGGGCACGCTGACGCCCTCGCGATCCTGGCCGAACTCGGCGCGTCGACCGATCCGGCGTGGCGACGGCAGCCGTGGGGCGTGTGGGCCGCTGTGCCGGCTTCGGTCACCGCGAACCGGGACGGCGCTCGCTGGCGGCTGACCGGCGAGCGGCCCTGGTGCTCGGGGGCCGGTCTGCTGTCCCGGGCACTGGTGACCGCCGTCGCCGTCGACGGCGTACGGCTGTTCTCGGTCGACGTCGGCGCGGCCGGGGTCACTCCGTTGTCCGACACCTGGCCCGCCGTCGGGATGGCCGCCAGCGACAGCCGGACCGTGCGTTTCGACGACGTGTACGCCGAACCGGTGGGCGAACCCGGCAGCTACACCTCGCGGCCGGGCTTCTGGCACGGAGGGCTGGGCGTCGCCGCCTGCTGGTACGGCGGAGCGGTCGGAGTCGCCGACGCGCTGCTCGACGCGGCGCGCCGTCGCTCCGACCCGCATCTCATGGCCCACCTCGGCGCGGTCGACACGGCCCTGGTCGGCGCTCGCGCCCTCCTGTTCACGGCAGCCGGCGAGATCGACGCGGATCCCACTGCCGATGCGGACCGGTTGGCCCACCAGGTTCGCGCCGCCGTCGAGGCGGCCGCCACCGAGGTCCTCGACCGGGTCGGCCGGGCGCTGGGGGCCGGGCCGCTGTGCCAGGACGCCCGGCACGCCCAGCGGGTCGCCGACCTGACGGTGTACCTGCGGCAGAGCCACGCGGAGGCGGATCTGGCTCACCTCGGTGAGCTGGTGACGGCGATCGGAGATCCCCGGTGGTGAGGCCGATCGTCGATGCGGGCACCGACGAGGGACGGTGGCGAGCGTGGTCGGCGCCGGCGGTGTGGCCCGCACTGCTGGAGGACGGTCGGATGCCGACCGTGCCGCCGTTGGTGGTCGCTCCTCATCCGGACGACGAGGTGCTCGGAGTCGGTGGCCTCGTCGCCATGCTCGCCGAGGGTGCCGGAGCGGAGATCACGGTCGTCACGGACGGCGAAGCCTCCCATCCGGGGTCGACGGTCCACCGGCCGACGGAGCTGGCGGCGATCCGGCGGGCCGAGACGGCCGCCGCTGGCAAGCTGCTCGGGGTCGCTTCCTCGGCCATCGATCACCTCGGACATCCGGACGGCGACGTGGACGAGGTGGCGCTCACCGAGGCCCTGACCGCGCGACTCACCCCCGGCAGGTGGTGTGTCACGACGTGGCGCGGAGACGGCCACCCGGACCACGAGGCGGTCGGCCGAGCGGCCGCGCTCGCCTGTCGGCGCACCGGCGCGACGCTCCTGGAGTTTCCCGTCTGGACCTGGCACTGGGCCGAGCCGGGCGACCCGGACGTGCCGTGGCATCGCGCCCGCCGGGTGGATCTGACCGCGTCGGCCCGAACGGCCAAGGCGAGAGCGATCGACGCCTTCCGCAGTCAGATCCTGCCGCTCGGGCCGGCGCCCGCCGACGCCGCGATCCTTCCCCCGAACGTGCTCGCACGCTTCGCGCGTCCCTACGAAACGGTGTTCGTGCCATGACCGCTCGCCGCACTCCCGCCGAGTACTTCGACCACATGTACGCCGATGCCGAGGACCCGTGGAGCTTCGAGACCCGCTGGTACGAGCAGCGCAAGCACGACCTGACCGTCTCCTGCCTGCCGCGACCGCGCTACCGGTCCGCCTTCGAGCCGGGATGTTCGACGGGGGCGCTCACCAGCCGCCTCGCGCAACGGTGTGACCGACTCCTCGCCGTCGACATCGCCGCCGCCCCGGTCGCGACCGCGCGGAAGCGGCTCTCGGACCAGGCGCACGTCCGGGTGGAACAGATGCGCGTTCCCGAGGAGTGGCCGGCCGCGGTGGACGGACCCTTCGACCTGGTCGTGCTCTCCGAACTCGGCTACTACTTCGACGACGCGGGGCTCGAGCTGCTGATCACGAGGGCCGTGGAGTCCCTCGAGCCGGGTGGTGCACTCGTCGCCGTCCACTGGCGGCCGGCGGTGGCCGAGCACGTACGCGGCGGGGACGACGTGCACCGGCGGCTCGGTGCCCGGGACGGTCTGGCGCGGACGGCGCACCACCAGGAGGAGGACTTCCTCCTGGACGTCTATCTCCGGGTGCCGCCGCCGGCCCGGTCCGTCGCCCAGGTCGAGGGCCTGTGGTGAACCGGGTGGCGGTCGTGGTGCCCGCCCACGACGAGCAGGCGTTGTTACCCGGTTGCCTGACCTCTGTCCGCAGCGCGCTCCGTGGCCTGCCGGTGCCCTCCGAGGTGATCGTCGTCGCCGACGACTGCCGGGACGAGACGGCCGCCGTCGCCGCGGGTCTCGGCGCCGTGGTGGTGACGGTGCGGGCGCGAAGCGTCGGCCGTGCGCGCGCCGCCGGCATGGCACACGCGCTGCGTCACGGCCCGGACGGACTGTGGCTGCTCAGCACCGATGCGGACAGCCGCGTCCCCCGGCGGTGGGGCGACTGGCACCTGCGTCATGCCCGTGCCGGCGTCGACCTCCTGGTCGGTACGGTGCGGGTGGCCGACTGGGGTCCCCGCTCGGAGCTTGTCCGGACGCGCTTCGAGACGCGGTATCGACACGGTCTGAGCGGCACGGCCCACCGGCACGTGCACGGGGCGAACCTGGGGTGCGCCGCCACCGTCTACGAGCGTCTGGGCGGGTTCTCCGACCTGTTGCACGGCGAGGACCACGACCTCGTCGAGCGCGGCCGTCGGCGCGCCATGCGCGTCGTCGCCGACGCCGGCTGCCCGGTCCGGACCAGCGCCCGGCGTCGCAGTCGGGCCCCGCACGGCTTCGCCCGCTACCTCGACACCCTCGACGACCGGCTGCCGACCTGAGGCGTCACCAGGACGAGCGCGGGAAGGACGAGGCCGAGCGGTGGTGGGCTGCTCGCGCGCCGGTCTCGTCCCGGCGGAGCCGATCTGCGCCGGGTTCAGGCGCTCGCCGCGCCGACCTCCTCGTAGCGAACCGCGGACCGGGCAGCCCTGCGCCGGCAGGCTGGAACGGTCGGGCCGGCCACCGGTGCCACCGGGCCTCGCCGGCGCGGCCGTGCAGGTGGTCCGCCTCGACGATGGTGTCAGCCGGTCATCGCGTCCGCCGACCCCGTGATCATGACGGTACGGGCGGCGGCGTCCCCTACCCGAGGGCGAGCATCGCTTCGGCGACCTCGCCGACGGCGGCATCGGGGATCGCCGAAGCGGCCTCGTCGAGGATGAGCAGCCGTGCACCGGGAATCTCCTGTGCGATCGCCTCGCCGTTCCCGACGGGGAAGAACGCGTCCCGGCGGCCGTGCACGACAAGGGTCGGGACCTCGATCTCGGCCAGCCGCTCACGCCATCGGGGTGTGCAGTCGAGTCTGGAGAACACCATGCCCATCTGGTTGGCCATCTGGACCGGTGGTGCGGTGCTGGGCGTGCGGTCCCAGATGCGCGCGGCGACTGTTCGCGCGGCGGCGGGGTCGTCGCCGAGGATCTCCGCGCCGGCGGCGGCGAACGCCGCCACCGCTTCGCGGTCCGCCCAGTCGGGCAGGGGACGGGCGAACAGTCGGCTCGTCGTCGCCTGGTCGTGGTCGGGGAGGTCGTCGTCGGGCGGGCCGGGGGCGACAGCGCGGGTGCCGACCAGAGTGAGCGCCGAGAACGCGCCGGGATGGTCGAGCACGGCCACCTGGGCGACCATCCCGCCGACGCCGATCCCGGCGAGGTGCGCGGGTCCCGCGCCGAGCGCGTCAGCAAGGGCCGCCGCGTCGGCCGCGAGGTCGCGCAGGGTGTAGGCGGGCGCCTCCGGATCCCTGGTCGTCGAACGGCCGCTGTCGCGCAGGTCGTAACGCACCACCCGACGCCCACCGGCGGCGAGGCGCGCGCACAGCGCGTCGGGCCAGGAGAGCATCGTTGTTCCGCCGGCGAGCAGGACGAGTGGCGCGTCGTCGTCACCGAACGATTCGATGCCCAGGGTGATGTCGCCGACGTGGACGGTGGTCATCGGATCATCCGGAGGGATCATGCCGAGGTAGACCACGCTCGCCGCCGGAACTCATCGTTCGGATGTGCGTCCCGCCGCTCATCTTCCGGCACGCCGCGCCTGCCGACCCCGGCCTCCGCCGCCCACTGGACCTGGCACGGCGTGCCGCGCCGGACGCGTCGCGCCGGCCGCGGCGGCGCCGCTCCCCAGACAGCGGCCCGCGGCCGAGGACATCAGCGGCCGGGAGGACAGCACGACGACGTTTCCTCAGGCGAGGGCGAAGTAGCGCAACCACAGGTACGGCATCGCGAGCCCGACGGTGACCAGGGTGACGACCAGGCCGTAGCGGGTGAACTGCCAGAAGGTGATCCGCTGCCCGGCCCGTTCGGCGAGCCCGAGGACCACCACGTTGGCGGAGGCGCCGACGGCGGTGGCGTTGCCGCCCAGGTCGGCGCCCAGGGCGAGGGCCCACCACAGGACTCGGGACTGCCCCGCGTCGCCCTGGGCGTTGACCAGGTCGGCGACCACCGGACTCATGGTGGCGACGTACGGGATGTTGTCGACGAGCGCCGACAGCGCCGCGGAGCCCCACAGCAGGACCATCGAGGCGGGTAGCAGCCGGCCGTCGGTGACGTCGATCGCGGCGCGGGAGATCTGTTCGACCACGCCGGTGTTGACCAGCGCTCCCACCATGACGAACAGGCCGGCGAAGAAGACCAGCGTGGGCCACTCGACGTCGCGGCTGATCTCACCGGCGTCCAGGCGGGAGAGTGCGAGCAGCAGCAGGCCGCCGAGCAGCGCCACCACCGCCGGCTCCAGGTGCAGCGTGGTGTGCAGCACGAACGCGGCGGTGACCGCGCCGAGCACGGCCAGGCCGAGGACCAGCAGCCGCCGGTCCCGGATGGCGTCGCCCTCGTGCAGGGCGGCGATCTGGGCGGCCCGCTCCGGGTCGTAGCGGAACGCGTCGCGGAACAGCACCCGGCACAGGCCCAGGAACACCACCAGCAGCAGGGCGACGAACGGGGCCAGGTGGATGAGGAAGTCGTTGTAGCTCAGGCCGCCCCGGCTGCCGATGATGATGTTCGGCGGGTCGCCCACCAGCGTCGAGGTGCCGCCGATGTTCGAGGCCATCGCCTCGGCGATGAGGAACGGCACGGCCGGCACGCCGAGGCGCTCGCAGACCAGGAAGGTCACCGGCGCGATCAGCAGGACGGTGGTGACGTTGTCCAGCGCCGCCGATGCCACCGCGGTGATCACCACCAGGATCACCAGCACGCGGTACGGGCGGCCTCGGGCCCGCTTCGACGCCCAGACCGCCACGTACTCGAACCCGCCGGTGCGTTTGAGGACGGCGACGATGAGCATCATGCCGATCAGGAGGAAGATCACGTTCCAGTCGACGCCGGCGTCCTCGGAGAAGAACGCGTGCGCGGTGTCGGTCGCGCCGATCAGGAACATCACCGCCGCCCCGCCCAGCGCCGCGGCCACCCGGTGGACCTTCTCGGTGGCGATCAGCACGTAGGCGGCGGTGAAGACGGCCACGGCCGCCCAGGCAGTCGCGGTCATGCGGCGAGCATCCGGTCCAGCAGTGCGTCGAGCGTGATGCCGCCGATCATCGGCTCGCGGGGCGGCGCCACCGCGACCAGAGGGCTGCGCTTCTGGGCCATCACGGCGGCCACCTCCAGGACCGTGGCCTCGGGGCCGACCACAGGAGGCGCCAGCCGTTCCGGTGGTAGCAGGTCCGCGACCGACCGGCCCTCGGCTCCCCGCAGGAACATGTCGGCGGCCGGCTCGTCGATCATGCGGGCCAGGGTGGGGTCCTCCCGGCAGTAGCCCGGGATCACCAGTCGCAGCACCTGCGTGCCGGGCAGGACGGTCACCGGACGCCCGGCGGCGTCGACCACGATCAGGCCGGGCAGGTTGTGTCCGGCCAGGAGGCGGGCGGCCTCCAGGACCGAGGTGGCGACGGTGATGGTCGGGAAGGGAACGGCCAGGTCTCGGGCTCGCACGACAACTCCTGGGATTCGGTGGACGTGACGGTGGGTGGGCCGACCGGACTCGTCGGTGCTCCGATGATCATCCAGCCCGGGGGTGCGGGAGCCTGGAGACGCTCCGTGACCGGGTGGACGGCTCAGACACCGGGCTCGCGACCGACACTGCCGGCCCACTCCCGCCACCACTGGTCCTCGGTGGGCTCGCCGGCAGCCGCCACCAGGGCGGTGACGAGGCCCGCCGCGTCCGCGGAGGGGGCCACGCCCGCGGCGCGGACGAGGTCGCGGATCCGCTCGGTCCGTCCACGGACCACCTCCCCGACCAGGTCGCGTCCGGCCTCGGTGAGGGTCAGCCAGGCCACCCGCCGGTCGGTGGTGCCCTGCCGCCGGGCCACCAGGTCGCGCCGGACCAGCCGGTCGCAGGCGCGCGTCGCGGTCGACGGGTGGACCCCGAGCACGGTGGCGAGGTCCACCGTCCGCAGCGGTCCGCGTGCGGCCAGCAGCACCATCGTGCGGTACTGGGAGAGGGTCAGCTCCGTGTCGAGGCCGGCGAGCGTCCGCGCGGTGAAGCCCACCATCACCCGGCTCAGCGCGGCGAGTCGGGCGACGAGGGCCGACTCGGGGTCGGCCACCGGCGCCTCCGGCGGCATGTGGAGTTCCACCGCACAATGGTTGCATGGATACAGGAAAGGTGGCGGGGGTGGTCCTCGACCAGCGGGACGGATTCCGACGGCGCGCGATCGGGCGCTGGGAGCAGCTCAGCGCCGCCCCGCTGACCCTGCTGTCTGTGGTCTTCCTGGTCGCGTACGCGTGGCCCATCCTCGTGCCGCAGCTCTCCCGCCGGTGGGTGGTCGCCTGCGAGGCCACCGGTCTGACCATCTGGCTGCTCTTCTGGGTCGACCTGCTGGTGCGGTTCGCGCTCGCCGGTGACCGGCTGCGGTTCCTGCGTACCCACCTGTTCGACCTGACCGTGCTGGTGCTGCCGTTCCTGCGTCCGCTGCGGGCCCTCCGGCTGGTCACCGTCGTGCTGAACCTGACCCGGCGCACCACCGACTGGGCCCGTGGCCGCCTCGCCCTGTACGTCAGCGCCACGACCGTGCTGCTGGTGGTCGTGTCGGCGCTGGCGGTGCTCGACGCGGAACGGGCGGCGCCGGACGCCTCGATCACCTCGTTCACCGACGCCCTCTGGTGGGCCGCGGTGACGATCACGACGGTCGGGTACGGCGATCTCTTCCCGGTGACCACGGCGGGACGGCTGGTCGCGCTCGGCCTCATGGTCGGCGGGATCGGCCTGATCGGTTTCGTGACCGGGTCGCTCGCGACCTGGATCGTCGAGCGGGTCGCCGACCGGAACCGACCGGAGCCGGCCACGGCCGCCGACGTCGCCGCGCTGCGGGACGAGATCGCCGCGCTGCGGGCGAGGTTGGAATCGGGGTCCTCCGCCGCCGGGGTGCCTGATCGGCTCGCCGTCGATGACTGAGCCGGGGCGTTCCGCCGACTCCGGTCACCGGTCGTGGCTCGGACTGCCCGCGGCGTTGGCGCTCATCGCCGTCGTGCTGCTGGTCGACGTGGCGGCCGCCGCACACGCCGTACTCATCGGTTTCCTGGCCCTGGCCCCGCTGCTGGCCGCCGCCGTGGACACGCCGAGACGGACCGCCGTCGCGTCCGCCGCGGCGACGGCCGCCGCCGTCCTGGCCGGCCTGCCGAGCCAGACCCTCGGCAGCCTCGACCACGTCCTGCGGGTCGCGGTGGTCATCGCGGTCAGCGTCGCGGCACTCTACGTGGCCCGGGCCCGCACATCGCGCGAGGAGCGGATCCGGCGGATGAGCGAGATCGTGCGAGTCACCCAGAAGGCCATCCTGCGGGAGGTCCCACCCAGGATCGGCGACGTCGCGCTGGGCGCACGGTACGTCTCCGCGCAGCGGGGTGCGGGGGTGGGCGGGGACCTCTACGAGGTCGTACCGGGACCGGACCGGGTGCGCGTCATCATCGGTGACGTGTGCGGCAAGGGACTACCGGCGGTGCAGCTCGCCTCGGCGGTCATCGGCGCCTTCCGGCAGTCCGCGATCGTGCGTGACCGGCTGGAGGAGGTCGCCACGGATCTCGACGCCCTGGTCGCCCGGGAACCGAGGCCCGCCTACGGGGTCACCTTCGTCACGGCCGTGCTGCTGGAGGTCCGTGGGCCGGACCTGTGGGTGATGAGCTGCGGGCATCCCGTGCCGCTGCGACACCACCCCGGGCGTACCCCCGTTCCGCTCCACGAGAACGAGCCGGACCGGCCGCTGGGGCTGGGGGGCCGACGTACCCCGCCGCGGCACCACAGCTGGGCGACCGGCGACCGCCTGCTGCTCTACACCGACGGGCTGATCGAGGCGCGCGACGACGCCGGCCGGTTCTTCCCGCTGGGGCTGCTCGACCGTCCGCTGTCCGCCTCCTCCCTGCCGAAGGCGCTCGACGCGATCTGGCGCGCGGTGCGCACGCACGTCGGTGGTGAGCCCCGCGACGATCTCGCGCTGCTGCTGATCGAGCGGCTGCGGGACGCGGGCGGCGACGCCGGTCGGTAGCGGGCAGTCCCGTGTGAGGTCAGGCCAGCACGTCAGCGTTGACCGACGCGGTAGCCCTCACTGACGTGGGAACGTGGGCCGGGGTCGGTGAGGCGGTGACGGTGGGCGTGGACGGCGCGTCCGGGGTCGGCGAAGCCGGCGGGGAGACGGACGGGCTGGTGGGGGAGCCGGTGGAGCCGGTCGGGTCGGCCGTCGGTTCGCGGCCGGGGTCCGTCGGCGTCGGCAGCGACGGCGAGGAGGGGCGGCCGGTCGGTGATCCAGCCGAGGGCGACGCGCCCACCACCGACTCGTTCCCGGCTGGGTCCGATGGTGTCGGCGCGGGCGCGGCGTCGGAACCGGTGCGCCGGGGCGCCGGAATGTCCGCCCGGACCGGCGGCACGCGGCTCGTCGCCGGCTCGTCCGCGCCCGCGATGGTGACCAGCGCCGAGGATCTGCGGCAGGGCACGCCGTCGAGCGCGAAGCCGTCCGGACCGGATCGGGCCTTGTCGGAGTAGGTGCCGGACAGGGGCACGCGGACCTGCGACGAGGCGTCCAGCGCGACGGGGAGCCGCACGACCCGCCCCGACTGCCATCGGTCCAGCGGCGCGTCCAGATGCTGGCCCGGCGACAGCCGGAACGTCAGGACGGGCCGTCCGGTCGGCTGCCCGCCGGTCACCTCGACCCTGAGTTCGGCGTCGAAGCTGCCCTGCCGACGCTCGGCCGAGTACGCGACGGTGCAGCCGGTGGTCGTGTTCGGTGCCGCCTCCGGCGCGCCGTAGGCGTCCTGCGTCGAACCGGAACCGGGAAGCTGGGCGACGAACACGGCGCCCGCCAGGACCGAGGGAAGCGCACCCACCAGCACGGCACGCCGAACCTTCGTCCGGCGGGGGGCCCCGAGGGTCACGGGGGTCGTGGGTCGGGGGTCCGGGCGTGCGTCGGCGGCCGGACGCAGCCGCATCACGTCGGGGATGGCCGCGGTGGCGAGCACTTGCGCGACCCTGTCCGCGCTCGGCCGCTCGGCGGGATCGGGTGCGAGGCAACGAAGGCGCAGGTCCTCGACGGCCTCGGGTACCCCCTCGATGCAGAGCGTCGCCTCGCGGTCGGCCCGGTCCGGGCGGGCCGGCGGTCGCCCGGTGAGGCACTCGGTGAGCAGGAGGCCGAGGGCGTAGACGTCGCAGGCGGGCACCGCCGGCTCGCCGCGCAGTTGCTCCGGGGACATGTACGAGGGGGTGCCGCGGATCTCGCCCCGGCTGTCGACGGTGGCGGCGCCGACGGCGAGCGCCACGCCGAGGTCGACGAGTTTCGCTCCCTCCGGCGCGAGCAGCACGTTGCCGGGCTTGACGTCGCGATGCACCAGTCCGGCCCCGTGGATCGCGGCGAGCCCGGCCGCCACCTCCGCGCAGAGCCGGCCGCCGGCGGGCCACCCCGGCGGCCCGGCCCGGCGCAACCGGTCGGCGAGCGTCTCGCCGTCGACGTACTGCAGCACCAGGAAGGGCACGCGCCGCAGGCCCGACAGCCGGGCCTCACCGTAGTCGTAGACCGCGGCGACGTTCGGGTGGTCCAGTCGCGCCGCGGCTCGTGCCTCGCGGCGCACGGCCCCGCGCCACCCGCGGTCCTCCGCGATGCCGGGGGCGAGCAGCTTGACCGCGACCGTCCGGTCGAGCAACTGGTCCACCGCCTGCCAGACGACGGCCGAGCCGCCCCGGCCGACCTGCCGTACCAGCCGGTAGCGGTCCGCTAGAACCCGCATCGCTCACCTCCTCGACGGTCGGTCCGGCCGTCTCGATCTCCGCGGCGTACGTTGCCCTCCTACCCGGGTCTCTAGCAGGAAAAACGGGAGGGCGAGAAGGCGGATGTGTCGGTGCTGTATCTCGACACCGAGCATCGGTTGCCGGCGTACGACGACATCCGGGTGGGCGGCACGGGCCTGGCCCGGGTGAGTCTCAACCGGCGGGTGGTGGCGCCGTCGCCGGCACCGGCGACGCCCCCTGCGACCAGCCCGGCGCCGCTGCCCCTGGTCCGGTAGCTGTCCTCGGGATCGCCGGCGCCGGGGGGCCGGTGTGCGACGCTCAGCCGCCCTCGTGGACCCCGCCCTCCTCGGGATCGACGATCGCGGGCGGCGGCGCGATGGGGGTCAACGAAGCGGCAACCGGCGCCGGACCGGTGATCCGCTGGCCGTTGCCGAAGTCGAAGGTCACCGTGGCGTTCTGCCCCGAACGCAGTGACTCGTCCAGCCCGACAAGCGCGAAGTAGCGGCCGGACTGTTCGTTGAACCGCACGAAGCTCAGCGGCGGGAGGTCGATGCGTGCCGGCTGCCGAGATCCCGGCGGGACGGAACCCGGTGAGCCGGAGGCCGACGGACGGCTCGGTGTGGACGAGGCGGTGGGTGGCAGCTTGCCGCTGGTCCCGACCATGACGACCTCCCGGGCATCCTCGCTGGTCACGGTGACCGTGACGGGACGCTTGGAGTCGTTGTAGAGCACGGCGTAGAGCGGGGCGTCGCCGCCGGCCGGGTAGCCGCCGACGCCCGGGTACGCGAGAAGCAGGCCCCGGACGGCGTATTCGGCGTTGTCGCTGCTGAGGTTGACGCCCTGGATGGACGGGTCCTTCTGGGCGGTCTCCGCGATCTGCCCCGCCCCGCACGCGGTGAGCAGCAGACTGCTGGTGGCCAGCACGGCCACGAGCGCGGTCCGCAGCCGGCTGCGGGATGCCCGCGTCACACCGTGGGACGTCCGGGACCGGCGGCCCGACCGGGCCGCGCTCATCAGGGGCGCTCCCAGAAGTCGGGTCCGATGGGCGCCTGGTAGTCGGAGGACGCGACGAAGAAGCCCTCGTCGTCCACCTCGATGGGTAGTTGCGGCAGCGGCCGGTTGGCGGGGCCGAAGACGGGCCGGGCGTTGTCGGTGATCAGGAACTGGGACTGGTGGCACGGGCAGAGCAGACGGTTCGTCTGTTGCTCGTAGAGGCTGGCGGGGCAGCCGGCGTGGGTGCAGATCTTGGAGTAGGCGATGAAGTCGCCCCACATCCAGTCCTGCTTGCCGGCCTCCCGGTTGTTCTCCCGCGCCACGAGCGCGTCCTGGGCCCGTAGGTGGATGAGCAGGGTGACGGAGTCCGCGTACTCGTTGCTGACGCCGCGTGGGATGCCGGGGAAGGCGGTGACCTGGCCGCCGGGCAGGATGTCCGGCGGCCGGATCGGCCGTCCGTCCTCGCGCACGAGGCGGATCCGGGTGACCACGCCGTTGTCGTCGGCCGGGGCGAAGCCGGTGCGGAACAGTTCCCGGTCGTCGTGGGGGTCGCGGATCAGACCGCCGACCAGGGGAGCGGCGGTGACCACCCCGACCGGAAGCAGTCCCGCGAGCAGGGACACCCCGAGCAGCGGGCGTCGCCGGACACCGAGCTCGTCGGCCAGGTAGAGCATGGTCTGACCGGTGACGCGCCGATCCTCCGCCGAGGAGGGCTGGTCGTGCCGGTCCTGGATCGACACCTCCTTGGGCAGCAGCCTCTTGCCCCACACCAGGACACCGAAGCCCACCGCGAGCAGCGCGACGCCGAGGGTCAGCCCGAGAAGCGGGGTGTAGTACTCCTCGATGCCGCCGACCAGGCGGTAGCGCCACGGCCACCAGATGTAGACGACCAGGAACAGCGTGGCCGACAGACCCGCCGCCAGGAACAACGCTGCCACCGTCCGGCTCACCCGCCGCTCGGCCTTGGAGCCGGCGGCCACCTGCGGCTCGTAGTGGACGATCTCGATGTCGTCCCGGCGTGCGCCCTCCCGGACGATCGCGAACCGCGGCAGCGTCGGATCGTGGACGTCGACCCGTTCCGTGCGCCCGGTCATGACTTGCCCGCGATCCACAGGCTGGCGAACACCAGGGCGACGACACCGACCAGGAAGATCGCCAGCCCTTCGGTGGACGGGCCGTAGCGGCCCAGGTTGAACCCACCGGGGTCGCGGTCGTCCTGCACGACCTGCTGGATGTAGGCGATGATGTCGTTCTTCTGCTCGGGGGTGAGCTGGCTGTCGCCGAACACCGGCATGTTCTGCGGGCCGCTGAGCATGGCGGCGTAGATGGTGCGGTCCGACGCCGGATACAGGCTGGGCGCGTACTTGCCGGAGGAGAGTGCCCCGCCGCCACCACCGAACGCGTGACACTGGGAGCAGTTGATCCGGAACAGCTCCCCGCCCCGGGCCAGATCGGCCGCCTCGGCCCGGCCGCCGACCGTGTCGGGAACCACCGGTCCGCCGCCCAGCTCCTGGACGTACGCGGCCAGTTGCCGGATCTCCTCGTCGCTGTACTGCGGCGGCTTGCGCATCGCCTGGGCCTCCTGCCGCG
Organism: Micromonospora sp. WMMA1996; assembly: GCF_002573675.1. NCBI lineage: Bacteria > Bacillati > Actinomycetota > Actinomycetes > Micromonosporales > Micromonosporaceae > Micromonospora > Micromonospora sp. WMMA1996. The sequence goes on along the minus strand of NZ_PDHU01000002.1, from coordinate 64,672 downwards.
CCAGCGGCATCCGGCCGGTGCCGACCTGGAACTCGACGGAGGCGGCGCCCACGCCCACCAGGCTCGGTCCCCGTCCCTCCACGCCGCCGCCGTTGCGACCGTGGCAGGTGATGCACCCGACGTCGAACAGCGCCTCACCCTCCGCCGCGGCGCCGCTGAACCGGTCCGCGTCCTGTGCGCGAGCGGCCGGCGCGAGAGCCGCGTACGTGCCACCGGCCAGGGCGAGCGCGGCCAGCAGCCGGACGGCGGCGCTGACCCGGCGGCGGGCGCGGGCCCCGGACCCAGGTTGGGTGCGCGGCGACCGGTCGGGCCGGCGGAAAGGATCGAGACGCATGGTCGTCCTTCTGGCGGTCGGCTGGAGTTCTGCACGGAATACGTCAAACGGGCCGGAAATCAGCGTATGGGACCGAGCTGGTGGACGTCGTCGCTTCCGCCACTGTCGCCGGCGGTCACTGTCAGAGGTGCTCCTGCCGCCACCGGCTGACCGCCTGCTCGGCCGTCTCCTCCTCGTGCCGCAGGGACGCCTTGATCCTGCGACGGGCGGCGGCGCCGGTGAACCTGTCGATCACGATGAGGGCGATCAGGACCGCCACCAGCGCACCCAGTGCGGCGAGGGGCGTGACGAGTGTCGCCGGCCAGCTCAGCAGACCCACGATGACGGCGGTGCCCAGCCTGGTGGGCCGTACCCGGCGGAAGGTGCGCGCGACCACCGCGATCTCGGTCAGCAGGAACAGGGCGACCCCGCCGTAGAGGGCGACCACTCCGGCCCAGCTCAGCGGCTCGACGAGGATCTCGGCCACCGCTTCGAGGACGAACTTGAGTCCGAGCGCGACGGTGATGATGCTCATGATCATCAGCAGGTGGAGGTAGGTGAAGACGTCGCGGGCCAGGGGGATCCGCCGCACGTCCCGGGTGCCGTGCATGGCCTGCTCCACGCTGGGCGCCAGAGTGTCGAAGTGCAGCCACCACAGGGCCGCGAGCAGCAGGATGCCGAGGGCGGACCCGGCGATAACCGGTCCGGACAGCGCGAGACGCTCGAACCGGCCCGGCCCGAGCCCCAGCGAGATGACCGCCTCGCCGAGCGCGATCAGCACGATCAGGGAGTGCCGTTCGGCCCAGTGCCCGGCCGAGGCCACCGCCCACCTGGAATAGGGCAGGAAGAGCCCGACCGAGTACTCGGCCAGGAGCGCGGCGGTCCACAGCCCGAGACGGGCGTCGACGCGTACGTCCGGCGGGGCCCACCACGCGGCCGTGGCGGCGAGGACGACGAGGAGGGCCGCCACCGCCGGCGGCGCGGAGACCAGCGCCAGTTGTCGCCGGGCCTGGCCGGCGCCGGTGAGGACGGGCAGGAACGCGACAAGCGTGAGTCCGCGCAGCACCAGGTACGCGAGCGCGAACACGACCGGCCCCGCCAGGTCGTGGAGCTGGTTCTGGAAGGCCTGCGGGATGGTGATCGCCAGCACGAACGTGGTGGCGGTGATGCCGAGCCCGAAGACCGGCAGGATTCCCTTTGTCGATGCGGACGAGGTTGCCCAGGGCGGCCAGCGCGGTCCAGCACCACCAGAGCAGCGCCAGCACCAATCACCCGGCCACCACCGATCTCGGCGTCGGGTGGGTGGACACCAGGCCGGTCACGTTGAGGAAGGCGAAGACGAAGACCAGATCGAAGAACAACTCCAGTCGGGTGACCCGCGTTCCCGGCACGATCGGCGTCAACCAGCGCGACTGCCGCACGGACGTGGGAGCACTCACCGCACCAGTCTCGCCGCCCTCCGGTGAGGTCGCCCGAATTTCGGCGAAGCACGCAACGACGCCGGTCGGTCGGGCCAGGGTCAGCGGGTCGCGGCCGTCGGCGTCACATTCGTGCCGCGGGTGTCGGCCCCACGTCGATAGGTGACCGCCACGCGTTGGCCCGGTTCGACGGTACGGAGGGCGCCGAGGAACGCCTCCAGCGTGTCGGTGCGGTCGCCGGCCAACTCGGTGACGATGTCCCCGGGCCGCAGGCCCGCTACCGCCGCCGGACCGTCGGGCGCGACGTCCCGGACGAGCACCCCCCGGTCGGTGGCGGCGCCGAGCGACCGCGCGATCTGCGGTGTCAGCCGGGCCACCGCCAGCCCGAGGTACGGCTGGGTGACCTTGCCGTCGTCCAGCAGGTCGTCGGCGATGTCGAGGGCCGTGGCGGCGGGAATCGCGAATCCGATGGACACCGCCCCGGTCTGCGGCGGGAGGTACGCGTCGTTGATCCCGACCACCCGGCCGGAGTAGTCGGCGAGCGCGCCGCCGGAGTTGCCGGGGGAGATGGCGGCGTCGGTCTGGATCAGGTCGACCAGGGCGTTGCCCTGATTCGCCGAACCCGGAATCTCCCGACCGACGCCGGAGACGATGCCGGCGGTGACGCTGTTGAGGAAACCGAGCGGGCTGCCGAGTGCCACGACCGGCTCGCCGGGCGGCGGCAGCTCGGTGCGCAGCGGCGCGGGCGGCAGGTCGGTGCGTTCCGCGCGGAGGACGGCGAGGTCGGTGACGGCGTCGACGGCGACCACCCGCGCGGGCACCCGGCTTCCGTCGGCGAGCGCCAGCTCCACGTCCTTGCGGTCACCCACGACGTGTTCGTTCGTGAGGACCAGCCCGCCGTCGCGGAAGACCACGCCGGAGCCGAGGCCCTGATCGGTGCGGACGGTGACCACCGAGGGTTGCAGCCGCGCGACCACCTGTGGCAGTCCGGCAGCGGACGGCGCGGACGAGACCGCCGACGGGGCGGCGGGCGTCGCCGCGGCGTCGCCGTCCGCCGTGCAGCCGACTGTCGTGGCCAGCAGCGCCACGCCGCCGATGAGCGCCGCCCAGCGCGATCGAGGTGCCACGTCTCTGCCCTCCCGGGTGCTCAGCGGCGACGGTCGTTCCGGCGCCTCCGCGGGCCGCTACCCGGCGCCCCTGCCGGCAAACGCCGGCAGGGGCGATCCGGCTGGTTGTCACGGTGCTCAGAACCGATCGTCAGGACCCCGTCGTACGCGACGGGTCACGAACCGGTGCCGCCCGACGGGGTGCCGGCCCCCGCGGCTCCTTCCCCGTCCACGAGGAGGAACTGCTCGTCGCGGTACGGCTGGTAGGCGTTGATGTCGCCGCCGAGCTCGCGGTCGGCGGCGACGTCGTTGTAGGCGAACCGGCGGACGACGCCGGTCACCTGCGTCTGCGTGCCCAGGTCCACGTTCATCGGATCCGGAGCGACCACCAGCACCGAGTCGTCGCCGCAGCGGGCGGCGTCGATCACGAAGACCGCGGGAGCGATGATCCGGGTCACCTCGCCGCTGACCGTTACCGGCTTGCCGAGGTACGACTCGTCGCTGAAGTAGTCGCCGCTGGCGTTGGTGGTGGCGGGCAGGTCGGCCGTACCGGACGTGGTGACGGCCGGCGTGGCGTCCCGGTCGTCGTTCCCGCATCCGGCCGTCAGCAGCGACGACGTCAGCAGGACGGCGGCCAGGGTACGAGAGGTCGCGCGTCGAATGGTCATGGTGATCTCCTTTCGTCCGACCGTGCTCACCCGGCCGCTACCCCTGCGGGGAGCGATCACGCCACCGGCCCGTGCCGATGTGTCCCGCGTGGGGTTCTTGTCACAGGGACGGGTGCAGATCGTCACGGAGCTGTCGTATTGGCGAAGAAACCCTGGGGGTAGGGCGTGAGGAACGCCGATCGAGTGAGGAGACGAGTCATGACCTACCCGTGGTTCTTTCCGGAGGGACTGCCCGCGCTGTTCCACGACGGCCCGGCCGCGAACGACACCCGGTTGGCCTGCCGGGTGGTCGAGCAGCTGAGTGGTGACCCGCTGCTGCGCCACGAGCGCATCTGTGTGGAGGCGCAGAACCGGGTGGTCATCCTGGAGGGACGGGTGGGCTCGGCCGACGCGGCGGCCCGTGCCCGGGCTCTCGCCTGGAGCGTGCCCGGGGTGCACGATGTCAACGTCAGGGTGTACGTGGTGTGACGTCGCCAGGCGAGGACGACAGGAGAGAGCGGATGGCAGTGGACCCCAACGGTCGGGACCTGAAGGCGTTCCTCGCCGCCGATCCCGACGCTCCGGTGGTGATGCTCAACCTGCTGCGCTTCGCCGAGGGCGGGCGGGAGTCCTACGAGCGGTACGGCGCCGCCCTGCAGGAGACGTTCCTGCCCCGCTACGGCGGCGAGGTGCTCTACGCCGGCGACGGTGGACCGGCGCTGGTGGCGGAGGAGGGGCAGGCGTGGGACGCGGTGCTGCTGGTGCGTTATCCGAGCCGGTCGGCGTTCAGCCGGATGGTGGCCGACCCGGAGTACCAGGAGGTGACCCGGTGGCGCACGGAGGCGCTGAAGGAGGCCGTCCTGCAACCCACGGTGGCCTAGGACCGCGGGATGAGCCGGAGACGGCCGGCACGGCTGGGGCGACACCCGCGAACGGGCCGGTGGCGCGGGTCGCTGCCGGCCCTGTCCGTGGCGGTCCTGCTCGCCACCGGCTGCGCCGGCGAGCCGGAGCACACGGGGCCGTCGCCGGAGCCGACCCCCACCGTCCGGCTGGGCACGGTCGCCCGGGCCGAGGTGGGCGCGCGTCTCACCGTGACGGCGACGGTGGAGCGCGTCATCACCGGCGGCGCGTTCGTCGTGCGCGACGTCGACTTCACCGACGGGACGCTGCTGGTGCTGTCCACCGATCCGGTCACCGCGGAACCGCCGCAGTTGGTGACCGTGAGCGGTACCGTCGTCGATTTCTCGTACCGTGACCTGTCCGACCGCTACCGGCTCGGGCCCGCCGGTGCGTACCGGGAGTTCGAGGGTGGTCGGGCGCTCGTCGCCGAGCAGGTGACCGGCTGGAATTGACGGTCAGTTGTCGAGTCGGTCACGCAGGTCGTCGACCTGCTGCTGGAGCCGGTCCACCGCGCCCTCGTTGTTGAGGAACGTGGTGATGCCCGCGCCGAGCGCCAGCCCGAGCAGCAGGGCGATCACACTGAGCACGAGGCCGCCGATCGCCACGCCGCGGCCGGTGACTCCCGGCCGGGCGGCCATCTTGAGGCCGACGATGCCCAGGACGACGCCGACGATGGCGAGGACCACGCCGATCCAGGCGAGGATGGCGGTGAGCACGCTGAACAGCGCGGCCACGCCGAACACGAGGGCGAGCGCGGCGGCCGTGCTGGTCTTGGCCGCCGTACCGGATCGGGTCCGGCCGGCGCGGGTCGAGGCGTCGGCCCCGCGGGCCGGTTCGCTGGACGCGGTCATGGTGCTCCCTCCACCACGCCGTGTGGCGCGGGCCTGTGCCGGCCGCTTCCCCCGTCACCGTCGACTCATTCCTGCCGACTCTCGGTCCGACGGGCGATGTCGGGCAGGTGTTCCGGCAGCGCCACGGAACGCAGGTCGGCCAGCACGTCGTCCAGGAGGCGGGTGATCCGCGGCTGGTCGCGTCCCGCCCGCCGGACGTCGTCGACCGCGACCGCGAGGAAACCGTCGAAGTCCTGCGCCCGCGCCCGTACCCGTGGCGTGCCGTCAGGGTCGTCGACGAGCAGGCGGTGACCGGGCCGGCCGGCCAGACGACGCAGCAGGTCGTGCATCTCCTGGACGCTGCGCACCGCGGTGGTGGTGTCGTTGATCCCGGGTGACAGGGCCCGCTCGGCGATGTCGGTCAACTGCCGGAACCCGAACCCGACGTCCTGACCCAGGGTCCGTTCCACGCCGAGGCTCACCGCGACGCACGCCCGCGTCTCCGGCACGCTCGCCGGGAGCTGGCCGCCGGGCAGCGGATGGACCGCGATCAGCGGTTGCCCGGCCACCACGAAGTCGCCCGGCGCGGGCAGGACCGACAGGGCGCAGTCGTGTTCGCGGGCCAGCGCGGCGAGCCGGCCGAGGTCGACGTGTTCGACCATGCCGGGCTGCGCCGCGGTGATCACCTGCGCCGGCGGGGTCAGCGGTGCGACGGGCCTGGCGGCCGGGCCGACCGGATACTGCTCCTCGATCACCCGGCGGGTCTGGGCGCCGACCGCCGCGATGATGTGTGAGACCCGCATGACCGTGGTGACGTGGTGCAGGTAGTAGACGAACAGCCCGCTGCTGGCTAGCACGAAGGTCATCGTCACGGCGAGCGAGAGTTCCGGCAGCCGGGCGTCGGGGCCGGCCGGCAGTGCCGCCAGCACCACCATGGCGAACAGCGCGGTCGCCAGGAAGGTGCCCAGAGCCGCCTGCGTGATCCGGTCCCGCAGGAAGGTCCGCAGCACCCGGGGGGAGTACTGGCTGCTGGCGAGCTGGACGGCCACCACGGTGATGGAGAAGACCAGCGCGGTGAACGAGATCATCGCGGTGATGATCGAGGACAGCAGCGACCGGGCGCCGGCCACGCTGCTGGGCAGGAACCCGGCGGTCGGCAGGCCCAGGCGCAGCTCGGCCACCGACAGGCCGAGGGCCAGCAGCACGGCCCCGGCGGCGAACGCCGCCGGCACCAGCCAGAATCCCGACCACGCGGCCGCCAGGCGGGACCGGACGGTACGCGGAGTGCCGCTCATCCCGCCGTAGTCCCCGGTACGCGCCCTTTGCATACCTGGCGAAGTGTCTGTTTTACCTTGAGGCGGACCCCGACTGGACGCACGAAGCACGCTGACTCCGCGTGGGGTGCACGCCGGATACGGGCGTTCCCGGGTGCTGCACGGCGTGGACCTCGCCGTTCCGCCCGACGGGGTGGCCGCGGTGCTCGGGCACAACGGCGCCGGCAAGAGCACTCTGCTGCGACCGGCCGGTGCGTCGGTATCGATTTACATTGACGTTGGTCTCTACTAACATCGTGGCTGGGAGTCGCCAAGCGCTGCTGGGCAGCAGTGCCGTCCACCTCTGGGACGGCTTGAATCGATCGGCGTCACCTTCTCCGGGGTGGGCACCCAGCGAAGACCACTGGGCGCCGGCGCATCCACTGGAGCATCATGAAAATCTCACGGACAGCACGCCGTCTGGGACTGGGCGCGGTAGCGGTTCTCGTCGCCTCGTTCACGATGGTCGCCGTCAACCAGGCCGGTCCGGCCTCGGCGCACGGATCAGTCACCAACCCGCCGTCACGCAACTACGGATGTTACGAGCGCTGGGGTTCCGACCACCTCAACCCCACGATGGCCCAGACCGACCCGATGTGCTGGCAGGCGTGGCAGGCCAACCCGAACACCATGTGGAACTGGAACGGCCTGTACCGCGAGAACGTCGGCGGCAACCACCAGGCCGCCGTGCCGGACGGGCAACTGTGCAGCGGCGGTCGCACCCAGAATGGCCTGTACGCCTCGCTCGACGCGGTCGGCGCGTGGACCGCGAAGCCGATGCCGAACAACTTCACCCTGACGCTGACCGACGGCGCTCGGCACGGCGCCGACTACATGTTGATCTACATCACCAAGCAGGGTTTCGACCCGACCACCCAGCCCCTCACCTGGAACAGCCTCGAGCTGGTACTCCGCACCGGCAGCTACCCGACCACCGGGCTCTACGAGGCGCAGGTGAACGCGGGCAACCGTACCGGGCGGCACGTCGTCTACACCATCTGGCAGGCGTCCCACCTCGACCAGCCGTACTACCTCTGCAGTGACGTGATCTTCGGCGGTGGCGGCACCCCGCCGCCGACGACCCCGCCGCCCACCACGCCGCCGCCCACCACCCCGCCGCCCACCACGCCGCCGCCGACCGGAAACGGTGCCTGCACCGCCACCTTCCGCAAGACGAACGAGTGGTCCGGTGGATTCGGCGCCGAGGTCACCGTCCGGGCCGGCAACGCCGCCATCTCCGGATGGACGGTGGCATGGACCTGGCCCAACGGCCAGAGCATCACCAACTCCTGGAACGCGACGGTCACCTCGAGCGGTTCGTCGGTCACCGCGTCGAACGTCGCCTACAACGGCTCCCTGAGCGCCAACGCCACCACCAGCTTCGGCTTCAACGCCTCCTGGAACGGCACCAACTCCGCACCCACCCTCACCTGCACCGCCCGGTAACAGCATCCGCGGTGGGGTGGCGCGGCACGCGCCACCCCACCGCGCCGCCGGCAGGGCCGTGCGCCGGGGGTGGCAGTGCGGACGGACCCGACCTTCGGGCAGAGGTCCATGCGCTGCTCTCCGCCACCATCAGGAACCGCGACGAGGTGAGGAACGACCATGATCTCCCGGGTACGCGTCAGCGGCTGGTGCCGAAGCGGCGTCGTGTGGATCGAGGTGTGCCTGCTGGCCGCATCGATCGGTGTCGCCGCCCTGGTCACCTCGACCACCCCGAGGACGGACCCGGAGGTTCTCCGCCAAGAGATCCTGGCCCGGATGCGCACGACCCTCGAGCAGGTGGACCCGACACATCACGGCCACGCCGGGCACACCGCCCCGCAGGGGTCGGCCGGAGAGCAGGCCGCGCCGGCGGTCGTCTGCGGAGTCCATGTCTACGGCTACGAGCCCACCGGGGCCACCACGCTGGCCGACGTCCGGACGGTCTACGGCTTCCACCTCTGTGGCGTCGCCGAACAGAAGCGCCATTGGGACGGAGCGGTCAAACTCGTCGGCCCACTGATCATGGACATGACCACCCGACCTCCCGGCGTCGAGGTGGTCGAGGCGACCGCCGACGTCAGGTTCGTCGACCGGCTACGGGAGATGTTCCCCGACAAGTACGAGGACCTGGCACTCAGGGAAGCGTTGCCCGCATCGGAGATGGCCGACCTGCGGCGCCGGTACGACGCCGCCGCCGGCCTCTGACCACGCCGAGCGGCCGCCTCCGGTCACCTCGTGTTGGTGAGAGTGCCGCAGGCCTCTCTCATTCGTCGTATCAAATTCAAGGTGGTCTAACTCTGGACGTCTACTGTTAACAGTCCTAATAATAAGGCCCTCGGTTCCGCCCCGATCCGGAAGGGCCACCCCCATGCGCCGCCCCGCCATCCTCGCCCTGGCCGCCGTCCTGGCCGCCGGTGCTGCCACCGTCCACCTGGCGTCGTCCGCCTCCGCGGCCGCCGCCTGCTATCCCGCCTGGTCGTCGTCCGCCGTGTACGTCGGCGGCGGTCAGGCGTCGTACCAGGGCGTCAACTACCAGGCCAAGTGGTGGACCCAGAACGAGAACCCGGCCACGCACAGCGGCCAGTGGGACGTCTGGGCCAACCAGGGCGCCTGCGGCGGCTCCACCCCGCCGACCACGCCACCCCCGACCACGCCACCCCCGACCACGACGCCACCGTCCACCCCGCCCCCGACGACCACCCCGCCGCCGACCACGCCCCCGCCGACCGGCAACGGTCAGCTGCCGAAGCACTTCCTCACCGGTTACTGGCAGAACTTCGACAACCCGGCCCGGGAGATCCGGCTCCGTGACGTACCGGCCACCTACGACCTGATCGCGGTCGCGTTCGCCGACGCGACGAACACGCCCGGCACGGTGTCCTTCAGCATCGACCCGGGCCTGAGCGCCTCACTCGGCGGCTACACCGACGCCGACTTCAGGAACGACGTCGCCACCCTGCACTCGCGGGGCAAGAAGGTGATCATCTCGGTCGGTGGCGAGCGCGGCACGATCTCGGTCGCCAGTTCCAGCGCCGCAACGAACTTCGCCAACTCGATCGTCGGCCTCATCGCCAGCTACGGGTTCGACGGCGTCGACATCGACCTGGAGAACGGCGTCAACGCGACGTACATGGGTCAGGCCCTGCGGGACATCCGCAACCGGACGAACCCGAACCTGATCGTCACGATGGCGCCGCAGACCATCGACATGCAGAGCACCGGCAGTCAGTACTTCCAGTTGGCGCTGAGCATCAAGGACATCCTGACCGTCGTCCACACCCAGTACTACAACTCCGGTGCGATGCTCGGCTGCGACAACAACGCCGCGTACGCCCAGGGAACGGTCAACTTCCTCGTGGCGCTCGCCTGCATCCAGCTGGAGAACGGGCTCCGGCCGGACCAGGTGTCCCTCGGGCTGCCCGCCGCGCCGAGCGCCGCCGGTGGCGGCTACGTCAACCCCTCGGTGGTCAACCAGGCCCTCGACTGCCTCGCCAAGGGCATCAACTGCGGCTCCGTGAAGCCGCCGCGCACCTACCCGGGGATCCGTGGCGCCATGACGTGGTCGGTCAACTGGGACGTCACCAACGGCAACGGATTCGCCAACACCGTCCGTCCCCACCTCAACACCCTTCCCTGAACCCCCGCAGGAGAGTGTCATGAAACTCAGGCAGAAGATCCTGGCCCTGGCCGCCGTCACGGTCACCGCCACCGCCCTCGCCGTCGCCCCGATGACCACGTCGAGCGCGGCCGCGGCCTGCTACCCGGCCTGGTCGTCGTCCGCCGTGTACGTCGGCGGCGGCCAGGCGTCGTACCAGGGCGTCAACTACCAGGCCAAGTGGTGGACCCAGAACGAGAACCCGGCCACCCACAGCGGCCAGTGGGACGTCTGGGCCAACCAGGGCACCTGCGGCGGCACCACCCCGACCACCCCGCCCCCCACCGGCCCGACCAACCCGCCCCCGGCCGGCAGGATGGCGGCGGCGCCGTACGTCTATCCCGGCTGGGGCAACCCGCCGGCGCCCTCGACGATCACCGGTCAGGGCGTCCGCGCGTTCACCGTCGCGTTCGTGCTGGCGAACGGCTGCAACCCGGTCTGGGACGGTGAGGGCGGCCTGACCGGCGGCGTCCACGAGTCCTGGATCAACCAGGCCAAGGCCGCCGGCGCCACCATCGTCCCGTCGATCGGCGGGTGGCAGGGCAACAAGCTCGGCCCGAACTGCGCCACCCCGGAGGCCCTCGCCGGCGCGTACCAGAAGGTCATCAACACCTTCGGCCTCAAGGCCATCGACATCGACATCGAGAACTACGACGAGTTCGAGAACTACACGGTCGCCGACCGCATCGTGAGTGCCCTGGGCATCATCAAGCGCAACAACCCGGGCGTCACCACGATCCTGACCTTCGGTACGACCACGACCGGACCCAACGTGCACGGCGTCCGGCTGATCAACCAGGCCCGGGCGCTGAACGCCAACGTGGACGTCTTCACCATCATGCCGTTCGACTTCGGCGGCGGCGCGGACATGTACACCAGCACCCGCAACGCCGCGGAAGGTCTGAAGAATCAGCTGAAGTCCACGTTCGGCTGGAACGACCAGACCGCGTACGCCCACATGGGCATCTCCGGTATGAACGGGCTGTCCGACCAGCAGGAGGTCACCACGCCGGAGACCTGGACGCGGATCCGTGACTACGCCAGGAGCAACGGGCTCGCTCGATTCACGTTCTGGGCGGTGAACCGGGATCGCGGCTGCGCCGGCGGCGGCGTGGTGTCCAACTGCAGCGGCATCGCCCAGAGCGACTGGGAGTTCAGCCGGATCTCCGCCGGCTTCTGAGAGCTGTTCCACCAGGGCGGTGGAGCCGGGGAGGAGTCCGGGCGGCGGCCCGGACTCCTCCCCGCCCCGCACGGCATCCACCCTTCAGAAGCTGACCCCGAACGGCACCGGCGTCTTCGACGTCCTGACCGTGAGCGGCCGCACGGCTCGGCCGCGGTGTACGTCAGCTCGCCCCGTCGTTCGGCTCAGCGACCGACCTGGCGGGTGCGCTGCGGCGTGCGTCGACCGCCCCGGGTCACTCGGGTCGGTGGGATCGGTCCACGCCCTTGTGCACGCGGACCGTGCGCTCCACGAGCTCACGCAGCGTGCCCTCGTCGACGTCGTCGAGCCGCTTGAGGTAGAGGCAGCCCTTGCCGGTCCTGTGCGGGCCGAGCCGGGCGAGCAACGTCGGGTAGCGCTCCTCGTAACCGCCGACCAGATAGAGGACGAGCTGCTGCTTGCGGGGCGAGAAACCGGCCAGGGGCCAGTCGCCGGTGGGGCCGTGGTAGCTGCCGAAGCCCACGATGCTCGGGCCCCACATCACCGGCGGCTCACCCGTCACGTCGCGCAGGATCGCGCACAGGCGCAGGGCGTCGGCACGCCGGCGCTCGTCCGCGACCGCGGCCAGGAAATCGTCGACGCTCGCGTCGGTGGGAACCGTCACCGGCTGCCTTGATGTCGCCACGGCCGTGATGCTGTCACGTCCGTACGACAGGCGCCCCTGCGCGAGGACCGTTGCGCCGCCGACGTCGACCGCATCCGCACGTTCGGTCGAGGGGCCGGACCTCCGGACGCCCCGGTGGTGCCGCTGCCGCACGCCACCCGTCCTCGTCCTCCCAGTTCCGCGACCTGGTGCCGGGGCTCGGCAACCGTCGGCGGCTGGTCGCGCCCGATCTGCGCGGCAGGCGCTCCAGTCGCGAGCGGGATCGGCATGGACCGCGCCGCGCGCCCCGATGCCGTCGGGGAGACGTCGCGACGCTTCGTCCGTCCTCCCGTCGAGTAGGGATCACGCTCACCTGGCGGGGAGCGGCCGGCCGGAACCGCCCCGCAACCCCGGCGATGCCGGATCGGCATGAACACCGCCGATTCCGTCTTCGACCGCATGCCCGATCGCTGCCAGGGTCGAGTCCTGCCCAACCGGCGCTGTCCGGTGCCGGACGCACGACATCGACAAGGAGTGATCATGGTGCTCGCCCCACACCGTCTGGTGGCCGTGGTGTCAGCGGTGGCCCTCGCCGCCTGCGGTCCCGCCGATTCCGGCGATGCCGCCGAACGGCCGACGCCGGACCGTCCGATGACGGCCACCGCGTCCGCCGCGGCCGACCGGGACCGCGCGTTCCGGCACCTGGAGGAGACGTTCGACGCGCGGCTGGGGGTGTACGCGATCGACACCGGCACCGGCAGGACGGTGGGCTACCGGGCCGACGAGCGGTTCGCGTACGCCTCGACGTTCAAGGCGTTGGCCGCCGCGGAGGTTCTCGACGAGACCACGGATGCCGAGCTGGACCGGGTGGTGCGGTACTCGGCGGACGACCTGGTCACCTACTCGCCGATCACCGAGAAGCACGTCGCCGACGGCATGACGCTGCGCGCGCTCGCCGACGCGGCCGTGCGCTACAGCGACAACACCGCCGGTAACCTGCTGCTGCGCCGGCTCGGCGGACCGCAGAGGTTCGAGAAGGAACTGCGCGGGGTCGGCGACAAGGTCACCGCCCCCGCACGGTACGAGACCGCGCTCAACGAGGCGCGCCCGGGTGACCGTAGGGACACCAGCACCGCGCGGGCCCTGGCTCAGGACCTGCGGGCGTACGCCGTCGGCGACGCCCTCGACCCCGCGGACCGCGACATCCTCAACGGCTGGCTGCGGGGCAACACCACGGGCGGCGAGTTGATCCGCGCCGGTGTGCCCGACGGCTGGGTCGTCGGGGACAAGACCGGCTCCGGCGGCTACGGGACCCGCAACGACATCGCGGTGGTCTGGCCGCCGGACCGGGCGCCGATCGTGCTCGCGGTGCTGTCCAGCCGCGACCAGAAGGACGCCGACTACGACAACGCCCTGATCGCCCGGGCGGCCGAGGTCGCGATCGCCGCGTTGTGACGGCTCCACCACCAGCCGGTGCGGCGCCAGCCTTCGGGCAGCGCGGATGGAGGCCGCGGTGAACGCGCCGGTCGCCGGCGGGACCGACACCACCGACGCCGAGAACCACGAATGTCACGGTGCGACGGTGACGCGGTGACACTGCCCGCGCCGTCCGGCGAGCGCTGCAATGGGAATGCCACGCCGCTTGGAAGGAACCCCATGGACGCCACACGAACCGACGAACCGACGCAGCGTCACCGGCCGGCCGTCGACAGCTCCCGGCCCTTCGGGGCCCACCTGCGGATGAGCTGGTGGAAGCCGCTCGTGGTCATCGGTGTCCCACCGGTGGTGATGCTGGTCCTCCAGGTCCTGCTCTATCAGGTCGTGGGCGCCGTCGAGGGCAGCGACGACCCGATGTCCCCCCTCATGACGCCGCTGAAGTCCCTGGCCGTCAACATCAGCATCGGCGCGTCGGGCGTGGTGGCGGTCCTGCTCCTGGCGCGGATCGCCAGGGTGCCGTGGCGCAGGCTGATCAGCTCACCCCGGGCCGTCGACGCCCGCCGCCTGACGTCCTACCTCGTGATGGCCGCGGTGCTCGTGGGCGCGGGGATCGGCGTCGTGGCGCTGGTGGCGCCGGACTCGCCGGGCTGGACCACCTTCGGTGTCAGCGGCACGACGATCGGCCTGCTGGCGGTCACCGTGCTCAGTACGCCGCTGCAGTCCACCGGCGAGGAGTTGTTGTGGCGCAGCGCCGTGCTGCCCGCCGCCGCGTCCTGGGTGCGTGCGGTCCGGCCGGCGCTGGCCGTCGGGCTCGTCGTGTCGAGTCTGGGCTTCGCCGTGCTCCACGGGTCGAGCGACCCCTGGCTGTTCGGTTACTTCACCGTCATCGGCCTCTGCACCGGCCTGATGGCGATCATCAGCGGCGGCATCGAGGCGCCGGTCGCCTTCCACGTCGCCAACAACGTCCTGTTCGGGGTCGTCAGCACGGTGATGGCCGACGGCGAGCCCTACGCGATCGACCGCGCCACCGACTCCGGCGACGCGTCCCTGCTGATCCTGGCGGCCGTCAACGTCGCCATGGTGGTGCTGGTCTGGTCGCGTGAGCGGCGGACCCGGCCCAGAACCGCCGGCTAACCCCACCAGGGCAGCGTGCCCGTGCGCAGGTGGTCGTGCAGGGAACGGGCGACCTGGGCCATCGTCGCCTCGCTGCCGGGCTGGGCGACGGCGGGCACCCGGGAGGCGGTGAGTGCGGCGACCGCGTACGACTGCCCGTCGCCGTGGTCCACCACCCCGACCTCGTGCCGCAGGTGCAGCAGGGTGCCGGTCTTGGACGACCAGCGGGAGGCGTCGGAGGTGAAGTCGGGGGCGAGCCGCTGCCGGTGCAGGTTGTCGCCCATCAGGGCGCGCACCCGCGCGGCGGTGGTCTGGTGGATCACCGACGGTCGCCAGAGGGCCTGCAGCAGGTCGACGTAGGCCCGCGCCGATCCCGTGTTGGCGCGGGTGACGTCGAGCTGGGCGACCGGATGGCCCTGCCCGGGAGTCGCCGCGCCGATGGCGAGGGAGTGGGCCAGATGCGCGTCGTCGGGCCCGAGCCGTTCCGCCGGCGTGTCGGCGAGGTCGCCCGCCCGGTGCCGGACGGCGATGCCGTCGACGCGCAGTCGCCGCAGTTCGGCGGCGACCGCAGCCGGCGGAACGAGGTCGAACAACGCGTCGGCGGCGACCGAGTCGCTGACGGACGTGCTCAGGTACAGCAGGTCGTCCACGGCGATCCGGGCCGGATGCCGGAATCGGCTCAGACCGGTCGGGCCGGGGGTGGTGATCCGACCGGGCGCGACGTCGACCGGCAGCGCCGGGTCTATTTCGCCACGGGCGATCCGTTCCAGCACGGCGACCGCCAACGGCACCTTCACCAGCGACGCCGACGGGTAGCGGGCGTCCGCGTCGAAGCCGATCTCCGCGCCGCTGTCGAGGTTGCGGACCAGGAAGGCGCCGCGCAGCCCGGCCTCGTCGAGGAGCCCGCGCGCGTCGCGCACGACGGTGGTGGCACTCACGTCGTCGCGCCCAGGCATCGCGCTATGTCCGAATGCAGCACCGTTCGCAGCTGTTCGAGGTCCTCGCGGAGGCCGGCGGCGATGTCGTAGCCGCGTACGAGTCGAGGCTCGGCGAGGGGACACCAGTGCAGCCCGAAGTCCTCGGCCTGCTGGCGGGAGCAGAGCAGCAGGTCGGGTGAGCTGAGCGCCTTCGCCGCGGCGTCGACGAGCGACGGCGCGACGGTGACCTGGGCCGGCGCCAGTCCGGCCGACTGGCCGGCGCGGGTCAGCGGATCCCGCAGGTGGGCGAGGTCGTCCTCGGGCTGGATGAGGATCCGCCGTCGTGCCTGGGTGCGGGCTCGGCCGCGGCGCAGCGTCTCCAGGAACACCGTCGCCGCCGGAAACGGGGTCCGGGCGGCCAGCCCGAGCGGAACCCGCCAGGAAGCCGCCGCCTCGGGGACGGCCAGGATCCCCGCGCCGACCTCCAGAGCCTGACAGAGCCGGTCGCGTTCCTGCGGGCCGGCCGGCCGTACCTCCAGCTGGAGGCGGTGACGCCGGCTCGCGACCACCAGGGCGGCGAGGCGGGGTGCGGGACAGGTCTCGGGTACGGCGACCTGTAGCGGGCGCAGCCGGGCGCGCTCGGCGTCGTCGGTCATCGCGTCGGCGAGATCGACCAGGCGACGGGCCGTCGGCAGCATGTCCTGCCCGAACGACGTCAACCGAACCGCCCGGGAGGACCTGTCGAACAACCGCGCCCCGAAGTGCCCCTCCAGGGCGGCGATGCGGCGACTGGCGACCGACTGGGGGATGCCCGCCGCGGCGGCGCCGGAGGTGAAACTGCCGTGCCCGCTGACGGCGACGAAGGCCCGGCAGGCGGCGACCACATCCACCTGCCGAACCTATACCTGGAACGCATGGAACCGACGACCGGAGGCCGGACGAGGATCGTCCGCTACAACCAGTCGTGTTCGCGGGCGTACCGGGCGGCCTCGTGGCGGGTCCGGGTCTGGGTCTTGCGCATGGCGTTGGAGAGGTAGTTGCGGACGGTTCCCGGCGCGAGGTGCAGTCGGGCGGCGATGTCGGTGACCGAGTAGCCCTCGCCGGTGACCCTCAGGACGTCGGCTTCGCGGTCGGTGAGGGGGGAGTCGTCGGTGACGGCGAGTGCCGACACGTCCGGATCGATCCAGCGCTTACCGGCGTCCAGGGTGGCGATGACGGAGGTGATGTGGGCCGGCTCGGCGGACTTGCTGATGAAGCCTTGGACGCCGAGTTTCAGGGCCTTGCGGAGCACGCCGGGGCGGGCGTGCCGGGTCAGCATGAGGATCACCTGCTCGGGTCGCGTTCGACGGATCTCGGCGACCGCGCCGAGGCCGTCCACGCCGGGCATCTCCAGGTCGATGACCAGGACGTCGGGCCGGTGCCGCAGGGTGGCCTCGATGGCTGTCTCACCGTCCTGCGCCTCGGCGAGAACGGTGATGTCACCCTCCAGGGGCAGCAGCGCGGCGAGGGCCGTCCGGAGCAGCACCTCGTCGTCGGCGAGCACGATTGTGGTCATCGACCGTCCTCCTTCAGGGCCGGTGGCTGCACCGCGCCACGGGCGGGCGGGAACGTCGCGGCCGTCCGGAAGCGCCCCTCGTGCTGCTCCACCATCAGCTGACCGCCGTCGTCCGCCAGCCGTTGCCGCAGCGCGGACAGTCCCCTGAGCTCGGGTGGGGTGTCGGCGGTCACGCCGTCGTTGACGATGGTGATGCCCGACCCGGCGAGCGTGATCCGCACCTGGGTGGCCTGCGCGTGGCGCAGGATGTTGGTGGTGGTCTCGCGCAGCACCTGCCCGAGCAGTTCGCTGACGTGGGCGTCGACCTCGGCCTCCCGGGTCACCCGCACCCGGATGCCGGCGGCCTCGAACAGGTTCTTCGCGTTCTCGATCTCCGCGGTCAGGTTGAGCCGCCGTTGGGCGTACGCGAGTTCCTTGGTCTGGGTGATGGTGTCGCTGACCAACGCGTACGTCTCGCGCAGCTCCTCCTCGGCCCGCGCGGTGTCGCGGAGCAGCAGTCGCTGGGCCAGGGCGATCTTCAACTTGACCACGTGCAGGGTGTGGCCCTGGATGTCGTGCAGGTCGCTGGCGAATCGCACGCGCTCCCGGACGACGGCCAGCTCCGCCTCGCGTTCCCGGGTCTGTTCGAGTTCCCGGATGAGGTCGTAGAACCGCTCGCCCACGATCGTGAAGACCGTCACGACGACGGTGAGGGCGGTCGGGACGAGGACGTAGGTGACCAGGACGTGAGCGACGTCGTCCCGCTGCACCAGCAGCCGCGCCGCGCCGACGACGGCGACGTAGGAGAACAGCCCGGCCACCGCCGGCCCGCGGTGCCGCCGGACCTCCCGCAGGGCGAGGGAACCCACGGCGCAGAACCCCCAGTAGGCGTTGGGACTGCCGGTCACCAGGACTCCCAGCGGCCACACCGCTGCCCCGACGACCAGGCAGGGCACCGCCACCCGGGCCAGGTCGTTGGCCGTCCATCGTTCGAAGGCCACCACGGCCGCCACCGCCCCCGGCGCCAGGATGACGATGTGCCACCAGGTACGCGCGTCGATGTAGAGGAGGACCGCGGCGGCGAACACCACGGGCGGTAGTGACGTGACGAGATTGAGCCGGCGCAGCCTTCCCTGCGTCGACTCGGTGAAGCGCGGTGATCTCGCGGTCACCACACCAGTATCCGGCAGCCACGGGTCGCGACCAGTGACACCACGTCACATGCGGTGATGACACCGCGCCACTGACGGGTCGGCGGCGCCCGCGCTGTCATGGGTGCATGTCCACCTCACCCGTCATCGAAGTCGACCGGCTGAACCTCACGTACGGTGACTTCCACGCCGTCAAGGACCTCTCCTTCGAGGTACGGCCCGGAGAGCTGTACGCGCTGTTGGGCACCAACGGTGCCGGGAAGACCTCGACGCTGGAAGTCGTCGAGGGACACCGGAGGCCGACCTCCGGGAGCGTCCGCGTCCTCGGGCACAGCCCGCAGGACCGCCGTCTGGTCCGTCCCCGGATGGGCGTCATGCTCCAGGAAAGTGGTTTCTCCCCGGACCTCACGGTTCGCGAGTCTGTCCGGCTCATCGGCCGGCTCACCCGGCGCGGCGACGACGTCGACCGGGTGCTCGACCTGGTCGACCTCACCGGGCGGGCCGGCCGCAAGGTCTCGCAGCTCTCCGGCGGCGAGAAGCGGCGGCTGGACTTCGCCACCGCGGTATACGGCACCCCGGAGCTGATCTTCCTGGACGAGCCGACCACGGGCCTGGACATCCAGTCCCGCGACGCCGTCTGGGCGACCGTGGACCGGCTCCGCGAGGACGGCGCCACCATCGTGCTCACCACCCACTACCTGGAGGAGGCGCAACAGCGCGCCGACCGCATCGGACTGATGCACCAGGGCACCCTGCACCGCGAGGGCACCGTGGCGGAACTGACCCGCACCCTGCCGGCCGTCATCCGCTTCTCCCTCCCGGCCAGGGCGCCGGCGCTGCCGCTGCAGGCTGCGGTCGACGCCGAGGGGAAGGTCGTCGTCGAGACCTTCGGACTGCAGAAGGACCTGCACGTCCTGCTCGGGTGGGCCCAGGACCACGCCGTCGAACTGCAGGGTCTGGAGGCCGGGCCGACCCGCCTCGACGACGTCTTCCGCGCCATCAGCAACTGAACCGCGACCTCGACAGGAGTTCCCCCGTGTTGTCCATCGCCGCAAGCGAGCTGATCCAGATCTTCCGCAACCGGCTGGTACTGATCACCAGCCTCATCGTCCCGGTGGTCGTCAGCGCGTTCTTCGTCCGCCAGCACGAGACCTACGCCGCCCTCGGCAGCCTCGGCTACATCGCCGCGATCGTGATGTTCACGGTCACCGCGTTCGGGCTCTACGCCACCGCGGTCACCACGCTGGCCTCCCGGCGGCAGAACCTCTTCCTCAAGAGACTGCGCTCCACCGCCGAAGGGGACGCCGGCATCCTCGCCGGCCTGCTGCTGCCCGTCCTCGTCCTCGCCGTGGTGCAGGCGACCGCCATCCTGACCGCCCTGGCCGTGGTCGCCGGCGGACCGGCCGACGTCGCTCTGCTGGTCGTGGCGTTCCTCGCGACCCTGGCCATGATGGTCGGCCTGGCCCTGGCCACGGCTGGGCTGACGAACTCCCCGGAACACGCTCAGGTCACCACCCTGCCCGTCACCCTCGGTGTGATCGCCATGGCCACCTGGGTCGGCATCTCCGGCACGGAGGACCTCGCCTGGCTCAAGCGGCTGCTGCCCGGCGGCGCGGCCACCGAACTGACCATGAACGCCTGGAACGGCGGGGTCGCCGTGACCGACTCCCTGGTCCTGCTCGCGCCCACGCTCGGCTGGGTCGTCATCTCCGTCGCCCTCGCCATCCGCCTCTTCCGCTGGGAGCCCCGCCGATGACCACCGCACCCCGCTCGGACGCCCCGACCCTCGTCGAAGACCTCCTCCTGCTGCTGTTCCAGCCCACATCCGGGACCATCGCGGGTGAGAACACCCTCTTCTACGTCCTCGGTGGCGCGGTCCTCGCGGACCTGGCGCTCGGCGACCACCTGATCACGGCGGACCGTGGGCGGGTCAGTGGCGTGGCGGGTCACCCACCGTCGGACGACCTCCTCCGCCCGGCGTGGAACTACCTCGCCGAGAAACCGAGGGGAGTGCAGACCGCACTCGCGGCCATCGGTCCCGCCCTGCGCAAGCCGGTGTTGGAGCGGCTCGTCGCCCGTGGCGACATCGACGAGGCGCCGCGCAAGGTGCTCGGCCTGTTCCGGACGACGGCCCTGCGCGACGGCAGGACCGAACGACGGGCCCGCCTGCTCGCCGACGTTCGGCAGGTTCTCGTGGCGGGTGCGGAGCCGCGAGCCCGTGTCGCCGCGCTCGCGGCGCTGCTCTCGGCCAGCGGGACACTGCCGCAGTTCCACCGCGAGATCCCGTGGACGTCAGAGGTGATCACGCGGGCCAAGGCGCTCGAGCGCGGCGACTGGGGTGCCGGCGCCGCGGCCGAGGCGGTGACCCGTACCGTCACGGCCACGGTCGTCAACAGCGTCATCGTGGCCGTCACCGTGCTGCCGCGCAGCTAGTGGCGGGCACGCTGCGGAGCTTTCCCGCCGACAGCGAGCCGGCACTGCGGTCCGGGAGGCGCGGTGGCCGACGGTGAGTTCCCGCGCGCCGATCACCAGGCGCAGGGCGCGTAGTCCTTCAGGAAGCAGCCGTAGAGGTCCTCGCCCTGTTCGCCGCGGACGATCGGGTCGTAGACCCGGGCCGCGCCGTCGACCAGGTCCAGTGGGGCGTGGAAGCCGGCGTCCGCCAGCCGCATCTTCGTCGGGTGGGGCCGCTCGTCGGTGATCCAGCCGGTGTCGACGCTGGTCATGAGGATGCCGTCGGCCAGCATCTCCTGGGCGCTGGTTCGGGTGAGCATGTTCAGCGCGGCCTTGGCCATGTTGGTGTGCGGGTGCCCCGGCCCCTTGTAGCCGCGGGCGAACTGGCCCTCCATCGCCGACACGTTCACCACGTACTTCCGGCGGGCGGTCGCCGCGGCCATCGCCGGTCGCAGTCGGCTGACCAGCACGAACGGCGCGGTCACGTTGCACAGCTGCACTTCGAGCAGTTCGATCGGGTCCACCTCGTGCACCCGCTGCACCCAGCTGTTGACCGGTTCGAGGTCCGGCACCAGACCGCCGGCGTCGATGGCGCTCGCTGCCGCGATGCGCTCCGGCGACGCGGAGCCGCCGGTCAGCGCCAGCGCGGTGAGCGCGTGCGGGGTGAGCGCCGGACGCGCCGGGGCGGTCAGACTGCCGGCCGGGTCGTTCCGGCCGGCCGTCGGGGCGAACGTGATGATCTCCGGCAGCGGACCGTCCGGCAGGGCCGCCGCCTCCGCGGCGACGAGCGGCGCGTATGCCCCGGGGGTGCGGCGGACGGTCTGCGCCGCGTTGTTGATCAGGATGTCGAGTGGTCCCTGGGCGCTGACCGAGTCGGCGAGGGCGATCACCTGGGCGGGGTCGCGCAGGTCGATCCCGACGATCCGCAGGCGGTGCAGCCAGTCCGCGCTGTCCGGCATCGCGGCGAACCGGCGGACCGCGTCGTGCGGGAACCGGGTGGTCACCGTGGTGTGCGCGCCGTCGCGCAGCAGCCGCAGCGCGATGTACATGCCGATCTTCGCCCGGCCGCCGGTGAGCAGCGCGCGCCGGCCGGTCAGGTCGGTGCGGGCGTCGCGGCGCTCCCGGTTGAGCGCGGCGCAGGGCGGGCAGAGCTGGTGGTAGAACGCGTCCACCTCGCGGTAACGCTGCTTGCAGACGTAACAGCCGCGCGGGTTGTGCAGGAAGCCGGCAGTGGCGCCGACGGTGGGGGAGGCCAGCGGGATGCCCTGGGTCTCGTCGTCGATCCGGCCCGGGGCGCCGGTGGCGGTGGCCGCCGTCACCGCCCGGTCGGCCGCCAGGACGGCGTTCCGGCGGTCCTCGCGTCGCCGCTGCTTGATCACCTTGTAGAGCTTCGCGGTGGCCCGCTGCACCCGCACCACGTCGGGGTGGTCGGGTGGCAGGTTCTCCAGCGCCTCGAAGACGGCGAGGCAGGTCTCCAGCCGATCGCGGTCAATGCCGTGCTGGCCGTTTTCGGTACTCTTGTCCGCCGTCATACCGCCGCTGTCTCATTCCGTTCCCGCACCGGATCCACCCGGCCCGCCCCACGTCCGACCCGGAACTGTACGCACCGCGGGGCCGCCGACGCATCCCGCGTCGACCCGCCGGTCCGGGAGGTCGGGGCGAACCTCGCCCGGCGGGGCGAACGGTGCATCTCCCTCCCGGACGGGCGGGGCGGAAGCGGCCACGCCGAGGTGTGCGGGCCCGTGACCGGGTTGGTTGTCATCCTCTTCTGCATCGTTGTAAATTGGCGTGCGTCCATGTTCGACGAAGGAGGTAGTTCTGGACTGCGCACTGGCCTTCGATGCCACCTACGCCCCCCACGCCGCCGTCGTTGTGTCCACCGTGGTCGCCCACATGCCGGCGGAACCGTTGCGGTTCTGGTTCGCCGCGGGCGACGACGTCACCGAGCGCAGCCGGGCCGCCCTGACCCGGGCGGCCGGGCGCGCCACCGTCTCCTTCCTGACGGTGGACCCACCCCCGATCCGCCTGCCCGGCTCCCGCGAACCCCACCTGAGCTACCTCTCGGCCGCCATGTACCTGCGGCTGCTGATCCCGCACGCCCTGCCGCCGGACGTCCACCGCCTGGTCTATCTCGACTCGGACGTGCTCTGCACCGGCTCGTTGGCGGAACTGCGTGACCTCGACCTGGCCGGCGCGCCCCTCGGCGCGGTCCGGGACGCGTTCACCCGCCGGCTGATCGACACCGGCGGCCTGCCGGGCATCTACGGCCGGTACCACGACCTCGACGCCCAGGCCCCGTACCTCAACTCCGGGGTGCTGCTCATCGACGTGCCGCGGTGGAAGGAGCTCGACGTCACCGCCAAGGCGCTCGACTACGTCGCCCGCCACGCGGACGAGTCGCGCTTCCCGGACCAGGACGCCCTCAACCATGCCGTCTACGGGCGGTGGACACGGATGCCCAAGCGCTGGAACCACATGATGGCGTGGCGACTCGATCCGCGCGTCGGCGGGAACGTCACCGACGCGTCCGTCATCCACTTCGCCGGCCCGGTGAAGCCGTGGCATCCGGAGTTCCCCGACGGCGTGTACCGGCAGATGTACTGGCGACACCGCCGCCGTACCGAGGTGGTCACCGCCCGGAACAGATGACCTGGAGCGACCCGCGCCGGCCGGTTCACTTGTGCTGTCGATCGCCGGACCCGGCGGCGGTCCGGGCGGTGATCTCCGCACACCGTGACCTGATCGCGCACGATACCCTCGCGATCTCCGCGACGCTCGTGGACCCGCTGTCGGAGGGCTTGCCGGGCACGGTCGGCGGCGGCGAGGAGATCCTGGTGCACGCCCTCCGGGCCTGAGGCGGAGGCGGTGCCGCGGCGGAACAGGGCCGCGGCACCGCCCGCACGGCGGTCAGGGGCGGGGGAAGACCGGCACCGGCTGGTCCTCCGGGTCGAGGTCGAGCCCGGCGGGCCCGATGATCCGCGGATCGGGTACGCCGACGACCGAGGCGTCCTTGCCGGCGTAGTCGAACCGATGCAGCACGTGCCGCATCGCCTCCAGCCGGGCCCGCTTCTTGTCGTTGCTCTTCACCACGGTCCACGGGGCGTCGGCGGTGTCGGTCCAGAAGAACATCGCCTCCTTGGCCTCGGTGTAGTCGTCCCAGCGGTCGAGGGAGGCGAGGTCCATCGGGGAGAGCTTCCACTGGCGTACCGGGTCGACCTTGCGGATGACGAAGCGGGTGCGTTGCTCGTTGCGGGAGACCGAGAACCAGAACTTGACCAGCCGGATGCCGGAGCGGACCAGCATCCGCTCCAGGTCCGGGGCCTGCCGCAGGAACTCCAGATACTCCTTGCGGGAGCAGAAGCCCATCACCCGCTCCACGCCGGCCCGGTTGTACCAGGACCGGTCGAACAGCACGATCTCCCCGGCCGCCGGCAGGTGCGCCAGCCAGCGCTGGAAGTACCACTGGCCGGCCTCCCGCTCGTCCGGCTTCTCCAGGGCGACGACGCCGGCGCCCCGCGGGTTGAGGTGCTCCATGAAGCGTTTGATCGTGCCGCCCTTGCCGGCGGCGTCGCGGCCCTCGAAGAGGATCACCAGCCGCTCGCCGGTGTCCTTCACCCAGTCCTGGAGCTTCAGCAGCTCGATCTGCAGCAGGCGCTTCTCCCGGTCGTACGCCTCCCGGTCGAGACGCTCGTCGTAGGGGTAGCCGTCGCGCCAGGTCTCCACCGGGCGGCCGTCGGGCAGCAGCAGCACCGGATCGTCGTCGTATCCGTCACGTACCTGGTAGTCGGCGTCGAGGTCCAGCAGCGCAGCGTCGGCCATACCGACCGTACCTACCCCGCCACACCTGCCGCGACGCCTCCGGACAGGGGGAATGCCTGGTCGATTGTGCGGTCGATAGGGGTCCTCCCGCGTCCGGACGCCCGGCATCATCGGCCTGCGACGACCGCCCGGTGGCGGCTGCCGGATCTCGCACACTCACCGTCGGTGGAAGGAACTGCCGTGTCGACTCGTCGTCAACTGCTGCGCCTCGGCGCGGCGTCGGGCATCGTCGGGGCGACCGGCGGCCTGGCCGGCCTCGCCGGACAGCTGGCCGCGACCCCCGCCACGGCGGAGGTCGCCGCGCCGAGCGCCACGCCCGTCACCCCGTTCACCGTCCCGTTGACCGTGCCGCAGACGCTGCGCCCGGTGCTGCGGACCGCCACCACGGACTACTACTCGGTCACCATGCACCGGAGGCGACTGGAGATCGTGCCGGGCACCCGTACCGAGGTGTTCACCTACAACGGCGACCTGCCCGGCCCGACCATCCGCGCCCGGTCCGGCCGCCGGGTGGTGGTACGCCAGCGCAACCGGCTCGTCATGCCCACGGCGGTGCACCTGCACGGCGGCGCCATCGCCCCCGGCGACGACGGCTCGGGCGACGCCACGATCCCGCCCGGAGGCGAGCGCGTCTACACCTATCCGAACCGGCAGCCGCACGCCACGCTCTGGATGCACGACCACACCCACCACATGGAGGCCGAGCACCTCTACCGGGGCCTGTCCAGCCTCTATCTGCTCACCGACCGCACCGAGGCGGCGCTTCCGCTGCCCGCCGGCCAGTTCGACGTGCCGCTGGTGCTGCGCGACGCCCATCTGGACGCGAACGCCCAGCTGGTCTGGACCATGGACGACGCCGACAACCGGACCACCCTGTTGGTCAACGGGCGGCCGTGGCCGCGCTTCGAGGTGCAGGCCCGGCGATACCGCTTCCGCCTGGTCAACGCCAGCAACCTACGGTTCTTCCTGCTCCGCCTGGCCGACGGCGGGGACATCACGGTGATCGGCTCCGACGGCGGGCTGCTGGAGGCGCCGGTGACCATGCCGTACCTGCTGTTCTCGCCCGGCGAGCGGCTCGACGTGGTGGTCGACTTCGCCCGCTACCAGCCGGGCACCTCCGTGGTCCTGCAGAACATGCTGGGGCCGGGCCCGGCCGAGCAGGTGGGCCAGGTGATGCGCTTCGACGTCGTAGCGGCGCGGGGGCGGGACCGCACCTCGGTGCCGCAGCGGCTGCGTACCCTGCCGGCGCCGCCGACGCCGACCGTGCGCCGCAGCATCGAGCTGCGGATGGACGAGGCGGGCTCCGGCGGGCACCAGGCGTACATCGACGGGAAGGTCTTCGACCCGGCCCGGATCGACACGACCGTCGCCTGGGGCAGCACCGAGGAGTGGACGGTGACGAACGCCAACACCCTCATGCCGCACAACTTCCACCTGCACCTGGTGCAGTTCCGGGTGCTCGACCGCAACGGCGCGCCGGCCGATCCCACCGAGTCCGGCCTGAAGGACACCGTGATCGTCTGGCCGGGGCAGAGCGTCCGGCTCCAGGCCACCTTCGACACCTGGCGCGGCGTCTACCCCTACCACTGCCACATGGTCGACCACAGCGCGATGGGCATGATGGCCAACCTCCGGATCGTCTGAGTCGGCGGGACGAGACGATCATCGACCTTCTGGAGGGCGCCGGGAGCGGACCGCCGCGTGCGGACCGCTCCCGGCGTCACTGTCACCGGTTGCCGTTGACGACCGGCGGCACCAGACCGACGTACGTGAGGGCGGCCCGGCCGCCGACCACCGCGACGTCCAGGGTGCAGGCGTCGAGCCACTCCTGCCGCACCTTGTACTGGAGGCAGGTCGCCTCGGCCCGCTTGCGGAGTTCCTCGTCGAGGTCCCGGGCGAAGAACGGCGCGGACGGGTTGCCGGAGGCGACCGCGCCGCAGGGCGCCAGCAGGGTCCGGATCGGGGCGACCCGCCAACTGGCGCCGAAGCGCTGGTAGAGGTCGTCGAAGGAGAGCGGGACGGCGAACTGGGTGCCGTCCTTGGCGGCGAGGCGCTTCGGATCGCCGTCGGGGTTGCCGAGCAGGCCGACCACCGGGGTCGGGTACGTGCCGAGACCGACCGCCACGTCGATGTAGCCGCTGTTGACCGTCACCCGGATGCTGTTGCCGCTGGAGTCGGTCACCACGTACACGTTGCCGATCCGGTGGATGTCCACGCCCGAGGGCAGATGCAGCGCGCCGTCGGACGGGAGGTCCCTGGTCCGGCCGTCCACGACGAGGCTCTTGCCGTCGCAGAGCGCCACCTTGGTGCTGCCCATCCGCGTGGCGACCGAGCGGTCGACCGAGGCGTTGGGCCAGGTGGGCGCGCCGGACGCCTTGCGGGTCTGCACCTCGAAGCCGCTGCCGGCCTGCGCCTCGACGAAGTCGCCGGAGGCCTGGAAGTCGTAGAGCAGGCCGGCGAACGTGTGCTGGTGGGTGTCGCCGATGACGGAGGCCGCGGCGCAGTTGGTCGCCGCGCCGCCCGCGGTGTTCTCCACGAAGACCACGGCGGGGCCGGGCGCGGTGGCGGCCGGCGCGGGCGAGCCGAAGTTGAGGTTGTTGGTCTCGCCGGTGAAGCCCTGGGCCACGCAGATCGGGGCGGCGGTGCCCCCGTAGGTGATCCTCGTCCGGACGTTCAGCGACGCGCCGGCGTTGAAGGTGGCCGCGCCTCCGCCGTCGCTGTTGCCGCCGTAGCCGAACACGTTGAACTCGGACGTGGTCCAGCCGGCCGCCGCGTTGGCGGAGTTGGAACCCGCCGCGGTGTAGGCGGTGGCGCCCACGAACAGGGTGGCGCTGTCACTCGTCGCGTTCACCGTGCCGGTCAGCCGCAGCGCCCCGAGGTTGGTGATCGGCTGGTTGGGCACGGCTGCCGCGCCCGGGCTGTTGCGGTAGCAGTAGATGTCGGGGTCGCCGGTGAACGAGAACTGGGTCCAGCCGCCGGCCGGGCAGGCCGCGTTGTACTGGAGGAGCCAGTACTGGATGAACACCTGGCCGCTGGAGCCGTTGTTGGCGTAGACGAACTGCTGCCAGCCCCGGCACCCGGCGTTGGGCGACCCGGCGCAGGCCGTGCTGGCGAAGAAGTCGGTGTTGATCTGGAGGGTGTAGGCGTTCGCCACGGGCGGCCCGGCGTTGGCGATGGGCGAACTCTCGCTCGTCACGTTGACGATGTTCTCGAACGTGCCGGACGACTCGGAGATGAACCCGCTCGGCGCCTGGGCGGAGATGTCGTTGCCGTTGCCCACCACCAGTGGGCGGATGCTGCGCTTGGGCGTCATCGGGATCGCCGGCGCGGAGGCGCAGGTGGCCCGCTGCCACGCCAGTCGGGGATAGTCGGCGGTGAAGCATCCCTTCGCCGACGGGTGCGGGACCGCGGTGATCTCCGTCTGCCACGCCTTCAGGCTCGTGGCCGAGGGTGCCGCGTTCGCCGTCGCGGCGGATCCGCCCACCACGATCAGCACCGCCAGCGCCGTGACGCCGGTCAGTCTGCGGGTCACCCCGCGTGTTCGAGCAAAGAGCCCCATCGCCGCTCCATCCACTAGCCGGCAGTCATGTCGCCGGACAGGAAAAGGCAACCATCGATACGGGAGGCGATCACTCGTTGTGACGGCGTTGTGACACGTCGGAAGTGCGCGTTCTCGGAAGCCGCGCGGGCGCTGTCAGCTCCGCCGGGTGTGACGCCCGTTACCTCTGCGCGGAGGGGGAATCAGCCCGGGTGACGAGGATTTGAACCCAGGTGTGACTGTCGCACCGTCCTCCGCCTCGTCGTGTCCTGACCGGGTGGAGGTCCTCCGATGACCGATGTCCTCCCGGCCGGGACGACTCCCGCCCCCACGCCCGGCGACCTGATGAGCCGGGGGCAACGGCTGCGGCTCGTGCTGGTCCTCGGCTCGCTGATCGCGATCGGTCCGCTGACGATCGACATGTACCTGCCCGCGCTGCCCGCGATCGTCGCCGACTTCGCGACCTCCTCGGCGGCGGTCCAGCTGACACTGACCGGCACGCTCGCCGGCCTCGCCCTGGGCCAGCTGCTGATCGGGCCGCTCTCGGACGCCGTCGGCCGGCGTGGCCCGCTGGTCGCCGGCCTGGCGCTGCACGTCGTGGCGTCGGCGCTCTGCGTCGTGGCGCCCGACATCGCCGTCCTCGGCGTCCTGCGGGTGGTGCAGGGCCTCGGCGTCGCCGCCACCACGGTGGTGGCGATGGCGGTGGTCCGGGACCTGTTCAGCGGCCGGGCCTTCGCCACCCTGCTCTCCCGGCTGCTGCTGGTGATGGGCGCGGCGC
Organism: Micromonospora sp. WMMA1996; assembly: GCF_002573675.1. Lineage (NCBI taxonomy): Bacteria > Bacillati > Actinomycetota > Actinomycetes > Micromonosporales > Micromonosporaceae > Micromonospora > Micromonospora sp. WMMA1996. The sequence continues at coordinate 35,965 of NZ_PDHU01000002.1, read as the reverse complement.
CGGTTCTCGCCCCGACCCTCGGCGGTGGCGTGCTGCGGTGGACGGACTGGCGTGGCGTCTTCGTGACCCTGGCCGTCTTCGGCGTGCTGCTCGTCGCGGTGGCCGCGCTCGGCCTGCCGGAGACGCTGCCACCCGCGCGCCGTCGTCGCGGCGGCGTCGTCGCCACCGTGGGCCTGTACGGCTCGTTGCTGCGCGACCGTGTCTTCGTGGGCCTGGTCCTGGTCGCCGGCCTGGCCATGGCGGCGCTGTTCGCGTACGTGGCCGGCTCGTCGTTCGTCCTGCAACAGGGGTACGGGCTCGACGAGCAGCAGTTCGGGCTGGCGTTCGGGGCGGGCGCGGTGGGCCTGATCGGCGCGACCCAGTACAACGTGCGGCTGCTGCGCCGCTACCCGCCGCAGCGGATCCTCGTCGCCTCGCTGGGTGTGGGGACCCTGGCGGGGCTGGCGCTGGTGGCCTTCGCGGCGACCGGCCTCGGTGGGCTGCCCGCACTGCTGGTGTCGTTGTGGGTGGTGCTGGCGGCGGCGGGTCTGGCGATGCCGAACGCCCCGGCGTTGGCGCTGTCCCGGCACGGCGAGGCGGCCGGCACCGCCTCCGCCCTGCTCGGCGCCGTGCAGTTCGGCGTGGGTGCGGTGGCCGCGCCGCTGGTGGGCGTGCTGGGCACCGGCGCGCTGGCGATGGCCCTGGTGGTGGCCGGTGGCATGGTGGCGGCGCTGGCGGTGCTGCTGCTGGTCGTCCGACCGGCCCGGCTGGCCGACCTGGAGCCGGCGCCGGCGGTCGTGGTCGTGCACTGACGGACCGTCCGGTTGTTCCGTCGTTCCCGTCCCGGGCCGCCCCGGGCCGCCTATCGTTCGACCAGGACGACGGTCGGCGCGGCGGGGCACGGTCGGGAGGGCACGATGGGTGGGACGGTTCGACCGGACGGCATCAGTCCGGCCGCGGTCGAGGCGGCGCCGGGGCTGTGGCGCGTCGACCTGCAACGCCACGACCTGAGCGTGCCGGGGCGTGAGGTCGTGCAGACCCGGGTGGAGTTCACGCCGGACTCGCCGCCGTTCACGCACTTCCACCCCGGTGAAGAGATCATCTACGTGCTCCAGGGGTCGCTGGAGTATCGGCTCGACGGCCGCCCACCGGTGGTGTGCCACGCGGGCGACGCCCTCACCGTCGGGTACGGCGTGCACCACCAGGCCCGCAACGTCGGGCGCGGCATCGCGGTCGAGCTCGCCACCTACGTGGTGGAGAAGGGCAAGCCGCTGCTCACCAGGGTGGAGGGTGGACTGAACCGCCGGCGGCCGCCGCGGGACGACGCCTGCCGTCGGGTGAGCATCTCGGCCGCGGCGCGCAGCTTGGCTGCCGGTTGCTCACCCGCCGGCCCGAGCACCGCCGCGAACTGGTTGCCCAGGCCGAGCACCATCCGGGCGCGGTCGACGTCGCCGATGGCGACCAGGCACTGGGCGTAGATGCCGTAGGTGTTGGCCATCTCCCACAGGCTGAGCGGGCGGCTCGGGTCGAGCAGGCGCTGCCGCAGCTCGCAGGCCCGCGACGCGGCGAGCGCCGCCGCCCGGGCGTCGGCGTCGGGCGACCGGCCGGTCCGGGCCCGCTCCAGCAACGCGGTCGCCTGGTTGTGGTACGCCGTCCCCATCGCCTCGCGCGTGCGGGGTCCGGCGGCCGGGGGCGGGCCGGCGGTGTGCAACCCCACCTGCACCGCCCGGTCGAGCAGCTCCATCCGCAGGGTGGGCTGACCGGCGGCGTAGGCGGTCTCGGCGAGATCCAGCACCGCCGTGATCAGCTCGGCCAGCGCCTCGTCCCGCTGCGGGCCGGTCGCGGCGCGCGCGGCGTCGTTCAGCTCCTCGAAGAGGGCGACGGCCTCGCGGCCCGGCGTCAGCCCCTCGGCCGCTCGGCCGCGCGCGGCCAGGAGCATGCCGTGTCGCCAGAGCGCCCGGGCCAGTTGCCGCCGGTCGTGGGGATCCACCCGACCGGGACCGCGTACCGCCTCCCGGTAGGCGGCGACGACGTCGGTCCACAACCGGTCCGCCTCCGGCCAGGACGCGCGCGCGGTGGAGCGCTCGCGCGCCCGGTCGAAGAGTCGTTCCCGCTCGTCCGGCCCCATCCCGGAAACCGCCCTTCGCCGCCGCCGACACGTCGAACCTCATCGATCGTACGTGCCAGCGGCTCGGCGTGTCCGGCCCGAAGGGGTCAGGTCCGGTAGCGCGGGCGGCCGGCGCTCACCCCCGGCGCCACTTCTGGTTGGGGGTGCCCGAGCAGTCCCACAATTGCAGCCGCGCGCCGTCGCCCGTGTTGCGGTCCTTGATGTCGACGCACTTGTTCGCCTGGAGGTTGACCAGGTCGCCGGCCGCGGTGAGGGTGAACTGCTGGGCGCCGGTGCCGTTGCAGGTGTAGAGCTGCACCGTGGCGCCGTTGGCGGTCGAGCCACCGTCGACGTCCATGCACTTGCCGTTCTGGCTGCGCAGGGCGGCGCCGCTGAACGTCCACCGCTGCGCGTTGGTGTTGTTGCAGGTCCACATCTGCAGCGGGGCGCGGTCGACGAAGTTCGAGCCGGGCACGTCGACGCACTTGTCGTTCAGGCTGCTGACGAGTGCGCTGGTCGAGGTGCCGGTCCCGCCCGCGCCGAACGGGCTGAGGATCAGTCCGGCGGAGCGGGGATCGCCGTCGTGCACCAGCGACTCGAAGCCGCCGACGTCGTCGAAGGCGAACGCGTACGCCCTGCCGTCGGCCATGTTGGCGTGGATCAGGCGGGCGTACTGGTTGGTGGGGCTGTTGCGGTAGAAGGCGGCCGCGTCGGTGCTGGGTTGGGTGTCGACGGTGCCGAGGGTGCCGCGGTTGAGCGCGGCGCAGAGCGTCCGCGAGATCGGGCCGACGACCTGGTCGTTGGGCGCGGGCAGGTCGCCGTCGCAGCCCCAGACGCTGGCCGAGGAGGGCCGGCGGAACGAGGCGACCACCTGGCCGCTGCCGTTGGTGAAGGTCATGGTGGTGCCGGAGGTCCGGCCGTAGTAGCGGACCGCCGGCTGGTCGGTGAAGGGCGCCACGGTCAGCGTCCTCGTGGTGTACGCGTTCCACGCGGCGGCGATGTACGAGTCCAGATAGGTGGCGCTGAGCAGCCCGGCGCCGGCCGCCTTGCCCGGGGCCAGCACGCGCAGCACGGTGCCGTCCGAGCGGGTCTGGACGGTGTTGGCCCAGCCCGGCTGCGCCCGGATCCCGTCGATGACCGCGTCGCGTCCGTTGGCCACCACGTCGCCGGTGCGTCGGGTGACGCCGCCGGCGCCGGTCACGGTGACCGCGTGCGGCACGGCGAACATGTCGACCTGCGAGCTGTTCAGCCACAGGCCGGCGTCGTTGTAGGTGAACTCGCTCCAGTCGAAGAGGACGTCGCGGTTGGCGTCGCCGGCTGCCCAGGGGGCGGGTTGGACGAGCCCGTCGGGGGTGAGGAGGAACGTCAGCTTCCGCCCGAGGGCGAAGTAGACCCGACCGGAGAATCCGCGCGGGAACCGGATGGTGGTGCTGCCGCCGTTGGCGGGGCCGGGGATGGAGACGTCGGGCGCGGGCGCGGGCGGAATCTGGCCGCCGGTCCAGGGCACGAACGTGCCGGCCGAGGTCACGTACCCGAGCCGGCCGGTGGTCAGGTTGGTGCCGATGACGTAGAGGTGCACCGCGTCGGCGCGCCCGGTGGTGTTGGTGACCGTGACCGGTAGCAGGGACGGGCCGACCGCGTGCGCGGGCAGGGCGAGGGGCAGGCCACCGGCCACGCCGACGAGCAGGGCGGACGCGGCAGCGAGCAGTCTTCTTCGGAGACGCATGGAACACCTCGGGTGGTGGCGGGATGGGAGAGAGCGCTCTCTGAGCGTGAATTCGGAAACAACCTTTGTCAATAGGTGCGTCTCGATGCCTTGCGCTGCTCCGCCCTCAGCGGGCGGGGGTCGGGTGCTCCTCCGGCACGCGCACCGCCGCGCGCGCGTCGAGCACCGCGACGAGCAGGAGGACCAGGGCCGCGCCGATCGAGGCGGCCAGCAGGCCGGCCGCGTGACCCGGCACCGCCAGCACGGCGAGGCAGGCCACGCCGAGGAGCCGACGCGGGGACACGCGGTCGAACACGAGGCGTTCCAGGCGGGCCCGGCCCAGCAGGTAGATCATCGGTCCGCCGAGCACCACCGCCAGCCAGACCGGATAGGGCCGCGCGAACGGGTGGTCCAGCACCAGCCCGTAACCGACCGCGACCACCACGATGCCGAAGATCATGACGGTGTGGGCGAAGGCCACCGAGCGACCGAACGCGGCGCGGTCGTCGGCCGCGTCCACCGCCTCGCCGAGCAGCTCGCCGGAGCGGAAGAAGTAGATCCGCCACAGCAGCACCGTGGTCACGAACGACACGACCACCCCGCACGTGTGCGCCGCCTCCGGCGTCCCCTCGTTCGTGTAGGCGATGCCGACGGAGATCACACCCTCCCCGAGCGCGATCATCAGGAACTGCCGGTACCGGTCGCTCAGATGCGCGCCCCCGGTCTCCCAGGCCGCCGCCCGCCCGCGGCCGAGTCGGGGAAGTGGCCAACCGAGCCGGGCCGCGCCGAAGTCGATGGCGATGGCGATGGTCCACAGCACGGTGCGAGCGGTCTCCGACACCGTGGCGCCCCACAACCAGGGAATCGCGCTCAGGCAGTACCAGGCGCCGGACCGGAAGTAGAGGCGTTGCAGCGGAAGGCCGCCCAGCAGGAGGCCGAAGCCCACGGTGCGGCCGACCTGGAGCAGGACGTACGACAGGGCGAAGGTCATGCCCCGGGCGTCGAACGCGGCGGGGACGGCCGACGCCATCATGAACAGCCCGAACGCGCTGACCACGACCGCGAGGCGGACCCCGACGAGGCGGGGTTCGAACCGGGCCGTCACGTACGACGTGATGGTCCACGCCCAGGTCAGGGGCAGGAACAGCAGCAGCGTCCGAGCCGCCGCCATCCACCGGTCCGCGGGCGCCGGCGCCGACAGCCCGGGGACCGCCTGTGCCGCGAGCCGGGTCAGCGCGAACACCACGACCAGGTCGAAGAACAGTTCGGCGAACGTCGCGTGCGGGCCGCTGCCCGGGCCCCGCAACATCCCGACCCCGACCCCGGGACGGCGTGCACCCATCACCCGATCCAACCCGACCGCCCGATCGGGTCGAGGTCGAACGCGCTATTCGGCAGCTTTTTCGCGACCCACGGTTTCCGGGGCGAGACGGTGGAAAGGTGACAGAAGACGCCCGCGAACCCACCGATCCTCCAGGAGCACGCCATGAAGGCTCTCGTGTACCGGGGCCCGCACGAGGTCACCGTCGAGGACCGGCCCGACCCCACGGTCCAGGCCCCGACCGACGCGGTCATCCGCATCACCACCACCAACATCTGCGGCTCCGACCTGCACATGTACGAGGGACGCACCTCGGTCGAGGAGGGCAAGATCCTCGGCCACGAGAACATGGGCGTCGTCGAGGCCGTCGGCGACGCCGTCACCCGGATCCGGGTCGGCGACCGCGTCTCGGTGCCGTTCAACATCGCCTGCGGCACCTGCCGCAACTGCGCGCACGGTTGGACCAGCTTCTGCCTGCGCACCAACCCGACCGAGGGAATGGACGGCGCCGCCTACGGCTACGCCAACATGGGCCCGTACGACGGCGGCCAGGCCGAGTACCTGCGGGTGCCGTACGCCGACTTCAACCTGCTGCACCTGCCGCCCGGCACGGAGCACGAGAACGACTTCACCATGCTGTCGGACATCTTCCCGACCGGCTGGCACGGCACCGAACTCGCCGGGCAGGCCCCCGGCGACACGGTCGCGGTCTTCGGCGCCGGCCCGGTCGGCCTGATGGCCGCGCACAGCGCGCTGATCAAGGGCGCCGACCGCGTCTTCGTGGTGGACAAGGAGCCGGACCGCCTCGCCATGGCCGAGAAGATCGGCGGCCTCCCGATCAACTTCGCCGACGGCGACCCGGTGCAGCAGATCATGGACGCCACCGACGGCGTCGGCGCCGACTGCGGCGTGGAGGCCGTCGGCTTCCAGGCCCACGACCCGTCCGGCGACGAGCACCCCGAACTGGTGCTGGACAACCTCGTCGACGTGGTCCGCTCCACCGGCGGGATCGGCGTGGTCGGCGTCTACGTCCCGCAGGACCCCGGCGCGCCGGACAAGAAGGCGCAACAGGGGCGCATCGGCTGGCAGTACGGCACCTTCTTCAGCAAGGGCCAGCGGATGGGCACCGGGCAGTGCCCGGTGATGCGCTACAACCGGCAACTGCGCGACCTCATCATCGCCGGCCGGGCGCGACCGTCGTTCCTGGTCTCCCACGAACTGCCGCTGGCCCAGGCGCCCGAGGCGTACGGGCACTTCGACCGACGCGACCAGGGCTGGACCAAGGTGCTGCTGCATCCCGGCGGCTGACCGGGGCCCGGGGCGCGGCGGCGACGGTGCGCCCCGGACCGGCGGTAGGATCACGGCTCGTCCCGCCCGAGTCCGCCACCCCCGTCGGAGTCCCGCGTTTCCGAGCCGTCACCCACCCGCGTCACCCGGCGGGCCCGCCGGGTGCTGGCCGTCGTGGGCCTGCTCGTGGTGGCCGCCCTGCCCGCCGGCTCGTCCACGGCCGGGGCGACCGGTCCGACGACGCTGCGGATGCTCCAGATGAACCTGTGCAACAGCGGACGCGCCGGCTGCTACACCGGCCGAGCCGTGCCCGAGGCCGTCGAGGTGATCGCCGCCGAGACGCCGGACGTGGTCACCGTCAACGAGATCTGCCGGGACGACCTGCCCGTGCTGGAGCGTGCGCTCGCCGCCGTCCATCCCCGTGGGACGGTCCGGTCGGCGTTCCAGGCCGCCGGGGACCGGCCCAGCCGCTCCGTCACCCGCTGCCGCAACGGGCAGCCGTTCGGCATCGGGCTGGTCGCCCGGCTCGACACCCGCGACGCCCGCCCCGACGTCCGGGGTGGGATCCACCCGACGCAGGATCTCGCCGATCCCGAGGAGCGGGCCTGGCTCTGCCTGCGGGTCGGGGACGCGTTGCACGCCTGCACGACCCACCTGGCGAACACCAGCGGCGCCGTCGCGCTGGCCCAGTGCGCCCACCTGCTCGACACGGTGCTGCCGGAGCTCCGCCGGGGCGCCGGGTACGCGTCGGCGGTGCTCGGCGGCGACCTCAACCTGAGCCGGGGCGGCGCCCCGGACGTGCGGTCGTGCGTGCCACCGGACCACGTGCGCGTCGACGACGGCGCCCGGCAGCAGATCGTGACCACCCGTGGCGTCACGATCTGCTGCCACCGCGCGGTGGGCATGCGGGGGACCACCGACCATCCGGCGCTGCTCGCGGTGCTGACGGTCGGTGGCACGCCGGACGGCGGGCCGGTCGCGCCCTAACGGTGGCGCTCGACCACGTAGTCCGTCAGGTCGAGCAGGAACCGGCCGTCCTCGGTGTCGGCCGCCGCTCCCAACGCCCGCTGCCCCTCGCGCCGGGCGGCCTCCGCGAGGTCCCGGGCGCTGCGCCGCGCCGACTCCACGCAGTCGTAGGCGAGCAGCCGCCCGTGCAGCCAGCGCACCTCGGACGCGGTGCGCTGCCCGCGCCGCCGGCTCAGGAAGTCGAGCGTCCGCTCGCGTTCGTCGGCGGTGCACCGTCGCATGAAGTCGATCAGGATGAGCGTCCGCTTGCCCTCCCAGAGGTCGCCGGCGATCTCCTTGCCGTAACGGGCGTAGTCGCCGACGAGGTTGAGCGCGTCGTCCTGGATCTGGAACGCCGCGCCCAGGTACCACCCGTAGCGGTCCAGCACGTCGACCGCGTTCTGCCGGCCGGTGGCGACGAGGATCCCGGCCCGGCACGGGTAGATGCACGTGTACCAGGACGTCTTCTTCAGGCACATCCGGTAGTAGTCGTCCGCGTCCAGGTCGGACACGTTGTCGCGGATCCAGCCGATCTCGATCGCCTGCCCCTCCAGGGAGTGGCGCAGCATGAGCTCGGTCTCCTCGAACAGCCGCCAGGCGATCCCGGAACCGAGCGCCGCCCGGTTCGCGGCGAGCCGCTGCAACGCCAGCAGGTTGGTCATGTTGCCCACGTTCAGGGCCACGCCGACGCCGTACTCGGCGTGCAGGGTCGCCGCCCCGCGCCGCTGCTCGCTCTCGTCCTGGATGTCGTCGTGGATGAGGAAGGCGTTGTGGAACAGCTCCACGGTGACGGCGGCGTTGAGCCCCACCGCCTCCGCGCCGCCGAACGCCCGGCACGTGGCGAGGCAGAGCGCGGCCCGCAGCCCCTTGCCCCACCGGCGCGGATACTCCGCGACCAGGTCGTAGAGGTATCGCGGACCGCCCGACGGCAGGTCGTCGAGCAGCGCGCCGAGGGCGAGCCCGCGATAGCGCTCCAGCACCCGTTCCACGTGCCCGCCGGCCACTCCGGTGGTCGGCGCCATCGCCCGGCTACTTCTCCGACCGCGGCCGGCTGCGCGGGGCCGGCGTCGCCAGCCGGTCCGCGAGCCCGTTGGCCACGTCCGGGGCCAGCCGCGCGAGATTGAGGACGGTGTCCAGCGCGTCGTGCGCGTCCGAGGTGTAGCGGCGGACGACCTCACCGCGCTGGTCGTCGGCCATCTTCAGTTGCGCGACCACGGTGTCGATGAGGGCGTGCCCGTCGGTGCGGACCCGCGCGACGAGTTCGTCGAACGCCTCCGGGTCCACCCTGCGGTCCGCGCTCAGCTTCTCCTCGAGCCGCCGGGCGCCGGCCAGCCCCGCCGCGAGTTCCTCCTCCAGCACCGAGGCCGCGTGGGTGACGGTCTCGGAGGTCTCGCCGGCCACCTTCTCGAAACGTTCGTTGGTGCGCTCACGCTCGCCGTTGTCCATGGGCGCAGTGTTCACCCGGGTGCCGACGGCGGGCCAGAGGTGTGTCGCGATGGTGACTCAGCGTATCGACGCAGGTCAGGGTTGATCGAGCCGGGCCCGCAGGGCGGGCGGCGCCACCGACCGGTAGCCGTCCCGGACGATCTCGGCCAGCTCGGCCTCGCCGATGCCGGTGTCGAGGCGTACGCCGATCCAGCCCCGGTGCCCGACGTAGGGCGGACGGAAGAAGGTGCGCGGGTCGACCGCGACCAGCTCGACGGCCGCGCCGGCCGGCGCGGCGCACCACAGGTGCGGGAACTCGTCCCGGTGGTGCCCGTCGGGCCAGACCGAGGCGAACGACGTCCGGCCGCGGACGAACCAGGTCGGGGTGCCGTGGCTCAGCCGCTCCGTCACCTCGGGCAGCGCCAGGCAGGTCCGCCGGATGGCCGCCACGATGTCCGTCATCGATCCACGGTACGACAGCGTCGGGGGACGGTGACCTCCGGTGGGGTCGATCTGTCGGAGGGGCGTGGGAGGGTGGCGGCCGTGACCGGATGGATCTACAACGAACGCCCGGCGGGCGTCACCTTCCTGACCGAGCGGATCGGCGAGCCCGGCCGCGGCGAGATCGAGGCCGAGATCTGGGGCCGGGTGGTCCGCGGCGAGGTCGACCCGGACGACTTCGTGGACTTCTTCGACGACGACGAGGAGCGGCACGGCGCCACCGACGACGAGCTGCGGGCCGCCTTCGAGCGGGCGGTGACCGCGCGGCGGGAGCAGCAGCGCGGTTGGGGCGAGGTGCGGGGCAACCTGACCCGCGCCTTCGCCGAGCTGAACGGGATCGGCGTGCTGGCCCGAGAGAACTTCAGCTGCTGCGGCACCTGCGCGGCGGCCGAGATCCACGACGAGCGGGACGACTCGCGCCACTGGCGGGGCTACCTCTGGTTCCACCAGCAGGACACGGAGGCGTTGCTCGCGAGCGAGGACGGCGGGGTCTACCTCGGCTACGGCGTCTACCCGCCGGCCGACTTCGACGAGGCCGCCTACGACGCTCTCAGCGAGGCCGACCAGCGGGCCCGCTACCAGGCGGACCTGGAACGGCTGCTCGACGGGGAGGTGTTCCCGGTGCTCCACCGGCACGGCATGCGGGTGGAGTGGAACCGGCGGCAGTCCACCCGGATCCGGGTCAGCGGCGCCCGGTGGTACGCGCCGCTGACGTGACGGGTCGCGACGTCAGGTCCGGCGCAGCCGCTCCGCGAGGTCCCGGACCGCGTCGTCGAATCGGGGATCGTTCTCGCCGGGCCAGTGTCCGACGATGGGCGGCGAGACGGTGTCGGTCGTGGGCACCACGACGCCGCACGGGTCGCGCAGCCGCCGGTCCACCGTGCCGACCGGTCCGGCGACGGCCGGCGGCTCGCCGTCGCGGTGCGGCGAGAAGATCCAGCTGCCCACCGGATCGGTGTCCCGCCAGAGGTTGAGCCACCGCCAGCCGACCCGGTCGCCCACCTCGCACAGCGCGGCGTCGTCGACGTAGGCGGGGAAGAGTTCGGCGTAGAGGCGGCGCAGCGGCGAGCCGTACGTCAGCAGCGCCACCCGGTCGCCGACGCCGGGCGGCAGTTGGAGCACGGTCGCGGCGAGCAGCACCGAACCGTGGCTGTGCCCGGCGAGCAGTACCCGGTCGCCGCGCGAGGTCAGGTGGCAGATGCGCCGGGTCAGCTCCGGCACGGCCCGCTCGGCATAGCAGCGGGGCGCGAAGGGGTGCGCGATCCGGGGCCAGAACGTGCCCAGGTCCCACAGCACCCCGACGTAGCGGCGGAACTCCGCCGTCCGGTACGCGAACAGGCCGCCGACCACGAGCCCGAGCACGAGCGCCGTGATCGCGTAGCTGCCCATCTCGATGCCGAAGTTGACCAGTCCCTCCGGTATCCCGGTCCACCGTTCGAGCACGGTCCCCGGGTAGAGCCCCAGCAGGCCGAGCGTGCTGGTGGCCATGCCGAACCCGGCGAGCCCGGCGTAGACCACGGCGAGCGGCGCCAGCCGGTCGGTGAACCGGGCCCGGGCGACGACCTTGCGGACCTGGTCGAGCCGCGGCGCGGCCTCGGGCGGGGCGTCCGGGAAGTCGCGGGCGACCGCGGCGGAGGCGGCGCGGCGCCGGCCCGGCCGGGAGGCCAGCAGCACCACGGCGCCGACCGCCACCGCGGCCAGCACGGCGAGGAAGAACGCGAAGAGCGCCCACTTGTACGCCAGCGGCGGACCGGTGGGTGAGTACAGCCCGGTCGACGCGCCCCGGTCGAGCAGGTCGCCGACCCGGTAGGCCAGCTCGGCGGAGAACGCCACCGCCACCCCGGTGGCCACGGCGGCGAGGACCGGCGCGCCGAGCCCCCGCAGCGGCGCGTCCTCCCGGGCGCGGCCGCGCCCGCGTACCACCACCACCCAGAGCGCGGTCAACAGCAGGGTCTGCGCGAAGAACAGCCAGGACACCGTCGCGGCGTAGCCGGGCAGCGTGTCCGCCGACGACCACGGCGCCGGGTCCACGGCCACCGCGACGAGGACCACCGCGGTGAGCCCGCCGGACGTGACGCGCAGGACACGGGTGACCCGGTCGAGCCCCGGCACCCGCTCGGGCCGGTCGACGAGCGGATGGGCGCAGACCAGCCCGAAGCAGCCGACGAGCACGGCGCCGGCAGTCACCGTCAGGGCGAGGGTGCCGGGGGAGGCTCCGCCACCGGCCCGGGCGAGCAGCAGGACGAGGTCCAGGACGGCGAACGCGGCGGCGACGTGGATCGCGCGCAGCCGCTCGACCACCGGCATGGCGTCCCACTGCCCGACGTCGCTGAGCCGGTGCGTACCCGAGGGGCGGGGGACGCCCTGGAACGCCTGCCGGCTCCAGCTCGCGCCCGCGCCGAGCCGCCAGACCAGGACGACGGCGCCGGCCGGCACCAGCGCGAGCACGGCCAGCCGCACGCCGAGCGGCCGGCCGCCGAGCCAGGACAACCAGGCCCGCCCGGACAGGCAGCTCGGCATCGCCATGCACTTCCAGCCGACCTGGTCCAGCGCCACCCCGGCGACGGTGAGCACGTACAGCGCGGTCAGGGTGAGCGCCAGCACCCGGAGCAGCGCCTTCGTCACCGTCGTGGCGGCCGGGCCCTGACCGTCCGGCCGCATCCAGAGCGCCACGTTGCCGAGCATGAACGGCAGCAGGAAGACCAGGGACACGGTCCGGACCGCGGTGCCCGAGGGCAGCTCGCTCCACCGGTACGCCTCCAGGAGCACCCCACCCGGCCCGCGGGTGTCGGGGTAACCGGGCGGGGGACGGTGGAAGCCGCCGCTGCGATCGCCGGCGACCTGGCGCGTGTTCGGCCGGTCCAGGATCCGCCGCGCGTCGGCGCCCGAGACGCCGTGCACCCGCAGCTCGACCACCTCGCCGGAGCCGGAGGGCGGGCGCGGCGGTCTCGGCGTGTCCGCCATGGCCCCTCCCAGGTCGACGCCGGCGCCGGCCGGCCGGCGTCCGGTCGTCCGTGTGGCGGGGCGCGCCTACCCGTTCCACCGGCGATCACGCCTGCCCGCCGATCCCGGTGCGACGCCGGCCGCCTCCGGCCCTGTGCTATCCAGGTCTCATGGCCGACATCCGCGATCACCGACTGCTCTACGGCTGCATGGGCCTGGGCGGCGACTGGAACACCGAACCGTACGGCGCGCGGGAGATCGCGGCGGCGGAGGCGGCGGTCGAGGCCGCCCTGGAGATCGGCGTCACCGCGTTCGACCACGCGGACATCTACCGCCACGGCAAGTCCGAGGCCGTCTTCGGTGAGGTGCTCGCCCGCGCGCCGGACCTGCGGGCGCGCATCCTGCTGCAGACCAAGTGCGGCATCCGGCTGGACGGCGACGCCGGGCCGGGCCGGTACGACCTGCGCGGGACGCACATCGTGCGTAGCGTCGAGGAGAGCCTGGCCCGGCTGCGCACCGACGTGATCGACGTGCTGCTGCTGCACCGCCCGGATCCGCTGGCCGACCCGGAGGACGTGGCGGCGGCGCTGACCTCGCTGCACCGGCAGGGGCTGGTGCGGCAGTTCGGCGTGTCGAACATGGCGGCGGCGCAGATCGCCCACCTCCAGGAGCCGCTGGAGGTTCCCCTCGTCGTGAACCAGTTGGAGATGAGCCTGGCCCGCCGGGACTGGGTGGAGGCGGGGGTCCTGGTGAACACGGCGGCGTCCACCGCGACCGGCTTCCCGCTGGGCACCGTCGAGTACTGCCGGGGGAACCGGATCGGTCTGCAGGCGTGGGGCCCGCTCGCCGGGGGACGCTTCACCGGCGCTGCCCGGACGCCGGGCGACCGCGCCACGGCGGACGTGGTCGCCGCGCTCGCCGAGCGCAGGGGGACCACCCCGGAGGCCGTCGTCCTGTGGTGGGTGCAGCGGCATCCGGCCGGTGTGGCGCCGGTGATCGGTACGGCGCGTCCCGACCGCATCCGGGCGTGCCGGGACGCCGTCGCGCGCGAGCCGGAGCTGACCCGCGAGGAGTGGTACGAGCTGTGGCTCGCCGCCCGGGGCGAGCCGCTGCCCTGATCGGGCCGACGCTGCGAGGACGGCGATGTGGCCGTCCCCGCAGCGTGGCGCTCAGGCGGCGGCGCAGGCCGCGCCGTTGAGTGTGAAGGCGGTCGGTCGGGCGGTGTTGCCGGTGTGTGTGGCCTGGAAGCCGATGCTGGTCGACCCGTTCGGCGGGATGACCGCGTTGTAGGCGACGTTGCGGGCGGTCACCTGGCCGGAGGTGGGGGAGTAGGTCGCGTTCCACCCCGAGGTGACGGTCTGGCCGGCGGGCAGCGTGAACGCCAGGGACCAACCGTTCACCGCGACCGCGGAGGTGTTGCGGACGGTGATGTTCGCGGTCAGCCCGGAGTTCCACGCGTTGACCTCCACGGCCACCGTGCAGGCGCCGGCACCCGGTGACGTGGTGGGGGTCGGTGACGTGGTGGGGGTCGGCGACGCGGTGGGCGTCGGTGAGCCGGTCGGGCTGGGCGAGGTGGTCGGGCTCGGCGGCGTGGTCAGGCCGAAGAACTGGACGGCCGCCGCGGCCATGCCGCTCGCGGGCAGGCTGTGCCCGGCTCCCTGGATGCTGTAGGCCTCGACCTGCACGGTGCCGGCGCCGTCGGCGTACCGGCGCCGGTTCCAGTTCGCCTGCGGCGTGTCGGTGGAGGTCGGCGTCTGACCGAGCCCGAACACGTTCGTCCACTGCTCGATCGTCTCCTGGAGCAGCTGGTAGGGCACGAGCGTGTCGCTGGTGCCGTGCCACAGCTGCACCCGGGGGCGGGGGCCGGACCAGCCGGGGTAGGCCTGGCGGACCGCGTCACCCCACTGTTGCGGGGTGCGGTCCATCGCGCCACCGGTGCACCGGCTGGTCCCGGGCGGGTAGTCCGCCGCGTTGGCGAAGCAGGTGAACGGCACGCCCATGAACGCGGCCCCGGCCTTGAACACGTCGGGGTAGAGGGCCAGCATGTGGTTGGTCATCATGCCGCCGGAGGAGCTGCCGGTGGCGTAGACCCGGTCCGGGTCCGCGCCGTACTGCTGCTGGACGTGCCGGATCATCGAGATGATCGACACCGGGTCGCTGCCGCCGCCGCGGCGCTTGGCGGCGTCGGACCAGGTGTCGAAGCAGTTGCCGAACCCGGCCTGCTGGGTGGCGGTGGGATAGATCACGATGAACCCGTACCGGTCGGCCAGGGCGGCGAACTCGCTGCCCGAGTAGAAGCCGGGGCCGGAGCCGCCGCAGCCGTGCATGGCCACCACGGTCGCCGGCCGGGCCGGACGGGAGTCGGGCACGTAGACGTGCATGCGCATCCGGCCGGGGTTGTCACCGAAGCTGGTCACCTCGGTCAGCGTGGCCGCGTACGCGGGTCGGACGGTGGGGACGACCAGGCCGGCGGCCGTCAGGGCCGCGGCCAGGGCGAGCAGCGCAATGTTTCTGATTCGCACGGAGACTCCTTCGCGCGCCTGTCTGAGGCGCGGATCGGGCGGACGCCCTCGGCTCGCGGTCGGCCCGGTCGACCACGAGGGCGTGTCGCCCACGACGAATGGCCTCGCTCGGCCCGGCTCCCTGTCGCGTGTCAGTTAGTGTTCCCGTCGAGCGTCGAAGTGTCAATCGACGAAACCCGATGGATCACGAGGGTGCGCGCCGCGCCCGTCTACAGTCGACCCACCCGTCCCCGAGCCGAGCCCGGAGCGTCTGTGGCAAGTCCCTTCGACATCGAGGAGATCTACCCCGACGACGGGGAGGCCCCGCCGCGACTGCCCCGGCGGCAGGCCGGCGCGTCGCCGCAGGGGCTCGCGGTCACCCTCCTGGCGGACTACACCGTGCACAGCCGGGCGGCCCTGCCGTCCGCCGCCGTCGTCGCGCTGCTCGGTGAGTCCGGCGTGACCAGCGCGGGCGCCCGAACCGCGATCAGCCGGCTGGCCCGTCGCGGCGTGCTGGAGGGCAGCCGGCGGGGGCGGACCAGCGCCTACCGGCTCAGCTCCGCCGCCGCCGCCAACCTCTGCGCGGGAGGCCGGTGGATCCTCACCGCCACCACCGCCACCCCGTGGGACGGGTGCTGGACCGTCGTCGCCTTCTCGCTGCCGCAGGACCGCGCCGCGCAGCGCCGGGCCCTGCGCGGCCAGCTCCGCTGGCTGGGCTGCGCCCCGCTGTACGACGGGCTGTGGATCTCGCCGTACGAGCTGGGACCGGCGGCCCGCTCGCGTCTCGCTCCGCTCGCCGACGGCGCCGTGACGGTGTTCCGGGGCCGGCAGGCCGCCTCGGACCTGATCGGTCAGCGGGCACCCATCGAGGCCTGGGACCTCGCGGCGATCCGCCGGCAGTACGAGACGTTCCTGCGCCGGTGGACCCCGCTGGCGGGCCGATCGGCGTCCCCGGGTGGCGCGGAGGCGGTGCGGGCGCGCACCGAGGTGATGGACACGTTCCGGCGCTTTCCCACGCTCGACCCGCGGCTGCCGCTGGAACTCCTGCCGCCGGACTGGCCCCGGCAGGCCGCGCGGGAGTTGTTCACGGCGGTCTACGACGGGCTGGCCGGACCGGCCGAGCGGCACGTCCGGGACGTCGTGGCGCGGTTCACCGACGAGGCCCCGGACGGCATCCGGGCACACACCACCTCGGACCTGCTCGCCGGCACGGAAGGGGTCGCCTGCGCCGCCGAGTGAGGCGGCGGGCGCCCCGTGGGCGGGTCGCTCAGGTCGCGAGCCGGTCCGCGACGACCCGGGTACGCCGGCCGAGGGCGGCGACCGCGACGACGACGATCGGGACGAGGGTCAGGTGGCACAGCGCCAGTGTGGTCTTGCTGGTGGCGTCCAGGTCCGTGGGCAGGGTCATCAGGACGATCGTCAGGACGGCGAGCGCCGGGCCGACGACCGACGCGGCCCGGACGACCCAGCCGGCGCGCGGTGCCAGCAGGGCCACGGCGGTGAGCCCGACCAGCAGTGGCAGCGCGCTGAAGGCCGCCACGGTCACCGCGTCGACCTCGGCCGGTCCGCCGGCGGCGGTGAACCGGAACGTGCCGCCGGCCGCCCGGCCCACGGCGTACACGACGAGGTTGACGACCACCGCGCCCACGACGGCGAGCGCGACGATGGCGGCGCGGGACAGGTCAGCCATGCGACCGCTCGCGGATCAGGTACGCCTCGATCCGGTCGAACGCCCCGGGCATGACCTCGCCGACGAAGAAGTCGCGCAGCTCGGGCGTCGGGAAGCCGCTCTGCACGACGGTCATCAGCGTGCCGCCGTCGTGTGCTTCGAACGTGACCTCGATGCGGGTGGTCATGGTGGTGCCGTCGGGGCTGCTGCCGGTGGACTCGGTGACCAGCCGGTGCGGCCGGTCGATCTCCAGGAACGTCTGCGTCTCCCGGAACAGCATCTCGGGGGAGGGGCCCCACACGGCCGTCTGCCGCCCGCCGACCCGCAGGTCCACCTCGATCTCGACCACGCCGGGCTCCTCGTCGAGGATGCTGAACCAGATCTTCTGCTTCTCGGCGTCGGTGTAGGCGTCGAAGGCGTCCTCCGGGGTGCCGGGAAGCTGCCGGGTCATTCGCATGTCGAGCGTCATCGGTCACGTTCCTTCGGGCCGGTGCGGAGAGTGAGATAGGCGTCGAGGCCGTCGAGGCGGCGTGCCCAGAGCCGTTGGTAGAAGCTGATCCAGGCCATCGCGGCGTCCAGCGGGGCGTCGCCGAGCCGGCACTGTCGCGACCGGCCGACCTTCTCGGTGACCACGAGGCCGGCGTTCTCCAGCGCCTGGACGTGTTTCTTCATGCCGGTGAGGCTCATCCCGGTCGGCGCGGTGAGCTCGCTGATGGTGGCCGGGCCGGCGCCGAGCCGGATCAGGATGTCGCGTCGGGTGGGGTCGGCCAGGCTGGCGAACACCCGATTCAGAACCTCTTGCTGAACCATGCGGTTCACCGTATAACACTGAACTTGCTGGTTCAACGATTTCGCCGACCCGCCGCGGTGCGGGTGTGCCGCCGTGCCAGAATCCGGGCCGTGTCCTATCACCCCTCCCAGCCGTACCCGCCGATGCCCGGCGTGGTCACGCCGCTGATCGCCTACCCGCACCCGATCGCGCCGCCGCCCGGCTGCGCGGTGCTCGTCGTCTCGGTCAACCGGGGCCCCTACCTGGTGCCCGCGCCGGCGACCAGCCGCTTCAAGGTCGACGGTCGGGTGGTCGCCATCCCGGGCGAGGGGACCTGGCACGTCGCGGTCCCGGCCGGGCCGCGCGACGTCCGGTACACCGACTTCATGGGCATCCCGGTCGTCACCACCTCGCTGGTCGCCCAGCCCGGGGCCGCGCACCACCTGTCGTTCCGCTTCGGCGGCTGGCGCAACCGCGTCCACGACGGGTACGGCACCGACGTGACCCGCTTCGGCATGTGGTCGAACTACAGCATCCTGATCGTCGTCCTGGCCGTCGGCGGGCTGCTCTGCTGCGGGCTGTTCGGGTTGACCGCCGCTTTCTCCGCCTCGCCCTGACCGGTTGCCGCGCCGCGTGCGTACCGGAAGGAATCCGATGTCGTCACCCGAAGCCGTCCTGTCCGACCTGCGCGCCGCGTGGGGCGCGGGTCTCGGCGGCCACCTGCCGGGCCTCTACCTGCACGGCTCGCTGGTGGCCGGCGACTTCGCCCCGGACCGCAGCGACCTGGACCTGCTCGCGGTGCTCGACCACGACCCGGACGACGACCTGCTCGCCGTGCTCGCCGGGCTGCATCGCGACCTCGACCGGCGGCACCCGGACTGGACGGGGCGGATCGAGGTCGAGTACGTGTCCCGCGACGCCGTCCACGACGCGGCGCGCGGGCGGGTCGACCGCGACCACCTCATCGCCCGGGTCAGCCCCGGCGAACTGCTGCACCTGTTGCCCGCCACCACCCACCGGATCGTCACCTGGGCCGCCGTCCACGACCACGGCCGCAACCTGCTCGGGCCGCCGGCAGCCGAGCTGCTGCCCGCCGTCGACCCGGACCGCGTCCGGGCGGCCCTGCTGGACCACGTCCGGGACTGGCCGGACTGGGTGACCGGGATGACGACCCCCGGCGCCCAGTCCTACGCCGTGCTCACCCTCTGCCGGGCGTTCCAGCGGCTGCGGCACGGTCGGCAGCTGTCCAAGCGGCGGGCCGCCGAGCGGAGCGCCCTCGACCTGCCCCGGTGGGCGGACCTCGTCACCTGGGCGCACGACTGGTGGTACGACCACGGCGCGGACACCGACCCGGGCCGGGCCGGCGAGGTCGTCGCGTTCGTGGGCGAGGTCAGCGCCGCCGTCCTCGCCGCGGAGTCCCGCGCTCCGCGGGATGCCGGCGGCTGAACAGAAGCGGACAACCCGCTGGCACGGTCCGCGTCGCTCCTGCTACGCATTGTGGACCGACCCCGGGAGGTCTTATGTGGCAGCGGTTCCGGTCCGACCCGGTACGCCGGCTCCGCGAGCGCCTGGATCGCTTCGGCGCCGGCCACGACC
Organism: Micromonospora sp. WMMA1996; assembly: GCF_002573675.1. Classification (NCBI taxonomy): domain Bacteria; kingdom Bacillati; phylum Actinomycetota; class Actinomycetes; order Micromonosporales; family Micromonosporaceae; genus Micromonospora; species Micromonospora sp. WMMA1996. Next base: position 17,157 of record NZ_PDHU01000002.1, on the reverse strand, counting down.
CGCGTCACCTCCTCGACGCCGGCGCGGCCCGGGACGCCGAGGCGGTGGTCGACCTGGTCAGCGCCACCGAACCGACCGCGCCGCTGCCGGAACGGACCGCCGAGGCGCTGTTCCTGCTGGCCTGCCTGCACTGGTACCGCTACCAGGTGCTGCCGGCCGGCCGGGACGCCGACGACCTCGCCCAGGCCGTGACGCTGACCCGGCTGCTGCTGCACGCCGCCCCGGACCGGGTGCCGCCGTCGCTGCTCGCCCTCTACCGCGCGCACGCCCCCGCCGACCCGGCCCGGGTGCCCGGCAGCCGGGCCCCGGAGGCCGGTCGCGCGACGTCGACCGACGCGCCGGCCGCGCTCGCCATGCAGGCGGTGCTGCTGATGGGCGACGCGGAACGCACCGGGCGGTACGCGGCCGCCGACCGGGCCGAGGCGCTGCTGCGGCGGGCGATCGACGTCACCCCGCCCGGCCCCGAGCGGGCGACCTACCTGTCCATGCTCGGTCGCGTGCACCGGGACCAGTTCCGGCACCTGGGCCGGTCGCGTGCCCTCCCGGCCGCGATCGACGCGCACCGGGAGAGCCTGGAGTACACCCGGGCCGATGACGCGCAGCGTCCCACCCGCCTGTTCAACCTGGGCAACGTGTTGTCCGACCGGTTCGAGGTCGACGGCGATCCGGCCACGCTGGACGAGTCGAGGGGCCTGCTGCGTGAGGCGGCCGCGTCGGCGACCGACCCGACGGTCCGCGTCCTGGCCTCGGCCGTCCTGGGCCAGGTGCTCCGGCACCGGTGGCGGATCCACGGCCGCCCGGCCGACCTGGACGAGGCCGTCGACGCCTTCGGCCGGGCCCGGCCGGCCGGTGACCCCCGCCTCGCCGCGCTGCACGGCATCGTGCTGTCCGAGCGGTTCCTGCGCGACGGCTCGCCGGCCGACCGGGACGCCGGCATCGACGCGCTCCGGGCGGCGGTGGGCGCCGACACCCCCCTCGACGCGGAGCTGGCCGGACCCACGTGGGGCGGCCTCGCCGCGTTGCTGGAGGACCGCTACCGCGCCGACGAGCGCGCCCCGGCCGCCGGGGCCGACCTCGACGCGGCCCTCGCCGCCTACCGGGCGGCCGCCGGGGCCACCGGGGACGACGCGTTGCGCCACCAGGTCGGCGTCCTGCTCACCCACCGCTACGAGCGCGGCGGTGACGCCGGGGACCTGGCCGAGGCGGTGCGGCTGTTGCGCGCCGGGGCGGCCGCCGCCGACGATCCGGTCGTGCGCGGGCGTCGCCTGGCCGACCTCGGGTACGCCCTGGCCCGGGGCCGTCCCGAGCGCGGCGCCGTCGACGCGTGGCGGGCCGCCTGCGACGCGCTGAGCGAGGCCGTCGCGCTGCTGCCCCCCGGTGACCCGGCCCGCCACCGGTCGCTGAACAACCTCGGGAACTCCCTGCGTGAGCGGGCCGACCAGGGTGACGATCCGGACCTGCTGGAGTCGGCCGCGGAGACGCTGCGCGCCGCGGTGGCGGAGACGGATCCCCGGACGCCGGCCGACTACCTGTCGAACCTGGGCCTGGTGCTCCAGGCCCGGTTCGCCGTCACCCAGGATCTCGCCACGCTCGCCGAGGCGGTCGCCGTGCTCGCCGACGCCGTCGAGGCGGCCCCGCCCGGCCACCCCGCCCGGGCGGCGGCGCTGACGAACTACGGCGCGGCGCTCAACCGCCGCGCCGAACTCGCCGTCGACGACACCCGCCCCGCGGCGACCGGGGCCGCCCGGCGCGACACCGACGCCGCCGTCGCCGCGCTGCGCGAGGCGGTCGCCCTCGCCGACCCGACCGACCCGCAGGAGTACGCCCAGAGCGGCGGCAGCCTCGCGACCGCCCTGTTCCTGCGGCACCGGACGACCGGCGACACCGCCGCCCTGGACGAGACGATCGACCTGCTGGACGGGCTGACCCGGGCCGGCCCGCTGCGCCCGGCCGACCGGCACCGGGCGCTGACCAACCTCGGCAACGCGCTGCTGGTGCGTCACCGCGCCACCGCCACCGCCACCGCCGACGACGCCGAGGCGATGCTGGCCGCGTACCGGGGCGCGCTCGACGCGCTGCCGCCGGAGCACCCGGACCGGACCATGTGCCTGAGCAACCTGGCCACCGCGCTGGAGGCGACCACCGCGCCCGGCGACGCCCCGGACGAGCGGGCCCGGGCCGCGCTGCGGGAGGCCGCGTCGGTGCCGGCCGCGCCGTCGTCGCTGCGCGCGGTCGCCGCCCACCGCGCCGCGCGCCTGGCCGACCTGGCCGACGACCTGCCGGCGGCCCTCGACGGCTACGCCACCGCGATCGAGCTGCTCGACCTGGTCGCCTGGCACGGCATGGACCCCGACGACCAGGCCCGGCTGCTCGCCCGCTTCCGGGGGCTGGCCACCGACGCCGCGGCGGTCGCCGTCGCGCTCGGCGATCCGCGCCGCGCGGTGGAGGTGCTCGAGTACGGGCGCGGCGTCCTGCTGACCCGGGCACACGACGCGACCGCCGACCTCACCGCCTTGCGGGCCGGCGCACCCGACCTCGCCGCCGCGTTCACCGCCGTACAGACCGAACTGGACGGCTTCCGCCCGGCCGGGGCCGACACCACCCCGCGCCCGGCCGGCGGGCCGCCCCCGGAGCGCCGCCACGCGCTGGCCGAACGCCGACGGCGGCTACTGGCCGAGATCCGCGCCCTGCCGGGGCTCGACCGCTTCCTGCGTCCGCCGGAGTTCGCCGACCTGGCCGCCGGCTGCGGACCGGTGGCGCTGGTCAACGTCGGGGAGCGCCGCAGCGACGCGCTGGTCGTCGCCGCCGGTGACGTCACCGTCGTGCCGCTGCCCGAGGTGAGCCCGGCCGAGGTGGCGGCCCGGACCGCCCAGTTCGTGGTGGCGGTAGCGGTGCTCACCGGGCAGGCGCCGCCGGTGACGGAGCCGGCGGCGAGCCGCCGCGTGGTGGCCGCCCGCGCCACGGTGGGTCGCACGCTGGACTGGCTCTGGCGGGCGGTGGCCGCGCCGGTCCTCGACGTCGCCGCGCCGTCCGGGGAGCCGGGGGAGTGGCAGCGGTTCTGGTGGTGCCCGACCGGCCTGCTGACGCTGCTGCCGCTGCACGCCGCCGCGCCGCTCGACGGCGGGCCCGGCGTCCTGGACCGGGTGGTCCCCTCCTACACCGCGTCCCTGCGCGCGCTCGACCGCGCCCGGCGGGCCGTGCCGGACGTGCCGACGCCGGTCGACCGGGCGCTGGTGGTCAGTCTGCCGCACACGCCGGGCCTGCCCGACCTGCCCGGCGCGGCGCACGAGGCGCGGATCGTCCGGGGTCACCTGCCCTACGGCGGCACGCTCAGCGGTGCGAGCGCCACTGCGGACGCGGTCGTCGCGGCGTTGCCCGGGCAGCCGTTGGTGCACCTGTCCTGCCACGGCCGGCAGGACCTGGGCGACCCGCTGGCCGGCCACCTCGCGCTCAGCGGTGGGCCGCTCCGGGTGCGCGACCTGTGGCGTCCGTCGGGCGGGGCCGCCGCGCTGGCCGTGCTGTCGGCCTGCGAGACGGCGCAGGGCGGGGCGGCCCTGCCCGACGAGGTGCTGACCCTCGGCACCGCGTTCCAGCTCGCCGGGTTCCGGCAGGTGGTCGGCGCGCTCTGGTCCATCTCGGACCCGGTGACCGTCCAGCTCTGCGCCGACCTCTACGACGCGCTGGCCGTGCCCGGCGGGGTCGACCCGGACCGGGCGGCGGTCGCGTTGCACCACGCCGTGCGCGGGCTGCGTGCCGCGTTGCCCGGCCGGGCCGATCTGTGGGCCGCGTACGCGCACCTGGGCCCGTGACCGGCTCAGCGGGTGGTGACGGCGGCCGGGGCGGGACGGGCCGGGGCGTACCAGGTCACGCCGACCGCGGCGACCAGCAGGCCGGCGCAGACCAGCACCAGCACCACGCCGGCGCGCAGCGCGCGGGCGGCGGCCACCGCCTCCTGGTGGTCGGCCAGCGGCGACGGCGCGAGCGCGGACACCGGCGTGACGGTGAGCCGGCCGTGCGCGGCGCGCAGCAGCGCGAGGGCGCCGACCGCGCCGACGACGACGGCGCCGAGCAGCAGCAGCCCGACCGCCGCCGCCCAGCCCGGCCGCAGCGTGGTGACGTCGGTGCGGCCCCGGACGAGACCGAAGCCGAGCAGCGCGACCAGCAGCCCGCCGAGGCCGTTGCGCCAGGCCAGCGCCGCCCCGCGCACCCGGTCCAGCTCGCCGCGCAGCAGGCCGGACAGCTGTTGGGCGCGGCGCAGGTCGGTCGCGGTCGGCGGCGGGCCGGGGCGCAGCCGGATCACGCCTCGTCCTCCAGCACCAGCGTCCAGTAGGCGCCGCAGCCCACCATCGCGACGGGCCGCTGCGGATGCTCGGCGGCGCACTCGCACAGCACCGTCCGGTAGCCGGGGTCCGGCCCGACCGTCGCGGGTTCCCGCCGGTACAGCTCGTCGACCAGCGCGCTGGTGGTCGCGTGGCCGCAGCGGGGACACGGGCCGTGGAGCAGCACCGCCGGGCCGTGCGGACGCGCGGTGAACGTGCCCGCCGCCCGTTGCGCGTACCCGGGGTCGGTGACCTCGACGTAGGGCAGCTGCTCGTCCGGCATCCCGACCTCCAACCATCTGGCCTCGGACCGCTCACGGTACCGGGCGCGCGCATCCCGGCCCGGCACCGGAACGGGGTCGAAAGTTTCGGTTTCCGATGAGTGGCCGGCCCCGATCAACGACCGCGCTGCCGGGGCGGGATCCCTCATGGACGCCGGTTCGTGTTTCCAGAACGTTTCCGGAAGTCGTTGACACGACGAACGGACGACTTCAATACTGGCGCCATCGACGCACCTCTATAGCCGTCGATGTCCGCCCACACCGCGCGGTCCGTGTCATCCCGCTGGCCTTCGTGCCAGCCGTCCCAGGGAGGAAACACGCCCATGAACGACGCCCCCGTCCGCTCGGGCAGCCGCCGACGCGGACGCCTCAGGACAGTCCTCGGCGGGGCCTGCGCCGTGGCGCTGGTCGCCGCCGGCGCGACCGCGGTCCTGTCCAGCCCGGCCTACGCCGACCAGACCGTGACCTCGAACTCGACCGGCACGCACAACGGCTACTTCTATTCCTTCTGGAAGGACAGTGGCAACGTCTCCATGACCATGGGCAACGGCGGTCAGTACAGCACCCAGTGGAGCGGCATCAACAACTTCGTCGCCGGCAAGGGCTGGAACCCGGGGGCCCGTCGCACGGTCACCTACTCCGGCAGCTTCAACCCCTCCGGCAACGCCTACCTGACGCTCTACGGGTGGACCCGCAACCCGCTGGTCGAGTACTACATCGTCGACAGCTGGGGCAGTTGGCGGCCTCCGGGCAGCGGCTACATGGGTTCGGTCTCCACCGACGGCGGCACGTACGACATCTACCGGACCCAGCGGGTCAACGCGCCCTCCATCGAGGGCACGCGCACGTTCTACCAGTACTGGAGCGTCCGGCAGTCGAAGCGGGTCGGCGGCACGATCACCGCGGGCAACCACTTCGACGCCTGGTCCCGCTACGGCATGAACCTGGGCAGCCACGACTACCAGATCATGGCCACGGAGGGCTACCAGAGCAGCGGCAACTCCAACATCACCGTGGGCGGCTCCGGCGGGTCCAACCCGACCACTCCGCCGCCGAACGGCGGCGGGTGCACGGTCAGCGTCAGCCGGGCCGAGGAGTGGGGCGACCGGTTCAACGTGACCTTCTCGGTCAGCGGGTCCAGCAACTGGGTGGTCAGCATCCAGACCCAGGGCGGCCAGAGCCTGCAGAACAGCTGGAACGCCTCGGTGAGCGGCACCAGTGGCACGCTCACCGCCCGTCCCAACGGCAACGGCAACTCCTTCGGCATCACGCTCTACAAGAACGGCAACAGCAACACGCCGACGGCGAGCTGCTCGGCCGGCTGAGCCGGTCCCCAGGGGTGGGGGCGCCGCGGTCACGCGGCGCCCCCACCGTTCGTGTGTGCCGGCGGACACACCCGGGCAAAAACTTGATTCATTCCAAAAGACTGGACTAGTGTTCGTCGGGTGACGGCCGACTTCGAGACCCAGCTCCGAGCGGTCTCGTTGCGCGTGACCCGCCCCCGGCTGGCGGTGCTCGCCGCGCTGCGGGACCACCCGCACGTCGACACCGACACCGTGATCGCGCTGGTCCGGGCGGACCAGCCCACGGTCTCCCACCAGGCGGTCTACGACGTGCTGCGGGCACTCACCGACGCCGGGCTGGTGCGCCGCATCCAGCCGGCCGGCGCCACCGCCCGCTACGAGATGCGGGTGGGGGACAACCACCACCACGTCGTGTGCCGCTCGTGCGGCGCGATCGCCGACGTCGACTGCGCCGTCGGCGACGCCCCCTGCCTCACCGCCTCGGACGACCACGGCTTCGTGGTCGACGAGGCGGAGGTCGTCTACTGGGGCACCTGCCCCGGCTGCGCGACCGCCGGTACCGCCCAGTGATCCGCCAGTTGTTCGGAAGGAAGCAGATGAGCGACACCCAGGACAACGCGCCCGTCAGCGCTCAGGGCGTGGACGCCAAGGAGGCGGCCGGCTGCCCGGTCGCGCACGACTCCGTGACCGCGCACGGCAGCGAGAGCGAGAACCCCGCGATCGACTCGCCGACCCCGAAGACCGGCGGTCGTCCGCGCACCAACCGGGACTGGTGGCCCAACCAGCTCGACCTGTCGGTGCTGCACGCCCACTCCGACAAGGGCAACCCGCTGGGCGCGGACTTCAGCTACGCCAAGGAGTTCGCCAAGCTCGACGTCGAGGCGCTCAAGCGCGACATCACCCAGGTGCTGACCACCTCGCAGGACTGGTGGCCGGCCGACTTCGGGCACTACGGCGGCCTGATGATCCGGATGAGCTGGCACGCGGCGGGCACCTACCGCATCGAGGACGGTCGCGGCGGCGCCGGTGACGGCGGGCAGCGCTTCGCCCCGCTCAACAGCTGGCCGGACAACGCCAACCTGGACAAGGCCCGCCGGCTGCTCTGGCCGGTCAAGCAGAAGTACGGCCAGAAGATCTCCTGGGCCGACCTGCTGGTGCTCGCCGGCAACGTGGCCCTGGAGTCGATGGGCTTCAAGACCTTCGGGTTCGGCTTCGGCCGGGAGGACGTCTGGGAGCCCGAGGAGATCTTCTGGGGCCCGGAGGACACCTGGCTCGGCGACGAGCGCTACGCCTCCGAGAAGGAGATGGCGGCCGGTGTCGGCGCGACCGAGATGGGCCTGATCTACGTCAACCCGGAGGGTCCGCGCGGCAACGCCGACCCGCTGGCGGCGGCGCACTTCATCCGGGAGACCTTCCGCCGGATGGCGATGAACGACGAGGAGACCGTCGCGCTGATCGCCGGCGGCCACACGTTCGGCAAGACCCACGGCGCGGGCGTCGCCGACGACCACGTGGGTCCGGAGCCCGAGGGCGCGCCGCTGGAGGCGCAGGGCCTGGGCTGGCTGAGCACCCACGGTAGCGGCAAGGGCGGCGACACGATCACCAGCGGCCTCGAGGTGACGTGGACCGACCGGCCGACGCAGTGGAGCAACCGCTTCTTCGAGATCCTCTTCGGCTACGAGTGGGAGCTGACCACCAGCCCGGGCGGGGCGAAGCAGTGGGTCGCCAAGGACGCCGAGGCGATCATCCCGGACGCCCACGACCCGTCGAAGAAGCACAAGCCGACGATGCTCACGACCGACCTGTCGCTGCGCGTCGACCCGGCGTACGAGAAGATCTCGCGGCGCTTCCTGGAGAACCCGGACGAGTTCGCGCTGGCCTTCGCCAAGGCCTGGTACAAGCTGCTGCACCGCGACATGGGCCCGGTCAGCCGCTTCCTCGGGCCGTGGGTCCCGGAGGCCCAGCTCTGGCAGGACCCGGTGCCGACCGCCGACCACCAGCTGGTGGGTGACGCCGACGTCGCCGCGCTCAAGGCGAAGGTGCTCGACTCCGGGCTCACCACCGCCCAGCTGGTCTCCACCGCCTGGGCGTCGGCCGCGAGCTACCGCTCCACCGACAAGCGCGGTGGCGCCAACGGCGCCCGGATCCGGCTGGAGCCGCAGCGCAACTGGGAGGTCAACCAGCCGGAGCAGCTCGCCTCGGTGCTGGCGACCCTGGAGGGCGTCCAGCGGGAGTTCAACGCCGCCGGCGGCGCCCAGATCTCGCTCGCCGACCTGATCGTGCTCGCCGGCTCGGCCGCGGTCGAGAAGGCGGCGCGGGACGCCGGCGTCGAGGTGACCGTGCCGTTCCGGCCGGGCCGCACCGACGCCACCCAGGAGCAGACCGACGTCGAGTCGTTCCGGGTCATGGAGCCGCGCGCCGACGGGTTCCGCAACTACCTGCGGCCGGGGGAGAAGACCCAGCCCGAGGTGCTGCTCGTCGACCGTGCCTACATGCTCGACCTGACCGCGCCGGAGATGACCGTCCTCGTCGGCGGCCTGCGGGCGCTCGGCAACAACGTCGGCGGCACGTCGCACGGCGTGCTCACCGACCGGCCGGGCGTGCTGACCAACGACTTCTTCGCCAACCTGCTCTCCCCGGGCACCCGGTGGAAGGCGTCGGAGTCCGACGAGCACGTGTACGAGATCCGCGACCTGGCCACCGACCAGGTGAAGTGGACCGCCACCGCGGTCGACCTCGTCTTCGGGTCCAACTCCCAGCTGCGCGCCCTCGCCGAGGTCTACGCCAGCGAGGACGCGCGGGAGAAGTTCGTGACCGACTTCGTCGCCGCCTGGACCAAGGTCATGGAGCTGGACCGCTTCGACCTGGCCTGATCCGCGGTCAGCCCGACGAGCCCCGGTCGATCCGTCCCCGGATCGACCGGGGCTCGCCCGTGCCCGGGGTCGCGGTCGGGCGCGGTCAGCCGCGCCAGTGCTCGCAGCCGGCCACGACGAGGCGGAGTTGCCGGGTCGCCCGGTCACGCAGGTCCGCCATGGCGCGCGGGTCGTCCACCACGTCGAGCAGGGCGGCGGCGGTCTGCCACATGTGGTCGACGAAGAGCGTGGTGGCCATCCGGACGTCCTCGGCCGGCCAGTCGCGCAGGTAGGCGGCGGCGTCCAGGTCGCCGGTGACCAGGTCGGCGGCGAGTTCGTCGGCGCCGCGCCGAAGCTGCTCCTCGATGGCGCGGCGCACCACGGCGACGCCGCCGTATCGCTCCCGGGCGATGAACCGGTGCCGCTCCGGGTGGCGCCGGACCTCCTCGAACAGGACGGCCATCGACTGCTCGATCAGCTCGTCGCTGCCGGTCAGTCCGATGCGGACCATCCGCTCGGCGTCGCGGGTGCCGCCCAGGGACTGCTCCACCAGGGCGACCCCGAGCTGCCCGATGTCGGCGAAGTGGCGGTAGAACGCGGCCGGCACGACGCCCGCCACGCGGGTCACCTCGCGCAGGCTGAGACTGCTCAGGCCTTGGTCGGCGAGGAGGTGCACGGCGGCGTCCAGGAGCGCCTGCCGGGTGAGTTCCTTGCGCGCGGATCGGCTATGGGACACGTCACTCAGTAAACACCTGTGCACCGACGTTTTCGTTCCCCTAGCCTGGGCACTGAGTGAACAAGTGTTCACGAGTCCGATGTGGAGGTCGATCCGATGCTCGCCCTGATGGCCGCGCTCTGGCTGGCCGCCCTGACGCTCGGCACCGCCGCCTTCTCCGACCGGCCGCTGCTCTGCCTGGTCGCGGCCGCGCTGGTGGCGGGCGGCGTCGGGGTCCTGACCCGCGGCAGCGGCCTGCTGGCCCGCCGCCGCGCCCGCGAGGGCTGATCGGGCCGCACCGGGCGAACCCCGCTCCTCCGCGAAGGGAGACACCCATGTCCGTCGCCAGCCGGGAACGGCCGATCCACACCGCGCCCCGCCGCTCCGCCGGGAACACGCCGCGTCTCGACGGCCGTGCCTCGGCCGCCCTCATGCTGGGCGGCGCCGGCCTGTTCGTGTTCAACGTGCTCTTCGGCCCGATCGCCATCGTGCTGGGCCTGCGGGCGGCACGGAACCCCACCGGCGGACGCTTCGGCCGGATCGGTGGGCGCCTCGGCGTCACCCTGGGCGTGCTCGACCTGCTGGTCTGGGTCGTTCTGCTGCTCGTCCGGCTCCGCGGTGACGGGCTGAGCTGGCAGTTCGGGGGCTGACCCTCAGCTGTGCAGCGTCCGGCTCGGCGGGATGCCGAAGACGGACCGGTAGTGGGCGGTGAACCGGCTGTGGCTGAGGAAGCCCCACCGGGTGGCGATCCGGTTCACCGTGTCGTGCTGCGGGTCGCCGAGCCGCAGGTCCTGATGGGCACGTTCCAGCCGGATCTGCCGCAGGTAGGCCATCGGTGTGCTGTCCAGGTGCCGCCGGAAGGCCAGTTGCAGCGACCGGACGGACACCGCCGCGGCCGCCGCCACGTCGGCGGGACCGATGTCCCGGTGGGCGTGTTCCTCCATGAAAGAGATCGCGCGGCGCAGGACCGGCGCGACGGCGTCCCGCCGGTCCCGGCCCGTCGGCTCGGTCAGCGCGGTGTTGGGAAAGACGGCGAGGGCGGCCGCGGCGAGGGTCCGTGCCGCCGCCCCGAGGACCAGCGGCTGGCGACTGGCCTCGGGATTGCTCAACACCGCGAGCCGAACGTAGTGGGCGGTGGCCCGCCAGTGGTCGGCGAGGACGGCCGAACCCGGCTCCAGCCCGGTGAACCGGACCGGCGACGGCCGCCGTCCCGGGGCGGGGGACGCGATCTGGTCGAACAGTTGCCGGTCGAGCTGGCACAGCACCACCTCGCCGGGCTGCCAGCGGACCCGGTACGGGCTACCCGGCCGGGCGTTCAGGAACACGTCACCGGGCCGGTAACGGCTCTCCTCCCCGTCGCAGCTACGGGTGACCGTGCTCGTCGTGCTCTCGCAGACGACCAGGGACTCGATCTCCGCGACCTCCACCCGGAGGTCGGTGGACTGCACGACCCGGTCGACGCGGATCGGCCCGGCGTGCAGCCGACGGTGGCTCAGCCGGTAGCGGCGCTCGTCGCTGTCGATGCGCATGCCCCGGGTGCCGTACGCCTCGGTGAGATAGCGGTGGATGTGCTCCGGGTCCCGGCTGTCGAAGTGGTGGCTGACGGTCGATTCGAGCCTCACAGCGTCCCCCTGGCGAACTCGGTGCCGTAAGTGGGAGTCCTTCGCCCGCGATGGAGGGAATGCGGGATTGCGACCGAACTGCGCCGCCGCCGAATGTCCTTTGTGAGTCCTGGATGGTACTGCGCTTCGCGTTCTTCCGATGCCATTTCCCCAACGGGAATTGCGCCTAACGCAGATCCCATTGATAGGACTTTCGTTCAGCGATCAGTTGTCGTCTCGTCCTTTCGCTGTCGGACGTAGTCCCGGCCCGCGTGATCAGGAAGGGTCGGTGCCTGGGGCGTACCGGTGCGGTCGACAGGGGGCGCGGGTGGACGGGTCCGAGGCACGAAGAGTGGCGTGGGTGGTGGCCGCGGAGTCGATGCGGCGTCTCGACGGCGCCGCCGGCGGTGGCGGTCGGTTCGACGGCCACGAGGCGGCCCTCGGGGTGGCGCTGCGGGAGACGCTGCACGAGGTTCTGCGCGGGACCGCCGCCGCGGACGGCCGACCGCTGGCCGAACTGTGCCGGCGACTGGGCTGGACGCCGGAGGAGTTCGACGCGCTCGGGCACCACCTGCTGACCGCGGTGCTCGCGCAGCGGCTGGGACCGGACGTGCTGGTCCGTGTCGGCGCGATGCTCACCCGGGCCCGCCACCGGCTGTCGCACGCCGGTCCGCACACGCCGCACCGGGAACCACGCAGCCGCAACGACGCGTCCCGCCGCTATGTGGCCGCCGCGCCGCCCGCGCACCTGCCGCTGCCGCCGGACTGGCGGTGCACCGGCTGCGCGGCGGAGTGGCCCTGTCCGACCAAGCAGAGCCAGTTGCTGGTCGAGTTCGGCGGGACCACCGCGGGTCTGGCCGTCTACCTCGGCACGTGTCTGGTCGCCGCCGCCGAGGACCTGCCCACCATGCCGGTCGCCGAGGCCCGGGCGCGCTTCCTGGGCTGGCTGCCCCGCAGCCGCTACTGACCGCCGGCCGCGTGGTCGCCCGGCGACTGTCGACCCGTGCGGCCGGACGACGCTCAGAGCAGCTCGGCGTCGTGCACGAGCAGGGCGATCTGCACCCGGTTGTTCAGGCCCAGCTTGGCCAGCAGCCGCGACACGTGCCCCTTCACCGTCGGCACGCCCATGCCCAGCCCGGCGGCGATCTCGGCGTTCGACCCGCCCTGGCCGACGAGCACCGCCACGTCCCGTTCCCGGTCGGTGAGGGCGGCCAGCCGCTCCCGCGCGCGTGCCCGGCGACTTCCCGCGACCGGGTCCGCGACGTGGTCGATCAGCCGACGGACGACCGCGGGCGACAGGATCGCCGCACCCGCGGCGACGGTACGGACGGCGGCGAGGATCTCCCGTGGCGGGGTGTCCTTGAGCAGGAAGCCGCACGCGCCGCCGCGGAGCGCGTCGAGCACGTACTCGTCGGCGTTGAACGTGGTCAGCACGATGATCTCCGGCGCGCCCGGCCGGGAGCGGATCCGGCGGGTGGCGACCAGCCCGTCGACGCGGGGCATCCGGACGTCCATGAGGATCACGTCCGGCCAGTGCGCGTGGACCATCGACACTGCCTGCGCGCCGTCGGCCGCTTCCGCGACCACCTCGATGTCGGGCGACCCGCCGACCAGGATGCGCAATCCGGCCCGGACCAGCGGGTCGTCGTCGACGACGGCCAGCCGGATCGGCCGCCGGCCGGGATCCGGCCCGGCGGCGGGTGGTCCGTTCACGTCGGCCACGGCAGCCACGCCTCCAGCCGGTACTGCCCGCCCTCCGCGCCGTGGCTCACCCGCCCGCCGGCCAGCGCCACCCGCTCGCCGATGCCGACCAGTCCCATCCCACCCGGCCGGCCGGCGCGTCCGCCCGTCGGCGACGACGGATTGACCACCACGAGGCGCAGTCCGTCGCCCGGTCGGCCGGCCAGCCGGACCGCCGCGCTGGCGTCGCTGCCGTGCCGGCGGGCGTTGGTCAGCGCCTCCTGCGTGATCCGGTAGACCGTCCGTCCCAGCGCCGTGGGCGGCTCGTCGCCTGTCACCTCGTCGGCGTAGTCGACCCGCATCCCCGCCGCGCGGGCGCCGGCCACCAGGTCCGGCACGTCGGCGAAGCCGGGCTGCGGCGGCTCCGGCCGGTCCGCGACGCCGACCACGGCGCGCAGTTCCTCGAGGGCCTCGTGGGCGCTGGACCGGATCGCGCCGGCCGCGATCGCGATCTCGTCGGGCCGGGCGTCGGTGCGTACCTCCAGCGCGCCGGCGTGCAGGCTGATCAACGACATCCGGTGCGCCAGCACGTCGTGCATCTCCCGGGCGATCCGGGCCCGTTCGGTCAGCCGCGCCTGGTCGACGCGCAGGTGCTGCTCGGCCTGCAACCGCGCGGCGTGCGCGCGCAGCGACTCGGTCAGCCGCCGGTAGGCCTGCACGAACTGACCCCAGCCGATCGCCGCGACGCCGGTCACCGCGCGCATCACCACGTCCACCCAGACCGGGTACGGCGGGTCGTGCTGGAGCAGGAAATAGACCACACCGGTGCCGACGTGCGCCGCGCCCAGGGTGAACAGCAGCCGGGCCCGGTGGCGGACCGCCGCGGTGAACAGCGCGACCAGGATCGGCCCGGTCGCGGTCACCGAGATCGCGCCGAACGGCAGCAGCGCGAGCAGCACGGGCACCGGCCGGCGTCGCCGGAGCAGCAACGGAACGGCGCAGAGCACGCCGACCAGCACGTCGACCGGCCACGGGATCGCCGCGCCGGGCGCGGTCGCGTCACCGATCCGCAGCATGGTCAGGCCGTAGCCCAGCGCCACGGTGACCGCCACGGTGTCGGCGAGGCGGTGACGCGCGGTCACCCGGTCGCCGGTCGGGTCCGGCACGAGCAGGGCGAACAGCGCGGCGGCCATGCCGGCAGCCTAGGCGGTACGGGTGGCGACGCCAGCTACCAAAGTAGGGGTGCCGGTCGATCCTCCGGCTCGTGCCCGGGCGCCCGTGTGACGGCGATCCTCGGTCGGGTCGACCGGACGAGGGAGGCCCACGTGGACCCGCACGAGACGATCTGCGGCGCGCTGCGGCGTGCGGCCGGCAGCCGGGGACGCCGGATCCTTCTGCTGGTGACGGTCGGCGCCGGGATTCTCGCCACCGCGGCGCTCCTGGCCGGGCTCCCACCCGCCGAGCGCACCGCCGCGACGTTCGCCGAGACGGTGCACGCGTTCGTCTCCGTCCCACTGCCGTTCGTCGGTGTCCTGCTCGCCCACGACCTCCGCCGCGCGCCCGGCGCCCCGGTGCTGCCCACGCTCGCCGCGGCGACGCTGATCGCGGTGGCCGCGGGGCTGGCCGGCGACGCGCTCTTCGTCGTCGCACTGGCCGCGTCCGGGTCCACCGCGTCCGATTCGTGGGCGCACGTCGGCGGGCTCGCCGTGGCGGGCGTGCTGGCGCAGGTGCTCGCGCAGCTCGTCGGCACCGGGCTGGGGCTGCTGATCGCCCGGCCGGGGTGGGCCTGCCCGGCCACGATCGTGCTGCCGCTCGGGGCGTACGCGGTGCTCACGCCGCTGGGCACGGCCCGCGACCGGCTCACGCCGTACGGGGCTCTGCAGGGGCTGCTCGGCGCGGCGCCGGGTGGCCCGCGATGGGCGTGGTGGGTGACCGCGGCGCTGTTGTGGGGCGCGGCCCTCAACGCGGTCGGCGCCGTCGCGCTGCGGCGTCGCGCCGTCCGGACCGGAGGGGGCGCGTGACGGCTCCCCGGGTACGAGGTCGGCTCAGCGGAACGTGGTCTGGAATTTCTTGCTCGACCCGACCGGTCTTCCCAGGACGCGTGCCCGGTCGTCCCGCGCCGTGGGAGCGCTGCCTGTGTCGTCGACGTCCGTCCGGAAGGGATCTCCGCTGGTCGAGGGCGATTTTGCGGCACAGGTGTTGCCAGCCGGTTTCGAAAACTTTGCCGCAAGGTATTGCAAAGACTTTCATGGATCCCGCATGGTGTTCGCTACCCGGACGGCCGTCCACCTCCGCGCACCCCGTCGAGCACGGAAGAGGTCCCCTGCCATGGAATCCGCCAGGCCACACCCCCGTGGCCGTGCCGGCCGCCTGATGCTCGCCGCCGCGCTGGTCGCGGCCGGCGGCACGGCGGTCGTCACGGCTGCCACCACCGCCGCCCCCGCCCGCGCCGCCACCGTCCTCAACGACAGCGAGGTGACCGCCAACCTCTGGGAATGGAACTGGGCCTCGGTCTCCGCCGCCTGCACCGACCACCTCGGCCCCGCCGGTTACGGCGCGGTCCAGGTGGCACCGCCGCAGGAGTCGGTCAGCCTGCCGAGCAGCCCCGACGGCGTGCACCCCTGGTTCGAGGTCTACCAGCCGGTGTCGTACAGGTTGGACAGCCGGTTCGGCAACCGACAGCAGTTCGCCGCCATGGTCAGCGCCTGCCACGCCGCCGGCGTGCGGGTCTACGTCGACGCCGTGGTCAACCACATGGCCGGCACCAACAACCCGGCCGGCACGCGCGGGTACGCCGGGACCGAGTTCTCCGGCTACAGCTACCCGGCCGTGCCCTACGGCAGCGGCGACTTCCACCGCCCCGGGGACAACTGCCCGACCGGCGGGGGCATCAGCGACTGGAACAACGAGGCCCAGGTGACCAGCTGCGAGCTGCTGTCCCTGTCCGACCTCTACACCGAGAAGGAAGCGGTCCGGAACACGATCGCCGGCTACCTGAACGACCTGATCGGGCTCGGCGTCGACGGCTTCCGGGTGGACGCGGTCAAGCACGTCCGCAAGGACGACTTCGCCGCGATCCTCGGCAAGCTGAACAACACCGTCGCCGAGGGCAGACGCCCGTACGTGGCTCAGGAGATCTTCGACGGCGCCAGCAACCCGGCCCTGCAGGCCCGGGCGTTCACCGGCAACGGCGACGTGCTGGACTTCGCGTACGCCAAGGGTATCCGCTCGGCCTTCCAGGGCTCCATCGCGGCGCTGGCCAACGTGGCCAACTGGAACCTCGACGCGCCGAGCGCCAACGTCTTCGCCATGGTCACCAACCACGACCTGGAGCGCGACGGGGTGGTGCTGTCCTACAAGAACGGCACCGACTACGTGCTCGCCACCTACTTCGGGCTGGCCCACCCGCACGGCAAGCCCTCGGTCTACGACAGCTTCACCTGGACCGACCGCAACCAGTCGCCGCCGCACGACGGCACCGGCCGGGTCACCGACACGGTCTGCGGCGCCGCCTGGACCTGCCTGAGCCGCACCACCGGCATCAAGGGCATGGTCGGCTGGGCGAACACCGCCCGCCCGGTGAAGACGGTCTCCGACTTCACCACGGTGACCAGCAACGTGATCGGCTTCCACCGGGGCGACCGGGCCTGGATCGGCATCAACGACTCCGGTTCCGCCACCACCGCCACCTTCACCACCGGCCTGGCCGACGGCCGGTACTGCGACGTCATCTCGGGCGTCGCCACCGCCACCGGCTGCACCGGGGGCACGGTGACCGTCTCCGGCGGCCGGGCCACCGTGACCGTCCCGGCCAACGACGCCGTCGCGATCCACGGGGGCCCGGCCGGGCACGAACCCGTCGCCGACCGCGTCCCCGACGGCATCCCCGACCGCGTCCCCGACGGCCTCGCCGACCGGCAACCCCACCGACCGGGTCGCCACCACGTTCACGGTCGCCGCGACCCCGGCGGCCGGCCAGGACGTGTACGTCGTGGGCAACGTCCCCGAGCTGGGCTCGTGGTCGCCGGCGAACGCCGTGAAGCTTGCCGCGCAGGGCGGCGGCAGCTACCGCGCCACCGTCGACCTGCCCCGGTCGGCCACCGTGGAGTACAAGTTCGTCAAGGTGACCACCGGTGGGGCGGTCACCTGGGAGTCCGGCTCCAACCGGACCCTCACCACTCCGGCCGCCGGCACCTACGCGGTGACCGAGACGTTCGGGGGTGACACCGTCACCTCGACGGTGGCCGCCACGTTCGCCGTCACCGCCACCACCGCGTACGGCCAGAACGTCTTCGTCGTCGGCAACGTCCCGGCGCTGGGCGGCTGGAACCCGGCCGCGGCGGTCCCGCTCTCCCCGGCCGCCTACCCGGTGTGGCGGGCGACGGTCGAGCTGCCGCCGAACACG
>NZ_PDHU01000001.1:3107500-4110435 GCF_002573675.1 Micromonospora sp. WMMA1996 | reverse complement strand
TCGGCGCCGCCGAGGTGGCCGCGACCGTGGCCGCGCAGGCCGCCGCCGGCAACGGCTGGGTCAAGCTGGTCGGCGACTGGATCGACCGGGGGGTGGGCGACCTCGCCCGGCCTGGGACGCCGACACGATGACCGCGGCGGTCGCCGCCGCGCATGCCGCCGGGGTACGCGCAGCGGTGCACACGTTCTCCGAGTCGGCCGTGGAGATCATGGTGCGGGCCGGGGTGGACTCGGTGGAGCACGGCACCGGCTGAGCGTCGACCTGAATCGACCTGATGGCCCGGCAGGGCACCGCGCTGGTCCCCACCATGATCAACATTCGGACGTTCGGCCACATCGCGGAGCAGGCCCGACCGAAGTTCCCCGGGTACGCCGACCACATGCTCGCCCTGCGCGACCGCTTCCCCGACGTCGTCCGCGCCGCGCACGAGGCCGGGGTGCCGATCTACGTGGGTACCGACGCGGGCGGCGGCATCGACCACGGGCTGGCGGCCGAGGAGATGCTGCTGCTGCACGAGCAGGCCGGTATGGCGGCCGAGGACGTGCTCGCCGCCGCCTCCTGGCGGGCCCGGGAGTGGCTCGGCTTCCCCGGCCTGGTCGAGGGCGGCCTCGCCGACCTGGTGGTCTATCCCGAGGACCCGCGCCGCGACCTGCGCGTGGTCCGGTCGCCCAGCCGCATCGTGCTGCGCGGCCGGGTGGTCCGCTGACCGCGACGGCTCAGCGTGGCGAGGCGGCGGCGAGGAAGAGGAGCACGGCCAGGTCGGCCAACTTCCCGGCGGTCTCGTCCACCGGCGCCTGGGGCAGCACGATGTGGCTCACCACCAGGCGGACGATGCTGTCGGCCGCGAAGGTCAGCGCCGCCGGGTCGGCGTCGGGCAGATGGCACCCCGCCCACTCCAGCAGCGCGGTGGTCGACTCGGTGAGGACCAGCTCGGAGCGGGTGGTCAGGTAGGGCAGCAGCTCGTCCGAACCGCCCCGGGCGCTGGTCAGGATCGCCTTGACCAGGGGATTGTCGGCGGCGGAGGCGAGTGTGCGGCGGATCGCGGCGTACGCGGCGGCGTGGACGTCGGCGCCGTGCTCGGCGAGCGCGGCCCGCACCTCACCGACGAACCGGTCCACCTCGCGCCGGGCCAGTGCCTCGGCCAGACCCGCCTTGGTGCCGAACTCGTTGTAGACCGTCTGCCGGCTGACCCCGGCGGCCTCGGCCACCGCGCCCATCCGCACGCCGTCCCAGCCGCAGGCCACGGTCTGGGCCCGGGCGGCGTCGACGATCGCGTCCCGTGCCTCACCCATCGTCGTCGAAGTCTACGGCCGGCGGGCCCGACACGGCGCCCGCCGGCTCCCCGACGCAGCGGCGGCTCGCCCGGCGCATAGGATGTGCGGTCATGGCACGCGTGCTCACTCCCCGTGCGGAGGACTTTCCCGCTGGTACCAGGACCTGATCGCCAAGGCGAAGCTGGCCGACAACGGACCGGTGCGGGGCACCATGGTCATCCGGCCGGCCGGCTACGCCATCTGGGAGCGGATGCAGGCCGAGATGGACGCCCGGATCAAGGCGGCCGGCGCGGAGAACGCCTACTTCCCGCTCTTCATCCCGGAGAGCTACCTCAAGCGGGAGGCCGAGCACGTCGAGGGCTTCTCGCCGGAGCTGGCCGTGGTCACCCACGGTGGCGGCAAGCAGCTCGCCGAGCCGGTGGTGGTGCGTCCCACCAGCGAGACGGTCATCGGCGAGTTCATGGCCAAGTGGATCGACTCCTACCGGGACCTGCCGCTGCTGCTCAACCAGTGGGCCAACGTGGTCCGCTGGGAGCTGCGCCCGCGGATCTTCCTGCGCACCAGCGAGTTCCTCTGGCAGGAAGGGCACACCGCGCACGCCACCCGGGAGGACGCGCGGGCCTACGCCCGGCGGATCCTGCACGAGGCGTACGAGGACCTGATGGTCAACGTGCTGGGCATCCCGGTGGTGGTCGGCCTGAAGACCGCCCGGGAACGCTTCGCCGGCGCCACCGCCACGTACACGTGCGAGGGCATGATGGGCGACGGCAAGGCGCTCCAGCTCGGCACCAGCCACGAGCTGGGCCAGAACTTCGCCAAGGCGTTCGACATCAGCTACTCCTCGGCCGAGGGCGGCCGGGAGCACGCCTGGACCACCTCCTGGGGCACCTCCACCCGGATGCTCGGCGGCCTGATCATGTGCCACGGCGACGACAACGGGCTGCGGGTGCCGCCGAAGCTGGCGCCGGTCCAGGCGTACGTGATGATCGTCAAGGACGGCGAGGGCGTGAGCGAGGCGGCGGGCAAGCTGCGCGACGCGCTGCGCGACGCCGGGGTCCGGGTCGCGCTGGACGACCGGACCGACACCGCGTTCGGCCGCCGCGCCGTCGACGCCGAGCTGCGCGGCTACCCCGTCCGTGTCGAGGTCGGCCCCCGTGACCTGGCCGCCGGCAACGCGGTGGTGGTCCGGCGTACGGACGGCTCGAAGGCCCCGACGCCGGTGGCCGACGTGGTCGGCGCGGTCCTGGCCGCGCTGGAGGCCGACCAGCGGGCGCTGCACGACCAGGCGCTGGAGTTCCGCCGGTCCCGCACCGTCGAGGTGTCGACGCTGGCCGAGGCGATCGAGGCGTCCGCCACCGGCTGGGCCATGGTGCCGTGGTCGGCGGTCGGCGTGCCCGGTGAGGCCGAGGCGAACGCGCAGGGTGTGACGGTCCGCTGCCTGCTGCGGGCCGACGGCTCGGTGCCCGACTCCGAGGACGAGCCCGACCTGGTCGCCATCCTGGCCCGCGCCTACTGAGATGCAAGGAAGGGCCCCTTGTTAACGCCTCCGGTAGAGGAAGGGGCCCTTTTTAACACGTCAGGGATGGTGAGCGTGCGCTTCGAACCCGGCCGTCTGGTTCTGCACCGCAACGTGCGGCGCGGGCGGATCGGATGGGTCCGCGCGGCCCGCGTGGTCTCCGACGACGAGCGGGGGCTGCTGCTCTGGGTGGCGCGGAAGGCGCCCGTCGCGCACGAGGTGACCGCCGCCGGGCTCGGGATGCGCGCGGTGCCGTTCACCGAGTGGATCACCTCCGGGTACGCCCTGGCGCGCGGTACGTGGAACGGCCCGCCGGTGCTGAAGTTCCTGCCCACCGGCGCCGCCCACTCGGTCTGGTGGTTCCGCGACGCCGGGGACCGGTTCCAGAGCTGGTACGTCAACCTGGAGGAGCCCGGGGTCCGCTGGGACGACGGGGCGGTGGCCGGGGTCGACGTGGTGGACCAGGACCTCGACGTGGTGGTCCGTCCGGACCTGAGCTGGGAGTGGAAGGACGAGGACGAGTTCGCCGAGCGGCTCGCCTTCCCGGAGCACTACTGGGTGGCCGACGAGAAGGCGGTCCGCGCGGAGGGGGAGCGGGTGATCCGCCTGGCCGAGGCGGGGGCGTTCCCCTTCGACGGCACGTGGTGCGACTTCACCCCACCCGCCGAGTGGGACGTACCGGACGAACTGCCGCCCGGATGGGACCGGCCACCGGTCCGCTGAGCACGTGTCGTTCGTCACGGACGACCGCCAGAGGGCGTACGGTCCGGGTCCGGTGCGAGAGATCCGGTACGGATCTGGCAGAATGGTCCGCTGGTATCCGGCGCGCGTCCGGCGCCCTCTAACCCGGGCGCGTCGTCAGTTCACCGAGCAGTCTCCGGCCCAAACCCCACTGTGCCGGTCGGCGCTCACCCGCCACACCGCCCGTACGGGCCGGTGAGATCGCAACAGGAGCGAAACAACTGTGGCCGTAAAGATCCGGCTCCTGCGGATGGGCAAGATCCGCAACCCGCAGTACCGCATCGTCATCGCCGACTCGCGCACCAAGCGTGACGGTCGCGCGATCGAGTTCGTCGGTGTGTACCAGCCGAAGGAAGACCCTTCGGTGATCGAGGTCAAGTCGGAGCGGGTCCAGTACTGGCTGTCGGTCGGCGCTCAGCCGAGCGAGGCCGTGCAGCGCCTGCTGGAGCTGACCGGTGACTGGCAGGAGTTCAAGGGCCTGCCGGCCCCGCCGCCGCTGAAGGTCGCCCCGGAGCGGGCCGACCGCAAGGCGGCGTACGAGGCCGAGGCGAAGGCCGCCGCCGGCGTGGCGGAGACCCCGGCCAAGCCGGCCAAGAAGGCCGCCAAGGCCGAGGAGCCGAAGGCCGCCGAGCCCAAGGCCGAGGAGCAGACCGGTGCAGAGTCCGGCGAGCAGGCCTGACATGGCGCTGCGTCCCGCCCTGGAGCACCTGGTCAAGGGGATCGTCGACCACCCGGACGACGTCCGGGTGCGGATGGTCGATTCCCGTCGGGGCAAGCGGCTCGAGGTCCGCGTGCACCCGGAGGATCTCGGCACGGTGATCGGGCGGTCCGGCCGGACCGCCAAGGCGCTGCGCCAGGTGATCGGCTCCATCGGCGGGCGTGGGGTACGCGTCGACATCGTCGACTCGTACTGATGCTTCTCGTCGTCGGCCGGATCGGCAAACCGCACGGCATCCGCGGAGAGGTCACCGTGGAGGTGCGGACCGATGAGCCCGAAGCACGGTTCGCGCCCGGTTCAGTGCTGCGCACTGAACCGGGCGCGGTTCCGGCCGAGCCCGGCGCCTGGCGGGTGCCGCCGGAGCTGACCGTCGAGTCGGCCCGTTGGCACCAGGGTCGGCTGCTGGTCGTCTTCGAGGGCGTGCTCGGCCGCGACGTGGCCGAGGCGCTGCGTAACACGCTGGTCGGTGTCGACAGCGCCGACGTGGCCCCGCCGGAGGACCCGGAGGAGTTCCACGACCACCAGCTGGTCGGGCTCGCCGTGGTCACCCGGGACGGCGAGCGGCTCGGCGAGGTGGCCCGGATCGACCACGCCCCCGCCTCCGACCTGCTGGTACTGCGGCGGCCCGAAGGGCCGCCCGCGCTCATCCCGTTCGTCAAGGCGATCGTGCCCGAGGTGGACCTCGCCGGCGGTCGCGTCGTCGTCGACCTGCCCAGTGGCCTGCTCGACCTGTAGCTGGAGCCACCGCATGCGCGTCGACATCGTGTCGATCTTCCCGGAGTACTTCGCCCCGCTGGACCTGTCGTTGATCGGCAAGGCCCGCGCGAACGGGCTGCTGCGGCTGGCCGTACACGATCTGCGGACCTGGACCCACGACGTGCACCGCACGGTCGACGACACGCCGTACGGCGGCGGTCCGGGCATGGTCATGCGGCCGGAACCGTGGGGTGAGGCGCTGGACTCGCTGGCCCCCGACGAGCTGAGCCCGGACGGGCACACCCTGCCCCGGCTGCTCGTCCCGTCGCCGGCCGGCGTCCCGTTCACCCAGGCCGTGGCGCACGAGCTGGCCGCCGAGTCGCACCTGCTCTTCGCCTGCGGCCGGTACGAGGGCATCGACCAGCGGGTGCTGGAGCACGCGGCGACCCGGATGCGGGTGACCGAGGTCTCCCTCGGTGACTACGTGCTCTTCGGCGGCGAGGTGGCCGTGCTGGTGATCCTGGAGGCGGTCACCCGGCTGCTGCCCGGGGTGCTCGGCAACGCCGGCTCGCTGGACGAGGAGTCGCACGCCCACGGGCTGCTGGAGGCCCCGCTCTACACCAAGCCGGCGACCTGGCGCGGGCTGGACGTGCCCGAGGTGCTCCGCTCCGGCGACCACGCCCGGATCGCCCGCTGGCGGCGCGACGAGGCGCTGCGGCGGACCGCGACCCGCCGCCCCGACATGATCGACGCGCTGCCCCCGGAGACGCTCGACGAGCGTGACCGGGCGGCGCTGGACCGGGGCGGATTTTCCTCGTCGTCGGGGGATGTGGCAAAGTAGAGGGGTTGCCGCATCCGTCCACGCCGTGGGCGGCTGCGAGGACCTCCGACCGGGACCGGTTCACGCCGGCCGCCACCCGGGGGTCAGAATCACCCGTTCGCGCATCGACTGACGATGCGCCGTGAGCCTCACGAGGACGCAGCGATGAACATCCTGGACGCCCTTGACGCCCAGTCGAAGCGCACCGACCTGCCCGACTTCCGCGCCGGTGACACCGTCAAGGTGCACGCGCGAGTCGTCGAGGGCAACCGGTCCCGGGTCCAGATCTTCCAGGGCGTCGTCATCCGCCGCCAGGGTGACGGTCTGCGCGAGACCTTCTCGGTCCGCAAGGTCAGCTTCGGTGTCGGCGTGGAGCGCACCTACCCGCTCAACGGCCCGGGCATCGACCGGATCGAGGTCGTGACCCGCGGTGACGTGCGGCGCGCCAAGCTCTACTACCTGCGCGAGCTGCGCGGCAAGAAGGCCAAGATCAAGGAGCTGCGGGAGAAGCAGCCGGCGAGCTGAATTCCCGCTCGCCACGCCGCCCGAGCTGCGCGGATGTCGTATCGACCGGATCGCATTACCCTGGTCGGTACGGGCGCAGCCGGACGGCGGGAAGCAGTCCACTGCCGCCCGTGGGGTCTCCGAGGAGACTCCCGGGCGGTAGTGTCGTTTCGGCGGACCGGAGAGTGGCATGGTGCAGATGCTGGACGAGGACGGCACCGTCGATCCCTGGCGCCGGCGAGCCCGGCGCGGCCGCCGGCAGATGCCGCTCTGGCAGGAACTGCCGCTGCTGCTCATCGTGGCGTTCTGCCTGGCGGTGCTGATCCGCACGTTCCTGCTCCAGGCCTTCTTCATCCCCTCCGGGTCGATGGAGAACACGCTGCTCATCGGCGATCGGGTGCTGGTCAACAAGGTCGTCTACGACGTCCGTGACCCGGTCCGGGGCGAGGTCGTGGTGTTCCGGGGCACCGACCGCTGGGTCGCCCAGGAGGCGCCCGCGCCGCCGACCGACCTCGCCGGCAAGGTCGGCCGGACGCTCGGTGACCTCGTCGGCGTCAGCCGGCCCGGCGAGAAGGACTTCATCAAGCGCGTCATCGGCGTGCCCGGCGACAAGGTCTGGTGCTGCGACGACGGCCGCGTGGTGGTCAACGGCGTGCCGCTGGACGAGCAGGCGTACGTCTCCGAGGACTCCCCGGTCGAGCTTCCGCCGAATCCCAAGGAGTGCCGCTCCCGGCAGTTCACCGAGGTGGTGGTGCCACCGGGGCAGATCTTCGTGATGGGCGACCACCGGCTGGTGTCGCAGGACGCCCGCTGTCAGGGCCCGGTGCCGATCGACAACGTCGTCGGCCGGGCGTTCATGATCGTCTGGCCGTCCCAGCGCTGGACCTCGTTGCCCGTGCCGAAGACGTTCTCCGACCTGCCCCGTCCGGACGCCGCGCCGGCGCGCCCGGCCCCGGTCGACCCGGATCCGGTGGGTGGGGTCGTCCTGATTCTCCCGGTCGCGGCGGCGCTGACTGTTCTCGCGGGTTCGGGGCGACCGCGCCGTACCGGGGGACGTAGGCTCCTCCCGTGATTGACGAGCAGACCGAGAAGCCGCGCAGCTCCTTCTGGAAGGAACTGCCCATCCTCCTGGGCGTGGCGATCCTGGTCGCAGTGCTGGTTCGTGCCTTCGTGCTGCAGACCTTCTTCATCCCGTCCCCGTCCATGGAGAACACCCTCAAGATCGACGATCGGGTGCTGGTCAACAAGCTGGTCTACGACTTCCGCTCGCCGCACCGGGGCGAGGTGATCGTGTTCAAGGCGCCCACCGAGTGGAGCGGCAACCCCAACGGTGAGGACTTCATCAAGCGCGTGATCGGGGTCGGCGGCGACCACGTGGTCTGCTGCGACCGCACCGGCCCGCAGGAGCGGCTGATCATCAACGGCAAGCCGATCGACGAGCCGTTCATCTTCCCCGGCAACAAGCCGGCCGACCAGGACTTCGACATCACCGTGCCGAAGGGCCGGCTCTGGGTGATGGGCGACCACCGGGAGGCCTCCGGCGACTCGCTGGAGCACTGGCAGCAGTCCGGCGAGGACATCACCGAGGCCACCATCCCGGAGGGCGAGGTCGTCGGCCGGGCCTTCACCATCTTCTGGCCGGTCGGGCGGGCGACCTGGCTCACCGTGCCCGAGCAGTTCGACGGCATCCCCAACCCCTGACCCGCCACGGGTGGGAGGGCGTGGTCGTTCGTCACAGGCGTCTGGCAGGCTGGTCCGGTGACCGTCTACACCCCTCGTCGCGCCGCCCGGGTCCTCCTGGTCGACGCGTCCGACCGGGTGCTGCTCTTCCAGGGCAGTGATCCGGCCCGGCCGGACCACCGCTACTGGTTCACCCCGGGCGGCGGGCTCGATCCCGGCGAGACCCCGGCCGAGGGCGCGGCGCGCGAGTTGGCCGAGGAGACCGGCCTGCGGCTCGCCCCGGCCGAGCTGGGCGCGCCGGTCTGGTCCGAGACGGTCGAGTTCCCGTTCGACGGGGTCTGGTACCGCCAGGAGCAGGAGTTCTTTCTCGCCCGGGTGTCCGGCTGGGAGGTCGACACCGCCGGTTTCGACGCGGTCGAGCGCGCCAGTGTGCACGGGCACCGCTGGTGGACCGTCGGCGAGCTGACCGCGACCGCCGACCGCTACTACCCGCCGGACCTGGCCGACCGCCTCGGCCGGGTGCTGACCGGGAGCGGCCCGTGCTGACCCCGCCGCGCACGGTGGTGCGCCGCGACGGCGGGCTCTACGCGCTGGAGCGGGCGCTGCAACGGCGGGGCTTCCGGCACGTGGCGGGCGCCGACGAGGCGGGCCGGGGCGCCTGCGCGGGTCCGCTGGTGGCCGCCGCCGCGGTGCTGCCCGAGGGGCGGCGTGGCGAGATCGACGAGCTGGCCGACTCGAAGCTGCTCACCCCCGCCGCACGCGAGCGCGTCTACGACGAGGTGGTGGCGCGGGCCCTGGCGTACGCCGTGGTGGTCATCCCGGCCGAGGAGGTCGACGCCCGCGGTCTGCACGTGTGCAACCTGGCCGCGATGCGCCGGGCCCTGGCCTCGCTCACCACCCGGCCGGAATACGTGCTGACCGACGGCTTCGGCGTCGACGGGCTCGACGTGCCGGGGCTGGCGGTCTGGAAGGGCGACCGGGTGGCCGCCTGCGTCGCGGCGGCGAGCGTGCTGGCCAAGGTCACCCGGGACCGGATCATGGTGGAACTGGACGGGCGGTTCCCCGGCTACGGCTTCGCCGAGCACAAGGGCTACATCACCGCGGAGCACAGCGCCGCG
Source organism: Micromonospora sp. WMMA1996 (assembly GCF_002573675.1). Lineage (NCBI taxonomy): Bacteria > Bacillati > Actinomycetota > Actinomycetes > Micromonosporales > Micromonosporaceae > Micromonospora > Micromonospora sp. WMMA1996. Next base: position 4,101,368 of record NZ_PDHU01000001.1, on the reverse strand, counting down.
CTGCGCGAGCGGGGGCCGTGCCGGGAACACCGTTTCTCGTACGTGAACGTCGCCGCCGTGTCCGGGCGGGACGGGCGGCCGCCCCGGGCCCGGCGTCCGGCCGCCGGGGGGCCGGACCCGGTGCTTCCCGGCCGGGTGGGTGGACGGCCGGACGAGCCGATGGAGCGCTCCGGCGCGCCAGGGGGTACCGTCGGCGTGGCGTTGGGCGAGCAGCCGCGACCTCCGGCGTCGGTGGGGGAAGATGTGGTCATGGAAGGCGGAGTGCGATGAGCGCGGAAGATCTCGAGAAGTACGAGACCGAGATGGAGCTGCAGCTCTACCGGGAGTACCGCGACATTGTCCGCCAGTTCTCCTACGTGGTGGAGACCGAGCGCCGGTTCTACCTGGCCAACCAGGTTGACCTGCACGTCCGCAACTCGGACGGCGAGGTCTACTTCGAGGTCGAGATGCACGACGCCTGGGTGTGGGACATGTACCGTCCTGCCCGTTTCGTCAAGAACGTCCGAGTAATGACGTTCAAGGACGTCAATGTGGAAGAGCTCGAAAAGCCCGACATCTCGCTTCCCGCAGATTCCGGTTTCGGCAGCTGACCGCGGCGGGCCCGGACGGCCCGCCGCGAGCGCGGATCACTCCGCCGGCACGACCACCTCGACCCGCTGCACCAGGTTGTTCGCGAACCCGCCCCGGTTCCACGGCTGCTCGACCGGCTGGGTCCGCCCCGAGGCGTCCGTGGCCCGGGCGCCCAGCACGTACCGGCCCGGCGTCGCCGTCCAGCGCACCGACCACCGGCGCCACGCCCACTCGCCCCCGGAGGGCGCGTCCAGGTCCGCCGGCGTCCACGTCTGGCCACCGTCGACGGTCACCTCGACCGACGTCACCGGCGCGTGCCCCGACCAGGCGCGACCGTCCACCGTGCACGGCCCCGGGCGCAGGACCCGGGTGCGGGACATGAAGTCCGGGAAGCCGGGCGGGCGCACCAGCGCGCGGGGTTCGATCCGGGTCACCGGCACCCCCGGGTCGTCGGCGTCGCGCCGCAGCCGGTAGGCCACCGCGTTCTGATAGCCGTCGAACGGCTCGGTCGTCACCCGGATGTCGCGCAGCCACTTGACGTGCGCCATGCCGTACCAGCCCGGCACGATCAGTCGCACCGGCGCGCCGTGCTGCGGCAGCAGGGGAGCGCCGTTCATCTCGTACGCCAGCAGCACCTCCTCGCGCAGCGCGTCGGCCACCGGCAGCGCCCGCTGGTAGTCCTGCTCGACGCCACGCTCCACCCCGTGGTCGGCGCCGGTGAACACCACGTCCACCGCGTCGTCCGCCAGGCCGGCCTCGCGCAGCAGCGGGGCCAGCGGGGTGCCCGTCCACTCGGCGTTGCCCACGGCCTCCACCAGCCACGGCTGGCTGACCGGACGGGGGTGCAGCAGCGCCCGGCCGTTGCCCGCGCACTCCAGCGTGACCCGGTGGGTGACCCGGGGGAGCGCCCGCAGCGCCGCCAGGTCGAGCCGCAGCGGCCGCCGCACCGCCCCGGAGACGGTGAGCGCGTGCGTGGCCGGATCGACGTCCGGGATGTCGTAGTGGATGAGCAGGTAGTGCAGGCCGGCCGGGGTCACGTCGTAGCGCAACGCCTCCAGCGGGATGCCGTGGTTGCGGGCCGCCAGCTGGAGCTCCTCGGCGCTGATCGCCTCGTCCGGACCGGCGACCCGGGACGGCCGGCTCACGTCGTCCACTGTGGTCATGACTGCTCCAACCGGTCGTAGCCGACGAACTCGAACATCCGCGCGCCGGCCGCCAGCGGGCGGGGAGCGCCGGTGAAACGGTGCGCGCCGACGCCCACGCCGTCGGCCGGGCTGCTCACCGTGACCGGTTCGAAGCCCTCCTCGGCGAACCAGTCGCAGATCGTGGGCACCAGGTCCGGCTCCCGCCGGTGCCGCGTCCACAGCACCGTGCCGCCGGTGGCGCAGAGCGACGCGCAGTGCCGCACGGTCGCCCGGATGTCGTCGTCGCCGATGTTGCCGAAGATGCCGCAGACCAGCACCAGGTCCGCCGGCGCCAGGTCGGCGTAGCGGTCGGTCACCGCCGCGTCCCCGGTGACCACCTCCACGCCGGTAAGCCCCGCGTCGGCGCCGGCCCGGCGGGCCAGCTCGGTGTTGCGCGGGTCCAGCTCGACCAGGCGGGCGGTCACGTCCCCGCCCCGGGGGTGGGTGGCGAGCACGGGGATCAGGTCGCGTCCCTGGCCGGCGCAGAGGCTGACCGCGCGCAGCGGACCGGGCGGCGCCGCGTCCAACGCCTCGGTGACCCGGCGGCGCACCTCGACGAGTCGTCTCGACAGCGCCGAGTCGGGCTGGTCGTAGTCGCGGTGCCAGGCGTACCAGTCCTTCGTCACGCGGTCAGCATAGGCGGCCCGGCGCTAACAGATCCGCCCCGAGATCGGGCGGCCGTCCACAACCCCGGCGTTGTCCACAGCGGCGACCACGCCGAGGTGACGACGGCCGCGCGGGGCGGGCAGAGTGCGCGGTGTGTGGACCTCGACCGGTCGCGTCGGCGCGGCCCTGCTGCTGACGCTGATCCTCACCCCGACCGTGCCGGCGGGTGCGCCTGGGGCCGTGCCGGCGGGCTCGGAACCGGTGGCGGCGGGAGGCCGGACCGGCGCCCGCGCCGCCGGGCCGTTCCGGTGGCCGCTGGCCGGCCGGGCCCTGGTGGTCCGCCGGTTCGATCCGCCGCCGCAGCCGTGGCGGGCCGGGCACCGCGGCGTGGACCTGGCCGGGGACCCGGGCGCCGAGGTACGCGCGGCCGGCCCCGGGACGGTCCTGTTCGCCGGTCCGGTCGCCGGCCGACCGGTGGTCACCGTCGGGCACCGCGACGGGCTGCGCACCACCTACGAGCCGGTCCGGTCCCGCCTCGCCGCCGGCGCCGCCGTCGACGCCGGCACGCCGATCGGTGAGCTGCGCGGCGGCCACCCGGGCTGCCCCGTCACGGCCTGCCTGCACTGGGGGCTGCGCCGGGGCGCCGACTACCTGGACCCGCTCGCGCTGCTCGGCTTCGGTCGCGCCCGGCTGCTCCCGCTCGACCCGACCCCGCCCGGCCCGTGAGCGGGCCGCCCGATCAGCCCTGGGCGAGCAGCGTGGGCAGGCGCACGGCCAGCCGGTCGTACTCCTCCGGGGTGTTGTAGACCTGGCCGCACAGGCGCAGGTAACCCCGCCCGTTCCAGCCGGCGACCGACACCTCCGCGCCGATCCGGTCCGCGATCCGGGCCCGCAGCTCCCGGGCCGTGTCCAGGGTGGTCGCGACGCCGGGCGGCAACGGGACGAGCCGCATGGCGACCGCCGCTCCGCCGGGCTCCGGCAGCCGTTCCGGCGCCACCCCGAGCGCGTCCCCGACGACCCGTTGCCCGTACGCGGCCAGTGCCGCGTTGTGCGCCCGGACCCGGTCCACGCCGAGGCTGCGCAGCGTGAACAGGCCGACCGGGGCGGCCAGCCAGCCGGTGTAGTCGAGGGTGGCCTGCCACTCGACCCGGGTCGGGAACCCGGCGTCCTGCTCCCACGAGACCACGAGCGGCTGGATGCGCTCACGCCACCGCTCGGCGACCACCAACGCGGCGGTGCCGCGCGGCGCGTACGCCCACTTGTGCAGGTTGCCGACCCAGAAGTCGGCGCCGACCGAGGCGACCGTGGTGGGCAGCATGCCCGGCGCGTGCGCCGCGTCCACCAGCACGGGCACGCCCTGCTCCCGGGCCACCGCGACCAGCGCCGAGGTCGGGAACAGCCGGGCGGTCGGCGAGGTGAGCTGGTCGACGATCAGCAGCCGGGTGCGCCCGGGGCGCAGCCCGTCGCGGACGATCTCGACCAGTTCCTCGTCGGTGGCCGACAACGGCACCGGCAGGGTCCGGGACACCGCACCGGTCCGCGCGCACTCCCGCGCCACCGACAGGGCCACCGCCCCGTACCCGTGGTCGGTGGTCACCACCTCGTCGCCCGGGCGCAGCGCGAGCGACTGGAGCACGACGGCCGCGCCGGCGGTGACGTTGCCGACCAGGGTGGTGCCGTCGGGGTCGGCCCCGAGGAAGGTGGCCAGGTGCCGCCGGGCGTGCGCGATCCGGTCCACCAGGCCCTGGGTGAAGAACCGCAGCGGGTTCGACTCCATCTCGTCGCGCAGCCGTTGCTGGGCGCGCTGCACAGGGATCGGCACGGCGCCGAACGCGCCGTGGTTGAGGTGGCTGACGGACGGGTCGAGGGAGAAGAGCAGCCGAGCCCCCGGGATCGGCTCGGGTGGCCGCGGCACCGTCATCCGTCGATCGTAGCCCGTGGTGGATCATCGCCCGACCGCTTCCGCGTCCGCGGGCCCGGCGGGCGGCGGCCGGTGCGGTGCGACGGCGGGTCAGGCCCGGGGGTGTGCCTGCCGGTAGGCCGCCCGCAGCCGCTCGACCGAGACGTGGGTGTAGATCTGGGTGCTGGCGAGCGACGAGTGCCCCAGCAGCTCCTGCACGGCCCGCAGGTCGGCGCCCCCTTCGAGCAGGTGGGTGGCGGCCGAGTGGCGCAGCCCGTGCGGGGTCACCCTCGGTAGCCCGGCCGCGCCGGACCAGCCGGCCACGATCCGCCGGGCGGTGGTCGGGTTGAGCCGCCCGCCCCGGGCCCCGAGCAGCAGCGCGCGGCCCGATCCCGGTGTGGCCAGACGCGGGCGGCCGTGCCGCAGCCACGCGTCCAGCGCCCGCTGCGCCGGCACGCCGTACGGCACCGCGCGCTCGCGGCCGCCCTTGCCGAGCACGCGCACCACGCGGCGGGCCTGGTCGACGTCGGCGACGTCCAGACCGCAGGCTTCGCTGACGCGTACCCCCGTGCCGTAGAGCAGTTCGAGCAACAGTCGGTCCCGCAGCAGCGCCGCACCGGTCGCGCCCTCCGGGGCCGCCGCCTCGCTTTGCTCGGCCGTGTCGCCCGGGTCCGCCGTGTTGCCGGCGGGAGCCGGGGTGGCCGTGCGACCGTCGGCAGGAGCCGTGTCGGCCGGGGTGGGGGCGTCCGCCGCGCGCAGCGGGGCGTCCATCAGGGCGGCTGCCTGGTCGGCGCGCAGGACGGTGGGCAGTTCCCGGCCGGCCCGGGGGCTGGCGAGCGGCGCGGCGACGTCGTGGGGGAGCAGCCCGGCCCGGTACGCCCAGGCGCTGAAGGTGCGCGCGGCCGCCGCCCGCCGGGCCATGGTCGTCCGGGCGGCCCCCATGGTCCGCTGCTTGGCCAGCCAGCTGCGCAGCATCGCGAGATCCAGCCCCGCCAGGTCGGCACAACCCATCCGGACCGCGTGGTCGAGCAGCGAGACGAGATCGGTCACGTAGGCCCGGACGGTGTGCGCCGAACGGTCACGGACCCGCGACAGGTGGTCGGCGAAGTCGTCCACCGCCTCGCGCATCGGCGCCGGCAGCTCCTCGTGCGTGGCCCGGGTGCCGCGCCGCCGCTCACCCACCGACGGCCCCGGCCGCTTCGGACCGGCGGTCGTGGTCGGAGTCGGATCCGATCGTGCGGGTGCGGACGGCCAACACCACCCCAGCGTACGGCCGGCACGCCCCGGCCCGCCGCCTCGGTCCCGCGCCCACGACGATCGACTCCACCCCGCCCGGGTGGCGGTGTCGGTGCCCGGGACACCGCCACCTCGGCGAGACGGCCCGCGCCGGCGACACCTGGTCGTGGCGGCGCGCCGGGCGGGGTGGCAGAAGCGGCGCTGGACAGGGGAAACTCGTGTGGCGAGAAGGTGGTGCGGGGAACCGGCCACCGGTTCCCCGCCGTCGCCGACGGGTGGGGCGGGCCCTCCCGGGCGTCGGCGGGCGGCGGGGGTGGTGGGCGCCGGGCGGCAGGGTCGGGTCGGCGGCGATCGGCAGGGCGTCCCGCGACGGTGACGCCGGCACGAGGAGGGACCGGGCGTGGGAGTGGATGCCGTCCTCTACCGGCGGGTGCGGGCCGGCGCGGCCCGCCGCCCGCCCGCGTACGTCTCGATCGAGGTCGTCGCGGATCCGCGGGACGTGCTGCTCGACCTGCTCAAGCGGGTACGCGGCGGCGGTCGCACCCCGCTGCTGGACCGGGTCGACCCGCTCGGTGAGCTGGTCGTCGACGCCGGCCAGGTGCCGCAGCTGCTCACCGAGCTGCGTGGTCTGGCCGAGGCGGCCGCGGCGCCGGCGGAGGTCGACCAGGTCCGCCGGCTGGCCCGGCTCGCCCGCCGCTGCCAGGAGAGCCGCGACGTCGAGATCCGGTTCGAGGGCGACTGACGTCACGACGGCCGCCGTCCCCGCTCGGCGGCGTCGGGGGGCGTGAGCGCGTATCCGCCGTCGCTCCGGCGCACCACCAGCTCCAGCTCCTCCAGCATGGACAGTTTTCGCATCGCGGTGCGCAGGTCCACGCCGGCCCGCGCCGCGACGCTCTCCAGGTCGAGGGCCCGGCGGCGGGGCAGCGCCTCCAGCACCTGGGTGGCCTCGTCGTCGAGCCGGTCCCTCGGCCGCTCGGCCGCCCGGGCCGGCGGCGCCAGGTCGTACCCGATCCGCCCGACCTCCTCCAGCACGTGCGCGACACCGGTGACCAGCCGGGCGTACGGCCGTTCCCGGAGCACCTCGTGCCCGCCCACCGACATGGCCGAGGTGACCGGCCCCGGCACCACCATGGCAGGTCGGCCGAGCCCGAGCGCCCGGTTGAGCGTCTGGGTGGCGCCGCTGCGGGCGGCGGCCTCGACCAGCACCGTGCCCCTGGTGGCCGCCGCGATGACCCGGTTGCGGATGAGGAACCGGGGACGCAACGGTTCGGCGCCGGGCATCCACTCGCTCACCAGGAGGCCGGTCTCGGCGATCCGGTCGAAGAGCGCCGCGTTGCCCATCGGGTACGGGCGGTCCAGGCCGCAGGCCAGCACCGCGACGGTGCGCCCGCCGGCGGTCAACGCCCCGCGGTGGGCCGCCGAGTCGATGCCGAACGCCCCGCCGGAGACGACCGTCCACTCCCGGTCGGCCAGCCCGTAGCCCAGCTCCGTGGCGACGTGCGAGCCGTAGGGGGTGGCCGCCCGCGCGCCGACCACGGCCACCGAACGCGCCAGTGTCTCGTCGAGCGGCCAGCCGCCGCGTACCCAGAAGCAGAGCGGCGGATCGGTTTCCACGTCGACCCGCCGGGCGGCGTCGGGCAGCACCAGCCGGCGCAGCTCGCCGACCGGCGCCGGCCACTCGTCGTCCTCCGGCGTGACCAGCCGCGCCCCGAGCCGTTCGGCCCGGGCCAGGGCCTCGGCGGCCACCCGGCGCGCGTCACCGGCCGCCGTGCGGGCCGCGACGGCCGACCGGAGCGTCCGCTCCGGCGCGTCGCCGGCCAGCAGCAGGTCGAGCGTCGCCGCCGGGCCGATCCGCTCGACCAGGGCGTGGACCGACCGCGTGCCGGGCTCGGCGAGCCAGGTCAGCGCGACCCGGGCCAGCCGCTGCTCGTCGGTGGCGGTCACGCGCCCTCTCCCGTCCTGAGGTGGATGGCCTCCGCGACGTCCCCCTGGTCGGGGCGGTCCCGGCCGTCCAGGTCGGCGACCGTCCACGCGAGCCGGAGCACCCGGTCGTACCCGCGCGCCGAGAGCGAGCCGGTGTCGAGGCGGCGACGCAGCTCGCGGGTCACCCGCGCCGGCAGGTGCCACGGCGGCCGGCGCAGGTAGGGGCCGGGAACCTCGGCGTTCACCCGGTGCCCGGTGGCCGCCCAGCGATCGGCGGCGGCTCGCCGGGCCACGGCCACCCGGGCGGCCACGGTCGCCGAGGACTCGTGCGGCGTGTCGGTGTGCAACAGCTCCGCCGCGCGCATCGCCGGCAGCGTGACCAGCACGTCGACGCGGTCGAGCAGCGGACCGGAGAGCCGTCCCAGGTAGCGTCGCCGGGCCAGCGGCGCGCACTCGCAGTCGACGTCGCCGGACGGTTTCGCGCAGGGGCAGGGGTTGGCGGCCAGCACCAGCTGCGTCCGGGCCGGGTATTCGACGGCGCCCCGGGTGCGTGCCACCCGGACCAGACCACTCTCCAGCGGCTGGCGCAACGCCTCCAGGGCGCCCTTGCCGAACTCGGGCGCCTCGTCGAGGAAGAGCACGCCCCGGTGGGCCAGCGAGACCGCTCCGGGCCTCGCCAGCCCCGAACCGCCGCCGACCAGCGCGGGCACCGTGGCGGTGTGGTGCGGCGCCTGGAACGGGGGACGGCGCAGCAGGCCACCGCCGGGCGGCAGCAGCCCGGCGATCGAGTGCAGCGCGGTCACCTCCAGGGCGGCCTCGTCGTCCAGCTCGGGCAGGACCGACGGCAGCCGCTCGGCCAGCATGGTCTTGCCGGCGCCGGGCGGGCCGAGCAGGGCGAGGTGGTGGCCACCGGCGGCGGCGATCTCCAGGGCCCGGCGGCCGAGGGGCTGCCCGGCGACGTCGCTGAGGTCGGGCCCGACCGGGACGTCGGCCGGTGGCCGCGTGGCCGGGGCGAGCAGTGGCGTGCCGTTGCGGACGTGGGCGACGAGCCGGTGCAGGGTGTCGACCGCGTGGACCAGGACGCCGGGGATGACGGCCGCCTCGGCGGCGTTGCCGGCGGGCACGACCACGCGGGTGTATCCGGCCCGGGCGGCGGCGGCGACCATGGGCAGGGTGCCGCGCACCGGACGGACCGTGCCGTCGAGCCCGAGTTCGCCGAGGACGACGGTGGCGTCGAGGGCGACCGGGGGCAGCTCGCCGGAGCCGGCGAGGACCGCCACGGCGATGGCCAGGTCGAAGGCGGAGCCGTACTTGGGCAGCGTGGCGGGCAGCAGGTTGAGGGTGATCCGCCGGTTGGGCCACTTCTGGCCGGAGTTGACGATGGCGGCGCGGACCCGGTCGCGGGCCCCGTGCAACGCGGTGTCGGGCAGGCCGGAGATGACCACGGCGGGCAGGCCGGGGGCGAGGTCGGCCTCGACCGCCACGACGTGCCCGGCGACCCCGGCGAGGCCGACGCTGAGAATCTTGGCGTAGCCCATGTCAGAACGCGCCCCGCAGGTGCTCGACCTGGGCCCGGCCGGTGACCGGCAGCCGGACCGAGAGCACGTCGAAGCGGACCTCGTCGGCGGTGGTGCCGGTCTCGGCGAGCCAGCGGACGGCCAGGCCGCGCAGCCGGCGGGCCTTGGCCCGGACCACGGCCTCGGCGGGAGCGCCGTACCGCTCGGTGCGCCGGGTCTTCACCTCGCAGAAGGCGAGGACCGGCCCCTCCCAGGCGATGATGTCGATCTCCCCGTCGGGGCAGCGCCAGTTGCGGGCGACCGGCCGCAGGCCGCTCTCGATCAGGTGCCGCAACGCGCACCGCTCGCCGTACGCCCCGACGGCCTGGTTCCGGTTCGTCATGCCGGTCAGGTTGCGACCGGCGGCCGGGCGGCGCGTGCCGCCGGCGTCCGACCTGTGGACGAGATCCGACTTGTGGACGGGACCACGATCTTCCGGCCGATGTGCCACCGAATCACCCCACGGCGGCTCGGAGCCGGCCGGGGCCGCCCCGAGCTGGCGCGATGTTCCGGTCGGCCCGAATGGCGCGGCTGGTGCCGGTCGCATACCGTGCCCGTCGTGGACGGACGACGGAGCTATCCCGAGGATCAGCAGGGGTCGCGTTGGGGCGAGCGCGGGTACGAGTCGGAGTGGCGCGCCGCGGGCGAGCCGCGCTACCGCGACGACGACTACCGCGCCCCGGAGCAGCGCGCCGGTGAGAGCCGGTACGGGGGTTACTCCGCCGCCGACCCGCTGGTCGACGACACCAGCGGCTGGCGGTCGCAGCGTCCGGACGACCCGGAGGTCTCCGGCGAGCTGCCCGGCCGGGCCGGCCGGCGGGCGGCGCGCGAGGCGCAGGGCGGTGAGGATGCGCTCTCCCGCAGCGGCGTCGACGCGCTCGGCACCGCGTCGCACGGCACGTCGACCCCGCTCGGCGGCGCCTCGGCCTCGCTCGGCGGCGCCTCGGCCCCGGTCGCCGACCCGCTCGGCGGCGGGTCGCGCGGCGCCGACGCGTTCGGCGCGCGCGGCGGTGACGGTCTCGTGGGCGGGGTCGACCCGGCGCGACCCGGGCCGCTGGGCGGCTACCCGATCGTCGACACCGGCGCGACCGGCGGCACCCAGATGTCGCTGGGCGGCCGGCCGGGTCCGGGCTCGGCCACCCCGCTGACCATCGGTGAGCGTCCCGGCGGGCCGGCGGAGTCGGCGGCGCCGCCGAACCCGCTGGAGATGCCGACCGGCCCGATGCCGTCGGTGGTGCCCCGGACGGACGGGCCGCCGCCGGGTGACGGCGTCTACCGGACCCGGCGCCCGGCGCTCGCGGTGCTGCTGGCGGCGCTGGTGCTGGTGCTGGAGGTGCCGGCGTTGCGGGTGCTGCTGCACGGGCTGGTGGGCGACCCGGTGTCCACGTCGCACGTGGTGGTGGGGACGTTCCTGGTGGTCGGGCTGCCGATCTTCGGCGCCGGCCTGTACGGGCTGCGCACCGGCGGGCTGGCGCTCGCCGACGGCAGTCGGGGTTGGCTCCGCCCGCCGACGGCGTACCTGACCGTCGGCCTGGTGCTCTTCCTGGCCGCGGCCCTCGCCGCCCGCTGACCCGGGCGGGGAGGAAACGCACCCCGGGGCCGGGGTGCGGAGAAGGCGCGTACACTGGTCGACTGGCGACCGCCTCGCGCGGTCGACCTCGCGCGCCCTCTCCACGGTCCTCCCGTGGGGCGACGGCCTCCCTGGTCCCGGTTCCGCACCGGGCCCACCCTGGCCGGCGACCGGGCGCCAGGCGTCCGGTCGCCGACCGGACGGACAACCAGGGACAAAGTAGGAGTACCCACCATGGCCGTCGTGACCATGCGTCAGCTGCTGGAAAGCGGTGTGCACTTCGGGCACCAGACCCGGCGCTGGAACCCGAAGATGAAGCGCTTCATCTTCACCGAGCGCAACGGTATCTACATCATCGACCTGCGCCAGACGCTCGACTACATCGAGAAGGCGTACGAGTTCGTGCGCACCACCGTCGCGGGCGGCGGCAGCATCCTGTTCGTCGGCACCAAGAAGCAGGCCCAGGAGGCCATCGCCGAGCAGGCGACCCGGGTCGGCCAGCCGTACGTCAACCACCGCTGGCTCGGTGGCATGCTGACCAACTTCCAGACCGTGTACAAGCGGCTGCAGCGGATGAAGGAGCTCGAGGCCCTGGGTGACCTGAGCGGCACCGCCGCCGGTTACACCAAGAAGGAGACCCTCCAGCTCTCCCGCGAGAAGATCAAGCTCACCAAGACCCTCGGTGGTCTGCGGGACATGCAGAAGCTCCCGGCCGCGGTCTGGATCGTCGACACCAAGAAGGAGCACATCGCCGTCGACGAGGCCCGCAAGCTGGGCATCCCGGTGATCGCGGTGCTCGACACCAACTGCGACCCGGACGAGGTCGACTTCCCGATCCCGGGCAACGACGACGCCATCCGCTCGGCCGAGCTGCTGACCAAGGTCGTCGCCGCCGCCGTCGCCGACGGTCTGATCGCCCGCTCCGGCCGCAACCGGGGCGCCGACGAGAAGCCCGAGGCGGGCCAGGTCGGCGCCGACGAGCCGCTGGCCGAGTGGGAGCGCGAGCTGCTCGAGGAGCCGAAGAAGGCCGACGAGCAGCCCGCCGCCGCCGAGCCGGCCGCGCCGGCCGCCGAGCAGCCGGCGACCGCCGCCGCGGAGTGATCTCGCCGTCGCGTCCCCGCCGTCCGGTTTCCCGGGCGGTTGGGGACGCGACGGGTACGCCGGGCAGAACCGGCCCGGATCCGGGTAACCGGGCACCCAGACCATCTCACTGACACCGAAGAGAGAGTCATGTCCAACTTCACCGCCGCGGACGTCAAGAAGCTCCGCGACCTCACCGGCGCCGGCATGATGGACTCCAAGAAGGCGCTGACCGAGGCCGAGGGCGACTTCGACAAGGCCGTCGAGATCCTGCGCGTCAAGGGCGCGAAGGACGTCGGCAAGCGGGCCGGCCGCACCGCCGCCAACGGTCTCATCGCCCACTCCGGCCAGGCGCTGCTGGAGCTCAACTGCGAGACCGACTTCGTCGCCAAGAACGACGCCTTCATCGCGCTGGCCCAGCAGCTGGTCGAGCACGGTGTGGCCAGCGGCGCCACCAACGCCGAGGAGCTGCTCGCCAGCACCATCGACGGCAAGAGCGTGGCCGACCTGATCCAGGAGCAGTCCGCCAAGATCGGCGAGAAGCTGGTGCTGAACCGCTTCGCCAAGCTCGACGGCACCACCGCGGTCTACCTGCACCGCAAGAGCCAGGACCTGCCCCCGGCGGTCGGCGTGCTGGTGCAGTTCTCCGGCAAGACCGACGAGGCGGCCGACGCCGACGCGCGTGGCGTGGCCATGCAGATCGCCGCGATGCGGCCGAAGTACCTCACCCGCGACGAGGTGCCGGCCGAGACCGTCGAGTCCGAGCGGCGCATCGCCGAGCAGACCGCCCGCGAGGAGAACAAGCCCGAGGCGGCGCTGCCGAAGATCGTCGAGGGTCGGGTCAACGCCTTCTTCAAGGACTTCGTCCTGCTGGAGCAGGCCGCGGTCGCCGACAACAAGAAGACCGTCAAGCAGGTGCTGGCCGACGCCGGCATCGAGGTGACCCGCTTCGTGCGGTTCGAGGTCGGCCAGGCCTGAGCCGCCGCTCCGGGCCGCTGAGCCCGGGCGCAGGGAGAACGTCGACGAGGAGGCCGCCGGTGTACGTGACAGGCACCGCGGCCTCCTCGTCACATAGGGTCTGCAGGGGCACGTACGCGAGGCCCGCGCGGCGCGCGGGGAGAAGGGGCGGGGCGGATGACGCAGGTTGTGAGTGACCGGAGCCTGGCGGCGGACGATCCGACCGCCCCTCCGCCCGGTCGGTCCCGTCGGGTGGTGCTGAAGCTCTCCGGTGAGGTCTTCGGCGGCGGCGCGATCGGCGTCGACCCGGACGTCGTGCAGGGCATCGCCCGGCAGATCGCCACCGTGGTCCGCCGCGGCGTGCAGGTCTCCGTGGTGGTCGGCGGCGGCAACTTCTTCCGCGGCGCCGAGCTGCAGAAGCGGGGCATGGACCGGGCCCGCGCCGACTACATGGGCATGCTCGGCACGGTGATGAACTGCCTCGCGCTCCAGGACTTCCTGGAGAAGGAGGGCATCGAGACCCGGGTGCAGAGCGCCATCACCATGGCCCAGGTCGCCGAGCCGTACATCCCGCTGCGCGCGATCCGGCACCTGGAGAAGGGCCGCGTGGTGATCTTCGGCGCGGGCGCCGGGATGCCCTACTTCTCCACCGACACGGTGGCCGCCCAGCGGGCGCTGGAGATCCGCGCGGACGTGGTGCTGATGAGCAAGAACGGCGTGGACGCGGTCTACACCGCCGATCCCCGGATCGACCCGACGGCGAGCAAGCTCGACTCGATCACCTTCTCCGAGGTGCTGCGCCGTAACCTGCGGGTGGCCGACGCCGCCGCGTTCAGCCTCTGCATGGAGAACGGCCTGCCGATGCTGGTCTTCGGCGCCCAGGGCGACGACACGATCGTCCGTGCCGTCGGCGGTGAGAAGATCGGCACGCTGATCACCGCCTGACCGGCCCGCCGGACCGGCAGCGGTCCTCTGCCACTGCAGCACCAGCACAGCCCACGACGAGCGACAGAAGGAGGCGAGGAGACCGGTGATCGACGACACCCTCCTCGAGGCGGAGGAGAAGATGGAGCGTGCGATCGAGCACGCCAAGGAGGAGTTCGGCGGGATCCGCACCGGTCGCGCCAACGCCGCCATGTTCTCCCGGATCCTCATCGACTACTACGGCAGCCCCACCCCGCTGCCGCAGATGGCGTCCATCGCGGTGCCCGAGCCGCGCATGGTGATCATCAAGCCGTACGACAACTCGCAGACCAACGCGATGGAAAAGGCGATCCGCGACTCGGACCTCGGGGTCAACCCGAACAACGAGGGCAACCAGCTGCGCATCGTGCTCCCGCAGATGACCGAGGAGCGCCGCCGCGAGATGATCAAGGTCGCCCGGCACAAGGGCGAGGAGGCCAAGGTGGCCGTCCGCAACACCCGCCGCAAGGCCAAGGAGGAGCTGGACCGCCTGGTCAAGGACGGCGAGGTCGGCGAGGACGAGGGCCGGCGCGCGGAGAAGGAGCTGGACGACCTGACCCAGCGCTTCGTCGGCACCGTCGACGAACTGGTCAAGCACAAGGAGAGCGAGCTGCTCGAGGTCTGAGCGGCCCGCGTACCGTGACGGCACCGCGCCGCCGCCGCCCGACCCCGGGCGGCGGCCCGGTGCCGTCGTCGTGCCCGGCGGCGTCCACCCTCGGCGCTTCCCGGGTGCAGTAGGCTCGGCACGATTCCCGACCACCACCGGGTGAACGGCGGGAGTCGCCCGGCCGTCGGTCGGTCAACAGGAAGTCTCACGCCGGTAGGGGATGGTTTTGGTCTTGCGTCATGTGGTGGCTTTCGTACCGTCTGCCGGTGCGTGATGTCCCACCCCGACCCCTACGGCGGCGCCGAGCCGCGCGGCTGGGACCGCCCGGCGCCCGCGCTGCCCTGGCCGGAGACCGATCTCGAACCCGGCCCGTGGCAGCGCCCCGGCCCGGGCACCCGTCCGCACCCCGCCGACGCGGGCGCCTACGCGCGCCCGGAGACGTACGCGCGCCCGGTCGCCGACCCGTACCCGGGGACGACCCGACGCCACGACGCCGCGCCGCCGTACGACGAACCCCGGGCCGCGGGGCGCGACCGCCGGGACGAGCCGGCGCCCGGCGGGCGCGGCGCGTGGGGTGGGGACCGGCCGGACGACGAGTACCCGACCGCCCAGATCGCCCCGGTGCGTGACGAGCCGGTACGCGACGAGACGGCGCCCGAGCCACCGGCCAGCCGCCGGGCCCGGGGCCGTCGACGGGCGAGCGCGGAGCGGCCCCCGACCGCCGTGCCCGGGGCGTCGCGGGCCGGCCGTAACCTGCCGGCCGCGATCGGCGTCGGGGTGGCCCTCGGCGCGGCGATCGTGGTGCCGCTGTTCTTCTTCCTGCCGGCGTTCCTCGCCGTGCTGGCCGCCGCCGTGGCCATCGGCATCGGGGAGATGGCCCGGGCGGTCCGCCGCAGCGGCGCCCACCCGCCGCTGGTGCCGCTGGTCGCCGGCGGCGTGCTCACGGTCGGGCTGGCCTGGTTCGCCGGCCCGGACGCGCTCTGCCTCGGGCTGCTGGTCACCGTGCTGGGCACGATGATCTGGCGGTTGGGTGACGGGCCCGGCAACTACCAGCGCGACCTGACCGCGGCCACCCTGATCGCGGTGTACGTGCCCTTCCTGGCCGGCTTCGCGGCCCTGCTCGCGGCGGCGCCCGACGACGGGCACCTGCGGGTGCTGGTCACGCTGGTGGCGGTGGTGCTCTCCGACACCGGCGGGTACGCCGCCGGGGTGGCGTTCGGCAAGCACCCGATGGCGCCGACGATCAGCCCGAAGAAGTCCTGGGAGGGCTTCGCCGGCTCGGTCACGGCCGCGGCGGCGGGCAGCGCCGTGCTGCTGTGGCTGCTGTTCGACGTGGCCCCCTGGTGGGGCGCCCTGTTCGGAATGGCGATCTCCTGCGCGGCGGTGCTCGGCGACCTCGCCGAGTCGATGATCAAGCGGGATCTCGGGGTCAAGGACATGAGCAACCTGCTGCCCGGGCACGGCGGCCTGATGGACCGGCTCGACTCGATCCTGTTCGCGGTGCCGACGGCGTATCTGCTGCTGGCGGTCTTCGTGCCGGTGGTGGGCTGAGGGATGGATCACGGCGGCGTCGCGGGCCGGACCGGCCGGACGGGGACGATTCGGCACCCACGGACGGGTGCGTCCGGTCGGACGCGTGTCAGACTGGACGCGCCATGACGAGCCTCCCGCTGATCTCCGTAGACCCCGACGCCCGCGGCCGCAAGCCCGCGATGCCTCCCCGCCACCTCGCCGACCTGGACCTGCCGGGCCGGCAGGCGCTCGTCACCGAGCTGGGCGAACCGGCGTTCCGCGCCAAGCAGGTCTCCAACCACTACTTCGGGCGCCTGGTGCGCGACCCGGAGCGGATGACCGACCTGCCGGCGGCGACCCGCGAGCGGCTGGCCGGCACGCTGCTGCCCACGCTGCTCACCCCGGTCCGCGAGCTGGCCTGCGACGACGGCGCGACCCGCAAGGCGCTCTGGCGGCTGCACGACGGCTCGCTGGTGGAGAGCGTGCTGATGGGCTACCCGGACCGGGTCACCGTCTGCATCTCCAGCCAGGCCGGCTGCGGCATGGCCTGCCCGTTCTGCGCCACCGGCCAGGCCGGGCTGACCCGCAACCTGTCCACCGCGGAGATCGTCGACCAGGCCGTTTACCTGGCCGGGGTGGCCGCCTCCGGGGCGGTGGCCGGCTCACCGCCGCGGCTGTCGCACGTGGTGTTCATGGGCATGGGCGAGCCGCTGGCCAACTACGCGCGAGTGGTCGCGGCGATCCGCCGCCTGGTCGCGCCGGCGCCCGAGGGGCTCGGCCTGTCCCAGCGGCACATCACCGTTTCCACGGTCGGGCTGGTCCCGGCCATCCGCCGACTGGCCAGCGAAGACCTCTCGGTGACCCTTGCGTTGTCGCTGCACGCCCCCGATGATGAGCTGCGCGACGAACTCGTCCCGGTCAACCAGCGCTGGAAGGTGTCCGAGGTGCTGGACGCGGCGTGGGACTACGCGGCCACGACGGGGCGTCGCGTGTCCATCGAGTACGCGATGATCAAGGACGTGAACGACCAGCCGTGGAGAGCCGATCTGCTCGGGCGGCTGCTGGCCGGCAAGTTGGCCCACGTGAACCTGATCC
The DNA here is from genome assembly GCF_002573675.1 of Micromonospora sp. WMMA1996. Lineage (NCBI taxonomy): Bacteria > Bacillati > Actinomycetota > Actinomycetes > Micromonosporales > Micromonosporaceae > Micromonospora > Micromonospora sp. WMMA1996. The sequence continues at coordinate 4,084,609 of NZ_PDHU01000001.1, read as the reverse complement.
CGCTCAACCCGACTCCGGGCAGCCGCTGGGACGCCAGCCCGAAGCCGGTCGAGCGGGAGTTCGTCCGGCGGTTGCGCGACGCCGGGGTGTCCACGACGGTGCGGGACACCCGGGGGCGCGAGATCGACGGGGCGTGTGGGCAGCTCGCCGCCGCCGAGGACACGGACAGCGACTCACGCGCGGCAACGGCGTAGCGGTACGAGACCAGGAGACATAGTGGCGAGTCAGGGTCAGCGTTTCCGGCGTAAGGCGCTCCGCCGGGGATACAAGGTCGACGAGGTGGACGCCTTCTTGGACCGGGTCGAGGCGACCCTCGCCGGCCAGCCGGTGGGCGCGCCCGTGGCCTCCCAGGAGGTCCACGACGTCGTCTTCCGGGTCCGGTTCAACGGCTACGACGAGTGGCAGGTCGACCTGCACCTCGACCGGGTGGAGCGGCAGCTCGCCGAGCTGGAGGAGCGCTCGGGCGTCCCCGGCGGGCGCGGTGGCGACCCCCGGATGGCCGACCGGCTCGGCCCGCCGATGCGCGACGACCGCGGCCTGTCCCCGGTGCCCCAGCCGCCGATGCCGCCCCGGCAGATGCCGGCCCAGGCCGGCCCGCCCGCCGACCGCTACGGCAACCGGTACGACGAGCCGACCGGCGCGTTCGCCGGCGGGTACGACGCCCCGCGCGGCGGCTACGACGCGCCTCGCGGCCCGGGTGGCCCCGGTCCGATGGGCCCGGGTGCCCCGCTCGGCCACGGTGGCCCGCCGCCGCGTGGCCTCCCGCCCGGCCCCGGTGGCTACGGCGGCCCGGACAACGGAAAGGGTGGCTACGGCGCTCCGGACAACGGTCCGGGTGGCTACGGCGGCCCGGACAACGGTCCGGGTGGCTACGGCGGCCCGGACGAGCGGTTCGACGGTTTCGAGGCGGGGCGGCACGGCCGCGCCGACATGACCGCCGAGATCCGCATGCCCGAGCGTGACCTGCGTGACCTGCGCGGTCGCGGACCGGCCGGTCCGCCGGCGCTGCCGCAGCAGGGCTACGGCGCCCCCGAGCCGGGCTACGGCCCGCCGGACCAGGGCTACGGTCCGGGCCCGTCGATGACCGGCCCGCCGCTGGTCGGCCCGCCGGCCGCCGGTCCGCCGATGGTGGGTCCGCCGATGGCCGGCCCGCCCGGCAGCGACCTCTACCGCGTCGACCAGATCCGGCGCAGCTTCCAGGTCCGCCGGTTCGGCAGTGGGTACGACCCGGACCAGGTCGACCGGTTCTTCGAGACGCTGCTCGGCGGCATGCAGGGCCGCAACCCGATGCCGGTGAACCCGAAGGACCTCGACACGCTGCGCTTCGGGCTGGTGCCCGGCGGCTACTTCGAGGCCGAGGTCGACGCCGCGCTCAAGGACGTGCAGGACATTCTGCTCGGCCGCTGAGCCGTCCACGACGACGAAGGGCCCGCCCCCGACGAGGGGGCGGGCCCTTTCGCGTACCGCTGGCGCCGCGCGTCAGGACCGCAGGCCGTTGCGGCGCAGCACGGCGTCGCCGATGACGATGGCGAGCAGCAGCGCGGCGATCCCGAACAGCCAGATGTCCTCCACCCGGCCCTCCTCGGTGCCGCAGAACGCCATCAACACCAGGGCCACCGCCGACACCACCGCACCGATCCGCCCGGACTTGCGGTGCCCGGGCTTGTGCTGATCTGGCGCGGTTACCGGCTCGTCTCCTGCCACTGTCGGTCCTTCCCTCGCGATCGGATCTCCGATCAGTCTGGCACGCGCCCCGCCGGGCCCGGCGCAGGGTCCGACCTCACGGTGCCGGGATGACCCGCGTGGGCGACCGGCGGCCCGGACGCCGCCGACCGGCCCGGGCCGTTGGACCCGATCCGACCGGGGCGCAACGGCACTACCGGCGTCGCGGAACGGCGACCACACTGCCTCCGGTAGCGTTCCTGACGTACGCCTGATGTCTTGTCGAGGGGGATTGCGGTGCGAGTGACCGGTACGGGCCATGCCAGCATGCGGATCGACACGCCCGCGGGCAGCATCCTGTGCGACCCGTGGGTCAATCCCGCCTACTTCGCCTCGTGGTTCCCGTTCCCCGACAACTCCCAGCTCGACTGGGCGACGCTGGGCCAGGTCGACTACCTGTACGTGTCGCACCTGCACCGGGACCACTTCGACGCCAAGCACCTGCGTGACGTCATCTCCAAGGACGCCACCGTCCTGCTGCCCGAGTTCCCCACCTCGGAGATGGAGGACGAGCTGCGGGCGCTGGGCTTCACGAAGTTCCTCAAGGCGCCGAACGAGCAGGTGGTGGAGCTGCCCGGCGGGCTGAAGATCATGATCCAGGCGTTGACCAGCCCGACCGACGGCCCGATCGGCGACTCGTCGCTGTGGGTGGAGTACGACGGCGTCCGGCTGCTCAACCAGAACGACGCCCGCCCGACCGACCTGACCGTCTTCGCCGAGCTGGGCCACGTGCACGCGCACATGCTCCAGTTCTCCGGCGCGATCTGGTACCCGATGGTCTACGAGCTGCCGCAGGCGGCGAAGACCGCGTTCGGCAAGCAGAAGCGCGACCGGCAGTTCGACCGCACCTGGCGCTACATCGACGACCTGAAGGCCGACCACGTCTTCCCGATCGCCGGCCCGCCCTGCTTCCTCGACGACGAGCTGTGGCAGTTCAACGACATCTTCGGCGACGAGGGCAACATCTTCCCCGACCAGTCGGTCTTCCTCGCCGAGTACGCCAAGGTCGGCGGCACCAACGGCATCGTGCTCCTGCCGGGCAGCGTCACGGAGATCACCACCGAGGGCGCGACCACCACCCACCCGGTGCCGGTGGAGGAGTTCTTCGCGAACAAGGTCGCGCACCTGGAGGAGATGCGGGAGCGCAAGCGCCCGATCATCGAGGCCGAAAAGGCGTCCTGGCGGCATCCCGAGATCGACGTGCTCGGCCAGATGAAGCGCCGGATCGAGCCGCTGCTGGACGAGTCGATCTATCTGGCCAAGGGCGTCGGCGGTCCGGTCCGCTTCGACCTGGTCGGCTACGACGGTGCCGAGGTCGAGTCGATCGTGGTGGACTTCCCGGGCAAGGAGGTCCGGCCGTACGCGGACGAGAAGGTCCGCTACCGGTTCCGCACCGAGCGCGCGCTGATCGAGCACCTGCTGCACATCGACGAGGTGGACTGGGTCAACTCGCTCTTCCTGTCCTGCCGGTTCTCGGCGGCCCGGATCGGCCAGTACAACGAGTTCGTCTACGCCTTCTTCAAGTGCCTCTCCGAGGAACGCCTCCAGTACGCCGAGGGCTGGTACGACGAGCACGAGCGGGCGGTCGACGCCGAGGACATCACGCTCGACGGCTGGGTGGTGCAGCGGCGCTGCCCGCACCTGAAGGCGGACCTGAGCCGGTTCGGGATCGTCGACGGCGACCAGCTCACCTGTCAGCTGCACGGCTGGAAGTTCGACCTGGCCAGCGGCCGTTGCCTGACCAGCGTCGGGCACAAGATCCGCGCGCACCGCGCCGACGCGGAGACCCCGGCGCCGGCCGGGGAAGCGGTCATCTGACGCTTTCCGCCCCGCCCGCCGCCCCGGCACGCGACCATCGTGGTGTGGGGGCGGCGTGACGGGCGCGGACCGGGAACCGGGGTACCGGTTCGGGCGCAGCAGCGAGATGGCACGGGACGCCTCGCGGGTGGAGGCGTTCAGCGACGCGGTCATCGCCATCGTGCTCACCCTGATGGCGGTCGAACTGCTCCAGTTCGGTCCGGACACGCCAGGTGACCGGGGACTGCCGGCCGCGTTGGCGCACGAGTGGCGGGCCTACCTGGCGTACGTGATCACGTTCGCCGTGGTCGGCCAGGTCTGGCTGACCCACCACAACATGTGGCGCTACGTCTGCCGGGTCGACCAGATGCTGCTGGTGCTCAACCTGCTGCTGCTGATGTTCGTGGCGGCCATCCCGTTCACCGCGAACCTGCTCGCGGACCACCTGCGCGGCACCACCGGCGACCAGCGGCTCACCGCCGCCCTGTACGTGGGCACGGTGCTCGGCGAGGCGCTGTTCTTCAACCTGAGCTGGTGGTGGGCCCGCCGCCGGGGTCTGCTGCACCCGGACCTCGACCCGCGGCTGGCCCGGGCGGTGGCCCGCCGGTTCCGGCTCGGCCCGCTGCTCTACCTGGTCGCGTTCGCGGTCGTGTTCGTCGACCCGATCCTCAGCCTGCTGGCCTACCTGCTGCTGGTCGGCCTCTACGTGATCCGCGGCCCCGGCGACCTCCCGCGCGCCGGGCAGGAGGCCGCCGAGACGCCGTGAGGTGTTAAGAGGGGACCCCTGCTCTACCGGAGGCGTTAACAGGGGGCCCCTCCTTACAGGTCGGCGAGGATGCGGCGGGCCGCGTTGTGGCCGGCGGCGCCGATCACGCTGCCCGCCGGGTGGCAGCCGGCGCTGCCCGCGTAGACGCCGTCCACGCCGGTCGCGTACGGCATCCGGTCGGTGAACGAGACCGTGTTGTCGACGTGGTGGATGTGCCCACCGGTGATGCCGAAGTGGGCCTCGATGCCGGGCGGGGGCAGTGGCACCGCGTCCGCGATCAGGTCGGCGGTGCCGGGGGCGTACCGCTCGCAGATCGCGATCAGCCGCTTGACGTAGCCGGGCAGCGCCGCGTCCCAGGTGGTGCCGGCCAGCTCGTAGGGGACCGACTGGACGAAAAGCGCCGACGAGTGGTGCCCGGCCCCGTCGGACAGCGACGGGTCGACGGTCGTGTGCAGGTACCACTCGATGGTCGGCTCGTCCGGCAGCCGCCCCGCCCGGACGTCCGCCCACATGCCGCGCAGCGCGGCCATCGGCGACTCGCCGCCCGCGCCGACCAGCGAGGCCGAGCCGGGGAGCAGGTGGATGGTCGACCCGAACGGGCTCGGCGCGTCCGCCGGCAGGCAGGAGAAACGGGGCAGCCCGGTGAGCGCCAGGTTGAGCTTGAGCGTGGTGCCGGGGCGGCGGACCGCCGCCATCCGCGCGCCCAGCTCCGCCGGGAGCGCGCCGTCGGGCAGCAGCTCCATCAGCCGGTACGGGTCACAGGCCCCCAGCACCACGGACGCGCCGACCTCCCGACCGTCGGCCAGCACCACCCCGGAGGCGGCGCCGGCGTCGAGCGTGATCGCGGTGACCGGCGTGCCGGTGACGATCCGCGCCCCGGCGCGCCGGGCGGCCTCGGCGAAGGTACGCGAGACGGTGCCCATGCCGCCCTCGGCGATCATCCAGGTGCCGTCCGACCCGGGAAGTCGGCACATGTTGTGCACCAGGAAGTTGTGCCCGGTGCCGGGGTCGTCCGGGCCGGCGTTGAGCCCGGAGAGGCCGTCGGTGACCGCGTACATGCTGACCAGCAGCTCGGAGCGGAAGTCGAAGCGGGCCAGGTGGTCGGCGACCGAGCCGCGCACCAGGTCGACGAAGACCTGCCGCAGGGCCGGCCGGACGTAGCGCTCGGCGGTCTCCTCGACCGGCAGCGGCTCGGCCAGCCAGGCCGGCGCGAGGTCCTCCCGCAACTGGGCCAGCTCGGCCTGGAGCGCGTCGTCGGCGGCCACGTCGGCCGCCGAGAACATGTCGGTGAGCTGCCGCCGGGTGGCCGCGGTGTCGCTGCCGAACAGCAGGTACGGCGAGCCGAGCCCGCCCGGGGTGGGCAGGAAGTAGTGCGGGTCGCGGCGCAGCACCGGAATGGTCACGTCCAGCGTGGCCAGCAGCTCCGGCGGCATCAGCCCCAGCAGGTAGGACCCGGTGGAGTGACGCAGGCCGGGCACCTTGGGGAACGGGTTCTCGGTGCGGGTGGCCCCGCCGATCACCTCGGCGGCCTCCAGCACCAGCACGTCGAGGCCGGCGCGGGCCAGCAGGATCGCCGAGACCAGGCCGTTGTGCCCGGAGCCGACCACGACGACGTCGGCGCGGGACGGCAGCTCACTCGCTTCGCTCATGCCGTGCCGGCTGGGCATGCGCTCATGGCCCTCGCTGCGCTCGGTGCGTTCGCTCATGCCCGGGCAGCCTAGTGCGGGCACGTCACCGGTGGGAGGGTTCGCGGCGGGCGGCTACCGTGGCGGCCATGTCCGAAACTGTCCCGGTCGCCCTCGTGGTGGCGCTGGTCGTGGTGGTGCTGGTACTGCTCGTGGTGCGGCGCGGCCGTCCCCGGGACCTGGTCGCCCCGGACCGCCCCGCCGCTGACGGGCAGGCCGAGGTGCTCCGACTGGCCCGCGCCGGGCGCACGGTCGAGGCGGTCAAGGTGCTGCGTGCGCAGACCGGGCTGTCGCTGCTGGACGCGAAGCGCGTGGTGGACCTGCTGACGGCGGGCGGGACCTGGTCACCGGGCGTCCCGGTGCCCGGCGCGAACGTCGACGACGCGGTGCGGGCCGAGGCCGCGCGGCTGCTGCACCGGGGCAGGAAGATCCAGGCGATCAAGGTGGTGCGGGAGCACACGAACCTGTCGCTCGCCGACGCCAAGCGGTACGTCGAACGCCTCTGACGCCGAGCGGCCGTCACCCCGCGTTCACCGGACAGCGGCAGCGGTCGATGGATTCGTGTTCTACCGTCGACAGGACACCCACCGCCTCCGGGAAGGTCACCCCGATGGATCGTCGTACCGTCCTGCGTGCCACCGCCGTCGGCGGCGCGGCCGCCTTCGCCGGCAGTCTCTGGGCCGGCGCCGCGCCCGCCGACCCCGCCCAACCCGGCCCCGGCCCGTACGGGGACCTGCTGCCCGCCGACGCCAACGGCCTCCAGTTGCCGGCCGGCTTCACCAGCCGGGTGATCGCCCGCTCGGGGCAGCGGGTCGCCGGCACCTCGTACTCCTGGCACTGGGCGCCGGACGGCGGCGCCTGCTTCCCGGCCGGCGACGGCTGGATCTACGTCTCCAACTCGGAGGTCCCGCTGGTCGGCGGCGCCTCGGCGGTGCGGTTCGCGGCCGACGGCGCGGTCGTCGCCGCGTACCGGATCCTCGGCGGCACCAACACCAACTGCGCCGGCGGGGCGACCCCGTGGGGCACGTGGCTCTCCTGCGAGGAGGTGCCGCTGGGCCGGGTCTTCGAGACCTGGCCCGACGGCGGCCGGGGTGGCGAGGAGCGGACCCGGATGGGTCGGTTCAAGCACGAGGCGGCGGCCTGCGACCCGGTGCGGCGGGTGGTCTACCTGACCGAGGACGAACCGGACGGCTGCTTCTACCGGTTCGTGCCGGACACCTGGGGCGACCTGCGCACCGGCCGGGTGCAGGTGCTCTGCGCCCCGGACGGCCAGGTCACCGGCCCGGTCACCTGGCGGGACCTGCCGGACCGGGACGGGTTCCCGGTCCCGACCCGCTACCAGGTGGGCGCGGCGCAGTCGTTCACCGGCGGCGAGGGCTGCTGGTACGCCGACGACACCTGCTGGTTCACCACCAAGGGCGACAACCGGGTGTGGGCGTACGACGCGGTGCACCAGCGGCTCGACCTCGCGTACGACGACTCGCTGGTGCCGGCCGGCGCCGCGCCGCTGACCGGTGTCGACAACCTCACCGGCACGCCGGGCGGCGACCTCTACGTGGCCGAGGACGGCGGCAACATGGAGATCAACGTGATCACGCCGGCCGGCGTGGTCTCGCCGTTCCTGCGGCTCCTCGGGCAGGCGAAGTCGGAGATCACCGGGCCGGCGTTCGCCCCGGACGGCAGTCGGCTCTACTTCTCCTCGCAGCGCGGCACCAGCGGTGCCACCGCCGGCAGCGGCGGCATCACCTACGAGGTGCGCGGCCCGTTCCGGCGCTGACGCGGCTCACCGGTCAGGCGCGGGCCGCCACCCGGGCGGCCCGCCACCGGCTCAGCGCCAGGGTGGCCGAGTATCCGGCCAGCACGATCACGTGGAACAGGTAGAGCCAGAGCAGCACCGCCACCCCGCCGCCGATCTCGTCGAACCCGCCGAACGGCACGCCCAGGTTCAGCGGCAGCGAGCAGAACAGCACGAAGCCGTGCAGGAAGCCGGAGAGGTTCGCGGCGGTGAACGAGCCCATGCCGAGCGTGGAGAGCCAGTCCGGGGAGGCCGGTCCGACCACCCGGAACACCCACACCAGCACCGGCGTGAGCACCAGCCACACGGCCAGGAACGACAGCACCACGCCCAGCGCGCCGATCCAGCCGCCCTGGCGGACCAGCCGGGTGGTCAGCGGCAGCGCCAGCAGGATCGACAGCAGCAGCGCCGGGGCCGGCGCGAGCAGCGGGAGCAGCAGCAGCCGGCCGCGCCAGCCGACCAGCGCGCCGGACTCGCCGCGCGGCTCGGCCACCGAGACGAACGCCCGGCGCAGCCCTTCGCCGTAGAGCGAGGCCGGCAGCAGCGAGGCCAGGGCCAGCAGCGGCGTCAGCGTCACCCCGGCCTCGACCAGCGCGGCCACCGCCCGGTCCGCGCCGATCTGGGTGGGCAGGGTGTCGATCGCGTACCCGGTGAGCCGGCGCACCCGGTCGGCCCCGGCGACCAGCCCGGTGAGCCAGATCGCCAGCAGCGCCACCGGCACCACGGCGATCGCGCCGTAGAAGGTGATCGCGGCGGCGTGCAGCGACAGATCCCGGCCCCGGACCGGCCGGAACGCCGCAGCCGTGATCCGCTTGGTCCGCTCCCACCCGTCGCCCATCGCCCCCTCGTTCCCCGTACGCCCGTCCGGCACGCATTACGATCCGGCGTCATGATGATCGCCTCGACCCAGCGGCTCGTGGTCCGGGACTGGACGGAATCACCGGACGACCTGGCCCGCGTCTACGACATCTACTCCCGCGAGGAGGTCATGCGCTGGCTCGGGGGCGGGGCGGGGCGGATGACCGACCCGGCGGAGGCGCGTGATCGGGTGCGTCTGTGGCGCGACCGCTGGGCGCCGTACGCCGGCAGGTGGGGCCTGTGGGCGATCGAACCCCGAGACGCCGGCCCCGCGGCGGGCAGCGTCCTGCTCAAGCCGCTGCCCGGGCGCGACGGCGTGACCCTCACCGACGACATCGAGGTGGGCTGGCACCTGCACCCCGACGCCCAGGGCCACGGCTACGCCACCGAGGCGGCCCGGGCGGTGCTGGAGCGCGAGTTCGCCACCGGAACCCCACGGGTGTACGCGGTGGTGATGGCCGGCAACGAGCCGTCCATGGCGGTGGCCCGGCGGCTCGGGATGACCCACGTCGGCGTGCGCGGCGACTGGTACGGCGGCGCCGCCCTGGAGACGTTCGTCCTGGACCGCCCCGCCTAGCGGTGTTCCTCGTCTCGCCCGCGCCCGCACGTTGGCAGTTCGTCGCTGGCCTCCTACGGTGGTGGGGACACGGGGGGAGGTGGTGGTGTGGTCGACGGTGGCGACGCGGCGCGTTGGCTGCACCTCAACGCCCCCCGAGGTGGGCCGGACGAGCTGTCGCTCCTGGTGAGCGGGGCCGCGCCCGCGATCGGGGCCACCGACATCGTGATCTACCTGGCCGACTACACGCAGTCCTCGCTCGTACCCCTGGTCGGCGCCGGCGGGCCTCGGGACGAGCTGACGATCGAGACGACGCTGGCCGGCCGGGCGTTCACCGGCCTCCAGGTGCAGCGCGCCCCCGACCACCCGGACCGGCTCTGGGTGCCGCTGCTGCTCGGCTGTGAGCGGCTGGGGGTGCTGGAGATCGTGTCGCCCGGGGCCGGCGATCCCGCGCTGGACCGGCCGGCCTGGGAGGTGGCGGTCGCCGTCGCCCAGGTCCTGGTGAACCGCCGGCTCTACGGCGACGTCGTGGAACGGATCCGCCGCCGCCTTCCGATGCAGGTCGCCGCCGAGACCGTGTGGGGGCTGCTGCCGCCGCTGACCTTCGCGACCGACGACCTGGTGATCACCGCCATTCTCGAACCGTGTTACGACGTCGGCGGGGACATCTTCGACTACGCGCTCAACGGTGACGTGCTCAGCGTCGGGCTCTTCGACACCTGCGGGCACGGGATCAAGGCGAGCGCGCTGGCCTCGCTCGTGGTCAGCGCGTACCGCAACGCCCGGCGCACCGGCCTCGACCTGGTCGACACGGCGATCAGCATCGACCGGTGGGTCCGCTCCGAGCATCCCGGCCTGTTCGCGACCGCGCTGCTCGCCGAGCTGGACCGGCGGACCGGCCTGCTGAGGATCATCAACGCCGGCCACCCCGGGGCCATGCTGCTGCGCGACGGCAAGGCCGTCCGGGCGCTGCCCGGGCCGACCGCGCTGCCGCTCGGGCTGGGCAACCTGTCGGCCAGGCGCCCGCGGGTGCACGAGGAGGCGCTGCACCCGGGCGACCGCGTCCTCGCCTACACCGACGGCATCACCGACGCGCGCGGCGACGACGGGGAACGGTTCGGGCTGGACCGGCTGGTCGACTTCGTCGAGCGTGCCCTCAACGACCGGCTGCCTAGCCCGGAGACGATGCGCCGGCTGGTCCGCGCCGTCCTCGCCTACCAGCGGGACCAGCTCGACGACGACGCCACCGCGCTGTTCCTGGAGTGGCAGCCACCGCATCTGCCGTTGGGGCACCTGGAGCACCTCACCGCGCGGGTTGAGGGATCTCGGTAGCGACGGACACCGTGTGCGAGCAGGGCTCGGCGGGGCAGCGCCGCTAGGGTGGGCGGTAGCACGATTACCCGCGGAGGGGGTGAGCCCGATGGCCCAGGCCGCATTCGCGCCCGAGCCGGCGCCGCAGCCCGCCGAGCCGTCGTTCGACGTGCTCCGCTGGCACGACGAACCGTGGACCGCGCAGCTCGCTCTCGATCTCCTACCGGAGACCAACGGCCCGAAGGTCGAGGTCCTGAGCGGAAGCGTGATCGTGACACCACATGCCGGCTATGACCACCAGGACGCCGAACTGGATCTGGCCTACCTGCTGAAGCAGGCGGCCCGACGCGCCAAGCTCTGGTTGTACCTGGAGAGCAACGTCGTGTCGGGAAGGGACCTGTTCATCCCCGACATCGTCATCCTCGACGTGCCCGGGGGTGGACGAACGACCATGGACATCCGCCACGCGGTTCTGCTCGGTGAGATCGTCTCGCCGGGCAACCGCCGAAAGGATGTGATCGATCGGCCACGGGAGTACGCAGCCGTCGGCGTGCCCTACTTCCTCCGGGTCGATCTGCGGAATCGGGTGCCGACCATCGCTCTGTTCGAGCTGGTCGACGGCGATTACCGGCCGCTGGCCGCTGCGGCGGCGGGCACTCCCTTCGTGATGCGCCAGCCGTTCGAGTTCACTGTCGATCCCGGCGACCTCCTGGGTGAGGAGGCGCCGCCGGACAGACCCGGTGAGACATCGGAGCCGCGTTGATCCACACCGGTTCGGCGAGGTGGCGGCATCGGTCGGGCCGGGAGGGCGCCACCTCGGGGAAGTGGAGTCGATCAAGCAGTGGGGGGACGCCGGGGCGGAACGGGTGAGGCGCTGGGGAACAATGGGCGGGTGACCACTCCCCGAGACCTCGTGCTGCTCGGCTCGACCGGCTCCATCGGCACCCAGGCCATCGACATCGTCAAGCGCAACCCGGACCGGTTCCGGGTGGTCGCGCTCGGCGCCGGCGGCGGCAACGTGGAGCTGCTCGCGACCCAGGCGCTGGAGCTGGGCGTGGAGGCGGTCGGCGTGGCCCGCGCCTCCACCGCGCAGGACCTCCAGTTGGCGTTCTACGCCGAGGCGAGCCGGCGCGGCTGGGCCACCGGCGACTTCAAGCTGCCCAAGATCGTGGCCGGGCCGGACGCGATGACCGAGCTGGCGCAGTGGCCGTGCGACGTGGTGCTCAACGGCGTGGTCGGCTCGCTCGGGCTCGCGCCGACCCTGGCCGCGCTGCGCGCCGGGCGCACCCTCGCGCTGGCCAACAAGGAGTCCCTGGTCGCCGGTGGTTCGCTGGTGCGGGCCGCGGTGACGCGCCCGGAGCAGATCGTGCCCGTCGACTCGGAGCACTCGGCGCTGGCCCAGTGCCTGCGCGGCGGTGCCCGCGACGAGGTGCGGCGGCTGGTGGTCACCGCCAGCGGCGGCCCGTTCCGAGGCCGGCGGCGCGACGAGTTGACCCAGGTCACACCGGAGCAGGCCCTCGCGCACCCGACCTGGAACATGGGGCCGGTCGTGACGATCAACTCGGCCACGATGGTCAACAAGGCGCTGGAGGTGATCGAGGCGCACGAGCTGTTCGACGTGCCGTACGCCGACATCACGGTCATGGTCCACCCGCAGTCGGTGATCCACTCGATGGTCGAGTTCGTCGACGGCTCCACCCTCGCCCAGGCCAGCCCGCCGGACATGCGGCTGCCCATCGCGCTCGGGATCGGCTGGCCGGACCGGGTCCCCGGGGCCGCCGCGGCGGTCGACTGGGCCTCGGCGCACACCTGGGAGTTCTTCCCGCTCGACGACACCGCGTTCCCGGCGGTCGCGCTGGCCAAGGCGGCAGGCGAGGCCGGGCGGTGCCGGCCGGCGATCTACAACGCGGCGAACGAGGAGTGCGTGGCGGCGTTCGTGGCCGGGCGGCTGCCCTTCCTCGGCATCGTCGACACCCTCCAGCGGGTGCTGGAGGACGCTCCCGACTTCGACGAACCAGGTACCGTCGAGGACGTGCTCGCCGCCGAGTCGTGGGCACGGGCGCACGCCCAGGAGATCATCGTCGGGTCGGTGGAAGGAGCTCGATGAGCTATCTGCTCGGGGTGGTGCTGTTCGCCCTGGCGATCCTCATCTCGGTGAGCCTGCACGAGGCGGGGCACATGCTGACCGCCAAGGCGTTCGGGATGAAGGTCACCCGCTACTTCGTCGGCTTCGGCCCGACGCTCTGGTCGTTCAAGCGGGGCGAGACGGAGTACGGCGTCAAGGGCATCCCGCTCGGCGGCTTCTGCAAGATCGTCGGGATGACCCCGCAGGACGACGACGTGGAGCCGGGGGACGAGAAGCGCGCCATGTGGCGCTACCCGGTGTGGAAGCGGACGATCGTGATGTCCGCCGGTTCCGCGATGCACTTCGCCATCGCGCTGGTGGCGCTCTGGATCATCGCGGTCTCCGCCGGCCTGCCGAACCCGAAGTTCCCCACCACCGAGGCCGGCTTCCGGGCCGAGCCGGCGGTGGTCGCCATCGCCCCGTGCGTGGTCGTGGAGAACGCGGCCCGCGCCTGCCAGAGCGGCGACCCGGCCAGCCCGGCCGCCCAGGCCCAGCTCAAGGACGGCGACCGGATCACCGCGGTGAACGGCCGTCCGGTCTCCACCTGGGGCGACATGCTCGACGTGGTCCGGGGCACCAAGCCCGGCACCGCCACCGTCTCCTACCTGCGCGACGGCACCCCCGCCACGGCCACCGTCGACCTGGCCGCGGTGCAGCGACCGCCGCTGGGCGACCCGAAGGGCGCCACCTCGGCGGTCTCCGCGCTCGGCGTGGCGCTCCAGCCGAGCACCCCGACCCGGGTGGAGTACGGCCCGGTCGCCGCGTTCGGCGCCACCGCCGACTTCACCGGCAACATGGCGGTGCAGACCGCGCACGCCATGCAGCGCATCCCGCAGAAGGTCCCGGCGCTCTGGAACGCGATCACCGGTGAAGAGCGCGACATGGACACCCCGATCAGCGTGGTCGGCGCCAGCCGGCTCGGCGGCGAGGCCGTGGAGAACAACGCCTGGCTGGTGTTCTTCATGCTCTTCGTGTCGCTCAACTTCTTCATCGGCGTGTTCAACCTGCTCCCGCTGCTCCCGCTGGACGGCGGCCACATCGCCATCGCCTGGTTCGAGCGGGCCCGCTCCTGGCTCTACGCCCGGATCGGCCGCACCGACCCGGGGCGCGTCGACTACCTGAAGCTCATGCCCCTCACGTACGCGGTGATCCTGGTCGGTGGCGTGTTCACGCTGCTGACCGTCACCGCGGACGTCGTCAACCCGATCACGCTCTTCTCAAGGTGAGTGCCTGAAGTGACCGCTGTCAGTCTCGGTATGCCCCCCGTACCGCCGCCGCCGCTGGCCCCGCGCCGGGCCAGCCGCCAGATCATGGTCGGCTCGGTGCCGGTCGGTGGGGGCGCGCCGGTCTCGGTGCAGTCCATGACCACCACCCTCACCGCCGACGTCAACGCCACGCTCCAGCAGATCGCCGAGCTGACCGCGTCCGGCTGTCAGATCGTCCGGGTCGCCGTTCCCTCGCAGGACGACGTCGAGGCGCTGCCGGCGATCGCGCGCAAGTCGCAGATCCCGGTGATCGCCGACATCCACTTCCAGCCGAAGTACGTCTTCGCCGCGATCGACGCCGGCTGCGCCGCGGTCCGGGTGAACCCGGGCAACATCCGGCAGTTCGACGACAAGGTCAAGGAGATCGCCAAGGCGGCCGGCGACGCCGGTGTGCCGATCCGGATCGGCGTGAACGCCGGCTCGCTGGACAAGCGCCTGCTGGCCAAGTACGGCCGGGCCACCGCCGAGGCGCTCGTCGAGTCGGCGCTCTGGGAGTGCTCGCTGTTCGAGGAGCACGGCTTCCGGGACATCAAGATCTCGGTCAAGCACAACGACCCGGTGGTGATGATCCGCGCCTACCGGCTGCTCGCCGAGAAGTGCGACTACCCGCTGCACCTGGGCGTCACCGAGGCCGGCCCGGCGTTCCAGGGCACGATCAAGTCGGCGGTGGCGTTCGGCGCGCTGCTGGCCGAGGGCATCGGCGACACCATCCGGGTCTCCCTCTCCGCCCCGCCGGTCGAGGAGATCAAGGTCGGCGCCGCGATCCTGGAGTCGCTGGGCCTGCGCGAGCGCGGCCTGGAGATCGTCTCCTGCCCGTCCTGCGGTCGGGCCCAGGTCGACGTCTACAAGCTCGCCGAGGAGGTCACCGCCGGCCTGGAGGGGCTGCCGGTGCCGCTGCGCGTCGCGGTCATGGGCTGCGTGGTGAACGGTCCGGGCGAGGCCCGCGAGGCCGACCTGGGTGTCGCCTCCGGCAACGGCAAGGGCCAGATCTTCGTCAAGGGCAAGGTCGTCAAGACCGTGCCGGAGGCGCAGATCGTGGAGACGCTGATCGAGGAGGCGCTGCGGATCGCCGACGAGATGGGCGCCGAGATCCCCGAGGAACTGCGGGACCTGGTGCCGGGTGGCGCCACGGTCACCGTGCACTGATCCGCTTTCCGCGTCGCCGTGCGGCCGTCCCCTCCCGGGGGCGGCCGCACGCGCCGTCTCAGGGCCGGGGCACGGCGGCGAAGGGGGAGAGGGTGAACCAGCCGGGCACCGCGCGCCGCACCGTCTCCGGCCCGGCCACCTGCACCGCCCCGCTGCGCAACGCGGCCGGCCACTCCAGGTCGCCCAGCCAGACCTGGACCAGGGCGCGCAGGTCCGCGGTGACGGTCACCGCCACGTCGTGCCCGGGGTCGATGTCGCAGACGTCGGCCTCGCCGGCGGCGATGACCAGCCACCAGTCGCGCTGCGTCGTGGGCACGTCGCGGAAGCGGAACCGCACGACGGTACGCCCCGGCGGAACCGCGTCGTGGTCGACGTGCCGGTGCATGTCCCACAGCAGCAGCTTCGGGTCGAGGTCGGCGTCGCCCAGCTCGCCGATCCAGCGCACGCCCCAGGCGCCGAGCGCCTCCAGCACGGGCCGCAGCTCGCGCCCGGCGGCGGTCGGGACGTAGCGCACGTCGCCGCCGTCGACGCGCCGCTCCACGACGCCGGCCCGGACGAGCTGGTGCAGTCGGCGGGACAGCAGCGTGGGCGACATCCGGGGCAGGCCGCGGCGCAGCTCGTTGAAGCGTTCCGAGCCGCTGACCAACTCCCGGACGACGAGCAGCGTCCACCGCTCGTCGAGCAGCTCCATGGCCTTCGCCACGGGGCAGAACTGGTGGTAGGAGGCCCCCATGGGGGCACGCTACGCCCGGCCCGGCAGCCCGGCCAGCGACCTGTCGGGAGCGGTACAGATCTCGTACTGGGGGCCGGGTCGCCCGATGCCTAGCGTCGCTGGCAGGGACGACAGGTGAGGAGCGAGGCGATGATCGAGGAACAGGAGCGGGACGCGGCCGTGAAGGCCGGGCACCGCCGGATGTGGGCGCTGGGTGACTACGCCGCCGTGGCCGCGCAGGTGATCCCGCAGTTGGGGGCGACGCTGGTCCGGGCGGCCCGGGTGGGGCCGGGTGACCGGGTGCTGGACGTGGCCGCCGGCACCGGCAACGCGGCCCTGCCGGCGGCCCGGACCGGGGCGGAGGTGGTGGCCGGCGACCTGACCCCGGAGCTGCTGGCGATCGGCCGGGCGTCGGCCGAGCGGGAGGGATTGACGCTGACCTGGCAGGAGGCCGACGCCGAGGCGCTGCCGTACGCCGACGGCGAGTTCGACGCCGTGCTCTCCTGCGTCGGCGTGATGTTCGCACCCCGGCACCGGGTCGCCGCCGACGAGCTGCTGCGGGTCTGCCGGCCGGGCGGGACGATCGGACTGGTCAACTGGACGCCGCAGGGCTTCGTGGGCCAGTTGTTCGCGGCCATGCGGCCGTACGCGCCCCCGCCGCCGCCGGGCGCGCAGCCGCCCCCGCTCTGGGGCGACGAGGACCACGTCCGGGAGTTGTTCGGCGACCGGGTCTCCTCGCTCACGCTGGGACGGGACGCGGTGGTCGTGAACCGGTTCGCCTCGCCGGAGCAGTTCCGGGACTTCTTCGCCACCCACTACGGGCCGACGGTGGCGGTCTACCGGGCGAACGCCGGCGACCCGGAGCGGACCGCCGGGCTCGACCGCGCGTTGACCGACCTGGCCGCCCGGCACCTGGAGGGCGGCGTGATGCGGTGGGAGTACCTGCTGGTCACCGCGCGCCGCGCCTGACGGCACGCCGATCGTCGCCCGGCCGGCGTGCCGTCCCGGCGGCGGTGTTCACTCGGACTCGGCGAGGATGGCGTACAGCTTGCGCCGGGTCTCGTCGAGCACCTGGGCGGCCCGGGCGCGCTGGTCGTCGGTGCCGGTGGTCATCACCTGGCGCAACGCGTTCATGGCCTGCGCGCCGGCGTCGCGGATGTCGTGCCAGCTGTTGACGGTCTGCTCGGCGAACTCCGCCCAGGGCGGGGTCTGCGCCGCCTCGGTCGCCTCGGCCCGTCCCTGCTCGGTGAGGGCGAACCGCTTGCGCCCGCCGTCCGAGTCGGCGGCCGTGGCGATGACGCCCTCGTCCTCCAGCAGTTGCAGGGTCGGGTAGATCGAGCCGGGGCTGGGCCGCCAGGCCCCGCCGGTGCGGGAGTCGATCTCCTGGATCATCTCGTAGCCGTGCATCGGCCGCTCGGTGAGCAGCGCCAGCACGGCGCCGCGCACGTTCGGCCGCCGGCCGCGTCCGCGGCCCCGGCCACCCCGGCCCCGCCCGTGACCGTGCGGTCCGGGCGGGAACGGCGGCGGTCCCGGGGGTACGGGCGGGAAGCCGAAGCCGCCGTGGCGGTGCATCTCGTCGTGCATGGTGTGCGCGTGTCGACGGAAACCCATCGGGCTCTCCTTCTGTCGTCGTATCACTGATGCATCAACGATATATCGGCAATGCATCGGCGACAAGACGCTGAGGTGAATCGGGGCTGCAAACCGTACGTACGTCTTGTTAAAGTGCCGGAGTGCGCCTGCTACCCGAACCCGGGCCGTCCCGGACCCTCGCCCTGTCCATGCTGATCAACACCGTCGGTCGAGGCACCTGGCTCACCGCCAGCGCGCTCTTCCTCACCCGCTCGGTCGGGCTCACCGTGGCCCAGGTCGGCGTGGCGCTCACGCTCACCGCACTGGTCAGCCTGGTGGCCAGCGCACCGATGGGCTACCTGGCCGACCGGCTCGGCCCGCGCGGTCTCCAGCTGGCGGCGCTGATCGCCTCGGCCGGCTGCACCGCCGCCCTGGTCGCGGTGCGCTCGTTCGCCGGGTTCCTGGTGGTCGGCGTGCTCATGGCCGTCGCCGACTCGGCCAGCCGGGGCGCGCGGGGGGCGCTGATCGCCGGCGTCGTCCCCGCCGACCAGCGGGTCCGCACGCGGGCCTACCTGCGCGCGGTCACCAACGTCGGGATCTCGGTGGGCGCCGTCCTGGCCGGGTTCGCGCTGGCCGCCGACACCCGCGGCGCGTACGTGACACTGATCCTGCTCGACTGCCTCACCTACCTGCTGGCGGCGGCGGTGCTGCTCCGGCTGCCGGCCGTGCCACCGGTGCCGGCGCCCACGCACGGACCCCGGCTGATCGCCCTGCGGGACCGGCCGTTCCTGGCCTTCACCGTTCTCGACGGGCTGATGTCGATGCACTTCTCGCTGACCAACATCGCCCTGCCGCTCTGGATCGCCGGGCACACTGACGCGCCGCGCTGGCTGGTCTCCGCCTGCCTGCTGGTCAACACCGTGGTGGTGGTGCTCTTCCAGGTCCGCGCCTCGCGGGGCACCGAGGAGCTGACCGGCGCCGGCCGGGCCGCCCGCCGGGCGGGCGCGTTCATCGGGGTGGCCTGTGTGCTGTTCGCGGCCGCGGGTGGCGTACCGGCGGCGGTGGCGGTGCCGCTGCTGCTGGCCGGCGCGCTGGTGCACGTGGTGGGGGAGCTGTGGCACGCGGCGGCCGGCTGGGGCGTCTCGTTCGGCCTCGCCCCGGCCCACGCCCACGGTCAGTACCAGGGGGCGTACGGGATGGGCATGCAGCTCGGGTCGATGGTCGCCCCGGTGGTGGTGACCACGCTCGCGATCGGCTGGGGCGTGCCCGGCTGGCTGCTGCTCGGCGGGTCGTTCCTGCTGCTCGGCGTGCTGGTACCGCCGGTGGTGCGGTGGGCCGCGCGCACCCGGCCGCCGGCAGCGGCGCCGGAACCGGTTCCGGCCGGCTGAGCCGCCGCTCACCGGCCGGTCGCCGGGGTGTCCGGTCGGCCCGCGCGCTCCCGGGTCCATCTGGCAGGCTGGTAACCGTGCTCACGGTGCCGGTACGCCAACTGGGGGAGTCGGAGCGCCGCGCGGTCGAGCGGCTGCTCGACCTCGACCCGTACGCGGGCGCGCAGGTCGCCGAGCGGGTGGCGGCGCGCGGGCTGGCCTGGTGGCGGGCCGAGGCGCGGATCCTCGGCTACGGCTCCCGCCGCAACCTGGAGTCGATCTGCTGGTTGGGCGGCAACCTCACCCCGGTGCTCGCGTCGGAGCCGGCGGTGGCCGCGTTCGCCGAGCAGTTGGGCGCGGAGGAGCGGCTCTGCTCCTCGATCGTGGGGCGCGCCGACGCGGTGCTCGGGCTCTGGGACCGCCTCTCCGCGCACTGGGGGCCGGCCCGGGACGTACGCCCGAACCAGCCGCTGCTGGCCACGGACGCCCTGCCCGCCGTGGCGCCCGACCCGCAGGTGCGCCGGGTGCGCAGCAGCGAGGTCGACCGGCTCTTCCCGGCGGCGGTGGCGATGTACACCGAGGAGGTCGGGGTCTCGCCGCTGGCCGAGGACGGCGGGCGCGGCTACCGGCGGCGGGTGACCGAGCTGGTGCGCGCCGGCCGGGCCTACGCCCGCTTCGTCGACGGCCGGGTGGTCTTCAAGGCCGAGTTGGCCGTGGTGACCCGCCGCACCGCGCAGGTGCAGGGCGTCTGGGTGGCGCCCGAGTGGCGGGGCCGGGGCATCGCCGCCGCCGCCATGGCCGCGGTGGTGCGCGACACGTTGGAGCGGGTCGCGCCGACGGTCAGCCTCTACGTCAACGACTTCAACCTGCCGGCCCGGCGGGTCTACGAGCGCTGCGGCTTCCGCCCGGTCGGCACGCTCGCCACCGTGCTGTTCTGAGGATCACCCTCTCCTCGCGTTGCGTCGAACCGGACACCCGGCGCTATGCTGGTCATGTTTTTGTACTGACCAGTCAGTTTAGTTTCGGGAACGGGTGTCATGACGATCGTCGAGGCCAGCGGGCTCGGGCTGCGGACCCGCCGCGGATGGGTCTACCGGGACGTCGACCTCACCGCCGCCGCCGGTGAGCTGCACGCGGTGACCGGGCCTCCCGGCAGCGGGCGCACCTCGCTGCTGCTCGCCCTGGCCGGGCGCTTCCCGCACAGCCACGGCGAGCTGCGCCGCCGGGGACCGGCCGCGCTCGGCCAGGTGGCCGGCGTGCACGAGCCCGACCCGACGCTCACCGTCGCCGAGCACATCACCGAACGGCTGCTGCTGCTCGGCCCGGTCCCGCGCCGCCGCCGCCAGCTCGTCCCGGTCGCCGCCGTGCGGGCGCGCCGGGCCTACCGCCGCGACGCCTACGCCGCCGCCATCGCCGGCGCCGGCTTCACCGACGCCCCGCTCGACCCCGACCGGTACGGCCGCGACCTCACCCCGGTCGAGCGGCAGGTGCTCGGGCTGGTGCTGGCCAGCCTCGGCGGCCCCAGCCTGATCGTCGCCGACGACGTGGACGCCGGCGCCGACCGCCCCGAACGGGAGTGGATGTGGGCCGCCCTGGAACGCCTCGCCGACCAGGGGTACGCGGTGGTCGTCAGCGCCCGCGCCGTCGAACCCGGGGTGTCCGCCACCGCGCACCGCATCGGTGACCCCGCGCTGCCCGCGCCCGCCCTGACCGGTCCCGCCCCGGCCGGTTCCGCCCCGACCGCTTCCGTTCCGACCGCCGAGGTGCCCGCATGAGCGTGCTGCGACTGGCCCTGTTCGAGCTGCGCCGGATGACCCGCGGCCGGCTGCCGCGCGCCGCGCTCGCCGTGCTCACCGTGGTGCCGCTGCTCTACGGCGCGCTCTACCTCTACGCCTTCTGGGACCCGTACGGGAACCTCGACCGGATCCCGGTCGCCCTGGTCAACGCCGACCGGCCGGCCCGGGCCGGCGACGGCACCGAGGTGCACGCCGGGCGGGACCTCGCTGACGAACTGGTCGACCGCAAGGTCTTCGGCTGGACCGTGACCGACCAGGCCGACGCCACGAAGGGCCTGCGCGACGGCCGCTACCACCTGGTCTTCTCCATCCCCGCCGACTTCTCCGCCACGCTGGCCGCCAGCCCCGAGCCGGACCGCCCGGCCCGGCAGGGCGAGCTGAAGGTGGTGAACGACGACGCCACCAACTACCTCTCCGGGCTGCTCGCCCGCTCGGCGTTCAGCGAGATCCGGGCCGCCGCCGCGGAGAGCACCGCCGCCTCGTACTTCGACAAGATGCTCATCGGCTTCACCGACGCCAAGGCCGAGACCGGCCGGGCCGCCGACGGGGCGGGGAAGATCTCCGACGGGCTCGGCACGTCGCAGCGCGGCGCCGGTCAGCTCGCCGACGGGCTGGGGAGCGCCGAGAACGGGGCCGGGCAGCTCGCCGGCGGCCTGAACCAGTCGGTGCAGGGCGCCGACAAGCTGGCCCGGGGCCTCGACCAGTTGCAGACCGGCGCGGCCCAGCTCGCCGACGGCGCCGGCCGGGCCGCCACCGAGACGAGGGCCGCCGCCGCGAAGGTCGACGCCGCGGCCGACCGGTACGAACCGGTGCTGCGCCGCAACGCCGAGAAGATCCAGCGGGCGGCCACCGCCGTCGCCACCGGCGCGCAGCAGCTCGCCGACGGCCTGGACGCGCTACCCGCCAAGGCCGACGAGGTGGTGCGGACGGCGCAGGAGATCTCCGACCGGCTCGACGCGGTCGCGAAGGAACACCCCGAACTCGCCGACGACAGCGACTTCGCCGCCGCCCGCACGGCCGCCGACCGGGCCGTCACCCAGGCGAAGGCGTTGGGTTCCGCGCTGGACCGGACCGACCTGGCCGCGTTGAGGAAGCAGATGACCGACGTCGCGAAGACCGCCCGCGAGGTGGCCGCCGCCGCGCCGCACCTGGCCGACGACGTCGCCTCCGCCCGGGCCAAGGTCGACGAGCTGGCCGGCGGGCTCACCACGCTGGCCCAGGGCAGCGCCAAGCTCCGCGACGGGCTCGGCGACGCGTCCACCGGCGCCGACCAGTTGCGCGGCGGGCTCTACCGGCTCGCCACCGGCGCCCGGGCGCTCGACGGCGGCCTGGCCCAGCTCGGCACCGGCAGCACCAAGCTGGTCGACGGGCTGACCCGGCTGGAGGGCGGCGCCGGCGACCTCGCCGACGGGCTCGCCGCCGGGGAGAAGAAACTGCCCGGGTACGACGACGCGAGCAGTCGCGCCGACGTGCTCGGCGACCCCGTCGGCCTGATCCGCGACTCGCGACACCCGGCCGGCTCCTACGGCGTGGGCTTCGCGCCCTACTTCCTGGCGCTGGCGCTCTGGGTCGGCGCGATGATCACGTACATGCTGTTGCGGCCGGTCAACCGGCGACACGTGATGTCCGGCGCGCCCGGCTGGCGGGTCGTGCTCGCCGGCTGGCTGCCGGCCGCCGCGATCGGCCTGGCCCAGGTCGCGGTGCTCTACACGGTGGTGACGCTCGCGCTCGGACTGCACCCGGAGCACGGCGCGGCGACGTTCGGGCTGCTCGCGCTCACCTCGCTGGCGTTCACCGCGATCATGCAGCTGGTCGGCGTCGCGCTCGGCCCGGCCGGCCGGCTGGCCGCGCTGGCCCTGCTGATGCTCCAGCTCACCTCCTCCGGCGGCACCTACCCGGTGCAGACCTCACCCGGCTTCTTCCAGGCGATCCACCCCTGGCTGCCGATGACGTACGTGGTGGCCGGCCTGCGGCACACCATCAACGGCGGGCCGGCCGGCCCGGTGGTCAACGGGGCGCTGGTCCTGCTCGCCTTCGGACTCGGCGCCATGGTGCTCACCGTCGGGGCGGCGCGCCGGTCCCGCCGGCTGACCCCGGCCAAACTGCACCCCGAACTGACCATGTGAGGATGGGCCGGTGACGGACGGTCGGTCGCGCCGGCGGGAGGACACCCGCCAGCGTCTCTTCGTGGCGGCGGTGGAGCTCATCGCCGAGCAGGGTTTCTCGGCCACCACGGTGGACGACATCGCGGCCCGGGCCGGGGTGGCCAAGGGGACCGTCTACTACAACTTCGAGTCCAAGACGGTCCTCTTCGAGGAGCTGCTGCGGCACGGCATCGGCCTGCTCACCGCCGAGTTCCGGGCCGCCGTCGACGGGCTGCCGCCGCGCGAGGCGCTCGCCGCCCTGGTCCGGGCCGAGCTGGACTACATCCGCCGCTACCGGGCCTTCGCCCAGCTCCTGCTCTCGGAGATGTGGCGCACCAACCGGGAGTGGCAGCAGACGCTGCGGCTGCTGCGCGGCGAGGCCATCGAGGTGATCGCCGAGACGGTCCGGGCCGGCGTGGACAGCGGCGACCTCCCCGCCGACCTGGACGTGCGGACCGCCAGCTCGGCGCTGTTCGGCGTCGGGCTCGTGGTGGCCGTGGACTGGCTGGTCTTCCAGCCCGATCGGCCGATCGCCGACGTGCAGGAGGCACTGCTCGGCATCGTCCGCCGGGTCGCCCATACCTGACCGGAACGCGGTAATTCGTTTGATCCGCACCGGCCGGACGGGAAGGCTGGGTTCACCGCCCCCACCCGTCCGAGTCCGGAGGACTGTCCTATGCGCCTGCTCCGAGATCTCTGGACCACCGCACCCCGGCGGATGGCGGCCGTCCTGCTGCTGATCGTGCTGGGCGCCGGTGGTCAGGCCGCCGCCTCCGCGCTCGCCGGGCCGGTGCTGGTGCACCGCTCGTCCGGCTGGTTCGTCGCGCTCGCCGTGGCGCTCGTCGCCGCCGTCGTGACCGACCTGCTGATCGGGCTGATCATGGCCCGGCTCACGGCCGACTGGTCCGCCGACGTCCGCCGCCGGCTCTGCCGCGTCGCGCTCGGGCAGGACCTGCCGGCCCTGGAGACCACCCCGGTCGGCGAGCTGCTCGACCGGATCGACAACGACGTCTACCAGGTCGCCGCCGAGATGCGGAACACCGGCGTACGCCTGGCGCAGGGCCTCGCCGTCTGCGCGCTCGCCACGGTCAGCGCGCTGGTCGTCTGGTGGCCCGCCGGCGTCGGGATGGTGCTGCTGACCGCGCTGCTCGCGACCACGCTGCGCCGCCCCACCGCCCGGATCGCCCCGGCCCGGATGGCCGAGGAGGAGGCGTGGTCCGACCTCGCCGCCGTGATGGAGGAGGCGGTGCACGGCCAGGACGACGTGCGCACCAGCCTCGCCCGCCCGTACGTGCTGCGCCTCTACGCCCGCCGGGCGGCCGAGGTGATCGCCCGCTGCGGCCGGGTCTTCCGGCTCTCCGCCCGGGTCACCGCGGTGGCCACCGGCGGGGTCCGGGTCGGCATCGCGGCGGTGGTGCTGGCCGGCGCGTGGGCGCTCGCCACCGGCCGGGTGGACGCCGCCCGGCTCACCGCCATCTGGCTGCTGGCGATCGCGTTCGGCGCGACCGTCGAGCACATCGCCCGCTGGGTGCCGCACCTGCAACAGGCGTTCGGCGCCTGGGGGCGGGTGCAACTGCTGGCCGGCGCGCCGCAGGAACCGGTCGGCGGCGTCGCCCCGGCCGACGGCGACCTGACCGTCCGCGGGCTCACCTTCCGCTACCCGGCCGCCGGGGACGAGCGCGGCCCGGCGCTGCGCGACGTGCGGCTCGACTTCGCCCGCGGCCGCTCGTACGCGCTGGTCGGCCGCACCGGATCGGGCAAGTCGACGCTGGCCAAGGTGCTCACCCGGGCCGTGGAGGTGCCGCGCGGCACCGTCTTCCTGGGCGACACCGACGTGGTCGACCTGGACGTCGAGGAGCTGCGGCGGTGGATCGCCGTGGTGCCCCAGCGCACCGAGATCCTGGCCGGCACGCTCGCCGAGAACGTCGCCCTCTTCGACCCGGAACTGCTCGGCGCCGCCGAGCGGGCGCTCGCCGAACTCGGCCTTGCCGGGTGGATCGCCGAGCTGCCCGACGGCGTGCACACCCGCCTAGGAGATGGCGGCCACGTGCTCTCCGCCGGGCAGGAGCAACTGGTGGCGTTCGCCCGGATCCTGGTCCGGGACCCGCACGTGGTGATCCTCGACGAGGCCACCGCGCGGCTCGACCCGGTCACCGAGAACCGGGTGCGCCAGGCCACCGAGCGGCTGCTCACCGACCGCATCGGCATCGTCATCGCGCACCGGCTCTCCTCGGTGCGGCGCTGCGACGAGGTCGTGGTGATGGCCGACGGCGCGGTGCTGGAGGCCGGTCCGCTGCGCGAGTCCGCCCGCTTCGCCGAGCTGCTCGCCACCAGCCACGCCGGCGCGTACGCGGGCGCCGGCGCCCGCCGCGGCGGCGTGGACCTGCTCGACGCGCCCGACGAGTGGGTCGACGACGCGCCGGTGCTGCCGGCCGACGAGCCGCGCCGCGTCGCCGTGCCGCGCGCCGAACCGCCGCCGGCGCCGCCCGCGCCGCCCGCCCGGACCATGCGGGAGATCCTGCGGCTGGGCATCAACGACCCCCGGTACGGCCTGGTGTCGGTCGCCCTGTTCGTGGTGATGACCCTGCTCGGGCTGGACGGCGCGGTGCTGCCCTGGCTCTGGGCCGACCTGGTCGCCGGCGGCGACCCGTGGCTGCCGGCGCTCGGCATCGCCGCCGCGCTGCTGCTGGTGCTGCCGCTGCCCTACCTGACCAACCTGTGGTTCCCGCAGTGGTGGATCCGCCAGATGCTGCGGATCAGCGCCCGGCTGGTGCACGGGCAGACCGGCGCGCGCCGGGTCAGCGGGCACACCCCGGCCGAGGTGGTGGCCCAGGGCGGCGACACCGACCGGGTGGTGCAGCTCGCCGACAACCTGATGGACCAGTTCATCTCGGTGGCCATCGTGCTCACCATGACGCTGGTCACCGGCAGTGTCGTACCGGCGCTGTTCTTCGTCGGCACGATGGTGGCCTCCGGCCTGGCGGCCACGCTGTTCGGGCCGAAGCTGGAACGCACCGCCGCCGGCACCGTCAAGGCGCGGGCCGCGTTCGCCACCGCGCTGGTCTCCGCGCTCTCCGCCGCCCGGACGGTGAAGCTGGCCGGCGCCACCCGCCCGGTGCTGCGCCACCTCGCCGGGCTGGACGCGGTGCGCAGCGAGCGGCAGCGGCGGGAGATCGCCATGCAGGTGTGGGCCCGGTCCACCCCGTCCGTCGCCAGTGGACTGCTGCCGATCGGGGCCTGGGCGCTCTACCTGGCCGGTGAGTTGTCCGCCGGCGCCACGCTGGTCGCCGTCTCCACCCTCGGCGCGGCCCGCTGGTTCGCCTGGACCACCGCGGCGCTGGTCTCCCAGTACCCGTCGGCGCGGGTGTGGACCCGGCGCACGGTGGCGATGACCGGGACGGCCACCTACTCCGCGGAGGTGCCCGGGCTCGACCTCGCCGCCGGCACCGCGCCGGCGCCCGAGCCGCCGCCCCGGCACCCGCTGCGTCGGCTGGAGCTGGCCGGCTTCGGCGCGCTGCACTCCGACGGCACGCTGGCCGTCCGCGACGTCGACCTGGTGGTCGAGCGCGGGCAGCTGGTGCTGGTGGTCGGGCCGGTCGGCGCCGGCAAGTCCTCGCTGCTGCGCGCGCTCGCCGGCATCGTGCACCACGTCGGCGCGCTGCGCTGGAACGGCGAGCCGGTCACCGAGCCGGAGATGTTCCTGCGCCCCAACCAGGTCGGCTACGTGGGGCAGCTGCCCCGGGTGCTCTCCGGCACCGTGGCCGAGAACATCGCGCTCGGCCACCAGGTCGACGCCGCCGGCGCGGTCTCCACCGCCCAGCTGGAACACGACCTGGCCGCCGCCGGGGGCGGGCTCGGGCTGCTCATCGGGCACAAGGGGACCCGGCTCTCCGGCGGGCAGCTCCAGCGGCTGGCGCTGGCCCGGGCGCTCGCCCCGCGTACCGAGCTGCTGGTCGCCGACGACGTGTCGTCGGCGCTGGACGTGACCACGGAGCTGGCGCTCTGGGCGGCGTTGCGCGAGCACGGGGTGACAGTGGTCGGCTCGACCGCCAAGCGGGCCGCGCTGGTCCGCGCGGACCACGTGGTGGTGCTGGTCGACGGCGTGGTCGCGGCCCAGGGCGCCTGGTCCGACCTGGAGGCCCGCTGGTCGCACCTGGCCGGCTGACCACCGTCCGCCCCGCCCGTCGCGGCGGGGCGGACGGGTGGCGTCAGAAGGCCCGGGCGTACTGGTCGGGCCAGGCCGGGGTGGCGCCCAGTTTGGCGGCGGCGCGGCGCGGCCAGTACGGGTCGCGGAGCAGTTCCCGGCCCAGCAGCACCAGGTCCGCCTCACCGCCGGCGACGATCTGCTCGGCCTGCTCGGGCTCCACGATCAGGCCCACCGCGCCGGTGGGCACGCCGGCGTCGCGGCGGATCCGGGCGGCCAGCGGCACCTGGTAGCCGGGGCCGACGGGCACGGACGCCCGGGCCGCCGCGCCACCGGAGGAGGTGTCGACCAGGTCCACGCCGGCCGCCGCCAGCTCGCCGGCGAGCACCACGCTGTCCTCGACGGTCCAGCCGCCGTCGGTCCAGTCGGTGGCGGAGATTCGGGTCAGCACCGGCACGGCCTCGCCGACCTCGGCGCGGACCGCGCGGGCCACCTCCAGGGTGAACCGCATCCGGGCGGCCCGGTCTCCGCCGTAGCCGTCGGCGCGCCGGTTGGTCAGCGGGGAGAGGAACTCGTGCAGCAGGTAGCCGTGCGCCGCGTGGATCTCCACCGCGGCGAAGCCGGCGTCCAGCGCCCGCCTCGCGGCGGCGGCGAAGGCGGCCACCACGGCGGCGATGCCGGCCTCGTCGAGCGCGGCCGGTGTGCGGTAGTCGGGGACGAACGGGTCGCCGCCCGGGCCGACCGGCGTCCAACCGCCCTCGGCGTCCGGCACGCCGCCGTGGCGCGGGGCCCACGGCCGGTACGTGGAGGCCTTGAACCCGGCGTGTGCGAGCTGCACCGCCGGCACCGCGCCCTGGCCGGCGACGAACGCGGTGACCGGCCGCCACGCGTCGACGTGCGCGTCGGACCAGAGCCCGACGTCCTGCGGGGTGATCCGCCCCTCGGGGACCACGGCGGTCGCCTCGCTGAGCACCAGCCCGGCGCCGCCGACGGCCCGGGAGCCGAGGTGGACGCGGTGCCAGTCGGTGGGCAGCCCGTCCGGGCCGGCGCTGTACTGGCACATCGGCGCCATCGCGATCCGGTTGGGCAGCGTGACGCCGCGCAGGGCGAGCGGCGTGAACAGGGTGCTCATGCGGTTCTCCTCGGGTCATGGAACCGGGTGCGTCCCTCGTCGCCGCGGCGACCAGGAACGCACCCGGATCAGGATGCTCAGGCGGGTACGGGGGCGAGGCGCTCGGCGGCCGGCTCGACGGGCTCGACCAGGTCCCGCTTGCCGGCGGAGTCGTACGCGGCCCGGTCGAGCGTGCCCTCGCGGGCGGCCACGATGGTCGGCACCACGGCCTGCCCGGCCACGTTGGTGGCGGTCCGCATCATGTCCAGGATCGGGTCGATGGCCAGCAGCAGGCCGGCGCCGGCCAGCGGCAGGCCCAGCGTGCTCAGGGTCAGCGTGAGCATGACGATCGCACCGGTCAGGCCGGCGGTGGCGGCCGAGCCGACCACCGAGACGAACGCGATCAGCAGGTAGTCGGTGACGCCGAGGTCGACGCCGAACACCTGCGCCACGAAGATCGCGGCCAGCGCCGGGTAGATGGCGGCGCAGCCGTCCATCTTCGTGGTGGCGCCGAACGGCACGGCGAAGGAGGCGTACTCGCGGGGGACGCCGAGGCGCTCGACCGAGCGCTGGGTCACCGGCATGGTGCCCACCGAGGAGCGGGACACGAAGGCCAGCTGGATGGCGGGCCAGGCGCCGGCGAAGAAGCGCAGCGGGTTGAGTCGGCCGGCCGCGGCGAGCAGCGCCGGGTAGACGACGAACAGCACCAGGGCGCAGCCGACGTAGACGGCGGTGGTGAACTTCGCGAGCGGGGCCAGCAGGTCCCAGCCGTACGAGGCGACGGCGTTGCCGATCAGGCCGAGGGTGCCGAGCGGGGCGAGCCGGATGACCCACCAGAGCGCCTTCTGCACGATGGTGAGCACCGCGCGGTTGAGCGACACGAACGGCTCGGCGGCGTCCCCGACGAGCAGCGCGGCCGCGCCCACCACCAGGGCGAGGAAGACGATCTGCAGGACGTTGCCCTCGACGAAGGCGCCGACCGGGTTGGTCGGCACGATGCCGGTGAGGAAGTCGATCCAGGAGCCGGTGGTCTTCGGCGCGCTGGCGCCGGCCGGGTCCAGGTTGACGCCCCGGCCGGGGTTGGTGAGCAGGCCGAGGCCGATGCCGAGGCTCACCGCGATCAGCGCGGTGACGCCGAACCAGAGCAGCGTCTTGACGGCCAGCCGGGCGGCGTTGGCCACACCGCGCAGGCTGACCACGCTGACCACGATGGCGGTGAAGACCAGCGGCGGCACGGCCAGCTTGAGGAGCTGGACGAAGAGGCCGCCGACGGTGTCGAGGGTGCTGGTCAGCCAGGCGAGGTCGTTGGCGCGGGCGAGGAAGCCGAGCGCCACGCCGAGGACGAGGCCGAGCAGGATCTGCACGGAGAAGGGAATTTTGCGCAGGGCGGAAGCCATGAGATGCGTCCAAGGAGTCCGGGGCGGGAAGGGGGTCGTCGCGGGAGCGGAGCTACGCCGGACAGACGCCGCTGGCCTGCCGTCGGAGGTCGACGTACAGGCGCTCGGTGAGGCACCAGACATTGGTCATCGCCGGCCGACGTTACTCCCGTCGCGCCGTGGATGGAAGGACCGCTCCCCGTGAGGCCCCTTACACACGCAGAGGATCGCGGTGCCCAGACCCCACGCCGCGACCACCCCCAGCAGCACCCGCTCCAGCACCCCCACCAGCGCGCCCCGCCCGACCAGGAGCATGGCCAGCCCGACCGCGCCGGACAGCGGCAGCGCCAGCGCCGCGCCGAGCGCCGCGACCCGCCGCAACGCCGTACCGGCCGCCGGGGAGAGCAGCACCGCCAGCATGGCGAAGACCACCGCGGCGGTCGCCGCGATGCTGGCCCCGCCGTGCACCAGGTCAGCCACCGTGGCGGCCTCGAACGGTGGTAGCGGGCAGCCGGTGCTGCACGTGACCGCGCCGGAGAGCACCGTGGCGACGGCGCCGGTGCCGAGCAGCCCGGGCGCCGCGCGCACCGCCGGCGGCAGCGCCGCGGCGAGCAGCAGCAGCGCCGCGGCCAGGGCGAAGACCCCGATCCGGTACGTCCCGGCGTACCCGCTGTCGGTGACACCGGCCTCGCTGACGTACCCGGTCAGGCCCGGACCGGGGCCGGCGACCAGCGCGACCGTGACCGCGACCACGCCGGCCACCAGGCAGGCGGCGGCGGACCCGGCGGCGACCCGGCGCGAGGTGCGGTCAGCCACGCCCGTGCGGCGTGGTCCAGCCGGACAGGTCCGGACCGAGCGGCACGATCCGGGTCGGGTTGATCATGTCGTGGGTGGCGTAGTAGTGCCGCTTGATGTGGTCGAAATCCACCGTCTCGCCGAAGCCGGGGGTCTGGAACAGGTCCCGGGCGTAGGCCCAGAGCACCGGCATCTCGGTCAGCTTCTGCCGGTTGCACTTGAAGTGCCCGTGGTAGGCCACGTCGAAGCGGACCAGCGTGGTGAACAGCCGGACGTCCGCCTCGGTGATCGCGTCCCCCATCAGGTAGCGCCGCCCGGCCAGCCGCTCGCCCAACGCGTCCAGCCGGGCGAACAGGGCCGTGAACGCCTCGTCGTACGCCTCCTGCGAGGTGGCGAAGCCGCACCGGTAGACGCCGTTGTTGACGTCCCGGTGGATCTCCGCCATCAGCGCGTCCATCTCCGGGCGCAGCTCGACCGGGTAGAGGTCCGGCGCGTCCGGGGCGTGGAACCGTCGCCACTCGGTGGAGAGGTCGAGCGTGAGCTGCGGGTAGTCGTTGGTGACGATCCGCCCGGTGAGCGTGTCGACCAGCGCCGGCACGGTCACCCGGCCGGTGTAGTCGGGATCGGTGGCGAGGTAGGCGTCGGAGAGGAAACCGATGCCCAGCACCGGGTCGAAGCCGTCCGGGTCGAGGGCGAACCGCCACCCGCGCTCGTCCCGGATCGGGTCGACGGTGCCCAGCGAGATCACCTCGTCCAGGCCGAGCAGGCTGCGCACGATCCGGGCCCGGTGCGCCCACGGGCAGGCCCGGCACCAGACCAGCCGGTACCGGCCGGCCTCCAGCGGCCACCGCCCCTGCTCGTCCGGCCCGCCGCCCTCCGGCGAGGTGGAGTGCGGAGTGACCCGCCCGGTGAACCGGTTGGGTTGGCGGACGAACGCGCCGCCGCCGCTGGTCTCTGCGCTGAACTGGGCCCCGGCCATGCCGCCAACCTATCCGCTGCGGGCGCGGATATCCTGGCGCCGGGTGCCCCCGTGACCCGGC
The DNA here is from genome assembly GCF_002573675.1 of Micromonospora sp. WMMA1996. Lineage (NCBI taxonomy): Bacteria > Bacillati > Actinomycetota > Actinomycetes > Micromonosporales > Micromonosporaceae > Micromonospora > Micromonospora sp. WMMA1996. The sequence continues at coordinate 4,053,526 of NZ_PDHU01000001.1, read as the reverse complement.
GGGCGACCCGCCGACCGACCCCTTCCCACCCCCGAAGGACGTGCGCGCGATGACCGTGGCCTACCTCGTTGCCGGAGTTCGCACCCCGATCGGCCGGTACGCCGGCGCCCTCGCCGGGGTCCGCCCCGACGACCTGGCCGCGCACGTCATCCGCGAGCTGGTGACGCGCCACCCGTCCGTCGACTGGGCCCGCACCGACGACGTGATCCTCGGCTGCGCCAACCAGGCCGGCGAGGACAACCGCAACGTGGCCCGGATGGCCGCGCTGCTCGGCGGCCTGCCGCCGGAGGTGCCGGGCAGCACCGTGAACCGGCTCTGCGGGTCCGGCCTGGACGCGCTCGCCACCGCCGCCCGGGCGATCGTGGCCGGCGAGGCCGACCTGCTGGTGGCCGGCGGCGTGGAGAGCATGAGCCGCGCGCCGTTCGTGATGCCGAAGGCGGCCACGCCGTTCGCCCGCACCGCCGAGGTCTACGACACCACCATCGGCTGGCGGCTGGTGAACCCGCTGATGGAACGCGGCTGGGGCATCGACTCGATGCCGGAGACGGCGGAGAACGTGGCCGCCGAGTACGGCGTGGACCGGGCGGCGCAGGACGCGTTCGCGTACCGCTCGCAGCAGCGGGCCGCGAAGGCGCAGGCCGACGGCCGGCTGGCCGAGGAGATCGTGCCGGTGACCGTGCCGGCCGGCAGGCGGGAGACGAAGCTGGTCGAGGTCGACGAGCACCCGCGGGAGACGTCGCTGGAGAAGCTGGCCGCGCTGCCCACCCCGTTCCGGTCCGGTGGCACGGTGACCGCCGGCAACTCCTCCGGCGTCAACGACGGCGCGGTCGCGCTGCTGGTCGCCTCCGCGGCCGCCGTCGAGCGCTACGGCCTCACCCCGCTGGCCCGGGTACGCGGCGCGGTGGCGGCCGGCGTGCCGCCGCGGATCATGGGGATCGGCCCGGTCCCGGCCACCCGGAAGCTGCTCGACCGCCACGGCGTGGACCTCGCCGACGTCGACGTGGTGGAGCTGAACGAGGCGTTCGCCGCGCAGTCCGTGGCCGTGCTGCGGGAGCTGGGCCTGCCCGAGGACGCCGAGCACGTCAACCCGAACGGCGGGGCGATCGCGCTGGGTCACCCGCTGGGCGCCAGCGGCGCCCGGCTGGCGTTGACCGCCGCGCTGGAGCTGCGGCGTCGGGGTGGCCGGCGGGCGCTGGCGACCATGTGCGTCGGCGTCGGGCAGGGCATCTCGATGCTGCTGGAGTCGGCCGACTGAGCCTCACCGGCGGCATCGCCGCCGGTGGATCTCCCGTTGCTGGTCGTCCGCGCCTAGAGTGGGCTGGACCACATGATCCGCCTCGTGGCGGCGAACGACCTGGGGGACCGAGCGATGCAGACGCCGGACGGACTTCCCGCCGAGATCGACCTGACCCGGCCGAGCGCCGCCCGGGTCTACGACTACTTCCTCGGCGGCGCGCACAACTTCGAGATCGACCGGCAGCTCGCCGAGCAGATCGCGGCCATGACGCCCAACCTGGCGGCCACCATGCGCTCCGGGCGGGAGTTCCTGCGCCGGGCCGTCCGGGTGCTGCTCGACGCCGGCATCGACCAGTTCCTCGACATCGGTTCCGGCATTCCCACCGTGGGCAACGTGCACGAGGTCGCCCAGGCCGCCAACACGCAGGCCCGCATCGTCTACGTGGACATCGACCCGGTCGCGGTGGCGCACAGCCACGAGCTGCTGGCCGGCAACGACCGGGCCACCGCGATCCTGGCCGACCTGCGGGAGCCGAAGCTGATCCTGGACCAGGCCCGGGCCAGCGGCCTGATCGACTTCGACCGGCCGCTGGGCATCCTGCTCGCCGGCGTGGTGCACTTCATCCCGGACGCGGACCGCCCGGCCGACATCCTCGCCACCCTGCGGGCCGCCGCCGCACCGGGCAGCTTCCTGGTCGTGTCGCACTCCACCTTCGAGGACCAGCCGCAGGAGATGCTGGACGCGCAGCGGCTGTCGGCGCGTACCGCCACCGAGATCACGCTCCGCTCGCGGGCCGAGATCACCGGCTTCTTCGGCGACTGGACGATCCTCGAACCGGGCGTGGTGCACATGCCGCTGTGGCGGCCCGACTCGCCGTCCGACGTGGACGAGCACCCGGAACGCTTCGGGGCGTTCGGTGGCGTGGCCCGGCACGACCGCGCTGCCGGCTGAGCCGACATGCGCACCCCGGAGAACGACGGGGGTGACGTCAGCCGTCCCGGCGCCGCCGCGTACGCCGCGGAATGGGCCCGGGCGGTGCGACGCATCGGGTTCGTGCCGCTGAGCGCGGTCGAGACCGAGCGTCTGCTGGTGCCGCTCACCGAGCGGCTGGGCCGGGCGTTGCTCGCCCCGACCTTCTCCGCCCGGCCCGCGGAGGAGGTCGGGCGTGCCCTGGTCGAGGCGCACCTCACCGAGCCCGGCGTGCTCGACTGGTCGGTGCAGGCCCTCGGCGACCGGTTCCTGCCCTGGGTGCTGCCGGCCCGGGAGGAGTCGCCCGAGCTGCGGGAACGGGTCGCGCTGTTGCAGGGCGCGCTCGCCGCCGGGTTCGCCCGGGCCCTGCGCGACCGGGTGTTCAGCCAGCAGGAGCGGATCGCCCGTTCCGCCTGGCAGGCCCGGGACACCGTGGAGCAGGCGCTGCGCGACAGCGAGGCACGCTTCCGGGCGGTCTTCACCGGCGCGGCCATCGGCATCGGCATCGCCGGCGTCGACGGGCAGATCATCGAGGTGAACCAGTCCTTCGCGGACATGCTCGGCTACACCGTCGGCGAGCTGCGGCGGATCAACGTGGCCGCGTTGTTCCACGCCGACGACGCGGCCGGCATGTGGGAGGTCTACCAGGAGCTGATCGAGGGCAAGCGGGACAGCGCCCGGGTGGAGAAGCGCTACTACCGCAAGGACGGCAGCGTGGTCTGGACCGACCTGGCCGTCTCGCTCATCCGCTACGACGACGGCCGTCCCCGCTTCACCGTCGCCATGATCGAGGACATCACCCAGCGGTACGAGCTGCAGCAACGACTGCGCTTCCAGGCGTTGCACGACCCGCTGACCGGGCTGCCCAACCGGACGCTGTTCTTCGAGACGTTGGGCGACGTCTTCGACGCGGCCGGGCCGGAGCAGCGCGTCGGGCTCTGCTTCATCGACCTGGACGGCTTCAAGGCGGTCAACGACAGCCTCGGCCACGACCTGGGCGACCGGCTGCTCAAGGTGATCGCCCGGCGGCTGAGCGACTGCGTGGCCGGTCGGGGGCACCTGGTGGCCCGGATGGGCGGGGACGAGTTCGTCATCCTGGTCGACTCCGACGGCGGCATCGACGACGCGGTGGAGGTGGCCGAGCTGGCCCTGGCCGCGGTCTCCGCGCCGGTGCACGTGGGCGACCAGCAGCTCGCCGTCTCGGCCAGCATCGGCATCGTGGAGTGCCCGGCGGCGGAGACCAGCGTCGCGGAGCTGATGAAGGCCGCGGACACCACGCTCTACTGGGCCAAGGCCGAAGGGCGGGGCCGCTGGGCGGTGTACGACCCGGAGCGCAGCGCCGCCGACATCGCCCGCTCCTCGCTGGCGTCGAACCTGCCGGCCGCGCTGGACCGGGGCGAGTTCGTGCTGCACTACCAGCCGATCGTGTCCCTGCTGGACGGCACGATGGTGGCGGTCGAGGCGCTGGTCCGCTGGCAGCACCCGGAGCTGGGGCTGCTCGGGCCGGACCGGTTCATCGGGCTGGCCGAGGAGACCGGCCTGATCGTCCGGCTCGGCGCCTGGGTGCTGCGCCAGGCATGCCGGGACGCGGAGGGCTGGCGGCGGGCGTTCCCGTCGACCACGCCGGTGGTGAGCGTCAACCTGGCCGCCCGGCAGGCCGACGACCCGGCCATCGTGGAGACCGTGGCCGAGGCGTTGCAGCACACCGGGCTGCCCGCCGCGCTGCTCCAGCTGGAGCTGACCGAGAGCGCGGTGATGGGCAGCGCGGGCGAGCCGCTGCGTGCCCTGCACCAGCTCGCCGACCTCGGGCTGCGGCTGGCCATCGACGACTTCGGCACCGGCTACTCGAACCTGGCGTACCTGCGCCGGCTGCCGATCCACTGCGTGAAGCTGGCCGGCCCGTTCGTCGAGGGGATCCGGGGCGACGGCGCGGACGCGGTCGCCGACCACCGGGACGAGCGGATCGTCGACGCGCTGGTCCGGCTGGCCCACGCGCTGGAGCTGTCGGTGACGGCCGAGGCGGTGGAGACCGAGGTGCAGGCCGAACGGTTGCGGGCGCTGCGCTGCGACACCGGGCAGGGCCGCCTGTTCGGCGCCCCCATGCCCGCCGACGGCATCCGCGCCCGCCTGGAGGGGTAAGGAAGGGCCCCCTGTTAACGCTTCCGGTAGAGGCGGGGGCCCCGCTTAACACCTCGATCATGCAGCGCCTGTGCAGAGAAGAGAGAGAACTCGTGAGTCTGAGCGATTCGCAGGCAGTGGTGTCGGTGGTGGCCGCGCTGGCGATCCTGGCCGGCCTGGCCGGGGTGGTGGTGCCGGGGCTGCCGGCGCTGCCGCTGTGCTGGGGCGGCGTGCTGGTCTGGGCGATCTTCGCCGATGCCGGCCCGGGCCGCTGGGCGGTGCTCGCCGCCGCCACCGTGGTCGCCGCCGGCGGTACCGTGGTCAAGTACCTCTGGCCGGGGCGGAACCTCAAGCGCACCGGCGTACCCACGTCGTCGCTGCTGGCCGGCGGACTGCTCGGCCTGGTCGGGTTCTTCGTGATCCCGGTGGTCGGTCTGCCGATCGGCTTCATCGGCGGCATCTGGGGTGCGGAGCGGCTGCGGCTGGGCAGCAACCAGCTGGCCTGGCCGGCGACGGTGCAGGCGCTCAAGGCGACCGGGTTGTCCATGCTCGTCGAGTTCTCCGCCGGCCTGGTGATCGCCGCGCTCTGGGTGGCGGGCCTGCTGTTCGCCTGACCCGCGGTTCCCCGTCGCGGGGGAGCGCCCTGGCTCGCCGGCGGGAGGCCGTCGGCCGGGCGGATTCCTAGCGTCGGTGGCATGGTTCTCCTCAGCCCCGCCGCCGACGCGCGGACGGCCCGGGTCCGGGCGCTGCTGCTCCTGTCGCGTCCGTGGTTCTGGCCGCTCGGCTGGGCCGCCGCGTATGCCGGCTCGGTGCTCGCCACCCACCGCTGGCTGCCGCCGGCGGCGACGCTGCCGCGCTCGCTGGCCGCCCTGGTGGTGCTCGGGCCGTTGCTCTGGACCGCCGTGCTCGCCGTCAACGACCGGTACGACCTGCCCAGCGACCGGCGGAACCCGCGCAAGGCCAGCGCCCCACTGGTCACCGGCGTGCTCACCGCGGCCGATCTGACGCGCTGGCACCACGGTGCCGCGCTCGCGGCGCTCGTGCTCGCCGCCACGGCGGTCGGACCGGCCTTCGCCCTCGGCACGGCGGTCGTGCTGTGGCTCGGGTGGCTCTACAGCGCGCCGCCGGTGCGACTGAAGACCCGGCCGGGCCTGGACGTCGCCGCCAACGCCCTCGCCGTCGGGGTCCTCGCGCCACTGGCCGGCTGGTCCCTGCACCGGCCGGTCACCGGCTACCCGCTCCTCGTGGCGCTGCTGGGCCTGTTCCTGGTCGCCGCGCTCTACCTGCCGACGACCGTGCTGGACGTCGCCGCCGACCGCGTCGCCGGGGACGTCACCGCGGCGGTGCGCTGGGGTACGCGGGCGTGTCGACGCGCCGGCCTGGTCCTCTGGTCGGCGGCGACCGTGGTGTGGCTCGCGGTCTGCCACCTCGACCTGCTGGTCCGGCGGGAGTCGTGGCTGCTTCAGGACCTGTGGGCGCCGGTGCTGGTCGCCGGCTACGCCGTCGCCGTCCGTCGGCCCACCATCGCCCGGCTGGCCGGGGTCTGCCTGCTCTTCGCGGTGCCGGCCGCCGACTTCCTCACCGCCTGGATCACCGTCGGCCGGACGTGAGAGTGCGGCGGCGCGGGGCGTCCGGGGGTACGGCGGATCGCCGTACATCAGTGAGAGAGAGGTGGACGCCGCGCGCCGCCGCGGACCGGGCGTTGCCGAGCGCCCGGCGCCGGCCCGTCGGGTCGGGCCTGGTCACGGCTTCAAGCATGCCCCGGGCGGGAAGCGGGGACAACGCAATTACCCGGGACGCGTATTGACCACCTTGATCGGCGGGAGCAGACTGCGAGCACTCGTACGGGGACTTCGCCTCGAGGAGGTGTGCAGTGGCCACGACGCCCGCGCCGACCGCCGAGCAGCCGATGGACGACGACGCCCGACGACTCGCCGAACTCGGCTACAAGCAGGAGTTGCGCCGCAAGTGGAGCGGCTTCTCCAACTTCGCCATCTCGTTCTCCATCATCTCGATCCTGGCCGGCTGCTTCACCACGTTCGGCCAGGCGTGGAACAACGGCGGCCCGGTGGCGATCTCCTGGGGCTGGCCGCTGATCTCGCTGTTCATCCTGATCATCGGGTTCTGCCTGGCCGAGCTGGTCTCGGCGTATCCCACGGCGGGCGGGATCTACTGGTGGGCGGCGACCATGGGCCGGCCGGTGCACGGCTGGTTCACCGGCTGGCTCAACCTGATCGGGCTGGTCGCGGTGACCGCGTCGGTCGACTACGGCTGCGCCACGTTCCTCAACCTGACGCTGTCGGCGCTGTTCGACGGCTGGGCCGGCACCGGCCACCAGACGTTCGGGCTGTTCGTGGTGATCCTCGCCCTGCACGGGCTGATCAACATCTACGGGCACCGGATCATCGACGTACTCCAGAACGTCTCGGTCTGGTGGCACGTGGCCGGCGCGGCCGCGGTGGTGCTGATCCTGGTCCTGGTCCCGGACGACCACCAGAGCTTCCGCTTCGTGTTCACCGAGCGGTTCAACAACTCCGGCTTCGGCGACGGGGACACCGGCGGGCTGGCGTTCTGGTTCTACATCCTGCCGCTGGGCTTCCTGCTCACGCAGTACACGATCACCGGCTTCGACGCCTGCGCGCACGTCTCCGAGGAGACCCGGGGCGCGTCCAAGGCCGCCGCGCAGGGGCTGTGGCGGTCGATCTTCTATTCCGCCGTCGGCGGCTGGATCCTGCTGCTCGCGTTCCTGTTCGCGGCCACCGACGTGGACGCGATCAACTCCGCGGGCGGGTTCTCCGGGGCGATCTTCGAGACTGCGCTGACGCCGTTCTTCTTCAAGGCCGTCATCATCATCTCCACCATCGGGCAGTTCTTCTGCGGGATGAGCTGCGTGACCTCGATGTCGCGGATGGCGTACGCGTTCAGCCGGGACCGGGCGGTGCCCGGCTGGCGGCTGTGGTCGAAGGTCAACCGCAACGGCACGCCGGTCAACGCCATCATCGGCGCCACGCTGGCCGGGCTGGTGCTCACCCTGCCCGCGCTCTACCAGCGCGGCGGCATCCCGGTCGCGTTCTACGCGGTGGTGTCGGTGGCGGTGATCGGGCTCTACCTCTCCTTCGTCATCCCGATCTTCCTGCGGCTGCGGATGGGGGACCGGTTCACCCCGGGGCCGTGGACGCTCGGCCGGCGCTACCGGCTGCTCGGCTGGATCGCGGTGGTGGAGATCGCGGTCATCTCGGTCTACTTCGTCCTGCCGATCGTCCCGGCCGGCGTGCCGGGTCACCCCGACTTCTCCTGGACCGCGGTGAACTACGCCCCACTGGCGATCGGTGGCGTGCTGCTCGGCGTCGCTATCTGGTGGTACGCCTCGGCCCGCAGGTGGTTCACCGGCCCCCGTCGTACGGTCGAGGAGCAGGCTCCCACCCCGCCGGCCTGACCCCGTCGCGCGCGGGTCGTGCGGCGGCGGTCGGTGGACGGGACCGCCGGGCCGACAGGTTGCCTTCGAGTGCGCTCGAACTCGTAACGTCGGGTTCGACGACCGGAGCCGGAGGCGGCCCGCACCGACCGGGGCGTGAACCTGAGGAGAGACGGATGACCACCGACACCATTCCCACCCGGCAGCTCTGGACCGACGGGCCCACCGTCGGCGCCGTCGGACTCGGCTGCATGGGTATGAACTGGGCCTACGGTGACGACCCCGGGGCGGAGGACCCGGACCAGGTCATCGGCCACGCTCTCGACCTCGGGGTCACCTTCCTCGACACCGCCGACATGTACGGCCCCTTCACCAACGAGGAGGTCGTCGGCAGGGCCGTCGCCGGCCGGCGCGACGAGGTCGTCCTCGCCACCAAGGGCGGCAACGTCGTCACCGACACCGACGGGGACAACTTCCCCATCGTGCAAGACGGCCGGCCCGAACACCTGCGGCAGGCCATCGACGCGTCCCTGCGCCGGCTCGGAGTCGACCACGTCGACCTGTACTACCTGCACCGGCCCGACCCGAACGTCCCCGTCGAGGACAGCATCGGCGCCATGGCCGAGATGGTCGCCGCCGGCAAGGCCCGTGCCCTCGGGGTCTCCGAGTTCACCGTCGACCAGCTCGACCGCGCCCACGCCGTACACCCGATCAGCGCCGTCCAGTCGGAACTGTCCCTGTGGACCCGCGACCACCTCACCACCAGCCTCGACTGGTGCGTCCGCCACGGTGCCGCGTTCGTGCCGTTCTCCCCGCTCGGCCGCGGATTCCTCACCGGCCGATACCGGGACACCGTCTTCGCCGCCGACGACTTCCGCGGCCGCCTGCCCCGTTTCCACCAGGACAACCGCGCCGCCAACCTCGCCCTCGTCGACCGGGTCGGAGCCATCGCCGCCCGGCACCACGCCACCGCCGGACAGGTGGCCCTCGCCTGGACCCTGGCCCAGGGCGACCACGTCGTGCCGATCCCCGGTACCCGTCGCCGCGCCCGGCTCGACGAGAACGCCGCCGCCGCCCGGCTCCGGCTCACCGACACCGACCTGGCGGAACTCGACGCTCTGCCGGCACCCGCCGGCACCCGCTACTGACCTGGGCGCCACCGGCGACCGACGGGCTGTCCGCGTACCCCAGGGGTCTCAGGCCGAGGGCTGGCGGTGGGTGGGCGGGAAGCGGAGGACGCGGTCGTCGTCGGCTGCCGGCGGGACGCCGCGCGGCTCGCGGTTGCTGGTGGTCACCCAGAGCGCGCCGTCCGGGGCGACCGCCACGGTACGCAGGCGGCCGTACGTCCCGACCAGTTCCGCCACCGGTACGCCGACGTTGCCGGCGGCGTCGACCGGGATCGCCCAGAGCCGGGTGCCGCGCAGCGCGGCCACGTAGAGCGTGCCCCGGCTGAACGCGGCGCCGCTCGGTGAGGCCTGGGCGGGCGGCCAGACGACCACCGGGTCCCGGAACCGGGGGTCGCCGGCGACGCCCTCCACGATCGGCCAGCCGTAGTTGCCGCCCGGCACGATCCGGTTCACCTCGTCCCAGGTGCTCTGGCCGAACTCGGTGGCGAACAGCCGGCCGCCGCGGTCCCAGGCGAGCCCCTGCACGTTGCGGTGGCCGTAGCTGTAGACCGGCGAGCCGGGGAACGGGTTGTCCGCCGGCACGCCGCCGTCCGGGCGGATCCGCAGGATCTTGCCGTTGCGGCTGGTCAGGTCCTGGGAGCGGGCGGGCACCCCGGCGTCGCCGACACCGGCGTAGAGCATGCCGTCGGGGCCGAACGCGATCCGCCCGCCGTCGTGGGAGGTGGCCCGAGGGATGCCACTGACCAGCACCTGCGGGGCCCGGTCCGACCGGAGCCGGAACCGGACGACCCGGATGTCGGTGGCGGTGGTGTAGCAGGCGTAGACCCAGCGGTCCCGGCGGTAGGTGGGGGAGACCGCGAGCCCGAGCAGGCCCGCCTCGCCGCCGGCCACCACGTCGGGGATCCGGGCGACCTGCCGGGCCGGGCGGCCGGGACGGATCCGCAGGATCGTGCCCTGGTTCCGCTGCGCCACCAGCGCGCTGCCGTCGGGCAGGAAGTCCAGACCCCACGGCACCTCCAGTCCGGTGGCGACCACCCGGGGTCGGGTCAGGTCGGGCCCGGATCCGACGGCCCGCCGACCGACGGCGCGCAGGTCGATCGGGACCGACCGCCGGTCGACGGCGCCGGCGGTGGTGGTGGAGCGTTCGGACGCGGCGGCGGGCTGCCGGTCGGCGCGGGCGTCGGTGGCGCCCAGTGCGATCACGAGGACGGCGGCGACGGCCGCGACGATCCGACGACGCATGTGCACTCCTGGCGTTTCGCCCCCGACCTCGTCGGGGCATTGACGGTGATCCGGTTTGCCAGTAGACCTTGGTGATGGAGGCCCCCTGATGAAGAGAACGCCGCTCTCGCTGGAACAGTTGCGGGTCGCCGTCACCGAGGGTGAGATCGACACGGTGGTGCTCGCCCTCACCGACATGCAGGGCCGGTTGCAGGGCAAGCGGTTCCACGCGCCCTACTTCCTCGACCAGGTGGTCACGAACGGCAGCGAGGGGTGCAACTACCTGCTCGCCGTGGACGTGGACATGAACACCGTCGACGGGTACGCGATGTCGAGCTGGGAACGCGGCTACGGCGACTTCGCCATGCGCCCCGACCTGGACACGCTGCGCCGGATGCCCTGGCAGCCCGGCTCCGCGCTGCTGCTGGCCGACCTGGAGTGGCTGGACGGCTCCGGCCCGGTGGTCGCCTCGCCCCGGCAGATCCTGCGCCGGCAGCTCGACCGGCTGGCCGCGCACGGGCTGACCGCGTACGCCGGCACCGAGCTGGAGTTCGTGCTCTACCGCGACTCGTACGAGCAGGCGTGGTCGCGCGGCTACCGCGACCTGACCCCGGCCAACCAGTACAACGTGGACTACTCGCTGCTCGGCACCGCGCGGGTGGAGCCGCTGCTGCGCCGCATCCGCACCGAGATGGCCGCCGCCGGGCTCACCCCGGAGAGCGCCAAGGGCGAGTGCAACCTCGGCCAGCACGAGATCGCCTTCCGCTACGACGAGGCGGTGCGCTGCGCCGACCACCACGTCATCTACAAGAACGGTGCCAAGGAGATCGCCGCCCAGGAGGGCATGGCGATCACGTTCATGGCCAAGCCGAACGAGCGGGAGGGCAACTCCTGCCACATCCACTTCTCGCTGCGCGACGCCGCCGGCAAGTCGGCGATGCTGGGCGACGGGCCGGCACACCTGAGCGTGACCGGGCAGCGGGTGCTGGCCGGGCTGCTCGCCACCATGCGCGAGTTCAGCCTGCTGTTCGCGCCGAACATCAACTCCTACAAGCGTTACCAGCCGGGCTCCTTCGCGCCGACCGCGCTGCGCTGGGGCACCGACAACCGCACCTGCGCGCTGCGGCTGGTCGGGCACGGGCAGGGGATGCGGGTGGAGAACCGGGTGCCGGGGGCGGACGTCAACCCGTACCTGGCGATCGCCGCGCTGGTGGCCGGCGCGGTGCACGGCATCGAGAACGAGCTGGAGCTGGCGGACGAGTGCACCGGCAACGCGTACGACGACCCGGAGGCCGAGCGGGTCCCCGGCACGCTGCGCGACGCGCTCGACCTGTGGCAGCGCTCGGAGGTGGCCCGGACGGCGTTCGGCGACGAGGTGGCAGACCACTACGCCAACCAGGCGAAGGTCGAGCTGACCGCCTTCGACGCCGCCGTCACGGACTGGGAGCTGCGGCGTGGCTTCGAACGCCTCTGACCCCGCCGCCCCGCTCTCCGCGATCTTGCACTTGTGGCCCGTAACTCGCGGCATGGGTGGCTTTTGTCCGGGCACCAACTGCAAGATCGCCGAAGAGGGGGGCGGGCGTGGGTGAGGTGATTTCGCCGGTTGACGGGGGGCGGATCGGGGAGGTCGCGTCCGCGACCGTGGCGGACGTGGATGCCGCCATCGCGCGGGCGGCTGCCGCGTTCGAGACGTGGCGTCGGGTGGCGCCGGGCGACCGGGGGCGGCTGCTGCGGAGGTTCGCCGCCCAGGTCGACGCGCATCTGGAGGAGTTGGCCCTCCTGGAGGTGCGCAACGCCGGGCACACCATCGGCAACGCGCGTTGGGAGGCCGGCAACGTCCGTGACGTGCTCGACTACTACGCGGGCGCGCCGGAACGGCTGACCGGCCAGCAGATCCCGGTGCCCGGCGGGCTCGACGTCACGTTCCACGAGCCGCTCGGCGTGGTCGGCGTGATCGTGCCGTGGAACTTCCCGATGCCGATCGCCGGCTGGGGATTCGCCCCCGCGCTCGCGGCCGGCAACACGGTGGTGCTCAAGCCGGCCGAGCTGACCCCGCTGACCGCGCTGCGCCTGGCCGAGCTGGCCCGCGACGCCGGGCTGCCCGACGGCGTGTTCACCGTGCTGCCCGGGCCGGGCGGCGTGGTCGGCGAACGGTTCGTCACCCACCCGGCCGTCCGCAAGATCTGCTTCACCGGCTCCACCGAGGTCGGCACCCGGATCATGGCCGGCTGCGCCGCCCAGGTGAAGCGGGTGACGCTGGAACTGGGCGGCAAGTCGGCGAACATCGTCTTCGCCGACGCCGACCTGGCGAAGGCGGCGGCCACCGCCCCGTCCGCGGTCTTCGACAACGCTGGCCAGGACTGCTGCGCCCGCTCCCGGATCCTGGTCCAACGCCCGGTGTACGACCGCTTCCTGGAACTGCTCGAACCGGCCGTGCGGGCGTTCCGGGTGGAGGACCCGGCCCGCGAGACCGCCGAGATGGGCCCGCTGATCTCCGCCGGGCACCGGGACCGGGTCGCCGGGTACGTCGACGACGCGGACGTGGCCTTCACCGGCTCGTGCCCCGACGGCCCCGGCTTCTGGCACGCCCCGACCGTGCTGCTCGCCGGCTCCCCGGCGGACCGGCACTGGCGGGAGGAGATCTTCGGCCCGGTCGTCTCGGTGCTCCCGTTCGACGACGAGGCGGACGCGATCCGGCTCGCCAACGACACCGAGTACGGCCTCTCCGGCTCGATCTGGACCCGGGACGTGGGCCGTGCCGTCCGGGTGGCCCGGGCGGTGGAGTCGGGCAACCTGAGCGTCAACTCGCACTCCTCGGTGCGTTACTGGACCCCGTTCGGCGGGATGAAACGCTCCGGCCTCGGCCGCGAGCTGGGCCCGGACGCGCTGCACGCCTTCACCGACGTCAAGAACGTGTTCATCGGCACCGAGGAGTGATCACAGTGCAGGGACGGCTTCAGGACCGGGTGGCCGTGGTGACCGGCGCGGGCAGCGGCATCGGGCTGGCCACCGTGCGGCGCTTCGCCGCCGAGGGTGCCCGGGTGGTCTGCGTGGACATCGACGCCGACGCCGGCACCCGGGCGGCGCGGGAGGTGAACGGGGAGTTCGTCGCCGCGGACGTGGCCGACGAGACGGCGGTCCGTGACCTCTTCGACGGCGTGGTGGACCGGCACGGCCGGGTGGACGTCGCCTTCAACAACGCCGGCATCTCCCCGCCCGACGACGACTCCATCCTGGAGACCGGGCTGGACGCCTGGGAGCGGGTGCTGCGGGTCAACACCACGAGCGTCTACCTGTGCTGCAAGCACGTCATCCCGCACATGCGCCGGCAGGGCAAGGGCTCGATCATCAACACCGCCTCGTTCGTGGCGCTGATGGGCGCCGCCACGTCGCAGATCGCGTACACGGCGAGCAAGGGCGGGGTGCTGGCGATGACCAGGGAGTTGGGCGTGCAGTTCGCCCGCGAGGGCATCCGGGTCAACGCGCTCTGCCCCGGGCCGGTGGCCACCCCGCTGCTGCTGGACCTGTTCGCCAAGGACCCGGAGCGGGCCGCCCGGCGTCTCGTGCACGTGCCGATGGGCCGGTTCGGGGACCCGACCGAGATCGCCGCCGCGGTGGCGTTCCTGGCCAGCGACGACGCCTCGTTCATGACCGCCGCGCAGTTCGTGGTCGACGGCGGCATCACCGGCGCGTACGTGACGCCACTGTGAGCGCGAGGAGTGAGCCGGGGTTGCGAGCCCCGCAGTCGCGATCCGGGCCAGCGCTGTGAGCGCGAGGAGTGAGCCGGGGTTGCGAGCCCCGCAGTCGCGAACCGGGCCAGCACTGTGAGGCGACGGCCGGTCATCGGCGTCACCGCGTACGTCGAGCCGGCCGGCTGGGCGGTGTGGCGGGACGTGCCGGCGACGCTGGTGCCGCACGCGTACGTCCGGGCGGTGACCGCGGCGGGCGGCCGGGCGGTGGTGCTGCCCCCGGACGACGTCGACGCCGACGTGCTCGGGCTGCTGGACGGGCTGCTGCTGGCCGGCGGCGCGGACGTCGGCCCGGAGCGCTACGGGCAGCCGCCCGACCCGCGCACCGAGAGCCGGCCGGACCGCGACGCCGGCGAGGTGGCGCTGCTGACCGCCGCGCTCGCCGCCGACCTGCCGGTGCTGGGCGTGTGCCGGGGGATGCAGCTGCTGGCCGTCGCGTACGGCGGCAGCCTGCACCAGCACCTGCCGGACGTGGTCGGGCACGACGGGCACCGGCCGGCCCCCGGGGTCTACGGGTCGCACCCGGTGCGCTTCGCCCCGGGCAGCCGGGCCGGGACGGTGATGGCCGGTGTGGACCGGGTCAACTCGTACCATCACCAGGCGGTGGCCGACCCCGGCGGCCTGGCGGTCACCGGCTGGGCCGACGACGGGGTGGTGGAGGCGCTGGAGGATCCGGCGCGGCGCTTCGTGCTCGGCGTGCAGTGGCATCCGGAGAACGAGGCCGATCCTCGGCCGGTCACGGCGCTGGTCCAGGCCGCGGTGTCGCGCAGATCACAGCCGGCCGGCCCGGGGCCCCGCCCGACTCGCCCCCGCCCGCCGGTTACGTCAGGATGAGGCGGAGGTAACCAGCGTCCGCCGGTGCCGGTGCGTTACGTTGCTCCTCCGCCGGGGTAGTAGGCGGGGACGGTCGGCGTAACCACGCCGGCCGTCGTGGACATGGCCGGAGCGGGAGGCTGCATGGGCTCGGCCCAGGGGGGCGGGGACGTCGGTCGATCGTCCCCGGCGGCCGGCGAGGCGTCTTTCCCACCGTTGCTGACCGCGGCGTTCGCCGCCGGCGGCGAGATGGGCGAGCGGCTGCGCGGCTTCGACTGGGCCACCACCCCGCTCGGCACCCCGGACCGCTGGCCGGCCGCGCTCTGCCACGCGGTGAGCACCATGCTGGCGTCCCGCGCCCAGATGGTGGTCTTCTGGGGTGCGGAGCACCGGGCCTTCTACAACGACGCCTACCGGCCCACCATCGGCGACAAGCACCCGGCGGTGATCGGGCAGTCCGCCCGGCTGCACTGGGCCGAGACCTGGGACGTCCTCGGCCCGCTGCTCGACGGGGTGCGCGGCACCGGCGTGCCCTACCGGGGCGAGAACCATCCCTTCGTGATCAACCGGCACGGCTTCCTGGAGGACGTCTACTTCGACGTCTCGTACGACCCGATCCGGGACGCCGACGGCACCGTCGAGGGGATCTTCTGCTTCGTCAACGAGACCACCGGCCGGGTGCTCGGCGAGCGCCGGCTGCGGGCCCTGGCCGAGCTGGGCAACGAGCTGGGCGACGTGCCGAGCACGCTCGAACTGGGCCGGGCCGTCGCCCGGGTGCTCGACGCCCACCGGGACGACGTGCCGTTCAGCGCGCTCTGGCTCACTGAGCCCGGCGGCGCCGCCGTGCTCGCCGGCTGCACCGGCACGGATCCGGCCACGGTCGCCGGGCCGCCCCCGGGAATGAGCGCCGGCGAGGAGCTGACCGCGCCGCGCTGGATCGCCACCGCCGACCTGCCCGCCGCCGTCCCGGCCGACGCCGCCGACCAGGCGCTGCTGCTGCCGCTGACCGCCACCAACGAGCCGGCCGGAGTGCTGCTGCTCGGGGTGTCCCGCCGGCTCCCGTTCACCGACGACTACCGCGACTTCGTCGACCTGGTCGCCGCGCAGGTCTCCCGGGCGGTCGGCAAGCAGCGGGCGTACGAGCAGGAGCGGGCCCGGGCCGCCGAGCTGGCCGCGCTCGACCGCGCCAAGACCAACTTCTTCGCCAACGTGAGCCACGAGTTCCGCACCCCGCTCACCCTGGTCCTCGGTCCGCTGGAGGACATGCTCGCCGACCGGGAGCTGCCCGACCGCTACACCGATCGCCTGACCATGATGCACCGCAACGGGCTGCGCCTGCTCAAACTGGTCAACACCGTGCTCGACTTCTCCCGGCTGGAGTCCGGCCGGCTGGCCGCCCGCTACCAGCCCACCGACCTGGCCGACCACACGTCACGGCTGGCCAGCACGTTCCGCTCGGCCACCGAACGGGCCGGACTGCGCCTGGTGGTCGACTGCCCGCCGCTGCGCGCGCCGGTCTACGTGGACCGGGACATGTGGGAGAAGATCGTCCTCAACCTGATCTCGAACGCGGTCAAGTTCACCTTCGACGGCGAGATCCGGGTCCGGGTCCGTTCCGGCGACGGGGCCGCCGTGCTGGAGGTGACCGACACCGGCGTCGGCATCGCGCCGCAGGAGCTGCCGCAGGTCTTCGAGCGGTTCCACCGGGTGGCGGGTGCCCGCTCCCGTACCCACGAGGGCACCGGCATCGGGCTCGCCCTGGTCCGTGAGCTGGTCGAGATGCACGGCGGCACGGTGACCGCGAGCAGCGTCGTCGACCGGGGCACCACCTTCACGGTGACCGTGCCGTTCGGCTACGCGCACCTGCCCGCCGACCGGGTGTCCGCGCTGTCCCCGGTGCCGCTGAGCGAGCCGGAGCAGGCCCGGCTCCACGTCGCCGAGACGGCGCTCTGGACCGACGAGGTGGCCCGACCGGCCGGGCTGCCCGAGCCGTCCGGGACGCCGGGCGCCGCCGGCCGGATCCTGGTCGCCGACGACAACCCCGACCTGCGCGAGCACGTCGGCCGGCTGCTCTCCCCGGCCTACGAGGTGGTGGCCGTGCCGGACGGCGTGGAGGCGCTGCGGCTGGCCGTCGACACCCCGTTCGACCTGGTGCTCAGCGACGTGATGATGCCCCGGCTGGACGGCTTCGGGCTGGTCGCCGCGCTGCGCGCCAACCCGGTCACCCGGCACGTGCCGATCGTGCTGCTCTCCGCGCGGGCCGGCGCCGCCGAGGAGGTCGCCGGCCTCTCGGCCGGCGCGGACGACTACCTGACCAAGCCCTTCTCCAGCCAGGAACTGGTCGCCCGGGTCCGGGCCAACGTCGAGCTGGGACAGTTGCGCGGGCAGATCATCCGCCGGCTGCGGGCGCTCGCCGACGCCGCGGTGGCGATCAACACCGCCCGGTCCACCGCCGAGGTGGTCCGGGTCGCCGCCCGGCACGCGCTCACCCTGGCCGAGGCGGACCGGGTGCTGGTCACCGCGACCGGCGCCCGCCACGAGGAGGACGCCGGCGGCGACCTGCCCGCCGAGCCGTCAGTGGTGCTGCCGCTGACCGGGACCACCGGCGAGCAGCTCGGCGAGCTGCGGGTGTGGCGGGGCGAGGGGGGCGGCGCCGAGCAGGCGGCGCTGACCGAGCTGGCCCGGCTGGTCGGCGTACGGCTGGAGAACGCCCAGCTCTACGAGGCCGAGCACCGGATCGCCACCACGCTCCAGCACAGCCTGCTGCCGCGTACGCTGCCGCAGCTGCCCGGCGCGGTGGTGGCCAGCCGTTACCTGCCCGGCAGCGCGGACGTCGAGGTCGGTGGCGACTGGTACGACGTGATGGGCGCGCCCGACGACGAGATGGTGCTCGTCATCGGCGACGTGGTCGGCAAGGGCGTGCGGGCCGCCGCCGCGATGGGCCAGCTCCGCAACGCGCTGCGGGCGTACGTCCTGGAGGGCTACGACCCGGGCGAGGCGCTGACCCGGCTCAACCAGCTGGTCCACTCCACCGGCAGCGGCTCCTTCGCCACGGTGGTCTGCCTCAGCTTCTCCCCGCGCGACGGCCGGCTGCGGTACGCCAGCGCGGGTCACCCCTCGCCCCTGCTGATCCGAGGAGACGACGTGGCGTTCCTGCACGATCGGGCCCTCGGACCGCCGGTCGGGGCGATCCCCGGCACCACCTACCGGACCGTCGAGGGCGAACTCGCCCCCGGCGGCCGGTTGCTGCTCTACACCGACGGTCTGATCGAGGACCGGACGGCCGGCATCGACGCCGGGCTCGGGCAGCTGCGGCGCGACGCGACCGCGCGCGGCGAGCACGTAGCCGACCTGGTGGACGCGGTGGTGGAACGGGTCGCGGGGCGGACCCGGCACGACGACGTGGCGGTGCTCGCGCTGGAGGCGGCCGAGTTGAACCGCTTCGCGCTGCGCCTGCCCGCCGACCCGACCCGACTCAGCGTGCTGCGCAAGCGGCTGGAGGACTTCCTCGTCGCCCACCAGGTCGGCGAGACGGACCTGTTCGACCTCACCGTGGCGATCTCCGAGGCCGCGGCGAACGCGATCGAGCACCCGATCGACCCGGTCGACCCGTCGATCGAGGTGGAGGTGACCATCGCGGACCGCACGGTCACGGCGACGATCCGGGACAGCGGGCGGTGGCGCGAGTCCAGCGGGTCGAGCTTCCGCGGGCGCGGGCTGGCGCTGATCCAGGCGCTCGGGGAGATGAGCGTGACCCGCACCGAGGACGGCACCGAGCTGACGCTGCGCCGCCGGCTGACCGGGACGGACTGAGCGTCGGCCTCCCCGTCGGTCACCTTCGGGGCAGGCGGGTGGCGAGATCCCGCACCGCCGCGCGGTACGTCTCGTCGAACCGGAACAGGTGGCGTTCGATCGGTGGAGGCACGGTGTCGCCGGGCGCGATGGTCAGCGCCGCCGGGTCGCGTACCAGTCGATCGACGCCGGCGGCGGGATCGTCCGACGCCCTCCGGTCCGAGGGGAAGACCGGACCGCCGACCGGGTCGGTGCGGCGCCACAGGTTGGTCCAGCGCCAGTCGAGGTCGGCGCCGATCCGCCGCAGCATCACGTCGTTGATGTAGGCGGGGAACACGCGGGCGTAGAGCCGCTGCAGCGGGGACGCGAAGGTGAGCAGCGCGAGCCGGGAGCGCGTGGCCGGGGGAAGTTGCAGGGCGGTCACGGCCGCGAGGACGCTGCCGTGACTCTGCCCGGCGAGGACGACGGTGTCCCCGGTGGCGATCAGGTGGCGGACCCGGCGGGTCAGGTCGGGCACGGCCCGTTCGGAGTAGCAGGGCGCGGCGAGCGGGTGGGCGCCCCGCGGCCAGAAGGTCGCCAGTTCCCACAGGATGCCGATCAGGCGGATGCCCCTGGACCGGTAGGCGAACAGGCCGAGAACGCCCAGCAGGAGGGCGAAGGTGCCGATCAGGTAGGCGCCGACGTCGGTGACGAAGACGACCGGCCGCGCCAGTGGTTCACCGCCGAGCAGACGGGCCAGGTCACCGGGGCCGTCGTGCACGATCGCCGATCCCGCGGCACCGAGCGCGATGGTCGCCAGCGCGGCGTACGCGGCCGGCGCCAGCGGCCCGAGCTTGTCCGCCAACTGTGCCGAGACGACCGCGTCGCGTACGGCGTGCACGCGTGCGGGAGGCACCCGGTCCAGGTCGGCGTACTCGGCCCGCAGGGTCCGCATGACCGCGGCCCGGCGCGCCGACCGTCGCCAGAGTCTGCGGGTCAGGACGACGACCGCCGCGAGGACCACCGCCAGGAAGAACCCCAGGGCAGCCCAGCGGAAGGCCACGGGTGGAGTGAGCGGCGGAGCCCCTGGTGGAGTGGGACGCGCCGGAGTGGGGCTGGATCCGCGGTCGAGGTAGTCGGCGGAGAGATAGACCAGGCCGGAGGAGTAGGAGACGGCGAACCCGATCGCGACGAGGATGAGCACCGGCGCCGCGAGCCCGCGCAGCACGGCGGACCCGTTGACATGGTGCCGCCGGGCCGAGACGACCAGGGCGGCCAGCGCGGTCAGCAGCGCCATCTGACTGACGTACACGGTCGCCACGAGCACGTCGTAGCCGGGCAGGTTGTCCGCGGCGTTCCAGGAGTCCCGCGGGACGAGCGAGTAGGCGAGAACGGCTGCGGTCAGGATGCCCGAGGTGCGAGCCAGCGCCCGGGTCACGGCGGTGGTGCGGGCGGTGCTGGTGCGACGCTCGATGCCCGGCAGGCAGCAGATGGCCATCGCCGCCGCGGTGACGAGCAGCACGGCGGCGAACAGGAGGTAACCGGCGAACCGTCGGTCGTGCGGCACCAGCGCGCTGAGGACGGCAGTGTCGAGCGTGCCCAGGGCCGCCACCAGGTGAACGGCGCGGAGATGTCGGACCAGACTGCGGTTGTCCCAGAACGCGGGGTCGTCCAGGCCCTCGATCTCGGTGTCCCCGCCGTCGGGCGCCCCGGTCTCGGGCAGTTGCCAGGTCCGGCTACCCAGGCGCCACAGCGCGGTGATCGCCGCCAGCGGGAGCAGGGCGAGGATGGCGAGTTCCCAGCCGGCGGGCAGCCCGGCCAGCCAGGAGACGAAACGGCGGTCCTGGTAGCAGCGCGGATAACTCAGGCACTGCCAGGCGAGCAGATCGAGAGCCACGCCGACGACCGCCAGCACGTACATCATGGTCAGCGAGACGCACAGGAGCCGGACCACCGCACGGGCCGGCGCTCCGGCACGACCGGTCAACGGCAGGGCCCAGAGCGCGATGTTGCCGAGCATGAAGGGCAGCAGCAACACCAGGGAGAACGTCCGACCCGCCGTTCCGCCGGTCAGGCCGTTCCACCGGTAGGCCTCCAGACGCACGTTCCCGGCCGGCTGCTGGTCCTCCGGGCCGGCGCCAGGACGGTAGAAGCCCGCCTCCACGTCACCGGCGACGAGATGGGCGGGCCGCTCGCCCAGGATCCGGTCGGAGCTGTAACCACCCACGCCGTGCACCCGCAACTCGATCAGACCCACCCAGCCACCGCTTCCGCGTCGAGGACGCGGGTGCCTACCCCTTCACCACCGGGACATGCGCGGGTGATCCCGCCGTCCAGCCTCGGTTTCCGCCCGGACCGGAGTGACGGAAGCCGTAGCGTGGTGGTGGTGAGACGAGGGGATCCGGCGGGCCCGCGCGCGACCCACGACCCGGTCGTAGCGGCGTGGGGCGCGGTGCGGCGGACCGGCTCCGCCACGGCCCGCGACCGACTGGTGCGGCTGCGACTGAGCCTGCTCGTGGCGGTCCAGTCGGGCGTGGCCGCGGCCGGCGCGTGGTGGATCGCCAACGACGTGTTGGACAATCCCCAGCCCCTGTTCGCGCCCGCCGTGGCGGTGGGCACCATCGCCAGTTCGGTGGGTCAGCGCTTCCGCCGGACCCTGTTCCTGGTCGCCGGTGTCGCGGTCGGCATCACCCTCGGCGACCTGTTGGTCTCCTGGGTGGGGCAGGGCCACGTGCAGATCGGTGTCATCGTGGCGGCGTCGATCCTGTTCGCCGTGCTGCTGAGCGGCGAGGGGTCGTTCGTGACCCAGGTCGGTGGCAGCGCCATGGTGATCGCGGTGCTGGCCCCGGCCAACACGAATTTGGCGGTGCCGCGCTTCGTCGACGGCATCGTCGGCGGGGTGGTGGGCATCCTCGTCGCGCTGGTGGTGCTCCCCCTGCACCCGATCCACCGGATCCGGCGCGCCGGTCGACCGTTGCTCGACCGCATCGCCACCGAACTGGACCGGGTGGCCGAGGCCGCCCGGAATCGGGACGCCGAGCTGGCCAAGCGGGCCCTCGACACACTGCGCGGCGTCGACACCTCGGACCTGGACACGGCGCTGTCGGCGGCCGTCGAGGTCGTCCGCATCTCACCGCTGCGGTGGCACAACCACAACTCGCTGGAGGGCTGGAGGCACGGCGCCGCACTGATGATGCGCTCCCTGCTGCAGAGTCGTGACCTCGCGCTCAACCTGGAGAGCGCGCTCCGTAGCGACGAGCCGGTACCGCCCCGGCTCGCGGACGCCGTCGACAGCCTCGCCGAGGCCGTCCGGCACGTGGCCGTGGAGTGGTCGCCGTCGGCCAACCGGCCGTCCCGGTCCCAACGAGCCGCGATGACGGCCATCCGTCAGGCTCAGGAGGCACTCACCAGCGGGCTGCGGATCGGTGGCGTCAACCTGGCGAACGACATCAGCATCATCGCCGTGAACACCATCCGCGCGAGCGGTGTGAGCAAGCACGACGCCGAGACGCTACGGCGCGACCTCGCCCCCGACACCGCCACGGACCCCGGCGAGCGGAAGCCGGCACCAGATCGCCCGCAGGCCGGGCCGGCCGGCCCGCTGACGCACGGTGCGGAAGATCCGCCCTGAACCGGCAGCCGGTTCAGGTGTCCGCCAGCCAGTCCTGATCGCCCAGGCCGGAGATCTCCAGCACGCGTCGGACCTGCCGGGACGGCAGCACGACGAGCGCGCCCGGGAAGCGCTGGGACAGCCGCACCACCGCGTGGATGGCGGCCGAGTCGAAGAAGGTGACCGCGCGCAGGTCGAGCGTGAGCCGCTTGGCGGGCTCGCGGAGCGCGCTCTGGAACATGGTGTCCGCGGTCGCCATGTCGACCTCGCCGGTCACCAGGACACGGAGGTGGTCGCCCTCGCCCTCCGCCGTCACGGTGAAGACGGGCGGTGCACCCCCTTGATCCACGCAGCAACAATGGCACAGCGTTTGCGGCACGGCAACAACCTGGTGGGCGGGGCCGTGGCGGGGGTCACGGGGGTGCCGGCGATAGTCTGAGGACATGACCGTCCGTGCGCCGCTGACCCCCGGCACGCTCTCCCCGTGGCGAGCGGTCCCCGCCCACATTCCGCGCCCCGAGTACGTGGGGAAGAAGCGCCCGCAGGAGTGGCGCGGGTCCCACGTGCAGACGCCGGAGACCATCGAGAAGATGCGGGTGGCCGGTCGGCTCGCGGCCCGGGCCACCCAGCTCGCGGGTGAGCACTGCAAGCCGGGGGTGACCACCGATGAGATCGACCAGGTGGTGCACGAGTTCCTCTGCGACCACGGCGCCTACCCGTCGACGCTGGGCTACAAGGGCTTTCCCAAGTCCTGCTGCACCAGCGTCAACGAGGTGATCTGCCACGGCATCCCCGACTCGACGGTGCTCCAGGACGGCGACATCGTCAACGTCGACGTCACGGCCTACCTGAACGGGGTGCACGGCGACACCGACGCGACCTTCTGCGTCGGTGAGGTGGGCGAGGAGGCCCGCCTGCTGGTCGAGCGGACCCACGCGGCGATGATGCGCGGCATCAAGGCGGTCGCGCCGGGCCGGCAGATCAACGTCATCGGCCGGGTGATCGAGTCCTACGCCAAGCGCTTCGGCTACGGCGTGGTGCGCGACTTCACCGGCCACGGCATCGGCGAGGCCTTCCACAGCGGCCTCTACGTCCCGCACTACGACAGCCCGCGCCCCACCGACCTGATGGAACCTGGGATGACCTTCACCATCGAGCCGATGATCACCCTCGGCACCCACCAGTACGACATGTGGGACGACGGCTGGACGGTGGTCACCAAGGACCGGAGGTGGACGGCGCAGTTCGAGCACACCATCGTCGTGACCGACGACGGCTACGAGATCCTGACCCTGCCGTGACCGACACCCCGGCGGCGCTGCGCGAGGCGCACCACGCGGACGTGTCCGGCGGCTGGCTGCGGCCGGCGGTCTTCGGCGCCATGGACGGTCTGGTCACCAACATCGCGCTGATCGCCGGTGTCGGTGGCGGCGGGGTGTCCCCGCGCAGCGTCGTGCTCACCGGCACGGCCGGCCTGGTGGCCGGCGCCATCTCGATGGGTCTGGGCGAGTACACGAGCGTCCGGTCCGCCAACGAGCAGGTGGCCGCCGAGGTGGCCAAGGAGCGGCGGGAGCTGGAACGGCACCCGGAGGCGGAGGCCCGCGAGCTGGCCGACGCGTGGGTGGCCCGCGGGCTGCCCCGCGACCTGGCCACCCAGGTCGCCGAGGCGGTGCGCGCCAACCCGGAGGAGGCGCTGCGCGTCCACGTCCGGGAGGAGTTGGGCGTCGACCCCGACGACCAGCCCAGCCCGTGGGCGGCGGCGATCTCGTCGTTCATCTGCTTCTCGATCGGCGCCCTGGTGCCGCTGCTGCCGTACCTGCTCGGCTTCACCAGCCTGTGGCTGGCCCTCGGCGTCGGCGGCGTGGGGCTCTTCCTCGCCGGGGCGATCGTGGCCCGGTTCACCTACCGCGCCTGGTGGAGCGGCGGCCTGCGGCAGCTGCTGCTCGGCGCGCTGGCAGCCGGCGCGACCTATCTGATCGGCGCGCTGATCGGGGTTGGTGGCGGTATCGGCTGACGGCCCCGCGCTCAGCCGTCCAGCAGGTCGTCGACGGTGCCGTCGACCGGCCGGCCCCGGGCGGCCAGTTCCTCGGCCTGCCGGGTCAACACCGCGCCCACCTCGGTCATGTCCGCCCCGGCCAGCCCGGTCCGCCGCACCGCGTCCCCCGGATCGCGGAAGTAGGTGCGACTGAACAGCCCCTGCACGGTCGCGGCGGCCAGCCGGGCCTCACCGAGCACGAGCAGCGCCTGGTCGGTCTCGTACCACTCGGCCAGCCGCAGCGCGCGGGCGTGCGCCGCGCTGCCCCGGTACCAGGCCTGCCGCGCGGCGGTGGTGAACTCGGCCGGTCGGGCCCGGGCCAGCCGGGCGAGGTGCTCGTCGCGCAGCTTCGGCAGCCAGCCGGTCGGATCGTGCAGGGCGCGGGTGGTGACGTACCGGTCAGCCGCCAGCGGCCAGCCCGCCGTGATCGTGGTCGCCCGCCGCAGGTAGTCGTCCGCCCCGGCCACGGTCAGGTCGACCAGCACCCCGTCGACGCGGCGGGTGGACGGCCTCGGCCCGGCACCCGGTCGGTAGGTGGCGACGAGCAGCCCCACCTCGCTGTCCCCGCCGCCGTCGTCGTCGCCGTGCGCGAGCGGGCCGTGCACCGCGACCGCGAGCACGTCGGCCGGGAAGCGGCGGAGGACGGCGTCCCCTACCCGCTCGGCCACCCGCCACCGCGGGTCGTCCAGACTCCGTTCGGCGGTCAACGTCCACCTCCATCCGGCGAACAACGCGGCGGCCTCCAGCCACCCCAGTCAGGTCGGCCCGCGCACCCACCTCGCCGCGACCCCGGTGGCAAGGGGGCACCGCGAGGAGGCTCAGACCCGTGCCGTCCGCCGGACCCCTAGGACCGGTTGGCGGTTGGGGCCAGGCGGAAGACCTTGATCTCGCGGCCACCGGCCCGCTCGACGTACGTGCGGTACGCGGGCCACTCCTGCACCAGCCGCTGGAACAGCCGTTCCCGTTCCTCGCCGGTGACCTGCTCGGCGGTGACCGGGATCCGGCGGCCCTTGACGTCCACCTCGGCGCCCGGGTGGGCCATCAGGTTGAACGTCCAGGACGGCTGGTGGCGTTGCCCCCAGTTCGAGCCGATCACCACGTAGGCGTCGCCGTCGGGGACGTAGACCAGGGGGTTGCTGCGGGGCTTGCCGGAGCGGCGGCCGGTGGAGGTGAGCACCAGTGTGGGCACCAGCCCGAAGGCGACCACGCGACCCTTCGTCAGCCGGCCGACGAGCCGGTCGGCGGGGACGAGCAGACGCATGGTGGTGGCGAACCACTGCTGGTGACCGAGGCGGCGGGTGAGGGATCCCAGAGCGGTCACCCGTCCAGTCTGCCGCCCCCGCCGCGCCCCGTCACCCCCCTGCGGACCCCGGTCAGTCGAGGCGACGTTCGACCGGCAGGCGGGAGCGGGTGAGCAGCGCCGCGCCCAGCATCGCCACCAGCGGCACCACCACCAGCACCGTCATGGTCTGGCCGGGCACGGTCAGCGGGTACGGCGGCTGCACCGGCCAGGACTGCGCGTACCGCTGGTTGAGCGCGGCCAGGATGACGGCGGCCGAGCCGAGCCCCGCCACGATGCCCAGCGCCGAGCCGATGCCCGCGATCACCCCGGCCTGCCAGAGCGACAGCACCCGGCGTACCCGGGGGTCGGCGCCGACCGCGGCGAGCGTGGACAGGTCCCGGCGGCCCTCGGCGGCGGCCAGGCCGGTGGCGACCGCGGCGGCGCCGAGCGTGATCACCCCCGACGCGGCGGCCAGCAGGAGCAGCAACGGCCGCTGGTTCGACGGCGGTTGTGCGGTCGCCATCTGGGCGGACAGCTCGACGACCGCGGCCAGTTCCTCGGTCAGCCGCTCACGCTGCCGCTCGGTGGGCGGGCCGGTGGTGTCCACCAGGTAGCCCAGCGGCTCGGCGGCCAGGCCGAGCGTGGTCGCGGCGGCGGGGGAGAGCACCAGCCGGTCGACCGGGAGGCCGCCGCGCAGGACGTACCCGGGCAGGTGCCGGACCGTCGTCCGGCTGTCCGAGGTGCGGTTGACCTCCAGTCGCACCTGCCCGTCCACCAGGTGCCGGGGGTCGGTGACCACGACGCCACCGGCGGCCAGGGCGCGGCGCGCGGCGGCCAGCTCGTCGGCCGGGGCGCCGGTGAGCGCGGCCAGCGCGCCGCCGTCGTCCACCAGCGTCGGCAGCGAGACGTCGTCCGGCTCCCGGAACGGCTGGACGCAGCGGGGGTCGTGCCGGGTCGAGGCGGGACCCTCCTCGTACGGCCCGTACGGGCACCGTTCCGCCGGCGGACGCACGGCGACGGCCATGCAGTAGTCGTCCGGGCCGGCGGGGCGGGCGCACACCGCACCGGCCACCGTGCTGACGGTGGCGCCCGGCAGCACCGTCCGCACCCGCTCGGCGACCGCGCCGGCCGCCGGCGGCGAACCGGTCGCCGGCCCGCCGGCGGGCATGAGGATCATGTTGCCCGGTGGCAGGCCGGGCTGCCAGAGCGCCTGGCTGCGGGCGTCGTCGCTGGCCAGGTAGACGCCGAGCGCCACGCTGCCGGCGACCGCCGCCATCACGGCCGAGATGGCCGGCGCGGCCGACGACCGGTTGCGGCTGGCGTCGCGCAGCGCGAGCCGGGGCGTCAGCGGCAGCAGTCGCCCGGCCCGGGCGAGCAACCCGACCAGCATGGGCGTGCAGAAGACCAGCCCCAGCTCGCCGAGGGCCACGCCGGCCAGCACCCCGGTGGGCGAGGTCCGGGAGGCGGCGTACGCGGCCAGCGCGGTGCCGGCGGCGGTCAGCAGGAGCCCGAGCAGCAACCACCGGCGGCCCGGCCGGGGTGGTTCGCGCCGCCCGGCCAGGCCGGACACCACGTCCTGCCGGGACGCGGCCCAGGCCGGCGCGAGCGCCGCGAGCACCCCGGCCAGCACCGCCACCGCGGCGATCGCGGCCAGCGCGGTCGGGAAGACCCGGTACGCGGCCATCCGCTCCTGGAGCAGGTACTGCTCGACCAGCGGTCGCGCGGCGATCGCCGTCCCGACGCCGAGCAGCAGGCCGAGGGCGGCCCCGCCGGCGCCGAGCACCACCCCGTCGGCGAGCACGATCCGGCGCAGGTGCGCGGCGTCGCCACCGGCCACCGCGACCAGCGCGAGGTCCCGTCGCCGGCGGCGGACGCCGACCGCGAAGGCCGGTCCGACGAGCAGCACCACCTCCAGCAGGCCCAGCCCGCCGACCAGCGCCACGCTGCCGGTCTGCTCGACGTCGGGGATGGACGGACCGCGGGCCAGTTCCTGCCGCCCCGGCAACCTGGTACGGGTGGTCACCTGGACGCCCTGCGCGTTCAGCCGGTCGACGAGCGCGGGGTCCACCGAGCCGGGCAGGTCCACCAGCCAGCTCGACTCGGCCGGTGGACTGTCCGGGGCGAGGTCGGCCAGCGTGACCATCTCGCGCAGGTTGTCGGGGAACTCGACCACGCCGACCACCCGGTAGGTGGTGCCGTCGGTCGTGCGCACCGGCGCGCCGACGCGGGTGTCCAGCCGGCGCAGCGCGGCCGCGTTGACCGCGATCTCGTCCGGGCGCGTCGGGGGGCGGCCCTCGCGTACCCGGGCCAGCGGCCGGGCGAGCGGATCGGTCAGGTCGACGGCCCGGGCGTCCATCGACCTGACCTTGCGCCCGATCCGGGTCTCGAACGACAGCCACCAGCGGACCCGGGTGACCCGGCTGCCGGCGGGCAGGAGCGCCCGCAACTCGTCGGCGGTGACCGGGCGGGTCCGGGGGACCGGGTCGTCCCCGACCGACCAGGCCGACTCGCCCCAGGCGTCCTGCGTGACCGGGGACAGGTCGGTCCAGCGCAGCTCGGCGTCGGCGCCGCCGAGCCGGCGGTCGAGCCGTTCCGCCCGGGTCAGGTCCGACATGTCGTAGCTGGCGGCGGTGAAGCTGAGGCCGAGGACCGGCAGCGCGATCATCGCCAGCACCAGCAGCGTGCGCCGCCGGGACCGCAGCGCCTCGCGCCGGGCGATCCGCAGCGCGGGCCGCCACGACCGGAGCGCGGCGGCGAACCGCCCGCGGTTCACCGGCTGCTGCCGCTGAGCAGGTGCTCGACCCCGACCAGCGGGGCGGTCGAGTCGACCAGCACCCCGTCGCGCAGGAACACCACCCGGTCGGCCCAGCCGGCGTGGCGGGCCTCGTGTGTGACCAGCACGCCGGCCGCGCCGGCGTCCACCCGGCGGCGCAGGAGGTGCAGCACCGCCTCGCCGGCCTGGGAGTCCAGCGCCCCGGTCGGTTCGTCGGCCAGCACCAGCCGGCGCTCGCCGACCAGCGCCCGGGCGATCGCCACCCGCTGCTGCTGGCCGCCGGACATCTGGTCCGGGAAGCGGTCGGCCAGGCCGGCGACGTCCACCTCGCGCAGCGCGGCCAGGGCGAGCCGGCGGGCCGCCCGCACCCCGGTGCCGTCCAACTCCAGGGGGAGGGCCACGTTCTCCACCGCGGTCAGGCTGCCGAGCAGGTTCAGGTCCTGGAAGACGTACCCGATCCGGCGCCGGCGCAGGCGGGCCAGCTCGCGGGCGGCGAGCCCGCCGAGCGCCTCGCCCTCGACCAGCACCTCACCGGCCGTGGGCCGGTCCAGGCCGCCGGCCAGCGCCAGCAGGGTGGACTTGCCGGAGCCGGAGGGGCCCATCACGGCCACCATCTCGCCGGCGGCCACGGTGAGGCTGACGCCGCGCAGCGCGTGCACGGCGGCCTCGCCGCCACCGTGCGTGCGGTGCACCGCACGCAGCTCCAGCACCCCGTCGGTCGGGTTCATCCGCGCCTCCCGTGCCGCCTCACCGGCGGGCTTCGTCGCCGGCCCGGTCCACCGCCTCGGGGTGGTCCGCCGGTCGGGCCGGCGCCGGGCGGTGCCGGACCAGGCTGGTCTCGCAGTGGTCGAGCCAGCGCACCTCGGCCTCGGCCTGGAAGATCATCGCGTCCAGCACCAACCGCCAGGGCAGATCCTCCGGCTTGTCGCTGGCGTACTTCAACCGGGTGAACTCCTGCAGGGCACGCATGGTGGCGCTGCGCTGGGTCTGCACCACCGCGCGGACGTCCACGCCGGGGGTGGTCAGCGCCAACGCCAGCTTGATCGA
This sequence comes from Micromonospora sp. WMMA1996, assembly GCF_002573675.1. Lineage (NCBI taxonomy): Bacteria > Bacillati > Actinomycetota > Actinomycetes > Micromonosporales > Micromonosporaceae > Micromonospora > Micromonospora sp. WMMA1996. Next base: position 4,024,359 of record NZ_PDHU01000001.1, on the reverse strand, counting down.
CAGCTCGTCCCGGGGCCGGTCCGCGCGGCTGATCGGCGTGGCGAACCAGAGCGCCAGGTCCGCGCGCCCGGCGTCGGTGATCTCGTACGGCCGCTGCCCGCCCTCGTTCTCCGGCAGTGGGCGGACCAGTCCGTCGCGTTCCAGCCGCGCGAGCGTGGTGTAGACCTGCCCGATGTTCAGCGGCCAGGTCGACCCGGTCGACTCCTCGAACGCGGCACGCAGCTGGTAGCCGTACATCTGGCCGCGTTCGAGCAGGGCGAGCAGGCCGTGACGGATGGACATGGCGTGGAGTATGCATACCTGGTATGCGGCCCGCAACCGCGGGGCTCCAGCGGGTGACCGGGCCCGCGCTCAGGCCGTGCGGCCCGGGAAGGCGACGGTGACCGGAGTCACCCCCGCCGTACGCCGCCAGCGGGTGGCCCGCAACGCGCAGTCGGTGAGCGCGGCAAGTGCGGTGTTGCGGTCGGGGCCGGTGGTGTGCGGCAGCGCGGCCCGCCAGTGCCCGGCGGTCCGCTCCTCGATCTCCACCGCCAGCCGCAGCGCGCCGGCCCGGTCGGTCACCGGGAAGGGCAGCGCGTAGCCGGCCCGGTCGGCGGGCACCTGGCCGGAGCCCTCGGCGAGTTGGAGGAGCAACGCGTCGCGCCGGGACCGGTGGGCCGCCTCGGCGGCGCGGGCGGCCGTGCGGGCCGCGTCGGTGAGGTGCACGCCGATCACCCCGTACGCCCAGATCGCCGCGTACTCGGCGGCGAGCGCGTCGGCGAGGGCCTGGGTCGGGCCGCTGGTCGGGCTCGGGGCGTACCGGCCGGGCAGGGCCTGGCGGCCCTCGCTGCGCTCGGTGCGTTCGCTCACGCTGTGCAAGCCGGGCGTGCGCTCACGGCCCTCGCTGCGCTCGGTGCGTTCGCTCACGCTGTGCAAGCCGGGCGTGCGCTCACGGCCCTCGCTGCGCTCGGTGCGTTCGCTCACTTCAGGGCCTCCACGTGGGTGGCCCGGGCGGCGGCGATCGAGCCGAGCAGCGCGGCCCGCTCGGCCGGCGCGGCGGCGCACGCCTTCGCGGCGTTGGTCCGGCCCTGCTGCTCGGCCCGGCGCAGGTCGGTCAGCACCCCGTCCGGCTCGGTGACCGGCGCGCCCGACGGGTCGGCCGCCGGCGTGCCGGAGGGCGCCGGCCGACCGATCACCCGGCGCAGTTCGTCGGCGTGCGCCCGGTGCGCGTCGGCGATCGGGGTCAGCCGCGCGGCGAGCGCCGGCGCGGCGGTCGCCGCCGCCCGGTAGCGGGCCTCCAGGGCGAGCGCCTCGGCCGCCAACGGCTCCAACGCGTCCGGCGGCGACGGCTCGTCGTCACGGTCGAAAAGATCACAACCAGTCAGCGGCGCGGTCGCGCCACCCAGCGCCACGAGCGCGCCCGCGCGCAGCAGGCGACGCCGGGAATGCCCCGCTCTGACCTGGTCGGATGGTGTTCTGCCGGTCCCCACCGCACAAGTCAACACCATCTCCGCCGCCCCGTGGGGCAGGGTCGTCGGTGCGCCGCCCGGGCCGCCGCCGCGCCCAAGCGTTACGCTCTGCGCAGCCACCGGGCGCGGACGCCCCGGTGGCGTACCGGCATGGCGGGACGACCGCCCGCGCCGGCGCGGGACCAACACGGCCCGGTGGGCCGTGGCAACAGCAGAGAGGTACGCGGAATGACGCAGCGTGGCCGTGCCACCCGGCCGACGGGGCCCAGCGGACGGCCTCGCCGGTCCGACGGCCCCCGCGGCGCGGACCGGGGCGGCGCACCCCGCGGCGACCTCGCCGCGCGCCGGACCCGGCTGCGCGAGGTGATCGAGCCGGTGGTCACCGCTGCCGGCTACGACCTGGAGGACCTCTCCGTCTCCCGGGCCGGCCGGCGGCACGTGGTCCGGGTGATCGTGGACGCCGACGGCGGGATCAACCTGGACGCCGTCGCGGACGTGTCCCGGGCGGTCTCCGCGGCGCTGGACGCGGCCGAGGAGGCCGGCGGCGACATCGTCGCCGGCGAGTACCAGCTGGAGGTCAGCTCCCCCGGTGTGGACCGTCCGCTCACCCTGCCCCGGCACTGGCGACGCAACGTCGGCCGGCTGGTCAAGGTCACCGTGCGCGGCGGGGCCGGCGACCGGCAGCTCACCGGCCGGGTGACGGCCGCCGACGACGAGCGGGTGGAGCTGGAGAGCGACGCCGGGCCCGTCACGCACGCGTACGCCGAACTGGGCCCCGGCCGGGTCCAGGTGGAGTTCTCCCGCCTGGACGACGAGGACCTCGGTGACGACACCGACATCGACGACGACGACGAAGATCTGGAGGACGAGGAGAGGTGAACATCGACCTCGCGGCGCTGCGCGCCCTGGAGCGCGAGCGGGAGATCCCGTTCGACACGATCCTCGCGGCGATCGAGACCGCGCTGCTGACCGCCTACCGGCACACCGACGGCGCCGAGGCGCACGCCCGGGTGGAGATCGACCGCAAGAGCGGGGCCGCCTCGGTCTACGCGCAGGAGCTGGACGCCGACGGCACGGTGACCCGGGAGTGGGACGACACCCCGCACGACTTCGGTCGGATCGCCGCCATGACCGCGAAGCAGGTGATCCTCCAGCGGCTGCGGGAGGCCACCGACGAGGTGCACTTCGGCGAGTACGTCGGCCGCGACGGTGACCTGGTCACCGGCGTGGTGCAGGCGCACGAGACCCGCCGGGAGAAGGGCATCGTCAGCGTCGACCTGGGCAAGTTGGAGGGCGTCCTGCCCCAGTCCGAGCAGGTCCCCGGCGAGCGGTACGAGCACGGCGAGCGGATCCGCTGCGTCGTGGTGCACGTCGCCAAGGGAATGCGCGGGCCGCAGATCACGCTGTCCCGTTCGCACCCGGCGCTGGTGAAGAAGCTGTTCGCGCTGGAGGTGCCGGAGATCGCCGACGGCACGGTGGAGATCGGCGCGATCGCCCGTGAGGCAGGTCACCGCACGAAGATCGCCGTCCGGTCGACCGCTTCCGGCGTCAACGCCAAGGGCGCCTGCATCGGCCCGATGGGCCAGCGGGTCCGCGCGGTGATGAGCGAGCTGCACGGCGAGAAGATCGACATCATCGACTGGTCGGACGACCCGGCCACCTTCGTCGGCAACGCGCTCTCGCCGGCCAAGGCCCTGCGGGTCGAGGTGGTCGACCTGGCCAGCCGTACCGCCCGGGTCACCGTCCCGGACTTCCAGCTCTCGCTCGCGATCGGCCGGGAAGGGCAGAACGCCCGCCTCGCGGCCCGCCTGACCGGTTGGCGGATCGACATCCGCTCCGACGCGGAGACCGCCGGCCCGTCCGCGCGGGGCGGAGCTGATCACGTCCCGGAGCCGGGCGGCGCGATCTCGAGCAGCTAGGGGTAGACTTGCTCAGTGGCACGACGCGCGCTGCCGGAGCGCACCTGTGTGGGCTGCCGGAAACGAGCGCCGGCCAGCGAGTTGCTGCGGGTCGTCGCGGTCGGTGACAAGGCTGGTCAGACCAGTCTTCGGCCCGATCCGGCCCGCAGACTGCCGGGTCGGGGAGCGAACATGCACCCCAATCCGGCCTGCTTCGCGCAAGCGGTGCGGCGCCGCGCCTTCGGGCGGGCGCTGCGCGTCACCGGGGTCCCCGACCACGGTGCGCTCGCGGAGCACGTCGACGCGCAACCCCCGACGACCGGTCAAGCCCGTCCGGTCGAGGGTCGCTAGCAAGGTAGGACGACCGACATGAGCACACGATGAAGTCCCTGAAATGACCAGGCTTCAAGTGCACGAGTGAGGTCGCTGCGGGTGCTGCCCGCACGACCTCGGAGTGAGGAGTGCAGTGGCAGGAAAGGCCCGCGTACACGAGCTTGCCAAGGAGCTCGGGGTCGAAAGCAAGACCGTTCTCGCCAAACTCAAGGAGATGGGCGAGTTCGTGAAGTCCGCGTCCAGCACCGTCGAGGCGCCTGTCGCCCGACGGCTGCGGAGCGCGTTCGTAGCCGGTTCCTCGGCGCCCGCCGCCCCGCCGGCGGCCGCGCCCAGCGGACCGGCACCGACCCCGACGCCCACCCCGACCCCGGGCGCTCCCCGGGTCTCGGCCCGGCCGACGCCGCCCCGGCGTCCGGCCGCGCCGGCTCCAGGACCGAAGCCCAAGGGCCCGGTCCCCGGCCCGCCGCAGCCGGCGACCCCGGTCGCCAAGCCGGCGAGCGCGCACGACATCGAAGTGGCGGCCGCCGAGGCGCGTGCCGCCGCGCTGAAGGCTGAGCAGGAGGCCGCGGTCAAGGCCGCGCAGGCCGCCCGCCAGCAGCAGCGTGAGACCGTTCGCCGGGAGCCTCCGGCCGAGGGCGGTCCCCGCCCCGGTCCGCGTCCCGGCCCGAACGCCATGCCGCCGCGTCCGGGTTCCCCGGCCGCCGGTCGGCCCGGTGGCCCGGGCCAGGGTCCGGGTGCCCGGCCCGGTGGTCGTCCGCCGGCGCGGGGCGCCGGTAACAACCCGTTCGGCATCCAGGGTGGCCAGCAGCAGCGGCCGCCGGCCGCGGGTGCGGGCGGTCCCCGTCCCAGCCCGGCCGGGATGCCGCCGCGGCCGAGCCCGGCGTCCATGCCGCCGCGGCCCAGCCCGGCGTCCATGCCGAGCCAGCGCCCGACCACGGGTCGCCCCGGCGGCCCCGGTGGCGGTCGTGGCGGTCCCGGTGGCGGCGCGGGTCGTCCCGGTGGCGGCGGCGGTGGCGGTCGTGGCGGTCCCGGTGGCGGCGGCGGTGGCGGTGGCTACCGCGGCGGTCCCGGTGGCGGCGGCGGTGGCGGTGGCTACCGCGGTGGCCCCGGTGGCGGTGGCGGCGCACCCGGTGGCGGTTTCCGTCCGCCGGCCGGCGGCGGTGGCCGTCCGGGTGGCGGCGGTCGTGGCCGTGGCGGCGGCGCCGCGGGTGCCTTCGGGCGTCCGGGTGGTCGGCCGACCCGTGGTCGCAAGTCCAAGAAGCAGCGCAGACAGGAGTTCGACAACCTGTCGGCCCCGACCATGTCCTCGGGTGCTCCCCGTGGCCAGGGTCAGGTCGTCCGGCTGTCCCGTGGCGCCTCGCTGTCGGACTTCGCCGACAAGATCAACGCCAACCCGGGTTCGCTGGTCCAGGAGATGTTCAACCTGGGCGAGATGGTGACCGCGACGCAGTCGTGTTCCGACGAGACCCTGCTGCTGCTGGGTGAGCACCTCGGCTTCGACGTGCAGATCGTCAGCCCGGAGGACGAGGACCGCGAGCTGCTCGCGCAGTTCAACATCGACCTCGACGCCGAGGTCGCGGCGGACCGCCTGGTCAGCCGTGCGCCGGTGGTGACCGTCATGGGTCACGTCGACCACGGTAAGACCAAGCTGCTCGACGCGATCCGCAAGGCGAACGTGGTGGCCGGCGAGGCGGGTGGCATCACCCAGCACATCGGCGCCTACCAGGTGCACGTCCCGCACGAGGGCGAGGACCGCGCGGTGACCTTCATCGACACCCCGGGTCACGAGGCGTTCACCGCCATGCGTGCCCGTGGTGCGCAGGTCACCGACATCGTGATCCTCGTGGTCGCGGCGGACGACGGCGTGATGCCGCAGACCATCGAGGCGCTCAACCACGCCAAGGCGGCGGACGTGCCGATCGTGGTCGCGGTCAACAAGGTCGACAAGCCCGAGGCGAACCCGGACAAGGTCCGCCAGCAGCTGACCGAGTACGGCCTGGTCGCCGAGGAGTACGGCGGCGACACGATGTTCGTCAACGTGGCCGCGAAGCCCGGTATCGGCATCGAGGAGCTGCTCGAGGCCGTCCTGCTGACCGCCGACGCGTCACTGGAGCTGACCGCTCCGATCGACGGGCCGGCGCAGGGTGTGGCCATCGAGGCGCACCTGGACAAGGGCCGGGGCGCGGTGGCGACCGTGCTCGTGCAGAAGGGCACCCTGCGTGCCGGCGACTCCATCGTCGCCGGTGGGGCGCACGGCCGGGTCCGGGCCATGCTGGACGAGAACGGCAAGCCGGTCGACGAGGCCGGGCCGGCGCGTCCGGTCATGGTGCTCGGTCTGACCACGGTGCCGGGTGCGGGTGACACCTTCCTGGCCGCCGAGGACGACCGGACCGTTCGGCAGATCGCCGAGCAGCGGCAGGCGCGGCGGCGGGCGGCGTCGTTCGCCAACTCCCGTGGCCGGGCCACTCTCGAGACGCTCATGGAGCAGCTCAAGGAGGGCGAGAAGACCTCGCTCAACCTGGTGCTCAAGGGCGACGGCTCCGGTTCCGTGGAGGCGCTCGAGGACGCGCTGTTCAACCTCGACATCCCCGAGGAGGTCCAGCTCCGGATCATCCACCGGGGCGTGGGCGCGATCACCGAGAGCGACGTCATGCTCGCGAGCGCCTCGAACGAGGCGGTCACGATCATCGGCTTCAACGTGCGGGCCGCCAACAAGGTCCGCGAGATCGCCGACCGCGAGGGCGTGGAGATCCGGTACTACACGGTCATCTACCAGGCCATCGAGGAGATCGACGCCGCGCTCAAGGGTCTGCTCAAGCCGGAGTACGAGGAGGTCGAGCTGGGCACCGCGGAGATCCGCGACGTCTTCCGCTCGTCCAAGATCGGCAACATCTCCGGCTGTATCGTCCGGTCCGGTCTCATCCGCCGCAACGCCAAGGCGCGGCTGCTGCGGGACGGGGCGGTCGTGGCGGACAACCTCACGATCAGCTCCTTGAAGCGGTTCAAGGACGACGCGACCGAGGTCCGCGAAGGCTTCGAGTGTGGTCTGACGCTGGGCGGTTACAACAACGTCCAGGTCGGCGACATCATCGAGACCTTCGAGATGCGGGAGAAGCCGCGCGCCTGAGCGGTGTGACATGACGACGGCCGGGGCCCCAGGGCCCCGGCCGTCGCCGTTTCCGCAGGCTGGAACAATCTCCGGCGTGCCCAGGTACGCGCTGCTGCTCGCCCCGTCCGCCAACCGCGTCTACGCCGACGCCGCCGGCCGGCTGACCCGCGCCGAATTGGAGATCTTCGCCGGCTCCGGGATGCTCGACGTGGCCCCCGCCGACGTCGCGGCGGAGCGGATCGGCGGGGTGGAGTACCTGACCTTCACCGCCCCCGAGCCCGGGCTCGGCACCCGCGACCTGGCCCACCTGGCGAACCTGTCGGCGGCGTACGCGCTCTTCGAGCGGGTCGGCGACGACCTGCTCCGGCCGGTGCCGCTGCACCCGCTGGCGCACTACGACTCCGACCTGATCACCATCCAGAAGTACGCCGGCAAGACCAACGAGCAGTTCACCCGGCTGCTGCTCAACGTCACGCTGCTCGCCTCGGCCGCCGCGCCCCGGATGCTCGACGGCGGGCTGGTGGTGCTGGACCCGCTCTGCGGCCGGGGCACCACGCTCAACCAGGCGCTCATGTACGGCCACGACGGCATCGGGGTCGAACGCGACCTCCAGGACGTGGAGGCGTACACGGCGTTCCTGCGTACCTGGTTGCGCCGCAAGCGGCTCAAGCACACGGCGGAGACCACGTCGGTGCGCCGGGACCGCAAGCTGGTCGCCCGCCGCTTCGAGGCGGTGCTCTCCCCGTCCCGGGACGCGCACCGGGCCGGCGTCACCCAGCGGGTCGTCGTGCTGAACACCGACACCACCCGGTCCCGCGAGGTGCTGCGGCCCCGCTGCGCCGACGTGATCGTTACCGACGCGCCGTACGGGGTGGCCCACGGCAGCCGCACCGGGCAGGGGTTGTCCCGCAGCCCGCTGGAACTGCTCAGCGCCGCCGTACCGGTGTGGCGGGAGCTGCTGCGGCCGGGCGGCGCGGTGGGGTTGTCCTGGAACACCCACGTGGCGCCGCGCGCGGCGGCGGAGGCGGTGCTGACCGACGCCGGTCTGCGGGTGGTCGACGGGCCCGGCTGGCGGGACCTCGCCCACCGGGTCGACCAGGCGATCGAGCGGGACGTGCTGGTGGCGGTCGCCCCTTAATCGCGTGCCGGGCGGTGCCCGCCCGCGTACCGTTGCTCGCCGTGTATACCGGAACCGCGCTGTTCGACCTGTTGCTCCCGGGCGACTCCCGCTCCCTGAAGGCCAAGCGGTCCTACGTCCGGCCGATCGTCGCCGCGCTGCGCAAGTTCGAGGTCTCCGCCGCCGAGGTGGGCGCGCTCGACCTGCACGGCCGGGCCGAGATCGGGGTGGCCGTGGTGGCCGCCGAGCCGGCCCACGTCCGCGAGGTGCTCGACTCCTGCGAGCGGCTGGTCGCCGCCCGTCCGGAGACCGAACTGCTGTCGGTACGCCGCCGCCTGCACGGCGCGGACGACTGACGCCGTCGGCGCGTCGCGCGGCAGCCCGGCCGTGCCGCGCGACGCCCGACCGGACGCGGGTAATGTTCTTCGACGTTGGGCGGTCGGACCCGGCGGCGCCCGGCGTCGTCCGTCTCCGGCCGACGGCTCCCGATCACGGCACGGCGCCCGACGCGCCGGGCACGGGGTCGGGGCCGGTGAACCGTGATCGTGGAGGTGGGGACATGTCGGATCCGGCCAAGGTACGCCGGCACGCGGAGCGCATCCGTGAACTGGTCGCGTCGCTGGTGCGGAGCCAGATCAAGGACCCCCGGCTCGGCATGATCACGATCACCGACGCCCGGATCACCGCCGACCTGCGCGACGCCACCGTCTTCTACACCGTGCTCGGCGACGCGGCGGCCCAGGCGAGCACCGCCGCCGCGCTGGAGAGCGCCAAGGGCATGCTGCGCAGCACCGTCGGCAAGGCCCTCGGGCTGCGGCACTCGCCGACGCTGACCTTCGTCCTCGACGACGTGCAGGACCAGGTCAAGCACATCGACGACCTGCTCGCGGCCGCGCGCAACGCCGACGCCGAGGTGCAGCGGCTGGCCGCCACGTCCTCCTACGCGGGCGAGGCCCAGCCGTACCGGGTCGAGGACGAGGACGAGGACTCGCCGGCCGGGAACGCCGCGGCCGGGGACGAGCCGACCGGGGACGACGAACCGCGCGGCGGCGACCGCCGGTGACCGGGGCCGGCCCTGGTCCCACCGACGCCGAGTGGGCGGCCGCCGTCGAGGCGGTACGCGGGCTCCCCGCCGACGCGCGGGTGCTCCTGATCTGCCACGTCAACCCGGACGGGGACGCGCTCGGCAGCATGCTCGGCTTCGGGCTGGGGCTGCGCCGGCTCGGCGTACGCCATCTCCAGGCGACCTTCCCCGGCCCACCCGGCGTCCCCGAGCCGTTCCGCTGGCTGCCCGGCGTCGAGCTGCTGGTGCCGCAGGACGACGCGTACCCGGATCCGGACCTGGTGATCTGTTTCGACGCGGCCGGCGACTCCCGGCTGGGCGACCTGGTCGACCGGCTGGGCCGGGCGGGCACGTCGCTGGTGCTCGACCACCACGCCTCGAACACCGGCTTCGGCCGGATCAACCTGGTCGACCCGCACGCCGCGGCCACCTCCGTGGTCGCGCTGGGCCTGCTGGACCGGCTCGGCGTCCCGCTGGACGCGGAGATGGCGACCGGGCTCTACGTGGCGCTGACCACCGACACCGGCTCGTTCCGCTTCGAGGCGACCACCCCGGCGGTGCACGAGATGGCCGCCCGCCTGCTCGCCACCGGCATCCGCCCCGGCGACATCTCCCGGCGGATCTTCGACACCCGCCCGTTCGGCGCCGTGCGGCTCTTCGGCGAGGTGCTCGGCCGGGCCACGCTGGAACCCGCCGCCGCCGCCGGGCACGGCCTGGTCTGGACGTACGCGACCCACGACGACCTGGCCCGCCACGACCAGCCGGCGTACGTGCTGGAGGCGCTGATCGACTCGGTGCGCTGCACCGCCGAGGCGGACGTGAGCTGCGTGGTCAAGCAGTCCGGCGACGCCGAGTGGGCGGTCTCGCTGCGCAGCAAGGGCGCGGTGGACGTGAGCCGGGTGGCGGTGGCGCTCGGCGGCGGCGGGCACCGGTTCGCGGCCGGCTTCACCGGCCGGGGCCCGCTCGACGAGGTGGTCGGGAACATCCGCGCCGCGCTCGGCGCCGAGGTGCTCACCCCGCACTCCTGACCGGCCCGCCTCCCGCCTGCTTCTCCGACACCGTCGCCCGGTCCTGCCGTGTTTGTCGTGGCGGCGTCTCCGCCCGCCGGATGCCGCCGCCACTTGCCGCTCCCGGTCCTGGCGTGTGTTTCGTGGCGGCGTCTCCGCCCGCCGGATGCCGCCGCCACCTGCCGCTCCCGGTCCTGGCGTCGGGTTGATCGGCCCCCGTCGCGGGCTCGGCCCCGACCCCGCCAGCTCCCCGACGTCGTGGCTTTCAGTCGGGCGTAAGCGCGGATTGCGTCGGCTGTCCGCTTCTTGGGGAGATCTTGGAAGTTCGGGGTCCCTCTGGGGGCCGTTTGCTTCCAAGATCTCGGCGAGCGGGCGAGCGGGCGAGCGGGCGAGCGGGCGACCGGGCGAGCGGGCGAGCGGGCGGGCGAGCGGGCGAGCGGTGGGGAGGGAAGGGAGCGCACAGGCAGTGCGTCCGTGTTCCGGAGATGTCCCGGCGCCGGTGGTAGGTGAGGGGTGTCTGCCAGGTCGGGAGGCACCCATGGCGTTCCACTGACGGGGTTGGCGGGCGCTGGGTGGAACGTGGTGGGTGTCTCCGCGGCCGGGAGGCACCCATGGTGTTCCACTCGCGGGGTTGGCGGCCGGTGGGTGGAACGTCATGGGTGTCTGCGGGGTCGGGATGCGCGCGGTCTCCACCCGCCCGGGTGCGTGGACTGGGGTGGCTTGTCCGGTTCAGCGGTGGTGGGCGGCACCCCGGGCGCGGAATTGGCGGCGGGTCGGCGGCGTTGTAGACGGGTGAACGACCGAGCAGGCAGCGAACCCCTGAGCCGCCACCCCCGTCCCCGGGGAATGACGGCAGGCCGCCGGTCGTTACACATCATCCCGGCGCCGCGTGCAGGCCCCCCGCCCCGCGAGCCAGCCGGACATCCCCGGCCCCGTGAGCTGGCCCCCCGGCTCCACGAGCGTGCCGGATCCCCCTTCAAGACTTTTCGCGCGCCTGACGGTGCCCACCCCCCCCGGGTGTGTTGACCCCCGAATGGAGCCCCCTCATGAACACGATCCTGCGCAAGAGCATTCTCGGTATCGCTGGTCTGGCCTTCACCGGTGGCGTGTTCGCCGGTCCGGTCGCCGCCCACGCCGACACCCCGGCCCACGCCGCCGCCAAGCCCGTCGCGGTCGCGTCCGTGCAGGGTGAGCAGTCGCGCATCACCCTGAACGACGAGCAGACCGCCAACGCCAAGGCGATCATCGCCGCGACGAAGAAGGCCGGTCTGCCGGAGCGGGCCGCGGTCATCTCGATCGCCACCGCCCTGCAGGAGTCGAAGCTGGAAAACCTCGGCCACCTCGGCGACCGCAACGACCACGACTCGCTGGGCCTGTTCCAGCAGCGCCCCTCCTCCGGTTGGGGCACGCCGGAGCAGATCACCGACCCCGAGTACTCCACCCTGGCCTTCCTCAAGGGCCTGAAGCAGGTCGACGGCTGGGACAAGATGCCCCTGACCGACGCCGCCCAGACCGTCCAGGTCAGCGCGTACCCGGACGCCTACGCGCAGTGGGAGAAGCAGGCCACCGACATCGTGAACCAGCACTGGACCAAGTGACACCGAAGGCCGGCACCCCGAAACCGGGGTGCCGGCCTTCGTCGTATTCGACGGAATCACGAGGCGTGCCGGTCTTCCCGCGTTACGTCACGCTGGGGACAATCGGGTGATGGATCATCCCCGCGAGCTCACCGTCGATGCGCCCCGGGTCTGGGACCGGCCGGTCGTCTCCGTACCGGTGCTGATCTGCCTCTCCCTGGTCGGTGGTCAACTGCCGTCGTTCTCGACCGCGGCGAACCTCTACATCCTCGGTACGGGCGGGGGGTTGATCTGGGTCGGGCTGAACAACCGGGTGCCGAGGCGTCCGGCCCCACGTCGGTTGCCGTCCGGCGCGCTGTGGTGGCTGCTGCCGGTCACCGTCTTCGGGGTCTTCGAGGGGGCGACGTTCGTGCTGTCCGTGGGCGACGACTTCCCGACGTTCTCCCGCCTGGCCGATCCGCTGCTGGAGGATCACCTGGCCCGCTCGGCCGCCTGGTTCGCCTGGCTGGCCGCGTTCTGGGGACTGGTCCGCCGATGATGCGCGCTCTGGCGATCGGCGGGTTCCTGGCCGCGCTGCTGCTGTTCGCGGCCGTCGAGTGGGCGGCCCGTCGGGAGGGTTCCCGGATCCCGTCGCTGGCCGACGTGTGCGCCTTCGTCATGCGGTACGAGGTGGGCCCGGTCCCGGTCGGCCGGATCGGCCTGTTCGGCTTCTGGTGGTGGCTCGGCTGGCACTTCCTGGCCCGCTGACGGGTGTCCGCATTGCGGGAACAGTGGGCAACATCTGGAAAGTGAACGTTAATTTGGGTGAGGGCCGGCGCTTCGCGGCGCTGGTCACGGGCGGTGGTGCCACACCCGGCATCGCCTCCCTCCAGGGTCAGACCGACCCGGGCTCACGCTGCCAGGCGAGCCGCTCCGGTGATCCCGGACCGCTGCCGGCGCTCAGCAGGCCGACGACTCCCGGTCGCGGCGCGACGGTCGTCGCGTCCGGTCGGAGCGCCGGACGCCCGTAGGGCCGCCGCGCCTCGGTGGTCCGCACCCTGGAAGGACTCGATTCCATGCCGAGCAAGCGCAAGCCGCAGACCGAGACCACCACCGACGAGGCGCGCGAGCAGATGCGCCGCGCGCTGCAGACCTCGATGGACACCCGTCAGTGACGCAGGTCGTCCGGCGGTGACGTCGGCCGGGCCGGGCACCCGCACCGTTCGCCCGGGCCGAGGCCGACGTCACCGCCGTACGCGACCGGAGGCCGCGGGCCGCGACGACGCCGCACCGGTCACCGAATGCCGCACGGCGGCGCTACCGTCTCCCGGTGCGCCGCATCCTCGTCGTCGGCAGTTCCGGCGCCGGCAAGAGCACGCTCGCCGGTGAGTTGGCCCGGCGTCTCGACCTGCCCCTGATCCACCTCGACCGGCACTACTGGCGGCCCGGCTGGACCGCGCCGGCAGCGGCCGACTTCCGTGCCGAGGTGGCGTCGCTGGCCGCCTGCCCCGCCTGGGTGATGGACGGCAACTACGCGGGCACCCTCGACCTCCGGCTGCCCCGCGCCGACGCCCTGGTGCTCTGCGACCCCTCCCGCATCCTCTGCCTGACCCGGGTGCTGCGCCGCCGCTGGACCGGCCGCGCGGTCTCCGACCCCCGCGCCGACCTTCCCGACGGCTGCCCGGAGCGGATCGACCTCGACCTCCTGCGCCACGTCTGGCGCTTTCCCCGCCGCTCCCGTCCCCGCCTGCTGGCGGCCGTCGCCGCGTACGCGCCCGCGATCCCGGTGCACCGGCTGCGCGGGCCGCGCGACGTCGCGCGCTTCCTGGACCGCCTCGCGTAAGTGATCGCCTGCCTTGCACACCTTACCGAAGGCGTGCCAGGATCGGCGGCGATGAGCACCACCGCCGCCCTCGCCACCGCCGCCTCGCCCCGGCGGATCGCCGCCCTCGCGCTGCCCGCCCTGGTGGTGCTGGCCGCCGAGCCGCTCTACGTCCTGGTCGACACCGCCGTGGTGGGTCACCTGGGCCGGGTGCCGCTCGCCGCGCTCGCCGTGGGCGGCACCGTGATGACCCTGACCGCCTGGATCGGCACGGTCGTCGCGTACGGCACCACGGGTCGCTCGGCCCGCCGCTTCGGGGCGGGGGACCGGGCCGCCGCGGTGGCCGAGGGGGTCCAGGCGTCCTGGCTCGCGCTCGCCACCGGAGTGCTGGTGGCGGTCGCCATCGGCGTCGGCGGCGGCGCGCTGGCGCGTACCCTCGTCGGCGGCCCCGGCGAGGTGGCCGACGCCGCCGCCGGATGGCTGCGGATCGCGGCGCTCGGCGCGCCCGGCCTGCTGCTCGCCGCCGCCGGCAACGGCTGGCTGCGCGGCATCCAGGACACCCGCCGTCCGCTGCTGTTCGTGCTCGGCCCGAACCTGCTCTCCGCGCTGCTCTGCCCGCTGCTCGTCTATCCGGCCGGGCTCGGCCTGGTCGGCTCGGCGGTGGCGAACGCGATCGCGCAGACGCTCTCCGGGGTGCTGTTCGCGGCGGCGCTGGTGCGGGAGCGGGTCTCGCTGCGCCCCCGGCCCCGGGTGATCGGGCAGCAGCTCGTGCTCAGCCGGGACCTGCTGGTGCGGGGCGTCGCGTTCCAGGCCAGCTTCCTGTCCGCGACCGCGGTCGCGGCCCGCTTCGGCGCCGCCGCGGTCGGCGCGCACCAGATCGCCGTACAACTCTGGTTCTTCACCGCGCTGGTGCTGGACGCGCTGGCGATCGCCGCGCAGGCGCTGGTCGGCGCCGCGCTCGGCGCCGGCGACGCGGCCGGCGCCCGCTTCCTCGCCCGCCGCGTCGCCCTGCTCGGCGGGCTGTGCGGCGTGGCCTTCGCGGTCCTGATCGCCGCCGGCGCCGGCCTGGTGCCGTCGTGGTTCAGCTCCGATCCCCAGGTACGCGAGCAGGCCATGGTGGCCTGGCCCTGGTTCGTCGCGCTCCAGCCCATCGGCGGCGTGGTGTTCGCCCTCGACGGGGTGTTGATCGGCGCCGGCGACGTGCGCTACCTGCGCAACCTCACCATCGTGGCCGCGCTGGGCGGGTTCCTGCCGGCGATCTGGCTCGCCTACGGTCTCGACCTGGGGCTGGGCGGGATCTGGGCCGGGCTGACGCTGTTCGTGGTGCTGCGGCTGGTCGCGCTGCTGCTGCGGATGCGCTCGGGCGCCTGGGCGGTGGTCGGCGCGGTCCGCTGACCGCTGGTCAGCAGGAGACCGGCAGCTCGATCGGGTGCTCCGGGTCGTAGAGCGTGTCCGGGTCCCCGGGGAACGGGGTGCCGTCCATGTCCGCGCTACCGGGGCGGATCAACCCGAGCTTGACGGCGTCGCAGTCCACGCCCCACCCGTAGCTCGACATCCGGTGCAGCCAGAGCCCCCGGTCGGCCCGCACCACGTCGCCGTCGCGTGGCAGCCGCCAGACGATCTCGTCGTGCAGCAGGACCACCGAGTGGCCGGACCGGGAGGCGGGGTCACGGAACCCGTAGACCCAGACGACGTTGCTGGTCACCTCCAGCATCCGTACCCCGTCCGCCTGGCGGACCACCCGGTAGGTGAGCCGGCCGCTGGTCCGCGGCTGGTCCGGGGTGAGCCGGGCGTCCGGGGCCAGCCGGGTCGCGTACGTGCCGATCGTCTCGGTCGACCAGTCCTTGCGCACCGACTCGCGGGCGGCCGGGGCGAAGTGGCGCAGCAGCGGGGTCGGGTTGTCGCCGGTCATGAACGCGCGGTCCAGGCGGGCGGTCAGCATCGCGGCGCGGACCCGGTCGAGCCCGGCGGCCACCTCGGCGGCGGTGAGGCCGCCGGTCGGGCGGGCCGGGGGCAGCACGATCCCCGCCGCCCCCGCCGGCCAGTGCGCCGCCGGGGTGTCGGCGAAGACGTCCGGTGGCGTCGTCGGTCCCGCCGTGGCCGCAGCCCCGGTGGCCGCAGGCGGCGGCGTGGACGCCGGACGTCGGAGCTGTCGGTAGCCGTAACCGGCGGCGCCGGCGGTCGCGGCGAGCAGCAGCACCACGCCGAGCGCCGCCGCGAGCCGGCGGGCGCGCCGCCGGCACCAGATCCGCAGGCGTACGAGGAGACTCGGCCGGATCTCCCGCTCCAACCGGTCCAGCCAGTCGGGGTGGCCGTCGCGCTCGGAGCCCGGTCGGCTCAGCACTGTTCCGCGACCTTGAGCGAGCGGTCCAGGTCGTACGCGGCGTCCGGGTGCTCCCCGTCGCCGGAGCCGCCGTAGCTCGGCGTGATCTCCAGCTCGAGCAGGCCCTTGTTCAGGCTGGCGCACTCCACGTTCGTCGCGTAGGACTCCGCGTCCTGCATCCACAGGCCACGGGAGGCGGCGATGACGTCGCCCGGGTGAGGCACCTGCCAGACCACGGTGTCGTGCACCAGGATGACCTCGGGGTCCGCCAGGGTGCGCACGCTCTGGACGGCGTAGACCCAGACGAAGTTGGTGGTGACCTCCAGCACCCGGATGCCGTCGGAGTCCCGCGTGGCGCGGTACGAGATCCGCCCCCGCACCCGGGGTTGGTCGGCCGTCAACCGGGTGCTCGGCCCGAACCGGGTGGCGTAGTTGGCGGCGCCGCCGCTGGCGAAGTCCGCCCGCACGGTGGCGCGGTCGTCCGGGGCGAACTGTCGCACCAGCCGCTCCGGATCCTTCGCGGTGAGGAACGCGCGGTCCAGCCGGCCGGTGACCAGCGCCTTGCGGACCTTGGCCAGCGCGTCGGTCACCTGCTTCTCGGTGAACGCGCCGGTTCGTCGGGCGCGGGGCAGGGCGATGCCGGCCGCGCCCTCGGCGAAGTCGACGGCGGGGGTGCCGTCGAACGGCCCGGCGGCCGGCGGGGGCGACGCCGAGCTGACCGCCTGCTCGCCGCTCGGCGGGCTGACCGTGGGGTACGCCACCGGGACCTCGCGCCAACGCTGGAGTCCCTGGTAGCCGGCCGCCGCGACCGAGCCCGCGCAGACCAGCAGGAGCAGCGCGGCCGCGCCGCCGAGCAGCTTCGCGGAGTGCCGGCTCAGGCCGATCCGCCACCGGTCGGCCCGGCCCGGCCCAACCCCCGGGGTGGGTTGGCGCAGCCAGTCGGGAACCGGCCCCAGGGCCTCGTGGGAAGGGTGGGGGTCGGGTGCGGAACGGGGATCGGTCATCGGGCTTCCCGGGCAGGCGCGGCGGACGGCGGCTGATCTTGACACCCCCGGTGACCCGGGCGGTATCCCCCGCGGGGCCGATCACCGCCGTCTGGCAGGCTTGGCGGTCGTGAGCGCAGACGGTCTGATCGTGGTCGACAAGCCCGGCGGCATGACGTCGCACGACGTGGTGGCCCGCGTGCGGCGACTGGCCCGCACCCGCCGGGTGGGCCACGGCGGCACCCTGGACCCGATGGCCACCGGCGTGCTGGTGATCGGGGTGGGCCGGGCGACCCGGCTGCTGACCTACGTGATCGGCGCCGGCAAGAGCTACACCGCGACGATCCGGCTGGGGCAGTCCACGGTCACCGACGACGCCGAGGGCGAGGTGGTCGCGAGCACCCCGGCCGGCGCGGTCACCGACGAGGCGGTACGCGCCGCGCTGGCCGTGCTCACCGGCGAGATCGACCAGGTGCCCAGCGCGGTCAGCGCCATCAAGATCGACGGACGGCGGGCGTACAAGCGGGTCCGCGACGGGGAGACCGTCGAGCTGCCCGCCCGCCGGGTGACCGTCTCCCGGCTGGATGTGTGGGCGATCCGCCGGGACACCCCGGACGTGGTCGACGTGGACGTCGACGTCACCTGCTCGTCCGGGACGTACATCCGGGCCCTGGCCCGCGACGCGGGCGTGGCGCTCGGGGTCGGCGGGCACCTCACCGCGCTGCGCCGCACCTCGGTCGGCGCGTTCACGCTGGCCGAGGCGGCCACGCTCGACCAGTTGGAGGAGCGCGCCCCGGAGGTGGTGAACCTGTCGCTGGACGCGGCGGCCGACCGCTACTTCCCGCGCCGGGACGCCACCGCCGAGGAGGCCCGGGTGCTCTCCCACGGCGGGCCGCTGGCCCCGGTGGGGATCGCCGGGCCGTACGCGGTCTTCGGCCCGGCCGGCGGGCTGATCGCTATCGTCAGCGAGCGGGACGGACGGGCCCGCGCGGAGATCGTGCTGGCCCCGGCCTGACGGCGCGCGGGCGGACAGGGGAGGAGCGGCATGCAGCGGTGGCGGGGGTACGAGGCGGCGCCCGGCGGCTGGGGGCGCTCGGTGGTGACCATCGGCGTCTTCGACGGCGTGCACAAGGGGCACCAGGCCACCATCGGTCATGCCGTGGCGCGCGCCCGTGAACTGGGCGTCAAGTCGGTGGTGGTGACGTTCGACCCGCACCCGGCCGAGGTGGTCCGCTCCGGCTCGCACCCGGCGGTGCTCACCGAGCCGGCCCGCAAGGCGGAGCTGATCGAGGCGCTCGGCGCCGACGTGCTCTGCGTGGTGCCGTTCACCCCGGAGTTCTCCCGGCTGCCGGCCGAGGCGTTCGTGCACGACATCCTGGTCGAGCACCTGCACGCCGCGCTGGTGGTGGTCGGCGACAACTTCCGGTTCGGGCACCGGGCGGCCGGCGACGTGGCCCTGCTGGAGCGGTTGGGCCGCACCTTCGGCTTCGCCGTGGAGGGGGCGCCGCTGGTCGCCGAGGCGGGCACGGTCTTCTCCTCCACGTACATCCGGTCCTGCGTCGACGCGGGCGACGTGCGCGCGGCGGCGGCGGCGCTGGGCCGTCCGCACCGGGTCGAGGGCGTGGTGGTCCGCGGCGACCAGCGCGGGCGTGAGCTGGGTTACCCGACCGCCAACCTGCTGACCCACCGGTACGCGGCGGTGCCCGCCGACGGGGTGTACGCGGCCCGGCTGGTGCGCCGCGGCGGCGACCCGCTCGCGGCGGCGGTCTCGATCGGCACGAACCCGACGTTCTCCGGGCGGGAGCGTCGGGTCGAGGCGTACGCGCTGGACTTCAGCGGCGACCTGTACGGCGAGCGGCTGGCGCTGGACTTCGTGGCCCACCTGCGCGAGCAACGGACGTACGACGCGATCGAGCCGTTGGTCGCCCAGATCTCCGAGGACGTGGAGCGGACCCGCCGGGCGGTGTCCTGACCCGCTCGGCGGACCTTGACCGGCCGGTCCGGGTCGGGGCTGGTAAGGTGGGGAAGACGTCGGCTGACCGACGGGGGCCTCGCGTGCCTGCACGACGCCGCGGGTGCGAGGAACCGGGCCGTCGCACCGGTCACCACGACCGCTCCGACGGACCTCATCGAACGACCCACGAAACAGGGAGAACATGGCGCTCGACCAGGAAGCCAAGGCCAAGATCCGCCAGGAGTACGCGACCGCCGAGGGCGACACCGGTTCGCCGGAGGTGCAGGTCGCGGTCCTGACCAAGCGGATCGCGGAGCTGACCGAGCACCTGAAGGTGCACAAGCACGACCACCACAGCCGCCGCGGGCTGCTGCTGCTGGTCGGCCGGCGCCGTCGGCTGCTCAACTACGTCCAGAAGAAGGACATCAACCGCTACCGGTCGCTCATCGAGCGGCTCGGCCTGCGCCGATGACGTGACGGGGGAGTGGCCGCTCGGCCGCTCCCCCGTTCCCGTACCACCAGAAGAAACCGGCCGCGCGACGACCCGAGAGGGAGCCGGTCAGCACCGGTCTCCGGTAGTGGCCCCCGGGAGCCCCGGCACCAAGCCGGCCCACCCGGGCGCTTCGATCGAAGACCGGCCGCCTGAGCAGTTCCCGTGTCGTCGGCCGACGACGCGAAGGAGCACCACAGCACATGACCGAGACCAACCTCGGCACCGAATCCCGCACCGCCGTGATCGACAACGGGTCCTTCGGCACCCGTGAGATCACCTTCTCCACCGGCCGGCTGGCCCGGCAGGCCGCCGGCTCCGTCGTCGCCCAGCTCGGCGAGACGGTCGTCCTCTCCGCCACCACGGCGGGCAAGCAGCCGCGTGAGTCGTTCGACTTCTTCCCGCTGACCGTCGACGTCGAGGAGCGGATGTACGCCGCGGGCCGGATCCCCGGCTCGTTCTTCCGCCGTGAGGGTCGGCCCAGCGAGGACGCGATCCTCACCTGCCGCCTGATCGACCGGCCGCTGCGCCCCTCGTTCGTCAAGGGCCTGCGCAACGAGGTCCAGGTCGTCGAGACCGTGCTCGCGCTCGACCCGCAGCACCCGTACGACGTGGTGGCCATCAACGCCGCCTCCATGTCGACCAAGCTCTCCGGCCTGCCGTTCTCCGGCCCGATCGGCGCGACCCGGGTCGCGCACGTCGAGGGCCAGTGGGTCGCCTTCCCGACCCTGGAGGAGCTGGAGCGCGCCACCTTCGACATGGTCGTCGCCGGTCGCACCCTGCCCGACGGCGAGGTCGCGATCATGATGGTCGAGGCCGAGGCCACCCCGCACGCGGTGACCCTGATCTCGGGCGGCGCCACCGCGCCGACCGAGGAGATCGTGGCCAGTGGCCTGGAGGCCGCCAAGCCGGCCATCCGCGAGCTGTGCCGCGCGCAGAGCGAGCTGGCCGAGGTGGCCGCCAAGCCGGTCAGCGAGTTCCCGGTGTTCCTGGACTACCAGGACGACGTGTACGACGCGGTGGCCGACGTGGCCCGCGCCGACGTCACCGAGGCCCTGAAGATCGCCGGCAAGGCCGACCGCGAGGAGGCCCTGGACCGGATCAAGGCCAAGGTCGCCGAGGAGCTGGGCGGTCGGTTCGAGGGCCGCGAGAAGGAGCTGTCCGCCGCGTTCCGCTCGCTGACCAAGTCCGAGGTCCGCAACCGGGTGCTGCGTGAGCAGGTCCGCATCGACGGCCGCGGCCCGCGCGACATCCGCCCGCTGACCGCCGAGGTCGGCGTGCTGCCGCGGGTGCACGGCTCGGCGCTGTTCGAGCGCGGCGAGACCCAGATCCTGGGTGTCACCACGCTGAACATGCTGCGCATGGAGCAGATGGTGGACACGCTGTCCCCCGAGAACCGCAAGCGCTACATGCACAACTACAACTTCCCGCCCTACTCGACCGGTGAGACCGGCCGGGTGGGCTCGCCGAAGCGCCGCGAGATCGGCCACGGCGCGCTGGCCGAGCGGGCGCTGATCCCGGTGCTGCCGTCGCGCGAGGAGTTCCCGTACGCCATCCGGCAGGTCTCCGAGGCGCTCGGCTCCAACGGCTCCACCTCGATGGGTTCGGTCTGCGCCTCGACGCTGGGCCTGCTCTCGGCCGGTGTGCCGCTGAAGGCGCCGGTCGCCGGCATCGCCATGGGCCTCATCTCCGACGAGGTCGACGGCAAGACCCAGTACGTGACGCTGACCGACATCCTCGGCGCCGAGGACGCGTTCGGTGACATGGACTTCAAGGTCGCCGGCACGCGTGACTTCGTCACCGCGCTGCAGCTCGACACCAAGCTCGACGGCATCCCGTCGGACGTGCTGGCCGCCGCGCTCCAGCAGGCGCACGAGGCCCGGCAGACCATCCTCGACGTGATGCAGCGGGCCATCGAGGCCCCGGCCGAGATGTCGGACTACGCGCCGCGCGTCACCACCGTCAAGATCCCGGTCGACAAGATCGGCATGGTGATCGGCCCGAAGGGCCAGACCATCAACGCGATCCAGGACGAGACCGGCGCCGAGATCTCCATCGAGGACGACGGCACGATCTACGTCGGCGCGACCAACGGCCCGTCGGCCCAGGCCGCGGTGGACCGGATCAACGGCATCGCCAACCCGACCCTGCCGAAGGTGGGGGAGCGGTTCCTCGGCACCGTGGTGAAGACGGCCGCGTTCGGCGCCTTCATCTCGCTCCTGCCGGGCCGCGACGGCCTGCTGCACATCTCCAAGGTGGGCGACGGCAAGCGGGTCGAGAAGGTCGAGGACTTCCTCAACGTCGGCGACAAGGTCGAGGTCGAGATCGCCGACATCGACGCGCGCGGCAAGATCTACCTGGACAAGATCCGTCCGGAGGGCGCCGAGGCGCCGGCCGCCGGTGAGGCCGCCGGTGGCGAGCGTCCGGCCGGCCGGGACCGTGGCGGCGACCGCGGCCCGCGTGACCGGGGCGACCGCGGCGGCGAGCGCGGCGGTGACCGGGGCGGCGAGCGTCGCTCCGAGGGTGGCGAGGGCGGCGACCGTCCGCGTCGCCGGACCCGGCACAGCTGATCGACCGACCGGCCCGGGCGACGTGCGTCGCCCGGGCCGGCCCACGGCTCCAGGTCGCGCACGCGGGCTGGAGCCGTCGTTCGTTCCCCACCCCTCGTGGTACGGAGAGCAGGTTCCCGTGAGTTCGTCTTCCCCCGCGCCGGGACGGGCGGTCACCCGCACCCTCAGCGACGACCCACTCGGCGGCACCGTCCGGCGTACCGTGCTGCCCAGCGGGCTGCGCGTGCTCACCGAGGCGATCCCGGCGATGCGCAGCGTCTCGTTCGGCATCTGGGTGGCGGTCGGCTCACGGGACGAGACCGGCCCGCAGGCCGGCGCCGCGCACTTCCTGGAGCACCTGCTCTTCAAGGGCACCCGCAAGCGCACCGCGCTGGAGATCTCGTCCGAGATCGAGGCGGTGGGCGGCGAGACCAACGCCTTCACCACGAAGGAATACACCTGCTACTACGCCCGCGTGCTGGACGAGGACCTGCCGCTGGCCATCGACGTGATGTGCGACGCGGTGGCCGACTCGGTGCTGGCCGAGCCGGACGTGGAGACCGAACGCGGGGTCATCCTCGAAGAGATCGCCATGCACGACGACGAGCCCGGCGACGAGGTGCACGACCTGTTCGCCCGCGCGATCTACGGCGATCACCCGCTCGGCCGGCTCATCTCCGGCACCGAGGAGACGGTCACCCCGATGACCCGCCGGCAGATCCAGGGCTTCTACCGCAAGCGGTACGTCCCGCCGCAGATCGTGATCGCCGCCGCCGGGAACCTCGACCACGCCGCCGTGGTCAAGCTGGTCCGGCAGGCGCTGCGCGACACGCCGCTGGACACCGACCCGGCCGCGCCGGCGACGCACCGGTCGACCTCCCCGGCGGTACGCACGAAGCCGGCCACCACGCTCGTCGAGCCGAAGGAGACCGAGCAGGCCCACGTCATCCTGGGCTGCCCCGCCATCGACCGCACCGACGACCGGCGGTTCGCGCTCGGCGTGCTCAACAACGTGCTCGGCGGCGGCATGTCCAGCCGGCTGTTCCAGGAGATCCGGGAGCAGCGCGGCCTCGCGTACTCGGTCTACTCCTACGCCAGCCAGTACGCCGACAGCGGCGTCTTCGCCGTCTACGCCGGCTGCGCGCCCGGCAAGGTGGACGAGGTGCTCGACCTGACCCGGGCCGAGCTGGCCCGGGTGGCCGCCGAGGGCATCACCGAGGCGGAACTGGCCCGGGGCAAGGGGATGAGCAAGGGCTCGTTCGTGCTCGGGCTGGAGGACACCGGCTCCCGGATGAGCCGGCTGGCCAAGGGCGAGCTGCTCTACGGCAACCTGATGCCGGTGGACGAACTGCTGGCCCGGGTGGACGCGGTCAGCCTGGCCGACGTGAACGAGCTCGCCGCCGAGCTGCTCGCCCGGCCGATGTCGCTGGCCGTGGTCGGCCCGTTCGACGAGGGCGCCTTCACGCGCTGACCGGCGTCCCGCTGGTCGGTCCGCGGCGTGGGCGGCGTCCCGATTGGGATAGGTTGTGCCCCGTGACTGACGTGCGGGAGAAGGGCCCGGCCGAGGCGGCCCGGGTCGGCGTGCTGGGTGCCCGGGGCCGGATGGGCATGGAGGTCTGCAAGGCGGTCGACTCCGCCCCCGACCTGGACCTGGTCGCGGCCGTCGACCAGGGTGACGACCTGATCGCGGTCGCGGACGCCGGGGCCGGGGTGGTCGTCGACTTCACCACCCCCGACGCGGTCATGGACAACCTGCGCTTCTGCGTCGAGCGCGGCATCCACGCCGTGGTCGGCACCACCGGCTTCACCGAGCAGCGCCTGGCGCAGGTGCGCGACTGGCTCGCCGACCGGCCCGGGGTGGGCGTGGTGATCGCCCCGAACTTCGGCATCGGCGCGGTCCTGATGATGCAGTTCGCGGCGCGCGCCGCCCGGCACTTCGAGTCGGTCGAGATCGTCGAGCAGCACCACCCGCGCAAGCTGGACGCGCCCAGCGGCACCGCCACCCACACCGCCCGGCTGATCGCGGCGGCCCGCGCCGAGGCCGGCCTCGGCCCGGCCCCGGACGCCACCCGCGACGAGGTGGCCGGGGCCCGCGGCGCCGACATCGACGGGGTACGCGTCCACGCGGTCCGCGCCACCGGCCTGGTCGCCCACCAGGAGGTGCTGTTCGGCACCACCGGGGAGACGCTGACCATCCGGCACGACTCGTACGACCGGGCCTCGTTCATGCCCGGCGTGCTGCTGGCCGTACGCGAGGTGGTCCGCCGGCCGGGCCTCACCGTCGGCCTGGACGCCCTGCTGGACTGAGCGCGCGCCGCGCCGGCGTCGGCCGCCGGCCCGCGGGTGCGCAACGGCGATCAAGCGGTGCCGCGCGCGGCGGGTGCAGGCTGAGCGCATGAACCGGAACGACGGACTCACCGGCCTCCTGGACGTCCTCCAGGCCGCGCTCGACGATCCGGCGGCGAGCCCGGGCGGCCTGGCCGCTCGGGCCCACCTGTCCCGGTTCCACTTCGACCGGCTGGTCGCCGCGGCCACCGGGGAACCGCCGGGCGCGCTGCGCCGCCGGCTGCTCCTGGAACGCGCGGCGCACCGACTCACCACCAGCGGCCGGACCGTCCTCGACATCGCCGTCGAGGCCGGGTACGGCTCGCACGAGGCGTTCACCCGCGCCTTCCAGCGGTCGTACGGCCTCGCCCCGACCGCCGTCCGGCGGCGCCCGCCGCTGACCTTCCGCGAGCTGGAGCTGCCCTGCCCCAGCGGCGTCCACTTCCAACCGCCCGGCGGCCTGCGGCTGCCGGCGGCACGTCAGGAGACCCCGATGAACGTTCTCCAACACCTGGTCGACCACCACGTCGAGACACTCGGCGCCATCATCGACCGCGCCGGCCGCCTGGACGACCGGGTGCTCGACCGCCCCGTCACCGTGTCCGTGGAGACCATCGACGAGCAGCCGACGCTCCGCTCGCTGATCAACGCGATGGTCACCCAGGAGGAGCACTGGCTCTCGGCGCTGCGCGGCGGCGAGTGGCCCGACGAGAGCGACACGTCGGTGAGCGGCCTGGCCGCCCGGCACGCGGTCGCCGGGCGGGACTGGCGGGACTTCGTTGCCCGGACACTGGCCGCCGGCACCCTGGCGGACACCTTCGTCGACACCACCTGCACGCCCCCGACCACCCACACGCTGGGCGGCACCATCGGCCACGTGATCACCTTCGCCGCGGTACGCCGCACCCTGGCCATCGGCGCCCTGCACAGCGCCGGCGTCACCGAACTCGGCGCCGGCGACCCGCGACCGTACCTCGACCGCGCCGCACTCGCCCCGACCGACTGACCGTCCCGACCCGGGGCCGGTGGGTCGACCGCCGCCGGTCCCCCGGCATGCCGGTCGGGGCGCGATATCGGCGAAACCGATGGCCGGCGGGTGGGACCGACCCTAGGCTGACCGCCATGATCGACTCTGGAGAGCACGACCGGCTCGGCCGCCGGGTGAGCCTGCGACCGGTGGACGACGACAACTGGCGGGCGGTGGCGGACGTGGCGCCCCGTGACGACCAGCGCGCCTTCGTCGCGGCGTTGGCCGCCCGCTACCTGCTGCTCACCATGCACTCGGACGTGTGGAACTCGCTCGCCGTGTGTGCCGACGACGTCGTGGTGGGACACGTCATGTGGGGCGTGGACGACGACGGCTCGCGGTGGATCGGCGGCATGGTGATCGACGCCGCCGAGCAGGGCCGGGGGCTGGGCCGCGCCACGGTGCGGACGCTCACGGCCTGGTTGGCCGAGGCCGGCCAGCCGATCCGCCTCAGCTACCACCCGGACAACGCCCCGGCCGCCGCCCTCTACACCTCCCTGGGCTTCCACCCCACCGGCGACATGGAGGACGACGAACTGGTAGCCGAACTCCCCACCCCCTGACCTCCCCGAACCCACCCCACCCCACACCGCCCGTCGCCCTCCCACCGGTGATCAAGGAGTTCACGTCAGAACCCGCCACGCCGCCCGACGCAAACCCCTTGATCGCCGCCCCTCCCTGCCGGGCGGCCGGTCGATCATGAAGTTGGCGGCGGTGGGGGAGATCGAAACTGCCGCCAACTTCATGATCAACGAGGTGGGGCGGGGCCCGGTGTGGCGAGGCTGCTGGGGGATCAGGGGCGGGGGAGGGGGGTTTCGGCGGGGGACCGGGGGGTGGGGATGTGCAGGGTGGCGGGGAGGTCGGTCAGGGTGGGGTGGCCGGTGTGGTCGACCGAGACCGTGACCGGGGAGCCGGCGATCCGCAGGCCGGCCGCGCTCAGCGCGCCCAGCTCGGGCCCGGCCAACGGGCGCAGGTCGACGCGGCCGTTCGGCACGTCCGGGTAGACGCCCAGGCCGGCTTGGAGCAGCAGCACGGCCGCCGCCGCCGACCAGGCCTGCGGACGGCAGGCCGCCGGGTACGGCACGGGCCGACCGAGGGCCGACCGGTCGTCCCCGCCGTACAGCTCGGGGAGGCGGTAGTCGAACGCCTCGGCGGCGGCGAGCAGACCGTCGGCGAGCCGCAGCGCGGCCGCGCGGTGCCCGGCGCGGGCCAGCCCGGCGAGCACGATCGCGGTGTCGTGGGCCCAGATCGACCCGCAGTGGTAGGACAGCGGGCTGAACCCGGCGTCGTCGGTGGACATGGTGCGCAGGCCGAAGCCGCCGGCCAGCGCCTCGGTGGAGAGCAGCGCCGCGACCTGCGTCGACTCGGCGTCCGACAGCAGGCCGGTGCCGAGCAGGTGCCCGATGTTGCTGGTCAGTGAGTCCACCGGGCGCTTGTCCCGGTCCAGCGCCAGCGCCGGCTGCGGACCGTGGCGACCGTCCACCCAGAACGCGGCGCGGAACCGCTCGGCGAGCCGGTCGGCGTAGGCGCGCCAGCGGTCCGCGCCCGGGCGGCCGAACGCGTCCAGCAGGTCGGCGCCGTTGGTCGCGGCCTGGTGCGCGTACCCCTGCACCTCGGCCAGCACGATCGGCGGCGCGGCGAGTCGGGCGTCCCGGAAGCGCACCGCGTCGCCGGAGTCCTTCCAGCCCTGGTTGGCCAGGCCGTGGCCGGTGGTGTCGATGTACTCGACGAAGCCGTCGCCGTCGGCGTCTGCGTGTTCGTCGAGCCAGCGCAGCGCCGCCTCCAGATGCGGCAGCAGCGGCTCGACCTGGTCGGCGGGCAGGCCCCAGCGCCAGGCGTCGTGCAGCAGCCCGACCCAGAGCATGGTCGCGTCGACGGTGCCGTAGTAGGCGGGCGGCAGCCGCATCCCGTTGTCGAAGGACAGCTCGTGGCGGCGTAGCTCGTGCAGGATCTTGCCGGGCTGCTCGCCGGTGGCCGGGTCGACCCGGGTGCCCTGCCGTCGGGCCAGCACCCGCAGCGTGCCGGCGGCCAGGTCGGTGCCGAGCGGCAGCATCATCCGGGCGGCCCAGAGGCTGTCCCGGCCGAACAGGGTGAGGAACCAGGGCACGCCGGCGCCGAGGAAGACGTCCTCCGGGTGTGCCGGCTCGGCCAGCCGCAGCCCGCGCAGGTCGGCCAGGGACCGGTCGAGCAGCCGCAGCAGGCGGCGGTCGTCGGCGTCGACCCGTGGCTCGGCCCAGCTCGCGGCGGCCGGCGCGGCGCTCACCACGGCCCGTGGGTCGGCGACGTCGAGCCGCCAGCGCAGCGTGACCGAGGCGCCCGGGTCGACGGTGACCGGCCAGCTCAGGCGCGGCGCGACGGCGTGTTCGCCGGCGGCGTCCACGGTGGCGTCCGCGCCGGTCACGGTCACGGTGAGGCCGTCAGCGGCCCACTGCACCCGGCCCGGCTCCCCGGCCTTGGCCTCCAGCGGCTGGCCGGCGTGGCCGGCCTTGACCTGCTCGACCGGGGCGAGGTCGCAGGCCAGGTCGACGGTGACCGTGGTGCGCACCGGCTCGGCGGCGGTGGACGTCACGACGATCTCCTCGGTCAGCCCGCGCGCGCCGGCCTGCCGGATGCGGTCGACACGGACGGTGGGGTCGGGGGTGGGGTCGCCGAGCCAGCGGGCCAGGCCGACGAAGCGGGCGCCGTGCGGGCCGACCGCGCCGCCGCCGATCGACTCCGGCTCGCGGTCGTCGAGGCGCAGCTCGGCGCGGGAGAGCACCCGGGCGTCGGCGTGGAAGACGCCCTGGACGCCGTGCGGCCGGAGCTGACCGGCCGCGTCGCCGAGCGCGCTCGTGGGGGCGTGCACCACGCCGACCAGGTCGTGCAGCAGCGGTTGGAGGTGGCGTTCGGTCACGAGGGGACTCCTGGTGCTGATCGGTGGCGACGGACGTCTTGACAGATGACCGCGGCCGGTGCAAAGTGCGAAACATTCCAGAAACTTTGAACGTTCTAATCCTGCCCCATCGGGATTGGATCGTTCAAGGCGGCGAGAGGGATTTCGTGGGAGAAAAGGTAACCATCGCGACGGTGGCCCGGCACGCCCAGGTCAGCCGGCAGACCGTCTCCAACGTGCTCAACGCGCCGCACATCGTCCGCGAGGACACCCGGCAGCGGGTACGGGAGGCGATCACGGCGCTCGGCTACCGGGCCAACCAGGCCGCCCGGCAGATGCGGACCGGCCGGTCCCGGCTCATCGCCGTCCGCATCGAACCCACCCGGGACGGCATCAACGGCTCGGTGCTCGACCGCTTCCTGCACGGCCTCACCGAGACCGCCGACGCCGGCGGCTACCGGGTCCTGCTCTACACCGCCCGCGACGACGACCAGGAGATCGCCACCTACGACGCCCTGCTCGGCGCGTACGACCTGGACGCGTTCGTGCTCACCGGCACCAAGCACGGTGACCCGCGCACCGCGTGGCTGGCCGAGCGCGAGGTGCCGTTCGTGACCTTCGGCCGGCCCTGGGACGCACCGGACGCCCACCCCTGGGTCGACGTGGACGGCGCCGCCGGCACCGCCCAGGCCACCCGGCACCTGCTCACCGCCGGTCACCGCCGGATCGCCTTCCTCGGCTGGCCCGCCGGCTCCGGCGTCGGCGACGACCGGCGCGCCGGCTGGCGTACCACGATGGCGGAGGTCGGCCTGGACGGCGCCGCGGCGGACCGCGCCACCGAGGACGGCATCGCCGAGGGGGCGCGCGAGTTGCGCGCGTTGCTCGCCCTCGACGCGCCGCCGACCGCCGTGGTCTGCGCCAGCGACTCGCTGGCGCTCGGCGCGTGGCAGGCCGCGCGCGAGACGGCGACCGACGTCGCCGTCGTCGGCTTCGACGACACCCCGGTGGCCGCCGCGGTCGGGCTGAGCAGCGTCAGCCAACCGCTCGGTGAGGCCGCCGCCCGCTGCGTCGAGCTGCTCACCGGGCTGCTCGACGGGCAGCAGCGCGACCCCCAGCTGCTGCTGAGTCCCTCGCTGGTGCTGCGGCACTCGGCGTGATCCCATCCCCCACCAGGAGAATCAGATGACACCTCGCACGATCACCCGGGCCGCGTTGGCGGGCGTCGCCGCCGTCGCGCTGCTCGGCTCCGCCGCCTGCGGCAGCGGCTTCGACGACTCGGCCGGCGACACCAAGCAGTCCAGCGGCCCGGCCAGCCTGCAGATCCTGATCGGCTCCTCCGGCGACGCCGAGACCAAGGCCGTGCAGGAGGCCGCCGCGAAGTGGGCCGGCTCCTCCGGCAACACCGCCACCGTCACCCCGGCCCAGGACCTCACCCAGCAGCTCGGCCAGGCGCTGGCCGGCGGCACCCCGCCGGACGTCTTCTACGTCGACGCGGCCCGGTTCGCGGACTTCGCCAGCGTCGGGGCGCTGGAGCCGTACGGCGACAAGGTGAGCAACACCGGTGACTTCTACGAGAGCCTGCGCACCGCGTTCACCTACGACGGCAAGCTCTACTGCGCGCCCAAGGACTTCTCCACCCTGGCGCTCCAGATCAACACCGACCTGTGGACCAAGGCCGGCCTGACCGACGCGGACGTGCCGACCACCTGGGACCAGCTCACCGCCGTCAGCCAGAAGATCAAGGCGAAGGGCCAGGTGGCGCTCGCGCTCGGCGACACCCGGGACCGCATCGGCGCGTTCCTGGTGCAGAACGGCGGCTGGCTGATGAGCGCCGACGGCAAGCAGCCGACCGCCGACACCCCGGAGAACCTCCAGGCCCTCCAGTACGTCAAGTCGCTGCTCACCAACGGCTACGCGAAGTTCCCCAAGCAGCTCGACTCCGGCTGGTCCGGTGAGGCGTTCGGCAAGGGCAAGGCCGTGATGACCATCGAGGGCAACTGGATCAAGGGCGCCCTGCAGAACGACTTCCCGAAGGTGAAGTACAAGGTCGTCCCGCTGCCGGCCGGTCCCAAGGGCCAGGGGACGCTCTCCTTCACCCAGTGCTGGGGCATCGCCGCCAAGTCCAAGTACAAGGAGCAGGCGATCAAGTTCGTCGAGGCGATGACCGCCGGCGAGCAGCAGATGGCGTTCGCCAAGGCGTTCGGCGTGATGCCGTCCCGCCAGTCCGTCAGCGGCCAGTACACCAGCGCCTTCCCGGCCGACAAGCCGTTCATCGACGGCGCCGCGTACGCCCAGGGTCCGGTGAACGCGCCGAAGATGGACAGCGTGCTGCGTGACCTGGAGGCCGGCCTCCAGGGCCTGGCCACCGGCGACCCGAAGACCATCCTGGCCAACTTCGACAAGAACGCCAAGGCGGCGCTCGGCGGCTGAGGTGTAAGGAGGGGCCCCTTGTTAACAGACGGGTGTTAAGAGGGGGCCCTTCCTTTCACCTCCCCCGGGAAGGGAGAGGGAGTGGCAACGGACACGCTCGCCGCGCCGGGCACCGCCTCGGCCGGCCCGCCGCGCCGCCGCCGCGGCGGTATCCGCGGCAACGAGAACCTCGCCGGCTGGCTCTTCGTCGCGCCGGTGATCGTGATCCTCGGGCTCTTCCTGCTGCTGCCGATCCTGATGGCGCTCTGGGTGAGCCTCACCGACTGGAACGGCCAGGGCAGCCCGTTCACCGGCGACGTGCCGTTCGTCGGCGGCGACAACTACTCGCGGCTGTTCACCGAGGACGGACTCGCCCGCCGCGACTTCATGACCGCCATCCGCAACAACATCTACTACGTCGGGATCGTCGTGCCGGTGCAGACCGTGCTCGCCCTCGGTCTCGCCCTGGTGGTGAACAACCGGCTGCTCAAGGGGAAGGGCTTCTTCCGCAGCGCCTTCTACTTCCCGTCGGTCACCAGCTCGGTGGCGATCAGCGTGGTGTTCCTCTTCCTGTTCGCCAACTCCGGCGCGGTCAACCGGCTGCTCGGCCTGCTCGGTCTCGACGGCCCCGAGTGGTTCGCCGACGGTCGGGGCGTGCTGCACCTGCTGTTCGGCGCGTTCGGGATGAACGAGCCGCCGGCCGCGCTCACCTCCGGCGGCCCGCTCGGGCTGACCTGGTGGGACTGGCTCTCCGGGCCGAGCGTCGCCATGACGTCGATCATCTGCCTGGTCATCTGGACCACCTCGGGCACGTTCATGCTGATGTACCTGGCCGCCCTGCAGAACGTGCCGGTGGCGCTGGACGAGGCCAGCACGCTCGACGGCGCCAGCCGCTGGCAGCGCTTCCGCTACGTCACCCTGCCGCTGATCAAGCCCACCACGTTCCTCGTGGTCACCCTGGGACTGATCGGCTCCTGGCAGGTCTTCGACCAGGTGTACGTGATGAGCCAGGGCGACCCGGCCAAGACCACGCTCACCCCGGCGTACCTGTCGTACCGGACCGCGTTCCGGGACTTCGACTACGGCTCCGGCGCGGCCATCTCGTTCGTGCTGTTCCTGATCATCATCCTGCTCACCCTGTTCCAGCGCCGGCTGATGGCCGACCGGGACGGTCCCCGGCGCGGCCGGTGGTGGCGTCGACGCGTACCGGAGGGGTCCTGACATGGCCGTGCTGACCGACCGGCCGGCGCCCGTCGCCCGCCGCGGCGACCGCGGGACGCGCGCCCGGGTCAACCGCGTCCTCGGGTACGCGGTCCTGATCTTCTTCGGGCTGGTCTTCCTCTACCCGTTCGTGATCCAGCTCGGCAACTCGCTCAAGACCGAGCCGGACGCGGCGGCCAACCCGCTGTCGCCGTTCCCCGACCCGCTCACGCTGGCCGGCTTCGAGCGGATCTTCTCCGGCACCAACTTCCCGCTCTGGCTCGGCAACTCGCTGCTGGTCACCGTGCTGGTCACGCTCGGCCGGGTGTTCTTCGACTCGCTCGCCGGCTACGCGCTGGCCCGGCTGCGGTTCCGGGGCCGGGCCGGGCTGTTCGCCGCCGTCATCGCGGTGATGGCGGTGCCGGGCGTGGTGCTGCTGATCCCGAAGTTCCTGGTGCTCAAGCAGATCGGCCTCTACGACAGTTACGCCGGCCTGATCGTGCCGCTGCTCGCCGACGCGGCGGGCGTGTTCATCATGAAGCAGTTCTTCGAGTCGATCCCGGTCAGCGTCGAGGAGGCGGCCCGGATCGACGGCGCCGGGGTCTTCCGCACGTTCTGGTCGGTGGTGCTGCCGATGGCCCGGCCGGCGCTGATCACGCTGACCATCCTGTCGTTCCAGGGATCCTGGAACGAGTTCCCGCACAGCCTCGTCTCGGTCCAGGACCCGGATCTGTTCACGCTGCCGCGCGGACTGGCCGACCTGGTCAGCGGCTCGCTCGGCAAGGGCACCCAGTATCCGCTGAAGCTCGGCGCGGCGCTGCTGGCCACCATCCCGGTGGCGGTGCTCTTCGTCATCTTCCAGCGCTACTTCGTGCGCGGCGCCAACGAGGGCGCGGACAAGGGCTGATCCGCGCTGGCGGTCCCGCCCCGTGCCGGGACCGCCAGCGCGCCGGCTCAGCTCTCCTCGATGACCGACATGACGTTGCCGGCGGGATCGGTGAACCAGGCGATGGTTGGCCCGTTGCCGCGCATGATCCCCTTGTCGTCCTGCGGCATGCCGTCGTACCGCTCCAGCCGTACGCCGCGCGCGACCAACCCGTCGACCGCCCGGTCGACGTCCGGGACGGGGAAGTTGAGCACGGTGTAGCTCGCCGGGCGGTGGTCGGGCTTCGGGTAGACGAGCACCGGCCGGTCGCCGGCCAGATGCAGCGTCAGGATCCCGCCCATGTCGTCGTCCCGGGAGACCCGCAGCCCCAGCACGTCGGCGTAGAAGCGCTGCGCCCGGTCCGGGTCGTCCACCGAGAACCCGCTGAACGCCTTCGTGTCGCCGAACATGATCCGCTCCTCACTCTGGCCTGTGTCGTGCCTACCAGGGTCGGACCGGTGCCGGGGCGGAAACTCATCGGTCGGCGGGAGACCCCTCCGGGTCCGTCGCCGCCTCGTCGGGAACGGCCACGTGCAGCCGGAGCTGGGGAACCAGCATGTCGTCCACGTCCAGCGCCCGGGTCGCGCCGTCCGGCTCCCAGCCGGTCGAGCCGAGGAACGCCCGGGTCGCCGCGTCGGCGTCGAACGCCCAGGCCACCGCCCGGGTGAAGCGGTCGGTACGCCAGTGCTCGACGGCGGCGGCGAGCAGCCGGCTGCCGTGCCCCCGCCGGCCCCATCGGGGCTCGACCAGCAGGTCGGTCACCGCCACCACGCCCGAGGCGAGGGCGTCGGCCGGCTCGCCCGGGGCGAGCGCCTCGGCGTCGGCCGGACCGGAGGCGGCGAACCCCACCAGATAGGATTGCGCGGCCTGTTCGACGGCGACCAGCACCCGGTGCGCGCCCGAGGGCGGCTCCTGCACCGCCGCGCTCCACCGCCGGGCCAGGTAGGCCTCGTCCAGGTTGTCGAGCACGTGCCGGGGCAGGATCCGGCGGTACGCGACCCGCCAGGTCGCGAGCTGGATGCGTGCGATCTCGGCGACGTCCTCGGGACGCGCGGGGCGGACGTAGCCTGCAGCCATGGCACGTGAGCCTACGCAGGGCGAGGAGGGTGACGGTGGCGCAGGGTGCCGGGCGGACGATCGCGCAGGTCGCCGCCGTGGCGGCGCTCGCCGCGGCGGTCACCGTGTTCCTCTCCGTGGCGGCGGTGCGGCACGGCTTCTTCGACCTCAACGTCTACTACGGGGCGTTGACCTTCTGGGTGCACGACGGCGGGGAGATCTACGACTTCCTCAAGGCCGGCACCCAGTACGGCTTCACCTACCCGCCGTTCGCCGCGCTGGTCATGCTGCCCATGGCGTACCTGCCGTGGAACGCCGCGATCGTGGTGAGCGTGACCGCGACGGTGCTGGTCAGCGCCGTGGTCATCTGGTGGCTGCTGGACCCGGTGGCCCGCCGGTCCGGCTGGACCCGCTGGTTCACCCTCGCGGTGGCGCTCTGCCTGGCCGCCGCGTACGAGCCGATGCGCGAGACGGTCAACTTCGGCCAGGTCAACATGCTGCTGCTCTTCCTGGTGGCGGTGGACCTGCTGTGGCTGTTGCCGGCGCGCAACCGCTGGGCCGGCGTGGGCATCGGACTGGCCACCGCGATCAAGCTGACGCCGGGCATCTTCATCGTCTACCTGCTGGTCACCGGCCGCTGGCGGGCCGCCGCGACCGCGGTGGGCACCGCCGCCGTGGCCACGCTGGTGGCCGCCGGTCTGTTCCCGGACGCCTCCCGGGAGTTCTGGACCGAGGCGCTGTGGAACACCGACCGGGTCGGTGAGCTGGCCTTCGTCTCCAACCAGTCGCTGCGTGGGGTGGTCGCCCGGCTGGACCCGCAGCACCCGAGCACGATCGCCTGGCTGCTGCTCGTACTCGTGACGCTGGTGATCTGGGGTTGGCGGTGCCGGCGGGCGGTGGCCGCCGGCGACGAGGCCACCGGCCTGGCCCTGACCGGCGCGGTGATGTGCCTGGTCAGCCCGGTGACCTGGGTGCACCACCTGGTCTGGCTGCTGCCGGGGCTGATCCTGCTGGTCGACAACGGCATGGCCGCGCGCGGCCGACGCCGCCGTCTGCTGCTGGCCGCCGCCCTGGTCGGCTACGCGCTGCTGTGCAGCCGGATCGTCTGGTCCTGGGAGAAGGACTTCACCGGGGTGGACGGCTTCCTGGGCAGCAACACGTACGTCTGGATCAGCCTGGCGCTGCTGCTCGGCCTGCCGATCCGGCGTTGGGCGACGCCGGTGCGTTCCGACGGGCCGGCGGGGTCAGTCGTCGAGCCGGGCGGTGTAGCGCAGCTCGCGGAGCAGGACCGGGGTGCGTCCGCCGGCCAGCGGCACCGGATAGGCGGACTCCTCGCCGTCCGGTGAGTGCCCGGCCCGCTCGTAGAAGCGGCGGGCCCGCGCGTTGTCGGCGAGCACCCAGAGCCGGTAGCCGGTCCAGCCCCGCTCGGCCAGGCCGGCGCGTGCCGCGGTGAGCAGCGTCCGACCGACGCCCGAACCCCAGTACGCCGGCTCCAGGTAGATCGCCAGCAGCTCGCCGTGCGCCGGGTCCAGGTCGCCGCGGTCCTGGTTGTTCCGGTACGGCCCGAACGTGGTGAACCCGGCGACCAGGCCGTCGTCCTCGGCGACCAGCGTGGTGAACGGGTGGTCCGGGTCGGCGGTGCCGAGGTCGCGACGCCGCTGCGCCCAGGCGCGCGGGTTGAGTCGGTTCAGCACCTCGTCGGGCATGATCCCGGCGTAGCCGGCCTGCCAGCCGTGGATGTGCACCCGGGCGATCGCCTCGGCGTCGTCCGGCTCCTCCCGGCGAATGGTGAGCACCTGTCCGTTCTATGCCCCGACGGGCGAACAGTCCAGCCGCCGCTCCCGGGTGATGTCGGAGGGCTGGATTAGGGTCGCCCACGATGGCCGTACCGGAATCGCTCTCCCTCGCCCAGGCCCGGCGGATCGCCCTGGCCGCCCAGGGCTTCGCCGACCCGGCGCCCGCCGGCGTGCCCACCCGACGACACCTGCGCCGGGTGCTCGACCGGGTCGGGTTGATCCAGATGGACTCGGTCAACGTGCTGCAACGCGCGCACTACCTGCCGCTCTACAGTCGCCTCGGCCCCTACCCGACCGCCCTGCTCGACACCGCGGCCTACCGCCGTCCGCGGGAGCTGTTCGAATACTGGGCGCACGAGGCGTCGCTGGTCCCGGTGCGGCTGCACCCGGCGCTGCGCTGGCGGATGGCCAAGGCGCGCGACGAGGCCTGGGGCGGCATGCGCCGGATCGCCGAGGAGCAGCCCGAGCTGGTGGCATGGGTGCGCGACGAGGTGGCCGCCCGAGGGCCGCTCACCGCCGCCGAGATCGAGCACGACGCGCCGCGTGAGACCGGCAACTGGGGCTGGAACTGGTCCGCCGTGAAACGGGCGTTGGAGTTTCTCTTCTGGGCCGGCGAGGTCACCGCGGCCGACCGCACCAACTCCTTCGCCCGCCGCTACGACCTGCCCGAGCGGGTGTTGCCGGCCGCCGTGCTGGACGCGCCCACCCCCGCCGACGCCGACGCGCACCGCACCCTGGTGTCGATCGCGGCCCGGTCGCTCGGCGTCGCCGCCGAGCCGGAGCTGCGCGACTACTTCCGGCTGCCGGTCGCCGGCGCCCGGCGCGCGGTCGCCGAGCTGGTCGAGGCGGGCGAGCTGACCCCGGTCACGGTCCAGGGCTGGCGGCAGCCGGCCTACCTGCACGCCGACGCCCGGCTGCCCCGCTGGGTGCGGGGCAACACGCTGGTCAGCCCGTTCGACCCGCTGGTCTGGGAGCGGGGCCGCACCGAGCGGCTGTTCGGCTTCACCTACCGGATCGAGATCTACGTGCCGGCGCCGCAGCGGGTCCACGGCTACTACGTGCTGCCGTTCCGCCAGGGTGAGCGCTTCACCGCACGGGTCGACCTCAAGGCCGACCGGAAGGCCGGCGCGCTGCTGGTGCCGGCCGCCTGGGTGGAGCCGGGCGCCGACCCGGGGGAGACGGCGGTGGCGCTCGCCGCCGAGCTCTACCGGCTCGCCGGCTGGCTCGGCCTGGACGCGGTCGCCCCGCCGGCCGCCGGTGACCTGGCCGCGCCGCTGGCCGCCGCGTTGGTGGGCGTGGCGGGTGTACGGTGAGCGCGTGACGAGCGTTGACCGGCCTGCCACCGTGACCGACCCGCACCCGGAGACGCACCCGCACCACCCCTATCCGCCGGTCGAGCCCGACCGGTTCACCCGGATGGTGCTGCGCCTGCACGCCCGCGCCCCGCGCTGGGCGGTGCCGCTGGCGGCGCTGGGCTGCGTCGGCCTCGGCATGGCATACGCGCTGATCAGTGACCCGACCCAGAGCGACCCGGACGCCCGGCCGACCTGCCTGCTCAAGCTCACCACCGGGCTGGACTGCCCGGGGTGCGGCGGCACCCGCGCCCTCTGGTACGTGCTGCACGGCGACCTGCCGGCCGCCGCCCGGCACCACTTCCTCTTCGTCTTCGCGCTGCCGTTCCTGGCCTGGCTCTTCGCCGCCTGGGCCGGCAACCGGGCGTTCGGGTGGCGGCTGCCCGAGCCGCGCTTCAGCCCCAAGGTGATCGGTGGTTTCCTGGCCGCCTGGGCGGTCTTCTCGGTGGTCCGCAACCTGCCGTGGGCGCCGTTCCCCTCGCTCTACGTCTGACGGGCTCGCCCGCGCGGCCGGCTCGCGCGGTGCCGCCGAGCCACCTGGGCCGCCGGGCGCGCACCCGGGGCGACGGCGGTGGCTGGGTTGGCGACGGCGGTGGCTGGGGTGACGGCGGTGCCGGGGTGACGGCGGTGCTGTGGGCGACGGCGGTGCTGTGGGGGACGGCGGTGCTGGGATGACAGCGATGCTGGCTCCGGAGTGCCTTTCGAGCTGAGTCGTTGGTGATATCGCCGATGCCGATGCCGATGCCGATGCCGATGCCGATGCCGATGCCGATGCCGCGCCGGGAGGAGCAACGTTGCAACGGGCCGTGCCTAACTTGCGCCGGACCCGTGCCGACGTTGCGCCGGGCCCTACGTGCGCCGGGCCGTGCCGACGTCGCGCGTCGCGATGCC
The DNA here is from genome assembly GCF_002573675.1 of Micromonospora sp. WMMA1996. Taxonomy (NCBI): domain Bacteria; kingdom Bacillati; phylum Actinomycetota; class Actinomycetes; order Micromonosporales; family Micromonosporaceae; genus Micromonospora; species Micromonospora sp. WMMA1996. The sequence goes on along the minus strand of NZ_PDHU01000001.1, from coordinate 3,986,854 downwards.
GATGTCGGGGTCGGCCATTCCCGAGGTCGCGCTCGGCGGTGCCGATGTCGTGGTCGGCCGTTCGTCCGTCGTGCTCCGCCGTACCGACGTCGGTGCTGTCGTCCGGTGCCCGACCTTCCGGAGGGAGCGGCGCCGGGCCCGGCGGAGCGGTGGAGACAACGGTCCGGACAGGCCGCCGCCGCGTAACGGGGGCGGGCCGGCGATATCACCGACGACTCAGCTCGAAAGGCACTCTGCCGAGGAGTCCGGCCCGGGCGGGACGCCGGGGCGAGAGCTTGGACACGCGTGGGCGGAGTGCCTCCTGGTCGACCGCGTGGCCGATTTCCCCCGCCGGGCCGGGGGCAACTACAGTCCTCGGCATGCCGGAGATGGTGCAGCCCCAGGTCAAGCTGATCGCGTGGACCCAGTTCCAGGCGCCGGACGACGTGCCGTGGTCGACCGACGCCGACGGCGGTCAGGCCCTCGCCGAGTTCGCCGGCCGGGCCTGCTACCAGAGCTGGAAGAAGCCAAACCCGGCGACCGCGACGAACGCCGGCTACCTGGCACACATCCTGGACGTCGGCCACCTGAGCGTGCTGGAGCACGGCTCGGTGAGCTTCTACTTCAGCGGCGTCTCCCGCTCGTTCACCCACGAGCTGATCCGGCACCGGCACTTCTCCTACTCGCAGCTCTCCCAGCGCTACGTCCCCGAGCGGGACGCGGCGATGGTCGAGCCGGCGGTGATCGCCGACGACCCCGAGCTGCACAAGAAGTTCGTCGAGGCGTCCGAGGCGGCGGTGCGGGCGTACACCGAGTTGCTGGAGGGGCTGGAGGCCCGCTTCACCGACGAGCCCAACCCGACGCTGCGCCGTAAGCAGGCCCGCCAGGCGGCCCGGGCCGTGCTGCCGAACGCGACCGAGACCCGGATCGTGGTGACCGGCAACTACCGGGCCTGGCGGCACTTCGTCAAGATGCGCGCCACCGAGCACGCCGACGTGGAGATCCGCGAGCTGGCGGTCGAGTGCCTGCGGCAGCTCCAGGGCGTCGCGCCGAACGTCTTCGCCGACTTCGTGATCTCCACGCTGCCGGACGGCACCGAGGTGGCGGCGTCGCCGCACGCCGAGTGACTCGTCGCCCTTCGCCGCCGGGCCACCGGTGGTCGTCCGCTAGGTTGTGAACATGACGCACGACCACCCTGCCGCCCCGGAGCGGGGCCCGTCGCGCCCGTTCGGGCGAGTGATCACGGCCATGGTGACCCCGTTCACCCCGGACGGGGCGCTCGACCTCGACGGCGCCGCCCGGCTGGCCCGCTATCTCGTCGACGAGCAGGGCAACGACGCGCTGGTGCTCAACGGCACCACGGGCGAGTCCCCGACCACGACCGACGCGGAGAAGGAGACGCTGATCCGCGCGGTCGTCGAGGCGGTCGGTGACCGGGCCCGCATCGTCGCCGGGGTGGGCACCAACGACACCCGGCACACCGTCGAGCTGGCCGCGCAGGCCGAGAAGGCCGGCGCGCACGGTCTGCTCGTGGTCACGCCCTACTACAACAAGCCGCCGCAGGCCGGGCTGCTGCGCCACTTCACCACCGTCGCGGACGCCACCGGGCTCCCGGTCATGCTCTACGACATCCCGCACCGCTCCGGTGTCGCGATCGCCACCGACACGCTGGTGAAGCTGTCCGAACACGGCCGGATCGTGGCGGTCAAGGACGCCAAGGGCGACCTCACCGCCACCTCCTGGGTGCTGGCCCGCAGCGACCTCGCGTTCTACAGCGGCGAGGACGCGCTCACCCTGCCGATGCTGTCGATCGGCGCGGTCGGCGTGGTCGGCACCTCCACCCACTTCACCGGGGTGGGGACGAAGCAGATGATCGAGGCGTTCGAGGCCGGCGACACGGCCGGGGCGCTCGCCCTGCACCGGCGGCTCCTGCCGCTCTACACCGGCATCTTCCGCACCCAGGGCACCATCCTGGTCAAGGCCGGACTGGCGACCCAGGGTCTGCCGTCCGGCCCGGTACGACCGCCGCTGGTCGAGGCCACCGGCGACGAACTGGCCCAGCTGCGCGCCGACTGCGCCGCGGCGGGCCTGCCCCTGCCCGAATGATTCAACGACACGACGGACGCCGCGCGACGGCGTCGCAGAATGAGGTGACGCGTGACCGAGGCGCACATCGAGGGTGAGCTGCCCCCGCCGCTGCCGGAGGGCGGCCTGCGGATCATCCCGCTCGGCGGACTCGGCGCCATCGGCCGGAACATGACCGTCTTCGAGTACGACGGCAAGCTGCTCATCGTCGACTGCGGGGTGCTCTTCCCCGACGTCGAGCAGCCCGGCGTGGACCTGATCCTGCCCGACTTCGGGCCGATCCTGGACCGGCTGGCCGACGTGCAGGCGATCGTGCTCACGCACGGCCACGAGGACCACATCGGCGCGGTGCCGTACCTGCTCGCCCACAAGCCGGACATCCCGCTGGTGGGTTCCCAGTTCACCCTCGCGCTGGTCGAGGCGAAGCTGGCCGAGCGGCGGATCCAGCCGTACACGCTGACCGTGCGGGAGGGCGGCCGGGAACGGCTGGGCCCGTTCGAGTGCGAGTTCTTCGCGGTGAACCACTCGATCCCGGACGCGCTGGCGGTGGCCATCCGCACCCCGGCCGGCCTGGTGCTGCACACCGGCGACTTCAAGATGGACCAGCTCCCGCTGGACGGGCGGATCACCGACCTGGCCGGTTTCGCCCGGCTCGGCGCCGAGGGCGTCGACCTGCTGCTCTCCGACTCGACGAACGCGGAGATCCCGGGGTTCGTCACGCCGGAGCGGGAGATCGGGCCGGTGCTCGACTCGATCTTCGCGAAGGCCAAGGGGCGGATCATCGTCGCCTCGTTCGCCTCGCACGTGCACCGGGTGCAGCAGGTCTTCGACTCGGCCATCGAGCACGGCCGCAAGGTCGCGTTGATCGGCCGGTCCATGGTCCGCAACATGGGCATCGCCCGCGACCTGGGCCTGCTCAACATCCCGCCCGGCCTGGTGGTCGGCATCGAGGAGGCCACCAACCTGCCGCCCGAGCAGATCGTGCTCATGTCCACCGGCTCGCAGGGCGAGCCGATGAGCGCGCTGGGCCGGATGGCCAGCGGCGACCACCGGCACATCACCATCGCGCCCGGCGACACCGTGGTGCTGGCCTCGTCGCTGGTGCCGGGCAACGAGACCTCGGTCTACCGGGTGATCAACCGGCTGGCCCGGGCCGGCGCCGTGGTGGTGCACAAGGACGTGGCCAAGGTGCACGTCTCCGGCCACGCCCCGGCGGGCGAGCTGCTCTACCTGCTCAACGTCGTCCGCCCGAGCAACCTGATGCCGGTGCACGGCGAGTGGCGGCACCTGCGCGCGCACGCCCGGCTCGGCATCGAGTCCGGCGTCGCGCCGGACCGGGTCGTGCTCTGCGAGGACGGCGACGTGGTCGACCTGGTCGAGGGTCGGGCCAGCCTGGTCGGGCGGGTGAAGAGCCGCTACGTCTACGTCGACGGCCTCGCCGTGGGCGACGTCAGCGAGTCGCTGCTGACCGAGCGGCGGATCCTCGGCGACGGCGGCTTCATCGCCACCACCGTGGTGGTCGACTCGGTCACCGGCAAGGTGGTCGCCGGGCCGACCGTCTCGGCGAAGGGCTTCTCCGAGGACCCGGCCGCGTTCAACCCGGTGATCCCGCTGGTCACCGAGGCGCTGAACCGGGCCGCCGCGGACGGCATCACCGACCCGCACCAGCTCCAGCAGATCGTCCGCCGCACGGTGGGCCGTTGGGTCAACGACGCGTACCGGCGCCGCCCGATGATCGTCCCGACCGTCGTCGAGGTCTGACCGACCGCGCCCGAGCGCCGGCCCACCGTCCGCGGTGGGCCGGCGTCGTCGCTTTCCGGGTACGCCCCGACACGCTGCGTCGAAACCGCTTGCCCCTGCTCAACCGATCGGCGTCCGTCTCCGTACTCCCGGTCGGCCGGCGTGCCCCTGCGCCGGTCGGGAGGAGCGTGGCGGATGGACCGCAGACGGATGACAGCCATCGGCGTACTGGTGGCGGCGGCCGGGTTGACGGCGGCGGTGACCCTGCCGTCGTTCGCCGGCGAGGGACCCCGGAGGGCCGCCCCGGCCGCCGACGGCGTGGCCCCGGAGGTCCTGGACGCGCTGGGCCGCGACCTCTCGCTCACCCGCGACCAGGCGGTACGCCGGCTGCGCACCGAACGCTGGGCGGCCGGCACGGTCACCCGGCTGCGCACCGAACTCGGCGCCGACTACGGCGGCAGCTGGCTCAGCGCCGACGGCGCCACGCTCACCGTGGCGGTGGCCGACCCGGCCGCCGAGGCCCGGGTGACGGCGGCCGGCGCGGTGCCGAAGCGGGTCGCGCGTGGCGTCGCCGAGCTGGACGCGGTGAAGACCCGCCTCGACGCGGCCGGCGCGGACGCCGGCCCGGACATCGCCGGCTGGTACGTCGACGTGGCCAGCAACTCCGTCGTGGTGGTCGCCCGACCGGGCGCGGAGGCGGCCGGCCGCCGGCTCGCCGCCGCCGGCGGGGCGGACGGCGGCACGGTCCGGGTGCGGACCGCCGACGAGGCCCCCCGGCCGTTGTTCGACGTGCGGGGCGGCGACGCGTTCTTCATCAACAACGCCGGCCGCTGCTCGGTCGGGTTCTCGGTGGTCGGCGGTTTCGTCACCGCCGGGCACTGCGGCCGGCCGGGGGACCGCACCACCGGGTCGAACCGGGTCGCCCAGGGCACGTTCGCGGCGTCCTCGTTCCCGGGTGACGACTGGGCGGTGGTCGAGGTCAACGGCGACTGGACGCCGCAGGGCGTGGTGAACGACTTCAACGGCGGCACGGTGGCGGTGAACGGCTCCACCGAGGCCCCGGTCGGCGCCTCGATCTGCCGGTCCGGCTCCACCACCGGCACCCGCTGCGGTGTGGTCCAGGCCAAGAACGCCACGGTCAACTACCCGGAGGGGACGGTCACCGGGCTGACCCGGACGAACGTCTGCGCCGAACCGGGCGACTCCGGGGGCGCGTGGCTCTCCGGAGACCAGGCGCAGGGCGTCACCTCCGGGGGGTCCGGCGACTGCACCCGGGGCGGGGTCACGTTCTTCCAGCCGGTCAACGAGATCCTCCAGCGCAACAACCTGACCCTGGTCACCACCGGCGGCCAGCAGGCGCCCGCCGAGCCGCCGGCCGGTGGCGGGCAGACCGCGCCGCCGGTGAGCACGCCGCCCGCGCCGCCGGCCGCCGACACCGAGTGCACCGGCCAGGTGAGCCGGACCGGCCGGATCACCGCCGGGCGCGCCCAGGTGCAGCCGGACGGCCGCTTCTTCCGGGTGGCCGGTGGCGCGCAGGAGGCCTGCGTCGCCGCGCCGGACGGCGCCCGGGTGGTGTTGGAGCTGCAACGCTTCACCGGCGGCGCGTTCCGCACCGTGGCCCGCGCGGACGGCGCGGACGGGATCGCCCGGCTGACCGCCGACACCCCGGCCGGCGCCTACCGCTACCGGGTCGTCGGGTTGTCCGGCTCCGGCACGTACACCCTGGCGTTCTCCGCCCGCTGACGCCGCCGTCGGCCCCGGGACCGCGACCCCCGACCACCACCGCCCGGTGGTCGGGGGTCGCGCCGCGTCAGGGGCGCAACGCGGCGACCGCGTCGGCGTACGCGGCGCCGGTGCGGATCGTGGCGGCCACCAGCACGGCGAGCTGGGCCGGGGCCACGCCGCAGGACAGGTCGGTGGAGACGCCGGCGGCCAGCACCAGCGTCCCGTCGCCGGGCTCGTGCACATAGGCGGCGGGCAGCAGCCGGTCGTGGTTCCAGGCGTTGCAGAACGCGTACGCCTCGGCCCGACGGTCGGCCGGCAGCCGGCGGGCCGCCACCACCCGGGCGTGCAGCACGTCGCCGAGCCGGCGGAACTGGATCGTCGCCTCACCCCAGCGTCCGGCCAGGGCGCCGTCCGGTTCCACCGTGTACGGCTCGCCCCGCGCGTCGAGCGCGCCGGTCAGCAGCGCCGCGTCCAGCGGGGCCGGCTCCTCGGGCCCGGGCGGCCCCGGCTCGGCCGGGTCGGTCTCCGGGTCCTCGTCGAACTCGCTCTCGGCGGGCAGCGGCACCGGCGCGGCGAGCGGCCGCTCGGCCAGCCAGGAGGCGATCCGGCCGGACTGGTGCCCGGTGCCGTTGCGGGCGTCGAAGCTGCCGGCCAACGCGGTGGCCAACGCCTGGAGTTGCCCGCCCAACGTCGCCACGTCCACCTCGGCGGCCGGTCGGGAACCGTGCCCGGGGCGGTGGATCCGCCGCCCGCCGAGGCCGGCCTCGGCGGCCAGCCCGCAGAGCAACGCGCCGGCCGCCGCGAACTCCATCGCGGACAGGTCGTCCGCGGGCCGGTCCAGCCGGGGCAGCTGCTCGGCCAGCACCTCCAGTCCACGGTGCAGGTGCCCGCCGAGCGCGCAGAACCGCAGGTGCGTGGCGAGCAGCGGGAACGCGGCCCGCTCCCGGCGGTGCCGACGGTAGGCGCGCACGTGCGCCCGGCCCGCCCGCACCTGCGCGCCGGTACGCAGCCACGGCAACAGGCCCGCGACGAGACCCCGTTCGGGCTGGTCGGTGCAGTCCGGCGCGAAGGCCGGACCCAGCGCCGCGAGAGCCGCGTCCGGCTCGCCCCAACCGGCCAGCAGCTCGGCCCGCCGGGCCGGGGCGCAGCCGGGGCAGCCAGCCACCGGGTCCGCGCCGTCACCGGCCGACCAGCGTGCGTAGGCGCGTCGGGCGGCCGGCTCGTCGCCGAGGTGGTCGGCGAGCCGGCAGCGCAGCTCGGCGACCGCCTCCGCGTCCTCACCCACCTCGGCGGCGAGCGTGTCCAGCAGGGACCGGGCCTGGTCCAGGCCGACCCGGGGGGTGCCGAAGAGCGCCTCCACCGCCTGCCGCTGGTGCCGGCGCAACCGGGTCGCCTCGTCCGGGCGGGCGTCGAGCAGCCCGGGGTGCCGGGCCAGCGTGGCCCGCATGCGGCGCACCGGCTCCACCGTCCGCCACCGCTCGCCCAGGTGCAGGTACGCCTCGACCAGCGCGAACCGGGCCGACAGGGCGGTACGCGGGTCGCCGGTGGCGTCGGCCCGGGCGGCGATCCGCTCCAGCTCGGCGCAGCGTTCCGCACCGTCGGGCCGGTCCCGGGCGTCGGCGAGCGCGGCGGCCAGCCCCCGGTCGCGGGCGGTCGTCACCGGACCGACCCGCCGGGCAGCGCGGCGACCGCGTCGGCGAGCTGGCAGCCGGTGGTGACGCCGCACTCGACGAGCCGGTCGAGCTGGTGCGGGGTGACCCCGCGTTCCAGGTCGGTGGTGACCTCGCCGCAGACCTGGGCCGACCCGTCGTCGGCGACGTGCACGTACGCCTTCGGCCACAGCCGGTCGTGGTTCCAGGTGTTGCAGAACGCGTGCAGGTCGGGCACCCGCTCGATGCCGAACCGGTACGCGGCCACGGTGCGGACCTGGAGCAGCTCACCGGCCCCGCCCCGGCGGTGGAACCAGATCAGGGCCCGCTCCCAGCGACCGGCCAGCGCGCCGTCGGGCTCCTCGGCCACCGCGTACCCCCGGTGGGTCAGCACGGCGGCGATCAGTTCGCCGGTCAACGGCCGCAACGCCTGCGGGTGTCCGGCCAGGGGACCGTCCGGACCGTCCTCGATCTCCGGCGACGCCATCGGGCATCCCTTCTGAGGCGAATAACACAAACGACGGTCCGATCCGTGCTGCGACGCGCGGACACGACCCGGAAAAGCGGCGTTCCGCCGGGTACCGCCGTTACCGTGACTCTATGGCGGGCCGTACCTCTCAGGCGAGCCGGCGGCGCGGCGCGTCGCCGCGCGGCACCACGAACAACCGTGCGCGCCAACCGGCGAAGAAGACGGCGCGCAAGCCCGTGCGCCGGCGCCCGGCGTCCGGGCCGAGCCCGGCCGCGTTCGTCGGCCGCGCCGTCAACGCGATGTGGATGGGGCTGGCGCACACGGTCGGCTGGGGCTTCCGGGCGGCCGGCCGGCAGGCCGCGTCCACCCGGGACCTGGACCCGGAGCACCGCCGCGACGGCGGCGGCCTGCTCCTGTTCGGCCTGGCCATCCTCAGCGCGGTGGGGATCTGGGGCGGTGGCGCCGGGCCGGTCGGCCGGCACCTGGCCGACACCGTGCGTCTCTTCGTCGGGGCCATCTCCATCGTGCTGCCGGTGCTGTTCATGGTCGGCGCGTGGCGGCTGATGCGCACGCCCGCCGACCCGGAGCACCGCGGCCGTGGCCTGGTCGGCTGGGGTTCGATGCTGCTGGCCACCGCCGCGATGCTGCACATCGGCCAGAACCCGGTGGACGAGGTGCAGCGCGACTTCGCCGGCGGCCTGCTCGGCGCCGGCGTGGGCGACCTGCTGAAGTCGGCGGTGACCGCCTGGGTGGCCATGCCGCTGCTGCTCCTGCTGCTGGTGTTCGGCCTGCTGGTGGTCACCGCGACCCCGATCAACAAGATCCCGGAGCGGCTGGGGCTGCGCGCCGACCCGGACGCGCCCGTCGTCGAGGAGGAGGCCGAGGTCGAGGCGCCGGCGAAGCCGGCCCGCAGGCGGCCGGCGAAGCGGCTCCCGCCGCCGACGGACCCGCTGGACCCGGACGACGAGCTGGCCGGCGTGGACCTCCAGGACACCATCGTGCTGCCGCGCAAGATGAAGGTGCCGGCGAACCGCAAGCCGGTGGAGCCGCCGGAGCACTCCCCGCTGCCGACCCGCGCCGAGCAGCTCGCGCTCACCGGGCTGGCCGGCGACTACACGCTGCCGCCGGCCAACATGCTCGGCAGCGGCGCCGCGCCGAAGACCCGGAGCAAGGCCAACGACGAGGTGATCGCCGCGTTGACCGGCGTCTTCGAGCAGTTCGACGTGGACGCCGCGGTCACCGGCTTCACCCGCGGCCCGACCGTCACGCGCTACGAGGTGGAGCTGGGCCCGGGCGTCAAGGTCGAGCGGATCACCCAGCTGTCCCGCAACATCGCGTACGCGGTGAAGTCGCCGGACGTGCGGATCCTCAGCCCGATCCCGGGCAAGAGCGCGGTCGGCGTGGAGATCCCGAACACCGACCCGGAGAACGTGTCGCTCGGCGACGTGCTGCGCTCGCGGGCCGCGACCAGCGACCACCACCCGATGGTGGTGGCGCTCGGCAAGGACATCGAGGGCGGCTACGTGGTGGCCAACCTGGCGAAGATGCCGCACATCCTGATCGCGGGCGCCACCGGCGCCGGGAAGTCGAGCTGCCTGAACAGTCTGCTTGTGTCCATCTTGACCAGAGCCACGCCCGACGAGGTGCGGCTGCTGCTGATCGACCCGAAGCGGGTCGAGATGACCGGCTACGAGGGCATCCCGCACCTGGTCACGCCGATCGTGACCAACCCGAAGAAGGCGGCCGACTCGCTGGAGTGGGTCGTGCGTGAGATGGACATGCGCTACGACGACCTCGCCGCCAACGGGGTCCGGCACATCGACGACTTCAACCGCAAGGTGCGCAACGGCGAGATCAAGGCGCCGCCGGGCAGCGAGCGGGAGATGCGGCCGTACCCGTACCTGCTGGTCATCGTGGACGAGTTGGCCGACCTGATGATGGTCGCGCCCCGCGACGTGGAGGATTCGGTCGTCCGGATCACCCAGCTGGCCCGGGCCGCCGGCATCCACCTGGTGCTGGCCACCCAGCGGCCCTCGGTGGACGTGGTCACCGGTCTGATCAAGGCGAACGTGCCGTCCCGGCTCGCGTTCGCCACGTCCTCGCTGGCCGACTCCCGGGTCATCCTCGACCAGCCGGGCGCGGAGAAGCTGCTCGGCCGGGGTGACGGCCTGTTCCTGCCGATGGGCGCGTCGAAGCCGGTGCGGATCCAGGGCGCCTGGGTGACCGAGCGCGAGATCGCCGACGTGGTCAAGTTCTGCAAGGACCAGCGGGAGCCGGAGTTCCGCCCGGACGTGCTGGCCCCGGCGCAGGACAGCAAGAAGAAGATCGACGAGGACATCGGCGACGACCTCGACCTGCTGGTGCAGGCGGTCGAGCTGGTGGTCACCTCGCAGTTCGGCTCGACCTCGATGCTCCAGCGCAAGCTGCGGGTCGGCTTCGCCAAGGCGGGCCGGCTGATGGACCTCATGGAGACCCGGGGCGTGGTCGGCCCGTCCGAGGGCTCCAAGGCCCGCGACGTGCTGGTCAAACCGGACGAGTTGGAGGAGGTCCTGGTCGGCCTGCGCGGCGGCGAGGAGTAGACGGGTCCACGACGAGGGCCCGCCGGATCACCGGCGGGCCCTCGTGGTGCTGACGGACGTGCTCAGGCGTTCAGGATGGCGGCGGCGAGGATGAAGCCGAGGACGGCGCCGGCGACGCTCGCCGCGGCGGCGTACCAGCCCAGCGGCTTGTCGCCGAGCACCGCGCCGACGATGCCGAGGATCAGACCGACCAGGCCGAGGAACGGCACGAAGATCGCGATGGCCGCGAAGACGAACGCGATGATGGTGCAGATCCGGGCGGCGTTGCTGCGCGGGCGGGCGGTGGCGTGGATGTCGGCCATGGTGTCCTCCGTGGGTGATCTCTGCCGGTGAGCTGGGGATCACCTACCCCGCCGCCACCGCCGTCCAAACCGGATCACCCATCGATCAGTGGAAGAGCTTCAGTCCGACCACGCCGGCCACCACGAGCAGCAGGCAGGCGATCCGGGGCAGGTTGGCCGGCTCGCCGAGCGCGAACATGCCGACGAGCGCGGTGCCCACCGCGCCGATGCCGACCCACACCGCGTAGCCGGTGCCGACCGGGATGTCGCGCAGCGCGTACGCCAGGCCGGCCATGCTGCCGACCAGCGTGACGGCGAAGACGGCGGAGGGGAGCGGGCGGGTGAAGCCGGCGCTGCGGTCCAGCGCGATCGCCCACGCGGTCTCCAGCAGTCCGGAGAGCACCAACACGATCCAGGCCATGACGATTCACCTCTGACGGGCGGGCCCGGCGCGGTCGGCCGGGCGGCGGTCGGTTCACGCGGGGCGTCTTGGCCTGACCGGGTACGCCCACCACTCGTCCGGGACGGCCCACGGGCCGTCGTGGCCGACGCTAGCACCGCCCGGGGCGAACCGGAGGCGGGGTGAGAAAGCCCACCATCGCTGGAGTTCACGCGAACTTCAGGTTGCAGGATGGCTGCCATGACCGTGCTCTTCTCCGACGAGGACGTCGCGGCGGCCGTGGACGCCCCGCTCACCGTGGCCGCCATGCGCGACGCGCTGCTGGCCGCGTACGCCGGGCGGCTGATCGCCCCGCCCCGGGCGTCCGCGCCGCTGGGCGGGGGCCGGATGGTGCTCACCGCCGGCCACCTCACCGGCGAGTGGTACGGCTTCCGCTCCTACGACACGTTCGGGCACCCGGAGAGCGGGCAGCTCGTCGTGCTGCACGACGCCACCACCGGCGCGGTGCGCGCCATCGCCGTCGGCGAGGAGCTGGGCTCCCGGCGTACCGGAGGGTTGGGCGGCGTGGCCGTGGACGCGCTGGCCCGCGCGGACGCCGCCACGCTCGGCGTGGTGGGTTCCGGCCGCCAGGCGTGGACCCAGGTGTGGGCCGCCGCGGCGGTCCGGCCACTGCGCGAGGTGACCGTGCACAGCCGCTCGGCCGCCCGGCGGGAGGCGTTCGCCGCCCGGGTCCGGGCCGAGCTGGGCGTGCCGGCCCGGGCTGTCGGCTCGGCCGCCGCCGCGGTGCGTGACCGGGATCTCGTGGTGCTCGCCACCACCAGCACCACCCCAGTGCTGGCCGCCGCCGACCTGGCCCCGGGCACGCACGTCAACACCGTCGGCTTCAAGCAGGTCGACCGGCACGAGTTCGGCCCGGACCTGCTCGACGCCGCCGACCTGCTGGTCACCGACTCGCCCGGGCAGGCCGCCGCGTACGCGCCGCCGATGCTCGCCGCGGTCGAGCCGTACGCCGGCCGGCTGCGCGACCTGGGCGCGGTGCTGGCCGGCGCGGTCCCCGGCCGGACCGGCGCGGACCAGATCTCGGTGTTCTGCTCCACCGGCCTGGCCGGCACCGAGGTGTTCCTGCTGGACCGCCTGGCCCGGGTGGCCGTCCCGACCCGTTGACCGCCCGGGCGGGTGGCGTGGCGGTCCGGAACCGGCCCGGTACCCTCGGATGGTGTCTGCCACCTCCTCCTCCCCGCAATCCGACGGGCGCCGGGTCGCCCTGCTGACCCTGGGCTGCGCCCGCAACGAGGTCGACTCGGAGGAGTTGGCCGCCCGGCTGCACGCCGACGGGTGGCAGGTGACCACCGACGGCGAGGGCGCCGACGTGGTGGTGGTGAACACCTGCGGCTTCGTGGAGAAGGCCAAGCAGGACTCGATCCAGACGCTGCTGGCCGCCGCCGACACCGGCGCCAAGGTGGTCGCCGCCGGCTGCATGGCCGAGCGCTACGGCCGTGAGCTTGCCGACAGCCTGCCCGAGGCGCAGGCGGTGCTGAGCTTCGACGACTACCCGGACATCGCCGCCCGGCTCGACGCGGTGGTGGCCGGGCAGGCGATCGACGCGCACACCCCGCGCGACCGGCGCGAGCTGCTCCCGCTCACCCCGGTCAAGCGCCGCGAGGCGGCGGTGTCGCTGCCCGGGCACGGCACCCCGACCCGGGTCGCCCCGGAGACCGACGCGCACACCCCGGCGCACCTGCGCCAGGTGCTGCGGCACCGGCTCGACACCGGCCCGGTGGCCTCGCTGAAGCTGGCCAGCGGCTGCGACCGTCGGTGCGCGTTCTGTGCCATCCCGGCGTTCCGTGGGGCGTTCGTCTCGCGTACCCCCGACGAGCTGCTCGCCGAGGCCGAGTGGCTGGCCAAGACCGGCGTCCGCGAGCTGGTGCTGGTGAGCGAGAACTCGACCTCCTACGGCAAGGACCTGGGCGACCCGCGCGCGCTGGAGAAGCTGCTGCCGCAGCTCGCCGTGATCGACGGGATCGTCCGGGTGCGGGCCAGCTACCTCCAGCCCGCCGAGACCCGGCCCGGGCTGGTCGAGGTGATCGCCACCACGCCCGGCGTGGCCGCCTACTTCGACCTGTCGTTCCAGCACTCCAGCGAGCCGGTGCTGCGCCGGATGCGCCGGTTCGGCTCCACCGACCGGTTCCTGGAGCTGCTGGCGTCGGCGCGCGCGCTGGCCCCGGCGGCGGGCGCGCGGAGCAACTTCATCGTCGGCTTCCCCGGCGAGACGAAGCAGGACGTGGCCGAGCTGGTCCGGTTCCTGACCGAGGCCCGGCTGGACGCGATCGGCATGTTCGACTACAGCGACGAGGACGGCACCGAGGCCGCTGGCCTGCCCGGCAAGGTCTCCGCGGCCACGGTCAAGCGGCGGTACGACCGGCTCAGCGCGCTCGCCGACGAGCTGTGCTCGCAGCGGGCCGAGGAGCGGCTCGGCTCGACGGTGGAGGTGCTGGTGGACTCGGTCGCCGACGGCGTGGTGGAGGGACGGGCCGCGCACCAGGCGCCCGAGGTCGACGGCTCGACCACCCTGGTCGCGCCGGACGCCGCCGGGGTCGACCTGACCGCGCTGCGCCCGGGCGACCTGGTCCGGGCCACGGTGACCGCGACCGAGGGCGTCGACCTCGTCGCCGTGCCGGATGAGATGATCTCGGCGGCGCCCGGCGCGGCACGGTGACGGCGGGCCCGGACGGAGCGGGGAAGCCACGGGGGGCGGTGCCGGACATGACCGGGGCGGAGTCGACGGTGGCGGCACCCGTACCGCTGCTCAACGCGGCGAACCTGCTGACCGGCGCGCGGCTGGTGCTGGTGCCGGTCTTCGCGGCCACCGTGGTGGCGTCCGGGATGACCCACGCCGGCTGGCGGACGGTGGCCTGTCTGATCTTCGTGGTGGCCTCCGCGACCGACCTGGTCGACGGGTGGATCGCCCGCCGGTTCCAGCTGGTCACCTCGCTGGGCAAGGTCGCCGACCCGATCGCCGACAAGGCGCTCACCGGCGCCGCGCTGGTGCTGCTCTCCTGGTACGACCGGCTGCCCTGGTGGGTGACGGTGGTGATCCTGGCCCGGGAGCTGGGCATCACCGCGCTGCGCTTCTGGGTGATCCGGCACGGGGTGATCGCGGCCAGCCGGGGCGGGAAGATCAAGACGGCGCTGCAGATCCTCGCGATCACCTGGTACCTCTGGCCGATGCCGGACGCGCTGGCCCCGGTCGGCCCGTGGATCATGGGTGCCGCCGTCGTCGTCACCGTGGTCACCGGGTTCGACTACATCGCCCAGGCGTTGCGGCTGCGGCGTCCCACCCGTTGATCCGGACGGCCGACGAGTAAGCCGGCGCCGGGCGGGAAGAAGGGGCGGTCATGGACACCGACGCGAGACACCAGCGACCCGCCGGCAGCCCGGCGGCCGCCGTCGTGCACCGCCTGCACGAGTGCGGCGAGACGCTGGCCACCGTCGAGTCGCTGACCGGCGGCCTGCTCGCCGCCGCGATCGTGGAGATCGCCGGCGTCAGTTCGATCTACCGGGGCGGTCTGGTGGTCTACGCCACCGAGCTCAAGGCGACGCTGGCCGGCGTACCCGAGGATCTGCTGGCCGCGCGCGGGCCGGTCGACCCGGACGTGGCCGCCGCCCTCGCCGAGGGCGGGCGGCGGCGCTGCGGCGCGGTCTGGGGGCTGGCCACCACCGGCGTCGCCGGGCCGGAACCCCAGGACGGCAAGCCGGTCGGGCTGGTCTACGTGGCGGTCGCCGGCCCCGCCGGCACCGAGGTCCGCCGGCTCGACCTCGACGGTGGCCGCGACCACATCCGCTCGGCCGCGGTGATCGAGGCGCTGCGCCTGCTCGCCGAGCGGATCCAGGTCGCCACCGACGTCGACCCGGCCGGCGCCGGCCGGCGATGACCGCCCCGCCCGGATGCGCCGGCCCGTCGCCGGACGGGATTGGACAGGCGGGGTGGGATGTCGTCGTGGCGGTCAACGGGTACGGTTGCGGGAAGGCTCCGGCGGACGACGTCGGCGCCCCGGGTGGTCCGCCGCCCCGGGCGCGGCAGGGTCGGTCGGGGAAGGTGGTTCCCGTTCAGGGGGAGGTGCGATGGTCCTGCTACGCCGGGTGATCGGTGACGCGCTGCGGGCACGCCGGCAGGGGCAGCACCGCACCCTCCGCGAGGTGTCGTCCGCCGCCAACGTCAGCCTCGGTTACCTCTCCGAGATCGAGCGCGGCCAGAAGGAGCCCTCCAGCGAGCTGCTGGCCGCCATCTGCGACGCGCTCGGCGCCCGCCTGTCGGAGCTGCTGCGCGAGGTCAGCGACACGGTCGCACTGGCCGAGCAGATGCCCGGCGTGCTGGTGCCGGTGGTCGACGAGCCGGTCGAGCCGACGCCGGTGGCCGCGGCCGCGGTGCGCAAGGCGACCAACCGGGGGGTCCGTCAGGTCACCTCCGACGGCTCGGTGGCCGTCCAGGTCCGCCAGGACTCGCCGCTCAAGGCGACGCTGCGCAGCACCCGGGTCCGCCCCGCCGAGCGGGACGTGGTCTGCGCCGCCTGACCCCGCCGTCGCGCCGTGGGCACCGGTGGCGCCCGCGTCGTAATGTTGATCAGGAGCGTACGGGTGCCGGAGTGGCGTCCGGCTGGGACGATGTAGGCGCGACGCTACTGAGGGGACGAGGCGGAGATGGCTAACCCGTTCGTCAAGGGTTGGAAATACCTGATGGCGCTCTTCGGCGCGAAGATCGACGAGCACGCCGATCCGAAGGTGCAGATCCAGCAGGCCGTCGAGGAGGCCCAGCGGCAGCACCAGGCGCTGGTCCAGCAGGCGGCGGCGGTGATCGGCAACCAGCGCCAGCTGGAGATGAAGCTGTCCCGGCAGATGACCGAGGTGGAACAGCTCCAGGGCAACGCCCGGCAGGCGCTCGCGCTGGCCGACCAGGCCCGGGGCCGGGGCGACGAGACCGAGGCCGGGCGCTACGAACAGTCCGCCCAGCTGCTCGCCACCCAGCTCGTCTCCGGCGAGCAGGCGCTGGAGGACCTCAAGACGCTGCACGACCAGGCGCTCGGCGCGGCCGCGCAGGCACGCAAGGCGGTCGAGAACAACTCGATGATCCTCCAGCAGAAGCTGGCCGAGCGCACCAAGCTGCTCAGCCAGCTGGAGCAGGCGAAGATGCAGGAGAGCGTCGCCAAGTCGCTGGAGTCGATGTCGTCGCTCACCGCGCCCGCCAGCACCCCGTCGCTGGACGAGGTGCGCGATCGGATCGAGCGCCGCTACGCCACCGCCATGGGCCGGGCCGAGCTGGCCGGCAACTCGGTCGAGGGCCGGATGCTGGAGATCCAGAAGGCGACGCTCGACTCGGCCGGATCGGCGAGACTGGAGCAGATCCGGTCGGGCATGGCCGGTGAGCAGCTCGGCGGTCGGCAGGAGCGCCCCGCCGTGGGGCAGCCGACCGACCCGGCGGCCGCCGCCCGGCTGGACGAGATCCGGGCCAGCATGAGCCGCGAGCGGAGCACCGGGGAGAGCACCACCGGCTGACGGACGGAGAGGGACCGATGGTGGACGAGCGGGCGCGACACTTCCGCCGACTGCGCAAACTGCGAGGCTCGGCGCGCCGGTGGAGCGTCCTGGCCGGAGGGCTCGGCGGTGCCGCCGCGGTGCTCACCCCGTACGCCGGGCTGGGTCTGCCGGACGCGGCCTGGGCCGGCGCCGCCGGCAGCGCGATCGCGGTGGCCGCCTGGCGCTGGATCGACCACCGGGCCCTCGCCGCCGTGCCGCCACCACCCGCCCTCGACCCGGCCGAGGCCGCCGCCCGCTCCCGCGCCCGGCTGGTCGCCGCCGTGGAGCGGCTGCCCGTCGGGCCGGGCGTCCTGGCCGAGGTACGCCGCGTCCGCTCCCGCCTCGCGCTGCGCGGCACCGCCGCGGCCGAGCCGTGGGCCCGCCTCGATCGGGCCGCGCTCACCCTGGCCGGGCTGACCGGCCGGATGACCGGGCTGGCCGAGCCGGCGGTCCGGGAGGCGGCCGAGGCCGACCGGTCCCTGCGGGAGCTGGCGACCCGGGTGGCCGGGGTGGAACGCGCGCTGAACATGGCTCCGCGCGGCCCGCTCGCCGAGGTGCACGCCACGCTGGTCACCCAGTTGACGGACGGGGTGGCCGCCTACGAGCGGCTGGTGGTGGCCGCCGCCGGTTACGTGGCCGAGGACGCCCGACCGAACACCGAGCACCCGGCCGCCGCCCGCCTCACCGAGGCCACCGACCTCCTGCACGGCGTGGCCTCCGCCCTCGCCGAACTCCGCACCCCCCTGCGCACCCCCTGACGGGCCCGCCCCGGGCCGACCATTCCTCGTTGACCATGAAGTTGGCGGCGGTGTTGATCTCGGATTCCGCCGCTGACCTCATGATCGACCGATGCTGACTTCATCAGCGGGGGGGTCAGGTGGGGGTGGTGATCTGGATCGGGGGGGTCCAGGGGGAGGTGCCGACGACGTTCGTCGCGCGTACCCGGTAGTGGTAGGTGACGCCTCGGGCCAGGCCGGTGTTGGTGAAGCCGCGACCGGTCACGCTGAACGTGGCCGGCTCCCGGGTGAAGGCGGGGTCGGTCGCGCGCTGCACCACGAACCCGGCCCCCGGTCCGGCCATGCTCTCCGCCGACCAGGTCAGGGTGACCGTGGCGGTGTCCGGGGCGGGCGCGCCGGCGGTGGCGGACACCGTGGTGGGCGTGGCGGGCCGGGGCGGCGTGGCCACCGCCGCCACCGTGGACCAGGGTGACGCCGCGCCCAGGTAGGTGGTGCGGACCCGGTAGTAGTACGTGGTGTCCGGCGCGACCGCCGGGTCCAGGTGGGCCTCGCCGACGGCGATGGCGGTGGTGCCCGGCCCGCTGGTGAACGTCGGGTTGGTGGCCCGCTGCACGTCCACCCCGGTGGCGAACGAGCGGTTCGTCCAGCGCAGCGACACCCGCAGCGGCGCGGCCGGCGGCACCACCGCGGCCAGCCGCTCCGGGGCGGCCAGCCGGACCGTGGCCGGCACGCTGTTCGACCAGGCCGAGCAGCTCACCGCGTTCTCGGCGCGGATGCGGTAGTGGTAGGAGACGCCGGGGGTGACGGTGGCGTCGGTGTAGCGGGTCGCGGTGGCGGCCACGGTGATCTCGGTCAGCCCGGCCGTGAAGGCGCTGTCGGTGGCGCGTTGCAACCGGTGTCTGGTGGCCGGCGGGCGACTGCCGTTGCCGGTCCAGGCCAGCGCGATGGCGGGCAGCGCGGTGGCCGAGCCGGGCGCCGGGGTCGCGGTCAGCCCGGTCGGTGCCGTCGGCGCCACGCGCAGCACCAGGGGACGGCTCATGCCCTGGTCGCGCAGCCCCGCCGAGCGGGTCTGCCAGCGATACTCCCAACCCAGGTTGACCAGCTGGTTGACCACCACCGCGGGTCGGCCGTCGACCGGGCTGACCGGGCTGGCGTCGAGCCGCGCGCCGGCCGGCCGGGTCGGGTCGAGCAGCCGTACGCTGTCGCCGATCGTGAACGGCAGGGCGGGCACGACGGGGCGCAGCGCCACCACCACGTCCTCGTGCGGGTCGACCCGGACGGTGTCCTTCCAGCCCAGCTCTCCCGGGTCCGGTGGGCGGACGGTGCCGTCCCAGCCGACCCGGTTGACCAGCTGCATGTCGCAGCCCTCGACGTGCACCGGGTGGGTGCGCTCGGCGTCGCCGACGATCCGCCACAGCTGGGTGCCGTCGGCCGCCGCGCCGATCGGCACGGCCGGGTCGGTCACGTGCAGCACCTCGGTGGCCGGGTCGACCGGGCCGAGCGGCAGTGTGGCCGGGGTGAGCGGCCCGGCGACCGGGTGGCCGACCCCGAGCCGCCCGACCGCCCGACCGTGCCGGGGCTCGAACACCTGCCCCACCGACTTGACCGCCAGCGGCAGCGTGACCGGCGCGGACGCGCCGGTCGGGGTGAACGTGACCGTGTCGGCCCGCGCCGGGACCAGCGTCGGCCGGGCGGTCCGGGTGCCCGTCGCCGCGTCGTACGCCGGTTGCGGCACGATCGGCGGCGGCTGGCTCTGCGCGTACGCGCCGGGCAGCCGCGCGGCGAGTCGGCGCACGTCGTACCGCTCGGCCGGGTCGCCGGTCACCCGGATCTGGAGCAGGGTACGGGTGTTCGGGCCGTAGCCGGGGCGGGCCGGGGGCAGGCCGCCGGCGGCGGCGTGGTCCGGCGCGCCGGTGTGGTGGTCGTAGCGGGGGTCGAACCGGGGCAGCGGCGCCGGGCAGTCGTTGTAGAGGATCAGCGTGCTGCCCGGTGGCACGGTGGAGAAGTCGACCACCACGTCGGCGCGCTCCCCGGGGGCGAGCAGGAGCGTGTGCCCGTCCACGTTGAGCACGGTGGGGTCCTGCCGGTCGTAGCGGTAGCCGACCGGGCGGTTGGGCCGCACCACGGGGGCCGGGAGCAGGCCGCCCTCGTTGCCGATCTGGATCATCTCCGGCCCGGCCGCCGCCGGGTCGGGCACGCCGCCGTCGCGTCCGTCCACCGGCCAGTACGCGGGGCGGCCGGGCGCCCGGACCGCCTCGACCATCGGCACCTCCCCGGACCGGGGGTCGGCCGGCGTGCCGTCGTCGGTCCACATCGGCCCGTCCGAGGCGGCCCGGTAGAGCTGGAGGTTGAGCGCCCGGTCCGCGCAGGCGTTGAGGATCCGGAACCGGTAGGCCCGCGGGGCCACCTCCAGGTACGGGTAGGCCACGCCGTTGACCAGCGGGGTGTCCCCGTACGCCTCCGGCACGGCCGACGGGTGCGGCACGCCCGGGACCAGCGGCGGCTCGTCCGGGTCGGTGACCGGGTCGTGGTGCGGGTTCGGCACCGGGGCGACCCACGGGCTGGCCCCGCCGTCCGGGTCGTGGGTCCACGGTCCGTAGTCCCAGCGGCCGGTGGGGTTGCCGCCGCCGAGCCGGTACGGGTTCTGTCGTGGTTGGTAGACGTGCGGGTGCCAGAGGCTGCCCTTGGCGCCCCAGCGCTCCCGGTCCCAGGTCGGGTCCTGGGCGGCGAGCTGGGCGTCGTCGGGCACGAACGTCTTGTCCTCGATCACCAGCGGGAGCTGGTCGGCGGGGAGCACGCCGTCGTCGACGAGCCGTTCCTCGGCCGGGTCGGTGAGCAGGTAGAGCGCGAGCTGCCCGGAGTAGACGGTGAGCCGGGACAGGCCGAGCGTGTTGTCATGCAGCCACATCAGCCGGCCGCTCTGCTCGTTCGGGAAGTAGAGCGTGGTGGCGCCGGCGCCCGGGGGTGGCATGTCCGGCACCGGGACGACGCCCACCCCGACCGGGTACGGGGTGATCTCGCCGGCCGGGGTGACCCACTGCCACGGGTTGCCGGCGCTGATCCAGGCGGTCTGCGCGCCGGCCAGGTGCGGCACCGCCCGGTTCTGCGGGTAGGGCGCGGGACCGTCCAGCGGGCCGGGGCCGGCCCCGTCGACGGTCTCGTCGACCGGCAGGAACAGTTCGCCGGCCCGCCCGGTGGGGAGCTGGTTGATGAACTTGATCCGTACCGGCCGGCCCCGTCGGGCCACGATCATCGGGCCGAGGTGCCACGGCCGGTCCGGCGGGCTCACCGTGTTGTGGCCGGTGGAGTCGGTGCCGAGGTTGAGCTGGCGGTAGCCGCGTAGCCGGGTGGCGGGCAGGTCCCGGTGCAGGCGTTGCGCGTACTCCTGGAGGCCGATCTCGTAGTAGTCGCAGCCCGGCCAGGTGATGGTGTCGGGCACCGCGACCGGCAGCCGGGCGCCGAGCCCGGCGGTGGCCGGCCGGCCGGGGACCGGCAGCGGGTCGACGAACTTGCGGATGCCGGTGCCGGGCACCGGTCGGCCGTCGGCGTCGAGCGTGGGCAGCGGGCTGCCGGCGGTGTTCGGCACCGGGCCGAACAGGCGCGGCACGGCGGCCGGGTCCAGGCTGGCCGGCGCCGGTCCGGCCGGTTCCGGCTCGGCGCCGCGGGCGGTCGGGACGGTGGGCGCGGTCTCCTCGGCTACCGTGGCGGCCCGGTCCGGCCGGCCGGGCCGGAGTCTGCGGAACAGCACCATGGCTCTCCCCGGGATCGGGGCGCGCCGGCCGTCACCCCGGCGTGGCGGGCGTACGCGCTGCTGACGATCGGTGAGCGGTCCACCGCAGCATGCGATGCCGAAGGTGCGGGAGGGAAGTACCCAATCGTCCGTATCTCGGGGGATCTTCGACGGTTCGTGGAAGTTCCACGTCACTCGCGTTCGGGTTGGCAGGCCGGACACCAGTAGGTGACCCGGTCGCCCAGCTCCTCCTTGCGGATCGCGGTCCCGCAGCGCCGGCACGGCTGGGCCCGCCGGCCGTAGACGTAACTGGTCCCGCCCCGGCGCAGCACGCCGGTGGTGCTCTGCGTCCAGCGCCCCCGGTTGGCGGCCAGCAACCGCTGGGCCAGCGTGACCGCGCCGGCCAGGTCCGGCACCGCGCGCACCGGCGTCCACGGGGACACGCCGCGCAGGAACAGCACCTCGCACTTGTAGAGGTTGCCCACCCCGGCCAGGTTGCGCTGGTCGAGCAGCGCCTCGCCGATGCTGAGGTCCGGGTGCGCGGACAGCCGGCGGACCGCCTCGTCCGGGTCCCAGTCCGCCCCGAGCAGGTCCGGCCCGAGGTGACCGACCAGCGACTCCTCCTCGCCGGTCGGCACGAGCGCCAGCTCGTGCAGGTGGTAGCCGACCGCCACCGCGCCGGGGGAGCGGAGCACCACCCGGATCAGGTGGGCCGGCCGGGCCGCCCAGCGTTCGCCCGGCGCGTACGCCCGCCACGCGCCGTCCATCCGCAGGTGCGAGTGCAGCGTCCAGGGCGTGGCGTCGGTGTCGTCGAGACGCAGCAGCAGGTGCTTGCCGCGGCTCGCCGACTCGCGCACGGTCCAGCCGGTCAGGTCGGTGGCGGCCAGCTGCGGCACGCGGAAGTCGGACCCGGTGAGCCGGGCCCCGGCCAGCGCGCGTTGCAGGACGCGCGCGGTGTTCCAGACGGTGTCGCCTTCGGGCACCCGCCCATTGTCCCCCGGCCGAGTGGAATTCGCATGTGTCGCTATTTGTACTGAGGTTCCACTTGATCTGCGGAAACGCAACGATCAGGAGGTTCTGAGGAGAATGACATGGCCTGTGCCCGACGACGTACCCTCGTCGCCCTGACCACCCTGCTCGCCGTCGCCGCCGGACTGCCCGGCGCCCCCGCGACGGCCGCGCCGCCACCCGCCGCCGCTCCGGACCCCGCCGCCGCCGAGCGCTGGACCGTCGACCTCGCCGTGCGCGGGGGCGACGACGTCAACGTCGCCTGGCGGTCCGGCCGCCTGCGGCTGGCCGACCCCCGGCCCGGCGCCCGCACCCGACCCGCCGCGGCGGGCGGCCCGGTCGCCGAGGGCATCCTGCTCGTCGCGCCGCGCGCGCTGGACCGGCCCGCCACCCGGGTCCGCGCCCGGCTCGCCGCCCGGACCGCCGACGGCGGCGGCGTGACGGCCCAGGTACGCGGCTGGCGCGCCCGGGGCTGGACCGAGTGGCGCGACGCCACCGAGGCGGTCTTCGACCAGCCGGTCACCCGGGTGCAGGCACGGGTGGTGCTGACCACCCGCGACGCCGCCTCCGAGGCCGCGGTGACCGGCCTGACCCTCACCGCCGACCAGGTCGCGGCCACCGCGGCCCAGCCGGCCGCCGCGCGCACCTACCGGGTGTACGCGACCCGGATCGGTCTCGTCGGCGGCGTCACCGCCAACGGGCACACCGTCGCCACCCGGGACCACTTCGCGGCGCTGCCCACCCGGCGGGGTCTCTCCCCCCGGGACACCGGCGACTACACGGTCAAGGTCTGCACCACCAGCGGCAGCCGCTGCGAGTACGCCCCGGTCTGGGACGTCGGCCCGTGGAACACCCGGGACGACTGGTGGAACCCGGCGGCGGTCCGGGAGAACTGGAAGGACCTGCCGCAGGGGCTGCCCGAGGCGCAGGCCGCCTACCAGGACGGCTACAACGGCGGACGCGACCAGTTCGGGCGGACCGTGCGCAACCCCGCCGGGCTGGACCTGGCCGACGGCACGTTCTGGGACGGGCTGCGGCTGCGCGACAACGCGTGGGTGGACGTGACGCTGCTGTGGACCGGCGGCGGCGCGCGGGCGGTGGTCGGCTCCGGGCCGCTGAACCTGCGCACCGGCGCGAGCACCGCGTACGCGAGCCGGGGCCTGGCCGCCACCCACGCCCACGTGCCGGTCCAGTGCTACGTGACCGGCCAGCGGATCGCCGGCACCTACCGCACCACGACCAGGTGGTACCGCCTGGTCGGCGGCACCTACGTCAGCCACGCGTACCTGTCCTCGGTCTACGGCGGCACCGTCCCCCGCTGCTGACCCTCCGACCCCCCGTCGATCTTGCAGTTAGGGCCCTCTCTCCGGGGCTTTCGTCCGTTGTGTCGGGGCGTCAACTGCAAGATCGCCGGGGCGGGGGGTGGTGATGGTGAGCACGTCGCCCGGGGTGGCGCGGAGGGTGTCGGCGGCTCGGGCGGTGTTCACCGCGACGGCCACGTGACCGGCCGAGTCGACGTGGACCACCAGGGCGCCGGGCGGGGCGTCGCCGAACGTGCGGCCGTGCACGGCCTCGTGCCCGTTCACCAGCACCCGGGACGGCAGGCCGTCGAGCAGCGCGCCGGGCGCGGCGAGCTGCACGTTGCCGAAGTGGTCGACGGTCAGCACCTCGGCGCTGAGGCCGCCGGGCTCGGCGCGGACCACCGGTTCCGGCAGCCGGACCAGCGTGCCCGGATCCACGGCCGGCCCGGCCTCGGCGAGCGGCGCGCCGAGCGCCAGCCGGGCGGCCACCGGCGCGAACACGTCCCGCCCGTGGAACGTGCGGAAGACGACCGGGCCCAACCAGTCGGGGTTGGTCAGCTCCACCGCGTCGGTCACCCCGCCGAGCGCCTCCGCCGCCGGAACCAGCAGCCCGTTGTCCGGCCCGACCAGCAACCCGCCGGGCGTGGCGAGCGCGATCCCACGCCGCTCGGTGCCGACCCCCGGGTCGACCACCGCGACGTGCACCCCCCACGGCAGGTACGGCACGGTCTGCGCGAGCACCGCCGCGCCCCGGCGTACGTCGGCCGGCGGCACCAGGTGCGTCACGTCGATCACCCGGGCGGTGGGCGCGAGCCGGGCCAGCACGCCGTGGCAGGCCGCCACGAACCCGTCGGCGAGCCCGTAGTCGGTGGTCAGCGAGACGCAGGGCAGGGTGCCGACGCCGTCCGCGTCAGGGCCACCCGGTGTGGTGGGCCGGATCATCGCCGGCCCGCCGGTGCGGGGCACCGGGAGCGGTGTCGTCGGGTGTACGACGTGATGTCGTCGGGTTGGGCGGGAGTCGCCATCTGCCCTCCTCGTGATCTCCGAACGGGTCTCGACGGGTTCCACCTTTAGCACGGGGGCGGACAGGGCAGGTCAGCCGCGCAGGCGCAGGCCGCGGGGGGTGGCCCGGAAACCGGCGGCGGTGAGCGCGTCGCGCAGCGGGGAGGTGTGCACCGCCTCGCCGTCCGCGCGCTCCACCGAGATCGCGCCGAGCGCGCCGGAGTGCACCGCGTCGGCGAGTGCCTTGCCCGCCGCGCCGAGCGTGTCGGTGTCGTCGGTGAACGACAGGATCGTGCGCCCGCCCCGCTCGACGTAGAGCACCAGGTCGCCGCCGACCAGCACGACCAGCGCACCCGCCTTGCGGCCGGCCCGGTGGCCGGTGGCCGGGGCCGTCCCGTCGCCGGAGTCGACCACGCGTTCCGGCCAGGGCAGCGCCGCGCCGTACGGGTTCGCCGGGTCGGTGGCGGCCAGCACCACGGCCGGGCCGCCCCGGTCCCGGGTGTCGTCGGTCAGCGCGCGGATGCGGTCGACCGCGCCGGGGACCGCGAACTGGGCCGCGCCCAGGCCCTCGACGAAGTAGCCGCGCCGGGCGGCCCCGCGCTCCTCCAGCGCGGACAGCACCGGGTAGACCGCGGCGAAACCGCCGGTCACCTGCTCCGCCACGACCGCGCCCCGGGTCACCACGCCGTGCCGTTCGAGCAGCAGGTCGGCCAGGGCGGCGGCCCGCCGGGTCGGGTCGAGGTCGCGTTCGGGCAGTCGGGACCAGCGGCCGGCCATGGTGGGCGGGCCGCCGCGGCTGGGCAGCGCGACCCGGCCGGGGCGGCGGTAGCGGGTGCGCGGCGCCGACGGCCGGGACCGGTGCGCCCCGCCGGCGCCCAGGGCGGCCCGCAGCGGGGCGAGCGTGTCGTTGGTGAGGTGACCGGCCCAGACCAGGTCCCACACCGCGCCCGACAGCGCGGCGTCGTCGGTGGAGCCGACCCGGTCGGCGAGCGAGCGGAAGAAGAGCGCCTGCCCGTCGCCGAGCGCGTCCAGCACGGACTCGTGCAGCGGGGTGAGCGTCAGCGCCTCGTCCGGCGGCGGCAGCAGCAGCGGCGCGACGTCGGCGTACGCGAGCGCCACCCACCCGTCGCCGCCGGAGATGGCACCCGCGCCGGCCCACACCACCTCGCCGCTCGCGCACAGCTCGTCGAGCTGGGCGGGGGAGTAGTCGGCCACCCGGGCGGGCAGCACCAGACGCTCCAGCGCGGACGCCGGCACCGTCGCGCCCTGCAACTGCTCGACGGTCGCGGCGAGCGCCTCGACCCCTCGGGCCGACGAGCCGACCTGCTGCCAGCGGGGCAGGAACGCGGCCAGTGCCCGGGGCGGCACCGGCTCGATCTCCCGCCGCAGCGCCGCGAGGGAGCGGCGGCGCAGCAGCCGCAGCACCTCGGCGTCGCACCACTGCGTGCCGACGCTGTCCGGCGCGAACTCGCCGGAGACCACCCGGCCGTTGCCGGCGAGCCGGCGCAGCGCCTGCTCGACCACGAACACGCCGAGGCCGAACCGGGCCGCGCAGGTGGCCGCCGCGAACGGGCCGTGGGTGCGGGCGTACCGGGCGACCAGGTCGCCGAGCGGGTCGGCCACCGGGGTCAGGTAGGCCTCGGCCACGCCGACGGGCAGCGCCACACCCAACGCGTCGCGAAGCCGGGCCGCGTCCTCGACGACCACCCAGCGGTCCTCGCCGGCGATCCGGACGCGCAGCACGCGGCGGGCCGCGGCCAGCTCCTCGGGCCAGGCGTCCGGCACCCCCCGCTCGGCCAGCTCGGCGGTGCTCAGGTCACCGACCACGCGGAGCAGTTCGACCACGTCCTCGGCGTCGCGGGGCCGGCGCTGCTCGGTGCGCCACCGCAGCTGGCGTTCGGTCTCGGCGAGCACCGCCGGGTCGAGCAGCTCCCGCAGGTCGACGCGGCCGAGCAGCTCCCCGAGCAGCCCGGAGTCGAGGGCCAGCGCGGCGGCACGCCGCTCGGCCAGGGGCGCGTCGCCCTCGTAGAGGAACGCCCCGACGTAGCCGAAGAGCAGCGACCGCGCGAAGGGGGACGGGCGCTCGGACTCCACCTCGACCAGGCGCACCTTGCGGGCGGCCAGGTCACGCATCAGCTCGGCCAGCGCCGGCTGGTCGAAGACGTCCTGGAGGCACTCCCGGGCCGCCTCCAGGGTGACCGGGAAGTCGGCGTACTCGCGGGCCACGTCGAGCAGTTGCGCGGCGCGCTGACGCTGCTGCCAGAGCGGCTGACGGCGACGCGGGTCGCGGCGGGGCAGCAGCAGCGACCGGGCCGCGCACTCGCGGAACCGGGAGGCGAACAGCGCCGACGTGCCGACGGACTCCTCGACCAGCTGGGCGATCTCGTCCGGCTCGAAGACCACCACGTCGGCGCCGGGCGGCTCGTCGGCGGTGTCCGGCAGCCGGACCACGATGCCGTCGTCGGAGGGCATGACCTGGGCGTCCACGCCGTAGCGCTCGGCCAGGCGGCGGCCGATGGCCAGCGCCCACGGGCCGTTGACCCGGGCGCCGAGCACCGAGTGCACGGCGAACCGCCAGTCGCCCAGCTCGTCGCGGAAGCGCTCGACCACCACCGTCCGGTCGTCGGGCAGCGAGCGGGTGGCCGCCTTCTGCTCGCGCAGGTAGGTCATCAGGTTGCCGGCGGCCCAGTCGTCCAGCCCGCCGGCGCGCAGCGCCGCCACCGCGTCGGTGTCGGACTGCCGCAGCAGCGCGCGGACCCGGGCGCCGATCGCCCGCCCCAGCTCCACCGGGCGGCCGAGCTGGTCGCCCTTCCAGAACGGCATCCGGGCGGCCTGGCCGGGCGCGGGGGAGACCAGCACCCGGTCGGGGGTGATCTCCTCGATCCGCCAGGACGACGAGCCGAGCAGGAACACATCGCCGACCCGGGACTCGTAGACCATCTCCTCGTCCAGCTCGCCCACCCGGGCCGCCCGTTCGGCGCCGGCCAGGAAGACGCCGAACAGACCCCGGTCGGGGATGGTGCCGCCGCTGGTCACGGCGAGCCGCTGGGCGCCGGGCCGGCCGGTCAGCACGTCGGTGGCCCGGTCCCAGACCAGGCGGGGTCGCAGCTCGGCGAACGCGGTCGACGGGTAGCGCCCGGAGAGCATGTCGAGCACCGCGTGCAGCGCCGAGTCGGGCAGCTCGGCGAAGGGCGCCGCGCGGCGCACCAGCACGGCCAGGTCACCGAGCTGCCACGGCTCCAGCGCCACCATGGCGACGATCTGCTGGGCCAGCACGTCGAGCGGGTTGCGCGGGTAGTGCAACTCCTCGATCGCGCCCTCGCCCATCCGCTCGGCCACGACGGTGCAGGAGAGCAGGTCGCCGCGGTGCTTGGGGAAGACCACGCCGCGCGACACCGCGCCGACCTGGTGCCCGGCCCGGCCCACCCGTTGCAGGCCGGCGGCGACGCTCGGCGGCGCCTCGATCTGCACCACCAGGTCGACCGCGCCCATGTCGATGCCCAGCTCCAGGCTGGAGGTGGCGACCACGGCGGGGAGCTGGCCGGACTTGAGCGCCTCCTCGATGTGTTTGCGCTCCTCCCGGGAGACGCTGCCGTGGTGCGCCCGAGCGATCACCGGGGGCGCGCCGGCCGCCGCGCCGGACTGCGCCATCACCTCCGCCGGCTGCCGCGGCGCGCGCACCGGCCCGACCGGCCCGCCGAACGCCTCGGCCCCGCTCCGGCCGCCGGCCCTGTCGGCCGCGTCCCGGCCACCGGCCGCGGCGGCCCCGTCCCGGCCGCCTGCCGCGTCCGCCGGACCGTCGCCGTCCGCCGGCCCGCCGGCACCGGCCGGCGGGCCGTCGCCGGTCGGCAACAGATCGGATACGCGCACCGGCTCACCGCCCCGGGCCACGCGGCTGCCCCCGGGCGGGGTCGACGCCTCCAACTCCTCGGCGGCCAGCTCGTTGAGGCGGGCGCAGAGCCGCTCGGCGCTGCGCCGGGAGTTGGTGAAGACGATGGTGGACCGGTGCGCCCGGATCAGCCCGAGCACGCGCTCCTCCACGGCCGGCCAGATCGAGGGCCGGCGCGGGCCGAGGCCGCCGAGCTCGTCCTCCGGCGGCTCCTGCTCGTCGAGGCGGGTCATGTCCTCCACCGGAACCTGGACACTGACCTCGATCGTCTTGTCGGCCGGCGGCTGCACCACGTCGACCGGGCGGGCGCCGCCGAGGAACCGGGCGCACACGTCGATCGGGCGGACCGTGGCCGACAACCCGATCCGCTGGGCCGGGCGTTCCAGCAGCGCGTCGAGGCGCTCCAGGGAGAGCGCCAGGTGCGCGCCGCGCTTGGTGCCGGCCACCGCGTGCACCTCGTCGACGATCACCGTGTCCACCCCGCGCAGCGAGTCGCGGGCGGCGGAGGTGAGCAGCAGGAACAGTGACTCAGGGGTGGTGATGAGGATGTCCGGCGGGGTGCGGGCGAAGGCCCGCCGCTCGTCGGCCGGGGTGTCGCCGGTGCGCATGCCGACGGTGATGTCGGGCGGGACGAGGTCGAGCCGGGTGGCGGCCTGGCGGATGCCGGTGAGCGGGGCGCGCAGGTTGCGCTCCACGTCGACGGCGAGCGCCTTGAGCGGGCTGACGTAGAGCACCCGGCAGCGCCGCCTCGGGTCGGCGGGTGGTGGTTCCTTGGCCAGCCGGTCGAGCGACCAGAGGAACGCCGCCAGGGTCTTGCCGGAACCGGTGGGCGCGACGACCAGGGCGTTGCGCCCGGCGGCCACCGAGTGCCAGGCGCCCCGCTGGGCGGGCGTGGGCGCGGCGAAGGCCGCGGCGAACCACTCCCGCGTCGCCGCGCCGAATTCCGCCAGCACCCCGTCGGCCGGGGCCACGTCGTCCGCCACGCCCACCATCCTGCCGCGCCGGTGTGACATCCGGCCGGACGTGGGACCGGTTCTGTCCCGGGCACACATTCCACGCGAGTAATGGGCGGTTAATCCGTTAAGTCTTACTTAACTGCTTGCTTGCAGGGTGCAACATAAAGTAACTTCACTCGCAACGCGGCGTGGCTGGAGGCGTGGATGACCGTCGAGGAACGAGGCTCCAGGCCCGGCACCGACGTGCTCATCCGCAAGGTCGACAGCCGGCTCGCCGCGCTCCGCGCCAACCTGCGCGGCTCCGACCTGGAGCTGGCCGAGGAACTGGCCCGGCGCCTGCGCGAGCTGGTCGTCGCCACCGCCTTCTCCAGCGCAGCCGACCGGGCCCTGGTCCGGGCCGCGGTGCACTACTTCGTCCTGCGTCGGGAGACCCGCGACGCCCGGCTGCCGGTCCGCTCCCTCGCGGCCGCGCAACGCGTCGTCGACAAGGCGGCCCGCCAGCTCGGCCACCCGGCTGCCTCGGCGGACCTCCGCCCCACCCCCACCCCGGCCCCCCTCCCCTGAACCCGGTTCCACAGCACCCCTCGGGGGTGGGTGGGTTTTCGGAAAACGGCGCGGGTGGGTGCGGAAGTGGCGTCTGATCGGTCGTACCCGCAGCGTGCCCCCGCGCGCTGTCGCCTCGACCGGGAGTGCGTGTGCTCGTCCTGCTGATCCTGCACCTGGTGGCGGCGCTGCTCGCCCCGCTGCTGGTTCGCACCTGGGGGCCGCGCGCCTGCCTGCTGCTCGCGCTCGCCCCGGCCGCCACGGCCGGCTGGGCGGTGGCCCACACCGGGGCGGTACGCGACGGCGGCGCGGTGGTCGAGACCTACCCCTGGATCGCGCAACTCAACCTCGACCTGGCGCTGCGGGTGACCACGCTGTCCTGGGTGATGCTGCTGCTGGTCGGCGGCGTCGGCGCGCTGGTGCTGGTCTACTCCGCCCGCTACTTCGAGGCCGGCTCCGTCGGGCTGGCCCGGTTCGCCGCCGTCATGGTCGCCTTCGCCGGGGCGATGGTCGGTCTGGTCGTCTCCGACGACCTGCTGCTGCTCTACGTGTTCTGGGAGCTGACCACGGTCTTCTCCTACCTGCTGATCGGGCACAGCACCGAGCGCCGGTCCAGCCGGTGGGCCGCCGCCCAGGCGCTCACCGTCACCACGCTCGGCGGGCTGGCCATGCTGGTCGGGTTCCTGCTGCTCGGCCACCACGCCGGGGGCTACCGCTGGTCGGTGGTGGCCGCCGCGCCGCTGCCCGGCGGCGGCTACCTGGTCACGGCGGTGCTGCTCGTCCTCGCCGGCGCGCTGGCCAAGTCCGCGATCTTCCCGTTCAACGCCTGGCTGCCGGTGGCGATGGCCGCGCCCACGCCGGTGAGCGCGTACCTGCACGCCGCCGCGATGGTGAAGGCCGGCGTCTTCCTCCTGGGGCTGCTCGGCCCGGCGCTCGCGCCGGCCGGGCCGTGGCGGCCGGTCACCGTGGTCGCCGGGCTGGTCACGCTGGCGATCGGCGGGTGGGCGGCGTTGCGGCAGACCGACCTCAAGCTGCTGCTGGCGTACGGGACGGTCAGCCAGCTCGGCCTGCTCGCGGTGATGTTCGGGGCGGGTACCCCGAAGGCGGCGCTGGCCGGCGTGGCGATGCTGGCGGCGCACGCGTTGTTCAAGGCTGCGCTCTTCCTCGTCGTGGGCATCCTCGACCACGAGGCCGGCACCCGGGACCTGCGGGACCTGTCCGGGGTGGGCCGGGCCGCCCCGGTGCTGGCCACGGTCGCCGGGCTGGCCGCCGCCTCGATGGCCGGGCTGCCGCCGCTGCTCGGGTTCGTGGGCAAGGAGGCGGTGCTCGCCGCGTTCACCGGAGACCCGCTGGTGCTGGCCGTGCTGGTGGCCGGCAGCGCGCTGACCGTCGCCTACAGCATCCGCTTCCTGTGGGGCGCGTTCGGCACCCGGCCGGGCGTGCCGGACACCGAGATGGCGCGGCCCCCGGCCGCGATGCTCGTGCCGCCCGCGGTGCTCGCCGTGGCCGGGTTCGTCGCCGGCCCGGCCGCCGGCTGGTTGAGCGACCTGTTCGAGCCGTACGCGGAGCTGTTCGGCCCGGTCGAGGAGCACCTGGCGCTGTGGCACGGGCCCACTGCGGCGCTCGGCCTCTCCGCCCTGGTGCTGGCCGGCGGCGTGGTGCTGCACCTGGTCCGCGGCCCGCTCACCCCGGTGCTGGCCCGGCTGCGGTCGCCGGTCGGCGGCAACCAGGGGTACGAGTGGGTGACGCACCGGTTCGACCTGCTCGCCATCGAGGTCACCGGCGCCACCCAGCGCGGCTCGCTGCCGCAGTACCTCGGCACCGTGCTGGTCGCCCTGGTGCTCGTGCCGGGCACGGCGATGCTGGCCACCGCGCCCTGGCGGGTCCACCTGGCGCCCTGGGACAACCCCGCCCAGTTGGTGGTCTGCGTGGTGATCGCGGTCGCCGCGGTGCTCGCGGTGGGCGCGCGTCGCCGGCTCACCGCGATGCTGCTGGTCGGCGTGACCGGCTACGGCACCGCGATGATGTTCGTCCTCTACGGCGCGCCGGACCTGGCCCTCACCCAGTTCCTGGTGGAGACCGCCACCATCGCCGTGTTCGTGCTGGTGCTGCGCCGGCTGCCGGAACGCTTCTCGGCCCGGCCGCTGCGCCGCAGCCGCTGGGTACGCCGGTGCGTCGGGCTCGCCGCCGGCCTGGTGATGGCCGGCCTGGCGCTGGCCGCGTCCGGCGCGCGGCGGGCGCCGTCTATCTCCGCGGCGTTCCCGGACCTCAGCGTCGCCGAGGGGTACGGCCGCAACGTGGTCAACGTGACCCTGGTCGACATCCGGGCCTGGGACACGATGGGGGAGCTGGCGGTGCTCGTGGTGACCGCGACCGGGGTGGCCAGCCTGATCTTCGAGCGCTCCCGCACCGGGCCCCGGCCACGCCGGCCCCAGCCGGCCGGGCTGCGCCCCGGTGACCGGCGCACGGTCTGGTTGCGCGGCGGGCAGACGCTGCGCGAGCGGCGGCGCTCGATCGTGTTCGAGGTGGTCACCCGGCTGATCTTCCACACCATGCTGCTCTTCTCGCTGTTCCTGCTCTTCTCCGGGCACAACGCGCCGGGCGGCGGGTTCTCCGGCGGGCTCGTCGCCGGCCTCGCGCTGGCCCTGCGTTACCTGGCCGGCGGGCGGTACGAGCTGGCCGAGGCCGCGCCGGTCGGCGCCGGGATGGTGCTCGGCGCCGGGCTGGCCGTCTCGGTCGGCAGCGGGGTGGTCGGCCTGGCGCTGACCGGCGACGTGCTGCAGAGCGTGAAGGTGGACCTGTGGCTGCCCCTGGTCGGCCACTTCTACCTGGTCACGTCGCTCTTCTTCGACATCGGCGTCTACCTGGTGGTGGTGGGGCTGGTACTGGACATCCTGCGCAGCCTGGGCGCCGAGGTGGACCGGCACGTGGAGGCCGCCGGCGAACCGGGTCGCGGCCTGACCGTCCAGCGCGAGGGCGGGACCCCGTGAGCGCGAGGAGTGAGCCGGGGTTGCGAGCCCCGCAGTCGCGATCAAGGGGGGTTCCGTGACGCGGGGGGCGGCCGGGCCGACGTTGGTGCTGGTGCTGGCGGTCGGGGTGCTCGTGGCCACCGGCGTCACGCTGCTGCTGGAGCGCAGCCTGACCCGGATCCTGCTCGGCGTGATCCTGCTCGGCAACGGGGTGAACCTGCTCATCCTGCTGGGCGGGCGGTCCGGCGAGGCGCCGCTGGTCGGCAGCGCGCCGGCCGGTGCGATGAGCGACGCGCTGCCGCAGGCGATGGTGCTGACCGCCGTGGTGATCACGTTCGGGTTGACCGCGTTCCTGCTCGCGGTCGCGTACCGCAGCTGGTACACCAGCGGCGACGACGAGGTGCAGGACGACCTGGAGGACCGGCAGATCGTCCGGCTCGCCGAGCGCAACGAGGTGTCCACCGCCGACCTGGGGGGCGAGGGCCCGGACGACGACCCGGAGCAGGTCGATCCGGAGCCCGCCCGCCGCCGACTGCGCCGGGACGGCACATGAGCGCGCTGGTGCCGCTGCCGGTGGTGGTGCCGCTGCTCGGCGCCGCGCTCACCCTGATCCTGGCCGGACGGCCCCGGTTGCAGCGGTCGATCAGCGTGCTGTGCCTGAGCAGCGTGCTGGTGGTCGCGGCGGTGCTGCTCGTGCAGGCGTACCGGCAGGGGCCGGTGGTGGTGCGGGTGGGCGGCTGGCCGCCGCCGGTCGGCATCGTGCTGGTGGCCGACCAGTTGGCGGCGCTGATGCTGGTGGTCTCCTCGGCGGTCACGCTCTGCGTGCTGCTCTACTCGATCGGCCAGGGGCGGGGGGAGACCAGCGAGACGGCGCCGGTGAGCATCTTCCACCCCACCTATCTGGTGCTCACCGCGGGCGTGACGAACGCCTTCCTGGCCGGCGACCTGTTCAACCTGTTCGTCGGCTTCGAGATCCTGCTCGCCGCGAGCTTCGTGCTGATCACGCTCGGCGGCACCGAGGCGCGGCTGCGCACCGGCTCCACGTACGTGGTGGTCAGCATCCTGTCGTCGATGCTGTTCCTGTCCGCCGTGGGGCTGGTCTACGCGGCCACCGGCACCCTGAACATGGCGCAGCTCGCCGGCCGGTTGGACGCGCTGCCCTCCGGCGTACGCCTGACCCTGCAGCTCATGCTGCTGCTCGCGTTCGGCATCAAGGCGGCGGTCTTCCCGGTCTCCGCCTGGCTGCCGGACAGCTACCCGACCGCGCCCGCGCCGGTCACCGCCGTCTTCGCCGGCCTGCTCACCAAGGTCGGCGTGTACGCGATCATCCGCACCGAGACGCTGCTGTTCCCGGGCGGCCAGGTGGACGGCCTGCTGATGGTGGTGGCCGGCCTGACCATGGTGGTCGGCATCCTCGGCGCGGTCGCCCAGTCGGACATGAAGCGGCTCTTCTCCTTCACCCTGGTCAGCCACATCGGCTACATGATCTTCGGGGTGGCGCTGAGCAGCGTCGCCGGCCTGTCCGGGGCGATCTTCTACGTGGTGCACCACATCACCATCCAGACCACGCTCTTCCTGGTCGCCGGTCTGGTCGAGGAGCGGGCCGGCAGCACCGACCTGCGCCGCCTGGGCGGGCTGGCGCGGATCACCCCGCTGCTCGCCGTGCTCTTCTTCGTGCCGGCGATGAACCTCGCCGGCATCCCGCCGTTCTCCGGCTTCCTGGGCAAGCTGGGCCTGCTCCAGGCCGGCGTGTCGGCCGGCGGTCCGCTGCCCTTCGTGCTGGTCGCGGCCGGGACGATGACCAGCCTGCTCACCCTCTACGCCGCGTCCCGGGTGTGGAACATCGCGTTCTGGCGGGCGCCCCGGCTGGCCACCGACACGCCGATCGTGCGGCTGCCCGGCCTGATGGTCGGGGCCACCACCGCGCTGGTCGCGATCGGCGTGCTGCTCACCCTGGCGGCCGGGCCGCTGTTCCAGGTCACCGCCGACGCCGCCACCGACCTGCGCCAGCGCACCCCGTACGTGCGGGCCGTGCTGCCCCGGGACGTGCCGTGACCGACGACCTGCCCCCGGGTCGGGGCCCCGTGGGGGAGCCGACCGGCGACGTACCCCAGGCCACGCCGCGGCCGGACCCGCCCGCGCCGGCGGTGGGCCGGGGCGGGCGGCGGCGCGACCAGGCGCTGGCGCTCGGCTGGCTGGTCGTCGCCTGGCTGCTGCTCTGGGGCGACGTGTCCTGGGGCAACCTGCTCGCCGGCCTGGTGCTCGGCACGGCCGTGCTGGTCTTCTTCCCGCTGCCGCCGGTCACGTTCGGCGGCCGGCTGCGCCCGGGCGCGCTGCTGGTGCTG
Organism: Micromonospora sp. WMMA1996; assembly: GCF_002573675.1. NCBI lineage: Bacteria > Bacillati > Actinomycetota > Actinomycetes > Micromonosporales > Micromonosporaceae > Micromonospora > Micromonospora sp. WMMA1996. The sequence continues at coordinate 3,951,896 of NZ_PDHU01000001.1, read as the reverse complement.
GCCGGCACGTTCGTGGCGGAGCTGGTCAGCGCCAGCCTGCACGTCGCCGCCGTCGCGGTACGCCCCGGCTACCGCCCGCGCGGCGGGATCATCGCGGTGCCGCTGCGGGTCCGCACCGACCTCAACCTGGCGCTCACCGCCGAGGTGATCTCGCTGGTGCCGGGCACCCTGATCCTCGACATCGACCGCGCGCGGGGCGTGCTCTACGTGCACGTGCTCGACGTCCGCGGCCCCGAGGACCTGGCCGGCAGCCGCGAGCGCGTGCTCTCCGTCGAACGGCGCATCGTCCGCGCCGTCGGCTCTCCCACCGAGGTACGGCAGCTCGACCTCGAACCCGTCGAACGGAGGAACCACCCGTGACCGTCCTGCTCGCCGTCGCGCTGACCGTGCTGCTCTCGGCCACCGCGCTGCTCGCCCTGGCCCGGATCTACCGCGGCCCGTCCCTGCTCGACCGGGTCGTCGGGGCCGACCTGCTGCTGGCGGCCATGCTCGGCGCGGTGGGGGCGGAGGCGGCGGTCAACCGGCACGCCAGCACGCTGCCGATCCTGGTGGTGCTCTCCCTGCTCGGGTTCGTCGGGTCGGTGTCGCTGGTCCGCTTCGCCGTCCGGGCCGAATCGTGAGCGCGAGGAGTGAGCCGGGCCTGCGAGCCCCGCAGTCGCGAACAGACGGGGGGTCAGCGTGAGCGTGAGCGGGGTCGCGGACTGGGCCGGGGGGATCCTGCTGCTGGCCGGGGCGCTGCTCAGCCTGGTCGCCGGGATCGGGCTGGTGCGCTTCCCGGACACGCTGGACCGGATGCACGCGGCCACCAAGCCGCAGGTGCTCGGCGTGCTGCTGCTCCTGGCCGGCCTGGCGCTGCGCCTGCGTACGCCGTCGGACCTGGGCATGCTGGTGCTGGTGGCGATCTTCCAGCTCTCCACCGCGCCGGTCGCCGCGCAGATGATCGGCCGGGCCGCCTACCGGTCCGGGCGGGTCGACCGGACGCTGCTGGACGTCGACGAGCTGGCCGAACGATGAGGAACCGGACGTGGCGGAGGCTTTTCGGCACCTTCAGCGGGCGTCCAGCGAGCACCGATAAAATGGCGACATGATCGACTCTCCTGCCCCGGAGGGCAGCAGTAGCCGGCCGGGTCGTACCCGGCATCTTCCCGACCCGACGACCCCGGGAGCCCTGAACCTCCCGTGCTGATCCTCGTCGGCCTTCTTCTCATCATCGTGCTCACCGCCGCCACCGGTTACTTCGTGGCCCAGGAGTTCGGTTACGTCGCCGTGGACCGGGGCAAGCTCAAGCAGCTCGCCGACGGTGGCGACCGTGCCGCGGCCCGGGCCCTGGAGGTCACCGGGCGGCTCTCCTTCATGCTCTCCGGCGCCCAGCTCGGCATCACCGTGACCGCCCTGCTGGTCGGTTACGTCGCCGAGCCGTTCCTGGGCGCCGGGCTGGCCGAGCTGCTCGGCCTCACCGGCGTGTCCAGCGCCGTGGCGCTGCCGCTGTCGGTGGTGCTCGCCCTGGTCATCGCCACCGTGGTGCAGATGGTCCTGGGCGAGCTGGCCCCGAAGAACCTGGCCATCGCCCGGGCCGAGCCGCTGGCCCGGGCGCTGTCCCGCTCCACCCTGATGTACCTGCGGATCGCCGGGCCGCTGATCACGCTCTTCGACCGGGCCGCCGTACGGCTGCTCCGGCGGGTCGGCATCGAGCCGATCGAGGAGCTGCCCAGCGGCGCGACCCCGGAGGACCTGGAACAGATCATCGCCGAGTCCCGGGAGGAGGGGCACCTCGACGCGACCATGTCCGACCTGCTCGACCGGGGCCTCGACTTCCGGGAGCTGACCGCGGGTGAGGCCATGGTGCCCCGGGTGGACGTGCACACCGTCCGCGCCGACGAGCCGGTCAGCCGGATCGTGGAGATGCTCGACACCGGCCACTCCCGGTTCCCGGTGCGCGGCGCCGAGGGCGTCGACGACCTGGTCGGCATCGTCGGCATCGCCGACGTGCTGGGGGTGCCCCCGGCCGAGCGCGCGACCACCCGGGTCGACGCGGTGGCCGTACCCCCGTTGCTGGTGCCCGAGACGCTGCCCCTGCCGACGGTGCTGGACCGGCTCCGGTCCGGGCACCGGCAGCTCGCCTGCGTGGTCGACGAGTACGGCGGCTTCGCCGGCGTGATCACGCTGGAGGACCTGGCGGAGGAGCTGGTCGGGCCGATCCGGGACGAGGACGACCCGCCGGAGCGCGCTCCGGCGCGGCAGGAGGACGGCTCGTGGGTGGTGCCGGCGCGCTGGCGGATCGACGAGGTCGCCGACAGCACCGGCATCGAACTGCCTGAGGCGCCGGAGTACGACACGCTCTCCGGGCTGGTCATGCGGGAGCTGGGCCGGGTGCCCGAGGTCGGTGACCGGTTGGAGATCGCGCAGGTGGTCGACGGCGACGAGTCGGCGTCCGGGCCCCGGGTGCTGGTCGAGGTGCTGGCCGTGGACCGGCACGTGGCCGACTCGGTGCGGCTGCGCCCGACCGCCGACGTGCCCGGGGAGGGAGCGGCATGACCCCCGGTTTCGCGCTCATCTTCTCCGGAGTGCTGCTGGCGCTCAACGGGTTCTTCGTGGCGGCCGAGTTCGCGCTGGTCGCCTCCAAGCGGTACCGGCTGGAACAGTCGGCGGCCGGTGGTGGCCGGGCGGCCCGCGCGGCGCTGGACGGCGTCCGCGAGCTGAGCCTGATGCTGGCCGGCGCCCAGCTCGGCATCACGCTGTGCACGCTGGGCCTCGGTGCGCTGGCCGAGCCGGCCATCGAGCACCTGCTCAGTCCGCTGCTGCACGCGGTCGGCCTGCCGGACGCGGCCAGCCACGTGGTGGCCCTGGTGTTCGCGCTGGGGCTCGTCACGTTCCTGCACCTGGTGGTCGGCGAGATGGCCCCGAAGTCCTGGGCGATCACCGACGCGGAGCGCTCGGCGATGCTGCTGGCGCTGCCGTTCCGGGCCTTCGCCCGGATCGCCCGCCCGGTCCTCTCCCTGCTCAACGGGCTGGCCAACGCGATGCTGCGACTGGTCGGCGTGCAGCAGCAGGACCAGCTCGCCCAGGTGCACGGCCCGGACGAGCTGCGCATCCTGCTGGAGCAGTCCCGGGAGCACGGCCTGCTCGGCGCCGAGCAGCACCAGCTGCTGACCAGCATGCTGGAGTTGCAGGGCACCACCGTGGCCCAGGTGATGGAACCGTTCGACCGGATCGTCACGGTCCGCCGGGACGACACCGCCGAGCGGATCGAGCACGTCTCCCGGGACAGCGGCCGGTCCCGCCTGGCCGTGGTCGACGCCGGTGGCGAGGTGTGCGGCCTGGTCCACGTGCGGGAGGCGGTGCGCGCGGTCACCACCGGGCGCCCGGCGACCGCCGAGGAGCTGATGACGAACGCGTTCACGCTGCCCGCCGAGGCGTCGGTGACCGAGGCGGTGGCCGCGATGCGCGGCCGGCAGGCCCAGCTCGCGCTGGTGCGCAACGGCGGCGGGCCGACCCGGCCGATCGGCTTCGTCGCGCTGGAGGACCTGCTGGAGGAGGTCATCGGCGAGTTCGACGACGAGACCGACCCGGTGCCGCGGGGCCGACGGATGCGCTGATCCCCACCCTCGTGTCGAGGTGGCGGTGTCCGGGTCGCCCGGATGCCGCCACCTCGCCGATCCGGCCCCGGCGGAGGGCGCATGCGGGGGCGGGCAGCGGGAATGCCACCGCATGCGGCTGACCGGGGTGTCGCGGGGGTCGGCCTGGACCGGGCTCTCGGTGAGCACCACGCTGCCGAACCCGAGCACCCGGCCGGGACTGCGCCTGCCGGGGCGGGTGATCCTGCGCGCCGACGGCGAGGACGTCCCGGTCCGGCACATCCGGCTGGGGCTGGTCACATCCGTCGAACCGGAGGACCCGGGGTCGCCGCGCCGGCTCGTGCAGTACCACCGGTGGCCGATCGCCGGGCGGTTCGTGGTGCCGGCCGGCAGACGGCGGGCGGTCGACTTCGCGGTGCCGCTGCCGTGGGAGACGCCGGTCACCATGTTCGGCGGGGTGCCGCTGCTGAGTCTGCGTACCGGGCTGCGCACCGAGGTGTCCGTCGACCCGGACCTGGACCAGGGCGAGATGGTGCCGGTGCTGATCCATCCGCTGCCCACCCAGCAGCACCTGCTCGCCGCGCTGGACACGCTCGGCTTCGTGATGCGCCAGGCCGGGTTCCAGCAGGGCCGGCTGCCCGGGGTGGAGCAGACGTTGCCGTTCCAGCAGCGGCTGGGCTTCTGGGCCGCTCCGCTCTACGCCGGCCCGATGACCGAACTCGAAGTGATCATGGTGACGACCTCGGTCGGCATGGAGGTGCTGTTCTGGCTGGACCGGCGGCTCTCCCTGGCCGGCGTGACCCACCAGAGCATCAGCCGGTTCCGGGTCTGGCACGCCGGCGCCGACCAGCGGGACTGGGTGGCGACCGTGGACGGCTGGCTGCGGCACGCCATCGACCGGCACGCGGCGGCCGCCTCGCACGCGGACTGGTCGGCCACGATCCGCGAGTCGGCGCACGTCAGCCGCCACCCCGACCAGCCCGTCGCCCCCGGCTACGGCCTGGGCGGCACCGCCGGCGGCGCCGGCGTCGGTGGCGGCGGGAGCGGCGGCGACGGCACCTGAGCGCCGTCCCGGCCCCGAGCGCGGGTGTTAAGAAGGGGCCCTTCCTCTACCGATCGCGTTAAGAGGGGGCCCTTCCTTTCAACCCGCCGCGAGCTTGAGGCTGAACCCGAGGAACAGCATCGCCACGGCGGTGGTGCCGGTCGCGGCGAGTCGCCGACGCCGCTGGAACTGGGCGGCCAGGAACGTGCCGGTGAAGATCAACGCGGTCAGGTAGAGCACGCTGGTCACCTGCGCGATCAACCCGAGCAGCAGGAACGACAGCGCCGGCCACGCGTAGCCGGGGTCGACGAACTGGATGAAGAACGACACGAAGAAGAGGATCGCCTTCGGGTTGAGCAGGCTGATCGTCAGTGCCCGCCGGAACGGGTCGCGCTGCGCCGCCGGCTCGACCTCGTCGATCAGGCGCGGCGTGGCCGGGTCGTTGCGGTCGCGCCAGCGCCGCCACGCGCCGCGCAGCATGGCCAGCCCCAACCACCCGAGGTACGCCGCGCCGGCGTACTTGATCACGAGGAACAGCGGCGGGTACGCCCGGAGCAGCGAGGCCACCCCGGCGGCGGAGAGGACCATCAGCGCGGCGTCGCCGACGAGGACCCCGGCCGCGGCCCGGTAGCCGGTGGCCACGCCGCGGCGGGCGGCGGTGGCGAGCACGAAGAGCGAGTTCGGGCCGGGCAGCAGCACGATCGCCACCGTGCCCAGCACGTACGTCCCGATGTCGGTGATCCCCAGCACGCCGGACATCATGACCCGGCCGGCACCGCCGGGCGAAGCCGTTCCCGCAGCCTGAGCTGTGCGTTCGGCCACTCCTGCGCGAGCATCGAGTACTGCACGGTGTCCCGCCAGGAGCCGTCGGGCCGCTGCTTGTGCTGCCGCAGCACGCCCTCGCGCGCAGCGCCGAGCCGTTCGATCGCGCGCTGCGAGCGCTCGTTGCGGATGTCGGTGTGCCAGACCACGCGGACCGCGTCCAGCTCCTCGAACGCCCGGGTGAGCAGCAGCAGCTTCGCCTCGGTGTTGACGCCGGTCCGCCACCAGGGCCGGCCCAGCCAGGTGTAGCCGATCGCCAGCGACCGGCGGGCCGGGTCGATCTCGTACCAGGAGGTGGTGCCGACCACGGCGCCCGTCGGGGCGCACCGCTGCACCCAGCACACCTGCTCGCCGCGCTGCTGCGCGTCCAGGTAGGCGGCGAGCACCCGACGCATCTCGGCGACGTCGGCCGGCTGCGGACCGCCGAGGTGCCGCCACACCTCGGGATCCTCGGTGGCGGCGTGCAGCTCCTCGGCGTGGGAGAGGTCCAGCGGCTCCAGCACCACGTGCTCGCCGCGCAGCACCACCGGGTCCCGCCACGGCGACCCCGCCGGTCGCAGGTAGGCCGGAACCGGCGCGGTGACGCCCGGGGCCGGCTCGGGCCGCCCGGGCGTGAGGCGCAGCGGCAGCACGCCGGCCCAGTACGGCAGGCTCTCGTCCGCCGGCTCGTCGTTGACCCCACCGGTGCGGGTGCGCACCGACACCTCGCGCAGCGGCAGCGCGAGCACCGCCGTCTCGGCCAGCTCGCGCCGGTTCGGCGGCCGGCTCTCGGCGGACCGGCCGGTCGCCACCTTCTCCACCAGCGCGGTCAGCACGGCGGCCTTCTCGGCGGCGTCGTCGACCAGCCGGGCGGTGCCGTGCACGACCACCGACCGGTAGTTGGCGCTGTGGTGGAACTGGGAGCGGGCGTAGACCAGCCCGTCGAGGTGGGTGACCGCGACGCAGACCGGCAGCCCGGCGTCGCCCCGGGCGGCCAACAGCGGGCGGCTGCCGGTGGAGCCGTGCAGGTAGAGGGTGTCGTCGACGCGGACGTGCAGGGTCGGCAGGACCCGCGGCTCACCGTCCACGGTGAACGCCAGCGCGCAGTGGTACGCCTCGTCCAGCAGCGCGTGGGCGGTGTCCCGGTCGTAGCGCATCCGGTCCCGCGTGCGGGTGGCGGTGGTGCGTGCGGTCGGGGGGTACATGCGGCATCCCACCTTTTGTTATAGTACAATTCTCGAACTGTGGCAGCACGTTATCAGATCAGCGGTTCCACGTCGGCGGCCATTTCGGCGAGCGTGGAATCCGGCATCCGCGCCGGCGCGCTCGCCCCGGGCGACGCCCTGCCGGCGGTCCGCACGCTCGCCGGCGAGCTGGGCGTCAGCCCGGCCACGGTCGCGAAGGCCTACCAGGACCTGCGGCAGCGCGGCCTGGTCGCCACCGCAGGCCGGCACGGCACGACGGTCCGGCCCCGCCCGCCGGTGGCCACCCGCCGGGCCGCGCTGGCACCGCCTCCGCGACCCGGCACCCGGAACCTCTCCGCCGGGCACCCCGACCCCCGGCTGCTGCCCCCGCTCGGGCCGCACCTGGCCGCGCTCGCCGCCGAGGCCGGGACCCCGACCGGGTACGCGGACGCCGCCGTCCTGCCCGAACTGGCCGCCGTCGCCCGGGACCGGTTCGCGGCCGACGGGGTGCCGGCCGCCGACCTGACCGTCACCGGGGGCGCGCTGGACGGCATCGAACGGCTGCTCGCCGCGCACCTGCGCCCCGGCGACGCGGTGGCGGTGGAGGACCCGGGCTGGGCCAACCTGCTCGACCTGGTCGCCGCGCTCGGGCTGCGCACCGTCGGGGTGCCGGTGGACGACGAGGGCCCGACCGAGCCCGGGGTGCGGGCCGCGCTGGCCGCCGGGGTGCGCGCGCTGGTCGTCACCAGCCGGGCCCAGAACCCGACCGGTGCGGCCGTCTCCGCCGACCGGGCGGCGGCCCTGCGGACGCTGCTCGCCGGCCGGGCCGACCTGCTGCTGATCGAGGACGACCACGCCGCCGAGCTGGCCCGCGTACCCCTGCACCCGCTCGCCGGGGCGACAGCGACGTGGGCCTTCGTCCGGTCGGTGAGCAAGCCCTACGGACCCGACCTGCGGCTCGCCGTGCTGGCCGGGGACGAGGCCACCGTCGCCCGGGTGGCCGGCCGGGCGCGGGTCGGCGCCGGCTGGGTCTCCACCGTGCTGCAACGCCTGGTCCTGTCGCTCTGGCGCGACCCGGCCACCGCCGACCTGGTGCGACGCGCGGCGGACAGCTACGACCGCCGGCGCGACGGGCTGGTGACCGCGCTCGCCGCGCGTGGGGTGGCCGCGCACGGACGCACCGGGATCAACGTCTGGGTGCCGGTGCCCGACGAGACGGTCGCGGTCACCGCCCTGCGCGACGCCGGCTGGTCGGTCGCCCCCGGCAGCCCCTACCGGATCGCCGCCGCCCCCGCCGTCCGCGTCACCGTCAGCTCCCTCGACCAGGGTGAGCTCTCCGCGCTGGCCGACGCGCTCGTCGGCGCGTTGCGTCCCGGCCCCACCTTCACCACCTGACCGGCGGGGGCCCCGCTCGGCGACCTCGCGGCAGGGCGGTCGCGTGGGGCGCGGCGGACGGGGTAGAACGGTCGGCATGGCCGAGACCGACAGCGCGCCCGGAGCGCAGGAGTTCATCCCGCCACGGGCGGACACCATCGACGAGCTGCGCGCCGCGGCGGCCGGCTGCCGGGGCTGCGAGCTGTACCGGGACGCGTCGCAGACCGTCTTCGGGCGCGGTGACGAGCACGCCCGGGTGGTCTTCGTCGGCGAGCAGCCCGGCGACGTCGAGGACCAGAAGGGACTGCCGTTCGTCGGCCCCGCCGGCCGCCTGCTGCGCCGGGCCGTCGACGACGCCGGCCTCGACCCCGGCCAGATCTACCTGACCAACGCGGTGAAGCACTTCCGCTTCGAGTGGCGCGGCACGCGACGCATCCACCAGACGCCGGACCGGGTGCACATCACCGCCTGCCGGCCCTGGCTGGTCGCCGAGTTCGCCCGGCTGCACCCGGACGTCGTGGTGGTGCTCGGCGCCACCGCCGCCAAGGCGCTGCTCGGCCCTACGTTCCGGGTGACCCGGCAACGCGGCGAGCTGCTGCCGTGGCCGGCGGCCGCGCAGCACCCGGAGGACTTCGCCCGGGTGCCGGTGGACCGGACCGGAGCGGTCGCCGACGCGCCGGCGACCCGGCTGCTGGCGACCATCCACCCCTCCGCCGTGCTGCGCGCCGACAACCAGGACGTCGCGTACGAGGGGCTGGTCGCCGACCTGAGGGTGGCCGCCGGGGCGCTCAAGAAGTGATCTTGCCGAACACGTCCTTGGCGACGATCCGCCCGTCGCGGACGCGGTAGACGTCCAGCCCACGCAGCACCGTGCCGTCCTCGGCCGGAGGCCACGCCCACTCGCAGACCGCACGGTCGTCGGTGGCCCAGACCGCGCCGAGCGCCGGACCCTCGCCCGAACCCGACTGCCCGGCGAGGACGGCGACGACGGCGGCACGCCCGCGTACCGTGCCGGCCGGCCCGTCCCAGGCGTTCGGGCAGTAGCTCACGTCCTCGGCCAGGCAGCCGGACATCGCCGCCAGGTCACCCCGCGACCAGGCGGCGTTGAACTCCTCGATCAGCGCGCGTGCGTCCACACCGGCACGCTAGCGTCGCCTCGCCCGGCCGTCGCCCCGGTTTCTCAGTCGCGTCCCTGCCAGGTGCAGAGACAGACCCGGTTGCCGTCCGGGTCCGCCAGCACCCAGAAGTGCGGGGCCTCCGCGTCGCTGACCAGCGTGCCGCCCGCCGCCAGCGCGGCCTCCATCCGCGGCCGGACCTCGGCCGGGTCGACCCAGACGTCCGGGTGCCAGCGCTGCCGGGGCTCGTCGCGCCCGGAGGACTGGAACCAGACGGTGGGCAGCGCGCCGGCCGGGTCGCGCACCTCGTCGTCGGCAGGACCGCTTGGGCGCTCCCCGGCCAGAACCGCCTGCCAGAACGGCAGCACGGCCGCGTACTCCGGGCTGTCCAGCGCGAGTTCCAGCCGGGACAGCCCGGCGTACGACACCGACAGGCCGGCGTCCGCGGCGAGCGCCGAGATCGTCCGGGCCAGCCGCAGGTCACGGCCTGTCACCCCGCCCGCGTCGTGCGACCACAGCCGCACGTCGACGTGGGTGTAGCGCAGGTCCAGGTCGGGATGGTGGTCGACCCGCTCGGCCTCCGCGCCGACGGCGGCCACCAGCGCCAGGCCGGCGGCGAAGTCCGGGGTACGGATGCGGGTGTGCAGCGCGCCCAGCAGGAAGGTCCACCCGTCCAGCCCCGCGTCGGCGACCTGCTTCCCGGTCAGTGTGCTCATCCGGGCATCCTAGGCACGTCGGGCCCGCCGCCGGATGTCCACAAGGGATTGCCGGATGCCGCGCGCGGGTAGGGCCCCGTCATGTCCGTCACCCCCCGCCGTGGGTCACCGGTCCGGCTCGGCCCGCCCGGCTCGTACGTGATGTTCATGCTGATCGCCGGGCTGTGCTGGCTGCCGCTGCGACTCTGGGACGAGCGTGACGGCTCCGCGCTGGTCGCCGTGGTCCGAGCCGGCCTGGGCGGGGTGATCTGGGGTTTCCTGTTCCTCTTCATCCTCGGTCGCTGGGGGGAGCCGCGCACCCCCGCCGAGGCGGAGCGGAACGCCGGCTGGCGGCTGACCATGGCCGCGCTGCGCCGGGGCGAGCCGCCGACCGACGAGGCGGATCTCGCGGCGGTCACCGACAACCTGCCCGCCGTGCGCCGGGGCGTGCTGCTCGGCGCCGTCGGGGGCACCGTGCTGCTCGGCGTGCTGATCGTGATCGCGCTGCACGTGGGGTGGACGGGCAGCGCGATCGGGTTCGGGGTGGTGCTGGTCGCGGTCCTGGCCCAGGCCGCCCGGACCAGGCACCGGGAACGCCGGCTGCGAGCGCGGCTCGCCTCTGTCCAGGGCGGGTGAGCGGTGCCAGACTGGCCGCCATGGAGCAGCATCTCTACGAGCCCGTCCACGAGGAGTTCCGGGACCTGTGCCGCCGGTTCCTGACCCGGGAGGCGGTGCCGCACCACGAGCGCTGGGAGGCCGACGGGATCGTCGACCGGGAGGTGTGGCGGGCCGCCGGCGCGGCCGGGCTGCTCGGCCCCGACGTCGACCCCGAGTACGGCGGCGGCGGGCAGCGCGACTTCCGGTTCAACGCGGTGCTGGACGAGGAGATCGTCGCGTCCGGGTGCTCGGGCCTCGGGTTCGGGTTGCACAACGACGTGGTCGCGCCGTACCTGACCGAGCTGACCACCGACGACCAGCGCAAGCGCTGGCTGCCCGGCTTCTGCTCCGGCGACCTGGTCACCGCGATCGCGATGAGCGAGCCGGGCGCGGGCAGCGACCTGGCCGGCATCCGCACCAGCGCGGTGCGCGACGGCGACAGCCTGGTCCTCAACGGGCAGAAGACGTTCATCACCAACGGCGAGCTGGCCGACCTGGTGGTCGTGGTGGTCAAGACCGCGCCGGAGCAGGGCGCGCACGGGGTCAGCCTGGTCGTGGTGGAGAGCGGCACGCCGGGCTTCGGTCGGGGCCGGCGGCTGGCCAAGGTCGGCCTGAAGGCCAACGACACCGCCGAGTTGTTCTTCGACGACTGCCGGGTGCCGGCGGAGAACCTGATCGGCACCGAGAACCACGGCTTCTACCACCTGATGGCCAACCTGCCCCGGGAGCGGCTGAGCATCGCCGTCGCCGCGGTGGCCGCCTGCGAGAAGCTGCTCGCGCTCACGCTGGAACACGCCCGGTCCCGGGAGGCGTTCGGTCGCCCGATCGGCCGGTTCCAGCACAACCGGTTCCTCCTGGCCGAGCTGGACACCGAGATCACCATCGCGCGCACCTTCGTGAACCACTGCGTCGCCGAGTTCAACGCGGGCCGGCTCTCGGTGACCGACGCGGCCAAGGCCAAGTGGTGGACCACCGAGCTGCAGACGAAGGTCGCCGACCGGTGCGTGCAGCTGCACGGCGGCTACGGCTTCATGCTGGAGTACCCGGTGGCGAAGGCCTGGCTGGACAGCCGGGTGCAGACGATCTACGGCGGCACCACCGAGATCATGAAGGAGATCATCGGCCGCGGCCTCGGTCTCTAGGGCCGGGCCAAACCGGGTGCCGGTCGGCCGGTCCGGTGCGGGAGGATGGGGGCCCGTCACCTCCAGGAGCGTCCGCCATGGCCACCGACCTGACCGCGCCGGCCCCACCCCGGACCGACGTCGCCGGCATTCAGCGACGTACCCTCCGCCTGCTCTTCCTCACCCAGATCATCGGCGGCACCGGCGTCGCCATCGGCATCTCGGTCGGCGCGCTGCTCGCCGCCCGGGTCGCCGGCACCGCCCTGGCCGGGGTGGCGCAGAGCGCCGGGGTGGTCGGGGCCGCGCTGCTCGCCGTACCGGTCACCCGGCTCATGACCGCCCGTGGACGCCGGCCCGGCCTGGTCGCCGCGTACCTGGTCGGCGCGGTCGGTGGTGTGCTGGTGGTGGTCGCGACCGCGACCCGGGTGGTGCCGTTGCTCTTCGTCGGCATGCTGCTGTTCGGCGGCGGCACGGCGGCCAACCTCCAGGCCCGCTACACGGCGGTCGACCTGGCCGAGCCGCAGCGCCGGGGTCGCCAGCTCTCGCTGATCGTCTGGGCCACCACCATCGGCTCGGTGGCCGCGCCGAACTTCGCCGCGCTCGCCGACGACACCACCCAGGGCTGGGGGCTGCCGACACTGGCCGGCCCGTTCGCCTTCAGCGCCGTCGCGTTCACGCTGGCCGCCGCCGTACTCCTGGTCCTGCTCCGGCCGGACCCGCTGCTCACCGCGCGCCGGCTGGCGGCGCCCGAGGCCGGCGTCGCCCCGCCGGTCGCCCGTCGCGGTGGCATGGTCGCCGCGTGGCGCACGGTACGCCGACGGCCGGCCGCCCGCCTCGGCATCGCCGCGGTCGCGGTGGGGCACCTGGTGATGGTCGCGGTGATGTCGATGACCCCGGTGCACCTCGGTGAGTGGCACTCCGACGCGGACGTGCTGTCGGTGGTCGGCATCGTGCTCAGCCTGCACATCGCCGGGATGTACGCGCTCTCGCCGGTGACGGGCTGGCTCACCGACCGGCTGGGTCGGCGGCCGGTGATCCTCGGCGGGGTCGCGCTGCTGCTGGCGGCGTGCGCGGTCGCCGGCACCGCCGGGCACCACACGCCGCCGCTCGCGGTGGGGCTGGCGCTGCTCGGGCTGGGCTGGTCGGGCACCATGGTGGCGGGCTCGACGCTGCTGTCGGAGTCGGTGCCGACCGCCGACCGGCCCGGTGTGCAGGGTCTGTCCGACCTGCTCATGGGGCTGGCCGGGGCGGGCGCGGCGGCGGTCAGCGGGTTCGTCATGCAGGCGGTGGGGTACCCGACGCTCACCGTGCTGGCAGCCATCGCGGTGGTGCCGCTGGCGGCGCTGGCGCTGCGGGGCGCCGGCGGGGACGACACACTCGACGAGGGGGACTGAACAGGTGCGGCTGACCGACTTCTGGACGCGGCTGGAGGAGGCGTTCGGGCCGGGTTACGCGGCCAGCATCGCCAGCGACCAGGTGCTGTCCCAGCTCGGCGGACGGACCGTCGAGCAGGCCCTCGCCGCCGGTGAGGAAACGCACGTGGTGTGGCGCGCCGTGGTGGCCGCCTATCCCGACCGGGTGCCCGCGCGACTACGCTGAGCAGCCTTTTCGTCGGTTCCGCGTGTCGCTTGCCCAGTCGTACACCTGTTCGGCTATTGTCCACAGCGGGGCGCTCGTCCACAGCTCACGGCCCGTCGGCTGGTTTTCTGTCGGACCCAGCGCCTAGCGTGTCCCGCGTGACGCGAAGCTCAGGAAAGACGCCGGCGAAGGCAGGGGTGGCAACCATGGCAGCAGGGCCTGACCGGGAGAAGGCGCTCGACCTTGCTCTCGCTCAGATCGACAAGCAGTTCGGCAAGGGTTCGGTGATGCGGCTGGGGGAGCGGCCCGTCGTGCAGACGGCCGTCATCCCGACCGGCTCCATCGCGCTCGACGTGGCGCTCGGCGTGGGCGGTCTGCCCCGCGGCCGGGTCGTCGAGATCTACGGTCCGGAGTCCAGCGGTAAGACCACGGTCGCGCTGCACGCGGTGGCCAACGCCCAGCGGGCCGGCGGCATCGCCGCGTTCATCGACGCCGAGCACGCGCTCGACCCGGAGTACGCACGCGCCCTCGGCGTCGACACCGACGCCCTGCTGGTCTCCCAGCCGGACACCGGCGAGCAGGCGCTGGAGATCGCCGACATGCTGGTCCGCTCCGGCGCGATCGACATCATCGTGATCGACTCGGTCGCCGCCCTGGTGCCGCGCGCCGAGATCGAGGGCGAGATGGGCGACAGCCACGTCGGCCTCCAGGCCCGGCTGATGAGCCAGGCGCTGCGGAAGATCACCGGTGTGCTCAACAACACCGGCACCACCGCGATCTTCATCAACCAGCTCCGCGAGAAGATCGGCGTGATGTTCGGCAGCCCGGAGACCACCACCGGTGGTCGGGCGCTGAAGTTCTACGCCTCGGTCCGGCTCGACGTGCGCCGCATCGAGAGCCTCAAGGACGGCACCGACGTGGTCGGCAACCGCACCCGCGTCAAGGTCGTGAAGAACAAGGTCGCGGCGCCGTTCAAGCAGGCCGAGTTCGACATCATGTACGGCAAGGGCATCTCCCGCGAGGGCTCGCTGATCGACGTCGGCGTGGAGCAGGCGATCATCCGCAAGTCCGGCGCCTGGTACACCTACGACGGTGACCAGCTGGGCCAAGGCAAGGAGAAGGCTCGCGAGTTCCTCCGCGAGAACCCGGACGTGGCGGCCGAGATCGAGAAGAAGATCCTGGAGAAGCTCGGCGTCGGCACCGGTGGTGCGGGCGACGCCGCCGGCGGCCCGGAGCTGCCGCCGGTCGACTTCTGATCCGCTGACCCGTGGCAGGACGACGCGCCCGCACGGGGCGGGGCTGGGATGCCAGCCCACCCCGTGCGGGTGACGACACCGGCACGCCCCGGCCGCGCCGTGGGCGCCGTGGTCGCACGGCGGAGCCCGAATCCGGGGAGGCTCCGGCTCCGCCGCGCGACGAGGCGGAGCTGGCCCGCGAGATCTGCCTGCGGCAGCTCGCGGTGCGGCCCCGCACCCGGGCCGAGCTGGCCGGCGCGCTGGCCCGCAAGGGCATCTCCGAGGAGACCGCCGAGCAGGTGCTCGACCGCTACGACGAGGTCGGCATCGTGGACGACGCCGCCTTCGCCCGGGCCTGGGTGAGCAGTCGGCACGCCGGGCGGGGGCTGGCCCGCCGGGCGCTCGCCAACGAGCTGCGGCAGCGAGGCGTCGACGGCGAGGTGGCCGGCGAGGCGCTCGACGGGATCGACGAGGAGACCGAGGCGGACACCGCCCGTGCCCTCGTCGATCGGAAGCTGCGCACCGCCCGGGGCGAGCCCGACGCGGTGTTCCGGCGCCTGGTCGGGATGCTGGCCCGCAAGGGTTACCCGGCGGGGGTGGCGATCCGGGCGGTGAAGGACGCGCTCGCCGCGCAGAGCGCCGAGGCGGCCGAGTTCGCCGAGCACATCGACGCCGACGCGCTGGCCGACGCCGAGAACGACCTCGACACCCGCCGGCCCGACTGAGGGCACTGCGGCCCTCGGGGGAAGGGAGCGTGCGCCGTGCTGAAGGCGTGTCTGAACGGCGGACGGCGGCGGGACGAGCACCCGGCGGTGCCGCTCACCCCCACCGAGCTGGCGGACGACGCCGTCCGCTGCGCGAGCGCGGGGGTGGCGGCGGTGCACATCCATCCTCGGGACGACGCCGGTGCCGAGTCGCTCGATCTGGCCGTGATCGGCGCGGCGGTCAGCGCCGTCCGGGCGGCCCGGCCCGGCCTGCCGGTCGGGGTGAGCACCGGCGCGTGGATCGTTCCCGACCCGGTGGAACGGGTGGCCGCCGTCCGGGCCTGGACGGTTCTGCCCGACTTCGCCTCGGTCAACGCCCACGAGCCCGGCGCGGCGGAGGTCGCGGCGGCCCTGCACGAGCGCGGCGTGATGGTCGAGGCCGGGATCTGGACGCAGGAGGCGGTCGACGCCTGGCGCCGCTGGCCGACGCCGACCGGGCGGATCCTGGTCGAGTGCATGGCCGAACGGGTGGACAGGGCACTCGCCGACGCGGCCGCGATCCTCACCGCCCTGCCCGGCGAGGGTCCGCCGGTGCTGCTGCACGGCGAGGGCCCGGCGACCTGGCCGGTGTTCGGCGAGGCCGTGCGCCGGGGTCTGCACACCCGGATCGGCCTGGAGGACACGCTCCTGCTGCCCGACGGCAGCCCCGCCCCGGACAACGCGGCCCTGGTCGCCACCGCCCGGTCGCTCACCCGCTGACCTCTGCGCTACCCCCGACCCTTCCCGGCCCGCTCCCTCCCGCCGGGCCGGCTCGCCCCGTCCCCTCCCGTCCCGGGCCGGAACCTGTCGTTTCTGATCAAGGAGTTGGCGTCGCCGGGGCAGACACCAACTCCTTGGTCACCGAAGTGGAGCGTGGGCTCGGGAGGCGGTCTGCCGGATGCGGGTTGAGCAGGACGGGAAGGTCACGGTGAGATGACGGGGGGCGGGTTTTGTCCGCGCGTGTCCGGCATCTGATCGACGCCGCGTGACCGGGCAACTTCTCTCCGTCCGGGTGGTTTGATCATGACTTCTTGACCGGAGGGCACCTCGCGACCTAGCCTCGCCATACAGGCTCACTTTGCCCGACCAGCGCAGGCTAAGCGCACAACATAGATCGCGTAACAGAACAGCATCACTTTGGCCAGCTTCACCGGCCCCTTGACGGCCGCTCCGGACCCGGTCCGGAGCGTCCGACAACTGCAACCGGCCGCCGGCGGTTCCCGTGAGGGGCACCGCCGACGGAAAGCTACCCACAGCCAGCCGCTCCGGTCGGGCGTCCAGAGCCGCAGGTGCGTGCCCCTTCGCGCGCGTCCTGCGGCGCCGACGTTCAGGGGAGGCGGCCATGGCGGGGCGGCACAGGTTCACCGGCGGTCTGCCACACGGTCCCGGCCGTTCCTCGCCGGGCGACCGCGCACGACAGGCTGGTGAGCCACCCCAGGCCGGTGAGCCACCCCAGGCCGGTGAGCCACCCCAGGCCGGTGAGCCACGACGCGCCGGTGAACCACGGCCTGTGGGCGAGGCGCGGCGGGTCGGCGGCGGCGCGACGTACCGGTGCGGAGCGACGGCATGAGCGCCTTCGACGTCGTCCTGCTCGTGGTGGTCCTGCTGCTCGTCGTGGTGGTGGTCGGCGCCGTGCTGTTCGGCGTGCGTACGCTCCAGCGGCTCAGCCTGGCCCCGGCGCCGGAGGACCCGGCGTTCATCGCGGAGAAGGACCGGCAGGAGCAGTCCCTGGCGGCGTTGCGCAGCGCGGCCGACGAGGCGAACAGCACCATCGACGTGGCGAAGTCCGCCGCCGCGGCGGCGCGTACCGAGGCGGCGGCGGCGAACGCCGAGGCGAAGGCGGCGCGGGCCGAGGCGCGGCGGGTGCTCGACGACGCCCGGGCCGAGGCCGACACCGTGCTGGAGCGGGCCCACAAGCAGGCCGAGGCGGACGCCGAGCAGTTGCGCGCCACGGCGCGGCGCAGCGGCGAGCGCGAGGTGGCGGTGCTCGCCGCCACCACCCGGGAGCAGGCGGCCGAGGTCGAGCGGCGGGCCGCCCGGATGGACGAGCGGGAGCGGCTGCACACCGAGGAGGTGGAGCGGCTGGCCGAGCGGGAGCGGCAGCTCACCGCGGCCACCGCGGCGCTCGCCGCCCGGGAGGCGGCGCTGGCGGAGCGCGAGCGGGCGCTGACCGAGGTGGAGGAGCAGCGTCGCCGCGAGCTGGAGCGGGTGGCCGGGCTGACCGCGGAGTCGGCCCGCGCCGAGCTGGTCGAGTCGATCGAGGGGCAGGCGAAGCGGGAGGCGGCGCTGCTGGTCCGGGAGATCGAGTCGGACGCCCGGGGCACCGCCGAGCAGCGCGCGCGGCACATCGTCGTGGACGCCATCCAGCGGGTCGCCAGCGAGCAGACCGCGGAGAGCGTGGTCAGTGTCCTGCACCTGCCCGGCGACGAGATGAAGGGGCGCATCATCGGCCGGGAGGGGCGCAACATCCGGGCCTTCGAGTCGGTCACCGGCGTCAACCTGATCATCGACGACACGCCCGAGGCGGTGCTGCTCTCCTGCTTCGACCCGGTCCGTCGGGAGGTCGGCCGGCTCACCCTGGAGAAGCTGGTGCTGGACGGGCGCATCCACCCGCACCGGATCGAGGAGGTCTACGACCTGGCCCGGCAGGAGGTGGAGGAGCTGTGCCACCGGGCCGCCGAGGACGCGCTGGTCGAGGTCGGGATCACCGAGATCCACCCGGAGCTGGTCACGCTGCTGGGCCGGTTGCGCTACCGGACCTCGTACGGGCAGAACGTGCTCAAGCACCTGGTCGAGACCGCGCACATCGCCGGCATCATGGCCGCCGAGCTGCGGCTGGACGTCCCGACGATCAAGCGCTGCGCGTTCCTGCACGACATCGGCAAGGCGCTCACCCACGAGGTGGAGGGCAGCCACGCCATCATCGGCGCGGACCTGGCCCGCAAGTACGGCGAGACCGAGGACGTGGTGCACGCCATCGAGGCGCACCACAACGAGGTGCCGCCGCAGACCATCGAGGCGGTCCTCACCCAGGCCTCCGACGCCTGCTCGGGCGGGCGGCCCGGGGCGCGGCGGGAGAGCCTGGAGGCGTACGTCAAGCGGCTGGAGCGGATCGAGGAGATCGCGGCCGGCAAGCTCGGCGTGGAGAAGGTCTTCGCCATGCAGGCGGGCCGGGAGATCCGGGTGATGGTCAAGCCGGACGACGTGGACGACATCGGCGCGGCGGTGCTGGCCCGGGACGTGGCCAAGCAGATCGAGGAGGAGCTGACCTACCCGGGTCAGATCCGGGTGACGGTGGTGCGCGAGTCCCGGGTCACCGAGATCGCCCGCTGAGCGGCAGGGCAACGGAGAGCGGGCGGGTGGGGGAGCCCCCCACCCGCCCGCTTCGGGTCCGCCGGTCTCAGACCAGCTGGGTGGCGCCGGTGCCGCCGTCGGTCTGCGTCGACGGGAGCGGCTTGGCCGCGCTGCGCGGCAGCCGGGTCAGCCGCTTCTGCAGCCACCAGGCCAGGACCGACAGCAGGCCGCAGATGCTGATGTAGATGGCCGCGACGATCAGGTACGTCGGGACGTACGGCAGGCCGAACGCCAGCCGGCCGCCGATCTGCTTGCCCGCGAAGAGCAGCTCCGGGTACGTGATGATGAAGCCGAGCGCGGTGTCCTTGAGCAGCACGACGAGCTGGCTCACGATCGCCGGCAGCATCGCGCGGAACGCCTGTGGCAGCAGGATCAGCCGCAGCACCTGGTTCTTGCGCAGGCCCACCGCGTACGCGCCCTCGGTCTGCCCGTACGGCACGGCGTTGATGCCGGCGCGGAAGATCTCCGCGAGCACCGAGCCGTTGTAGAGCGTCAGGCCGATGACCAGCGCCCAGAACTTGTCGATCGGCCAGCCGTACTGCAACGGCACGTAGTAGCCGAAGAAGATCAGGATCAGCAGCGGGATGGCCCGGAACAGCTCCACCACGAAGGTGGCCGGCGCCCGGAACGCCCACTTGTCACTGAGCCGGGCGCTGGCGAAGAACGCACCGAACAGCAGTGCCAGCACGGTGGCGACGGCGGCCGCTTTCAGCGTGGCCAACAGGCCGTTGAGCAGTTCCCGCTGCACCGCGGCGTACTGGAACTGCTCCCACCTGCGGGCCTCGAACTGGCCGGTCTGGTCGAACTTGTAGATCACGAACGCGATCAGGGCGAGGATCGCGGCGATCGAGACGACGCCGAGGATCCGGTTGCGCAGCCGGGCCTTCGGGCCGGGAAGGTCGTAGAGGACGCTGCTGCTGCTCATCGGGCCACCGCCCACTTACGCTCGAGGAACCGCTGTAGCACCACCAGCGGGATGATCAGGATGAGGAAGCCGATCACGATCCAGGTGAGCACGGCGAACTGCGGCTCACCCCGTTCGGCCATGTACGCCGGGATGGCGCCGGCCTCCAGCACGGAGAAACCGGCGGCGATCGTGGTGTTCTTCAGCATGGCGATGAGCACGCTCATCAGCGGCGGGACCATGGCCCGCAGCGCCTGCGGCAGCACGATCAGCGTGAGCACCTGCCCGAACGTCATGCCCAGCGCCCGGGCGGCCTCGGCCTGGCCGGTCGCGACCGTGTTGACGCCGGAGCGGACCACCTCGCAGATGAACGCCGAGGTGTAGGCGATCAGCGCGATGCAGGCGCTCGGGAAGTAGTCGATGTTGACGTCCAGCTTCGGCACCGCGAAGACGAGGAACGCGAACACCAGCGTCAGCGGGGTGTTGCGGATCAGGTTGACGTAGGTGGCGCCGAAGGCCCGCAGGGCGGGGACCGGCGACACCCGCATCGCGCCGAGCAGCGTGCCGAGGACGAGGCTGCCGACGGCGGCGATCAGGAACAGCTCGACGGTGGTGAGGAACCCGTCGCGGAACAGGCTCGCGTTGTCCGTGAGGACGCGGAAGAACTCGCCCATGCCTCGCTCTCAGACTGTCAGACGGGGCCGGGCGGGGAGGAGGACCTCCCCGCCCGGCGCGACGTCGGGTGGCGGACCGTCAGTACCGCTCGAGCTGCGGCGGGGTGGCCGGCGAGCCGGACTTGCCCAGCGTGCCGTCGTAGATCTTCTTCCAGGTGCCGTCGGTGAACGCCGCCTCGATCTGGTCGTTCACGTAGTCGCGCATCGCCTTGTCGTCCTTGGGCAGGCCGATGCCGTACTTCTCGGTGCTGAACGGCTGGCCGACGACCTTGAGCTCGTCCGGGTTCTGCGCGGCGTAGCCCTTGAGGATGGCGTCGTCGGTGGTGACCGCGTCGACCTTCTTGTCGAGCAGCTGGGAGACGCACTCGGAGTAGGTCTTGAACTCGACGATGTTCTCCGGCTCGGTCATGCCCTCGTCCCGGACCTTCTGGATCGGGGTGGAGCCGGTGGCCGAGCAGACCTTCTTGCCCTTGAGCGCGTCCTTGCCGGTGATCGACGAGTCGTCCTTGCGGACCAGCAGGTCCTGGCCGGCGACGAAGTACGGGCCGGCGAAGGAGACGTCGTTCTTGCGCTTGTCGGTGATCGAGTAGGTGCCGACGTAGTAGTCGATCTCGCCACCCTTGATCGCGGTCTCCCGGTTGGCGGAGGCGATCTCCTTGTACTCGATCTTCGCCGGGTCGACGCCGAGCGTGCTGGCGACGTACTGGGCGATCTCGATGTCGAAGCCGCAGCGCTTGCCCTGGGCGTCCTTGTAGCCGAGGTTCGGCTGGTCGAACTTGACGCCGACGACGACCTTGCCGGCCGTCTTGATCTTCTCGAAGGCCGGGCTGCCGGCGACGTTGGCGTCCGTCTTGGGGGTGAAGGTGGCGCCCGAGGTGGTGCAGTTGTCGGACTGCGCACCGCCGCTGGCGTTGCCGCCGCCGCTCGGGGTGGGGTTCCCCTCCTTGCCGCAGGCGGCCGCGGACAGGGCGAGCGAGGCCATCATGGCCACCGCCGCCACGCGCTTGTAACGCATACTCATCTCCTTCTTCGACGGAGCCGCCCGGGGACGACTCCACTACGGACGCTCAGTGCGTGAGGATCTTGGAGAGGAAGTCCTTGGCCCGCTCGCTGCGCGGGTTCGCGAAGAACTCGGCCGGCGGGGCGTCCTCGACCAGCTTGCCGTCGGCCATGAAGATGACCCGGTTCGCCGCGTGCCGGGCGAAGCCCATCTCGTGGGTGACCACGACCATGGTCATGCCGTCGCGGGCCAACGACGTCATCACGTCGAGCACCTCGCCGACCATCTCCGGGTCCAGCGCGCTGGTCGGCTCGTCGAAGAGCATCGCCTTGGGCTGCATGGCCAGCGCGCGGGCGATGGCCGCCCGCTGCTGCTGGCCGCCGGAGAGCTGGGCCGGGTACTTGTCCGCCTGGTTGGCGATGCCGACGCGGTCGAGCAGGGCCAGGCCGCGCTCGCGGGCGGCGGCCGGCTTCTCCTTGCGCACCTTGACCGGCCCGAGCGTGACGTTCTCCAGGATGGTCTTGTGCGCGAAGAGGTTGAACGACTGGAACACCATGCCGACCTCACTGCGCAGCTTGGCGAGGGGCTTGCCCTCGGCCGGCAGCGGCTGCCCGTCGAACGTGATGGTGCCCTCGTTGATCGGCTCCAGCCGGTTGATGGCGCGGCACAGCGTCGACTTGCCGGAGCCGGACGGGCCGATCACGACGACCACCTCGCCCCGGCCGACGGAGAGGGACACGTCGTCGAGCACGTGCAGCGGCCCGAACCACTTGTTGACCCCGTCGAGCACGATCAGCGGGTCGCCCGTCGTCACGTCGTCCACCGTCCCTGTCGTCCGTGCCGGAACGGGGGGTCGGTCGACCCCCCGGTTGGGCAACTGTAGGCGGCCTGATGTGGCAGAACGCAACCCAGATGGTCACGGAGCGGTAACACCGGTCACCGGCGTGCCGGCGCGTCCGAATTCCGTCACCGACCGGTGCGTCCGAGTGGCGGCGGTGCCGTGTCGCGGAGATCATGAGGCGATGACCGATGCGATCCGGCTGACCGACTACGCCCGCGGCGGCGGCTGCGCCTGCAAGATCCCGCCGGGGGAGCTGGAGGCGATGGTCGCCGGGCTCGGCGCCACCGGCGGCTCGACCGACCTGCTGGTCGGCCTGGAGAACGGCGACGACGCCGCGGTGGTCCGGCTGGACGAGCGGACCGGCCTGGTCAGCACCGCCGACTTCTTCACCCCGGTGGTCGACGACGCGTACGACTGGGGGCGGATCGCCGCGGCCAACGCGCTCTCCGACGTGTACGCGATGGGCGGCACCCCTCTGGTCGCGCTCAACCTGCTCTGCTGGCCGCGTGGCGTGCTCCCGCCGGAGCTGGCGCGCGAGGTGCTGCGTGGCGGCCTGGACGTGGCCCGGGAGGCGAACTGCCACCTGGCCGGCGGGCACAGCGTGGACGACGACGGCCCGAAGTACGGCCTTGCGGTCACCGGCGTGGTCCGGCCGGAGGAGCTGATCACGCTGGACGCGGGCCGGGCCGGGCTGCCGCTGTCGTTGACCAAGCCGCTCGGCGTCGGCGTGCTCAACACCCGGCACAAGCAGACCGGCGAACGGTTCGCCGAGGCGGTGGCGTCGATGGCCCGGCTGAACCGGGACGCGGCCCGGGCGGCGGTGGACGCCGGCATCCGCTGCGGCACCGACGTGACCGGCTTCGGCCTGCTCGGGCACGCCTCGAAGCTGGCCCGCGCCAGTCGGCTCACGGTGGCGATCGACACGGCGGCCGTGCCGTACCTTCCGGGCGCGCGGGAGGCGCTGCGGGACGGTTACGTCAGCGGCGGCACCCGGCGCAACCTGGACTGGGTCACCCCGTGGACCGATTTCGGCGCCGCCGGCGAGTCCGAGCGGCTGCTGCTGGCCGACGCGCAGACCTCCGGCGGCCTGCTGGTCGCGGGGGAGGTGCCGGGCGGCACGGTGATCGGCGAGCTGCTGCCGGCCTCGGACCACCTGATCCGGCTCCGCTGAGCGTCGCCGCCTCGGCGCGGCAGGACGCGAATGCGGCACGATACCCGATAAACTGTCATCTTCCCGCTACTCAGGGCAACGTCGCCCGGGGAAATTTTGCCCGGAATGGTCACAGACCGGTAACTTGCCCCCGGCTGAGGTCAAATGCACCCCACCATCGATACAGAGGCCCGATCCGGAGGCCGGTGGAACGAGCGCAGCGAGGAGGCGGCATGACCGAGCTGTGGAACTGGAGAATCAACGGCGGTACGCCGGTGGAGGTCTACCCGGCGTTGGCCGAGGCACTCGGCCGGGTGGTGATGCCCCTGGCCGTCGCCGACCCGGTCCGGCTCCCCGCGTACGCGGTGGTCTGCGACGTGTGGGAGGCGCCCGGGGTGTACGGCACCGTGGTCGACTGTTACGGCGTGCCCGAGCGCCTGCCCGAGCTGCCCGCCCTCGCGGCGCTGGCCCGGGTGCTGGGCCGCAACTGCCTGATGCGCGACGACACGCTCGACGCCGGCCGGCACCTGCTCGTCGCCCCGGACGGCACGATCCGCCCGGTGCACTTCGACGTGGCCGACACCGACGACGGGGAGGTGCTCAGCCACCACCGGCTCTGCACGGTCGCCGACGCGCGCTGCCGGGGCTGGTCGCAGTGCCACCGCTCCCGCTGGGCCCCCGACTCGATCGCCCCGGCGCTCGCCGCCGCCTGAACCCGGCCGCTCGCCGCCGCCTGAACCCGGCCGCTCGCCGCCGCGTGAACCGGCGGCGAGCGACACCCCCATCCGGGCTCAGCCCCGGGCCGCCGGCTGCTGGCCGCGGACCACGAGCTGGTCGAGCAGGGTGGCGGTCGCGGCGGCCACGGCGTCCACCGCGGCGTCGAACGCGGCCGCGTTGTGGGCCGCCGGGGTGCGGAAACCGGAGATCTTCCGGACGTACTGCAACGCGGCCGCCCGCACGTCCTCCTCGGTCACCACCGGGACGTACGGCTCACGCAGGGTCTTGATGCTCCGGCACACGGCTCCTCCTCGTTCGATCCGACCAGCTCCACCCGGATAGTCTGTCCGGGTCATGACTACCGCAGCCGCGGGCAGCCCGCGCACCTACCAGGTGCGCACGTACGGCTGCCAGATGAACGTGCACGACTCCGAGCGCATCTCCGGCCTCCTCGAGGATGCCGGCTACGTGCGTGCCGCCGAGGCCGACGAGCAGCCCGACGTGGTGGTGTTCAACACCTGCGCGGTCCGGGAGAACGCCGACAACCGGCTCTACGGCAACCTGGGTCATCTGCGCCCCGTGAAGGCGAAGCACCCCGGGATGCAGATCGCCGTCGGCGGCTGCCTGGCCCAGAAGGACCGCGGCGAGATCGTCCGCAGGGCGCCCTGGGTGGACGTGGTCTTCGGCACGCACAACATCGGCTCGCTGCCGGTGCTGCTGGACCGGGCCCGGCACAACACCACCGCCGAGGTGGAGATCCTGGAGTCGCTGGAGGTCTTCCCCTCCACGCTGCCGACCCGGCGCGAGTCGACGTACGCCGGGTGGGTCTCCATCTCCGTCGGCTGCAACAACACCTGCACGTTCTGCATCGTGCCCTCCCTGCGCGGCAAGGAGAAGGACCGCCGCCCCGGCGACGTGCTCTCCGAGGTGCGCGCGCTGGTCGACGAGGGCGTGCTGGAGGTGACCCTGCTCGGGCAGAACGTCAACTCCTACGGCGTCGAGTTCGGCGACCGGTACGCCTTCGGCAAGCTGCTGCGCGCCTGCGGCGACATCGACGGGCTGGAGCGGGTCCGGTTCACCAGCCCGCACCCGAAGGACTTCACCGACGACGTGATCGCCGCGATGGCCGAGACGCCGAACGTCTGCCACTCGCTGCACATGCCGTTGCAGTCCGGCTCCGACGACGTGCTGCGGGCCATGCGCCGCTCGTACCGGTCGGAGCGCTACCTGGGGATCATCGAGAAGGTCCGGGCGGCGATGCCGGACGCGGCGATCACCACCGACATCATCGTCGGCTTCCCCGGCGAGACCGAGGCCGACTTCGCGCGCACACTCGACGTGGTCCGCGAGGCGCGGTTCTCCTCGGCGTTCACGTTCCAGTACTCCAAGCGCCCCGGCACCCCGGCCGCGACCATGGACGACCAACTGCCCAAGCAGGTCGTGCAGGAGCGGTACGAGCGGTTGATCGCCTGCGTCGAGGAGATCACCTGGGCGGAGAACAGGAAGCTGGTCGGGGAGACCGTCGAGGTGCTGGTCGCCGTCGGCGAGGGGCGCAAGGACGAGCGCACCGGCCGGATGTCCGGCCGGGCCCGCGACGGCCGGCTGGTGCACTTCGCCACCGGTGAGCTGGCCGGGCAGATCCGCCCCGGCGACATCGTGCACACCACCCTCACGTACGCGGCCCCGCACCACCTCAACGCCGACGGGGCGCCGCTGGCGCACCGGCGTACCCGGGCCGGCGACGCGGCCGAGGCGGGACGTGCCCCGCGTACGCCGGGGGTGCTGCTCGGGCTGCCGACGATCGGCGCGCCGGCCGCGGCGCCCGCCCCCACCGGCGGCTGCGCCGCAACCTGACCCCGCCTGTGTAAGGGAAGGGCCCCCTATTAACACTTGGTGTTAAGAGGGGGCCCTTCCTCTACCTGAGGCGTTAAGAAGGGGCCCTTCCTTACACCCTCAGCAGGCGGTGCCGTTGAGCTTCACGGTGGCGGGGGTGGCGGCGGTGCCGTTGGCGGTGAAGCCGACGGTCACCGAGGCCCCCGGCGCCAGCGACGACGCCCACGCGGGCGCGGCGGCCGTGACCGTGGTGCCGGACTGCGTGACGGTCGCGTTCCAGCCGCTGGCGAGAGTCACCCCGGACGGCCAGGTCCAGGTGGCCGACCACGGGTTCACCGCGGCGGTGCCGGTGTTCTTCACGGTCAGCTCGCCCTGGAAGCCGCCCGCCCAGGCGTTGACCTGCTTGTAGCTGGCCGTGCAGCCACCGCTGGGCGCCGGCGTGGTCGGCGTCGGGGTGGGCGTGCCGGTGGGCGTCGGCGTGGGGGAGCCGGTGCCGGTCGGCGTCGGGGTCGGGTTGCCGCCCCCACCGGTCGGTGGGATCAGGTAGGGCTGGAGGATGTCCTGCTTCGGCTGGTTGATGGTGGTCCAGTCGTCGTTGGCGATGCCGCCGGTGTCACCCGAGTTCGGGTTCCACGACCAGTACGTGAACGACATGCCGTTCACGCCGGTGCCGGTGTAGGCCATCAGGTTCTGCAGCCAGATCTTGTCCTTGGGGTCCTGGAGCGTGGTGCCGAACTCGCCCATCATGATCGGCGCGATGTTCTGCTTGTAGAGGTAGCCCCAGTACTTGTCCCAGATGGCCGGCATGTTCGCCGGGTAGGTCGGGTCGTCGAACCAGGCCTGGCGGTAGACCGAGGTGGCGTACTCGTGCGGCGAGTAGACCAGCCGGTTAGCCACGTTCAGCCGCACCGGGAACTGCCCGGCCTTGGACAGGTTGCCGCCCCACCAGCCGCAGTCCTCGTCGTTGCTGGGGTCGTTGTCCCAGACGTTCGACAGGCCGCCGCTGGGGCAGCTCACCCCCTCCACGAAGATCAGCCAGTTCGGCTGCACCCCGAGGATCGCGTTGCCGGCCCGCTCGGCGGCGAGCCGCCAGTCCCGGGCGGTGTCGCCGCAGCCCCAGCAGGCGCCGGTGGCGGCCGGGTTGGTCCCCTCGGCGTGCGGCTCGTTGTGCAGGTCCGCGCCGATCACCGTGGGGTTGTTCGCGTACCGCTGGGCCAGCGTCTTCCAGTCGTTGATCCAGGTCGCCTCGGAGACCGTCGAGGTGTACCAGAGCGGCGACTGCCCGGCCGAGGTCGGCCGGTGCCGGTCCAGGATGACCCGCATCCCCTTGCTGCCCGCGTAGTCGATGACCTTGTCCAGGATCTGCAACGGGGAGAGCCCGACCAGGTCCGGGTTGACGAAGTCGTTGATCCCGGTCGCCGTCGCACCGGGCTTGAGCGCGTCGTTCGAGTACGGGATGCGCAGCGTGTTGTAGCCCAGCCGGGCCATGGTGTCGAGCTGGGACCGCCACGGGTTGCTCGACCACAGGCCGTGGAAGGTCTTGTTGTCGGTCTCCATGCCGAACCAGTTGATACCGGTCAGCCGGACGGTCGTACCCGTACTGTCGACGATCTTGTTGCCGCTGGTGTGCAGGTAACCGGTGCCGGTGCCACCGGCCGCCGCGGCGGCCGGGGTGGTGGCGACGGCGGCGGCGACGAGAACGCCGGCCGCGGCGGTGGCGAGCGCCGTCAGGGCGCCGCCGAGGGCGGTGCGTCGGTGCATGGAAGCTCCACTTCGGATGCCCGCGCCGCGCAGGCGCCGCGGGCGGCAGGACCAGGAGGCACGTCCCGCTCGTCATCGAGTACGCGCGCAGCGCGCGCCGGGCCGTGTCGTGTGGACGGCCACCCGCGAGATGTCACACCGGCGATCGTCGACGGCGAGATCAGCCGTCGGTGCCCTCGTGCCGGTGCCTGAACCTGGCTCCGCCGCTCATTCTGATCAGCCCGCCTCGATGCGTCAACCCGGCCCGGACGCAGGTGAGCCCCCGGCCGACCCGGCCGGGGGCTCACCTGATGTGTCTGTCCGCCGGCCTGCCGGGCCGGGTGCTTGCGTCAGCCGGCCTGCTCGGCCAGCTGGAGGAACTGCCGCTTCGAGGCGAGCGCCTGCTCGGCCTCCTTGACCCGGCGGGCGTCGCCGGCGGCCTGGGCCCGGGCCAGCCGGTCCTCGGCCTCGGCGACCTGCGCGCGCATCTGGGCGAGCAGCGGGTTGTCCTCCTTGGAGGTACGCCGCCACGCCGAGTCCATGACCTCGCGGACCTTGTCGTCCACCGCCCGCAGCCGGCGCTCCAGCCCGGCGGCGGCCTCGCGGGGCACCCGGCCGGCCTCGTGCCACTGCGCCTGGATCTCCCGCAGCTTCGCCTGGGCGCCCTTCGGGTCACCGTCGACGTCGAGCGCCTCGGCCTCGGCCAGCAGCGCCTGCTTGCGCTCCAGGTTGGCGCGCTGCTCGTTGTCCCGCGCGGAGAAGACCTCGCTGCGCCGGGTGAAGAACTCGTCCTGCGCGGCCCGGAACCGCTCCCAGAGCTTCTGCTCGGCCTCCTTGGCGGCGCGCGGCGCGGCCTTCCACTGGGCCATCAGGTCCTTGAGCTGGCCGGCGGTGGCGCCCCAGTCGGTCGACTCCTTGAGCTTCTCGGCCTCGGCGACCAGCTCCTCCTTGACCGTCTGCGCCTGCTTGCGCTGCTGGTCGAGGGAGGCGAAGTGGGCGCCCCGGCGGCGGGTGAAGCCGTCCCGCGCCGCGGCGAACCGCTTCCACAGCTCACCGTCGGCCTTCTTGTCGACGCCGCGGATGGTCTTCCACTCGTCGAGGATCTCCTTGAGCCGGTCGCCGGCGGTCTTCCAGCCGGTCGACTCGGCGGCCAGCTTCTCGGCCTCCTCGACCAGGGCGGTCTTGCGCGCCAGGGCCTCGCCCCGGGCCGCCTCGCGAGCGGCCTTGGCCTCGCCGGCCTTCTCCTCGGCGACCGCGGCCAGCTTGTCCAGGCGGGCGGCCAGGGCGTCGATGTCCCCGACCACGTGCGCCTCGGCCAGCGACCCACGGATCCGCCGGATCGTGGTCAGCGAGTGGCCGGCGTCCGCCGCGCCCGAGTTGAGCCGGGCCTCGGTCAGGTCCACCTCGGTCACCAGGTCGGCGAAGCGGCGGGCGAAGTGGGCGAGCCCTTCCTCCGGGGCTCCCGCCTGCCAGGATCCGACCACCCGCTCGCCCTCGGCGGTCTTGACGTAGACGGTGCCGTCCTCGTCCACCCGTCCGAAGGCAGTCCAGTCGCTCATGTGCCCATCCTCGTTCTCCCGGCGTCGAGGGACCGGCCCCCGGTCGCCGCCACGGCGCAGCAAACTTTCTCCCGGCATTGTCACAGGTCCGCCCCCGTCCGTGTCGAGCGCCTGTCGTCGACCGTGACCATACGGTGTCGTACGCCCTCGATGACCGGATCGGCGCGGGGAC
This sequence comes from Micromonospora sp. WMMA1996, assembly GCF_002573675.1. Taxonomy (NCBI): domain Bacteria; kingdom Bacillati; phylum Actinomycetota; class Actinomycetes; order Micromonosporales; family Micromonosporaceae; genus Micromonospora; species Micromonospora sp. WMMA1996. The sequence goes on along the minus strand of NZ_PDHU01000001.1, from coordinate 3,922,832 downwards.
GCACCGGGGGATCCCGATAGGTTTGGGGGCGTGCCCCTGGTCGCCGCCGCCGTCTGCCCCCACCCGCCGCTGATCGTGCCCGAGCTGGCCGGCGCCGCCGCGCCCGAGCTGGACGACCTGCGCGCCGCCGCCGACGCCGCGGTCGCCCGGCTGCTCGCCTCTGGAGCGCGCACCGTCGTGGTGGTCGGTGGTGGGAACCGGACCGCCGAGCTGTCCTACCCGTATCGCGGGAGCTTCGCGCCCTGGGGAGCGCCGTTGGAGGTGCGACTGGGACGGCACCCCGACGGGATCGTCGGCACCGACGGACTGCCGCTGAGCCTCCTCGTCGGTGCCTGGCTGCTGAACCGGGTGCGGCCGCAGGCCCCGACGACCTGGCGGATGATCTCCGTGTCGGCCGACGAGCCGGTCGAGCGGTGCGCCGCCGGTGGCGGCCGGCTGGGTTCCCGGGCGCAGCCGTGGGCGCTGCTGGCGATGGGGGACGGGTCGGCGTGCCACGGCGTCGGGGCGCCCGGCTACGACGACCCGCGCGCCGAGGCGTACGACGAGGGGGTCGCCTCGGCCCTGGCCTGCGCGGACGCCGACGCCCTGCTCGGCCTGGACCCGGGGCTGTCGGCGGAGCTGAGGGTCGCGGGGCGGGCGCCGTGGCAGGTGCTGGCCGGTGCGGCCCGGGCGGCGGGCGGCGACTGGCGCGGCGAGGTCAGCTACCAGGAGGCCCCGTACGGCGTTGCCTACTTCGTGGCGAACTGGGAGCGGTCATGACCGTGGTGGCGGTGGTGGGGCCGACCGCGGCCGGCAAGTCGGCGTTGAGCATCGCGTTGGCGCACACGCTGGGCGGCGAGGTGGTCAACGCCGACTCGATGCAGCTCTACCGGGGGATGGACGTCGGCACCGCCAAGCTGACCCCGGCCGAGCGGGAGGGCGTGCCGCACCACCTGCTCGACATCTGGCCGGTGACCGAGCCGGCCAGCGTCGCGGAATACCAGAAGCTGGCCCGCGCGGCGGTCGACGACATCCTGGCCCGGGGGCGGGTGCCGCTGCTGGTGGGCGGCTCCGGGCTCTACGTGCGGGCGGTGCTGGAGCAGTTCGAGTTCCCCGGCACCGATCCGGCGCTGCGGGAACGGCTGGAGGCCGAGTTGGCCGAGGTCGGGCCGGCCCCGCTGCACGCCCGGCTGGCCGAGGCCGACCCGCAGGCCGCGGCCGGCATCCTGCCCACCAACGGCCGGCGGATCGTCCGGGCGCTGGAGGTGGTCGAGCTGACCGGCGCGCCGTTCACCGCGTCGCTGCCGGCGCCCACGCCCTACTACCCGTCGGTGCAGCTCGGGGTGGACCTGGACACCGCGCTCCTGGACGAGCGGATCGCGCTGCGGGTGGACCGGATGTGGGCCGACGGCCTGGTCGACGAGGTGCGCACGCTCGTCGACGCGGGGCTGCCCGGGGGGCGTACGGCCAGTCGGGCGCTCGGCTACCAGCAGGTGCTGCGCTTCCTGGCCGGCGAGCTGACCGAGACGCAGGCGTACGAGGACACGATCCGGGCGACCCGCCGCTTCGTCCGCCGGCAACGTTCGTGGTTCCGGCGCGACCCGCGCGTCCACTGGCTGGACTCGGCCTCGCCCACGTTTCTCGACACTGCCCTTCGGGTGGTCGCCGAGCATCGGCGATGATGGGACCGTGGAGTTCACCAAGGGCCACGGCACCGGCAACGACTTCGTCATCCTGCCCGACCCGGACGGCGCGCTCGACCTGACACCCGGTCTGGTCGCCGCGCTCTGCGACCGGCGGCGCGGGCTCGGCGGCGACGGCGTGCTGCGCGTGGTACGCGCTGCCAAGCACCCGGAGGGTGTCGCGCTGGCCGGCGAGGCCGAGTGGTTCATGGACTACTGGAACTCCGACGGCTCGTTCGCCGAGATGTGCGGCAACGGCGCCCGGGTGTTCGTGCGCTATCTGCTGGAGCGGTCGCTTGCCGTCGCCCCGTCGGGCGGGACGCTGCCGATCGCGACCCGCGCCGGTCTGGTGCGGGCCCGGGCCGAGGGCGCCGACGTGGCGGTCGAGATGCGCCGCCCCCGGCTGTACGACACCGCCACCGCCACCCTCGGCGGGTTGACCCTGCCCGGCGCGGCAGTGGACGTCGGCAACCCGCACCTGGTGTGCGCGCTGCCCGCCGCGCTGGACCTCACCGGCCTCGACCTGACCCGCGCGCCCGAGGTCGACGCCGCGGTCTTCCCGTCCGGGGTGAACGTCGAGTTCACCACGCCCGGTGAGCCGGTCGACGGCGCCGACGGGCACGTGCTGATGCGGGTCTACGAGCGGGGTTCGGCCGAGACGCTCTCCTGCGGCACCGGCGCCTGCGCGGTGGCGGCGGTGGCGCTGCGGGACGGCGACCGGGAGACCGGCACGGTGGCGGTGGACGTGCCGGGTGGCCGGCTCACCGTCACGGTCACCGCCGACTCGTGCTGGCTGGCCGGCCCAGCCGTCCTGGTCGCCGCCGGCACGCTGGCCCCCGCAGCCCTGCTTCCCTGAGCGTCGACGCCCCGCTTCCCCGGACGCCCGCCGCCCTGCTTGCCGGCTCGGGGCTCGCCGGGCTCGCGGCGCGGGCTCGGGGCTTGCCTGGCTCGAGGCTCGCCGGGCCCGCGGCTTGCCTGGCCGTGGCGCTCCTGGACTCACCTTCCGGGCCTCGGGGAGCTGCCACCTTTCCTACCTGCCCCTCGGCCCGGCACGGCTCGTCCCGGGCGTCGCCGCTTCGGGCGCGGTGGTGACGTCGTGTAACGGCCGGCGGGGGAGGGATGACTGAGAAGCGATATACCGCCTGGTCATATTCATGACTCAGCGGTATATCGCTCCTCGGTCTTCACCTCTCTCGACCGCGACACGCCGGGTGGGGTGCGCCGGGCGAGGGCGAGGGCGAGGTGCGGGCCGACCCGCCGGGCAGGGGCAGGGTGCGGCCGACACGCCGGGTGGGGTGCGCCGGGCGGGGGCGGGGTGCGGACCGACCCGCCGGGCGGGGGCGGGGTGCGGCCGACACGCCCGGGCGGGGAGGGCGGAGCGGGTGCGGCGGGGGGCGGGGGCGACTCCGTCAGGGGGTGGCGCTGGCGTTGGCGGCGATCTCGGGGAGGTCGGCCGGACCGGGGTCGGCCGCCGGCGGCGGCGTCACGGCCGGGTTCTGCGCGGCGGCGCGTACCGCTGCGGCCACGGCCGGGGCGACCCGCGAGTCGAAGACGCTGGGCACGATCACGGTGGGGTTGATCTTGTCCTCGCCGACCACGTCGGCGATGGCCCGGGCGGCCGCGATCGCCATCTCCTCGGTGAACTCCTCGGCGTGCGCGTCGAGCATGCCGCGGAACACGCCGGGGAAGGCGAGCACGTTGTTGATCTGGTTCGGCTGGTCGGAGCGGCCGGTGGCGACCACGGCGGCGTGCTTGCGCGCCTCCCGCGGGTCGACCTCCGGGTCCGGGTTGGCCAGCGCGAACACGATCGCGTCCTTCGCCATCGCGGCGACGTCGTCGCCGGTGAGCAGGTTCGGCGCGCTCACCCCGATGAAGACGTCCGCGCCGCGCACCGCCCCGGCCAGGTCGCCGGAGTAGTTCTCCTTGTTGGTGTTCTCGGCCAGCCACTGCCAGGCCGGGTTGAGGTCGGGCAGCCCGCGGTGCAGGGCGCCCTGCCGGTCGTACGCGATGATGTCGCCCACGCCCTGGCGCAGCAGCAGCTTCATGATCGCGGTGCCGGCCGCGCCGGCGCCGGAGACCACGACCCGCACGTCCGCGAGCTGCTTGCCCACGACGCGCAGCGCGTTGGTGAGCGCGGCCAGCACGCAGATCGCGGTGCCGTGCTGGTCGTCGTGGAAGACCGGGATGTCCAGGGCCTCGCGCAGCCGGGCCTCGATCTCGAAGCAGCGCGGCGCGGCGATGTCCTCCAGGTTGATCCCGCCGTACGCCGGCGCGATGGCCTTGACGATGGCCACGATCTCGTCGGTGTCCTGGGTGTCCAGCACCACCGGCCAGGCGTCCACCCCGCCGAAGCGCTTGAACAGCGCGGCCTTGCCCTCCATCACCGGCAGCGAGGCGGCCGGGCCGAGGTTGCCCAGGCCGAGCACCGCGGAGCCGTCGCTGACCACGGCGACCGTGTTGCGCTTGATGGTGAGCCGGCGGGCGTCGGCCGGGTTCTCCGCGATCGCCATGCAGACCCGGGCCACCCCCGGGGTGTACGCGCGGGACAGCTCGTCCCGGGTGCGCAGCGCGACCTTCGGGGTGACCTCGATCTTGCCGCCGAGGTGCAGCAGGAACGTGCGGTCGGAGACCTTGCGCACGTCCACCCCGTCGAGCGCGGTGAGCGCGTCGACGACCTGGTCGGCGTGGCCGGCGTCGGCGGTGTCGCAGGTGAGGTCGACGATCACGTTGGTCGGGTCGGAGTCGACCACGTCCAGCGCGGTGACGATGGCGCCGGCCTCGCCCGCCGCGGTGGTCAGGCGGCCGATGGAGGAGGCGTCGGCGGGCACCGCGATCCGGATGGTGATGGAGAATCCCGCACTCGGCAGTCGGGTGATGGCCACGAGAAAACACTCCTCCGTCGACGCTGAGCGGCTCGACTGGCATTTCTACCCGCCCGGCCAGGTCGGCCGGCATCCGGCCCCGCTACCGGTGGGTAGCGCCACGGGCATAACACGGGTGCGTCCCGCGTTGTCACATGTCAGGATTGCTGTCACGCGCCGAAAATTCTCGGCGATGCACATAACGGACAGGAGACGCAGTTTGCGCGAGCAGCAGGAGACCTTCCACCCCTACGAGGACGACGCGCTCGACGCCACCACCGGCGAGTACGAGCTGTCGGAGCGGCAGGCGCTGCGGCGGGTCCCCGGCCTCTCCACCGAGCTGACCGACATCACCGAGGTCGAATACCGCCAGCTGCGGCTGGAGCGGGTCGTCCTGGTGGGGGTCTGGACCGAGGGCACCCAGTCCGACGCCGACAACAGCCTCACCGAGCTGGCGGCGCTGGCCGAGACGGCCGGCTCGCAGGTGCTCGAGGGGCTGATCCAGCGCCGCAACCGACCCGACCCGGCGACCTACATCGGTCGGGGCAAGGTCGACGACCTGGGCGCGGTGGTGCTCGCCACCGGCGCCGACACGGTCATCTGCGACGGTGAGCTGTCCCCGTCGCAGCTTCGTAACCTCGAGCAGCGCACCAAGGTCAAGGTGGTCGACCGCACCGCCCTGATCCTCGACATCTTCGCCCAGCACGCCAAGAGCAAGGAGGGCAAGGCGCAGGTCGAGCTGGCCCAGCTCGAATACCTGCTGCCGCGCCTGCGTGGTTGGGGTGAGACGCTCTCCCGGCAGACCGGTGGTAGCGGTCGCGGCGGCGGCGCCGGCGGCGGCGTGGGCCTGCGTGGTCCCGGTGAGACCAAGCTGGAGACCGACCGGCGTCGGATCCGGCACCGCATCGCGCGGCTGCGCCGCGAGATCAAGAGCATGACCACCGTACGCCAGACCAAGCGCGCCCGGCGGTCCCGTAACGCGGTGCCGGCGGTGGCCATCGCCGGCTACACCAACGCCGGCAAGTCCAGCCTGCTCAACCGCCTCACCGGGGCGGGCGTGCTGGTGGAGAACGCGCTGTTCGCCACGCTGGACCCGACCACCCGCCGGGCGACCACCTCCGACGGGCGGCTCTACACGCTCTCCGACACGGTCGGGTTCGTCCGGCACCTGCCGCACCAGATCGTCGAGGCGTTCCGCTCGACGCTGGAGGAGGTCGGCGACGCCGACCTGGTGGTGCACGTGGTCGACGGCACCCACCCGGATCCGGAGGAGCAGGTCCGGGCGGTCCGCGAGGTGCTCGCCGAGGTGGGCGCCGACCGGCTGCCGGAACTGCTGGCGGTCAACAAGACCGACGCCACCGACGAGGAGACGATGCTGCGGCTCAAGCGGCTCTGGCCGGAGGCGGTGTTCGTCTCGGCGCACACCGGGCGCGGGGTCGACGAGCTGCGCGAGGCGATCGAGCGCCGCCTGCCCCGGCCGGCCGTCGAGGTCCGGGCGGTGCTCCCGTACGACCGGGGTGACCTGGTTGCCCGGGTGCACCGGCAGGGTGAGGTGCTGAGCACCGCGCACCTGCCCGAGGGCACGCTGCTGCACGTGCGGGTGGGGCAGGCGCTCGCCGCCGAGCTGGCCCCGTACCGCGCGGGGGACCGGCTCACCAGCGAGGAGCGGGTGGGCGCCGGGCGGTGAGCCGTCCGGCGTCACCCGCCCGAAACCCGGGTCGTGCGACACTGAGCGCCATGCGGCACGTTGTCTCCTCGGTCACGCTCGCGCTCGGCCTGGTCGGCGCGGTAGTGGCGCCGGCCGGGCCGGCCCCGGCGGCCCCCGCCGCGGCCCCGGTGCTGGCCGCGGCTCCCAAGAAGAAGTGCACGGTCACCGACGAGCGTCTGCGCGAGCTGTCCGGCCTGGTCGCCACCGCCAACGGCTACGTCGTCGTCAACGACGGCACCGAGGACGACAGTCGCAAGCGGGTCTTCTACCTCGACGCCAAGTGCAAGATCGACAAGGATCCGGTCCGCTACTCCGGCGACGGCCCCTTCGACACCGAGGACCTGGCCCTCGGGCCGGACCGCAAGACGCTCTGGATCGCCGACACCGGCGACAACGTCGAGAAGAAGACCCGGCGGGAGCGCGTCGCGGTCTGGACGATGCCGATCAGCGGCGCCAAGCAGCCGGTGCTGCACCGACTCAGCTACCCGGGCAAGGAGCCGCACGACGCCGAGGCGCTGCTCATCGGCGACGACAACCTGCCGCTGGTGATCACGAAGGAACTCTCCGGCAAGTCGGAGATCTTCACGCCGACGGTGAAACTGAAGGCGGGCCCCGACACCGAACCGATCCCGATGAAGAAGGTCGGCGAGGTCACGCTCCCCCGGACGAACACCGAGAACAAGCTCGGTTCGCCGGGGCGCGCGCTGGTCACCGGCGCGGCCCGGTCGCCGGACGGCGCCCGGGTGGTGCTGCGCACGTACGCCGACGCGTTCGAGTTCGACGTGACCGGCGGTGACATCGTCAAGGCGCTCACCTCCGGCAAGCCCCGGGTCACCCCGCTCGCCGACCCGTTCGGCGAGGCCATCTCCTACACCCCCGACGGGAAGTCGTTCGTCACCGTCTCCGACGGCGGGTCGCTGGACCCGTCCGACCCGATCGACATCCTCGGCTACACGCCGGCCACCACCGGCGTGGAGGCGCTGCCCAACGGCGGCAAGGTCGAGACCAAGGCGGCCGCCCAGAAGTCCTGGCTCGAAGGGCTCTCGCTCGACGAGATCACGTACCTGATCGCCGCGGTCGGGGTGCTCGGCGCGCTGCTGGTCGGCGCGGGTGTCTTCGGCATCCTGCGGGCGCGGCGCAAGCCGGCGCCCGCCGAGGCGGCCGACGAGCCCGAGCGCAGCGGCGAGTTCCCGGTGAACAACGGCTTCCCGTCCGGCAGCCGGCCCGACGCGCCGCCGCGCGGCGGCGTCTACGGCGGTGGCCAGGGCGGTGGCGTCTACGGCGGCGCCGCGAACGGCGAACGCCCACCGGCCGGCGGGGTCTACGGCGGTGGCCGGCCCCCGGGCGGCGGCGTCTACGGCGGGCAGCAGGGTGGCCGTCCGCAGGGCGGCGGGGTCTACGGCGGTGGCGGCCGGCCGGCCGGCGGCGCCAACGGGGCCCGGCCCGGCCCCGGCGGTGGGGTCTACGGCGGTGGCGGGCCCGGCGGCCCAGGTCAGGGCGGCGGCCGGGGCGGCTACGGCCCCGGGCCGGACAGCGCGGGGCGCCGCGGGCAGCCGCCGGGCGGTGGGGCTCGGCCGGGTGGCCGGGCCGAGCCGCCGCGTCGTGAGCCGGACCCGCGGGATCCGCGCGGCGGCCGTCGCGACGACCGGGGCGGCCAGTACGGGCCCGTCTCGGGCAGCCGGGACTACCGGGGCGACCGCTACTGAGACGACGGACGTGAGAGGAGGGGGTGACCGGTGACGGTCGCCCCCTCCTCTCGTCGGCGCGTCAGATCCGGCGCAGCACCGCGACCACGCGGCCCATGATGGTGGCGTCGTCTCCGGGGATCGGGTCGAACGCGGGGTTCTGCGGCATCAGCCAGACGTGGCCGTCCCGTCGCCGGTAGGTCTTCACCGTCGCCTCGCCGTCGAGCATGGCCGCCACGATGTCACCCACCTCGGCGTTGGGCTGCTGGCGGACGACCACCCAGTCGCCGTCGCAGATCGCCGCGTCGAGCATCGAGTCGCCCTTGACCTGGAGCATGAAGACCTCGCCCTCACCGACCAGCTCGCGGGGGAGGGGGAAGATGTCCTCCACCGCCTGCTCGGCGAGGATCGGCCCACCGGCGGCGATCCGGCCCAGCATCGGCACGTACGCCGGGGCGGGGCGCTGGGCGCGGGCGGCCTCGTCGTCGGCGTCGCTCGGCGCGCGGACGTCGACGGCGCGCGGCCGGTTCGGGTCGCGGCGCAGGAAGCCCTTCTTCTCCAGCTCCTTGAGCTGGTAGGCGACGCTGGACGGGGAGACCAGGCCGACCGCCTCGCCGATCTCACGCACGCTCGGCGGGTAGCCGTGGCGCTCCACCCAGGTGCGGATGAACTCCAGGATCCGGCGCTGCCGGGCGGTCAGGTCGACCGTCGCCGGGTCGGGGAAGCTGCTGACCACCGGCGTCACCGGTCGCACCGCCGGCTGGGCGGCGCGGCTGCGAGCGGTGCGGGGGCGACGGGTCGCCGGCGGCCCCGCCCCGTCGATCGGCTGCGGGTTCTTCTGCCGGCTGGCCCGGTCCTCGGTCACGTCCGTCCTCCCTGGTCGGCGCTGGGTGCCTCGTCGGCTCGTGGTGCGTGTGGATCTGACCGTATAGGTGAGATCGGCCATTTTCAAACATCTGTACGACGTGGTGTCGGCGTGTCGCGTCGAAATCCTGGATTTCCGAACGGCTGTTCTGATAAATGGTACGTCGCACTCGAACGGATGTTCTATCCCGGCGGCCCGTGACCGGGGGCGGGTGCCCGCCGTTGGGCTCCTCGGCGAGGTCGCGGCGGACGTGATCCTGATGACGCGCCGAACACGCCGGCCAACTTGACCTCGCTAGTGGGACGACATACGGTCAACCCCTAGATGTAGTAGTCACATGGGCGTAAGTTGCCTACAGGTTGGGTTCAACTACCGAACGCACTCCCGCATCGCGCACCCGGCGACGGTCATCGACCGATGGCTCCGCCGTGTCGACGCGTGCCCGGGGGTCGGTGGGTGCGCCCGTGGTCGATGGAGGAGGTCGGGCGATGCGGTGTCCGTACTGCCGGCACGCCGACTCCCGGGTGGTCGACTCGCGGGAGGCCGACGACGGCCAGCTCATCCGGCGGCGGCGGTCCTGCCCGGAGTGCGGCAAGCGGTTCACCACCGTCGAGGAGGCGGTGCTCGCGGTGGTCAAGCGCAGCGGGGTGACCGAGCCGTTCAGCCGCACGAAGATCATCGGCGGGGTGCGCAAGGCGTGCCAGGGGCGGCCGGTCGACGACGACTCGATCGCGCTGCTGGCACAGAAGGTCGAGGAGACCGTCCGCGCCAGGGGGGCCGCCGAGATCCCCAGCCACGACGTGGGCCTTGCCATCCTCGGCCCGTTGCGTGACCTGGACGAGGTGGCCTACCTGCGGTTCGCCAGCGTCTACCGGTCCTTCGACTCGCTCGCCGACTTCGAGCGGGAGATCGAGACGCTGCGGTCCGCCGCGCGCGCCCGGGAGGGCGCCGGTGCCGGAGCGGCCGAGGCCGCCGGCGCGATCAGCTGACATTTTCGAGTTTCTGACAGGTTGTAGACGAGGCGCGGTGGGTGACCGTGCCGACGAGGGGGGCGAGGGCGTGACGACCAGCAAGTCACGGAACAAGGCCGGGGCGGGGCTGAAGATCGAGCGCGTCTGGACGACCGAGGGGGTGCATCCCTACGACGAGGTCGCCTGGGAGCGCCGCGACGTCGTGATGACGAACTGGCGGGACGGCTCGATCAACTTCGAGCAGCGTGGGGTGGAGTTCCCCGAGTCCTGGTCGGTCAACGCGGCCAACATCGTGACCACCAAGTACTTCCGGGGCGCGGTGGGGACTCCGGAGCGCGAGTGGTCGCTGCGGCAGCTCATCGACCGGGTGGTCGACACCTACCGCACCGCCGGCGAGGAGTACGGCTACTTCGCCGGCCCGGCCGACGCCGAGGTGTTCGCACACGAGCTGACCTGGATGCTGCTGCACCAGGTGTTCAGCTTCAACTCGCCGGTCTGGTTCAACGTCGGCACGCCGTCGCCGCAGCAGGTCAGCGCCTGCTTCATCCTGGCCGTCGACGACTCGATGGACTCCATCCTCGACTGGTACAAGGAGGAGGGGCGGATCTTCCAGGGCGGCTCGGGCGCCGGGGTCAACCTCTCCCGGATCCGGTCCTCGAAGGAGCTGCTCTCCTCCGGCGGCACCGCCTCCGGCCCGGTCAGCTTCATGCGCGGCGCGGACGCCTCCGCCGGCACCATCAAGTCCGGTGGCGCCACCCGGCGCGCGGCCAAGATGGTCATCCTCGACGTCGACCACCCGGACATCGAGGAGTTCGTGGCGACCAAGGCGCGCGAGGAGGACAAGATCCGCGCGCTGCGCGACGCCGGGTTCGACATGGACCTGGGCGGCGCGGACATCGTCAGCGTGCAGTACCAGAACGCCAACAACTCGGTCCGGGTCTCCGACGAGTTCATGACCGCGGTGGAGAACGGCGGCGGCTTCGACCTGCGCGGCCGGCTCGACGGGCAGACCATCGAGACGATCGACGCGAAGAAGCTGTTCCACACCATCTCCCAGGCCGCCTGGGAGTGCGCCGACCCGGGTCTGCAGTACGACGACACGATCAACGACTGGCACACCTGCCCGGAGACCGGGCGGATCACCGCGTCGAACCCGTGCTCGGAATACCTGCACCTGGACAACTCCTCGTGCAACCTGGCCTCGCTGAACCTGATGAAGTTCCTCCGCGCCGACGGCGGCTTCGAGGTGGAGAAGTTCGTCAAGTCGGTCGAGTTCGTCATCACCGCGATGGACATCTCGATCTGCTTCGCCGACTTCCCGACCGAGAAGATCGGTGAGACCACCCGCGCCTACCGGCAGCTCGGCATCGGGTACGCCAACCTGGGCGCCCTGCTGATGGCCTCCGGCCTGCCCTACGACTCGGAGCAGGGGCGGGAGGTGTCCGCGGCGATCACCTCGCTGATGACCGGCACCGCCTACCGCCGTTCCGCCGAGCTGGCCGGCATCGTCGGCGCGTACGACGGCTACGCCCGCAACGCCGAGCCGCACAAGCGGGTCATGCGCAAGCACGCCGCCGCCAACGACGCGATCAAGCCGACCGGCACCGTGGCCACCGCCCTGCAGCGCGAGGCGACCAAGCAGTGGACGCTGGGCAACAAGCTCGGTGACAAGTTCGGTTGGCGCAACTCGCAGGCCAGCGTGCTCGCCCCGACCGGCACCATCGGCCTGATGATGGACTGCGACACCACCGGCGTCGAGCCGGACCTGGCGCTGGTGAAGTTCAAGAAGCTGGTCGGCGGCGGCTCGATGCAGATCGTCAACCAGACCGTCCCGCGCGCCCTGCGCAGCCTCGGCTACCCCGAGGAGCAGGTCGAGGCGATCGTCGAGCACATCGCCGACCACGGGCACGTGGTGGACGCCCCCGGTCTGAAGCCGGAGCACTACCCGGTCTTCGACTGCGCCATGGGCGAGCGTTCGATCGCGCCGATGGGCCACGTGCGGATGATGGCGGCGGTCCAGCCGTTCATCTCCGGCGCCATCTCCAAGACGGTCAACATGCCGGAGCAGGCGACCGTCGAGGACGTCGAGAAGATCTACTTCGAGGGCTGGAAGCTCGGCCTGAAGGCGCTGGCGATCTACCGGGACAACTGCAAGGTGGGACAGCCGCTGTCGGTCGCCAAGCCGAACAAGGCCACCGCCGACACGCAGGCCCCGGCCGCCGAGGTCGAGAAGGTCGTGGAGAAGGTCGTCGAGTACCGCCCGGTGCGCAAGCGGCTGCCGAAGAAGCGCCCGTCGCAGACGGTCTCCTTCTCGGTCGGCGGCGCGGAGGGCTACCTCACCGCCTCCTCCTACCCGGACGACGGCCTCGGCGAGGTCTTCCTCAAGATGTCGAAGCAGGGCTCGACCCTGGCCGGTGTGATGGACGCCTTCTCGGTGGCCATCTCCATCGGTCTCCAGTACGGCGTTCCGCTGGAGACGTACGTCAGCAAGTTCACCAACATGCGCTTCGAGCCGGCCGGCATGACCGACGACCCGGACGTGCGGATGGCCGCCTCGGTGATGGACTACATCTTCCGTCGCCTGGCGCTGGACTTCCTGCCGTACGACCGCCGTGCGGAGCTGGGCATCTTCACCGCCAAGGAGCGGGCCGCCCAGCTCCGGGCCGAGGCGGAGGCGGAGGCGAGCGGTGCGGACCTCACCGCGATGGCCGCCTCCGCCCCGGTCGAGGCGCCCGAGCCGAAGACCGGCCCGGTCGCCCAGCCGGCGCAGGAGTTGGCCGACGCCGCGGCCGTCAAGCCCGCCCCGGCGGTGGGTTCCAGCACCGAGCTGCTGGAGGCCGTGATCGGCAAGGCCGCCGACGCGCCGCTCTGCTTCACCTGCGGCACGAAGATGCGGCCGGCCGGTAGCTGCTACGTCTGCGAGGGCTGCGGCTCCACCAGCGGTTGCAGCTGACGCTCCACCGTGGCGCGAGCGCGGCAGGGATCTCCCTGCCGCGCTCGCGGCGTCTCACGGTCCGCCCCATCGTCCGCCAGGTCCCCGAGCCGGCACGGTGGCCCGGGGCTCGTCCGGCCGAGGCGGATGGTGACCCGTGGTCGCCTTTCGAGCTGATATCAGGAACGACTCAGGCGCCCGGACACCCACGAACCGGCCCGGTCGTTCGGCACCGACGGACGTGCTGCCACCGACGAACGTGGTGCCACCGGCGGACGTGCTGCCACCGACGGACGTGATGACGCGGACGGGTCGCGGGCCGGAGCCGATCGTGCGTGGGCGACCCGGGACGTGGCGTGAGCGGACGGGTCGCGGTCCGGCGCCGATCCTGCGCGTGGCCGACCCGGGACGGGGGCGCACCGCGCGGAGGGGTTCCTGCCGCGGCTGCCGGTCGACGCGGAGAACCGCGCCGACGCGTCCCGGCCGTCGTGCCGGAGGGTTTCGGCCCCACGGCCGGAGCGGCGACAGGTGTGGACGGTCACAGACCACGACGCCCGGGAACTGGAATGCTCGCGGGATGACCACGGCCGACATCTATCTGGCATTCGCCGACCGCGAGGCGCGCGGCGTGTCCCCGGCGTACGAACGCCTGTCCCGTGCGGTGGCCCGCGACGCGGAGCTGCTCGCCCTGCTCGACACGCTGCCGCCGGCCAAGCGCCAGCCGAATCTGCTGTTTGGCGTGGTGCGGCTGGGCGGCGGGCCGGTGGACGACCCGGCGGCGTTCCGGGCGTACGTGTCGGCGCGCTGGCCGGAGATCGCGGCGCAGATGCGGGTCCGGGCGACGCAGACGAACGAGGCCGGCCGGTGCGCCGCGCTGCTACCGGTGCTCGCCGCGCTGCCGCAGCCGTTGGCGCTGCTGGAGGTGGGCGCCTCCGCCGGCCTGTGCCTCTACCCCGACCGGTACGCCTACCGCTACGGCGACCGGCTGGTCGGCGACGGGGAGCCGGTGCTCGACTGCGTGCTCACCGGCGTCGCCCCGCCCGCGCGACGACCGGAGGTGGTGTGGCGGGCCGGGCTGGACGTGAACCCGCTCGACGTCACCGACCCGGCGGACCTGGCCTGGCTGGACGCGTTGATCTGGCCGGAGCACCGGCACCGCCGGGAGCGGCTGCGCGCCGCGGCGGCGGTCGCCGGGTCCGATCCGCCGCTGCTGCTCCGGGGCGACCTGGTCGACGACCTGCCGGCGCTGGCGGCGCGCGCCCCGGCGGACGCGACGCTCGTCGTCTTCCACAGCTCGGTGCTCTACCAGGTGCCGCCGGCGCGCCGGGCGGCCTTCACCGCGCTGGTCGGGACGCTGCCCGGGCACTGGGTCGCCAACGAGGACCCGGCCGTGCTGCCGCACACCACGCTGCCCGAGCCGCCGGCCGGCGGGTTCCACAACGTCCTCGCCCTGGACGGCCGCCCGCTCGCCTGGACCCGCGGCCACGGCCAGGCAGCCACCTGGTTCGCCTGACCCACCACCCCGTCGATCACGAAGGTGGCGGCACGACACGCGGACGGATCGGCCGGCCAACTTCATGATCGACGGGGGTGGCGGGGTCAGTCGGGGAGGGACCGGATCGCCTGGTCGAGCACCTCGCGCAGGTCCGCCTCGGCGTCGGGGGGCAGCGTCTGGGGCTGCACCACCTGGTAGGCGACCCGCACCTGGTAGCGGTCGCCGCGCCAGGCCCAGGCGTCGAACCGGGTCTCGCCGCCGTCCCAGGGGCGCACCGCCGCGCACGACCTGTCGCCGGGGCCCGCCGTGGTCTCCTCGGCGGCGATCCGCGCGCACCGGTCCTGCCGCCACGCGTCGTCGTACATGCCCTCGGCGTCGACGGACACGGTGACCACCAGATCACCCCGCATCGAGGTGCCGCTGGTCAGGTCGACCGCGCACTCCCGGGAGCCGCTGCGGTCGCCGAGGTTCGCCGACGCGCTGGGCCGGGCGCCGGGCGCGAGCCGGCCCAGCAGGTCGGCGGGGAGCAGCGCGCACGGATCGCGGAGCTGGTCCGGCAGGGCGGTCTCGTCGGCGGAACAGCCGCTCGTGGCCATCACGAGCGCACCGGCGCACAGGATCATCGCGGTCGATCTCACCATGGGTCCTCTCTGGACGGTCGCGGGAGACCGTAGCAACGACGGTCAATATCAACTCCGGGTGGTCGGGGGCCTACCGAAAGGCGGGAACTAGGGTTGACCGTCGTGACCGAACCGCACTGGCTGACCGAGACCCGGGCCGCCTACGACACCGTCGCCGAGGACTACGCGCGGCTGCTGCCCGACGTGGTCGAGCCGCCGCTGGACCGGGCCGTGCTGGCCGCGTTCGCCGAGACGGTCGGGCCGGATCGGCCGGTGCTGGAGGTCGGCTGCGGCACCGGCCGGGTCACCGCCCACCTGCGTCGCCTCGGGGTCGACGTGAGCGGCGTCGACCTCTCGCCCGGCATGGTGGCGGTGGCCCGCCGGGCGTACCCGGAGCTGCGCTTCGCGGTCGGCTCGATGACCGAACCGATCGCCGCGGACGGGTCGCTGGCCGGGCTGGTCGCCTGGTACTCGGTGATCCACCTGCCGCCGGAGCTGCTGCCCGAGGTGTTCGCCGGCTTCCACCGGGCGCTCGCGCCCGGCGGGCACCTGCTGCTCGCCGTCAAGGCCGGCGACCGGCTCGACCGGCGGGAGCGGGCGTACGGCCACCGGGTCAGCTACGACGTGCACTGGCTGCCGCCGCAGCGGTTGTCCGCGCAGCTCGCCGCCGCCGGGTTCGTCGTCACGGCCACGGTCCTGCGTGAGCCGGTCGACGGCGAGCGGCAGCCCCAGGCGTTCCTGCTCGCGCGGCGGGGCGTCCGGTGACCGTCGCGCTGTTCACCCTCGGCGGGACCATCGCGATGGCCGGCGCCGGCGCCGGTGGAGTGGTCGCCCGGCTCACCGGCGCCGACCTCACCGCCGCCGTACCCGGGCTCGCCGACATCCCGCTCGACGTGCGCGACGTCGAGGCGGTGCCCAGCGCCGCGCTCGCGTACCGACAGATCCTCGACCTGGTGGACGCGGCGGCCGGGGCGGTCGCCGGCGGGGCGACCGGCGTGGTGGTCACCCAGGGCACCGACACGCTGGAGGAGACCGCGTGGCTGGCCGATCTGGTCTGGCCGCACGCCGCGCCGCTGGTGTTCACCGGCGCCATGCGCAACCCCACGCTGGCCGGCCCGGACGGGCCGGCGAACCTGCTCGCGGCCGTCCGGGTGGCGGCCGCACCGGCCGCGCGGGACCTCGGCGTCCTGGTCGCGTTCGCCGACGAGATCCACGCCGCGCGGTTCGTCCGCAAGACCCACAGCACGAGTACGGGCACCTTCGTCTCGCCCAACGCCGGGCCGCTCGGGCACGTGGTCGAGGGGCGGGTACGGGTGCTGACCCGGCCGCCCCGCCACGCGCCCCTGCCCGCGGTGGACCGCGAGCGGCTGGCCGCCACCCGGGTCGCGCTGCACACCGTGACGCTCGACGACGACGTGGCGGTGCTCGACGCCGTGGCCGCCGGCCGGGACGGGCTGGTGGTGGCCGGCTTCGGGGTGGGACACGTGCCGCCCGCGTTCGCCCCGGCGCTGGGCGCGCTCGCCGGGCGGATGCCGGTGGTGCTGACCTCGCGCACCGGCGCCGGGTCGGTGCTGCGGGACACCTACGGCGCGGTCGGCTCGGAACGGGACCTGCGGCGGCGCGGGCTGGTCGACGGCGGGCTGCTCGACCCGTACAAGGCGAAGGTGCTGCTGCGGCTGCTGCTCGCCACCGACGTCGACCCCACCGCCATCACGGAGGCGTTCGCGCGCCACGGGTGAGCGTGTTAAAAGGGGGCCCCGCCTATGCGCGAGACGTTAAGAAGGGGCCCTTCCTTACACTCCAGCGGTGAGTGACGAGCTGGCGGACCGCCCGCTGACCGAGCCGCACCCGTCGCGCCTGTCGCCGACGCACCCCGACCGGCAGCGGATCCTGGCCGCGCACGCCGCCGCGCTGGCCGCCGGGGAGGCCGGCTACCTGGACCCGGAGACGGGGCTGTTCGTGCTCAGCGCCGGCTTCCTGGCCCGGCGCGGCACGTGCTGCGGGCGAGGGTGCCGGCACTGTCCGTACGTGGCCGATTAGGGGGCTTCCGTCCCCGCCGGGCGGCCCGTACGGTGTCCGACGGAACTCCGGCGGGTCCGACCCGCCGCCGACCGCGGAGGTCTCCCGTGCGCGCCCGTACCTGGCTGGCCGCCTCGGCCGTCCTGCTCGCCACCGGCTGCGCCGACGAGGCCCCGGAGGTCGCCGTGCCGGCGGACCGGCCCCCGGTGGCGGTCGCCGCGGCGTCCTCCGGCGGGGCGTGCCGGCTGCTCGACTTCGCGGTGATCGCCGAGCACACCGGCGCCACCTTCGACGTGGCCGCCGCCACCGAGCGGGGGGACACCCACACCTGCGTGCTCCGCGCCCAGGCGGCCGTGCTGCCGGAACTGACGCTCTCGGTGACCGACACGTCGATCGACACGTCGACGTTCACGCTGGACGTGCAGCCGCGCGGGGCGGCCAAGGTCACCAAGCTCGGGAAGATCGCCTACCGGCGGACGCTGCCGAAGAGCGCGAAGGCCGGACCGGTCGCCGAGGTGGGCTGGCTGGCCGACGAGGGCCGGCTGGCCAGCCTGCGCTGGGCGACGCCGAAGGGCACCGCCACGGCCGAGGTCGAGAAGACCACCGGCAAGCTGGTCGCGCTGGCGAAGGTCCTCGACACCCGGAAGCTCTGAGCGCCGGGCGTCAGCGGGCCGCCACGAACACCCGGGAGGCCACCTCGCGGGGCAGCCGCACCCGGTCGCCGGAACGGTCGATGGAGACGCCGTCGCGTTCCTGCGCCACCGTCACGGTCGCACCCGGGTCGACACCCGCGGCGTGCAGCTGCCGCAGCACGTCGGCGTCGGTCTGCACGCTCTCGCAGATCCGCCGCACCACGACCGGGCCGGACAGGCCCGGGAACGCCAGGTTCCGCTCGCCCTCGACCGTCTCGACCGCCGGCTGGCCCGGGTCGCCCAGCTCCTCCAGGCCCGGGATCGGGTTGCCGTAGGGCGAGCGGGTCGGCCGGTTGAGCAGGTCGTAGACCCGCTTCTCCACCGCGTCGCTCATCACGTGCTCCCACCGGCAGGCCTCCTCGTGGGCCTCCTCGTAGGGCATCCCGATCACGTTGACCAGCAGCAGCTCGGCCAGCCGGTGCTTGCGCATCACGGACACGGCGGTGTTGCGGCCCAGCGGGGTGAGGGCCAGGTGCCGGTCGCCCTCGACGGTGAGCAGACCGTCGCGCTCCATCCGGGCGACGGTCTGGCTGACGGTCGGTCCGCTCTGCCTCAACCGCTCGGCGATGCGGGCACGCAGCGGCGGCACACCCTCCTCCTCCAGTTCGAGGATGGTGCGCAGGTACATCTCGGTCGTGTCAACCAGGTCGTGCTTCACGTCAGCGGCCTCCCGGCGTCCGATGCTACCCGTAACCACCGACCGTCGACCGCAGGCGAACCCGGAGGTCGCGGCCCGGATGGTGTTGACTGGACCGCATGTCCGGAACCGCAGAGCTTTTGGTCGAGCCGGACCGGCTCGCCGCCGAGATCGACCGCGCCGACCCACCCACCGTGCTCGACGTCCGCTGGCGGCTGGCCGGCCCGCCCGGTCGCGACGACTACGCCCTCGGCCACCTCCCCGGCGCCGTCTTCGTCGACCTGGACACCGAGCTGTGCGGGCGGCCCGGGGCCGCGGGCCGGCACCCGCTGCCCGACCCGGCCGCGTTGCAGGCGGCGCTGCGGGCCGCCGGCGTCCGCGCCGGTCACCCCGTGGTGGTGTACGACGGCGGCGACGGGATGTCCGCCGCGCGGGCCTGGTGGACGCTGCGCTGGGCGGGTCACCGGGAGGTGCGGGTGCTGCACGGCGGCTGGCCGGCCTGGACCGCCGCCGGCCTGCCGGTGGACACCGGGACGCCGGAGCCGACGCCCGGCGACGTGACGGTCGCCCCGGGCGGGCTGCCGGTGCTCGACGCCGCGGGGGCCGCCCGGCTCGCCGCCGCCGACTCCGGCGTGCTGCTCGACGTGCGGGCCGCGCCGCGTTACCTCGGCGAGCACGAGCCGGTCGACCCGGTCGCCGGGCACGTGCCCGGCGCGGTCAACCTGCCCGCCCCGGACTACGTCACGCGGGGCAGGTTCCCCGCCGCCGAGGCGCTGCGCGAGCGCTTCGCGGCCGCCGGGGTCGGCGGGGACGCGCCGGTCGGGGCCTACTGCGGCTCGGGGGTGACCGCCGCGCAGGCGGTGCTGGCGCTGCACCTGGCCGGTCGTCCGGACGCCGCCCTCTACGTCGGCTCGTGGAGCGAGTGGGTGGCCGACCCGGACCGTCCGGTGGCGACGGGCGGCACGTCCGGTCGGTGAACGGGCGGCTGGTGGGCGCGCCCGGGCCCGCGTGCGACGATGGCCGCATGGCCGACGACACGGTGGTGGTGTGGGACGAGGCCCTCCTCGCCTACGACATGGGCGACCATCCGCTCGACCCGGTCCGGGTCGAGCTGACCATGGCGCTCGCCCGGGAGCTGGGCGTGCTGGACCGGCCCGGGGTGCGGCTGGTCAAGCCCGAGCCGGCCGACGACGCGCTGCTGACCCGGGTGCACGAGCCGGCCTATCTGGACGCGGTCCGCGCCGCGCCGCGCGACCCGCTCTTCGCCGGCTTCGGCCTGGGCACCTCGGACAATCCGGTCTTCGACGGGATGCACGAGTCGAGTGCGCTGATCGCGGGCGCGACGGTGGCCGCGGCCGAGGCGGTGTGGCGTGGCGACGCCCGGCGCGCGGTCAACGTGGCCGGTGGGCTGCACCACGCCATGCCGGCGCGGGCTGCCGGGTTCTGCGTCTACAACGACCCGGCGGTGGCCATCGCCCGTCTGCTCGACCTCGGCGCGGAGCGGATCGCGTACGTGGACGTGGACGTGCACCACGGCGACGGGGTGCAGGAGATCTTCTACCACGACCCGCGGGTGCTCACGGTCAGCCTGCACGAGACGCCGCTGGCGTTGTTCCCCGGCACCGGGTTCCCGGACGAGACCGGCGGGCCGGGCGCGGAGGGCACCGCGGTCAACGTGCCGCTGCCGCCCGGGGTCGGTGACGCCGGCTGGCAGCGGGCGTTCCACGCGGTGGTGCCGTCGGTGCTGCGGGCGTACCGGCCCCAGCTGCTGGTCACCCAGTGCGGCGCGGACGGGCACCGCAGCGATCCGCTGGCCGACCTGCACCTGTCCGTGGACGGGCAGCGGGCCACCTACCGGGCGTTGCGGTCGCTCGCCGACGAGCTGTGCGACGGCCGCTGGGTGGCCACCGGCGGCGGCGGGTACGCGCTGGTCGAGGTGGTGCCCCGGGCCTGGACGCACCTGCTCGCGATCGCCACCGGCGAGCCGATCGACCCGGCCACGCTCACCCCGCCCGGCTGGCGGGAGCTGGCCGCGCGCCGGCGGCCCGGCCACGACGTCCCGCTGCGGATGACCGACGACGTGGATCCGGACTATCAGCCGTGGCAGCCGAGCGGCGAGCCGAACGCGGTGGACCGGGCGGTCGCGGCCACCCGCAAGGCGGTCTTCCCGCTGCTCGGGCTCGACCCGCACGATCCGCGCGACTGATCCGGTGACCACCGTCGAGCAACCGGTGGACGTGCTGCTCAGCGACGGCACGACCGTCCAGCTGCGACAGATCCGTCCGGACGACGCGCCGGAGATCGTGGCGATGCACGCGCGCTTCTCCGAGCGCACCCGCTACCTGCGCTACTTCTCGCCGTACCCGCGCATCCCGGAGCGGGACCTGAAGCGCTTCGTCACCGTCGACCACCGCGACCGGGAGGCGTTCGTGGTGCTGGCCGGCGAACGGATCGTCGCGGTCGGCCGGTACGAGCGGCTCGGTCCCGCCTCGCCGGAGGCCGAGGTGGCGTTCGTGGTGGAGGACGCCTACCAGGGTCGGGGCATCGGCTCCGTGCTGTTGGAGCACCTGGCCGACGCGGCCGGTCGGCACGGCATCGTGCACTTCGTCGCCGAGGTGCTCCCGGCGAACGGGACCATGCTGCGGGTCTTCGCCGACTTCGGCTACCAGGTGCAGCGCCAGTACGCCGACGGCGTGGTGCACCTGACCTTCCCGATCGCGGCGACCGAGGCGACGCTCGCGGTGCAGCGTGGCCGGGAGCACCGCACCGAGGCGCGTTCGATCGCCCGGTTGCTCGCCCCGCGCGGCATCGCCGTCTACGGCGCCAGCGCCACCGGCCAGGGTGTCGGCGCGGCGCTGCTCGGTCATCTGCGCGACGGCGGGTTCGCCGGCGCGATCGTGCCGGTGCACCCGAGCGCGGCGACGGTGGCCGGGTTGCCCGCGTACCCGTCGGCCGCCGACGCCGGCCTGGACGTCGACCTGGCCGTGGTGGCGGTGGCGCCGGAGGCGGTGACGGAGGTGGTCCAGGACGCGGCCCGGGCCGGCGCGCACGGGCTGGTGGTGGTCTCGGCCGGGTTCGCCGAGTCCGGTCCGGCCGGGGCGGCGGCGCAGCGGGCCCTGGTCCGCGCCGCGCACCTGGCCGGCATGCGGGTGGTCGGCCCGAACTGCCTCGGCGTCGCCAACACCGACCCGGCGGTACGCCTCAACGCCACGCTCGCCCCGGTGCTGCCGGCGCCCGGGCGGGTGGGCGTGTTCAGCCAGTCCGGCGCGTTCGGGGTGGCCCTGCTGGCCGAGGCGTCGCGGCGCGGGCTGGGGCTGTCCAGTTTCGTGTCGGCCGGCAACCGGGCCGACGTCTCCGGCAACGACCTGTTGCAGTACTGGCAGGACGATCCGGCCACCGACGTCATCACGCTCTATCTGGAGACGTTCGGCAACCCGCGCAAGTTCGCCCGGTTGGCCCGGCGCATCGGCCGGAGCAAGCCGGTGGTGGCGCTGGCGTCCCTGGCCCGGCCGCCGGGGGTGGGCGAGGCGCCCGCGCTGGACACCGCCGCGGTCAGCGCGCTCTTCGCCCAGTCCGGCGTGATCCGGGTGGACACCGTCGCCGAGCTGCTCGACGTGGGTGTGCTCCTGGCCCACCAGCCGCTGCCGGCCGGTCGGCGGGTGGCCGTGGTGGGTAACTCCTCGGCGCTGACCGGGCTGGCGGCGACCGCGTGCGCCGCGCAGGGGCTGGTCGTGGCGGACGGGTACCCGGAGGACGTCGGGCCGACCGGCGGCGCCGCCGCGTACGCCGCCGCGCTCGCCGCCGCCGTGGCCGACGAGCGGGTGGACGCCGTGGTGGCGGTCTTCGCCCCGCCGCTGCCCGGTCAGCTCACCGATCCGGAGGCCGACTTCGCCGCGGCGCTGCCCGACGCGCGGGCCACCGGCAAGCCGGTGGTGGCGACGTTCCTGGCCGGGCGGGTGCCGGCCGGGGTGCCGGCGTATCCGAGCGTGGAGGAGGCGGTGCGGGCGTTGGCCCGGGTCACCACGTACGCGGACTGGCTGCGCCGGCCGCCCGGCGTGCTGCCCGAGCTGCCCCGGGTCGACCGGGTGGCGGGGCAGGCCGCGATGCGGCCCGACGGGGCGGATCCGGCGGCGCTGCTGGGCGCGTACGGGATCGACGTGGTGCGGTCCGTGCCGGCCGGTTCGGCCGACGAGGTGGTGGCGGCGGGGGAGCGGCTCGGCTGGCCGGTGGCGTTGAAGGCGGCCGCGCCGGGGCTGCGGCACCGGCTCGACCTGGGCGCGGTCCGGCTCGACCTGGCCGACGCCGGCGCGTTGCGCCGCGCGTACGCCGAGATGGCCCCGGTGTTCGGTCCGGAGGTGCTGGTGCAGCCGATGGTCGCGCCGGGGGTGGCGTGCGTGGTGGAGCTGGTGGAGGATCCGGCGTTCGGGCCGGTGGTCGGGTTCGGCCTGGGTGGCGTGGCGACCGAGCTGCTCGGCGACCGGGCCTGGCGGGCGGTGCCGTTGACCGACCGGGACGCCGCCGAGCTGGTGGACGAGCCGCGGGCCGCGCCGCTGCTGCGGGGGCACCGGGGTGCCGCGCCGGTGGACCGGGCGGCCCTGGTGGACCTGCTGCTGCGGGTGGGCCGGCTCGCGGACGAGCAGCCCCGGGTGCGGTCGCTCACGCTCAACCCGGTGCTGGCCCGCCCGGACGGCATCTCGGTGTTGCACGCCACGGTGCGTACCGGCGCCGAGGCGGCGCGCCCCGACACCGGCCCGCGCCGGTTGTAAGGAAGGGCCCCTTCTTAACGCCTCCGGTAGAGAAAGGGCCCCTTCTTAACACCGTCAGCCGCGGGAGGAGATCTGCTGCACCGACCACTCGTTGCCGTCGGGGTCGCGGAAGAAGACGAAGCCGACGTTGTCCAGCGGGTGCGGCACCGGTCGGGGGTTCCGGCCGACGACCTGGATGTCGCCGACCTCCACACCCCGCTCGACCAGCTCCGCCCGGGCCTTCTCCAGGTCGGACACGACCAGTTGCAGCCCCTTGAGCGAGCCGGGCGGCATCTCCGGCACGACGCCACGGCCGAGGACGATCGAGCATCCGGAGCCCGGGGGCGTGAGTTGCACGATGCGTCCGACCCCGCCCAGGTCGGTGTCGTGGTCGACGGCGAAGCCGACCCGCTCGGCGTAGAACTCCTTGGCCCGGTCGATGTCGGAGACCGGCACGATGACCACTTCCAGGGTCCAGTTCACGGGGTCACTCCCTCTGTCGTCGGGTGCAGCAGGTCCGTGAGCCGGTCGAACGCCTCGGCCAGGCCACGGGTCATGGGATAGCGCAGCACGGTGTCGCGGCCCCGCCGGGTGGCGAACCGCAGGGTGGTGACGACCGTGGTCCGTCCCGCCGACTCGGTGAAGTCGTGGCGGACCAGCGTCTCGCCCGGGTAGGACTGGTCGTCGAAGAGTTCGGTGCACACCAGCCGGGCCGGCGGGTCGATCTCCCGGTAGGTGCCGCCCTGACCCATCAGCGTGCCGTCGGGGCCCCGGGAGACGAAGCGCCAGCGCCCGTCCACCCGCAGGTCCACCTCGCACTCGACCAGGTGCCAGCCCCGCGCGCCCCACCAGCGGACCAGCAGGTCGGGGCGGGTGAAGGCGGCGAACACCAGGTGTCGGGGGGCGGCGAAGTCGCGACTCAGCCGGATCTCCCGGTCACCGTGGAGGGTCACGGTCAGGTCCGGCGGAGCGGCGCTCACCGCTGGTCCCCGACGGTCAGTTCGGCGAGCACCTCGTCGAGGCGCGCGTAGCTCTCGGCCCAGTAGTCCCGGTAGTCGGCCAGCCACGCGACGGCCGCCCGCAGCGGCCGTGCGTCCAGCCGGCAGGGGCGTCGCTGGGCGTCGCGGCCCCGGGTGACCAGGCCGGCGCGTTCGAGCACCCGGAGGTGCTTGGAGACGGCCGGTTGGCTCATCGCGAACGGCGCGGCCAGCTCGGTGACGGTCGCCTCGCCGGCGGCCAGCCGGGTGAGGATGGCCCGTCGGGTGGGGTCGGCCAGTGCGGCGAAGGTCGCGTCGAGCAGGTCGGCGGTCACGTTCATAACCTCCTGGTTTGATAACCAGTTGGTTTTATCCGCTGCGAGCGGCCGCGTCAAGCACCGGACACGCGACAGGCCCCGGCGAACCGCCGGGGCCTGTCGGTGGGGCGTCGGGTCAGCAGGCGTACGCCTCCAGCCGGTTCGCCCGCTCCGGGTCACGCAGCTTGAGCAGCGTCACCTTCTCGATCTGCCGGATCCGCTCCCGGGACAGCCCGAACTCGCGGCCCACCTCGTCCAGCGTGCGCTGGCGGCCGTCGTCCAGGCCGAAGCGCAGCCGGATCACCGCCTGCTCCCGCTGGGACAGCGTGGCCAGCACGATCCGCACCTCGTTGCGCAGCTCGCCGTTGGTGGCGGCGTCGCCCGGCTCCGCGCGCGGGTCCACCGCGGCGACGAAGTCGCCGAGGGCGCTCTCCCCGTCCTCGCCGACCGCCTGGTCCAGGCTCACCGGCTCCCGGTCGTACGAGATCAGCTCGATCACCTGGAACTCGGGGATCTCCAGCGCGGTGGCCACCTCGGCCACGGTGGGCTCGCGACCCAGCGCCACGGACAGCTCGCGGCGCACCCGGACCATCCGGTTGACCTGCTCGACCATGTGCACCGGGATGCGGATGGTGCGGGCCTGGTCGGCCATGGCGCGGGTGATGGCCTGGCGGATCCACCAGGTGGCGTACGTGGAGAACTTGTAGCCCTTGGTGTAGTCGAACTTCTCGACCGCGCGGATCAGGCCGAGGTTGCCCTCCTGGATCAGGTCGAGGAACGCCATGCCGCGTCCGGTGTAGCGCTTGGCGATGCTCACCACCAGCCGCAGGTTCGCCTCCAGCAGGTGGTCCTTGGCGGCGCGCCCCTCGGCGGCGACCAGCGCCAGGTCCGCGCGCAGCTCGGCGGAGACCGGCGTGCAGGTGGCCAGCTTCTCCTCGGCGAAGAGCCCGGCCTCGATCCGCTTGCTCAGCTCCACCTCCTGCGCCGCGGTGAGCAGCTTGGTGCGGCCGATCCCGTTCAGGTACGCCCGGACCAGGTCGGTGGAGACGCCGCGCTCGTCGGTGGCGTCCAGGTCGGTGAGGGTGACGTCCATGTCCTGGTGCTCGATCATTCGCTGGGTCATCTCTGTTCTCCCCGTGTCCTACGTGCCGTACCGGTCCCCGTGCCGCCGGCGCGGTGGGCCGGTGACAACAAGCTTGGCGGTCGGGGCGTGAGACGGGAGTGAGGCGATCGGGGACCCGACACGAATCCGGGCGGAAGTCCGGCTGTCGCTTGCCCGACCCGGATACCGTGCCAGCGTCCGGCCGGTGGGGCCGGGAACGAACCGGCGATCGGAGAACGTGGTGGTCTTCAAGCGGCTCATGCAGGCGATGGGTGTGGGCGGTCCGTCGGTGGAGACGGTGCTGGCCAACCCGAACTGCCGCCCGGGCGGTCAGCTGGAGGGCCGCGTCCACGTGGTCGGCGGCGACCACCCGGTGGATGTGAGCTGGGTCGCGCTCGGCCTGGTGACCCGGGTCGAGGTGGAGAGCGGCGACTCGGAGTACGACACCACCCAGGAGTTCGGCCGGGCCCAGGTGACCGGCCCGTTCCGCCTGGACCCGGGGCAGCGCTACGACGTGCCGTTCCGTTTCCAGGTGCCCTGGGAGACCCCGCTCACCGACCTCTACGGCCAGCACCTGCACGGGATGACGATGGGTCTGCGGACCGAGCTGGAGGTGGCCCGGGCGGTGGACAAGGGCGACCTGGACGCGGTCGCGGTGCACCCGCTGCCCGCCCAGGAGCGCCTGCTGGAGGCGTTGCTGCGGCTGGGCTTCCGGTTCGCCCGCGCCGACGTCGAGCGCGGCCACATCTACGGCGTACGCCAGCAGCTGCCGTTCTACCAGGAGATCGAGTTCTACCCGGCGCCCCAGTACGCCGGCGCGATGAACCAGCTGGAGGTCACCTTCGTCACCGACCCGCAGCAGGTGCAGGTGGTGCTGGAGATGGACAAGCGGGGCGGCCTGTTCACCGAGGGGCGGGACGCGTTCGGCCGGTTCACTGTGGACCACGCCACCGCCGATCGCACCGACTGGGCCGCCCAGCTCGACGGCTGGCTGCGCCAGTCGCTGTCCCGTCGGGGTCTGTTCTTCTAGGCCGTCAGAGGTCCAGCAGGAGGGTGCGGGGACCGACGTTGACGCTCTCCACCAGCATGTGGGTGCGGAAGCGGCCGGTCTCCACCTTCGCGCCCCGGGCGCGCAGCTCCTCGACGACGGTGTCCACCAGGGGTTCGGCCACCTCGGCCGGGGCGGCGGCGGTCCAGCTCGGCCGCCGCCCCTTGCGGGCGTCGCCGTAGAGCGTGAACTGACTGACCACGAGCAGCGGCGCGCCGGTGTCGGCGGCGCTGCGGTCGTCGTCGAGGATGCGCAGCTCGTGCAGCTTGCGGGCCATGGTGGCGGCGACCTGCGGGGTGTCGGTGTGGGTGACGCCGAGCAGCACCAGCAGCCCGTCGGCGATCTCGCCGACCACCGCGCCGTCGACGGTGACCGACGCCCGGCCGACGGTCTGCACCAGCGCCCGCATCAGTCGGTCACCGGTTCGACGAGGCCACGCTCGACCAGGTGCGCCACGATCGGTCCGGCCGCCTCGGCCAGCTCGTCCGGTGCCACGTCGTGCGCGGCGGCGAGCAGGGCGAGCTGGTCGCGCAGCGGCAGCCGGCCGTCCGCGCCGCCGACCAGGGCGAGCACCAGCGGGTCGACCTCCTCCGACCAGCGCAGGCCGCGCGGCATGGCCAGGACCTGCCGGTCCACCGCCCAGCCGTCGTCGCCCATGGTGGCCTCCTGGCGCAGCTGGAGCCCGTCGGCGGCCCGGTAGCGGGCGGCGAGCAGGCCGTCGGTGTCCCGGGCGCGCAGCCAGTCCTGCCGGTCGAACCACTCGCCGATCCGGTCGCCGAGCGGCGGTTCGACCCGCTGGCGCAGGTCCTCGACCCGGACGATCGGCTGGTCGTGCCCGGCCCGGCGCAGCGAGACGATGCCGAACCCGATCGCCTCGACCTTGTGCGCGTCGAACCAGTCCAGCCAGGCCTCCATCCGCGCCGGGTCGGCGCGCTCGCCGACGTCGGTCAGCCAGAGGTTCACGTACGCCATCGGGTCGGCCACCTCGCGCTGGATCACCCAGGCGTCCAGGCCGGTGCCGGCGAACCAGCCGGTGACCCGCTCGGCCCAGTCCTCGCCGGTGACGTGCACCCAGTTCGCCAGGTACTGCATGGTGCCGCCCTCGGTGAGCAGGTCCGGCGCGGCGGCGGCCAACTCGGCGCCGATCGCGTCGCCGACCCGGCCGGAGTCGCGGTAGACGTGCGTGGTGGTGCCGGGGCCGACCACGAACGGCGGGTTGCTGACCACCAGGTCGAAGCGGCGTCCGGCCACCGGGGCGACCATGTCCCCGCGCAGCAGCTCCCAGTCCTGTCCGTTGAGCGCGGCGGTGGTGGCGGCGAAGCGCAGCGCCCGCTCGGAGACGTCGGTGGCGGTGACGTGGCGGGCGTGGGTGCCCAGGTGCAGCGCCTGCACGCCGGAGCCGGTGCCGAGGTCGAGCGCGGTGTCGACCGTGCGGCGCACGGCGGCGCCGATCAGCGTCTGGGTGGCGCCGCCGACGCCCAGCACGTGCTCGGCGTGCAGCGGCCGGCCCGGCCGGGCGCTGGCCGGCACGTCGGCGAGCACCCACCAGTCGTCGCCGTACGGCTCCAGGTCGACGCCGGCGCGCAGCCCGTCGCCGTGGCGCTCGACGATGCCCCCGGCCAGCGCCTCGTCCACGGTCAGCGGGGCGAGCGCCTCGGCCACGACCGGCTCGGGCTCGGTCTGGTCGCAGATGAAGACCCGGATCAGCGTGGCCAGCCGGTCGCGGTCCTCGGTGGCGCGCAGCGCGGCCCGGTGGTCGTTGCGGGCCACGCCGCCGGTGGCCTGCGGACCGAGCCGGTCGGCGATTCCGTTCGCGGTGAAGCGGGCCAGCGTCAGCGCGGTGCGCAGCGCGTCCACCCCGGCGGGGGAGAGCAGCATGTCGTGACGGTTCACACCGGCCATCCTGCCTCGCCCGGCGGCCGGCGTGGCGCGCACCCGCCGGAACCGGACCGCAGACCGTATCAATCGGCAACTATCTCTTTCACGAGCATCAATGTATGGCTAGCATTCCCTCCAACATCCGTCGATGGGCGGTCCCGCCGGCCACGAACCGGCCCGCCCGGTAGGGAGCCAGACGATGCCCGACGTGTCCGTTCCCCGGCGGCGTGCGCTGCGCGCGCTCGCCGTCACGGCCGCCGCCGCGGCCCT
This sequence comes from Micromonospora sp. WMMA1996, assembly GCF_002573675.1. Classification (NCBI taxonomy): domain Bacteria; kingdom Bacillati; phylum Actinomycetota; class Actinomycetes; order Micromonosporales; family Micromonosporaceae; genus Micromonospora; species Micromonospora sp. WMMA1996. The sequence goes on along the minus strand of NZ_PDHU01000001.1, from coordinate 3,894,349 downwards.
CACCGCCGCCGCCTCCACCCCGGCCCTCGCCGCGCCGACCGGCGAGATCCGGTACGCCGGCGCCGCCGACGCCGTCAGCGGCAGCTACGTGGTCGTGCTCAAGGGCGACGCGGTCGGCACCGCGAACAGCCGCACCGCCCGCACCGCCGTGCCGGACCGGGCCGCCGGCCTGGCCAAGCGCTACGGCGGCGCCGTCGGCACGGTGTGGAGCGCCGCCCTCACCGGCTACAACGCCACGATGAGCGCCGCGCAGGCCCGTCGGCTGGCCGCCGACCCGGCCGTCGCCTACGTCGAGCAGGACCGCCGGGTGACCGTCCAGGGCACCCAGACCGGCGCCACCTGGGGCCTGGACCGGATCGACCAGCGCAACCTTCCGCTCAACAGCACCTACACCTACCCGAACACGGCCAGCAACGTGCGGGCCTACATCATCGACACCGGCATCCGGACCACCCACACCGACTTCGGCGGCCGGGCGACCTGGGGCACCAACACGGTGGACAGCAACAACACCGACTGCAACGGCCACGGCACGCACGTCGCCGGCACGGTCGGCGGCACCCGGTACGGCGTGGCCAAGGGCGTCCGCCTGGTCGCCGTGAAGGTGCTCAACTGCTCCGGCAGCGGCACCACCGCCGGCGTGATCAGCGGCGTCAACTGGGTCACCTCGAACGCGGTGAAGCCGGCCGTGGCCAACATGAGCCTCGGTGGCGGCGCCAGCAGCACGCTGGACAACGCGGTGGCCAACTCGATCAGCTCCGGCATCACGTACGCCGTCGCGGCCGGCAACTCCAGCGCCAACGCCTGCAACTCCTCGCCGGCCCGGGTCGCCTCGGCGCTCACCGTCGGCTCCACCACCAGCAGCGACGCGCGGTCGTCCTTCTCCAACTACGGCTCCTGCGTGGACATCTTCGCCCCGGGCTCGTCGATCACCTCGGCCTGGCGCACCAGCGACACCGCGACCAACACGATCAGCGGCACGTCGATGGCGTCCCCGCACGTGGCCGGCGCCGCGGCGCTCGTGCTCGGCGCCAACCCGTCCTACACCCCCTCCCAGGTGGCCAGCTACCTGACCAGCAACGCCACCACCGGCAAGGTGACCAACCCGGGCTCGGGCTCGCCGAACCGGCTGCTCTTCGTGGTGAACTGACCGCACCGTGAGCCGCGCGGCCCGGTGGACCCCAGCCCGGTCCACCGGGCCGCGTCGCGCTCGTCGGGGAGTCGCCCCCGCGACCGGTGGCCGGGGCGGCAGGATGGGGGCATGACGCTCTCCCTGCCCATCGACCCGCAGGCCAACGAGCTGCTCGGGCGCAGCCCGCTGGCGTTGCTCCTCGGCATGGTGCTGGACCAGCAGGTGCCGATGGAGAAGGCGTTCTCCTCCCCGTACGTGCTGACCCAGCGGCTCGGCCACGAGCCGGACGCCCGGGAACTGGCCGGGTACGACCCGGAGGCTCTGGTGGAGCTGTTCGCCCGGCCCCCGGCGCTGCACCGCTTCCCCAAGGCGATGGCCGCCCGCACCCAGGAGGTCTGCCGGGCGCTGGTCGAGCGCTACGACGGCGACCCGGCCCGGCTCTGGTCCGACGCGGCCGACGGCCGGGAGCTGCTGCGCCGGGTGGGTGAGCTGCCCGGCTTCGGCCGGCAGAAGGCGCAGATCTTCGTCGCCCTGCTCGGCAAGCGGTTCGGGGTCACCCCGGCGGGCTGGCGCGAGGCGGCCGGCGACTACGGCGACCCGGCGGCGCACCGGTCGGTGGCCGACGTGACCGACCCCGAGTCGCTGCGCCGGGTACGCGAGTTCAAGCAGCGGATGAAGGCGGAGGCGAAGGCCGCGAAGGGCTGACCATGAGCGAGCAGCGGGGCGGGGCGCTGCTGCGCACCATGGCCAGTTCGGAGCGGGCGACGTTCCTGGAGCTCTTCTTCGACCTGGTCTTCGTCTTCGCGCTGACCCGGGTGTCGCAGCGACTGATCACCGACCTCGACGGCTCCGGCGAGACGATGGTCGCCGGTGTCGGCCGGACGCTGCTGCTCTTCCTGGTCCTCTGGCACGTCTGGACCATCACCACCTGGGTGACCAGCCGCTACGAGCCGGAGCGGATCGTGATCCAGGCGCTCGTGGTCGGCACCGCGTTCGGCAGCCTGGTGCTCGGGGTGACGCTGCCCCGCGCGCTGGAGGAGCGGGCGCTGCCGTTCGTGCTCGCGTACGTGGTGATGATGGTCGGCCGGCCACTGGTGATCGTGGCGGCGCTGCGCGGCCACCCGCGGCGGACGGTTCCGCTGCGGCTCGCCGCCTGGGCCGGCACCAGCGCGCCGCTCTGGCTGGCCGGCGCGCTGCTGCCCGGGGCGCGCCTGCCGCTGTGGGTGGTGGCGCTGGCGGTGGACTACCTCGGCACGTACCTGGGGTGGCCGCTGCCCCGGCTCGGGCGGTCCCGCATCCGGAGCTGGCTGGTGGCCGGGGAACACCTGGCCGAGCGCTACCAGCAGATCTTCCTCATCGCGCTCGGCGAGTCGGTCCTGGTGATCGGGGTGGCCTACAGCGGCGAGCGGTTCTCCCGGCAGGGCGCGGCGGCGTTCACGCTCGCGTTCCTGGTCACCGCGCTGCTCTGGCGGATCTACTTCCACCGGGCCGGGTTCCTGCTCGCCGAGGCGCTGCGCCGGGCCGGCTCCCCGGGGCGGCTGGCCGAGTCGGCCGCGCAGACGCACCTGTTCATGGTGCTCGGGGTGCTCGCCGCCGCGGTCGGCTACGAGCTGGTCATCGCCCACCCGTTCGACCCGGCCGAGCCGCGCTGGCTGGTCTTCGTGGCCGGCGGCCCGGCCCTGTTCCTGGCCGCCCGGTCCCGCTTCGAGTACGAGATCTTCGGTCGGATCTCCCGCTCCCGGCTGGCCGGTCTGCTGGCCCTGGTGCTGCTCGCGCCCGTGCTGACGGCCGGCCCGGCGCTGCTGGCGCTGGGCACGGTGGCCGGCGTGCTGGCGCTGGTCGCGCTCGCCGACGCCCGGCACGCCCGAGGTCGGCCGCCGGAGTCCTCCGCCTCGCCCCTGGGCCGGGAGATGCGCGGTGAGGCCGGCCCCGAGGCGTGAGGGCTCAGGCGGCGGTCGGGCGGGACAGCGAGGCCAACGCGCGGCGTACGTCGGCCAGCGAGACGGTGGCCGAGTCGTCCAGGTCGGCCAGGCCGGCCTCGATCCACTGCCGCATCAGGGTGGTCACGCCGATGCCGCGCGCCTCGGCGGCGGCCCGGACCCGGTCGTAGGTCTCCAACGGCAGCCGCACCGAGCGGCTCACCATCGGCACGTCGCTGTCGGGGGTGGGTAGCTGCGCCGGCGACGTCTCGTCGATCAGGTCGGCGAACGCGTCGCCGCCGGCGTGGAACCGCTTGGTCGCCTCGTCACGGTGCATGGTGACCGCCTCCTCGTCGGCGTGACCTCCGCACCGCCTCGTCGTAGCGCTTGGCCTCGACGTCGCTCAGCTCGCGGGCGGAGAGGATGTCCCAGTCGTTGTCGGTGCCGTCGGCCTCGGCCAGCAGCACGGCGAGTCGTCGGCCCCGGTGGTCGGTGGCGTAGACCACCATGACGTCGTCGCCGAGGTGCCGGATGACCCGACGGGTGCTGTGCAGGGCCTCCCAGACTTCCCCGGGTGTGACGTCGTAGACCCGCAGGTTCGCCAGCGCCTCGTCGGTGAAGCTGAACCGGTTGGCCACGAATCGGAGCGTACCACGCACGTAACACGAGCCGGGTCGGTCGAAGTTCGCCGATCATCCGCCCCGAGTGACAGGATGGGCCGTATCCCCTCGTAGGAGGTCCGTGGTGAAGCGTCAGGCTTACCAGCCGATCCTGATCACCGACGCCCCGCGCAGCCAGGACGACCAGCTCACCAGTCGGCAGAAGCGCTACGTGCTGATGATGGGCGTCCGGGTCGCGTGCCTGGTCGCGGGCGCGATCCTGGTCGGCGTCAAGGCCCCGCTGCTCTGGCTCTGGCTGCCGCTGTGCGGGCTCGGCATGGTGCTCATCCCGTGGCTCGCGGTGCTCCTGGCGAACGACCGCCCGCCCAAGGAGGAGCACCGCCTGTCCACCAGGTTCCAGCAGCGCCACCGCGACGAGACGCCGCCGATGGCGCTCCCGGCCGAGGAGCGCCCGCACAGGGTCATCGACGCCGAACCCTGACCGGCCCGGGCCGACGCGCCCGGGCCGGCCCGCGGATCAGCGGGTGGGACGGGCGCCCACCGTGGTCACGGCCAGCGCGCCGAGGTCGCCCGCGCGGGCCAGGGCCGCGCGCGGGTCGGCGCCGGCCAGCCAGGCGGTGAGCAGACCGGCGGCGAACGCGTCCCCGGCCCCGGTGACGTCCACCACGGCCACCCCGGGCGCCGGCGCCGTCTCCACCCGGCCCCCGCGCTCCACCCAGACCGCGCCGGCCGCGCCGCGCTTGACCACCACCCGGTGCGCCACCGACGTCAGCGCCCGCGCCTGGGCCGCCGGATCCAGGCCGCCGGTCAGCACGGTCGCCTCATCCGTGTTGACCAGCAGCAGGTCGACGTCGCGTACCCAGGTCAGGAACGACCCGCCGACGCGCCGCAACGGCGCCGCGGAGGCCGCGTCGACGCTGACGGTCAGCCCGCGCTCGCGGGCCGCGGCCAGCGCGCGCAGGCCCGCTCCGCGCGACCCGACGTCCAACAGGGTGTACGCGGACAGGTGCAGGTGCCCGACGTCGGGCACCGCCGCCAGGGCCGCGTCCACGTGCCCGGCGGTCAGACGCAGGTTGGCGCCCCGCTGGCTGACCATGGTCCGCTCGCCGCCGTGGGTGAGCACGATGACGGTGCCGGTGGGGTAGCCCTCGTGCCGCTCCACCACGCAGTCCACGCCGGCCCGGGTCAGCTCGGCCACCCGCTCCCGGCCGGTCTCGTCGTCGCCGACGGCGGCGACCAGCGTCACGGCCGCGCCCTGCCCGGCGAGCCAGGCCGCCGTGTTGGCCGCCTGGCCGCCGCCGCTGAAGCGGATCCCGGCCGCCGTGTCCGAGCCGGTGGCCAGCGGGCCGGACAGCACCGCGAGCACGTCCGTGATCACGTCGCCCACGACGACGACGCGCGGCACCCCGCTCATGCCGTGCCGGCCGGGCATGTTCTCCCGGCCCTCGCTGCGCTCGGTGCGTTCGCTCATGCTGTGCTGGCCGGTCATGTTCTCCCGGCCCTCGCTGCGCTCGGTGCGTTCGCTCATGCTGTGCTGGCTGGGCATGTTCTCCCGGCCCTCGCTGCGCTCGGTGCGTTCGCTCATGCTGTGCTGGCTGGGCATGTTCTCACGGCCCTCGCTGCGCTCGGTGCGTTCGCTCATGCCGGGCGACGCTTCGCGGCGGCGACCGCGATCCGGGCCGCCAGGTCGGCGTTGCGCAGGATGATGCGGACGTTCACCGCCAGGCTGGCGCCCTCGGTGGCGGCGTGGAAGTGGGCCAGCAGGAACGGCGTCACCGCCTTGCCGGTGATCCCCTCGCGGGCCAGCGCGGCCAGGCCCTCGGCCAGTGTCCGGTCGTGCAGCGCCGGGTCGAGCTGCTCGTCGACCGGCAGCGGGTTGGCCACGACCAGCCCTCCGTGGTGCACGCGCTGCGCCGCGCGGGCGGCCAGCACGTCGGCCACCTGCTCCGGGGACTCCACCGACCAGTCCAGGTCGAACCCGGCGTCGGTCAGGTAGAACCCGGGGAAGCGGCGGGTGCGGTAGCCCACCACGCCCACCCCGAGCGTCTCCAGCCGTTCCAGCGTCGCGCCCACGTCGAGGATCGACTTCACCCCGGCGCAGACCACGGCGATCGGCGTACGGGCCAGGGTGACCAGGTCCGCCGACTCGTCGAACGTCTGCGCCGCCTCGCGGTGCACGCCGCCGAGCCCGCCGGTGGCGAACACCCCGATCCCGGCGGCCGCCGCGACCGCGCTGGTGGCCGCCACCGTGGTGGCCCCGTCCGCGCCGGTCGCCGCGGCCGGCGCCAGGTCGCGGACCGAGAGCTTGCTCACGCCGTCGACGGTGGCGAGCCGGGTGAGCTGGGCGTCGTCCAGCCCGACCCGCAGCTCACCGGCGACCATGCCGATGGTGGCCGGCACCGCGCCCGCGTCCCGGACCGCCTGCTCGATCTCGCGCGCCACACGCAGGTTGTCCGGCCGGGGGAGGCCGTGCGAGACGATCGTGCTCTCCAGCGCCACGACCGGGCGCCCGTCGCGCAGGGCGTCGGCCACGTCACTGCCGAGGCTGATGTGAAAGTTGGTCACTTCGGCTACGGTACGGGCCGCTCCCGGGGCGGGCCCAGCTGGACCGACCCGGGCGGACCTGCAAAACTGGAAGGTCGGAGGTGCAGACGTGAGCACAGAGGTTCTCGAGCGTCCCGAGCTGAAGGACGCCGACACTGGTCCCGAGATGTTCCACTACGTCCGCAAGGAGAAGATCGCCGAGAGTGCCGTCATGGGCACCTACGTGGTCGCGCTCTGCGGTGAGACGTTCCCGGTCACCAAGGCCGCCAAGCCCGGCTCCCCGGTGTGCCCGAAGTGCAAGGAGATCTACGACTCCTACTCGGAGTGATCGCGGGCGGCGCCGCCGCCCGCCCACGTAACCTGCGGCGGTGACCACCTCCACCGCGCTGCTCCTCGCCGACCTCACCGGCGTGGCGGTGTTCGCCGCCTCCGGCGCCTCCGCGGCGGTCGCGAAACGACTCGACCTGTTCGGGGTGGTCTTCGTCGGTGTGGTCGCCGCCCTCGGCGGCGGCATCTTCCGCGACCTCGTGATCGACGAGGTCCCCCCGCTGGCGTTCGCCGACTGGCGGTACGCGGTCACCGCCGCCGTCACCGCCGCCGCGGTGTTCCGGCTGCACCCGCAGCTCGCCCGGCTGCGCACCACCGTGCTGGTGCTCGACGCGGCCGGCCTCGCCCTGTTCACCGTCACCGGCACGCTCAAGGCGCTCGACGCGCACGTGCCCGCCGTCGGCGCCTGCATGATCGGCATGCTCACCGCGATCGGCGGTGGGCTGGGCCGCGACCTGCTCACCGGCGAGATCCCGGTGGTGCTGCGTTCGGAGATCTACGCGGTCGCCGCGCTCGCCGGCTCGGTCGTGGTGGCGTTGCTGTCGACCTACGGACACGCCACCGCACTGCCGCTGACCGGCGCGGCGGTCTTCGTGTTCGGGCTGCGCCTGATCGCGCTGCGGCGACGCTGGTCGGCGCCGGTGCCCACGCTGCGCCCGCCCCGCACCGGGACCCGCTGGCCGTAGCCGCGACCGTCGCGCACCGGGGTGGGCGGATGTGACCAGCGTGGCGTCGAGTGGGGCGGAACGCCCCCGCTGGTTATGCTGAGTCGGCCTTCGCGGCACCGGATGCGCGAGGGCCTTTTCATGGGCGGCGGCTCCCGTGGCCCCCGGTCGGGCCCGCCGCCGTCCGCGGCGGAGAGGAGCCACGCGTGCCACCGCGGATGCCCGCGCTCGACACGTTCCCGCCCCTGCGTGCCTGGCAACGCAAGGCGATGGTGGAGTACCTGCGCCGGCGGGCCGAGGACTTCACCGCGGTCGCCACGCCCGGCGCCGGAAAGACCACCTTCGCGCTGCGGATCGCCGCCGAACTGCTCGCCGACGGCACCGTCGAGGCGGTCACCGTGGTCGCGCCGACCGAGCACCTGAAGACCCAGTGGGCGCAGGCCGCGGCCCGGGTCGGCATCCAGCTCGACGCCGCGTTCCGCAACGCCGACCTGCACTCCGCCGCCGACTTCCACGGCGCCGTGGTCACCTACGCCCAGGTCGGCATGGCGCCGCAGGTGCACCGGCGGCGCACCATGACCCGGCGGACGCTGGTGATCCTCGACGAGATCCACCACGCCGGCGACGCGCGCACCTGGGGCGACGGCGTCAAGGCCGCGTTCGAGCCCGCCGTACGCCGGCTGATGCTCACCGGCACGCCGTTCCGCTCCGACGACAACCCGATCCCGTTCATCAGCTACGAACGCGGCGGGGACGGGCTGCTGCGCTCCCGCGCCGACTCGGTCTACGGCTACTCCGACGCGCTGCGCGACGGCGTGGTCCGGCCGGTGCTGTTCCTGGCCTACTCGGGGGAGACCCGGTGGCGCACCAACGCCGGCGACGAGTTGGCCGCGCGGCTGGGCGAGCCGATGACGCAGGACCTGATCGCCCAGGCGTGGCGGACCGCGCTGGACCCGGCCGGCGACTGGATGCCGCAGGTGCTGCGCGCCGCCGACGCCCGGCTCAGCGTGCTGCGGGCCAACGGCATGCCCGACGCGGGCGGCCTGGTCATCGCCAGCGACCAGCAGGTGGCCCGCGCGTACGCGAAGCTGCTGGAGCAGGTGACCGGTGAGAAGGCCGCCGTGGTGCTCTCCGACGACCAGGGCGCCTCGGCGCGGATCGCGACGTTCGCGGCCTCCGAGCAGCGGTGGCTGGTCGCGGTGCGGATGGTCTCCGAGGGCGTGGACATCCCCCGGCTGGCCGTCGGGGTGTACGCGACCAGCGCCAGCACCCCGCTCTACTTCGCGCAGGCGATCGGCCGGTTCGTCCGGGCCCGCCGGTCCGGCGAGACCGCGTCGGTCTTCCTGCCCAGCGTGCCGCACCTGCTCGGGCTGGCCAGCGAGATGGAGGCCGAGCGGGACCACGTGCTCGGCAAGCCGAAGGACCGCGAGGGCTTCGAGGACGACCTGTTGGAGCGCGCCCAGCGCGACGACGGAGCCAGCGGCGAGCTGGAGAAGCGGTTCGCGGCGCTCTCCGCCACCGCCGAGCTGGACCAGGTGATCTTCGACGGCGCCTCCTTCGGCACCGCCGCCCAGGCCGGCACCCCGGAGGAGGAGGAATACCTCGGGCTGCCCGGGTTGCTCACCGCCGACCAGGTCTCGCTGCTGCTGACCAAGCGGCAGGCCGAGCAGCTCGCCGCGCAGAAGCGTCGAGCCGCCCTACGGACCGCTGAGCCGGCCGCTGCCGCCCCGGCGGCGGTGCCCCCACCGATGAGTGCGGCCCAGCGTCGGGTGGCGCTACGGCGGCAGCTGAACGCCCTGGTGGCCGCGCGGCACCACCGCACCGGCCAGCCGCACGGCAAGATCCACGCCGAGTTGCGCCGGATCTGCGGTGGCCCGCCCAGCGCCCAGGCCACGATCGAGCAGCTCGAGGAGCGCATCGCCACCGTGCAGACCCTGTAAGGAAGGGCCCCTTCTTAACGCCTCCGGTAGTGCAGGGGCCCCTTGTTAACACCTTGCGCGCGCGGGTACGAAAAACCGACCGGAGGCGACCCGTGTGGGTGCCTCCGGTCGGTTATGTCGAGTTGCGGATTTCCTGTCGGACCTCAGTTCGCCATCAGATCGGCGCCACGCCAGCTGAACTCCGGGTCCGACGCGTAGCGCACGGTGATCTTCACGAGATCCTCCGCGTACTTGTTCGCGTGGTGCCCACAGAACACCAGCTCGCTCCCACCCGCCAGAGTGATCCGGAGCTTGCCGGCAGCATTGCAGCGGTCGCACCGTTCATCGGCGGCCGGGGGGCTCACCGTCTCGGGCGGCGGCGTGAGGGTCGGGGTCATCGCCTTCCTCCTCTGGTCGTCACCGATGAACACTCTCTTCGGTTGCTCACCTATCGTGCAACACCCATCTCGGGCCCTGCCTTCCCTGTGTGCCCGCGGGGGACCGAGGTCACACCTGGCGTGGAAGACAGTGTGCCGTGCACCAAGGGTGCCACGTCAACGATCACAAACAGGCAACCGACCGATCACCGATGAGTGTTCTACGGCTGGTGATCAAACCGGCACGACGAGTTGACGTGCGGTGGTCAGTCCAGGTAGTCGCGGAGCACCTGGGAACGCGACGGGTGCCGCAACTTGGACATCGTCTTGGATTCGATCTGCCGGATGCGTTCCCGGGTCACGCCGTACACCTGGCCGATCTCGTCCAGAGTGCGCGGCTGACCGTCGGTCAGGCCGAACCGCAGGCGTACCACGCCCGCCTCGCGCTCGGACAGCGTCTGCAGGACCTGCTGGAGCTGGTCCTGCAGCAGCGAGAACGACACCGCGTCGACCGCCACCACGGCCTCGGAGTCCTCGATGAAGTCGCCGAGCTGGCTGTCACCCTCGTCACCGATGGTCTGGTCGAGCGAGATGGGCTCCCGGGCGTACTGCTGGATCTCCAGCACCTTCTCCGGTGTGATGTCCATCTCCTTGGCCAGCTCCTCCGGAGTGGGCTCGCGGCCCAGGTCCTGGAGCAGCTCGCGCTGGATCCGGCCGAGCTTGTTGATCACCTCGACCATGTGCACCGGGATGCGGATGGTGCGGGCCTGGTCGGCCATGGCGCGGGTGATGGCCTGGCGGATCCACCAGGTGGCGTACGTGGAGAACTTGTAGCCCTTGGTGTAGTCGAACTTCTCGACCGCGCGGATCAGGCCGAGGTTGCCCTCCTGGATCAGGTCGAGGAAGGCCATGCCGCGTCCGGTGTAGCGCTTGGCCAGCGAGACCACCAGGCGGAGGTTGGCCTCCAGCAGGTGGTTCTTGGCCCGCTCACCGTCCCGGGAGATCCACATCAGGTCGCGCTGCAGGTCGCGGACCAGCTTCTCCTCGCCCTCGTCGGCGGCGCGCAGCCGCTCGGCGGCGTAGAGGCCGGCCTCGATCCGCTTGGCGAGCTCGACCTCCTGCTCGGCGTTGAGCAGCGGCACCTTGCCGATCTGCTTGAGGTAGGCCCGGACCGAGTCGGCGGAGGCGGTCAGCTCGGCGTCCCGGCGCGCCTGCTTGAGCGCCTCGGACTCCTCGTCGTCCCACTCGAAGTCGTTGTCGGTGGCGGAGCTGGCGGCGTCGGCCTCGGCGGCCTGGGTCAGCTCGGCCGGCTCCTCGACCACGACGTCCTCGATCTCGGCGGCCAGCTCCTCCGGGTCGATCTCACCCTCGGCGCCCTCGCCCTTGGCGCCGGCCTTGCCGGACTTCGCCGCGGCGGTCTTGGCGGCCACGGTGGCCTTGGTGGCCCGGGTCGCCTTGGTGGCCTTCGCCGGGGCGACGGCCTTGGCGGCCACGTCGGCGGTGGTGCCGGCGGCCTTGCGCGCCGTCGCCTTCCGCGGGGCCGGCGCCGGGGACTCCTCGGCGGCGGGCGCCTGCTTCGGGGCGGGCGCGGCGGCCTTCTTGGTGGTCTTGGCGGTGGTCGCCCGGGAGGCCGGGGTGGCGGACCGGGCCGCGGCGACCCGCGGGCGGCGGGTGCTCGCCGAGCCGTCCACGACCACCGTCACGCCCGCCTCGGAGAGCGCACGGAGGATCTTCTTGGCCTGGGCCGGGGTCACCTCAGCGGACTCGACGGTGCGCGCGAGCTGGGCCGACGTGAGCTGGCCGCCGGCGCTCTGCGCGTGGGCGATCAGGGTGTCGGTGAGCGAGCGAACGTCGGCGCCGGTCTGGCGGGGTTCTGTCACGAATGACCTTCCGGAGGCGAAAGAGCGAGCACGGCCGGGTCGTCCGGCGCAGCACGAACGGCCGTGCCGGGCGAGTCGTTGAGGGACCCCCGTGTCCCGGTCCGTCCGGTCGCTGGCGGTCCGTGGCGCGTGGGCAGGGTGAATTGTAACGCCGTCTGCCGCGATCATCCTGCGCCGCACGGCGTACCGGTGGTCCGGGACCGCCGAATCAGTGCAGATGTGGACTTTGTAAGGATGATACCCACGCGCGATGCGGGCGGTCCCGATCGTGCGGGAAGGGGACGAACATGATCACCTCGGCGCCCACGCCGCGGGAGTTGCTCACGATCGCCGTCGAGGTGGCCCGCGACGCCGCCGCCACCGCGCACCGGATGCGGGCCGAGGGCGTGTCGGTGGCCGCGACCAAGAGCACGGTGACCGACGTGGTCACCGCCGCCGACCGCGCGGTCGAGCGGCAGGTGCTGGCGGCGCTGCGGGAGCGCCGTCCCGGCGACGCGGTGCTCGGCGAGGAGTACGGCACGGGGGACACCGGCCCGGCCGCCGAGGACGGCGTGCGCTGGATCGTCGACCCGATCGACGGCACCGTCAACTACCTCTACGGGCTGCCCTACTGCGCGGTCTCGCTCGCCGCCGAGGTGGCCGGCGAGGTCGTGGCCGGGGTGGTGCGCAACGTGGCCACCGGCGAGGAGTGGACCGCCACCGCCGGCGGCGGGGCCTGGCGGGACGGGGAGCGGCTGCGCTGCTCCGCCGAGACCGACCTGGGGCAGGCGCTGGTCGCCACCGGCTTCGGGTACGACGCCGGCCGCCGGGCGCACCAGGCCCGCGTGGTCGCCGAGCTGATCCCGCACGTGCGGGACATCCGCCGGATGGGCGCGGCCGCGCTCGACCTCTGCCTGGCCGCCGAGGGGCGGGTGGACGCCTACTACGAGAAGGGGCTCGCCGCCTGGGACCTCGCCGCCGGCGGGCTGGTCGCCCGCGAGGCCGGGCTGCTGGTGACCGGGCTGTCCGGTCGGGCGGCCGGGCCGGACCTGGTGCTCGCCGCGCCGCCGGCGCTGCACGGGCCACTGCACACCCGCCTCGCCGACCTGGACGCCTCCGGCGGGCCGTGACCGGCACGCGCCCTCGTACGCGTCAGGGCGGCCTCCCGAACCGCGGAGGCCGCCCTGCGTCGTCGTCGGGTCGGGCCGGGTGACCGGCCCACCGGTCACTTGTCGAACGGCATCGGGCACGTCTCCGGCGGCGCCTCGGGCGCGCCCAGGTCGCCGAGCGACTGGTTCACCTCGGTGGTGGTGGCCAACTGCTGGAAGCCGTTGCCCAGGACCACGTCGACGCTGTCGTCCTTGCGGTTCGGGTCGAACTTCCGCTCGGCCTCGTTGAGGAAGTACGCCCGCAGCAGGTGCGCCGAGCCGACGCCCTTCGGGCCGTAGCGCAGCACGGCCACGCCGTCGAACGCCTTCTTCTCGTTGCCGACCTTCTTGACCTGGAACTTGCGGTTGCGGAAGTCGTCCGCGACCAGGCCGGCCCGGCCGGCCTCGTCGGTGGCGTTGTAGACGTTGAGCTTCACGTCCTTCTGCTCCCGCAGCCGCAGGTCGACCAGCTGCCAGCCGTCCGGGCACCCGGCGGCCGTGCCCGCCTTGCTCTGGGTGTCGCGCACCACGGCGACGACCACGATGACCAGGGCGATGACCGCCAGCAGTCCGACGACAACGAGTGCCCGCACTCGCGCAAAACTCATCCTGGGCGCTCCCCCGGACAGTGATTGGGTGGCGGCGGCCGCCGCGGTCGGGCCGCGTCTGTGGCCGTCCAGTACGCCGCTGAGGTTAACCCTTGTCCGGCTCCCGCGTGGAAACAGTCCGACATGCCGGCGCGCCACCGGGGGAACGGGTAGGACTACCCCTATCTTCGTGTCGCCTGAGTCACATTGGGAACAACTTCGGGCGCAGGGGCGTACATCTCTCCCGCGAGGGCGGTATACATGCCTCGCCCAAAGGGGGGGTAAGGTTCCGCGCTCGCCGGGGGGTTCCGCTCCGGCGAGCCCGACCCAACGGTCGTCGGGTCGGGTGCCCGACACAGATGGTGGCCGACCAGGGGAACCGAAACGGCGTCGTCCGGCGTTACAACCGGCAGCGACCATATCGATATTGGAGAGTGAAACCGATGGCCACCGACTACGACGCCCCGCGTCGCGACGAGGTCGACCTCGGCGAGGACAGCCTGGAAGAGCTCAAGGCCCGGCGGGTCGACTCACAGTCGGGCGCCGTGGACGTCGACGAGGCCGAGGTGGCCGAGAGCTTCGAGCTGCCCGGCGCCGATCTGGCCGACGAGGAGCTCACGGTCAAGGTCCTCCCGATGCAGCAGGACGAGTTCCGGTGCGCGCGCTGCTTCCTGGTCCACCACCGCAGCCAGCTGGCGGTCGAGCGCAACGGCGACCTGATCTGCCGCGAGTGCGTCTGATCCCGTCCGGGGAAACCGGCGGCGGCCCCGGTGCGGGGCCGCCGCTGTTCGAGCCGCCGTGCGCGGGTGGCCGGAAGCTGCTTGACTCGTAGCGGCGGCTGCCACGCCGCACGGAGCAGGAGGGCGGACGGGTGAGCGAGCGCAGCGAGCGTGCGGACGGGACCGACCGGACGCCGGCCCCGGAGCCGGGACCGGCGCCGACCACCCCCGACGCGGCCACCGCTCCGGCGGAGCCGGGCCGGGCGCCGTCCGGTGCGGACGGTGACGAGCTGGGCGCGACCGTCGCCGCCCTGACCGCCGACGACATCGCGCCGGCCCGCCGCCGGCAACTGCTGGTCCGGATGGTCGGCCAGGCCCGGGCCCGCGGCATCACCGACCTGTTCAAGCCGAAGGCGGCGCTGCGCTGGATGACGGACACCGTCGCCGAGGTCGCCCCGCACGTGCCGATCCGGGACCTGGCCACGCTCCGGCGGCACTTCCCGGGGCTGGACGACGACGCGCTGGCCGACCGGCTGGTCCGCAACGCCTCCCGGGCCACGGCCGGGGTGGGCGCGGCCGGCGGCGGGGTCGCCGCGGTCGAGTGGGCGGTCACGCCCACGCTGCTCTCCGCCCCCGTCCTGCTGGCCGCCGAGACGGTCGCGGTGGTGGCGATCGAACTGAAGCTGATCGGCGAGCTGCACGAGATCCACCGGATGCCGCTGCCCACCGGCGGCACCGCCCGCGCCGTGGCGCTGGTGCAGTCCTGGGCCGGGCAGCGGGGGATCAACCCGATGATGCCGGGCGTCGGGGTGAGCGCGGTGCTGGGCACCGCCGCCCGCCGCGAGCTGCGCGACAGCCTGCTGCGCCGGTTCGGTCGCAACCTCACCACGCTCGGGCCGTTCCTGACCGGCGCCGCGGTGGCCGGCTACCTCAACCGGCGGGCCACCCGCGCGCTCGGCGAGCAGCTCCGCAAGGATCTCCGGCACACGGCCCGCGGCCTGCCGCACAAGCGGGGCTGAGGGCCCGGCGGGGGACGGTCAGTCCGCGTCGCGGGCGGCCAGCAGGGCCGCCGCCAGCTCCACCGGACGCCGGGTGCTGACCACCCAGAACGGGGTCGGGTCCGCCGGGTCGTCCAGCACCACCTGGACCGCGCCGCCGACCCAGGGACGCTGGACCACGAAGGCGAGCGGGTCGGCGCCGACGCCGAGCACCTCGCGCCGGCCGGCCGCGTCCAGCGGCACCACGTCCGCGACGTGCCGCACCGGCAGGTGGGCGTCGTCGACCCGCAGTTCGCCGTCGCGCACCTCGACCCGGATCCGGCCCAGCCACCACAGGGCGGCCACCGTGCCGGGGATCAGCAGCACGAACGGCAGCCAGGCGCGGACCCCGGTCGCGCCCAGCCACAGCTCGGCGGCGAGCAGCCCGGCCACCGCCAGGCCCACCGGCCAGGCCCACCAGGGCAGCCCGAGGCGCTCCGCGTACGACGCGGGGGTGGCCGTCGGGGCGGCCGGGGATGACGACTGACGCACACTGCGAGGGTACGGCGCGCGGCGGGTCGGCCAACCGGCAGGATGGCAGGGTCACCCCGCGAGGACCGGACGGAAGAGGATGACCGTGACAGACGTCGTACCCGTGCCCGTACGGCAGCTCGACCCGGAGCTGCCGCTGCCGGCGTACGCCCATCCCGGCGACGCCGGCGCGGACCTGGTGTCCGCCGTGGACGTGGAGCTGCCGCCCGGCGGCCGGGCCCTGGTGCCCACCGGCGTCGCGGTGGCGCTGCCGGAGGGGTACGTGGGACTGGTCCACCCCCGATCGGGGTTGGCCGCGAGGCTCGGCGTGACGGTGCTCAACGCGCCCGGTACGGTCGACGCCGGCTACCGGGGTGAGATCCTGGTCAACCTGATCAACCATGATCGGGACACGCCGGCCACGATCAGCCGGGGCGACCGGATCGCCCAGCTGGTGGTGCAGCGGGTCGCCCGGGCCGAGTTCCGGCCGGTCGCCGAGCTGCCCGGGTCGCGGCGCGGTACCGGTGGGCACGGATCCACCGGCGGGCACGCCGGGCTGGTTCCGGCTCCGGCCGGTGGGCAGGACGAAGAGGTGGCAGGGTGAGTGCGAACAGCGGAGGGTGGGCGCAGTGATCTTCTCCCGGAAGCGGGCCGACGAGACGCGTGACGACGCGGTCCTCGACGTCGAGGAGGCCGCCGGGCCGTCCCGCGGCCCGTACGACGTCAGTGAGGCGCCCGACGCGCCCCGGCTGGACCTGGGCAGCCTCCAGATCCCGGCGGTGCCGGACGTGGAGGTGCGGGTGCAGGCCGACCCGCAGGGGGTGATCCAGCAGGTGGTGCTGGTGCACGGGCAGAACGCGCTCCAGCTCGGCGTCTTCGCCGCGCCCCGGTCCGACGGCATCTGGGACGAGGTGCGCGAGGAGATCCGCCAGTCGCTGTTCAACGACGGCGCCGCGGCCCAGGAGGTCGAGGGCGAGTACGGCACCGAGCTGCGCGCCCGGCTGCGCACCCCGGACGGCATGACCGACCTGCGGTTCGTCGGCATCGACGGGCCGCGCTGGATGGTCCGCGGCGTCTTCCAGGGCCAGGCGGCCACCGACCCGACCGCCGCCGGCCCGCTGGCGGCCTGCCTGGACGGCCTGGTGGTCGACCGCGGGCAGGAGGCCAAGCCGGTGCGGGAGCCGCTGCCGCTGCGGCTGCCCCGCGAGGTCGCCGAGCAGCAGGCCGCCCAGGAGCAGGCCGCCGCCGGTCCGCAGGAGGTCTGACGCACCGTGCCGGGCCCGGTCCCGTCGGCCTCCGGGCCGGCGGCGCCGGGCCCGTCGCGTGCGCGCCCACGCCGGTCCCGCCGGCGCGCCGGATCGGCGTACGCTGGCGGGACGGTTCCGCCGTCCGCGGAGCCCCGGCGTGGAGAGGGTGACGCGGAGGTCATGACGACCGACCAGGGCCGGGTGTCGCTGCGGCGGCTCCTGCAACGGCTCACCGCGAGCGAGGCCGAGATCGAGGCGCAGGAGCTGCGCCGCGAGAGCGCCGAGTCCGGCGGCACGCCGACCCACCAGTGCAACCGGGGCCAGGTCGTCTCGGTGGCCGGGCGGCTGCGCACGGTGGTCTACACGCCGCGCACCAACCTGCCCACGCTGGAGGCCGACCTCTACGACGGCAACGACGTGGTCACCCTGGTGTGGCTGGGCCGGCGGCACATCGCCGGGATCGAGCCGGGCCGGCACCTCACCGCCCGCGGCCGGGTGGCCGTGCGGGACGACCGCAAGGTGATCTACAACCCGTACTACGAGCTGGAGTCGCCGAAGTGACGACCGGACAGCAGCACACCCCGTCGGGGCTCGACCCGCAGGACGACGAGCGGCTGCCCAGCATCGCCGAGCAGATGGCCGACCAGCTGGGCGGCTGGCGCGGCCTGGTCGAGTCGAGCATCCCGGTGGTGGTCTTCGTGATCGCCAACGTGGTGGGCGAGCTGCGTCCCGCGGTGATCGCCTCGGTCGCGGTGGCGCTGCTGATCGCCGTGCTCCGGCTGGTGCAGCGCCGGCCGGTGCGGCACGCGGTGAACGGGCTCTTCGGCGTCGGCATCGGCGCGGCCATCGCCTGGCGCACCGGCAACGAGCGCGACTTCTACCTGCCCGGCATCCTCTACGGGATCGGCTACGGGCTGGCGCTGCTGCTGTCGGCCGCGATCCGGCAGCCGCTGGTCGGCTGGATCTGGTCGGTGCTGGTGGCCAAGGGCCGCTCCGAGTGGCGCGACGACCCGAGGCTGGTGCGCACCTTCACCCAGCTCACCGTGCTCTGGGGCGTGGTGTGGCTGGCCAAGGTCGGCGTGCAGGCCGGGCTCTACCTGGCCCACCAGGACACCGCGCTCGGCGTGGCCCGGCTCGCCCTGGGTTACCCGCCGTACGCGCTGCTGCTGCTGATCACGGTCTGGGTGGTGCGCCGGGTCACCCGGGAGGGCGCACCCGCCCCGCTGCCCGGCGCCTGAGGATCCTCCCGCCCGTCAGGGGCGGCCGCGGTGCCGCTCGGTGCTCTCCGGGCCCAGGATGACGCCGCGCACCTCGTCCTCCACCTCCGCCGTGCACACGAACACCAGCTCGTCGCCGGCCTCGATCGGGTCGTCCGGGGTGGGCACCAGCACCCGCTTGCCGCGCAGGATCGCCACCAGCGCCGCGTCCCGGGGGAGCGGCACCGCGTGGATCGGCTGCCCGACGTAGGGCGCGGTCGGCGGCAGCGTGATCTCGACCAGGTTCGCCTCGCCCTGCCGGAACGTCATCAGCCGGACCAGGTCGCCGACGGTGACCGCCTCCTCGACCAGCGCCGCCATCACCCGCGGCTTGCTGACCGCGACGTCCACGCCCCACTGGTCGGTGAAGAGCCACTCGTTCTCCGCCCGGTTGACCCGGGCGACCACGCGGGGCACCGCGAACTCGGTCTTGGCCAGCAGCGAGACCACCAGGTTGACCTTGTCGTCGCCGGTGGCCGCCACCACCACGTCGCAGCCGGCCACGTTGGCCTCCTCGAGGCTGGCCAGCTCGCACGCGTCGGCGAGCACCCAGTCGGCGGCCGGGACGCGGTCCGGCCGCAGCATCTTGGGCTGCCGCTCGATCAGCATCACCTGGTGGCCGTTGTCGATCAGCTCCTGGGCGATCGAGCGGCCCACGTTGCCGGCGCCGGCGATGGCGATCCGCATGGCTCAGTGCCCCCCTTCCGGCGGCGTCGCCGCCACCGACGTGACCGACGCGGTGATGTCGTCGGTCACCAGCATGAAGACCTGGTCGCCCTCCTGCACCACGGTGGAGGCGGTGGGCAGGGTGCCGATCCCGAACCGGGTCAGGTAGGCCACCCGGGCGCCGACGGCCTCCTCCAGCTGCCGCAGCGACCGGCCGATCCAGTCCTTGTGCACCGGCACCTCGATGATCGACACGGTGCTGGTCGGGTCGCGGAAGATCTCCACGTTGCCCTCGGGGACCAGGTGCCGCAGCATCCGGTCGGCGGTCCACCGGACCGTCGCCACGGTGGGGATGCCGAGGCGCTCGTAGACCTGGGCGCGGCGCTGGTCGTAGATCCGGGCCGCGACCCGGGAGACGCCGAACGTCTCCCGGGCCAGCCGGGCCGAGATGATGTTGGAGTTGTCGCCGCTGGAGACCGCGGCGAACGCGTCGGCCCGCTCGATGCCGGCCTGACGCAGCACCTCGCCGTCGAAGCCGGCGCCGGTGACCGTGATGCCCGCGAAGTCCGGCCCGAGCCGGCGGAACGCGTCCGCGTCCTGGTCGATCACCGCCACCGAGTGCCCCCGGGACTCCAGGCTGTGTGCCAGGGTCGACCCGACCCGGCCGCAGCCCATGATCACGACATGCACGGTGTCCGCTCCTCCCACGGTGCCGCCCGCCGACCCGTCGTCTGCGAGCCTGCCACGTCCCCGCCCGCGACGGGGCACCGAACCGTACCGCGCGGTCGCGCGCGGGGGTGATCAGCCACCCCACCGTCCCGAGCCGGCTGGCCGTACGCTTGGCGGTTGTGGCCCGACCCACCTCGCTGCTGAAGCGACTCCTCCTCGGTCGACCGTTCCGGTCCGACCGCCTGCAGCACACCCTGCTGCCGAAGCGCATCGCGCTGCCGGTCTTCGCGTCCGACGCGCTCTCCTCCGTGGCGTACGCCCCGGACGAGATCCTGCTGACGCTCTCCATCGCGGGCGCCTCGGCGTTCTTCTTCTCGCCGTGGATCGCGCTCGCCGTCGTCGTGGTGATGCTCACCGTGGTGGCGAGCTACCGGCAGAACGTGCACGCGTACCCCTCCGGCGGCGGCGACTACGAGGTGGCCACCGTCAACCTGGGGCCGCGCGCCGGCCTCGCGGTGGCCAGCGCGCTGCTCGTCGACTACGTGCTCACGGTCGCCGTGTCGGTCTCCTCCGGCGTGGCCAACCTCGGCTCGGTGGTGCCGTTCGTGGCCACCCACAAGGTGCTCATCGCGGTCAGCGCGGTCGTGCTGCTCACCGCGATGAACCTGCGCGGCCTGCGCGAGTCCGGCACCGCGTTCGCGATCCCCACCTACGGCTTCGTCATCGTCATCGGCGGCATGCTGCTGACCGGGTTCGTGCGGATCTTCGTGCTCGGCGACGACCTGCAGGCTCCCAGCGCCGGCCTGGAGATCCACGCCGAGCACAGCGTGACCGGCTTCGCGCTGATCTTCCTGCTGCTGCGCACGTTCTCCTCCGGCTGCGCCGCGCTCACCGGCGTCGAGGCCATCTCCAACGGCGTACCGGCGTTCAAGTCGCCCAAGTCCAAGAACGCGGCGACCACGTTGCTGCTGCTCGGCACCATCGCGGTCACCATGCTGGTCGGCATCATCCTGCTGGCCCGCAAGACCGGCCTGCAGTTCGTCGAGGACCCGACCACGCAGATCGTCGGCGGCCCGGCCGGGTACGTGCAGAAGACGGTCACCGCGCAGCTCGGCGAGACCGTGTTCGGCAGCGGTTCGGTGCTGCTCTACGTGGTCGCCGGCATGACCGCGCTGATCCTGTTCCTGGCCGCCAACACCGCGTTCAACGGCTTCCCGGTGCTCGGCTCGATCCTGGCCCAGGACCGCTACCTGCCGCGCCAGCTGCACACCCGGGGCGACCGGCTGGCGTTCTCCAACGGCATCGTCTTCCTCGCCGTCTTCGCGGTGGTGCTGATCGTCGGCTTCCAGGCCGAGGTGACCCGGC
The DNA here is from genome assembly GCF_002573675.1 of Micromonospora sp. WMMA1996. Classification (NCBI taxonomy): domain Bacteria; kingdom Bacillati; phylum Actinomycetota; class Actinomycetes; order Micromonosporales; family Micromonosporaceae; genus Micromonospora; species Micromonospora sp. WMMA1996. Next base: position 3,873,822 of record NZ_PDHU01000001.1, on the reverse strand, counting down.
TCATCCAGCTCTACATCGTCGGCGTCTTCGTCTCGTTCACGCTCTCCCAGGCCGGCATGATCCGACACTGGAACCGGCACCTGCGCACCGAGCGCGACCCGGAGGCGCGGCGGCGGATGATCCGCTCCCGGGCGATCAACACGTTCGGCATGGCCATGACCGGCATCGTGCTGATCATCGTGCTGGTCACCAAGTTCCTGCTCGGCGCGTGGATCGCGATCGTCGCCATGGCGGTGATGTACGTGGTCATGCTCGCCATCCGCCGGCACTACGACCGGGTCGCGGCCGAGCTGGAGCCGACCGAGCAACGGGCCGTGCTGCCCGCCCGCAACCACGCCATCGTGCTGGTCAGCAAGCTGCACCAGCCGACCCTGCGGGCCGTCGCGTACGCCCGGGCGACCCGGCCGGACACGCTGACCGCGGTGACCGTCAACGTGGACGAGAAGGACACCCGGGACCTCCAGGCCGACTGGGAGCGCCGGGAGCTGCCGGTGCCGCTGACCGTGATCGACTCGCCGTACCGGGAGATCACCCGGCCGATCCTCAACTTCGTCGCCTCGGTCCGCCGCGAGTCGCCCCGCGACGTGGTCACCGTCTTCATCCCCGAGTACGTGGTCGGGCGCTGGTGGGAGAACCTGCTGCACAACCAGAGCGCGCTGCGGCTCAAGGGCCGGCTGCTGTTCGAGCCGGGCGTGATGGTGACCAGCGTGCCCTGGCAGCTCGCCTCCACCGCCAGCAAGAACCTGGACCGCCTCGACGCCACGCTCAGCCGTGGTCCGGCCCGCGGCCCCCGGGTGGCGCCGCAGAGCACGCTGCCGCCGACCGTGCCACCGGTCGCTCCGGCGCCCTCCGACGAGCCGGGAGGCCGGTCGTGAGCGCGAGGAGTGAGCCGGTGTTGCGAGCCTCGCAGTCGCGAACGAAGGAGGACGCCGTGAGCGCGAGGAGTGAGCCGGTGTTGCGAGCCCCGCAGTCGCGAACGAAGGAGGACGCCGTGAGCGCGAGGAGTGAGCCGGTGTTGCGAGCCTCGCAGTCGCGAACGAAGGAGGACGCCGTGAGCGCCGCGCCGGAACGCCCCGGGCTGGAGGAGGCCGAGCGGGTCGAGCTGACCGTCGACGCGGTCGCGCCGGGCGGGCACTGCGTGGCCCGGGTCGGCGGCCAGGTGGTCTTCGTCCGGCACGCGCTGCCCGGCGAGCGGGTGGTGGCCGAGGTGACCGAGCTGCACCGTGGCTTCGCCCGCGCCGACGCGGTGGAGATCCTCGACGCCTCCCCGGACCGGGTCGTCCCGCCCTGCCCGTACGCCCGGCCCGGCGCGTGCGGCGGCTGCGACCTCCAGCACGTCGCCCCGGCGGCCCAGCTCGACTGGAAGGTCGCCGTGGTGCGCGAGCAGCTCACCCGGCTGGGTCGGCTCACCGACGCCCAGGTGGACGCGCTCGGCGTCCGGGTCGAGGCGCTGCCCGGCGGGCCGCTGGGCTGGCGCTCCCGGGTCCGCTACGCGGTCGACGCGACCGGCCGGGCCGGGCTGCTCAAGCACCGCTCGCACGAGGTGGTGCCGATCGACAGGTGCCTGATCGCCCACCCGGCGATCCAGGAGCTGCCGGTGCTGCCGCCCACCGGGGCGCGCTGGCCGCACGCCGACGCCGTGGAGACGGTCGCCAGCACCGGCCGGGACGTCGCCGTGGTCGCGTACGCCGAGGGGGTCGCCACGGCCGTGAGCGGGCCGGAGCGGGTCCGGGAGACGGCGGCCGGGCGGTCCTTCACGCTGCCCGCCTCCGGCTTCTGGCAGGTGCACCCGGCGGCGGCGGATGCCCTGGTCGGCGCCGTGCTCGATCTGCTCGACCCGCGTCCGGGCGAGAGCGCCTGGGACCTGTACGGCGGGGCCGGGCTGTTCGCCGCCGCGCTCGCCGGCCGGGTCGACGGGGCCCGGGTGACGGTGGTCGAGTCGGCGCCCGACGGGGTGGCCGCCGCCCGCACCAACCTGGCCGACCTGCCCGCCGTCGAGGTGGTCGCGGCCCGGGTCGAGACCGCGCTGGCCCGGCGCCGGATCACCGGCCCGGTCGACCTGGTGGTGCTCGACCCGCCGCGCTCCGGCGCGGGCGCCCCGGTGGTATGCGGCGTGGTGGCCGCCGGGCCGCGCGCGGTCGCGTACGTGGCCTGCGACCCGGCCGCCTTCGCCCGGGACGTGCGCACGTTCGCCGAGGCGGGCTGGCGGCTGGCCGCGCTGCGCGGGTTCGACCTGTTCCCGATGACCCAGCACGTCGAGCTGGTCGGCCTGTTCCTGCCCCCGGCGCGTTAAGCGGGGGCCCTTCCTCTACCGGATCCGTTAAAAGGGGGCCCTTCCTTGCGCATCGTCGGGCTGATGTCGGGCACCTCGTACGACGGGGTGGACGTGGCGGCGGGCGAGTTCACCCTCGACGGGGACACGTTGCGGCTGCGTCCGCTCGGGCACCGCGAGCTGGCCTACCCGGACGACCTGCGGGCGCAGATCGGCGCGCTGCTGCCGCCGGCCGCGACCACGATCGAGGCGGTGTGCCGGCTGGACAACCGGCTCGGTGAGGTGTTCGCCGAGGCGGCGGCCGTCGGTGTCGAGCTGGCCGGGGGCGCCGTCGACGCGGTCGTCTCCCACGGCCAGACCGTCTTCCACTGGGTCGAGGCCGGCCGGGTGCGCGGCACCCTCCAGCTCGGCGCGCCGGCCCGGGTCGCCGCCCGGGTGGGCGTGCCCGTGCTGCACGACCTGCGCTCGGCGGACGTGGCGGCCGGCGGGCAGGGCGCGCCGCTGGTCCCGGCGTTCGACGCGTTGCTGCTCCACGGGAGCGCCGAGGCCCGCGCGGCGCTGAACCTGGGCGGCATCGCGAACCTCACCGTGGTCGCGCCCGGGGCGCCGGTCCTCGGGTACGACGTGGGCCCGGCCAACGCGCTGCTGGACGCCGCCGCCCGCCGCTTCCTCGACCGCCCCTGCGACGTCGACGGGGCGCGGGCCGCCGCCGGCCGGGTGCACGGCGCGCTGCTGGCCCGGCTGCTCGCCGAGCCCTACTACGCCGCGCCGCCGCCCAGGTCGACGGGCAAGGAGCTGTTCCACGGCGGCTACCTGGACGCCGCGCTGGCCGCCCTGGGCGAGCCGGTGGCCGCCGACGACGTGCTGGCCACGCTCACCGAGCTGACCGCCCGCACGGTCGCCGACGCCTGCGACCGGCACGGGGTGACCGAGGTGGTCGCCGCCGGCGGGGGAGTGCGCAATCCCACACTCCGGGCCCGGCTGGCCGCGCTGGGCGCCGGGCGGTGGCGGCTGCGCACCACCGACGAGCTGGGCGTGCCGGCCCAGGCCAAGGAGGCGTACGCGTTCGCGCTGCTGGGGTGGCTGAGCTGGCACGGGCTGCCCGGCGCGGTCCCGTCGGTCACCGGCGCCTCCCGGGCCGCCGTGCTCGGCTCCTGGACCCCCGCCGGCCCGCCGTTCGGGGCGGCCCGGGCGACGCCGCCGCGCCGGCTGGTGGTCGCCGCCTGATCCACGGCTCGGCTGCGGACTGTGGCGCGGCCGATAGACTCTCCGGTCATGAGTGTTGAAGAGGGCACGGCCAACCACGGTCGGCTGCTGGGCACCGTCCGCGGCCCGCAGGACGTGAAGCGGATGACCGCCGAGCAGCTGGACATCCTCGCCGCCGAGATCCGTGACTTCCTGATCGCGAAGGTCTCCCGCACCGGCGGGCACATCGGTCCCAACCTCGGTGTGGTCGAGCTGACCCTGGCGATGCACCGGGTCTTCGACTCCCCGCGCGACCGGCTCCTCTTCGACACCGGCCACCAGGCGTACGTACACAAGATCCTCACCGGCCGGCAGGAGGGCTTCGACAAGCTCCGCCAGCGCGGTGGCCTCTCCGGCTACCCCAGCCAGGCGGAGAGCGAGCACGACCTGATCGAGAACTCGCACGCCTCCACCGCCCTGTCCTACGCCGACGGCCTGGCCAAGGCGTACGCGCTGCGCGGCGAGAAGCGGGCCGTGGTGGCCGTGGTCGGCGACGGCGCGCTCACCGGCGGCATGTGCTGGGAGGCGCTGAACAACATCGCCACCGCCGGCAACCCGCTGGTCATCGTGGTCAACGACAACGGCCGGTCCTACTCGCCGACCATCGGCGGCCTCGCCGACCACCTGTCGTCGCTGCGGCTCAACCCCGGCTACGAGAAGGTGCTCGACACCGTCAAGGACGCGCTGGGCAACACCCCGTTCGTCGGCAAGCCGATGTTCGAGGTGCTGCACGCGGTCAAGAAGGGCATCAAGGACGCGGTCGCCCCGCAGGCGATGTTCGAGGACCTGGGCATCAAGTACGTCGGCCCGGTCGACGGCCACGACGTGCCGGCGGTCGAGGCGGCGCTGCGCGCGGCGAAGAACTTCGGCGGCCCGGTGATCGTGCACGCGGTCACCCGCAAGGGCTACGGCTACCGTCCGGCCGAGGACGACGAGGCGGACTGCCTGCACGGCCCCGGCGGCGCCTTCGACGTCGAGACCGGCCAGCTGGTCGCCGCGCCGTCGGTGAAGTGGACCCACGTCTTCGCCAACGAGCTGGTGAGCATCGCCGACGAGCGTCCGGACGTGGTCGGCATCACCGCCGCCATGGCCGAGCCCACCGGCATCGCCACGCTGGCCCGCAAGTACCCGGAGCGGGTCTACGACGTGGGCATCGCCGAGCAGCACGCGGCCACCTCCGCCGCCGGCCTGGCCATGGGCGGCCTGCACCCGGTGGTCGCGGTCTACGCCACCTTCCTCAACCGGGCGTTCGACCAGGTCCTGCTGGACGTGGCCATGCACAAGCTGCCGGTCACGTTCGTGCTGGACCGGGCCGGCATCACCGGCCCCGACGGGCCGAGCCACTACGGCGTCTGGGACATGTCGGTCTTCGGCGTGGTGCCCGGTCTGCGGATCGCCGCGCCCCGCGACTCGGCGACGCTGCGCGAGGAGCTGCGCGAGGCGATCGCCGTGGACGACGGCCCGACCATCCTGCGCTTCCCGACCGGCACCGTCGCCGCTGACCTGCCGGCCGTGCGCCGGGTCGGCCCGGTGGACGTGCTGGCCGAGTCGGCGCGTACCGACGTGCTGCTGGTCGCGGTCGGCTCCTTCGGCGCCCTGGGCATGGAGGTCGCCACCCGGGTCGCCGAGCAGGGCTACGGCGTCACCGTGGTCGACCCGCGCTGGGTCCGCCCGGTCCCGGCCGAGCTGGTCGAGCTGGCCGCCGGGCACCGCCTCGTGGTCACCGTCGAGGACGGCGTCCGGGTCGGTGGCGTCGGCTCCGCGCTGGCCCAGGCGATGCGCGACGCCGACGTCCGGGTGCCGGTCAAGGACCTGGGCGTACCGGCCGACTGGCACCCGCACGGCACCCGCGCGCAGATCCTGGCCGACCTGCGGTTGACCGCGCAGGACGTGGCGCGTGACGTCACCGGCTGGATCTCCGGCCTGGACGCCGCGCCGGTCGACCCGGCCACCGACGGGGCCACGGCGCAGAACTGATCCGGATACGGTGCTCGGGCGGTCCCGCTTTCCCGCGGGGCCGCCCGAGCGCTGTTCCGTAGGTGTCCCGGCCGCGGCGTGCCGCCAGTTCGCCGTAGTGGCGGCGTCGAGGTAGCCGGGACGCCACCACGTCGGCGACGTGGAGTGGATCATGGGAGGCTGCGCGATGGACGTGCGTGCCGCCACGCCGGCCGACCTCGATGACATCGTCGACCTGCACACCCGGGCCCGGATCACCTACTACGGCGCTGGTGGGCTGCCCCTCGGCGAGATCGTCGACCCGGAACTCGCCCGGGAACAACGGGACGGCTGGACGGCGGCGATCGCCGCGCCGCACAAGCACGTGCGCGTGGCCGTCATCGAGGGGCGGGTGGTCGGCCTGCTGGCCATGGGCCCGCCGCACTCGTCCGAGGTGAATGCCGCGCAGCTCTACCAGATCCACGTGGACCCGGAGTGCTGGAGCCGTGGCGTCGGCAGCACGTTGCACGGGCTCTTCCTGCGCCACCTGGAGGCCGAAGGGCTGGCGGTGGGGGTGCTGGAGGTGTGGGAGCGCAACACCCGGGCCCGCGCCTTCTACACCCGGCACGGCTGGCGCCCCGACGGCACCACCCGCCCCGGCCCCGCCGCCGCCCCCTACCTGGGCATGCGCCTCCACCACCCCTGATTTCCGCCCGGCCCGGCTCGCCCTCGCGCCGCTCGCACTGCCCCGCCGCCCCGGCGATCTTGCGATTGTGGCCCAGAATTCGTCCTTTATGCCCTGATTGCGTGGGCCGAAACTGCAAGATCGACGGTGGGGAGGGGTGGGGGCGAGGGGAGGCGGGAACGGTGGCTAGTGGGGGCGGGCGGTGCGGGTGGCGTAGGTGCGCAGGGCCCGGAGGAAGTCGACCTCGCGGAAGCCGGGCCAGTACACGTCGCAGAAGTACAGCTCCGAGTGGACGGCCTGCCAGAGCAGGAAGCCGGACATCCGCCGTTCCCCGCTGGTCCGGATGACGAGGTCGGGGGCCGGTCGGTCCCCGGTGTAGAGGTGCGCGCCGATCGCCTCGGCGGTGAGGCGGGCCGCCGCCTCGGTGAGGGTGGCCCCGGCCTCCGCCTCATGGTGCAGCAGGCGCCGGACCGCGTCGGCGATCTCGGTGCGACCGTCGTAGCCGATCGCGACGGTGAGGTCGAAGCCGCCGGCCCGGTCCTGGGTGTCCTCCTCGGCCAGCTTCAACGCGTGCCGGGTCGAGTCGGGCAGGACGTCGGTCCGGCCGGCCACGTGCAGCCGCCACGGGCTGTCCGGTCGCCGCAGCGGCTCGGCGATGACCTCCTCGACCAGCCGCATCAGGTGCGCCACCTCGGCGGAGCCGCGCTTACGCACGTTGTCGACCGAGGCGACGAACAGGGTGATCTGCCGGATGCCCAGCTCGGCGCACCAGCCGGCCACCTCGTGCAGGTGCGCGGCGCCGTACCGGTGGCCCACCGAGGGATCGTCGAACCCCATCTGCCGCGCCCAGCGACGGTTGCCGTCCATCACCATCGCGACGTGCCGGGGCAGCGTCGCGTCGACGAGTCCGGCCCGCAGGCGACGGGCGTAGAGCCGACGGATCATCTCGACCATGGCGTCTCCTCCGACGCGGCGCGCGGGTGCTCGCCGTCAGCGGGGGGCGGACAGGGAGCGGTACCAGGTCTTCTCGGTACCGGCCAGGCTGAACGTCTGCTTGGCGTCGGTCTGTTCGACCACCACCAGGCCGGGCCGGTCGACCAGGCGGGTGGTGCCGGGCGGGGCGGCGAACGACGCGTCCCGGGTACGCCAGGTCAGCACCGCGAGCGGCTGCCCGGGCACCGGCAGGTGGTAGGCCTGCAGCGTGGTGGACCGGTCGGCGGGGGAGACCACCGGGGTGCCGCCGCCGGCCGGGCGGTAGACCACCGCGGTCATGGTGCCGGTGGCCGTCTCCCAGCTGAGCTGCTCCAGGTCGCCCGGCTCCCCACCGCCCAGGGCCACCTCGCCCAGCGACCGGGTCGCGATCTTCGCCATCGGCCAGGACTCGGGCGCCGAACGGGGCGCCTCGCGGTCGCCGAGGCGGCGGGGGAGGCTGCCGAACGGGCCCCGCTCACCGGCCAGCGCGCAGGTGTCCAGCCCGGTCAGGGCCCGCTTGCCGGCGCCGGTCTCGTCGCGCACCAGCGGGTAGCGGGGCGCCTCGGTGGCCGTACCCAGGTCGAGGACGCGGTCCGCGGCCCGGCCGCGCGGCAGCGACGGGGTGGGCCGCAGCGTCGCGGTCAGCTCGACGGCCCGGCAGGCCGGCACGGCGACCGGGTCGGTCACGCCGTCGGCGCCGCCCAGCACCCGGCCGTCGGGGCCGAGCAGGCGTTCCACCCGGGCGGAGGTGAGGTAGCGGCGGCCCTCGGGCTGGCGCACCGGCAGCACGTCGGAGTAGACCAGGTAGCCGGGGTCGGTGTACTCGGTGGCGTGCGCCACCCGCCAGCGCTGCCCGTCCTGGTCGAGTTGCAGCAGCCAGGAGGCGGCCTCGCCGGGCACGTCCGCGGCGACCAGCGCCAGCGCGGAACCGGCGACCTGGCCGGAGAAGAGAATGCCGGAGGAGGGCACGTGCACCCGGTCGTCCACCGGGGACCGCCAGTCCCGTACCGCCTCGGTGATCCCGGCGGTGGCGGCGGCGTCGCGGGCCAGGCTGCCGCGCGGCGGCCAGACCGCCAGGGTGCCGTCCAGGCTGTCGTAGCCGACCCGCAGGTCCTTCGGCTGCCGGTCGGCGACCGGTCCGCAACCGACCGTGACCAGCAGCAGCGCGGCCAGCGCGGTGCCCGTCGTAGCGCCTCGGCGGGCTGAAACCACCCTGATCCCCTCGCCGGTCGTCGGTCGGAAGCCCACATGGTACGAGACGACCGGTCGCCCGGCCGAGCCCGGCTCACCCGTTCGTCGCGGAACGTGACGCGCGATTCGTGCGCCAATATCCGGCTCCGGTAGACTCCGCCGACTGTGACGCCTGCCGAGACCCGCGGCGCCTCGACGCCGGCCGCCGACGCCCCGACGGGACCCCGCTCCGTCACCCTCGACCGGCCTCCGGTCACCCGGCCGGCCCCGCCGGCCCCCGCCGATGCGCCGCCCCCCGCCGACCCGGCGGACGAGGCCGCGCCCGCCGCGCGTCGCCGGTGGCGGTGGCGCTGGACGCGCCGCCGGATCGACCTCGTCGTGTACGGCGGTTTCCTGCTCGCCGCGATCTGGGTGACCAGCGGCATCTGGGCCGACCCCGCCGGCCGGGTGGCCGCGCTCTACAGCAGCGACCCGGCGCAGGTGCAGTTCTTCCTCGCCCACTCGGTGCGGGTGGTGCTGCACGGCGAGTTCCCGTTCTTCACCGAGCAGTTCAACTACCCCGACGGGGTCAACCTGATGGCGAACACCGCCATCCTGGCGCTCGGCATCCCGATGGTGCCGGTGACCCTCCTGTTCGGACCGGCGGTCTCCTTCGTCACGCTGGTCACGCTCGGCCTGGCCGGCACCGCCGCCGCCTGGTACCGGGTGCTCTCCCGGCACCTGGTGCGCCACCGGCCGGCCGCCGCCGTCGGCGCCTGGTTCTGCGGGTTCTCACCGGCCATGCTGTCGCACGCCAACTGGCACCCGAACATCATCAGCCAGTTCCTGCTGCCGTTCATCGTCTGGCGGGTGCTGGTGCTGACCCGGTCGACCCGCCCGGTCCGCGACGGCGCGCTGCTCGCGCTCCTGGTCACCGCGCAGGCGTTCATCAACGAGGAGATCCTGCTCTTCACCGCCATGGCGCTGGGCGTGTTCCTGCTCGCCGTGCTGGCGCAGCAGCGTGCGCGGTGGGCCGCCGCCTGGCGACCGCTCGGCGCCGGGCTCGCGGTCTGCGCGCTGCTCGCCGGCGCGCTGCTGGCGTACCCGCTCTGGGTGCAGTTCGCCGGGCCGATGGCGTACCACGGGCTCAGCGACACGGTGCGTGACTACGGCAACGACATCGCCGCGTTCTTCGCCCCCGGCTCGCCCACCTTCGGCGGCAACGAGCGGGCCAACGTCAACCTCGCCCCGAACTACTCGGAGGAGAACGCCTTCTTCGGCTGGAGCCTGTCGCTGCTCGCCGTGGGCATCGTGGTCTGGCTGCGCCGGGACGTGGTGGTCCGGGCGCTGGCCGCGACCGGGCTGTTCTTCGCCGTGCTCTCGCTCGGCGAGCGGATCTCCTGGTGGGACCGGGAGCTGGTCACCGGGCCGTGGGAGCTGCTGGTGCGGCTGCCGCTGCTGGACGCCGTGGTGCCGACCCGGTTCGGCATGATCACCGGCGTGACGGTCGCGGTGCTGCTCGCGTACGCGGTGCGCAGCGCCTGGGTGCTGCGGGGCGTGGACCGGCGTACCGCCCGCACGCTGACCGCCGCCGGCCTGGTCTTCGCGCTGCTGCCGATCGCGCCGATGCCGCTGCGGGTCACCACCCGGCCGCCGGTGCCGGAGTTCATCACCGCCGACCGGTGGCGGCAGTACGTCGGGCCGGACCAGACACTGGTCTCCGTGCCGGTGCCGGCGATGGGCAACACCGACCCGATGCGCTGGGCCGCCAGCACCGACCTCGACTTCAAGATCCCCGGCGGCTACTTCCTCGCCCCGCGCAACGGCGTCACCGGCGACCCGGGCCGCTTCGGCGGCCGGCCCAGCGGCATCGGGGAGATGCTGGAGGAGGTGGCGTCCACCGGGCGTACGCCGAAGCTCGACGACCGGCAGCGCCGCCGCTTCCTCGACGAGCTGCGGCACTGGAACGCGGCGGTGGTGGTGCTGCCGCTCAACGAGCAGAACGCCGAGCCGCTGCGCCGGACCGTGGAGCAGCTGGTCGGCCCCGGCCGGCAGGAGCTGGACGTGTGGTTGTGGGACGTCCGGACACTGACCAGCCGCTCCGTCTGACCGGGGCGGACCGCCCCGGCCGCGCGCCCCGGCGCCGGTGGCGGCCCCGCCCGGTCGACGCGCTCGTGGTGGCCGGCTACCTCGGTCTGGCCGTGCTGCTCACCACCGACCAGTGGCGCCGGCCGGAACGGCTGTTCCACCAGGCCGGCGACCAGATGCTGTTCGAGTGGATGCTGGCCCGGGCGGCCCGCGCGGTGACCGGCGGGGAGAACCCGCTGTGGAGCGCCGCGCTGAACGCCCCGGACGGCGTGAACCTGATGGCGAACACCTCGGTGCTCGGGCTGGGCGTGCCGCTCACCCCGGTCACCGTGGCGTTCGGCTCGCAGGTGGCGTTCCTCGTCGCGGTGACGCTCAGCCTCGCCGGCACGGCCACCGCCTGGTACGCGCTGCTCGCCCGCCGGCTGGTCCGCTCCCGGGCCGCCGCCGCGGTGGGCGGCCTGGTCTGCGGCTTCGCCCCCGGCATGGTGGCCCAGGCCGGCGCGCACCTGCACATGGCCGCCCAGTTCCTGGTGCCGGTGATCCTGGCGCTGGTGTTCCGGCCGGCCACCGACCGGGTCCGCCGCGACGGCGTGCTGCTCGGGCTGGCGGTCGCCTACCAGGTCTTCCTCGGCGAGGAGGTGCTGGTCTTCCTGGCCCTCGCGGCCGGGGTGCTGGCCGGGGCGTACGCGCTGGCCGACCGGGCCGCCGCCCGCCGGCTGGTCCCGGTGGTGGCCCGCCGGCTGGGTATCGGCGCGCTGGTCGCCGGCGTGCTGCTGGCGTACCCGTTGTGGTTCCAGTTCTTCGGGCCGGGCCACTACAGCGGGATGCCGTTCCACACCCTGGGGTACCGGCTGGACCTGGCCTCGTTCAGCGCCACCGCGCGGCAGACCGTCGCCGGGGACGCCCACCGCGCCGGGCTGCTGTCGCCGAACCCGACCGAGCAGAACTCGTTCTTCGGGCCGTTCCTGCCGCTGCTGGCGCTGCTCGTGGTGGTGCGGCTGTGGCGCCGGCCGCTGGTGCGCGCGCTCGCCGCGTGCGGGCTGCTGTTCGCGCTGCTGTCGCTCGGCGCGAGCGTGGTGCTGAACCGGCACGACACCGGGGTGCCCGGCCCTTACCGCCTGCTCGCCGGGGTGCCGCTGCTCGACCTGGTCGTGCCGGCGCGGTTCGCCCTGGTGTGCGTACCGGTGTGCGGGGTGCTGCTGGCGTTGGCCCTGGACCGGGTCCGGCGCTCCGGCACGCGCGCCTGGGCGCCGTGGGCCGGCGCGGTCGCCGCCGCGCTGCTGCCGCTCACCCCGACGCCGATCCGCACGGTGCCGGTGACGCCGGTGCCGGCCGTGGTGTCCGGCGGCGGCTGGCAGGCGTACGTCCCGCCGGGCCGGACGCTGGTGCCGGTGCCGCCGGTGACCGGGGCGGCGGTCAGCCCGGCCATGTTCTGGTCGGCGCGCACCGGGCTGGCGTTCGACGCGCCCGGCGGCTACTTCATCGGCCCGCACTCGGCGACCGACCCGACCGCCCGCTGGGGCGCGCCGGACCGGCCCACCTCGCTGCTGCTGCGCCGGGCCGCCGAGACCGGCCAGGTGCCGCCGGTCGGCGACGTGGAGCGCCGGCAGGCGGTCGAGGACCTGCGACACTGGCGGGCGGCGGCGCTGGTGCAGGCCGACTCGTCGCCGGCCGACCCGGTACGCGCCACCGTGGACGCCCTGGTCGGCCCGGGCCGGGACGTGCCCGGCGGGCACCTGTGGGACGTCCGCCCCCTGCTCGGCTGACGCACCTGGTGCAAGGAGGGGCCCCCTTTTAACGCGCGGTGTTAAAAGGGGGCCCCTCCTCTACCGAATACGTTAAGCAGGGGCCCTTCCTTACACGCGGTCGCGCACGTCCCAGAGCCAGACGTCGTCGACCCGCTGGGCGGGGCCGAGCAGCGCCGTCATCAGGTCGCGCAGCACCGCCTCGCGCGGGTTCGCCCCGAGCACCACCGCCGACGCCCGCCAGAAGCGCAGGTCCTCGACGGCCTGCCGGCGGTTCTCCTCGGTGATCTCCGGGACCCGGTCGGCGTCCATGGTGGAGTAGATCAACGTGCTGGTGGGGCGGTTCGGGGCGCCGAAGACGCCCTCACCCCGCTCGTTCGGGCCGATGAAGTAGCCACCCGGGATCGGGAACTCCTGCCCGGTCAGCGCGCTCCAGCGCAGCGTCGGCAGCCCGTGCACGTTGCTCGGGATCGGCACCGGCACCAGCGTCCGGCCGTCCGGCACGTAGGGGCGCCAGCCGCCCGAGGTGACGAAGTGCGGCGGCGGGTCGATCTGCTGCGCCGGCAGCGGGCGCGGGAACAGCGGCAGCAGGGCGGCCGCGATCGCGGCGTACCCGACCAGGCGCAGCCCGCGCCGCCGACGGGGCCCGGCGCCCGGCGCGGAGGCGCCGTCGCCGGCGCGCGGGGCGGGCACCGGGGACCGGCCGTCGCGGGCCAGGGCGTCCCAGGCCAGCGCCAGCAGCACGCCGACCGCGCCGACCACCACCAGGCTCAGCCGGGTCGGCATCATCATCTCGACCAGCGGCAGGTCGTCCGGCACGTACGCCCAGGGGCCGTCGACGTCGGTCTCCACCCCGTCGAAGCGCACCTTCGGCCCGATCGAGGCGACCGTGAACACGACCACCAGCACGGCCAGGATCCGGGCCGGCACCGACCGGCGCGCCAGCAGGACCAGCGCGACCAGCCCGACCAGCACCAGCGGCCAGCCGAACCAGGTGTTCTGCTCGGTCAGCCCGATGGTCTTCTCCACCGCCTCGTCGCCGGCCACGGTGTCCCGGGCGAAGGTGACGAAGGCCATCAGGTCCTCGCCCCAGTTGTGGAAGACCCCGCCCTGCAGGCCGCGGTAGGACTGCGGGCCGTTGAACTGGAACCAGATCGGGTACGCGGTGAGCAGCAGCGCCACCCCGCCACCGACCCCGATCGCGGCCAGGAACGCGCCCGCCCGCTCCCGCGTGGCGCGCGGGCGTTGCACCGCGTACGCCACCACGACGACCAGGCAGGCCAGCGCGGTGAGCAGCAGCATCTCCTCGTTGATGAAGATCTGGTACGCCACCAGCAGCCCGAGCGCCACGCCGTTGCGCCGCCAGCGGCCCGGCTCGCCGAGGCGCAGCACGCGGGAGACGATCAGCGGGAGCAGGAAGTTCGACACGAAGTTGGGCTGCCCGTTGGCGTGGTGCACGATGCCCGGTGCGAAGCCGAGGAACGCCCCGCCGACGAAGGCCGCGCCGCGGGAGCGGACCAGGTGCCGCGACAGCACCCAGTACGACGTGGCGGCGGTCGCCGACAGCGCCGCGCCGAGGTAGAGCGCGTACATCACCTGCGGGCCGAGCAGCATGGTCAGCGGCGCCAGCGGCAGCGTCACCCCGAGCAGCGAGGTGTTCGCCATCATGTTCACCCCGTCCGGCGCGTTCTGCCGGGCGGTGAACAGCGGGTTCTCCAGGTGTCGCACCGAGTAGGCGCCGTGCGCGAACAGCCACTCGAACCAGCTGTGGTCGGTCGGCAGGTGCGAGGAGACCCGGTGCTGCACGTCGCCCCAGTAGTTGAGGCAGACGAGAACACCGAGCAGCGCATAGGCTCCGATGGCCAGCACGTCGGCACGGGCCGGTCGGCGACGCGGCCGACGCGGCGGGTCGGACACGCCGGTGTCGACCTCGACGGACGAGGAGTTCAGCGAGGGGTCCACCACCGGCACGGCCACGACGGGCCATCGTACAGGCGGTCCGGGCGCGGTCCGGTCACGACCGGGCGACGGTCCGGCGGCGCGGAGAGGGGTGCTCGTGACCGTCATCGACCTGGGTGAGCTGCGGGACGGCGCGGTGTCCGACGTGCCGGGCCGGGCGCCGCGTGCGGTCGGCCGGCCGTTCCGCGTGCTGGTGGTGCTGCTGGTGGCGCTGGTCACGCTCGCGTCCGCGACGCCACCGGCGCGTCCCGCGCAGTGGACGGTGCCGGGTGGCACCGGGGCGTCCGCGTTCGTCGCCGGTGACCGGGTGTACGTGGTCCGGCCGTTGGACTGGCGGCCCGGCGCGCTCCGGGAGGTGGTCGCCTACCGGGACGGGCGGGAACGCTGGCGCAGCCGGCTGCCGACCCCGGGCGAGGTGGTCTCGGTGTGGGAGATGGGCGACCGGGTGCTGGCCGCCGGGCCGAACGGGCCCGACCAGGCGTGGCAGACGGTGGCCCTGGAGGCGGCCACCGGCCGGCTCAGCTGGCGGCAGCCCGCGCTCGGCTACCCGGCCGGTGACGCGCTCCTGCTCCAACCGACGACCGCGTCGGGCCCGCAGGAGGTACGCAGGGTGGCGGTCGCCGACGGCCGCACGTTGTGGACCGCCCCCGCGACGCCGGATCTGCGTTTCGTCCTCGGGCCGGCGGGGGTCGAGGGGCTGCTGGTGGTGCCGGAGAGCGGCGAGACCGTGGTGCTGGACGCGGTCACCGGTGAGCGGCTGGCCGCCCGTGACCTGCATCCGGGGGAGCTGCCCACCCAGCGGCGGGTGCTGACCGCCGGCGACCTGGTGCTGGAGATCCGGGAGGACGGCGTCGCGGCCTACCAGCGGGAGACGCTGCGCTCGCGGTGGACCGCCGACCTGCCGCTGCTGGACTACGTGGACACCTGCGGCGACGTGCTCTGCGCCAGCCGGCAGACCGGCGGCATGTGGGGGCTCGACCCGGCCACCGGCGCGGTCCGGTGGGCCACCGACCGGTGGTTCGGCGTGATCCGGGTGGACGGCGGGCGGCTGCTCGTCGGGGCCGGCGACGGCGACGGCGGTGGCGGTGGCGGGGACCGCCTGGCGATGCTGGACGCCGACGACGGGCGGCTGGTCGCTGACCTTCCCGGTTGGGCGGTGGTCGCTCCGAACGAGTTCGGCGACCGGCTGTTCCTGACCCGGCCGCTGGGCGGCGGGCGGCTGCTCCTCGCCGAGCTGGACCTGCCCGCCGGCCGGCTCCCGGTCCGGGGCGTGCTGTCCGGCGTCGACTGCTCGGCCGGGCGCGTGCTGGTGGTGTGCCGGGACCGCGACGGCGACTTCACGGTGCGGCGGCTGCCATGAGCGCGCTCATCGACCTGGGTGAGATGCGGCACGGCGGGGACGGCGACGAGCCGCTTCCCGCGTCGCCCCGGCGTCCTCCGGGTCGGGTCGCGCGGGTGGTGGCGCTGGGCTGCCTGGCGCTGCTCGCGGTGACCGGCGCGGTCGCGCCGGCCCGGCGCCCGGCGCCGGTGCGGGTGCCCGCACCGCAGGGGGCCGCGTTCGTGGTCCTCGCCGACCGGCTGATGGTGGCCGACGGGCCGGGGACGGTCGGCCGGGGCGGCCGGGTGGTCACCGGGCACCGGCTGCCCGGCGGGGAGCCGCTCTGGCGGTTCAGCCTGCCCGCCGGCGACCACGTGCTCGGGCTGGGCGTCGCCGCCGGTGGGCTCCTGGTCACGAGCAGCCCGGCCGGCGCCGGCGACACGCTCTCCACGCTGCTCGACCCGGCCACCGGCGCGTCGCGCTGGCGGCAGCCCGGCTACCCGGTCGCGACCGCGTCCGGCGGCCTGCTGCTGGAGAGTCCCCGGGCGGCCGGCGCGGGCAGCGTGCTGGCCGTCGACCCGGGCTCCGGGGCGGTGCGGTGGACGCTGCCGATACCGGCCCAGGGGGTGGCGTACCGGACGGACGGCCACGGGGTGACCCAGCTCGTGCTGGTGACGCCGGACGGGCGGGTGGCCGTGCACGACGCGGACACCGGCGCGCTGGCGCACACCGGGCGGGTGCCGGCCGCGCCGGACGGCGTCTCCTACCGGTACGCGCAGGTGGTGGCCGATCTGCTGCTGGTCGACGGCGGTCCGGGCACGGTCACCGCGTACGGGCTGGACCGGCTCGACGCCCGCTGGACCGTGCCGGTGCAGGAACGCGCCGGGCTCTGGTTCACCGACTGCGCCGGCATGGTCTGCCTGCGTGACCAGGTCGGCGGCGCCCGGACGCTCGACCCGGCGACCGGGCGGCCGGCGTGGACCGACGAGCGGTGGCTCGGGGTGTACCCGGTCGGCGGCCGCCTGCTCGCGGCCACGCCCGGGATCGGCCTGGAGCTGGACCGGTGGGTGCTGGAGCCGACCACCGGACGGGTGCTCGGCCGGCTCGGGCGCTGGCGGATCACCGGCACGGACCGGGAGGCCGGCCGGCTGCTCGGGCTGCGTCACCTCAGCGCGGACCGGACGCTCGTCGGCGTGCTGGACGTCCCGGCCGCGGAGGCGCGGATCCGGGCGGTGCTGCCCGGCTCGTGGGACGAGTGCGCCGACTCGGGCACCGTGCTGGTGTGCCTGCGCCCGGACGGCGGGCTGACGATCTGGCCGGTCGGCCGCTGATCACCAGTTGCGCTGCGCGGGCGGCGCCGGCAGCGGCACCGACTCCGGGCGCACCACGTACGCGATCCCGCCGCTGCCGCCCTGCCAGGCCGCCTCGAACGGCGCCCGGGGCACGGTCCGGCGGACCCGCTCGTCGTCCGGCGCGTACGGGTCGTTGAGGACCGGGTCGCCGTCGTCGGTGAAGCCGACCAGCACGACGAGGTGCCCGCGGGTGTCGTAGTCCAGCCCGGGGACCTGCCCGGCGGTGAACGCCGCCGAGACGATCAGCGGGATGCCGGCGGCGACGAACCGTTCCGCCTCGGCCAGCGACCGCAGCCGGGTGACGAACGCGTCCACCCCGTGCGTCGCCGCGTACGCGGTGTTGAACGGCCAGTTCCCCGCCCCGGCGTACGCGTGGTCGTAACAGTGCCGGGCGGCGTGCACCACCACCGGGCGCGGGCCGGGCGGGTCGACCCAGGCGTAGCGCTCCGGGGTGGGGCCGGCGCCCCAGAAGTCGAGCACCATCGACACGCAGGTGGGGCTGCACCAGGAGTCCCCGCCGCCGCCCCAGCGGGTCTCCCCGCCGGCGTGCAGCCGCTGCGCGTACCGCGGCACGTCCAGCACCCGACCCCGGGCGCCGGTCTCCTCCGCCGCGCCACCGTCGACCCCGGCGTCGGCGTCGGCGTCGGCGTCGGCGGACGCGACCACGCCGACCGTGCGCAGCACCGGGCCGGCGGGCGCGTCGGGCCGGCGGAACAGGGTCACCCGGGCCTGCCAGCCGGTCACCCTCGCGTCGGTGACGCGGAGCGTGTCGGCCAGCACCCGGGCGTGGCCGTCGGCCTGGCCGGGCACGGACGAGCGGTGCACCGCGCTGTCGTCGGCCGCCCAGCGGCCCAGCTCGTACCAGCCGGTGGTGGCGGCGTCACCGGCCCAGCCGCGCAGCTCCACCCGCAGCCAGCAGCCGGGGGGCGTGTCCGCGGTCCAGGAGGGCACCAGCTCGGCGGCGGCGAAGCCGACCGGCACCACCGGGGAGGTCCACGTCCCCGCGGCGTAGTCGACCGTGGTGCCGGAGTGCGGATCGGTGTGCGTGACCGGCTCCGCGGTCCCGTCGGGAGTCAGCCCGCCCGGCTCGGCGCGCAGCCCGTCCACGCGGCCCCGGTCCCGGTCCGCCGGGAAGCGGAACCGGTGGTGTGCCACGTCGCGGCCGGGGTGGACGGCGGTCATCGGGGCTCCGCTCGGCTCGGGTCCGGCCGTCGGCCGGCGCGCTGGTCGATTCTTGTCGGGGAGCATCGCGTACCCGAAGGTTTTCTGCAACGGCGGCGCGTGCCGGCCGTTTGGTCCCCGCCAGTAGGTTGTGGGAGGTCACGAGGCGGGAGGCCGGGATGCGGGTACTGGTGGTCGAGGACGAGCGGAACCTCGCCGACGCGATCGCGCGCGGGCTGCGCAAGCGCGGGATGGCGGTGGACGTCGCCTACGACGGGAACGCCGGACACGAGGCGGCGTTCGTGACCCGCTACGACGTGGTGATCCTGGACCGCGACCTGCCCGGCGTGCACGGCGACCGGATCTGCGCGGACCTGGCCGCCTCCGGCGCGCTGACCCGGGTGCTCATGCTCACCGCCAGCGGGACCGTCGCCGACCGGGTCGAGGGGTTGCAGCTCGGCGCCGACGACTACCTGGCCAAGCCGTTCGCCTTCGACGAGCTGGTGGCCCGGGTGCAGGCGCTGGGCCGGCGCGCCACACCGGCCGCGCCCCCGGTGCTGGCCGTCGCCGACCTGGAACTCGACCCGGCGCGCCGGGTGGTGAGCCGCGGCGGGATGCCGCTGGAACTCACCAACAAGGAGTTCGGCGTGCTCGCCGAGCTGCTCAAGGCGCGCGGCGCGGTGGTGTCCAGCGAGGAACTGCTGGAACGGGTCTGGGACGCCAACACCGACCCGTTCACCACCATCGTCCGGGTCACCGTGATGACCCTGCGCAAGAAGCTCGGCGACCCGCCGCTGATCGACACCGTGGTCGGCGCCGGCTACCGCGTCGGCGGGGTCTCCTGACATGGGTACGCGGCGGGTGCGACCCACGCTGCGGCTGCGACTGACCCTGCTCAACGGCGTGCTGCTGGTCGGCGCCGGGGCGATCCTGGTCCTGCTGGCCTGGCTGCTGGTCCGGGACGCGTTGCGTCCCACCGACGAGCTGCTGCCCGGCACCACCGTGGTGCTCACCGACGGCCGCACCCTCAACGCCGGGCAGTGGCAGCGGCAACTGGTCGACGCCGCCTCCCGGGAGCTGCTGGTCAAGGGGCTGCTGGCGCTGCTGGCCGTCGGCGTGGTCGGGGTGGCCGGGGCGTACCTGGTGGCCGGGCGAGCGCTGCGCCCGCTGCACCAGGTCACGGCCACCGCCCGCCGGCTCGGCGAGACCACGCTGGACGAGCGGATCGGCTGGTCCGGCGCGGACGACGAGGTGGCCGAGCTGGCCGAGACGTTCGACGCGATGCTGGACCGGATCACCGCCGCGTTCGAGGCGCAGAAGCGGTTCGTCGCGAACGCCTCGCACGAGCTGCGCACACCGCTCGCGGTGATGCGTACCGAGATCGACGTGACGCTCAGCGACGACGACGCCGACCTGGCCGAGTACCGGCGGATGGCCGGCGTGGTGCGGGAGGCGTCGGAACGGGCCAACGGCCTGGTCGACGCGCTGCTGGTGCTGGCCCGCAGCGAGGCGCAGACCGGCCGGCGGCTGGCCCGGCGCGCGGAGAGCGACCTCGCCGTGGGCGCCGCCAACGCGCTCTCCGCGGTCGCCCGGGAGGTCGAGCGGATCGGCCTGCGGGTGCAGACCTCGCTGCGGCCGGCGCCGGTGGTCGGCGACCCGGGGCTGCTCGACCGGCTGGCCGGGAACCTGGTGGAGAACGCGGTCCGCTACAACCACCTGCACGGGCGGATGTGGGTGCGCACCGGCACCGACGGGCAGCGGTCCTGGCTGGTGGTGGGGAACACCGGCTTCGAGGTCGCCCCGGCCGAGGTGCCCGGGCTGTTCGAGCCGTTCCGGCGGGGCGGCCAGGAACGCACCGGCGCCCGTGGCTCCGGCCTCGGCCTGTCCATCGTGCGGGCCGTCTGCGACGCGCACGGCGGCACGGTGACGGCGGTCGCCCAGTCCGGCGGCGGCCTGGAGGTGACGGTCACCCTTCCGTCGGCCGACCCGCCCGCGGCCACCTGACCGCCGATCCCGCGCCGCCCGGCCGGCCACGGGTCCCCACCTTTTCGTGCGGCCCGGCCCGGCTGTCCCGCCCGCCCGCGACGGGTGCTCGGCCGTGGCGACGCGGTGGTCGGTCAGAAAGCTTGCCCGGCGCTGGACGGCGGCTGAGCGGTGGCCCAGGGTGAGCGGAGCGACACGCCTCACCCCGCTCACCTCACGGAGCTGCCAGTGACCCACCCCTCCGCCCCGCGCCGCCGGGCCCTCGCGGCCCTCGCCGCGGTCGCGCTCACCGCCGCCGGCCTGGCCCCCGCCGCCCCCGCGAACGCCGCGCCCGACCACACCGCCGTGGTCAAGGCCGTCCCCTCCACCGCCTCGCCGGACATCGTGGACGGCAGCGTCGACGCGATCCACGACGCCGGTACGAAGATCATCGCGGCCGGCTCGTTCACCACGGTGCAGAACCGCGGGTCCGACGTCGACATCACCCGCAACTATTTGCTCGCCTTCGACAAGGCCACCGGCGCCGTGGACACCGCGTTCGTACCCGTGGTCGACAACGAGGTGTACGCGGTCGTCGCCGGCCCGACCGCCGGCACGGTCTACGTCGCCGGCAAGTTCAACACCGTCAACGGCGTCACCCGGCGCAAGGTGGCCCTGCTCGACGTGGCCACCGGCGCGCTGGTCACCAGCTTCACCGGCCCGGCGTTCAACGGGTTGGTCAACGACATCGCCCTGGTCGGAAACCGGCTGCTGGTCGGCGGCATCTTCACCACGGCCGGCAACAGCAACCCGCGCGGCGGCCTGGCCTCGCTCAACGCCACCACCGGCGCGCTCGACAGCTACCTCACCACCGCGCTGACCGAGCACCACAACTACGACGGGGTCAGCGGGTCCAACGCCGGGGTCGGCCCGGAGAAGCTGGCGGTCTCCCCGGACGGCACGACGCTCGTGGTGATCGGCAACTTCAAGAAGGCCGACGGGGTGCTGCACGACCAGATCGTCAAGCTGGACCTGGGCGCCACCGCCGCCACCGTGGCCGACTGGAACACCAGCCGCTACACGCCGCGCTGCAAGTGGCAGGCGTTCGACTCGTACATGCGGGACATCGCGTTCGCCCCGGACAGCAGCTACTTCGTGGTGGTCACCACCGGCTCGCCGTACGCCGGCACGCTCTGTGACGCCGCGGCGCGGTGGGAGGCCGCCGCCACCGGCCCGGACCAGCAACCGACCTGGGTGGACTACACCGGCGGCGACACGTTCCTGTCGGTCGGCGTCAGCGAGCAGGCGGTCTACGTCGGCGGGCACTTCCGCTGGCTGAACAACAGCACCGGCGCCGACAACGCCCGGGCCGGCGCGGTGGGCCGGGCCAGCATCGCCGCGCTGGACCCGCGTACCGGCCTGCCGCTGTCCTGGAACCCGGGCCGGCACCCGCGCGGCGTCGGGGCCACCGAGATGCTGGTGACCCCGACCGGGCTCTGGATCGGCGGGGACACCTCGTGGATCGGCAACTTCCAGTACCGACGGGAGCGGATCGCGTTCTTCCCGCTGGCCGGCGGCGCGGCCCCGCACCCGACCACCTCGGCCACCCTGCCGGGCCGGGTCTACCAGGCCGGCGTGCCGAAGCCGACGAACGTGCTCTACCGAATCAACGCCGGCGGCCCCGCGGTCGCCGCCACCGACGGTGGACCGGACTGGGCGGCCGACGACGGCGGCAACCCGAGCCCGTACCACAACAGTGGCAGCGCCACCGCCGGCTTCGCGCCGGTCGGCACGCTGGACGCGACCGTGCCGGCCGGTACCCCGGCCGCGCTCTACAGCGACGAGCGGTACGACCCGGCCGGCGCACCGGAGATGACCTGGCAGTTCCCGGTGCCCGCCGGAACCGAGGTGCAGGTACGGCTCTACCTGGCCAACCGGTACGACGGCACCGGCACCGCCGGCAAGCGCGTGTTCGACGTGGCGCTGGATGGCGCCACCGTCCTCGACGACCTGGACCTGTCCGCGAGCGTCGGGCACAACGTCGGCACCATGCGTGAGTTCACCGTGGTCAGCGACGGCACGGTGGACCTGGAGTTCCGGCACGTGGTGGAGAACCCGCTGGTCGACGGCGTCGAGATCGTCAAGACCGGGGCGCCGCCGGCCGGCACCGGCGACGAGGTCCAGGCCCGGCCGTACGACGGCGCCACCACCGTCGGTGCGGCGACGCCGGTGACGAACCCGGACGGCACCGCCTGGTCCGCCGTGAAGGGCGCGTTCTGGGTCGGCGGCACGCTCTTCTACGGCCTGAACGGCGCGCTCTGGCGACGCACGTTCGACGGGACCACGTTCGGCGCGCCGGCGCTGGTCGACCCGTACCACGACGCCTACTGGGACGCGGTGGAGACCGACTCCGGCCCGGCCGGGCAGACATACGTCGGGGTGACCACCGGCTTCTACGCGGAGATCCCCAACGTGACCGGGATGTTCCACCTCGACGGGCGGCTCTACTACACGCTCGCCGGGCAGAGCGGCCTGTTCTGGCGCTGGTTCACCCCGGACAGCGGCGTGGTCGGCGCGGACCGGTTCACGGTGGCCGGGTCGGGCGGCCTCGCCGACGCCGGCGCGGTCTTCGTCTCGGGCAGCACCCTCTACAAGGTCAACCGCAACACCGGCGACCTGTCGGCCACCGACTGGGCGAACGGCGCGCCGACCGCGACGTTCACGGTGCGCAGCGGTCCGGCGGTCGACGGCGTCGACTGGCGGGCCAAGGCGGTCTTCGTCGGCCCGTAAGGAAGGGCCCCCTGTTAACGCCTCCGGTAGAGGAGGGGCCCCTTGTTAACACCCGGGTGTTAACAAGGGGCCCCTCCTTGTCAGGGGGCGGTGGAGGGTGGAAGGATCATGGCGTCAGCCGAGTGTGGAAGGGGGTGTGGTGATGTCCGTTCCGAACCGTCCCGCGCCCCGCGTTCCCCGCTGACCTCGCACTCCGGCGGGGCGCACTCCCCATTGGAGGATGCACCGTGAGCGCACGGATGCACTGCATGACCGTCGAATCCGACGACCCGTACACGCTGGCCAGCTGGTGGGGCCGCGTGCTCGACCGCGAGCTGCACGACGACGACCACCCCGGCGACCCGGAGGCGGTCCTCGTGGCGCCCGACGGGCACGGCACCGACCTGCTCTTCGTCCGGGCCGAGGAGCGCCACGGCAAGGGCGCGTTCCACCTCGACCTGCACGCGGCCGAGGGCACCCGGGACGAGGAGGTCGTGCGGCTGCGCGACCTCGGCGCCACGGTGGTCGCCGACCGCCGGCGACCGGACGGCACCGGCTGGGTCGTGCTCGCCGACCCGGAGGGCAACGAGTTCTGCGTCTGCCGCAGCCCGGCGGAGCGGGCCGCGTCGGCCTGACCCGGAAACGGCACCGGGCCCCCGCCGTCGGCGGGGGCCCGGTGTGCGAGCGGTGTCAGTCCTGCTTCTCGATCTCGCCGCGCAGCGAGACGAACTCCGACTGGAGTTCGGCGGCGGACTTGAAGTAGATCACCACCATGCCCAGGCTGCCCTTGTCGACCCAGATGCAGACGCCGACCGGGATGCCCTCGGTCTTGCCGTCGCCGCACTTGGCGTCGCCGCCCAGCGGGCCGGCGTCGACCGTCTTGAACTCCTTGGCGCCCAGCTCGGGGGTGATCGCCGTGATGGCGTCCGCCATCTCCTTCTTCGGGTCGGCGATGACGCCGGAGACGCCGGCGATCATGACCAGGTCCTTCTTGGCCGGGTCGCCGTAGAACGCGCCGGCCGTGCTGGTCGCGTTCGGCACGTCCTTGCTGAACTCGGACTTCATCTGCAGCGCGGCGCTCTGCAGCTCGGGCTGGCTCACCTTCGGCCGGCCGCCCAGCGTCGTCGGCTCGACGACCCGGGTCTTGGTGGCGGTGACGACGTCCTTGACGTCGTCACCCGCGGCGAGCCAGAAGGCGACGCCACCGCCGACGCAGAGCACCAGGACGACGGCGAGGACGATCAGCAGGATCTTGCCGACCCCGGACTTCTTCTTCGGCGGCACCGGGGCGCCGAGCTGGTCGCCGCCGTACTGCGGCTGCTGCGGGACCTGCGGGTAGTCACCGCCGTACTGCGGCTGCTGCTGCGGAGCAGGCGGGTAGCCGCCGCCGTACTGCTGCTGCTGCTGCGGCTGGTAGCCGCCGGGCTGCTGCGGGGAAGGGGGGTAGTTGCCGGGGTAGGGATTGGACGGCGGCTGGGACATGAAGGCAGCTCCTGTGAAGATTCTGGACGCGTGATGGTAGCCATGACCACCGACGTGCCGCTGTCCGCCCAAGGCCGGTGTGACAAAACCGGGACCCAGCCGTGACCGGGCCCGCAACGCCGATCGCGGTGGCCGGAGCCGCCCCGAGGGGCGGACCGACCACCGCGATCGATGTCCCGGTCGGTCAGCGCAGGCTGGCCGCGCCGCGCGGCAGGAACCGCTTGCCGGTCACCCGCTCGGAGGTGCCGGTCCGGTCCAGGTACGGCGTGACGCCGCCCAGGTGGAACGGCCAGCCGGCGCCGAGGATCATGCACAGGTCGATGTCCTGCGCCTCGGCGACGACGCCCTCGTCGAGCATGAGCCGGATCTCCTGCGCCAGCGCGTCGAGCGCGTTCTGCCGGACCTGCTCGGCGGTGAGCGGCTGGTCGCCGACCACCAGCAGCTTCGCCACCTCGTCGTTGATCTGGTCGTCGACCACGATCGGCTGGCCCGAGTCGGCGATCCGCTTGAGGTTCTCGCTGACACCGAACCGGTCCGGGAACGCCGCGTGCAGCGTGCCGCCCACGTGGTAGGCCACGGCCGGGCCGACCAGCTGGAGCAGCGCCAGCGGACGCATCGGCAGACCCAACGGGTCCAGCGCGCTGTTGGCCACGTCCAGCGGGGTGCCGGCGTCGACGGCGGCGAAGACGGTGCCGAGGAAGCGGGTCAGCAGCCGGTTGACCACGAACGCCGGGGCGTCCTTGACCAGCACGCTGGACTTCTTCAGCTGCTTGCCGACCGCGAACGCGGTCGCGAGGGTGGCGTCGTCGGTCCGCTCGCCGCGGACGATCTCCAGCAGCGGCAGCACCGCGACCGGGTTGAAGAAGTGGAAGCCGACGACCCGCTCCGGGTGCTCCAGCTCGGCGGCCATCTCCGTGATCGACAGCGAGCTGGTGTTGGTGGCGAGCACCGCCTCCGGCTTGACGATCTTCTCCAGCTCGGCCCAGACCTGCTTCTTGACGCCCAGGTCCTCGAACACGGCCTCGATGACGAAGTCGGCGTCGGCGAACACCGACTTGTCGACCGAGCCGCTGACCAGGCCGTAGAGCTTGGCGGCCGTGCCCTTGTCCATCCGGCCCTTGCTCACGGCCTTCTCGATCTGGGCGTGCACGTAGCCGACACCCTTGTCCACCCGGGACTGGTCCAGGTCGGTCAGCACGACCGGCACCTGGAGCCGCCGGGCGAACAGCAGCGCGAGCTGGCTGGCCATCAGGCCGGCGCCGACGATGCCCACCTTGGTGACCGGCCGGGCCAGGCCCTTGTCCGGCGCGCCGGCCGGGCGCTTGGCCCGCCGCTGCACCAGGTCGAAGGCGTACAGGCCGCTGCGCAGTTCCTCGGAGAAGACCAGGTCCGCGAGGGCCTCGTCCTCGGCGGCGGTGCCGGTGGCGAAGTCGGCGTCCTTCGCGGTCTCCAGCAGGTCCAGCGCCTTGTACGCGGCCGGGACCGCGCCGTGCAGCCGCTGGTCGAGGGTCTGCCGGGCGAAGTAGAGCACGCCCGCCCACATGTCCTTGTCGACCTCGGGCCGGGTGACGGTGACCTCGCCCCGGACCACGCCGGCGGCCCACTCCAGGGACCGCTCCAGGAAGTCGGCCGGCTCCAGCAGCACGTCCGCGATGCCCATCTCGGCAGCCTGCTTCGGCTTGAGCATCTTGTTCTGCATCAGCGGGTTCTGCAGGATCACCTGCGTGGCGGCCGGGATGCCGATCAGGTTCGGCAGCAGCTGGGTGCCGCCCCAGCCGGGCACCAGGCCGAGCGAGACCTCGGGCAGCGCCAGCGCCGCCGCGCCCGCGGACAGCGTCCGGTAGTGGCAGTGCAGCGCCAGCTCCAGGCCACCACCCATCGCCGCGCCGTTGACGAACGCGAAGGTGGGCACGGCGCTGTCCTTGAGCCGGGCGAAGACCCGGTGGCCGAGCCGGCCGACCTCCAGCGCCTGCTCGCGGTCCGCCAGCTGGGGGAGGCTGGTGATGTCCGCGCCGACACAGAAGATGTACGGCTTGCCGGTGACCGCGATGAACGACGGCTCCGCCGCGAGCGCGGCGGTGATCGCCTCGTCCAGGCTGGTCAGGCCGCCCGGGCCGAAGCTGTTCGGCTTGGTGTGGTCGAACCCGTTGTCCAGGGTGATCAGGGCGGCGGGCCGGTCCAGTCCCGGTACGTTCACCGCGCGCAGCAGCGCCTTGGTGACGACCTCGTTCGGTGCGGCGAGGCTCACTTGTCTCCCTCCCAGTTCGGGTTCTCCCAGATCACGGTGCCGCCCATGCCGATGCCGATGCACATGGCGGTGAGGCCGTAGCGGACCTCGGGGTGCTCGGCGAACTGCCGGGCGAGCTGGGTCATCAGCCGGACGCCGGAGGACGCGAGCGGGTGACCGATGGCGATCGCGCCGCCCCACGGGTTGACCCGCGGGTCGTCGTCGGCGATGCCGAAGTGGTCGAGGAACGCGAGCACCTGCACCGCGAACGCCTCGTTCAGCTCGAACAGGCCGATGTCGTCGATGCTCAGGCCGGCGATGCGCAGCGCCTTCTCGGTGGAGGGGATCGGGCCGACGCCCATCACCTCCGGCTCGACGCCGACGAAGCCGTACGACACCAGCCGCATGCCGATCGGCAGGCCCAGCTCGCGGGCGGTCTCCTCGGCGACCAGCAGCGCGGCGGTGGCGCCGTCGTTCAGGCCGGCCGCGTTGCCCGCGGTGACCTTGCCGTGCGGCCGGAACGGGGTCTTCAGGCCGGCCAGCTTCTCCATCGAGGTGTCCCGGGGCGCCTCGTCCACGGTGGCCAGGCCCCAGCCGCCCTCGGCGTCGCGCACGGCCACCGGCACCAGGTCGCCCTGGAGCTTGCCGTTGGCGTACGCCTTGGCGGTCTTCTGCTGGGAGGCGAGCGCGAACGCGTCGGTGCGCTCCTTGGTGATGTGCGGGACCCGGTCGTGCAGGTTCTCCGCGGTGGAGCCCATCACCAGGGCGGACGGGTCGACCAGCTTCTCCGCGACGATCCGCGGGTTCGGGTCGACGCCCTCGCCCATCGGGTGGCGGCCCATGTGCTCGACGCCGCCGGCGATGGCCACGTCGTAGGCGCCCATGGCGATGCCGCCGGCCACCGTGGTGACGGCGGTCATCGCGCCGGCACACATGCGGTCGATGGCGAAGCCGGGCACGGTCTTGGGCAGGCCGGACAGCAGGGCGGCGGTGCGGCCGATGGTCAGGCCCTGGTCGCCGATCTGGGTGGTGGCGGCGATGGCCACCTCCTCGACCTTCTCCGGCGGCAGCTGCGGGTTGCGGCGCATCAGCTCACGGATGCATCGGATCACCAGGTCGTCGGCGCGGGTGTTGGTGTACATCCCACCCGCCTTGCCGAACGGGGTACGGACGCCGTCGACGAAGACGACATCCCGAACTTCACGGGGCACTTGGAGCCTCCTGACCGGCACTGGCATTTCCCCGGATGCTACTCGCCAGTAACCAAGCGCGTCACCACCCCCCGTGTGGCCCGTCCCACACCCGGCCGGGCCGCACGGGGGGTGAACGTCAGGACGACGGGACGCGCAGCGCCTCGGTCAGCGCGGGCAGAAGCAGGCCGAGCTGCCACTCCCGGGCGCCGAACGTCCGCAGCGTCTCCGCCACGGTCGCGTCGGTGATCTCCTCCGGCGGCTGCCACGCCAACCGGCGGATCGAGTCGGGCGCGACCAGGTTCTCCGCCGGCAGCCGATGCGCCGACGCGGTGCCGACCACCACCTCCCGGCAGCGGGCCAACCGGCCCGCCGCGACCGGGTCGCGCTCCGCCCACCGGTGGGGCGGGGGCGGGCCCTCGACCGCCGGGCTCACCGGCAACGCGTCGTCCGGCAGCTGGCGTGCGTCGTCCAACGCCGCCAACCAGGTACGCGCCAGCCGGCGCACCGACCGCCCGCCGAAGCCGGGGAGCGTCAGCAGCGTCTTCTCGTCCTTCGGGTCCAGTTCGGCGGCGGCCACGATGGCCGAGTCGGGGAGCACCCGGCCCGGGGCGGCGTCCCGCCGGGCGGCGATCTGGTCCCGGGCGTACCAGAGGGACCGCACCCGCGCCTGGGCGCGGGCGCCGCGGACCCGGTGGATGCCCGACGTGCGGCGCCACGGTTCGGCGCGGACCCGGGCCGGGCGGGCGCCGCCCCGCACCAGCGCGGCGAACTCCTCCGCCGCCCAGCCGGACTTGCCCTGTCGGTCCAGTTCCGCGTCGAGCGCGTCGCGCAGGTCGACCAGCAGCTCCACGTCCAACGCCGCGTACGTCAACCAGGACTCCGGCAGCGGCCGGCTGGACCAGTCCGCGGCGGAGTGGTGCTTCTCCAGGCTGAAACCGAGCAGCTGTTCGGTCAGCGCGGCCAGGCCGACCCGCTCGAACCCGGCCAGCCGGGCGGCCAGTTCCGTGTCGAACAACCGGCGCGGGCGCAGCCCCACCTCGGCCAGGCAGGCGAGGTCCTGGCTGGCCGCGTGCAACACCCACTCGGCCTCGGCGATGGCCGCGTCGAGCGCGGACAGGTCGGGCAGCGGCAGCGGGTCGACCAGCGCGGTGCCGGCCCCCTCGCGGCGCAACTGCACCAGGTAGGCCCGCTGGCTGTAGCGGTATCCGGAGGCGCGCTCGGCGTCCAGGGCCACCGGGCCGGTGCCCGCCGCGAAGCGGGCCACGACCTCGTCGAGCTCGGCCGGGGTGGCCACCGGGGCGGGCGTGCCCTCACGCGGGGCGGTCAGCGGGACGGCTGCGCCCGTGTCGGTCTCGGTCCCCGCGTCCGCCGGCTCCGGCACGGCCGACGACGGATGTGGGGACACCTCTCCCGTACGGCTTTCGGCGGCCCGACGGCGCAGGGGTGGTTCGTCGGTCACCTGACAACCCTAGTGGGCCGGACGATCCGGTGTGCGCAGCCGGTCGGGCGCGTGTCGGCGGGATGTCCGTCAGGTGTCCGGAACGGGCCGCCTTGCGCGCACGTGAGAGGGTCGGACAACGGGGGAGACAAACCCCGTTCCCGCCGGTACGGTCCATCGGGCCGTGAGCGGCGCATGGCCGCCGGACGGGCGGTCGGGGGTCGTCGGCGGAGCCGACGGGGAGGACGGACGATCATGGCAGGCGGGTACGGAACCGGCGAGCCGGGGTGGGACGGTGACGGCACGGCCGACCGGCCGGGGCCGCTGCCCCCGCGGATGGCCCCGCCCGGCGCGGCGGCCCCGTTCCCCGGACCTCCGGCCCCGCATCCCGCGACCGCAGGTCCCGATCCGGCCCGGGACGCGGCCGCCGGATACCGGCCGGCGTCCGGCGCCACCTACCCGGACCCGGCGGGCCAGCCCGGACACGACGCCGGTCACCGGCCCGCCGGCGGGACGTATCCCGGCCGGCCCGACCTGATGGGTCCGGCCCACCCGTCGGCCCGCGCGGCGGCGTCCGTCGTGCCGGTCCAACCGACCCCGGCCTCGCCCCACCCGACCGCCGGCGCCTCCTACCCGGGGCAGCCGACGTCAGGCCCGGTGTATCCGGGGCAGTCGGGGTCGGGTTCGGCGTATCCGGCGCAGCCGACCTCGGGCCCGGCGTATCCGGGCCAGCCCGCCTCCGGGCCGGCGTATCCGGGGCAGCCGGCGTCGGGGCCGGGGTACGCGGCGTACCCGGGTCAGGCGCCCGGCGGGTTCGGCGTGCCGCCCGGCGCGCATCCGGACCGGTCCGGCCGGCGCGGCCGGCTGCCGGTGGTGGCGCTGGTCCTGGCCGGCGTGCTGGCCGTGGTCACCGGCGTGCAGGCGTACCAGATCCACCGGCTCGACGACCGGCTCGCCGCCGCCGACCGGCGGACGGCCGAGGCGCAGGGGGCCGACGCCCGTCGGCTGGACGGGCTGGAGCAGCGCGCCGGAAGCCTGGAGAAGCAGGCCGGCGCCGCCTTCAACCCGGAGGCGGTGGCGAGCGCGGTGCTGCCCAGCGTGTTCCGGGTCCGGGCCGGGCAGTTCACCGGCACCGCGTTCGCGGTCGGCAAGGCGCCGGCCGGCGGCGGCACCACGCTGCTCACCAACTTCCACGTGGTGGAGGCCGTCTTCACCGCCGGCGAGCGCAAGGTGTTCCTGGAGCGCACCGACCAGCGGTTCGAGGCGACCATCGTCGCCACGGACAAGGAGAAGGACCTGGCGCAGCTGCGGACCACCGCGAAGTTCAGCGGCCTGGTCGCGGCGCGGACGCCGGTCAAGTCCGGCCAGCAGATCGTCGTGGTCGGCGCACCGCTCGGTCTGCAGGACAGCGTCACCACCGGCGTGGTGAGCGCGTTCCGCAAGGACGAGGGCGGCTCCGGCCCGGTGATCCAATTCGACGCGCCGATCAACCCCGGCAACTCCGGCGGTCCGGTGATCAACGGATCCAAGGAGGTCGTGGGCATCGCCACGGCCAAGGCCCGCGACGCCGAGGGCATCGGTCTGGCGGTGCCGATCAAGACCGCCTGCGACCGGTTCAAGCTCTGCTGACCGATCGGTCCGGGTCGCCCCACGGGGGGCTCAGCACATCTGGAGGAACGACATGTCCCAGCCACCGATCGGAGCGGGGGACCACCCGCCCCCGCCGCCGGGCGGCACGGTCTACGGCAACCCGTACGGGGGCCAGGCCACGCCCCCGTCGTACGGGCCGGCCCAGCCCGACCCGACCCGACCCCAGCCGCCCGTGCCGGGCCAGTACGCGCCGGAGGTCGCGCCGGGCCGGTACGCGCCGGGCGCCGCCCCGGTCCCGGCCCCCGGCCAGCCGATGTCGGCGCCGCCGGTCTCGGGCCCCGGATACGGGCCGCAGCCGATGTCCGCGCCGCCGGTCTCCGGCCCGGGCTACCCGCCGATGTCGGCCCCGCCGGTCTCCGGACCCGGGTACGGGCCGCAGCCGATGTCCGGGCCGCCCGGCGCCGTGCCGCCGTACGCCCCGACCGGGTTCGGTCCGCCGGCGGGCGCGCCGGCCGGCGGGGGCCGGGGACGGACGGCGCTGATCCTGGGGATCGTCGCCGGCCTGCTTCTGGTCCTCGGCGGCGTGATGACCGGCCTCTACGTCACCACCAACGGCAAGCTGGACAAGGCCGAGCGGCAGGTCAGCCAGCGCGACGGCACGATCGCGGCCAACTCGCAGGAGATCGAGAAGCTCAAGGGTGAGCTGAAGACGGTGCAGGAGCGCCTCGCCGACACCGAGCAGGACCTCACCGGCACCAAGAACGACCGGGACGAGCAGGCCCGGCAGAAGAAGGTCATCGCCAACTGCCTGGACAAGCTGACCACCGCGATCACGGCGGCGTCCCGCGGCGACAAGGCCGGCTTCGAGGCGGCCAACAAGGGCCTCGACAAGGTCTGCGACGAGGCCGAGAACTACCTCTGACAGCTCTTCACCCGGTCGACCACGAGGTGGGCGGCGTTCCGGATCTCCGGGACCGCCGTCGACCCCGCGGTCGACGGGTCAGGCGGCGCCGGCGCGGCGGGGCAGCGCCGTGACGCCGGGCGGCGGCAGGCCGGCGGTGGAGGCCAGCAGGGTGCACCAGCCGAGCAGGTGCGGGGCCAGGTCGGCGCGCAGCGGCGTCCAGGAGGCGCGGATCTCGATGTCGCCGGCGGCGGGCGGCCCGGCCAGCTCGCCGAACCGGGTGGAGAGCGTCTGCGTGACCGTGCCGCCGATCGCCCGGTGGCCGGCGCCCTGCGCGTCCAGCGCGTCGGTCAGCCAGGTCCAGCCCACGCTCGGCAGCAGCGGGTCGCTGGCCAGGTCGACCTCCAACTCGGCGGTGACGTAGGTGACCAGCCGCAGCGTGCCCTGCCAGGCCTCATGCCCGGCCGGGTCGTGCAGCAGGATCAGCCGGCCGGTGGCCACCTCGTCGTCGTCGCGCAGCACCGCGGCGGAGAGCGCGAACGCGTACGGGGCCAGGCGCTGCGGGGCGCCGACCTCCTCCAGCACGATCTCCGGGCGGGGTGTCGCCGACCGCAGCCCCGCGACCGCGCGAGCGAACGTTTCCGGGAGCGCGATCGGGGGGGCCATGCGAGCAGCCTATGCCGCCCCCGCCGTGCCGCGCGTGACGGCGCGCCGGGTGATCGACGGTTAAGAAGGGGCCCTTCCTCTACCGCAGGCGTTAAGCGGGGGCCCTTCCTTCTACGTCACAAATGCGGATGGTGAGCGTGGGCGCGGACGGGGCGCGTGGCACGATTGCCGCGATGACCACCGACACCACGGGCACTGCCGCCCGAGACGGAGAACCCCGCCGCGGCGGGCCGGCCGACTCGCCCTTCGTGCGCGCCTGCCGGCGCGAGCCGGGCCCGCACACCCCGGTCTGGTTCATGCGCCAGGCCGGCCGGTCGTTGCCGGAGTACCGGGAGATCCGGGCCAGCGTGCCGATGCTGGAGTCGTGCCGCCGGCCCGAACTGGTCACCGAGATCACGCTCCAGCCGGTCCGCCGGCACGGGGTGGACGCGGCGATCCTGTTCAGCGACATCGTGGTGCCGGTGGCGGCGGCCGGGATCGACCTGGACATCGTGCCCGGAACCGGGCCGGTGGTGGCCGAGCCGGTGCGGACCGCCGCCGACGTCGAACGGATCTCCCCGATCGGCCGCGACGAGGTGTCCTACGTGGACGAGGCGGTCCGGCAACTCGTCGTCGAGCTGGGCGACACCCCGTTGATCGGCTTCGCCGGGGCGCCGTTCACGCTGGCCAGCTACCTGGTCGAGGGCGGGCCGTCGCGGACCCACGCGAAGACCAAGGCGCTGATGTACGGCGACCCGGAGCTGTGGCACGCGCTCTGCGCCCGGCTGGCCGAGGTGACGCTGTCGTTCCTGCGGGTCCAGATCGACGCCGGCGTCTCCGCGGTGCAGCTCTTCGACTCCTGGGCCGGCGCGCTGTCCGAGGCCGACTACCGCCGCTTCGTGCTGCCGCACTCGACGTACGTGCTGGGCGGGCTCGCCGACGCCGGCGTGCCCCGGATCCACTTCGGGGTGGGCACCGGCGAGCTGCTCGGCGCGATGGGCGAGGCCGGCGCCGACGTGGTCGGCGTGGACTGGCGTACCCCGCTGGACGTGGCCACCCGCCGGATCGGGTCGGACAAGGCGGTGCAGGGCAACCTCGACCCGACCGTGCTGCTCGCCCCGTGGCCGGTGGTGGAGGCCGAGGTGCGGCGCATCGTCGAGCAGGGCCGGGCCGCCCCCGGCCACGTGTTCAACCTCGGCCACGGCGTCCTGCCGGAGACCGACCCCGACGTGCTGACCCGGGTGGTCGCGCTGGTGCACGAGCTGTCCGCGCGACCGGCCCGCTAGGAGGAGTCGTGGCGCGACCGTGGCGGGTGGCGATCGTCGGTGGCGGGATCACCGGGTTGGCCGCCGCCGTCCGGTTGCGCGACCGCGCGCCCGCCGGCACCGAGATCACCGTCTACGAGCAGTCCGGTCGGCTCGGCGGCAAGCTGCGCACCGGTGAGCTGGCCGGTGGTCCGGTCGAGTTCGGGGCCGAGTCGTTCCTGATGCGGGACCCGGCCGGCGGCGAGTCGGCGGCGGTCACCCTGGCCGGCCGGCTCGGGCTGGACGCCTCGATCGTGCACCCGACCGTCGGGCAGGCCGCCCTGCTGGTCGACGGCGGGCTGCGCCCGGTGCCGGGCGGCACGCTCGTCGGCGTACCCGGGGATCTGGAGAAGGTGGCGGCGGTGGCGCGGCCGGCGGACGCCGACCGCGACGCGGGCCGCCCGCTGCTGGCGCCGGACGAGGACGTCGCGGTCGGGGCGCTGGTCCGCCAGCGGCTCGGCGACGCGGTGGTGGACCGGCTGGTCGACCCGATGCTCGGCGGCGTCTACGCCGGCCGCGCCGACGACCTCTCCCTGGTCACCACCATGCCGGCGCTGGCCCGCGCGGCCCGCGCCGAGCACACGCTCGTCGGTGCGGTACGCGCGGCGCAGGCCGCCGCGCCACGCGCCCCCGGCGCTCCCGTCTTCGGCACCCTCGCCGGCGGGCTGAGCACGCTGGTCGAGGCCGCGGCGCGGGCGAGCGGGGCGACGATCCGCCGGGACGCGGCGGTACGCGAGCTGCGCCGCACCCCGACCGGATGGCAACTCACCGTCGGGCCGACCCGCGACGCCGAACAGATGGACGCCGACGCGGTGCTGCTCGCGGTGCCGGCCCGACCGGCCGCCCGGCTGCTCGCCGGCGCCGCGCCGGCGGAGGCGGACACCGTCGGCGCGTTGGACTACGCCAGCGTCGCCCTGGTCACTCTCGCGCTGCCCGGCCCGGACCTGCCGGAGCTGTCCGGCTTCCTGGTGCCGGCCGCCGAGGGCCTGCTGATCAAGGCGTCCACGTTCTTCACCACCAAGTGGGGGCACCTGCGCCGGCCGGACGGGCTGGCGCTGGTGCGCGCCTCGGTGGGCCGCTACGGCGACGAGACGTCGCTCCAGCTCACCGACGACGACCTGGCCGCGACCGTGCACCGGGAGCTGTCGGCGGTGCTGGGCTCGCCGCTGCCCACCCCGGTGGCCCGGCACGTGCAGCGGTGGGGCGGGGCGCTGCCGCAGTACACCCCCGGGCACGCCGACCGGGTGGCGGCGGTCCGGACGGCGCTGCGCGGCGCCCACCCGACGTTGGCAGTGGCCGGCGCCGGTTACGACGGCGTCGGCATCCCGGTCTGCGTCCGCTCCGGCGAGACGGCGGCCGAAGAGATCATCACGGCACTGGGAGGATCGGCAGCATGACCGAGCAGACCAACGCGGCGCGGCTGCGGGAGCTCAACGAGACCATCCGCTACACCATGTGGTCGGTGTACCGGGCCACCAGCCCGCTGCCCTCGTTGCGGGAGAACGTCGTCGACGAGGTCGAGTCGCTCTTCGCGGAGCTGGCCGGCAAGGACGTGACGATCCGGGGCACCTACGACGTGGCCGGCCTGCGCGCCGACGCGGACCTGATGATCTGGTGGCACTCGTCGTCCAGCGACGCGCTCCAGGACGCGTACCTGCGGTTCCGCCGCACCACGCTGGGGCGGGCGCTCACCCCGGTCTGGTCGCAGATGGCGCTGCACCGGCCCGCCGAGTTCAACAAGAGCCACATCCCGGCGTTCCTGGCCGACGAGGAGCCCCGCGCCTACCTCTGCGTCTACCCGTTCGTCCGCTCCTACGAGTGGTACCTGCTGCCCGACGCCGAGCGGCGTGAGCTGCTGGCCGAGCACGGCAAGATGGCCCGGGGCTACCCGGACGTGCGGGCCAACACGGTCGCGTCGTTCGCGCTCGGCGACTACGAGTGGATGCTCGCGTTCGAGGCCGACGAGCTGCACCGGATCGTGGACCTGATGCGCGACCTGCGGGCCTCGGGGGCCCGCCGGCACGTGCGGGAGGAGATTCCCTTCTACACCGGCCGGCGCCGCCCGGTCGCCGACATCGTCACCTGCCTGGTGTGAAAGGAAGGGCCCCCTTTTAACGCCTCCGGTAGAGGAGGGGCCCCCTCTTAACACCGACGTGTTAAGAGGGGGCCCCTCCTTGCTCCGGGGTGGTCAGGCGGCCGTGGTGCAGGAGAGGATGCCCGGCACCGGGTTGGTGCCGGTCGTGGTGCCGGTGAAGCCGAACGAGGTGCTCGCCCCCGGCGCCAGCGCACCGTTGTAGGACACGTTGCGGGCCGTGACCAGGGTCCCGCTCGTGGTCACCGTGGCGTTCCACGCCGAGCTGACCTGCTGCCCGTTCTGGTAGTTCCAGCTCACCGACCAGCCGCGGATCGGCGACCCGCTGCCGTTGGTCACCTTCACCTCGGCCTGGAAGCCGCCGCCCCACTGACCGGTGATCTGGTAGGTCGCGGTGCAGCCCCCGGCCGGGTTCGGCGTGCTCGGCGGCGTGGTCGGGCCGCCCGTCGGCGAGGTGGTGGGCGATGCGGTGGGCGACGCGGTCGGCGTGGTGGTCGGCGATGCGGTGGGCGATGCGGTCGGCGACGGGCCGGCCCCGCCGAAGTCCACGTCACTGCACAGGTAGTAGGACTGGTCCAGGTGGCTGGCCTGCCAGATGGTGTAGACGATGTGCCGGCCGGTGCGGCCCGGCGCGTTCGCCGGCACCTGGATGGACACGCCCGAGGTCTCGGGCGTCCACTGGCTGGCCGGGGTGTTGCCGATCTGGCCGACCTGCTCCAGGTCGCTCCAGCGCAGCGGCGTGGTCAACGCGTTGAAGCCCTGCTTGGTCACGTACACCCGGATGTAGTCGGCGCCGTGGCTGGCCTGGTCGAACAGCTTGATCCGGAAGTTGTTGGAGATGGACGTGGTCTTCCAGGCGCCGACCGTGTCGAGCGCGTTGTAGCGGCCGGCGGAGGTGCGCCCGCCGCTGCACAGCTGGCCGTCCGGGATGGCGCCCTGGTGGTTGCCGGCGACGCCCTCGCGGAACAGGCCGTTCCAGTTCCACATGGCGCTCGGGTCGGCCTGCCAGGCCTGCCAGCACATCGGGTCCTGGGTGGCCATCGCCGGGTTCTGGAAGTCGCCGCCCCAGCGCTGCCAGCAGCCGTAGTTGCGCGACGCCGGGTCGACCACCGACCCGTGCGCCGAGGCCGGGCCGGAGAACGCGGTGGTGAGCAGCGCCGCGACGACCGCGCAGACGCCGAGGATCGCCGCCGCGAGCGGGACGCGACGGCGGTACGGAGTGGACATGTGAAGCCTCCGGGGTGGGGATGTCGGTGCACGACGCCCGGACTGTCGGGAGTTGCCCTCTCCCGCGTGGCGGCTCCGTCCGCACGCTGCCACAGAAAGCGACAGGCGTCAATTAGTTGGGATTCCGGCGCATCGGGGTGTGCGGGATGCCGTCCTCCACGTAGCCGGGGCCGTCGACCGCGAAGCCGTGCCCGGCGTAGAGCGCCACCAGGTGCGTCTGCGCCTCCAGCACGCACGGCCGCTCGCCCACCTCGGCCAGCGCCTCGGTCATCAGCGCGCCGGCCAGGCCCGCGCCGCGGGCGGCCGGCGCCACCACCACCCGCCCGATCCGGGCCACGCCGTCGGGGTCGGCCAGGATCCGCAGGTACGCCAGCACGGCGCCGTCGCGGGTCAGCCAGAGGTGGCGGGTGCCGGGCTCGACGTCCCGGCCGTCGAGTTCCGGGTACGGGCAGGACTGCTCGACCACGAACACGTCGATGCG
Source organism: Micromonospora sp. WMMA1996 (assembly GCF_002573675.1). Classification (NCBI taxonomy): domain Bacteria; kingdom Bacillati; phylum Actinomycetota; class Actinomycetes; order Micromonosporales; family Micromonosporaceae; genus Micromonospora; species Micromonospora sp. WMMA1996. Next base: position 3,836,609 of record NZ_PDHU01000001.1, on the reverse strand, counting down.
CAGCCGGAGCAGGTCGTGGAAGGTGCGGGCGTCCAGTTCGGTGAACGCCGCGACGTGTGAGTCGACGGACGGCGGCATCCCGCGATGTTAGGACGCGTCCACCTCGGCGGTGGACTCGACGTCGGGCCGCGCCGGCGCGGCGACCCCGGCGGAGCGCGCGGCGCCGACGCGGCGGGCCAGCGCGCCGACCACGCCCACCGCCACCAGGGCGGCGACCACGGCGGCCACCCCCCACGGTCCGAGGCGGGCCAACCCGTCGCTCACCCAACCCTGCACCCGGCCGGCCACGGCGATCACCGGGTCGTCCGCGCCGCCGCCGGCGAACAGGCGCACCTCGTACCAGCCGTACCAGGCCACGTAGCCGCCGGTGAGCACGAGCAGCACGCCGGCGAGCCGGCCGAGCAGCGGCGCCGCGCGGCGGGTGCGCCGGACCAGCGACTCCCGGGCCAGCGCCACGGCGAGCGCGGCGGCGCCGACCGCCAACCCCATGCCCAGGGCGTACGCCACGAAGAGGCCCATGCCGGCGAGCGGACTGCCGGCCCGGAAGCCGGCGACCACCACGGCCAGGAACGGGCCGATCGTGCACCCGAGCGACGCGACCGCGTACGCCGCGCCGAAGAGGGCCATCGAGCCGAACCGGGCCCGTACCGCGGGACCGGCCGCCGGGCGCGGGGTGAACGCCGGCAGTTGCCGGCCCGTGACCAGCCAGACGCCGGCCGCCACCAGCGCCACCCCGATCAGCACCGACACCCAGGGCAGGCGACGCGCCACCGCGTCCGCGGCCGGGCCGGCGAGCAGGCCGAACGTGCCGAAGACCGCGACGAAGCCGACGGTCATCGCGGCGGTCAGGGCCAGCGCCCGGCCCACCGGCGCGAGCGGCCCCCGGGCGGCCGCCGGGCCCTCGCCCGACACCAGCACCGACAGGTACGCGGGCAGCAGCGCGAAGCCGCACGGGTTCACCGCGGCGAGCAGGCCGGCGGCCAGGGCCAGGCCGTACGGGGCGTCGGGCATGTCAGGTCAGCCCGGCGACGCGACGGCGCAGCTCCGCCTGGGACAGGGCGCCGGAGTGCGTCACCCGGCCGGCGGAGTCCAGCAGCACGTACCACTCCTGGCTGCGGACGCCGAACCGGCGCCACACCTCGCCCTCGTCGTCGGCCAGGTTGGGGAACTCCGCGATGCCGGTGTCGCCGGCGAACCGCCGCATCGCCTCGTCGCCGCTGCCCAGCCCGGCCACCCCGATGAGGTTGACCCGGTCGGCGTGGTCCCGGCGCAGCGCGGCCACGTCCCCGGCGACGCCCCGGCAGCGGCCGCACCAGGCCGCCCAGAACCACAGCACGGCCGGCTTCCCGGCCAGGGCGCTGCCGGCGAAGGGCTTCCCGTCGATCGTGCGTACCGTGAAGTCCAGCACGGCGGGGACCGGCGCGGCGGCGGAGCCGGTGGGCGCGGCGGTCGTCCCGGCGGGTGTCGTGGGCGCCGACGTCGGGGTGCCCGGGGCCGACTCGGCGGCCGGGCGGTCGGCCCCGGCGCAGCCGGCGAGGGCGAGCACGGCGGTCAGTGTCAGTGTCAGTGGCAGCAGCGACGATCCGGTGGCGGGCATGGCCGGATGCTAACCAGGCCCGACCGGCGGCAACCCTTACTGCTCACTTACGGTTCGTCTAGGCGGGGCGGGCGCCGACCGCGTCGCGGATCTCGGCGCCCTGGTCGCCCTCGACCGCCCGCGCGCAGTGGGCGCAGCAGAAGAAGCGGCCGGAGACCTCGACGCCGTGCCCGACGATCTTGATCTGGCAGTGCTCGCACACCGGCGCCATCTTGTGCACCGCGCACTCGAAGCAGTCGAACGTGTGCCGGGACCCGTCGACCGTGCGCACCTCGAACGCCATCCAGTAGTCGTTGCCGCAAACTTCACAGGTAGCCATGCGAAACCCCCCGAAAACGGACCTGTCACCCCAGGGTCGCGTGCTCGACACACCAGGGCAACCGGAACGGGCGAACCTGGTCCGGCCCGACGGCGAGTCGCTCCCGGCGTGTCGTGCGTTGACTGTGGTGACCGCTGCAAATCCGGAGGATCCGTGATCAAGCGCAACAAGCTCTTCGGCAACCAGACCCGGGTGACCTTCTCCCTCCCGCGGGACGCCCCGGCCGGCACCGTCAGCGTGGTCGGCTGCTTCAACGGGTGGGAGCCGGGCCGGCACGAGCTGGTGCCGCGCCGCGACGGCACCCGGACCGTGACCGTGCGGCTCGGCCCGGGGGAGTACCGCTTCCGCTACCTCGCCACCGGTGGCGTCTGGCTCGACGACGAGGCCGCCGACCAGGTGGACGAGGCCGGCGGCCTGCTGCGGCTCTGAGCGCGGTCAGCCGCCGGTCGGCTCCAACCGCACCGAGATCGAGTTGACGCAGTGCCGGGTGTCCTTCGGGGTGAAGCCCTCACCCTCGAAGACGTGCCCCAGGTGACTGTCGCACCGGGCGCAGCGGATCTCCGTGCGCCGCATGCCGAGCGTGTTGTCGGGGATCTCCTTGACCGCACCCGGGATGGCGTCGTCGAAGCTCGGCCAGCCGCAGTGCGAGTCGAACTTGTCCTGGCTGCGGAACAGCTCCAGCCCGCAGGCCCGGCAGTGGTAGACGCCGGGGGTCTTGGTGTCGACGTACTCGCCGGTCCAGGGCGCCTCGGTGCCGGCCTCCCGGAGCACCCGGAACTCCTCCGGGCTCAGGCGGACGCGCCACTCGTCCTCGGTGCGGGGCAGTTCGTTGTCGGAAAGACTCACCCGTCAACGGTACGTCGGCCGTCGGTGCCATCGCATAGGGTCGCCTGATGGCGGGCAGCAGAAGCGCCGTCGAGGAGATCGAGGTCGCCGGGCGGGCCGTGCGGCTCAGCAGCCCCGACCGGGTGATCTTCCCGCAGCGCGGCTTCACCAAGGCGGACGTCTTCCACTACTACCTGGCGGTCGGCGACGGGATCACCCGGGCCCTGCGGGACCGGCCCACCACCCTGCAACGCTTCCCCGAGGGCGTCGAGGGGGAGATGTTCTTCCAGAAGCGGGTGCCGACGCGCGGCGTACCCCCGTGGATCCGCACCGCGGAGATCAGCTTCCCCAGTGGCCGCAAGGCCGACGAGCTCTGCCCGGCCGACCTCGCGCACGTCGCCTGGGCGGCGCAGATGGGCACGGTCGTGTTCCACCCGTGGCCGGTGCGCGCCGCCGACACCGACCGGCCGGACGAGCTGCGCGTCGACCTCGACCCGCAACCCGGCACCGACTTCGCCGACGCGGTGACCGCCGCCGGGGAGCTGCGCGGGCTGCTCGACGAGCTGGGGGTGCCCGGCTGGCCGAAGACCTCCGGTGGTCGGGGCGTGCACGTCTACCTGCGCATCCAGCCGCGCTGGACGTTCGTGGAGGTGCGCCGGGCCACCATCGCGCTGGCCCGCGAGCTGGAACGACGCCGACCCGAGCTGCTCACCACCGCCTGGTGGAAGGAGGAGCGGGGCCGGCGCGTCTTCGTCGACTTCAACCAGACCGCCCGCGACCGCACCATCGCCTGCGCGTACTCGCTGCGGGCCAACGCCCGCGCCACCGTCTCCACCCCGGTCGAGTGGGACGAGCTGCCCGAGGTCGACCCGGACGACTTCCACCTGGGCACCGTGCCGGCCCGGTTCGCCGAGCGGGGCGACCCGCACGCCGGCATCGACGACGCGCCGTGGGACATCACCCCGCTGCTGGAGTGGGCCGAGCGGGACGCCGCCGACGGCCTCGGCGACCTGCCCTACCCTCCGGAATACCCCAAGATGCCCGGCGAGCCGAAACGGGTTCAGCCGAGCCGCGCGAAGCGCCCCACCAGCTAAAACGTTGATCCGTCGAACGTGGACGGGGGTAGCATAACGCTGACTCACCCGATAATCTACCCGACATGTCGCCCCAGCTTTCCGACCTCGCCGCGTCGTTCCGGCGATCCCTACGCGCCGCCGGCAAGGCCGACGGCACTCTGAGGCTCTACGGGCAGAGCATCCAGTTCTTCTGCGCCTGGCTCACCGCGCAGGGTCGGCCCACCACCCTCGACCAGCTCAACCGGCACTCAATCTCCGCTTGGCTGGCGGACCTGATCGAGCGCGGCAACGAGCCGTCCACGGTGGCTACCCGGCTGCGCGGGCTGCGCCGCTTCTGCCGCTGGCTGGTCGTCGAGGGGGAGCTGGAGAAGGCGCCCACCGAGGGCGTGGAGATGCCCGCCAAGTCGGAGAAGCCTGTCCGAGTGCTCACCGACGACGAGCTGGCCCGGCTGATCAAGCTCTGCCAGGTCCCGCGCGGCAAGGCCGGGCAGCACGACCGGCGCATCTTCGACGGCCGCCGCGATGAGGTGTTGATTCGGCTGCTCGCCGACTGCGGGCTGCGCGTCTCCGAGCTCGTCGGCTTGGAGCACCCGGAGCACGTCGACCTCGACCAGGAGCTGGTCTACGTCGTCGGCAAGGGCAACCGGCCCCGAGTGGTGCCGTTCGGCGCCCGGACCGGACAGGCAATCGACAGGTACCTGCGGGCGCGGTCGGCGCATCCGCACGCCGCACGGACCCCGCGGCTGCTGCTCGGCGAGCGGGGCGCGATGTCGGCCGACGGGGTGCGGTGGCGGCTGGAAGTGCTCGGCCAGGCCGCCGGCGTGCCGGACCTGCACCCGCACGCCTTCCGGCACACGTTCGCGCACCGCTGGCTCGCCGAGGGCGGCCAGGAACGGGACCTGATGCAGCTCGCCGGGTGGCGCTCCGACGCGATGCTCTCGGTCTACGCCCGGTCGACGGCGGTCGAGCGGGCGCGCGGCGCGCATCGTCGGATGGGGCTCGGTGACCGGCTCTGATGTGGGCGTTCGAGGGGTCCGCTGTGCCGCTGGGCACGGGGGCAACGGACAGTAATGTCCGGAACTGGCGTCGAGTGGCCAAGCTCACAACCGCCGCACATTGCGTAGCGTGAATCTGACCTCACGTAGACCCGTGACCTGCGGATATTGCTCGGGCACATGAGCAGGGTCACTGCACCACACTGGACCGGCCCGTCACCTATGCATTGCTGTGCAGTCGAGGTCCGACGGAAGTGCCCTGACCAGGTTGGATGCCCAAGTCCGGGCGCTACCAAATCAAGCGGTGCGCCACTATCGTCGGTGGCGCACCGCTTGATCAACACAGGTTGTTATCCCCGCCCCGAGGGGCTAATCCTCGGACGGGAACGAACGCAGGTGGCCTGCCAGCCGCACTGCGCTCATGCACAAAGTAACCACGCACAGCGCTTCTTGCCAGGTGTTGAGCCTCACCCGTAGCCGGGTGAGCCCGGCTCTCTTGGCGCGAGGGCTACGCAGCGTTACTGCGCACCCGTTCGTGTACTCGGGGTGGGCGGACCGAAAGGTAGCCCCGAATGGCATCCAGCCACCCGTCCGACCGCGTCACGATCGCGTCCCTCGCCGCTCACCTCAGATGGGCGCAGACCGAGGACCGTGCCGCCGCCACCGCTCCCGCGCGCCGGGCGTTCAACGATCGCTTCGAGAAGCAGGTCGACCCCGAAGGCAAGCTCTCGCCCGCTGAGCGCGCCCGCCGTGCCGAATCCGCGCGCAAGGCCTACTTCGCCCGGCTGGCGCTGAAGTCGGCGCAGACCCGTCGGGCGAAGGCCGCCCGCAAGGCCGGTGCGCAGGATGCAGCCTGACGAGAACGCCCGCCCCCAGCGGGGCAGCTGGGAAGCGGGCGAGGCGACGGCCGGCGAAGCAGTCGAGCAGAGCGTACCGCAGTGCAGCGACGTAACGCCCCTGCTCCGCGGCGGTGACCCGGTCATCCGCCGGCGACGCGACGCCTACCGCCTCGACGACTACCTCGACGCCATGGGCTATCGACTCACCCCGGCCGACGTGCTGGCCCTGACCACGCCGGCGCCGGCACCCGACGTCGCGCCATGCGGCGGCGCGCACTCCGGCCCGTGCGACTGGTGGCGTTCGTGCACCGGCATGACCCTGCCCGCCGCCGAGCGGGACGCCGCCGGCGCCGTGCACCCCGGACGGATGGCCGCGTGACCGACCTCGACGCCTGGGCAGACGTCACCGTCGCGCAGCCCGGCACCGTGCCCGTCGGCGACCTGCCCGGCCGCCGCGAAGAGGGCTGGCCGGAAGGCGTCACCACCGAACGTCCGGCATCGTCCGGACCGCCGGACGCTCCGGACGACAAGCCGGCCCGCCGGTTCACCGCCACCCTGCTGCGCCGGTCGCAGCTGCGCAGCCTCCCGCCCGTGGAGTCCCTGATCGACGGTGTCATGTCGCGGCGCAGCACCGTGCTGCTGGTCGGGCCCAGCAACGCCGGGAAGACGTTCGTCAGCCTCGCCTGGGCGTGCTCGGTCGGCACCGGCCGCCCGTGGCTCGGCCGAGAGGTCCACCGCACCCGGGCGCTGTACGTCGTCGGTGAGGGCGCGAACGGCCTCAACGCGCGCATCAGCGCGTGGGAAACGGCGTGGGGCACCGAGGTCACGGACGACGACGTCGTGTTCTCCGTGCGGCCCGCGAGCCTTCGCGAGGTCGACACGTGGGTCGAGATGCGCGCCGAGGCCGTCGACCTGGGCGCCGGGCTGATCGTGCTCGACACGTTCTCCAGCCTCGCGCCGGACGTCGACGAGACGAAGGACGCCGCCACGGTGACCCGGCGCATGGCCGACCTGGCGGCGGCGATCGACGGCACGGTGGTGCTGGTGCACCACCCGGGGTGGGGCGACGCGTCCCGGGCCCGCGGCGGCAGCCAGCTGGAGGCCAACGTCGACGAGGTGCTGATCCTGGCCGGCACGTCGGCGAACCCGCTGCTGGAGCTGGAGCGCAAGAAGGTCAAGGAGGGCGTGGCCGGGGAGAAGACGTGGCTGCGCCGCAAGCCGGCGCACGGCTCGGTGATCATCGAGGGCGTCTCGTCGGTCGAGCGGACCGCGGACATGGTCGTCTCCGCCGAGCAGGTTGCCCGTGCGGTGTTCGGAGAGCCGTTCACCAAGACCATGCTGCGCGACGCGCTGATCGAGCGGCTCGGCGTGTCCCGGACGACGGCGTACGAGCACATGACGCAGATGGAGCGGGACAAGCTGCTGCGCAAGGTGGGCGGCAAGGGCCGCGCGTCACTCTACGAGGTGGCCTGACATGCGCGCCGTAGCCGAACGTCCGGACGACCGCCGGACGAACTCTCCGGACGAACTCCCGGACGAACAGGCGTCGCCGCCGGAAAACAGGAGGTCACGGCGTGCAGACGTCCGGACGAACTATCCGAACGTAATCGTCCGTCCGGCACCCCCTCCTTTAGGAGGGGGGGTGCCGGACGAACTCGCGGATGGATGGACAGATGGAGAGCGTGAAGCCGCCGACTGGCCGGCCCGCCTCGATGCAGCGCCGATGACTGACACCTCGCCCCCTCGCCCCAACCTCGCCCCACCTCGCCCCGGGCACAGCTCCCACACCTCGCCCCCTCGCCCCCTCGCTATAGGCGAGGGCGAAGGGGCACACCTTGAAACCGATCCGACCTCGCCCCTCGCGATCGACTGGGACGCACGGCTCCGCGCAGCCGTCGCCGAAACGCTCCGCTGCCGCGCCGAACGCCGACAACTCCGCGAGCACCACCAGGCCGCCCGCAACATCGGGCTCGCCCACCGACACCGGGCCCGGCTCGCCCACGCCAGAGCAGGAGACACCATGCCCGACCAGGAGCAGCACGACCAGACCCTCACCGTTGACGTCACCGGCCTGCGCGACGGGGAACTGGCCACCGTCGCCGGTGCCCTCACCCGCGCCTGCTCCGCGGTGAACCTCCCCGCCGCCGTATCGCTCACGCTCGGGCAACTCGCCCACCAAGCCCGGCAGCTGCACGACCGGCGCCGCACCGACAGGACAGCATCATGAACCACGACAGCCGCCCGGAGACCCGCGCAGCCACCGCCGGCACGCTGCAAGCCGCAGCGGTCGGCGTGGCCACCGAACTGGCCATCGGCCGCCACGACCAGGCCGTCATCACCGCGCTCGTCGACGAGCTGCCCGACGAAGCGCTGCCCCTGCTGGCCCTGCTCGTCGACACCCTCGGCGACATCGCCCGCCTCGCCGGCGTCACCGCGCTGCGCCGCGCCGGACTGCACGCCGCGCAACTCGCCACCCAGGTGCCACGATGACCGAACCGTGGCCGCCGCCAGCGAACTACTACACCGAGCACCGCAGAGCACCCATCCGCCTCGACGGACAGCTGCGCATGCGGAACATCCGCTCCGTGCTCCTGTGGGGCGACGTGGTGTTCGTCGACGACACCGGCCGCTACGTCTACTGCAGCCGCTGCGACCAGCTGGTCGACGTTGACGAACTCGGCCGGCCCGGCAATCCGCACCGCCCCGGTCTGCCGTTCCGCGCTGGCGCCATCGACACCGTCGCACCGCAGCAGCACCTTCCCCTCGATCAGCTCGGCCCGCTGTTCGACCGCATCAGCGACGCTCTCGCCTACGGCTACTCCGTCCAGCAGACCGTCGCCGTCGCCCGCTGCACCGAGGACCAGGCGCGCACCGTCAAGGCGATCCGTGACTGGCGAGCCAAGCCGCCACCGACGACGAAGCCGGGACGGCCGTGGGGGACCGGGTGGTGAGCGACGGCCAGGCGCCCGACGTCCTCGACGCCTACGCGGTGCGGCTCGGCGGCTGCCGTCTGCTGCTCGCCTCCCGGCAGGCGTGCCTCGACGTCCTGCGGTCCCTGCAAGCCGCCGTCGCCGCCTCCGACCGGGCCGGGCTCCGCCCACCGCCACGCATCGTCACCCTGATCGCCGCGCTGGAGGCCGAAATGCAGCAGCCCTCTTCCCCGGGCGGAAGCGCGGAAGTTCCCCGTGAGCCGGGTGTGCCAGGTTCGGTCCTGACAACCGAACCGGCGGACACGAAGGAGGCGGCCCGGATGCTCGGAGTCACGCCCCGCCAGATCCGCAACATCAGCCACCGGCTCGACGGCCGCAAGGTGGCCGGGTCGTGGGTGTTCGACCGCGACCTGGTCGCCGCCGAGGCCATCCGCCGCCAGCGAAAGGCCAGCCAGTGACCATCGACTTCGCCGCCATCAAGGCCGCCAACGCCAGCCTCGACGTCGACCCCGCCGTCCGCAGGATGGCCGACGGGATGGGCATCGACCTGCGGGCCCTGCAGCCGCGACCGGGCCAGGCCGCCCTCGACGCCAGCGACGTCACCGCCGCCTATGCCCAGCGCCTGCGCGCCAGCCGGCGCAGTAGCCCCGCCGCCGGCCCGTACGCCACCGCCGCTGGCGAGCTGCCCGCCTTCACCGCCTCCGGCATCGACCCCAAGGTGCTGCTGCGCTCACCCGCCCCCGTCCGACCCGCCATCGCCGCCGCACCCACCACCGCCGAGGCCTACGCCATCGCCCAGCGCTACAACGGCATGAGCGACATCGACGCCGCCCGCGTCCTCGCCACCGACATGAGCGTGCCCGCCGACCTCGCCCACCACTGGGCCACCACCAACAACGTCGACCTCAGCAACAGCGGCAACTACCAGCCCGACACCACCTTCGGCACCCCCGAGCAGCGCCGCCAAGCCACCGAACAATGGTGGGCCGCACACCGCGCCCGCATCAGCAACCGCACCCAGCAGGGCTGACCTGTGCACGGCGCGTCAACGTCACCCGAGCCCCGACCGACCACGCGGACAGGGCAGCACGCGGGAGCGAAGCCGGGGAGCCGCACCCCCTCCGCGACAACGATCCGAGCTGCGCGCCGAGACACCACCGGCCCTGCCGCCGGGGGCCCGGGCCACACCGAGGCCCCGGCCCCCGGCAACGCCACCACCCCCACCGACCAGGGCAGCACGAGCAGCACCGCGGCGACACCCGCCCTGCCGCCAGCCGAACAGCAGCAGCTCTTCGTGCGCCTATTCACCGACCGCGCGACCGCGTTCCTCGAGGAGATGCGCGCCATCCTCGACGACAAGCAGCGACCCGACCTCGACGCCCTCCTGGCCCCGGTCCTCGACCGCACCTCGACGGCCGTCACCCGAGGCGCCGTCGACGCGCCGACCCTCACGGCCATCGTCGACGACCTCGCCTACATCACCACGCTGCTCAAAGGCGGTGCCATCACATGACCGCCCCAAAAAATTCGGACATTGAAGACGCCCCTGACCGCCGGGGTCAGGATTTTTTTTCGCGGGGCCGCCGGCGCATGGATGGACGGGCCGCCGGCGCTCCCGCAAGCCGCAGGTCAGGCAGGAGGTTGCGGTGAGGTATCCAGGTCAGCCGAGGCCGGGCGGGTCGCCGCGGCCGGTCGGGCCGAGTGGTCCACGGCCGAAGGTGGGCTGAGCGGTGGCCAGGGGCAAGAAGCTGTCCGACGCCTACATCGAGCTGCGCGCAGATGACTCGAAGCTCGACGGGGACGTCAAGGTCAAGGCCACCCGGGCGGCCCGCGGGTTCGGCGCGCAGCTCAACAACGCGCTCAAGGCGCTGAGCATCGACCCGATCGACGTGAAGGCCAGCCCCAAGGCGGCGCTCGCCGCGATCGAGACGACCCGGGATCGGCTGCGGGAGATGTCCCGCGACGCCGAGAGCGTCGAGATGCGGGTGCGCACCGAGCGGGCCACCAGCCAGCTGGAGAAGTTCCGCCGGCAGTTGGGCACCGTCGACGACGAGCCGGTCGAGGTCAAGGCGGAAGTGTCGCCGGCGCAGCGGCAGATCGAGCAGCTGCGCCGCCAGCTCGTCAGCCTCGGCATCGACCCGGTTGACATCGACGCGGACCCGAGTACGGCGTTGGCGCAGATAGCGCGCGTGGACCAGCAGCTGCGGCAGCTGTCCGGTGAGGCTGCCACCGTGCGGGTGAAGGTCGATGTGGATTCGGCGCGGGCCAGCCTGGCCCGGTTGACGTCGCAGTTCGGTGATGCGGCGGTGGAGAGCGCGGACGGGTTCGCTACTCGGTTCGGGCAGCGGCTCGGTGGCCAGTTGCTGGCGAAGTTGCCGGCGAACCCGGAGATCGCCGCGGCGGTGGCGTCGGTTGCGGCGTTGGCGGCGCCGACGCTGGCGGCGACCGTGTCGGCGGCTGTGGTCGGTGCGGCGGGCGCCGGCGGGATCGTCGGTGGTGTGGCTATCGCCAGTAAGCATCCGGCGGTGCGTGCGGCGGCGGAGCTGCTGGGGGATGACTTCACGGAGACGATGCAGCGGGCGGGGGTGTCGTTCGTGCCGGCCGTCGTTGACGCCCTCGGTGACGTCCGCTCCGAGATCCCCGGCATCGGCGCCGACCTCGAGCGGGCGTTCTCCCGCGTGTCGGTGTACGTCGACCCGCTGACGCAGGACTTCCTCTCCGGCGCCCGCTCCGGGGTCGAGGGCTTCGCCACCGCGGTGGAGCGGTCCGGTCCGGTGCTGCTCACCATCGGCAACATCGCCGAGCGCACCGGTGTGCTGGTGGGGGACATCTTCACCGGCCTGTCCGAGCACGCCCCCGAGGCGGCCAACGCCCTCGCGATGGTGTGGACCGTCTTCGAGTACGGCACCCGGTCGGTGTTCGGCACGATCGAGATGCTGACCCAGGCGTACGGGTGGCTGGCCAAGTTCGGGCTGGTCCTCACCGGCAACCTGGACCAGATGGCCCAGCTGACCGCCCAGCAGGAGGCGGCGAAGGGATCCAGCAGTGGCCTGTCGACGGAGCTGCAGAATCTGCTCAGCGGGTTCACCAACACGTCGACGTCGGCGGCCGGGCTGACGTCGCAGGTGCGCACGCTCAAGGAGCTGCTTGCCGAGAGCACCAACCGGACGCTCGACGCCAGGGCGGCGAACCGGGAGTACCAGGCGGCGATCGACGCGGCGGCTGCGTCGGTGAAGCAGAACGGCGCGACGCTGGACACCCACACGGCGAAGGGCCGCGCGAACCAGGCCGCCCTCGACGACCTGGTCCGCACCACGCAGCGCAAGGCCGAAGCCACCCGGGTGCTGACCGGGGACGAGGCCAAGGCCGCAGCCGTGACCGAGGCGGGCCGGGCGGCGTTCATCCGGGCGGCGACCGCGATGGGCATGGGGTCGGCGGAGGCGAAGCGGCTCGCCGGCCAGCTGTTCGCGATCCCCAACGTCGACCGGACGGTCAAGATCCGCACCGAGCAGGCCATGGACGCGATCCGTCGCGTTCAGCAGGCGCAGGGCCGGATCAAGGACATCGTCGTGGGCGTCTACTACAAGACCAACGGCGACCTGAAACTGCCGGGCGGGACGAGCCTCAGGGGCTACGCCGCCGGCGGTCCGGTCGAGGACGCCCCGGGCCCGAAGGGCGTCGACTCGCGGGCGTACATGCTGGCCCGCGGCGAGCACGTGTTCACCGCGGCCGAGGTCGACCGGATGGGCGGCCAGGCGGCGGTCAGCGCGTTCCGGCAGCAGATCATGTCGTGGCCGACCGGGTGGCGGCCCGGCACGACCAGCGCGGCCTCGGCCGCCGTCGCGCCGGCGTCCCGGCCGCTGGTCATGGACTCCGGTGGGGCGATCATGCCCGGCTGGAATCCGCCGATCTACAACGGCACCGGCCGCGCGGAACCGGTCATGCCCGCCCAGGTGCTCGACGAGCTGATCGACGAGTTGCGCGGACTGCGAGACGCGGTGGAGGGCGGCCTGATCGCTGCCGTGCGGCAGGTCGCGCCCCGGGTCGGGGACGAACTGCGCGGGACCGCACGCGGGGCGCTGGCACTGGCACGGGGGAGGTGACGTGGCGACGCTGACGATCCCCTCTCGACCGGCGGGCCGGGTGTACCGTCCAAGGTGGCTGGCCCGCCGGTTGTAGCGGTCGGCGGGCTGCCACCCAGACCGCTACCTGGGAGCGACCATGAGCGACCCGACCATCGGTGACCACGTCGCCCGCCTCCGCCGCCACGCCACCCTCACGCAGGAGCAGCTCGCCGAACGCGCCGGCGTCAGCGTCGAGACGGTCCGCAAGCTGGAGCAGGGCGAGCGTCGCAGCGCCCGGATGTCCACTCTCCACGCTCTCGCCCGCGCCCTGGGGGTGGCGACCACCGCGCTGCTCGGCGACGCGTCGGAGGCCGCTGCCCGCGCCGAGCCGGACCACCGGCCGCTCGCGCTGGCGGAGATCCGACGGTCGCTGACGCCGGCGCGCGGGCTGGGCGCCCTGCCGGATCCGGACGCCGACCGGCCCGCCGCGCCGGTTGAGATCCTGCGGGCCCGGCTGCGGCAGGCCGACGCCGCGTACCACCGCGGGGACTACGCCGCCGCGCTGGCCACCACGCCGCGGCTGCTCGACGACGCCCGGCACGCCGCCGAGGTGACCGGCTCACCGATCGTGCACGCCACCCTGGCGCAGGCCCGCTACCTGGCCACCGAACTGCTCATCCAGCTGCGCGCGGGTGACCTCGCCTACGCGGCCGTCAGCGGCGCTCTCGACGCTGCTCAGGCCGCCGGCGACCCGGTGCTGGGCGCGTCGACGGTGAAGGGCTCGTCGTGGCTGCTGCTGCGGCAGGGCCGCCTGGCGGAGGCGGAGCAGGTCGCGATCTCGACCGCCGACGCGGTGGAGCCACGACTGCGCCGGGCCGAGCCAGCGGAGCTGGCGGTGTGGGGGTGGCTGCTGCTCGCCGGCGCCGCCGCGGCGTCCCGGGACAACCGGCCCGACGACGCCACCGCGCTGCTCGATTCGGCAGCCGCTGCGGCCGCGCGGTTGGCGGACCGGCCCGTCGACGGCCACCTGGCCATCCTCGGCGGGTTCCGGTCCGCGAGGGTGGAGATGATGCGCGCGGAGGCGGCGGCCGTGGCCGGGGAGCCGGGCCGGGTGCTGCAGGTGGCGGAGCGGGTGCCGGTGGGCGAAACCGTCGCCACGTCGTGGCAGCGGCACCGCCTGGACGTGGCGTGGGCGTACGCCGCGCAGCGCCAGTACGGGGAGGCCACCGGCGTGCTGCTGGAGCTGCGGGACCGTGCGCCGGCGTGGCTGCGGCACCAGCGGTACGCCCGCGACATCGTGCAGACGATCAGCGACGGCCGCCGGCGGGCGATGACGGCCGAGCTGGCCGAGCTGGCGACGCTGGTCGGCTACGCCGCCTGACGCTGGTACGGCACGTACCACAATCGTCGGTCCCCCTCTCCGCTCGCACGTGACCTGCCTGGCCGGGTCCTCCCAGGGTCGCCACCCTGAAGACAGGGCGCGGTAACCCTTCGGCTACAGCCAGTTGCCGCGTTTCTCGACTGAGGGAGGCGACCATGGCGACGAGGATCCGCGCGTTCATCCGCCGGCCGACCGGCCGGCCCGACCCGGCCCCATCCGGTCTCGGCCCGCGCATCCAGACGCTGGAGCAGCAGGCCGCCCGCCGTCGCCTGCTGGAGTCCAACCAGGCGCAGGAGCGCCGGTGGACGCCGTGACCACCGGACCAGCCAGCGTCGATCGTGCCCTGGCCGTGGTCGACGATCGGATGCGCGCCGTCGACCACCAGCCCCACCGACCCACGTGGGAGTGCCGCCGCTGCTTCGAGCCGTGGCCGTGCGCGGCCGGTCAGGTGCAGCTGGCCGAGGCGTACCGCGGTGACCGGGCCGCACTGGCGATCTACATGGGCGAGTTGTACGCCGCTGCGCTCGAGGAACTGCCGGCGTTCCCACCGCAGCTGCTCTACACGCAGTTCGTGGCGTGGACCCGCGCGCTGGCCCGGTGACCGCACCGCCCGTGCAGGTACCCGGGCAGCGGTGCATGGGCTGCGTCGAGGGCATCACCGTGAAGAAGCACTACTGCGCCGGCGACAAGGAGCTGGTGCCGTACGGCGGCACCTGCCAGTGCCGGCGGGCCGGCTGCGGGCCGAGTCCGATGATCCAGGCAGGGGCGACCAACCGGCGCCGGGCCGACGCGTCGGCCCGGGCCAGCGGTGAGGACCTACCTGCGCGGTGACGTCGGAAGGCTGCGCGGCAGCAGCGAGGTGCTGACGTTGTCGGACGAAGGCGTCGGGAAGGGCTCCCGCCACCGCTCCGGCTCGCCGTCCTTCGGCAACCGCCAGCCCCGATTGCTCGAGTCGTAGAAGTACAGGGTCACGTCCGTGGCCCTGGTGATCGCGTCGTGCACCGCGTTCACCTCCTGGCTCTCCGTGACCCGGCCGGGCGGGTCGATACCAGTCAGCTCAGCAACGATTACCTTCTCCACCAGGCGCAAGTCGAGCAGGACCTCATCGTCGGCCCGGATGATGGTGAGCGGCTCCGAGACCAGCTCAACGTCGCCGATCGGGGGTCTGACGACGGCCGTCACCCGACGGATCCCTCGAGGACCGTGGTTGGCGATGTTGAGCCGGCACCCAGTGAAGCCGTCCTGGTAGAGGAACAGGTGGAAGTGGAGCAGCAGGACGTCGCGGGCGTCGTCCAACGCGGCCGCGTCGCGCTCCTCCTGCAGCTCGGCGCGCGCCTGCCGGGTCTGCTCTCGCTCGTGCAGCAGCAGCGCGGTCGCGGCGCCGGCGGCGAGCAGACCGGCGATCACCCCACCGAAGCTGCCCCAGGCCTGCATCCAGTCGGTGATCTTCGGCGGTTCAGCACCGGCGGGCGGGTGGTACCGGGCGGTGGAGATCGCGGCCAGCGCCAGAGGAAGAGACGCGACACCGCAGACGACGCTCGTGATCAGGGCGATGGTCCGCCAGTTCAACTTCACGGCCGCCATCATGGCAACGCCCCGCCAGCCGGGCCGGCAGGCCGCCCCCGTGTCGCCCTGGTGACTGCAGCCCCTGCCGACCGGTGGAGCGGTCCTACCAGGGGCCGTCGCCGAAGACGGCCGCGCAGGCCTCCGCGAGGTCGAGCTGGGCCTGGGCGATGTCGACGTTCACCACCGGCGAGGCGGTGGCCGCGGCGACCAGCTTCCCGCCGGCGGCGGAGATTCCCGGCTGACTCGACTGCACGGCCAGCTGCCCGTGGGCCAGGTTGGTGGCCGGGTCGAACTCGAACGCGTTGCCGGTGTCGGCGTTCTTCCGGCAGGTGGCCCGGTCGTCGACGGCGGCGGACGTGGCCGGAGCGGCGCTACTCGCGGCCGGGGCGGCGCTGGTCGGCGCGGCGGCCGGCGCTGCGTCCTTACCGCAGCCGGACAGGGCGAGAAGCAGGGCGGTGGACAGCGCGACGGCGGCACGTGCTCGGGTCATCCGGGCAACGTACCGCCGTCGCTCAACCTGTCAGCCGCTTCCGTCGCCTGGCTGACAGGTGGTGCTCACACCGTCCGTCGTCCCCGTCGGATCCGGCGCCACGCCCGACGGCCGAGGCGCAGCCGCTTGCCGCTGCCACCGCACCAGCGGCACGGTCGGGACAGCTTCGGGTTGCCGCTGCTGCGGTGGCAGCCCTGCCCTCGGCACACCCGGCAGTCCCGGTGCGGGTAGACCAGGCACGACAGCGGATACCACAGCACCACGATCGTCAGGAGCGTCCAGCCGACCCAGCCGCCCCTCACCGGGCCGCCGCCTCGGCGCGGCTGCTGGCCACCCATGCCGCGAGATCCGCGCGGGCGTACAGGTCCGCGGTGCCCCGCTTCCCCACCGGCGTCGGCGCCGTCCCGACACGCCGCTGCAGGCGCTTCTTCGCCGCTTCGTACGACCAGGGCAGCACGCCGGCGTCGACGGCGTCCCGCAGCGTCATCATGTCCCCGTCCCCGGGGACATCCCTGCTCAGCGCCGTATCAGGGTCCGCGCTCGCCTTCGAGAGGGCACGTGCTTGCGCGGTCGTCAGGTACGCCACCTGAACCTCGGTGGCCTGCCCACCGATGACGCACTGCCACCGGCCGAGGGTCCGCGACGCGCGGGGCATCGCCGCCTCCGGCACGAGCATCTTCCAGTTGTTCGCGGTGTAGCGGGCCAGCAGCCGGATCCCGAAGTTCTCCCGCGCCTCCGGCCCGCCGATCGCCCGGGCGGTGAGCATCTGCGCGATGGCCAGCACGTTGACCTTCGCGCTGCGGCCCATGAACAGCAGGTCGGCCAGCGCCGACACCGCCGGGGACCGCTTCGGCTCGCCCTTGTCCCGCACGTCGGCCCAGTAGTTCGCCAGCTGCCCGATCGTCGCGTTCATCTCCTCGCAGATCACCAGCTCGCGGGGGCCCGGATCCCAGTCGTCAGCCTCGTGCAGCGCCAGGGTGTTCCGCTCGTCGGCCAGCTCCGCGAGCCGCAGCAGCGCGGTGTGCATCTGCGCCGGGCGGGTGCAGTAATCGACACCCGGCTGGCCGAGCGCCCACCGGTGCGAGCCCTTGCGGTCCAGGATCGTCACCCGACCGCCACGACGGAGAACCTGCACGGCAACCAGCTGGGCGAGCACCGACTTGCCGGCGCCGCTGCCGGCGCTCTCGGCGATGTGCGGGGAGTCGTCGCGCAGCGAGATGACCACCGGCACGTCCCCGGCGCCCTGCCCCAGGTAGAACTCCCACTCGGCGAGGCGGGGCAGCTGCGCGGCGACCTGGTCGTGGCCCACGGCCGCTGGCGGCCGCTTGCGTACCGTCCACGTCGCGCGGACCCGGGGGCCGACCTGGTGCCACGACTCGACGAGGTCGGAGACGGGGATCTTGCTGCCGATGACGGAGGACACCAGCTGCCGCTGCTCCTTCGTCAGGTACGGGGTGTCGACCGTCAACTCGATGCGCGGCCCGGCGTCCGGGTCGGCGGGCCGGCGGAACACCTCCATCCGGGACGTAACCGGGCGGGCGTGCCGCTGCACGGTCCACAGCGCCCGCTGGGCGTGGTCGGGCAGCCATCGCAGCACCGGCTCGACGTGCTCGCCGTACCACAGCCGAAGGGCCGTCTCAGCGGGCGACAGCGGCTTCGCCAGCCGGGGAGTGAGGTTGCCCAGGGACGGGTCGACGTGCAGCCGCACACCGGTCTGCAGGCCGAGCGGCGGGGTGATCGCGGCGAGGGTCGGCGCGATGTACTCGGCGTGGAAGCGGCGCCGGACCAGCCGGCAGCGGCCCCGCCACAGCGCCACCGCGGCGACCGTCCCGGCGGCGGTCAGGGTCTGCTGCGGCAGGGCGGCGACGAGGCCGCCGGCGGTCGGCACGCCGACGCGGATGATCTGCCGCTGCCAGCCGGTGAGCCGGCCCCGGCCGCGCCGCCGGTAGGGGTAGCCGGCCCGGCCGGTGAGCGGCCGACCGGACAGGTAGCGGTACGTCAGCCGCCCCATGGTGCGGGCCTTCACCGCTTCACCGCCCCGCTGATGCGGCCGCCGAGCTCGACGAGGCAGATCGACGCGACGACGACCAGGCCGTCGACGGACAGCGGGAGCAGGTACTGCGACCCGTTCGTCTCCCCGTACCGGGACGCCACCGCGGCCATGTGCCAGTAGCTGACCCAGGCGGCGATACCGGCGATCAGGGCGGTGGCCGCCCACCGGCCCAGGGCGAGGCTGCGGCGGTGCACGGGCACCCGGGAGATCAGCTCGATGGTCAGCAGCAGCGCCAGCGGCGACCACGCCGAGATGATCTGCGAGATCAGTTCGTCGCGGGCGTGCAGAACGTTCCCGGCGATGCTGGCGGCGACGCCGAGGGTGAGCACGGCGCGCACGCCCCAGCGGATCCGCTTGAGCTGCCGCAGTTCCCCGCTGCTGGCGGGAGCCGGTGCGGGCGTGCCCGGGTGTCCGTCCACCCGGACCTGCTCGGACGCCTCGGCGGTGTTGCGACGCCGGAACCACCTCCGGCGCTGCCGGACCGGCCCGGCGGGCCCGGGTACGACGCCAAGCTCCCGCAGCTCTTCCCGGATCGGCTCCGGGGCGTCCGCCGGGTTCGGGCCGATCGGCTCGGCGTAGTCCCACGGGTCGGTCGCCGGCGGCGTGGTGTCCTGCTCGGCGGTGCCGGCGACCAGCCGCTCACGCAGCTCGGTGGCCTTCGGCACCCCGATGCGGAACTCCTTCATCAGCCGGTTCCGCGACGGCACCTCGCCGAGCTGGTCGGCGAGGGCGAGCGCGCCCGGGTACAGGTCGTCGACGGCGCGCGGGTGGGCGCTGGCGGGGGCGGTCATCGGGTGGTTCCTCCAGTCAGGTCGGCAAGGGCGCGGGTGAGGCGGTGCAGGGCGATGTAGCGACGGCGGATGGCCTGCAGGTGCCGCGCCCGGACGTCGGCGTGGTCGTTGATGGCGTAGGCGAACTCCTGGGTGGCCTCGCCGTACCGGGCCGCCATGTCCAGCACGGCCCGGCGTAGCTTCTCGGCGCGGACGTTCACCGGGCCAACTCCTTCGGACGGTCAGCGGACGGGCGGGTTTCGGCCTGGCGGATCGCCTCGGCGGTGGTGTTGGCGTGGCGCTCGCTGGCCAGGTGGCCCAGCCAGAACGGCGTGAACATCACGGCCGGACCGCCGAGCAGCACCGCCGCGAGCGCGGTGAGGGTCGTCTCGTTCATCGGGCACTCCTGCGGATGGCGGCAGCCGCGGCGGCGGCGCCGCGACGGGCACGGTCGGTCTGGCTGGGGTCGTGTGAGCAGAGCCGGCTGTCGCGGTAGCCGGACGCGTCGCACAGCCCGCAGGCGTCGATTGCCAGCCGGGCCGCCTCGGCGCGCTGCCGGCCCAGCTCCGACTGCACCTGGGCAAGCACGGCCACCTGGTCCCCGTCGAACCGCTCCCGCCGGCGGCGGGCGTCACCGCACGGCCCGCACGGCGGCGGCTCCGGGTCGTCGAGGTGCTTCTCGCATCGGAGAGGGGGCGGCCCAGCCGGGTCGACCGCCGGCGGCTTCACGCGCCCGCCCGCACCCCCCTGACGTTCCTTGACGTTCAAGGACGTTCGGGGGGCGCAGCTGTGTCCGGGGGGAGGGGGCATAGCTGTGTCCGGGGGGAGGGGGCGCAGCTGTGTCCGGGGGGCAGAACGCCCGGGGGGCGCATCGCCCGGGGGCACGCTGCCCCCGGGGGGCACGCTGCCCGGGGGCGGATCGCCCCCCATCAGCACCGCGTACCGGTTGGTGCCGGACGGGCCGGCGCCGACGGCGACGGCCAGGTGCCCGCCGTCCTGCAGCCGCCGGATGATCCGCCGCACGGTCCGCTCGTCGAGGCGGGTCTTGCGGGCCAGCGTGCCCAGCGACGGCCAGGCGTTCGTGCCGTCGTCGGCGGCGCAGTCGGCGATGGCGAGCAGCACCAGCCGCTCGGTGCCGCCGACCGGGGAGTGGTCCCACACCCACGTCATCGTCCGAACGCTCACCGGTCACCGTCCCGACCGGCCAGCCACGCCTGCACCTCGTCGACCAGGAGCGCGCCGTCTACGTCGGGGAGCGGGGTCACGCCGGTGGCGTCCGCGACGTCGAGCAGGTCGTCGCCGTTCTGCTCTGCGTTCAGCGCGGCCAGCGGCCCGGAGTCGCCGGTGCGGGCGGCCTCGGCCGCGTCGGCGAGCCGGGCCAGGTCGTCGCGGAGCTGCCGGTCGGCTTCCTGCTGGTCGGCCACACCAGCCTCGTACGCGGCCCGCAGATCAGCGCCGCCGCCGTGGTGGCCACGCAGCCGGGCAACCCGGGCGGGCCGGACGTTGCGGCGCGGCGCCGGCCGCCACCACCTCTCCGCCCGGCTCACCAGCTGCCCCCGTCCCGGCCAGCGCGGCGAACCGCGTCGGTGAGCAGCCGCATCCGGTTCGACAGCACGTAGCCCTGCGACACAGACAGCCGCAACTGCACCGTCCGCGGCTGTCCGCCGGGGCTGGTGTCGACGGCGGCGATGACCACCTGCGGCTGCTGGTCGCTGTCGACGGCCTGGACGAGACCGACGTTGACGATGGTCGGCTCGGGCCGGTTGGTGTCGACCTCGACCGGTCCGGAGCGGTGCTCACGGCGTCGGTCGCAGTCGTTTCTGTCGCACCAGGCCGGATGCATGGGGCCGGCCAGCGCGCCGGTGGGGAACGGGTACACCTGCCCGCAGTTGCGGTGCACGTCGGGCGCCATCCTGACGCGGTTAACGGTTCGGTTGGTGCCCTCGATGGCGTCGGTGGCCGCGTCAACGTGCTGCTCGCACACGTAGACGGAGGCGTCGAGCGAGCCGGGCAGGCCGGCGGTGGTGCTGAAGACTTCGAGCCGCGTGGTGGCCGGCTGGTCACATGTGGGCAGGGCGAACGGTAGATTGCTCACGGGTCGCCTCCTACTAGGCGATCAAGTCCCCGGGCGGTGCTGGAATCACCGTTCCGGGGGCGCTTAAGGCGGCTGGAATCCGCCAGATAACCTCCCTGTCTACGCTCGTCGGCGACCTGCGTTTTTCCTGGTGTTGCACACCGCTACGCCCAGGGCTCCCCCAAGATGCCCGGCGAGCCGAAACGGGTCCAGCCCTCCAAGGACCGCGACCGCCCGCGCCCCTGAGCCGCCCGTCGACGAGGGAGGCCGCCGATGAGAGCCGTGAAAACGGGAGCGCCGGGCCGACGACGGCGACGCTGGCCGTGGGCCCTGGCCGGGGTGGTCGTCCTGCTGCTCGTCGCGGGCGCGGTGCTGGTCCGGGCCTACCCCTCGGTCGCCGCGACGACCTGCCCCCGCTGCTACGGGATGGTGCCGGTGCGGGACCGCCTCTATGTCGAACCCGGCCGGTCGGACGC
The DNA here is from genome assembly GCF_002573675.1 of Micromonospora sp. WMMA1996. Classification (NCBI taxonomy): domain Bacteria; kingdom Bacillati; phylum Actinomycetota; class Actinomycetes; order Micromonosporales; family Micromonosporaceae; genus Micromonospora; species Micromonospora sp. WMMA1996. The sequence goes on along the minus strand of NZ_PDHU01000001.1, from coordinate 3,815,154 downwards.
CGACCGGCAGCGGCTCGTCGACGTGTACGACGCGGCGACCCGGCGGGTCGACGACTTCTACCGGGGGCGCCGGAGCGACCCGACGGTGCTCGCCTGCTTCACCCCCGGTTGCTACGAGCGGATCGGTGGCGGTGGCGAGCGGGGGGTCGCCATCCTCGACCAGGCGCTGATGCTCTCCCCCCGCGGCATCGATCCGGTGATCGCCGCGCACGAACTGTCACACGTCGAGTTCCACGTACGGCTCGGCGCCCGTGCCGGCGACGTTCCCCAGTGGTTCGACGAGGGTCTCGCCGTCCTCGTCGCCGACGACCGGCGCTACCTGTTGCCGCCCACCGAGCCGGACCGCTGCCGCGACGCCTCGCCGGGGCCGCTGCCGGAGACGCTGGACGCCTGGTTGCGGGCCGCCGGGGCGGACGAGCAGGTGTACGCCCGGGCCGCCTGCCGGGTCCACCGGTGGGTGGACGGGCACGGCGGGCCGCGGGCCGTGCTCGACCTGATCGACCGGGTCCGCGCCGGGGACGACATCGCCACGCTCGTCACCGACTGACCGGACCCGACCGACCGGCGGCCCACCCGTACGACGGGTGACCCGCCTTCCCCGCCCCGGTCGTCGATCTTGGAGTTGTGGCGCCTTTAATGCCCCTTCTACGACTTTTCTGAGGTGCCATAACTCCAAGGTCGACAAAGGGGCGGGAGCGGATCGAGTGCGACCGGCGGGGTTGTCCACAGGGGCGGACGGGGGCGGGGCCGGGGCGGGACAGTGTCCGTGTGTGGGGGTACGGGGAGTTGCTGGCGGGTGGGCTGAGTCGGGGCGCGATCCGCCACCGGGTGGAGGCTGAGCGGCTGAGTCGGCTCGCGCGGGGTGTCTACGGCTACGCCGACGACGAGACGAGCCGGCTGCGGGCGCTGTTCCGGCGGTTGCCCCCGGACGCCGTGGCGGGTTTCCACACCGGCGCCGGGCTGCACCGCTTCGGGGCGGTGCGCAGCGAGCGGGTGCACGTCATCGTGCCGGCGGGCGGTGCGGTGCCGACCATCCGGGGCGTGGCGGTGCACCAGAGCGTCCTGCCGATCGGCGAGGTCGTGGAGATGGCCGGGATACCGTGCGCGTCGGCCGCCCGCTGCGCCGTCGATCTGGCCCGGGTGACGCGCCGGGCGGACGCGCTACCGACGCTGGATCTCTGCCTGCGGGTGGGCGCCTGCGGTCGTGACGAGCTGCGGAGGGAGGTGGCGTCCCATGTCGGCCTGCGCGGGGTGCGCCAGGCGGGCCGACTGGTCGAGTTGGCCGATCCGCGCGCGGAGTGCCGGCAGGAGAGCCAGTTGCGGCTGCTGCTGATCGACGGCGGGCTCCCGCCGCCGGAGCCGCAACTCTGGGTACCCGACGACGTCATGGGGATCTACCGTCTGGACCTGGGCTACCGCAGGCAGCGGGTCGGCGTGGAGTACGACGGCCGCTCCCACTTCGACCCGGACCGCCTGCACCACGACCGCGCCCGCCTCAACTGGCTGGCCGAGCAGGGCTGGCGCATGCGCGTCTACACCGCCGCCGACCTCTACCGTCGACCGGAGCGGATCCTGGGCGCCGTCCGCACCCTCCTTCTCGCCGCTCCGTGATCCGCCCCGCCCTGCCGCACGTCCCAGGCGACGGAAAGGGCTGGGAAGGCGGGAGGCAGCGGGAGGTGGTGGGGATAACGATCATGTAACGGGCGCGAACCTTTTCCGGCCCTTCACCGCTCTTCCTGGTCATCGGCCCGTCGGGGGCCACGGGAGGGGTCGGATGAGACTGGTATGGAGGCGGGCCAGGGCGGCGCGAGGGCTGCTGGTGGCCGCGATCGCCGCGGCGCTGGTCGCGATCGCCCTGGTGGCCGGTCTCACCGAGTACAACCGCAGGGCGGTCGAGGCCGGCCAGCAGGCGTTGCTCAACGGCGCCCCGCTGGAGGAGCGCAGCCTGCTGCTGACCGGCCCCGCCGGAGGCGACGCCGCGGAGGCGGCGGAGCGCGACCGGAAGGTCCGTGACGGCTTCGCCGACGGTTTCGGTGGCGCCCGGGTCGACGTGTACGGGGCCCGGTACGGCTCGGGGCGGCAACTCACCGGCGATCTCGGGCCGAGGCCCCAGGACGACGATCTCGTCTTCGCCAACCTGGCCACCCTCGACGACCTCGCGGCGCACGCCGAGCTGACCGCCGGGGCCTGGCCGACGGCCGGCGCCCGCCCGCTCCAGGTCACGCTGCCGGAGAAGGTCGCCGGCGCGCTCGGCATGGCCGTCGGCGACCGGGTGCCGATGCTCGACCGGAGCACCGACCGGGCCGGCGAGGTGGTGCTCGTCGGCACCTGGCGGCCCCGCGACGCCACGGAGGCCTACTGGCAGTTGGCGCCCGGTGTCGGCGCCGGCAGCGCCCCGGCCTCGGACACCTCGTACGGCCCGTTCGTGCTGGACCCGGCGGACTTCAGCAGGACCTTTCCGAGCCTGGTGTCCGCGTGGTGGGTGGTGCGGCCCGACCTCCCGGCGGTGGCCGGCCAGGGCCGGCTGCTGGACGTCCGGGACGCGCTGCCGGCGGCCGTCACCGGAGTGCCGGCGGCGGCCGGGCTCGGCGACTCCGCCCAGGTCGTCACCGCGATGGACCGGCTGCTCGGGCGGGCGGCCGGCGCCGACCTGGTGGGCCGGTCCTCGCTGGCCACGCCGGTCCTGCTGATCGTGGTGCTCGGCGGGTACGCCTTGATCCTGGTGGCCGCGCTCCTGCACGCCGACCGGCGCAACCAGACCGCCCTGCTCCGGGCCCGTGGCGCCGCCCGACACCAGTTGGCCGGCTTCGCGGCCCGGGAGGCGGCGCTCGTCGTGCTGCCGGCGGCCGTGGTCGGCCCGTTGGTCGCCGACGCCGCCCTGCGGCGGGTCGGCGCGTCCGCCGACGGCGGCCTCACGGCGCTCTGGCTGGCGGCCGCGCTGACCGGGGCCGGATGCCTGGTCGCGATGGTCGCCCCGACGCTGCGGAGCACCGGCACCTACGTCGCCGACATGGCGGCCCGGTCGCGGCCCACCCGGTCCGCCGCCGTGCAGCGGGCCAGCCTCGATCTGGTGCTGGTGGGCTTCGCGGTGCTCGCCTGGACCCAGCTGCGGCAGTACTCCTCGCCGATCTCGGGCGCGGCCGGCCGGCTGGGCATGGATCCGCTGCTGGTCGCCGCGCCGACGCTCGGCGTCCTGGCCGGCGCCGTGGTGGCGCTGCGGCTGCTGCCACCCGCGACCCGCTTCGCCGAACGGTTCGTCGACCGCCGGCTGTGGACCGCGACGATCCTGGGCATGTGGCAGGCGGGCCGCCGCCCGCACGCCGGTCCGGTGCTGCTGCTCGCCCTCGCGGTCGGCGGCAGCACGCTGGCCTGGTCGCTGGTGGCGACCGGCGAGCGTTCCCAGGTCGACCAGGCCGACCACGTGGTCGGCGCCGATCTGCGGCTGACCGAGCGCGGCGGGGTCGCTCCGCCCGGTCGGCCGGCGGAGGTCGCGGCGCTGCCGGGCGTGCGGGCGGCCCTTCCCGGGTGGAGGGACGAGATCCGGGTCGGCCGGGCGGACCTGCCCGCCACGGTGGTCAGCCTCGACGCGGCGGGCGCCGCGGGCGTGGTGCGCCTGGACGACCGGCTGGCCACCGAGCCGGGGCCGGCGTTGTTCGACCGGATGGTCCGGTCGCGCGGCCCGGCTGCCGGCGTCGTGCTGCCCGAGGGCGCGCGGTCGATCACCGGCTCCGTCCGCACCTGGGTACGCGACGCGGTCGCCCCCCAGCGGGTGCAGGTCTGGCTGCTCGTGACCCGCGCGGACGGACTCGCCCTGCGGCTGCCGGTGGGCACCGGGGACGAGTCGGGTCGACGGGTGCCGTTCCGCATCCCGCTCCCCGTCGCCGGTGAGCTGCGGCTGGCCGGTTTCGAGGTCGACGGCGGGGACGTGGCCGGGACCGCGTACCGACTCGGGGTGAACGACCTGCGCGTGGTCGACGCCGCCGGCACGGCCCGGCCGCTGTCCCTGGGCGCCGACTGGAAGGCGATCGGGGCGGCGGCCGGCCCGAGGACCAGGGTCGACGCCACGGCTACCGGCCTCACCGTCGAGAACGACGTCGTGCTGGTGGCCGGCGGACAGTTCGCGTACCAGGAGTCCTCACGCTTCGCCGTGGTGCCGACGGGTGAGGCCCGTCCGGTTCCCGCGCTGTTGACCCCCGGGGTGCGCGAGGCGCTCAGCCTGCGCCCCGGGGAGACGGTCACCCTCTCGCTGTCGGGGGTGTCGCTGCCGGTGACCGTGGCCGGCGAGGTGGACGCCGTGCCGTCGGCCACCGGCGAGGGCGTGCTGCTGGACATGCCGGCGGCGACCGACTGGCTGATCCGCGAGAGCGGCGCCGTGCGGCCGGTGCAGGAGTGGTGGCTCGGCGCCGACGACGACGGCGCCCGGCAGGCGGCCGGGGAACTGGACGGCGTGAGCGTCCTCGACCGGCGCCAGACGGCCGACCGGGCCGCGGCCGATCCGTACTGGCAGGGGGCCCGCACGGGGTTGCTCGTCGCGGCGCTGGGCGCGGTGCTGCTGGCGCTCGTCGGGCTGCTCGTGGACGTGTGGGCCACCGCCCGGCGTCGCCTGGGCGAGTTCGCCGTCCTGCACACGCTCGGCGCCACGCCCCGCCTGCTGGCCCGGGCGCTGCTGGCCGAGCAGACCTTCCTGGCGGGCATCGGGGTGGGCGTCGGGCTGCTGCTCGGGGCCGGTGTCGGCGTGACGATGGCCCCGCTGGTCATCCTCACCCCGTCGGCCACCCGGCCGGTGCCCGAGGCGGCCTTCGTCCTGCCGTGGCTGCCGGTCGGGCTCACCGCGGCGGGCCTCCTGCTCGCGGCGCTGGCCTTCAGCGCGTTCATCGCCTTCGGCATCCGGCAGCGGGTGGCGGCGGCACAGCTGCGAATCGGGGGAGACCAGTGACCGGTTGGAGCAGGGCGGCCCGCGACGTGGAGGAGGCCCGATGAGCATCGGCGCGGTCGTCCGCCGGGTCCGTGCGTACGGCGGACAGTTCCTGTTGCTCGCCGCCCTGGCGGCGGTCACGTTGGCGCTGATCGCCGGCGTGCCGCGGTTGGTGAACGGACGCACCGAGGCGGGCCTGCAGAGTTTCCTGCGGAGCCAGCCGGCCACCGTCCGCGACGTGACGTACGCGACCGACACGATCTTCAACGCGGGTAACGGCACGTCCCTGATGGAGGCGTTCGCGGCCGACCTGCCGCGCCTGCAGGACGAGATGCCGCCGCCGGTGCGGGCGCTGGTCGACCAGCGGTGGTTCACCGCGGAGACCGATCCGGGCCGGCTGACCGGGCCGGACCTCGCCGCGCGGAACCTCCTGGTCGATCTGGGCCTGCGGAGCATGCCGGGCGTCGCCGAGGCGGGCCGCCTGACCGGCGGGCGCTGGCCGGACCCGACGGCGACCGCCGAGGACCCGGTGGAGATCGCGCTGGCCGCCGAGGTGGCCGGCAAGCTGAACCTGCGGGTCGGCAGCAAACTCACCCTCGCCGGGCCCCAGTCGGCGACCCCCGAGGGCGCCCCGGATCCGGTCCGGGCGCTCGTGGTGGGCGTCTTCGAGCCCCGCGACCGCGCCGGGGGGTTCTGGGACGGGCTGCCCCAGGCACTTCGCGTCATCGAGCCGATCGGCGACGCGCAACCGTTCGTCGCGCTCGGCGTGGTCGACCCGGCGACGCTGGACCGGCTCTCCGCCGACGGGTGGGGCCTGCGGTTCGCCTGGCGCTACCGGATGGGCGCGAGCGGGATCCACGCCGTGGACGCGGACCGGCTCATCGGCGACGTCGACCGGATGGGCCGGCAGGCCCAGGGCCGCGCGTTCACCCAGGGGCTCGACATCCCGCTGCGGCAGTTCCAGGACCAGGTGGCCTCCGTCCGTACGGTCCTCGCGGTGTCCGCCACCGGCGCGCTGGGTGCGCTGGCCGGCCTGGTGATCCTGGCGGCCGGGCTGACCGTACGCCGCCGGCGTACCGAGTTCACCCTGCTGCGGGCGCGCGGCGGCACCGCCCTCGTCGGAGCCCGGCGCAGTCTGTCCGAGTCGTTGCTGGTGCTGCTGCCGGCAGCCGGCGCCGGTTTCGCGCTCGGGAACCTCGCGCCCGGCCCGGCCGCGGAGTCGGCGTCCGCCGCCGCCGTGGCCGCCACCCTGCTGATCGTCCTGGCGCTGCCGCTGGCGACCCTCGCCCTGCCGACCGGTGTCGCGCAGCGGCGGGACCTGGTGACGATGCGTCCGTCGGCGCGACGGATCACCATGGAGGCCGGGCTGGTGCTGCTCGCCGTGATCGGCGTGCTGCTGCTGCGCCGGCGTGGTCTGGTGCCCGGCGTGGTGGACCCGCTCCTGGTGTCGGTTCCGGTGCTGCTCGCGGTCGCCGCGGCGGTGCTGACGATCCGGCTGTACCCGTGGCCGCTGCGACTGCTCGGCCGACTGGCCGCCCGGACCCGGGGCAGCGTCGCCTTCCTCGGCTCCGCGCGCGGCGCCCGCGCCGTGGTCACCACACCGCTGGTGGTCGTGGTGCTGGCGGTCGCCAGCGCCGCGTTCTGCGGTGTGGTCGCCGCCGGGGTGGAGGCGAGCCGGGACCGGGTGGCCGCGCGGCAGGTGCCGGCGGACGGGCTGATCCGGGGTGAGCGGCTCGCCCCGGACACCGCCGCGGAGCTGGCGCGGCTGCCGGGCGTACGGCGGGCCTCCCCGTTCCTGCAGGAGGCGGGGCAGCGGCTCGCCACCGACGAGGACGGCACCGACCTGCGGGTCGGTGAGGTGAGCGTGCTGCTGGTGAACGGACCGGAGCTGGAGGCCCTGGTCCGGGACGCCGACGTGCCGGTCGGGGTGCCGGACGCGCTGCTCGGCAGCGGCGACGCGGGACCGCTGCCGGCGGTCGTGTCGCCGGCGGTCGCGGCGGATCTGGCCGCCGCCGGCCGCGACGGCTCCGCCTTCGTCGGTGTGCAGGGGCAGCGGTACGAGTTCCGGGTGGCCGCGCGGGCGGACAGCTTCCCGCTGCTGCGCGGCGAGACGACCCGGTTCGTCGTCCTGCCGTGGCAGCAGCTGCCCCGCCGGACGACCGACGTGACACCGACCGGCTTCCTGGTGGCCGGCGACCGGCTCGACGTGTCGGAGCTGCGCCGGGTCGGCAACGAGGGGCAGCGCCGCTTCGCGCGGGGCGGGACGATCGTCGGACGGGAACAACCGCTCGACGTCGAGGTGACCACCTGGGCGGAGGCGCGTCGGCAGGTCGGCGAGGGCGGGGTGAACGCGGTCCTCGGCTTCGGCTTCACCGCCGGCGCCGTCGTCGGAACGGCGTTGGGCCTGCTGGCCGTCGCGTTCGTGGTGCTGGCCGGCGCCCGCGCCCGGGGGCAGGCGCTGTCCCAGCTGCGCACGCTGGGCCTGTCCCGGGGCCAGTCGCGTGGGCTGCTGCTGGTGGAGCTCGGTCCGTTGGTCGGCGTGGCGGTGGTCACCGGCGCGGTGGTCGGGGCGCTGCTGCCGCTGCTGCTCAATCCGGTGCTCGGCCTGTCCGCCTTCACCGGCGGCGCACCCGTCGAGGTGGCGTTCGAACCACGCCTGGTCGTCGGCGTCGTCGTGCTCGGTGCGGTCGCCCTCGGCTTCGCGATCGTCGTCGAGGCCCTGAACAACCGTCGGACGCGCCTCGGCGAGGCGCTCCGGCTCGGAGAGGAGAGCTGATGACCACTACCGCGAGCACCGCGGCGGTGCCGGACCTGGCCGCGCTCCAGCGGCAGGCCGCCCGCCGGGCGGCCGAGCGAGCCGGCGGAGAGGACCGCCTGCGCGGGCACATCGTCTGCGACGGCCTGGTCCGCATCTTCAAGACCGAGGGCGTGGAGGTCGTCGCCCTGCAGGGACTCGACCTGGTCATCGACCGGGGTGAGCTGGTCGCGATCGTCGGCGCCTCCGGCTCCGGCAAGTCCACCCTGCTGAACATCCTGTCCGGGTTGGACACGCCGACCGCCGGCATCGCCCGGGTCGCCGACTACGACCTGCTCGCGCTGTCGCACAAGAAGCGGTTGGCGTACCGGCGGGAGATGGTCGGCTTCATCTGGCAGCAGACCGGCCGCAACCTGCTGCCGTACCTGAGCGCGGTGGAGAACGTGGAGCTGCCGATGAAGCTGGCCGGGCGGCACGGCGGCCGGCGGGAGCGGCGGGAGCGGGCGCGCCGGCTGCTCGACCTGGTCGGGGTCGGCTACTGCGCGGACCGTCGACCGGGTCAGATGAGCGGCGGCGAGCAGCAGCGGTGCGCGGTGGCCGTGGCGGTGGCCAACGACCCGGAGATCCTCTTCGCCGACGAGCCGACCGGCGAGCTGGACGAGGCCACCGGCGCGGAGGTGTTCGCCGCGCTGCGCACCATCAACGCCGAGCTGGGGGTGACCATCGTGGTGGTCACCCACGACCACGCCGTGGCCGGGCAGGTCCGCCGGACCGTCGCCATCCGCGACGGGCGGACCGCCTCCGAGGTACGCCGGACCGCGCGGGCCACCGCCGACGGCGGCACCGAGCTGGTCAGCGAGGAGTACGCGGTGCTCGACCGGACCGGTCGGATGCAGTTGCCGGCGCCGTTCGTGGAGGCGCTGTCGCTGCGGGACCGGGTCCGGCTCAACCTGGAACCCGACCACGTCGAGGTGCGGCCCGGCGACCGGACGCACGCCGAGGAGAGTGAGTGATGACCGAGCGGACCGTGGTGCTGCCGGCGACGGGTGTCGAGGACGTGGTGCGGGTCGAGGGGGTGAGTCGCACCTTCGGCCGGGGCGAGCACGCGGTGCACGCCGTGCGGGACGTGTCGTTCACCGCCCGGCGCGGCGAGCTGGTCGCGGTGCGCGGCCGCTCCGGCGCCGGCAAGACCACGCTGCTGAACCTGATCGGTGGCCTGGACCGGCCGGACGCCGGGCGGATCGAGGTGGCCGGGCACGAGGTCACCGCCGCCGGGGAGAAGGAGCTGCTGGCGCTGCGCCGGGGCACCGTCGGCTTCGTCTTCCAGACGTTCGGGCTGGTGCCGATCCTGTCCGCGGCCGAGAACGTCGGGGTGCCGCTGCGGCTGGCCAAGGTGCCGGCGGCCGAGCGGGAGCAGCGGGTGGCGGTGCTGCTGGAGCTGGTCGGGCTGGGCGGGCACGCCGCGCAGCGCCCGTACGAGCTGTCCGGCGGGCAGCAGCAGCGGGTGGCGGTCGCCCGGGCACTGGCCAACGAGCCGGACCTGCTCATCGCCGACGAGCCGACCGGCCAGCTCGACTCCGAGACCGGCCGATCGATCATGGACCTGCTCCGGGCCGTGGTGCACGCCCGGGGCATGACCGCGCTGGTCGCCACGCACGACCCGGCGCTGATCGAGATGGCCGACCGGACCCTCACGCTGCGCGACGGCCGGCTGGTGGTCGACTGATCCGTCCGGCCGGGCGGGTCAGAGCGCCAGCTTCATGCCCTCGTGGCTGGCGACGAAGCCGAGGCCGCGATAGAACCGGTGCGCGTCGGCGCGCTGCTTGTCGGTGGTGAGCTGCACCAACGCGCAGCCGCGCGCCCGAGCCTGGTCGATCGCCCAGCGCATCATGTCCCGGCCCAGCCCTCGGCCGCGCAGGTCGGAGCGGACCCGCACGGACTCGATCAGGCACCGTTCCGCGCCGTGCCGGCCCAGCCCGGGGATGTACGTGAGCTGGAAACAGCCGGCCGGCTCGCCGTCGACCTCGGCGACGACCAGGTGGTTACGGGGGTCGGCGTCGAGGTCGGCGAAGGCCCGCTCGTAGGCGGCGTCCACCTCGGGCAGGTCGCGGTCGCGGCCCAGCACGTCGTCGGCGAGCAGGGCGAGCACGGCCGGCAGGTCGGCCCGGGTGGCCTCCCGGAAGATCACATCGGTCACCCCGGCAGCCTGGCACAGCGACACCGGGCGATGGGAATGCGGCGCTTGCCGGCACCGGGCAGCATGACGCCATGGACCTCCTGCTGCCGTTCCGCTGGATCTACCGAGGCCTGGTCTGGTTCGCCAACTCGCCGCGCACGCTGATCACGTCGTACCTGCTGATGATCGTGGTGGCGGGCGTGCTCTACAGCCACTTCGAGCACAAGAGCGCCCCGGACTCGGTCTGGTGGGCGGTGGTGACCGCGTCGACCGTCGGGTACGGCGACATCTCCCCGACCACGTTCGGCGGCCGGCTCCTGGCCGCGCTGCTCATCTCCACCATGGTGCTGCTGGTGATCCCGCTGATCACCGCGCACTTCGCCAGCCGGCTGATCGTCGACGACGACGCGTTCGAGCACGCCGAGCAGGAGGAGCTGAAGGCGGACGTGCGGCGGCTGCGGGTCCTGGTCGAGGAGATGGCCGCCCGGCAGGGCGTCGTGCTGCCCGAGCCGCCCCGTCCGGTGCCCGAGGTCGCGCCCGGCGACCGCCGCCGGCGCCGCCGCCGGTGAGGCGGGGTCCTCAGCACCCGTCCAGCCAGCTGCGCAGCGCCCACCACCAGTGCACGGTCTGCGGCACCGTGCACCGCGCCCCCTCCTCGACCGGTGGTCCACCGGTCACCTCCCGGAGCCGGCGCAACCGGTAGCGCACCGTGTTCGGGTGCACGTGCAGCGCGGCGGCGGTCTGGTCCAGCCGCTGGCCGTGGTCCAGCCAGGCGAGCGCGGTGGTGGCCAGCTCCCGGTGGAACTCGTCGGCCGGGTCGAGCGGGCCGAGCAGCGTCGCCCGCAGCAGCTCGGCCAGGGCCGGCTGGGCGGCCAGGGCGGTCTCCCCGGCCAGGTCGGTCACCTGGCGCAGCCCGCGAAGCCGCCGGTGCGTGGCGGTGCGCAGCGCCGCCCGGCAGAGCGCGTACATCGCCGGGGCGCGGGCCAGCGGCTGCGCCGGCGTCACCAGCGCGAGCAGATCGGCCGGCGCGTCGCCGGGCAGGCGGGGGAGCAGGCCGGCCAGCCGGTCCTCGACGGCGCCGAGCAGACCGCCGTGCCGGGCGAGCTGCCGGTGCAACGTGTGCGCGCGGACCGGATCCGGCGCGGCGGCGACGAGGCAGTGGTAGCGCCCGTCCGGTCGTAGCCCGAACCGGGCCAGCTCCGCCGCCGGCGTGTCGTCGGGTCCGTCGATCAGCAACCGGCGCAGCAGGTGCGCCCGGGCGGCCGGGCCGCTGCGGACCAGCTCCCGTTCGGCCTCCCGGTGCCCGTCGACCACGGCCCGCTCCACCGCGGCGGCGTACCGGCCGATGGTGAGCAGCCCCTCGACGAGCACCTCGTCGGGGATGCCGGCGTCGCGGCCGTGCCGGACCACGAGTTCCACCGCCCGGTCCCGCCCGGCCTGCACGCCGCGCAGCAGGCCGGCGACGGAGACGCCCTGCGCCGCCCGGTCGGCGCCGAGCCGGCGGGCCTCGGTGAAGTCCCGGCCGGCGGGGTCCTCGCGGCGCTCCAACGCGCCCAACCCGCTGGTCAGCAGCAGCACGACCTGCCGGCGGACCTCGGCGGCCGGGAGGCGGGCCACCTCCGGGGAGTTCGCCCGGGCGGCCCGGGCCACCTCGTCCACGGCGGCGGCGTCGGCGGCCAGGTGGCGCAGGAGCGCGCTGAACGCGGGGGCGCTTCCGGTCCGGGTCATCGGCGCCCGCCGCCCTCCCGTTGTCGTCGCGGCACAACCGGGCCGGTCGGGCGTTGGCGTCCGGTGCCTAGCCGGGCCGGCCGTCCGGTTGCTCTCCTGGTTGTTACCGAAAGGTAACACCGATCGAGCCGTTGAGAAACGTCGATGTCGCACCGGCTGCCAGGAGGCGTCCATGACCCCCGCGTCACCCCGCCCGTCCCGATCCCGCCGCCGCGCCGCCCTCGCCGCGCTGGCCGTCCTCGCCCTCGTCGCGCCCACCCCGCTGGTGGCGTCGCCCACGCCCGCCGCCGCTGCCGCCGCGCTCCAGGAGGTGATGTTCGTCGGCAACAACTGGGACGGCACCGCCGACGTCATCCGGTCCCGGGGCGACTACGCCAGGCTCGGCCGGATCAACGTGATCCCGGACCGGGCCGCGCGGCTGCGCGAGATCTACCTCAACCCGATCCGGCTGGCGTTCTTCCTCGGCATCCGGCAGGGACCGGGGGAGGGACACGACCAGTTCGTCGACGACATGTACACCACCCCGGACGGCACCGCCCTGGTGGTGTCCCGGCCCAGCTTCGCCGACGTGGTCTCGATCGACCTGGCCACGGGCGCGATCCGCTGGCGGTTCCCGGTCTCCGGCTACCGCGCCGACCACATGGCCGTCTCGCCCGACGGCACCCGGGTCGCGGTCTCCGCCTCCACCTCGAACACGGTGCACGTGCTGGACATCCGCACCGGGGCGCAGCTCGGCTCGTTCGGCACCGGCGACAAGCCGCACGAGAACGTCTTCACCCGCGACGGGCGGCTGTGGAACATGTCCATCGGCGAGGTCAACACCGACCTGGACGCGCCCTGGCTCGACTGGACCAAGGGCGACCGGCGGATCACCGTCGCCGACGCCACCACGTACCAGGTGGTCAAGGTGATCGACATGCGTGACCGGCTGGACGCCGCGGGCCGCCGGGACCTCTCCGACGCGGTCCGCCCGGCGGTGTTCACCCCGGACGGCGGCACGCTCTACTTCCAGGTCTCGTTCTTCAACGGCCTGGTCGAGTACGACGTGGCCACCGACCGGATCACCCGGGTCACCACGCTGCCGAAGAACCCGGCGACCAGCGACGACCGCACCACCTGGGTGAACGACTCGCGGCACCACGGCCTGTCGGTCAGCCCCGACGGCACGCGGCTCTGCGTCGCCGGCACCATGGACGACTACGCGACGGTGGTGGACCGGGCCACGCTGCGGGAGGGCCCGCTGGTGCCGGCCAGCAAGCCGTACTGGGCCACGGTCAGCGGCGACGGCCGGGACTGCGTGATCTCCGAGTCCGGCGCGGACCGGGTCACCGCGATCACCTTCGCCACCGGGCAGAAGGTGGCCAGCGTCCCGGTCGGCGACCACCCGCAGCGGGTCCGCATCGGGCACCTGCCGGAGGGCTGGACCCCGCCGGCGGCCGGCTGACCGGCCGCCACGCCGTCACCGGGCGGGGCAGCGCAGCCCCTCCCGGGGGACGGTGAGCGAGATCAGGTACGCGTCGACGGCCGCGGTCACGCACGAGGTCTGCGGGTAGGCGGTGTGCCCCTCGCCCTCCCAGGTGAGCACCCGACCGACGCCCAGCATCGAGGCCAGCGCGGCGGTCTGCTCGTAGGGCGTGGCCGGGTCGCCGGTGGTGCCGACCACCAGGATCGGCGGCGCGCCGGTCGCCCGCCCGGTCGGGTAGGGGTCGCGCCCGCCGGGCCACTCCACACAGCCGAGCATCCCCACGGCCAGCGCCGGACCGAACAGCGGGTATTTCTGGCGCCACTGCGACTGCAACGACCGCACCTGCTCCCGGGTCGGCTTCTCGGTCTCGTCCGCGCAGTTGACCGCCATGTTGGCGTCGAACAGGTTGGAGTAGTGGCCGTCGTCCTCGCGACCCGCGTACGCGTCGGCCAGCTTGAACACCCCGTCCGGGTCGCCGCCCTGCAGGTCGTCGATCGCCCGGGCCAGCTCCTGCCAACCCTGCTCGGTGTAGAGGGAGGAGATCACCGCGTAGAACACCCAGCCGGCGGTGGCCTCCCGGCCGCCCTGGCCGCGTACCGGGGAGGTGGTGGCCTTGTCGATCGCGGCGGTGACCGCGCCGCGGGCGTCCGGCGCGATCGGGCAGCGGCCGGCGTTCGCCGCGCACCACCGGGAGAAGTTGTCGAACGCCCGCTCGAAGCCCTTCGCCTGGCTCTCCGACCCGGCGATCAGCTTCTGCCGGGGGTCGACCGCGCCGTCGAGCACCAGGGCCCGGACCCGCTGCGGGTAGAGCTGGGCATAGGTGGCGCCGAGCAGGGTGCCGTAGGAGTAGCCGAGGTAGGTGAGCTTGTCGTCGCCGACCGCCGCGCGCACCGCGTCCATGTCCCGCGCGGCCTGCTCGGTGCCGTAGAGCGGGAGCTGGTCGCCGTACTTGGCGCCGCACCGCTGACCGATGCGCCGGTTGAGGTCGACGAAGCCGTCGAAGGACGCCTGGCTCTCCGGATCGGGGTCGTAGCCGAAGCTGGCGTCCAGGTCGGCGTCGGGGATGCACTTCACCGGGCTGGACCGGGCCACCCCGCGCGGGTCGAAGCCGACGATGTCGAACCGGTCGGTGACCGCCGCCGGCAGACCGCCGAACGCCGGGCCGAAGGAGAGGTAGACCGCCGTGTCGACGCCGGACGCGCCGGGGCCGCCCGGGTTCACCACCAGCGACCCGATCCGGTCGCGCTGCTTGGTGGAGCGGATCCGGATCAGCGCGATCTCGAACGTCTCGCCGGTGCCCGGCCCGGCGGTGGCGCCGGTCGTCGCCCCGGTGCCCCAGTTGCGGGGCACGGCGATCCGGGCGCACTCGTAGCGCATGTCGGCCGCGCCCCGGCCGACCAGCTCGTCGGGCACCTCCGGGCAGGACCGCCAGGTGGGCGTGCTGCCCGGCGGGGCCGCCTCGCCCTCGCTCTCGGCGCGCGGGGCGAACGCCGGCAGCGTGCAGCCGGCGGTGAGGACGACCGCGGCCACGAACGCGGCCACTGTGGGCCGGAACCGGCGGGTCCGGTCGGGGAAGCCTGTCACGTGGGCGCCTTCCATGATCGTGTCGACCGCCAGGCTACGCCCGGCCGTGGGCGTCGCTGACCGTCGCCGCCGGATCCCCGCGCAGCACCTCGTCGACGTCGTAGCGGATCGGCCGGTCGAGCTGGCCGTAGTCGCAGGAGCGCGGGTCGCGGTCGGGCCGCCAGCGCAGGAACCGCGCGGTGTGCCGCAGCCGATCGCCCTCCATCGCGTCGTAGGCCACCTCCACCACCAGCTCGGGGCGCAACGGCTCCCACTCCAGGTTCTTGCCGCCGGTCCACCGGCTCACCCCGCCCGGGATGCGTTGCCCCCGCTCGTGGTCGCCGTGCACCCACGGGTGGCCGCCGCCCACCTCGCGGTAGGGCTCCAACTCGTCGAGCAGCTCCTGGCGGCGGGCCATGGTGAACGAGGAGCTGACGCCGATGTGGTGCAGCACCCCGTCGTCGTCGTGGAGGCCGAGCAGCAGCGAGCCCACCACCGGACCGGACTTGTGCCAGCGGAAGCCGGCCACCACCGCGTCCATGGTGCGCGCGTGCTTGACCTTGGCCATCAACCGCTTGCCCGGCTCGTAGGGCAGGTCGGCCGGTTTGACGATGAGACCGTCCAGCCCGGCGCCCTCGAACACCTCGAACCAGCGCCGGGCCGTCTCCGGGTCGGTGGTCACCTGCGTCACGTGCACCGGCGGGCGGACCCCGGCCAGGGCCCGCTCCAACCGCTCCCGGCGCCGCGGGTAGGGCCGGTCGGTGAGCAGCTCGTCGTCCAGGGCGAGCAGGTCGAACGCGACGAAGTCGGCCGGGGTGGTCTCGGCGAGCAGCTTCACCCGGGAGGCGGCGGGGTGGATCCGCTGGGCCAGCAGCTCGAAGTCGAGCCGTGGCTGCCCGCCGGGGCCGTCCCGGCGGATCACGATCAGCTCGCCGTCGACCGCGCACCGGGGCGGGAGCTGACGGAGCGCCTGCTCGACCACCTCGGGGAAGTAGCGGGTCATCGACTTCCCGCCCCGGCTGGCCAGCTCGACCTCGTCGCCGTCGCGGAAGATGATGCAGCGGAAGCCGTCCCACTTCGGCTCGTACGTCAGACCGGGATCGGTGGGCAGCTCGGCCACGCTCTTGGCCAGCATCGGCTCGACCGGCGGGTTGATCGGCAGGTCCACGGCGACCAGTCAACCAGACCCCACCGACGCTGGTGAGCCAGATCACCGCCCGGGCCGGGCGGCGTGTCCCGCCCCGGCCCCCTTCGTCCCCGCCGCCCGGATGATGAAACCGCAGGTCAGAGCTACCGTCGCGGCGTGCCGGAGTGGAGTTGCGGATGCTGCGGGCGCTGGCGGGTCAGCGTCGAGCTGGTGCGCGGGCGCTACCGCTACCGGCTGGCGCACCGCTACCCGCCGGAGCACGGCGGCGGCGCGAACGTCGTCGGCGAGGTCGGCTCGGTGGCCGAGCTGGAACGGCTGCTCCGCCGGTACGCCCCGGTCGCCCTGGCCGACCTCCACGAGGCCGCCTGACCCGCCCGCCGCCCCGGGCTGTCGCCGCGCGCTCCCGCCGTCGGCCGTGCGGGATACGTCGTGCGAGTGGGCGGCGTAGGGTGGGGTGGACTGTCCATGGGGGAGGGACGCCATGCGGTTCGTCGAGTCCGTCGAGATCGCCGCCGACGTCGACCAGGTCTGGGCGGTGCAGAGCGACGTCGAGCGCTGGCCGGAGTGGACGCCCTCGGTCACCGCCGCCCGGCGCCTGGAGCCCGGCCCGCTCGCGCTCGGTGCGACCGCCCGGTTGACCCAGCCCCGGCTGCGGCCGGCGGTCTGGCGGGTCACCGAGATCGACCCGCCGTACGCGTTCGTCTGGGAGTCCACGAGCCCGGGCGTGCGCAGTCGGGGCGAGCACCGCCTGGTGCGGCTGGACGACGGGCGGACCCGGGCCGAGCTGACGCTGACGCAGAGCGGCCCCCTGGCCGCGCTGGTCGGGCTGCTCGGCGGCTCGACCATGCGCCGCTACCTGCGGCAGGAGGCGGACGGGCTCAGGCGTCGCTGCGAGCGGGGCTGAGTTTCTCCAGCACCGCCAGGCGGTTGCCGTTCTCGTCCGGGCGGTGCGTCACCACCCGGTAGCCGCGCCGGGTGTACAGCCCCAGGTTCTCCGCGCTCCGCGCGCCGGTGAACAGCGCGAACCGGGCCACCCGGCCGGCGCAGGCCTGCTCGACCGCGGCGAGCAGCCGGCCGCCGACGCCGTGCCCCTGCTGGTCCGGGGCCACCGAGAGGCGGCCGACGTGGGCGGTGTCCCCGTCGATGCGGGCCCGCACCGAGCCGACCAGGCGCGGGCCGCGGCGGGCGGCGAGCACCACGTCCGGGCCGGTCAGCGCCGCCCGGACCTCGTCCAGCGTCTCGGTGAGCGGGGGCAGGAACACGTCCCGGTAGCGCTGCGCCTCGACCAGGTAGGCGGCGCGTTGCACGGTGAGGATCTCGCCGGCGTCGGCGACGACGGCGGGGGCGATGGTCACGTCGGTCACCGGCTCAGCTCACCACAACCGGCCCGGACGGTCGTACCCTGGCGGGTGTGGAGAGGTCCGAGCTGACGTACGCCGAGGTGGGCGCGACCCGCGGCGGCGACCTGCCGTCCGGCTACCACCACCTGCGCCACCGGGTCCGGCTGCCCGACGGCGGCTTCCCGCTCGCGGCAGACGCGGTGCTCGGCTGGCGGCTGCACCGCGCCGCCGGCGTGGTGATGCGCACCGACGCCCCGCGCGCCGCCCCCGGCGTCCGGGTCACCCCGGGGCTGGGCGTCGGCCCGGCGCGGGTCTGGGGGCCGACCGAGGTGGTCTGGACGGTGGACGAGCCGGACCGGGCCGGGTTCGGCTACGGCACCCTGCCCGGGCACCCGGAGGTCGGCGAGGAGGCGTTCGTGGTCACCCGGGGCCCCGACGGCACCTGGTTCGAGGTGACCGCGTTCAGCCGGCCGGCCCGGTGGTACGTGCGCGCCGCCGGCCCGGTCACCCGGGGCTTCCAGCTGGGGTACGCCTGGTGGCTGGGGCGCACGCTGCGCCGGCTGTGCGCCCGCCGGTGAGCGGTCAGTAGCGGGCGAAGGAGCGGATCGGGGCGCGTGGGCCGTACTTCGGCGCCTGGATCCCGGCCGCCTCCAGCAGCACGCACACCCGACCCCGGTGCCCCCGGAACGGCTCCAGCAGCGCCAGCATCCGGGCGTCGTCGCCGCGCGGTTCCCCGGCCAGCGCCCAGGCCACCGTGTTCGGCACGTGGTAGTCGCCGACGCTGACCGCGTCCGGGTCCCCGTACGCGACCCGCACCACCTCGGCGGCGGTCCACGGGCCGATGCCGGGGACGGCGGTGAGCCGGCGGGTGGCCTCGGCCGCGTCGGCGCAGCGTTCCAGCCGGTCCGCGACGGCGGCGGCGCGGCGCAGCGTGTCGGCCCGCCGCTGCTCCACCCCGAACGGGTGGAAGACCCAGTACGGCGTGGCCGCCACCGCGGCCGGCTCGGGCGGCAGCAGCAGTGGTTGCAGCGGGCCGGGCGCCGCCTCGCGGAAGTGCCGCACGGTCGCCGCGTACGCCCGGTAGGCCTCCTTGCCGGTGACCTTCTGCTCGAACACCGCCCGCAGCAGCCGGGGGAAGACCTGGCCGGTGGCGGGCATCCGCAGCCCGTGGTGCTCGTGGGCCAGCCGGGCGACCAGCGGGTGCGCGGCGGCCAGCGCGGCGAACCCGGTCAGGTCGTCGCGCAGCCCGGCCACCCGGTCGGCCCGCTCGAGGACCCACGCCGCGCCCGGCCCGTACCCCTCGGCGACCAGGTCGCCGGCCTCCGGACGCAGCGCCAGGGTGGCCGGCCCGTCCGGGGTGCGGGTGGCCCACCAGAAGCTCCCGGCGGCGATCCGCGCGCACGGGTCGTACGGGCTGAAGGTCAGCGCGCGCACCGAGGCGGCCAGTCGGTAGCCGGCCGGAGGGCGCAGCGTCCGGCGGGCGGCGGGCGAGGTCACTACGCCACTCTGCCACGCGGCCCCGTCGTGACGGCCGACACCGCCGCGCGGGGCGCGGCGGTGCTCGTGCCGGAAGGCGGGGCGATGCCGGTACGCCCCACCTTCCGGGTCCACGACGGTGACCGGCCGCGCCCTCCCCGGCGGCGACCGGTCACCGTGACCAGGTGCGTCAGTACGAGTAGGTCGACCCGCCGCCCGAGTCGCCGCCGCCCGACGCCGGCGGGGCGACCGCCTTCGGCGTGCCGGTCGGCAGGCAGGTCAGGTTCTTCTTGCCGTTCGGGTCGACCACGAACCAGGTGCCGCCGACGCCCTGACCCTTCCACTGGCCCGGCTTCTTGTCCCCGATGTAGCGGTAGACCGGCCAGCCCCCGATGGTGATCTGCCGGGTGCCGTCCTGCCGGGTGACCGTGCCGACCTTGTCGTCCGAGACGCCCTGCAGCTGCGGGTTGCCGTCGGTCAGCGCCGGCGGCCACACCTCGGCGCACTTGTCCACGCAGTTGGACTGCGGCGGGGTGGCCGTGTCCTTGTCGAACCGGTACAGCACCCAGCCGTCCTGGTCGGTGACGACCTTGCCCATCCGGGGCAGCTTCTTGCCGACCAGCTCGTCGGTGAGCTTCACGTCGGACGGGGGCGCCTGGTCGGCGGTGGGCTCCTCCGGTGCCGCCGACGCCTCCGGTTCGGCCGCCGCGGTCGGTTCGGCCGCGGCGACGGCCACCGGCTCCGCCGCGCCCGAGTTCGCGCCGTTGTAGCCCGCGGGGGCGCAGGCCGTCAGTGCGACCATCGCGCTCGCGACGATGACGGTCGTCCGCTTGTGGTGTGCCACGTGCCCTCCTCGATTCTGGCAGTTCGTCGAGTAGTACGGGCGGCGGCGCTGTCAAGGTTGAAGTCGAAAGGGTGGTCCATTTCACAGTGGACCGGTTGAACCGTTCCGCGCCGCCGCGCGTGCGGCACCGCGAGGGCCGGTGGCGGAAACGACGCGACGGCGCCGGGCGGCCAGGCCGCCCGGCGCCGTCGGCGCGGTCACCTCAGAGGTCGGAGACGGTCACCAGCGGGCTCGCCACCCCGTTGACGTCGACCGACTGCACCTGGACCTTCTCGATGTCGCCGAGCGGGGCCGAGGTGGACGCGCTCAGCTGCAGCGTGAGCGGGTTCTGGTTGGTGCCGTAGCCGTTGCCCGGCACCGACCAGGTGCTCACCACCTCACTGGTGGCGTTCTTGCGCCACACCACCAGCCGGCAGGTGCGCGGCCCGGGCAGGCGGCCGAGCTGCACCGCGATCTGCGTGCCGTACTCCTTCTTCGCCAGCCACATGGTGGTCTGCACGCCGGTGCCGGGGTCGGTCGCGCGGTGCTCGTCGCCCTCGATCTCCTTGTCGCCGCCGACGCCCGGGGCGTTCGGGTCGGCCGGACCGCTGCTCGGCGCCGAGGTCGGCACGGGCGGCGTCGGCTCGGCCTGCGGCACGGACGGCGAGTCGTCGCCGAGCATCCCGGCCGCGACACCGCTCAGGCCGCCGAACACCACCACGGCCGCCGCCGTGGCCAGCAACTGCCGGACCCGGGTACGCCGGCGGTCCCGTCGCACCGCGACCAGCGTCCGGTCCAGCAGCGCCGGGTCGGTGTGGGTCTGCTCCAACGCGGCCATCGCCTCGCCGTCGATGCCGGAGAGCAGCCCCACCACGGGGACCATCGTCTCCAGCTCCGCCGCGCACGCCCAGCAGGTGGCCAGGTGCTCCTCGAACCGCTCCGTGTCCTGCGGGTCCAGCACGCCGAGCGCGTACGCGGCGACGTCCATGTGGTCGGCCCGGCTCATTCCGTCACCCCCCTCTCCTGCAGAGCCGTGCGCAGCGCGCGCAGCGCGTAGTAGACCCGTGACTTCGCGGTGCCGAGCGGAAGGCCCAGCTCCTCGGCCGCCTCGGGCACGGTACGACCCCGGAAGTACGTCGCCACTAGGATCTCCCGGTGGGACTGGCTCAGCGTACGCAGCGCGTCCGCCACGGTCATCGTGCGCAACACCCGGTCGGTGCTGTCCGCCTCCGCGAACGCGGTCAGGTCCCGGTCGTACGTCTCCGCCGGCCGGGCCTGCTCGCTGCGGTGCTCGTCGATCGCGATCCGCCGGGCCACCGTCACCAGCCACGGCCGCAGCGAGCCCTGACCACCCTGCACGCCGAGGCGGTGCGCGTTGCGCCAGGCCCGCAGCAGCGTCTCCTGCACGATGTCCTCGGCGCGCTGCCGGTCCCCGCCGGTCAGCCGCATCACGAACATCAGCAGCGGCCCGGCGTGCTCCGCGTAGAGCAGCCGGATCAGCTGGTCCGAGTGGCTGGCCTCGGCGGAGGTCGCCTGGTGGCGTCCGGGGGCGGGTCGCGGCGGCACCGGGTCATTCTGGCGATCCGCGGGGCGGGCGTCGACCCCCCGTCCCGAGCGCGACGCGCGCGAGTGTGGCTGCGCCCGGGCGAACATCCACTCGGGCCTCGCCACCTCGCCGTGCCAGCCGGCCGCCACCGCATGCATGCAGACCTCCGGTGTCCAATGACATCAGCCGGCCCCCCACGGGCATGGCCGCCCGGTGATACGCAGCGACCCGCCGATCGGATCAACGATCGACCGAAAAAATTCCCGGCGGGGGCGGAGTGGAGTCGACGGCGTCCGCGTCGCGCACCACCGCGACACCGCCGGCGAACCGGTCCAGGTCCGCGCCGGCCACCACCCGACCGGGGAACCAGTCGCCGGCCGCGCGTCGGGTCAGCTCCGGCACCGGCGGCTCCACCCGGGACGCCACCAGCACCAGGTTGCCGTACCTCCGGCCGCGCAGCACCGCCGCGTCGGCCACCAGGCAGGCCCGGGGCAACACGGTACGCACGGTGGCGACCTGGCCACGGGCGTGCCGCAGCGGCGGCCCGTCGGCGATGTTCGCCAGGTAGCAGCCGTCGGGCGCGAGCACCCGGGCCACCTGCGCGGCGAACTCGACGGAGGTCAGGTGCGCCGGGGTGCGGGCGCCGGCGAACACGTCCGCCACGATCACGTCGTACGCCCCGTCCCGGCTGGACGTCAGCGTCGCGCGGGCGTCCGCCGCCCGCACCTTCAGGCGGGGGTCGGACGGCCAGGGCAGGGCGCGGCGGACCAGGTCCACCAACGAGCCGTCCACCTCGGACACACGTTGCGTCGAGCCGGGCCGGGTGGCCTGCACGTACCGGGGCAGGGTGAGCGCGCCGCCGCCCAGGTGCAGCACCCGCAGCGGCGCGCCCGCCGGCGCCACCACGTCGAGCGCGGCGGCCAGTCGCCGGACGTACTCGAACTCCAGGTGGGTCGGGTCGTCCAGGTCCACGTGGGACTGCGGCGCGCCGTCCAGCAGCAGCGTCCAGGAGCCCGGGCGGTCCCGGTCCGGCACCAGCTCGGCCCGGCCGGTGTCGACGTCGGCCACCACCCGGTCGTCGTCGCGTCGCCGGCCCATCAGCGCCGGATCCCGCGCGCCGCCGCGGTGAGCA
The DNA here is from genome assembly GCF_002573675.1 of Micromonospora sp. WMMA1996. Taxonomy (NCBI): domain Bacteria; kingdom Bacillati; phylum Actinomycetota; class Actinomycetes; order Micromonosporales; family Micromonosporaceae; genus Micromonospora; species Micromonospora sp. WMMA1996. The sequence continues at coordinate 3,793,088 of NZ_PDHU01000001.1, read as the reverse complement.
CCCGGTGCAGCAGCCGGGCGTCGCCGAGCATCCCGCGCAGCCGGCGCTCCAGCCCGGCGATCGGCACCAGGTTCTGCGGGGCGCGCGGGTCCTTGTACGGGGTGGACGCGAACCGGGGCAGCGTGACCAGCGACAGGTCGGCCAGCGCGACCGCCTCCGGGACGGTCAGGTCGGCCGAGCACTCCATCCGCACGATGCCCGCCCACGGCGCCCCGGCGGACACCGGCAGTCGCAGGTACCAGGACCAGCCGCCCCACGCCGTGCCCAGCCGGAACACCGGGCAGCGCTGGCCCGGCGCCAGCCCGGTCACCACCGCGGTGAGCCGGGCGTCCAGGTACTGGCTGTGCTGGGTCTTGATGTAGCCGAGCGTGCGCGGCAGGTTGCGCCGGCTGCGCAGCGGGCCGTCCACCACCAGCAGGTCGCCGTCGGTGCGGACCGCGTCCGAGACGGCCACCTCCAGCGCGGTGAGCGGGGCCTGCACCGCCGCGGGCAGCTTGCTCAGCTCGCCGGTGCCGGAGACCCGGTGCACCGGGTAGCGGATCGCCCCGGCCACCACGTCCTGCGCCGACGGGCTGGCCGTGAACAGCCCTCGGCCCACCCGGGCGCCGGCCAGCTCGGCGGCGCCCCGGTCCAGGTCACAGCGGACCACCCCGGCGGCGTACGAGGCGGCGATGCCGGGGAACGAGCCGCCGTCCTCCTCGGCGGTCCACACGCTGGCGTCGATCCGGCGCACGCCGTCGACCAGCAGCACCACGTCCGGCGCGCGCACGTCCGGGCGGGCGTCGATCGCCCGCCAGTCGGTCGCCGGCAGCTCGACGTCCGCGTCGACCTGGGCGCTGCTCGGCGCCGCCGGACCGGACCCACCCGCCGCCTCGAATGACGCGCCGTACGCCGGGTCCCACGTGTCGACGAAGAACTTCGGGGTCACAGGCCGGTCCGCTCGACGCGGGCCGTGCGCGCGTCCTTGCGGACCTCGAAGCGGACCGGGATCCGCTCCGCCAGGGCCGGCACGTGGGTGACCACACCCACCATCCGGTCACCCCGGGCGGCCAGGTTCTCCAGCGTGGCCGCGACCGTGTCCAGCGTCGCCGCGTCCAACGTGCCGAAGCCCTCGTCCAGGACGATCGACTCCAGGCTCGCGGCGCTGGTCGACATGCCGGCCAGTTGCTCCGACAGGGCCAGCGCCAGGGCCAGCGACGCCTGGAACGTCTCCCCGCCGGACAGCGTCCGCACGCCCCGGCGCAGCCCGGCGTCGTGATGGTCGACCACGAAGAACTCGCCCTTGTCGTGGACCAGGTCGTACTGCCCGCCGGACAGCTCCCGCAGGATCCGCGACGCGCCGTCGACCAGCAGGTCCAGCGCCTCGGTGAGCAGCCACCGCTCGAAGTTGTTGGCCCGCAGGTGCCCGGCGAGCGCGCGGGCCACCCGCGCCTGGCGCTCGTGGCCGGCCCGCTGCTCCCGCAGGTCGGCGGCCTGCTCGCGGCGCTCGTCGAGGCGGCGCAGCTCCGCCTCGGCCCGCTCCACGGCCACCGCCACGTCGCGCGGTGCGTCCTGCGGGGCGTCCAGCCCGGCCGCGGTGAACAACGCGGCGATCCCGTCGGCGACCTCGGCCGCGGCCCGCTGCGCCGCCTCCACCGAGGCGGCCAGCCCGTCGCGGTCCGCGCGCCGCGCCTGCGCCTGCTGGGCGGCCCAGCCGGCCAGCGCCGCCCACGCCGCCGCCACGTCGTCCCGGTCGGCGGCCGGCGGCCCGAAGCGGGCCAGCCCGTCGCGTACCGCGTCGAAGTCACGCCAGGCCCGACGCAGCCGCTCCTGCGCGGCGTCGAGTGCGCCCCGCGCCCGCCGGGCCGCCTCCCGGCCGGCCCGCACCGCACCGGCCGCCTCCTCCAACGCGGTCCGCAGCCGCGCGTGCTCGGCCAGCGACTCGCGCAGCCGCTCCGGCGCCGGCGCGTCCGCGAGCTGCTCGTCCAGCTCGGCCAGGCGCGCGCCGAGCTGGTCGTGCTGGGTCCGGGCACGCAGCAGCACCCGATCCAGATCACGCGCCGTGGTGTCGCGTTCCTGCACGACCCGCTTGGCCACCTCGCTCGCCGCCCGCGCCGCCTTGCCCGCCTCGATCGCCCGGCTCACCGCCGAACCCTTCGGCACCGCCGGCACCGTGGTGACCGTCTGCTCGCACACCGGGCACGGCGCGCCGCCGACCAGGTGCGCTCGCAGCGCCACCGCGTGGTCGGCGGCCTTCGCCTCCTCGTGCGCGCGGAACGCCGACTCCAGCTCCGTCTCGGCCCGCTGCGCGTCCGCCCGCGCCGCCGCCAGCGCCGCCACCGCCGCGTCGTGCTCGGTCCGCGCCGCGTCCACCGCCGCGCGGACCGTCGCCGCCTCCGCGGTCAGCCGGTCCCGGTCCGCGTACGCCTTCAGGTGCAGCCGCAGCGCGCTCTCGTCACCGGCGGCGGCCAGCTCCCCGCGCAGCTTCTCCTCGCGCTCCTCGGCCAGCCCGACCGCGGTTGCCGCCTCGTCGGCGGCGACCCGGGCCTGCGCCACCGCCCGCGCCAGCTCGGCGGTGCCCTCCGGCGGCCGCACCCCGGCCAGCACACCCAGCTCGGCGTCGAGGTCGGCCAGCGCCGCGGCCCGCTCACCCGCCGTGGCCCGGGCCTGCTCCCATTCGGGTACGGCGGCAGCGACCGCGGCGGCCAGCTCCCGCATCGCGTCCACCCGCTCCCGGGCGGCGGTCAGACTCTCGTCGTCGACGTCGGCGAGCCCGCCGAGCATCTTGTCGACCGCCTCCAGCTTCGCCTCGGCCTGCCCGGCGCGTTCGACCGCCTTCTTCTGGACCTCCTCGTAGACGCCCAGGCCCAGCAGGTTGACCAGGATCTGCTGACGGGTGGCCGGCTTGGCGTGCAGGAAGTCGGCGAACTGCCCCTGCGGCAGCACCACGCAGGAGGTGAACTGCTCGTACGGCAGCCCGACCGCGTCCAGCACCGCCTGCTCCATCTCGGCCGGGGTGCCGGCCACCACCTCGCCCAGGTCCTCCGGGCTGAGCCCGGTGTCGAGCTTGGTGACGTCGAACCCCGGCGGCATGAGCTGGAGCCCGGCGTTGGCCGTCTTCACCGTGCCCCGGCCGTCGCGACGGACCACCCGGGTGGCGACGTAGCGGTCGCCGGCGGACTCGAAGACCAGCCGGACCCGCGCCTCGGTCGCCGACGGCGCCAGCGCGTTGGCCAGCCCCCGCGCGCCGCCCCAGCGGGGGACCGTGCCGTAGAGGGCGAAACAGATCGCGTCGAGCACCGTGGACTTGCCGGAGCCGGTCGGGCCGACCAGCGCGAAGAAGTCGGCGTCGGTGAAGTCGACGGTGGTCTCGTCGCGGAAGACGGTGAAGCCGGCCATGTCCAGTCGCATCGGCCGCATCAGTGGTCGACCTCCTCGAGCAGCTCGTCGAAGAGTTCCCGGACGTCCTCGTCGGCGTGCCCGCGGCTGCCCAGGTAGTCGGCGAACAGGTCGCGCGGCGAGCGGCCGGCCCGCTGGGCGGTGCGGGTGCCGCTGCCCGGCGTCGGCACCAGCTCCGGGTCGATCCGGATCTCCAGCGCCCGGGGCAGCAGCTCCTGCACCTCCTCGCGCAGCCCGGCCCGGGGCTGCTCCCGGACGTAGACGCGCAGCCAGCCCTCCGGCGGCTCGATCTCGGCGAGCTGGGCGAGGGTGCCGCGCACCGTGCGCAGCGGCACCGCGCCGGGCACCGGCACCTCCCGGATCCGGGCGGCCGTCGTCGCGGTCACCTCCACGATCGTCACCGAGCCGACGTTCTCCTGCTCACCGAAGTCGACAGCGAGCGGGCTGCCGCTGTAGCGGATCGGGCAGGGCCCGACGACCCGCTGCGAGCGGTGCAGGTGGCCCAGGGCCACGTAGTGCGCGTTGCCGGGGAACACGGTGGCCGGCACCGCGTAGCCGAGCACGGTGTGCGCGTCCCGCTCGCCACCGCCGGTGCTCGCCCCGACCACGGTGAGGTGGGCGGTGACCAGGTGCACCCGGTCCGGCTCGGTGAACCCCTCGGCCAGCTTGCCGAGCACCCGGCCGAGGTGGTCGGCGTAGGTCTGGTTGGCCTCGGCGGGGGTGAGCGAGTACATCTCCACCGCGCGGACGGCGTAGCGCTGGGACAGGAACGGCAGCGCGGCGACCTGCCACCGCTCGCCGTCGCGGGTCACCCCGTCGACGACGTGCTCGGCCGGGTTCTCCCGGACGCTGCCGCGCAGCGTGATGCCGGCGGCGTCGGCCCACGGCCGCAACGCGTCCAGCGCCGCGCCGTTGTCGTGGTTGCCGCCGATCACCACCACGTCGGCCCCGGTGCGCCGCAGCGCGGTCAGCGCCCGGGTCACCAGTCGGGTCGCCTCCGGCGTCGGCGCGGCGGTGTCGTAGAGGTCACCGGCGACGATGACCAGGTCGGGCCGCTCGTCCCGGGCGATGTCGATCACCTGGGCGAGGACCTGTGTGTGCTCCTCGGCCCGGGACTGCCCCTTCAGGACCTTGCCGACGTGCCAGTCCGAGGTGTGCAGGATCTTCATGGTGGGTGCCGCCTAGAACGGGATGTCGTCGTCGGAGGAGCCGGAACCGACCACCGCGAACGGGTCGGCGGCCTGGGTGATCGACCGTAGCGTCTCCGACGGCGCGCGGCCCGCCTCGGAGACCCGGGTGGCCCAGGCCGGGAACGGGAACTCCAGGCAGAGCGGCACCGGGATGTCGGGCTGGTTGACGAACATCGTGCCCGGCTTGGCCAGCAGCGCCCGCTGCCGCTGGGCGGGCGGGAGGAAGCCGTACTCCGGGCGGGACGCCTCGGCCGGGTCGAGCCGACCGACCACCCGGATCGCCGAGTTGGTGACGATCCGCCGCTCGACCTCGCTGGCGGTCTGCTGCGCGCCGACCAGGATCACGCCCAGCGAGCGGCCCCGCTCGGCGATGTCGAGCAGCACCTCCTTGATCGGCGACGAGCCCTCGCGCGGGGCGTACTTGTTCAGCTCGTCGAGCACGACGAAGAGCAACGGCTTGGCGGTGCCGGCCTTCTCCTTGCGCTCGAACTCACTCTTGAGCGTCACGCCGACCACGAAGCGCTGCGCGCGGTCCGGCAGGTTGTGCAGGTCGACCACGGTGACCTGGGCGCTCTCCGCGGTGTTGATCGAGTGCGGGCGGCGGGTGGCCAGATCGCCCCGGATCAGCCGGCCCAGGTCCTTCTTGCTGCCGATCAACCGGCGGGCGAACGCGTTGACGGTGCCCAGCCCGACCGCGCTGCCGGCCCAGTCGCCCCGGGTCTCGTCGTCGTTGAGCTGCTCGACCACGTGGTCGACCAGATCCGCGTAGGAGCCGAGCCGCACCCCGTCGATGCTCACCCCGCCGTCGGCCGGCTGGGCGTACCGGGCCAGGTGGGCGGCGACCGAGTGGACCACCATCGTGTACTGCTGGCGCTCGTCGTCGGCGTCGGCGAACACGTAGGGCAGCAGGCGGTCGGCGCAGAACTCGGTCAGCGTCCAGTAGAAGCTGTCCACCCCGGTGAGCCGGCTGCTCACGTCGGGGGTGCCGGAGGAGTCGCCGACCCGGGGCGGCGCGTAGACCCGCACGTCCGGGAACGCGCCGGCGTCGAGGCTGAGCTTCGCGTACGCCGCCCGGGTCGGGTCGTCGAGCCGGCTGTTCGGGTGGTCGAGGAAGAGCAGGTCCTCGCCCTTGACGTTGAAGATCAGCGCCTTGGCGTTGACCGCGTCGCCGCCGAGCACACCGGAGCGGAACACCGAGTAGAGCAGGAAGGTGGCGAAGCTGGTCTTGGTGGCGACACCGGAGATGCCGGAGATCGAGACGTGCGCGCCCCGGGTGCCGTCGAGGAAGTCGGCGTTGAGGTAGACCGGCACCCCGTCGCGGCCCATCCCCATCGGGATCCGCCGCTCCATCCGGTCGAAGTGCAGCGCCCGGGCCCGGGCGTCACCCTCGGCCCGGTGCACCACCGCGCCGGGGGTCGGTGGGACGTAGAACTCGGGGTCGACCCGGGTGGTGGTGACCTCGGCGGCCTCCTGCACCTGGGCCGGCAGCGTGCCGTCGGCGATGGCGAAGACGTCGGAGTCGAACTGCGCGCCCTCGTGCCGGGCGCGCACCTGGGTCACCACCCCGGCGATGGTCACCGGCTCGCGGTCGGGCAGCTCGCGGCGGGTCACCACCACGTCGTCGAGTTGCAGGTAGCTGCCGGGGGCGACGGCCGTCCAGAAGGTGAGCGGGGTGGCGTCGGCGGTGCCGAGCACCCGGCCGACCCCCTCGCCGGGCCCGTCGAGCTGGTCGTCGGTCATCGGCTGTCTCCGGTCGGCTGGTCGTACCGTTGGCGGTGCACGTCGTGCATCCTGCCCGAGGGATGCGACAGGTTGCCACGCGACGCGGCGGACGCCACGCCGGTCGTGCGCCCGGCGGTCGCCCCCCGGATCCGACCGACCACGGTGCGTGCCGTCTGGTCCGCCTCGGCGGCGTCCCGGGCGAACGGGCGCGACTGTTCTCCGCCCGCTCGGGTCGCTGCGGTGGCTACCCGCCCTGGACGTGCCCGGCCGCTCATCGACGTGGTCGACGTGGCCGCCTGCCACGGGTGGCGTTGGCCACGGAGGTCATCAGTTGCGGCGGTCCCGCCATGGCGACCACGTGCCCCGCAGGCGCCCGGGGCTGCGCCTGTCGAACCGCCCGGTCCGGGATTGCCGTTTCGTCGGCGAGAGGTTTCCGAACTTCGAGAAGAATGTCCCGCCTATTGGGAAGCGCGGAGATCTTGGTACGAAACGGCCCTCAGAGGGGCCCTTTCGTACCAAGATCTCGCCAGCCGCCAGCCGCCAGCCGCCAGCCGCCAGCCGCCAGCCGCCAGCCGCCAGCCGCCAGCCGCCAGCCGCCAGCCGCCAGCCGGCGGAGGGCTGCTCAGGCGGCGGGTGCGGCCCCGGCGAGCGGCGGGTCGCCCGGGTCGCGGGCGTAGCGCAGCATCAGCGTGCCGTCGCCGGCGGCCAGCACGTGGCGCAGCGGCAGGTGGCGCGGGACGCTGCCGTCCCCGGCGGTGATCCGCCCGGGCCCGGCGCCGGCGAGCAGCGGCGCCACGGTCAGGCACAGCTCGTCGACCAGGTCGGCCGCGGTGAGCGCGCCGAACAGGTGCGGGCCGCCCTCGCAGAGCACCTGCCCCAGCCCGCGACGGCGCAGCTCGGCCAGGCCGGCGGCCAGGTCGACGCGCTCGTCGCCGTACCGGAGCAGGTCGGCCACCTCGGTCAGTCCGGCCGGTGCCTCGGCGCCGGAGCGGGTGAGCACCAGCGGCCGGACCGGGGCGTCGGCGAAGCAGGCCTGGGCCGGGTCGAGGTCGAGCGACCCGGAGACCACCACCAGGGTGGGGAACTCGGCCAGCCCCCGCTCGCGACGCCAGGCCCGTCGTTCGGCGCTCAGCCGGACCGCGCGGTAGCCCTCGTGGCGCAGCGTGCCGGCGGCCACCAGGAGGCCGTCGCAGAGCATCCGCAGCAGCCCGAACACGCGCTTGTCCGGCTCGCCGGAGAGCCCGGCCGAGTAGCCCTCCAGGGTGACCGCCCCGTCCGCGCTGGCGACGAAGTTGACCCGCAGGTGCGGGTGGTCGGCGCGGCCGTAGAGCGCGGTGAGCTGTGGGTCGGTCAGCGCGCCGGTGACGGGTGCGGGCCAGATCCGTTCGATCGGGCTTCCGACGCTCATTCGCCGGCCGGACCGGTGACCGGAGGGGTGGGTTCGGCGGTACGGTGCTGGCAGTCGCACCACTTCCGGCCAGGACAGTCGTCGTGCCGCCGCTCCCGGCAGGCTCGGCAGATCATGCCGGCAGCCTATGCCGAGGAAGGATGGGACCGCGTGTCGCGTCAGATCTTCCAGCTGATGGTGTCGCTGGCCGGGGTCCGGCCGCGGGTGTGGCGGCGGGTGCTGGTGCCCGGCGGCTACACCCTGGACCGGCTGCACCGGGTGCTCCAGCACGCGATGGGCTGGCGCGACTGCCACCTGCACTCGTTCGACGTCGACGGGCGGCAGTACGGCGAGCCCGATCCGGACGGCGAGCTGGCGCTGCGCGACGAGTTGGACGTCCGGCTGGACGCGGTGGTGGGCAAGGGCGACCGGTTCCGCTACACCTACGACTTCGGCGACTGGTGGGAGCACGACCTGGTGGTGGAGGACGTCTGCGCCGCCGACCCGGACGAGCGTTACCCGCTGTGCCTGGACGGCGAGCGGGCCTGCCCGCCGGAGGACGTGGGCGGCCCGGGCGGATACGCCGTCCTGCTGGCCGCGCTCGCCGACCCGGCGCACCCCGAGCACGCGGCCATGCGCGAATGGGCCGGTCCGGCGTTCGACCCGGCCGGGTTCGACCCGGACCGCGCGACCGTCCTGCTGCGCCGCTGCTGCTGACCGCGCGCCCCCTGGGATTCCCGTCCCGGGGGATGGCGCGGTAACGAAATGGGAACGCTCCCACCGGTCTATTGACACCCCTGACACCTGCCGGCAATCTCATGGGAGCGCTCCCGAGAGTGGCGTCGGTCTCATCCCTGCCTCCTCCGGTTCGCGCGACACGCACCCCCCACCACACAGATATCGCCTCACCACCGAAAGAGGGGTCTCGGATGAGCGTCCCAATCCGCCGTCGGCAGCTCGCGGCCATCGCGCTCGCGTCCGCCATGGTGCTCGCCACCGCCACCGCCTGCGGCAGCGACGACGACTCGTCGGGCAGCGGCGACAGCAGCGGTCCGGTGACCCTGGTCGTCGACGTCTTCGGCGACCAGGGCTTCGGCTACGAAGAGCTGTACAAGCAGTACGAAGCCGACCACCCGAACGTCAAGATCCAGGAGCGCGGCAAGGGTCTCGGCCTGGGTGACTACAACACCCGCCTGACCCAGCAGATCACCGCCGGGTCGGGCGCCGGCGACGTGGTGGCCCTGGAGGAGGGCACCATCGTCCAGTTCTACGCGCAGGCCGACAAGTTCGTGAACCTCGCCGACCACGGCGCGAACGACCTCAAGGGCAACTTCCTGCCGTGGAAGTGGGAGCAGGGCACCACCCCCGACGGCAAGGTGCTGGGCCTCGGCACCGACGTCGGCTCGATGGCGCTGTGCTACCGCAGCGACCTGTTCAAGGCCGCCGGCCTGCCCACCGACCGCGAGCAGGTCGGCGCGCTCTGGCCCACCTGGGACCAGTTCATCGCCACCGGCCAGAAGTTCGCCGCCGCCGACAAGAAGCACAAGTTCGTCGACTCGGCGACCAACTTCTACAACGTGGTGCTGATGCAGATCGCGGGCCAGGGCACCGGCTACACGTACTACGACAAGAGCAACAAGATGGTCATCGACCAGAACCCGGACGTGCAGGCGGCCTACCAGCTGACCACCAAGATGATCGCCGCCGGGCTGTCGAACAACCTGCAGTCCTTCTCCAACGAGTGGAACGCCGGGTTCAAGAACGGCACCTTCGCCACCATCGCCTGCCCGGCGTGGATGACCGGTGTCATCAAGGGCCAGGCCGGTGACGCGGCGGCCGGCAAGTGGGACGTCGCCAAGGCCCCGGGCAACGGCGGCAACTGGGGCGGTTCGTTCCTCGGCGTGCCGAAGTCGAGCAAGCACCAGAAGGAGGCCGCCGAGCTGGCCAAGTTCCTGACCAGCGCGCAGGGCCAGATCGGCGCGTTCAAGGCGGTCGGCAACCTGCCGTCGAACCCGCAGGCGCTGACCGACCCGGCCGTGGCCGACTCGACCAACGACTACTTCAGCAAGGCCCCGGTCGGCAAGATCTTCGCCGCCGGCGCCACCGACCTGAAGCCGGTCTACCTCGGCCCGAAGAACAACGCGGTCCGCACCGCCGTGGAGAACACGCTGCGCGCCGTCGAGCAGGGCAAGTCGGCCGACGAGCAGTGGCAGGCGGCCCTGAAGAACGGTGCGGCCGCCGGTAAGTGACCCGGCTGAGCCGCCCGCGGGTGGCGCCGGCAGCCCCGCGCTGCCGGCGCCACCCGCGGTGCCCGCAGAGCCCGGCGTCGCCCGTGTGGCGGGTGACGCCGGCCGAGGAGAAGGACTCCCCATGAGCCTCGACCTGCACGCCACGGCGCCGCCCGAGCCCGGTCCGCCGCGCGCCGCCCGTCCCGCGCACCGTCGCGCCGCCTCCGCGACCAAGCTGGACCTGAAGTACTCGCCCTACCTGTACGTCCTGCCGTTCTTCCTGATCTTCGCGGTGTTCAGCGCGTATCCCATCGCGTACACGGTCTGGATCGCGTTGACCGACCGGTCCCCGCTGAACCCGACGATCTCGTTCGTCGGGCTGGACAACTTCGTCGAACTGATCACCGACGACCCGCAGTTCTGGAACGCGGTGGTGAACACGTTCGGCATGTTCGTGCTCTCCACCGTGCCCCAGCTGCTGCTGGCGCTGATGCTGGCCAACGCGCTGAACCGGAAGCTGCGCGCGCAGACGTTCTTCCGGATGGCCATCGCGATGCCGATCATCACCTCGACCGCGGTGGTGGCGCTGATCTTCTCGATGATCTACGCCAAGGACTTCGGCCTGGTCAACTGGCTGCTCGACAGCATCGGCCTGGACCCGATCGACTGGCGGGCGAACCGCTTCGCCTCCTGGTTCGCCATCTCCACCATGGTCGACTGGCGCTGGGTCGGCTACAACGCGCTGATCTACCTGGCCGCCATGCAGTCGATCAGCAAGGACATGTACGAGGCCGCGGCGCTGGACGGGGCCTCCCGGCGGCGCCAGTTCTGGTCGATCACCGTCCCGCAGCTGCGTCCGACGATCATCTTCACGCTGATCATCTCGACCATCGGCGGGCTCCAGCTCTTCACCGAGCCGTTGCTGTTCACCAGCGGCTCGGGCGGCCTCTCCGGCGGCTCGGAGGGGCAGTTCCAGACCATCACGATGTACCTGCTCGACGTGATGAACCAGCGCTTCCGGTGGGGGTACGCCGGGGCGGTCGCGCTCGTGCTCTTCGTGCTCATCGCGCTGATGTCGACGGTCAACTACCTGCTGGCCCGCCGCATCAGCTCCGACAAGTGAGGTGACGAGATGACGACCACCACGCTTCGCCCACCCACCCGGCCGACCGCGCCGGCGAAGGCCACCCACCAGGCCGAGCGGCTCTGGAAGGCCAGCCCGCTCACCTGGTTCGGCCTGGTCCTCGGCGTGATCCTGTCGCTGTTCCCGTTCTACTGGATGATCGTGATCGCCTCCCGGACGAACGACGCGGCCAACTCCTGGCCGCCGCCGTTCCTGCCCGGCGGAAAGCTCGGCGAGAACGTCGAGCGGGTGCTCGCCAACGGCGACGCCAACATCGTCAAGGGGCTGCTGAACTCGTTCCTGGTCTCCGGGACGATCACCGTCGCCACGGTCTTCTTCGGCTCGCTGGCCGGCTTCGCGTTCGCCAAGCTCCGCTTCCGGGGCAAGAACGCGCTGCTGCTGATCATCCTCGCCTCGATGATGGTGCCGATCCAGCTCGGCGTGCTCCCGCTCTACATCCTGATGGCCAAGCTCGAGTGGCTGAACACCATGCCGTCGGTGACCGTGCCGTTCCTCATCGGCGGCTTCGGGATCTTCATGATGCGCCAGTACGCCGAACAGGCGGTCCCGAACGAGCTGATCGAGGCCGCCCGGGTGGACGGCTGCTCCACCTGGCGGGTCTACTGGCACGTGGTGGCGCCCGCCCTGCGGCCCGCCGCCGCGGTGCTCGGCCTGCTCACCTTCATGGAACAGTGGAACCAGTTCTTCTGGCCGTTCGTGGTGTTGGCCGACCCGTCCAACCCCACCGTCCAGATCTCGCTGCGCAGCCTCAACACCGCCTACTTCGCCGACAACTCGCAGATCTTCGCCGGTACGTTGATCGCGACCCTGCCCCTGTTCGTCGTGTTCGTTCTGTTCGGCCGCCAGATCATCGGCGGCATCATGGAAGGCGCCGTCAAGTCGTGAGCAACCCAGCCAGCCCGCCCGCCGTCGGCGTCCTCGACGGGGGCCCGGCCCTGACCTTCCCGCCCGGTTTCCTCTGGGGCGCGGCCACCGCCGCGTACCAGATCGAGGGCGCCGCGGCGGAGGGTGGCCGTACGCCGTCGATCTGGGACACCTTCAGCCACATCGAGGGTCGGACGGTGGCCGGGCACACCGGCGACGTGGCCTGCGACCACTACCACCGGATGCCGGACGACGTGCGGCTGATGGCCGACCTGGGGCTGCGGTCCTACCGCTTCTCCGTGTCCTGGCCCCGGGTGCAGCCGGGCGGCGCCGGTGGGGTCAACCAGGAGGGGATGGACTTCTACCACCGCCTGGTCGACGAGCTGCTCGGCCACGGCATCGAGCCGTGGGTGACGCTCTACCACTGGGACCTGCCCCAGCCGCTGGAGGACGCCGGTGGCTGGCCGGCCCGCGACACCGCCGGCCGGTTCGCCGAGTACGCGCAGCTGGTCGCCGACGCGCTCGGCGACCGGGTGAAGTACTTCACCACGCTGAACGAGCCGTGGTGCTCGGCGTTCCTCGGCTACGGCTCCGGCGTGCACGCGCCGGGCCGCAGCGACGGCGCGGACGCGGTCCGGGCCGGGCACCACCTGATGCTCGGGCACGGCCTGGCCGTGCAGGCGGTGCGGGCGTCCCGCCCGCAGGCGCAGCTCGGCATCACGGTGAACCTCTACCCGGTCACCCCGGCCTCCGGGTCGGCGGCGGACGCCGACGCGGCCCGCCGGATCGACGCGCTGGCGAACCGGTTCTTCCTGGACCCGGTGCTGCGCGGCGCGTACCCGGCGGACCTGGTCGCCGACCTGCGCGGGATCACCGACCTCGGGCACGTCCGCGACGGCGACCTGGCGACCATCTCGACCCCGCTGGACATGGTCGGCGTCAACTACTACAGCCGGCACGTGGTCGCCGCGCCGGTCGAGGGCGCGGAGCCGGAGCCCTACTGGCGGGCGCCGTCCTGCTGGCCGGGCAGCGAGGACGTGCGGTTCGTCACCCGCGGCGTGCCGGTCACCGACATGGACTGGGAGATCGACGCCCCGGGCCTGGTGGAGACGCTGGAGCGGGTGCACCGGGAGTACACCGACCTGCCGCTCTACGTCACCGAGAACGGGTCGGCGTTCGTCGACACGGTGGTCGACGGCGAGGTGGACGACCCGGACCGGCTGGCCTACTTCGCCTCGCACCTGCGCGCGGCGCACGCCGCGATCGAGGCCGGGGTGCCGCTCAAGGGCTACTTCGCCTGGTCACTGATGGACAACTTCGAGTGGGCCTGGGGCTACACGAAGCGGTTCGGCATGGTCTACGTCGACTACGACAACCAGGCCCGGATCGCGAAGTCCAGCGCCAGGTGGTACGCCGACGTGATCCGACGCAACGGCCTGGCCGCACAATAAGCTGGGCCAGCCAGTAACGGGCGGCCCGGCACCGACGCCTCAATCGGTGCCGGGCCCGCCCGACCGTCGGAGGAGCACAGACGATGACAACGCAGCGCACCCGCTCGCTCGGGCGCCCGACCCTCGACGCGGTCGCGGCCCGCGCCGGCGTCGGGCGCGGCACGGTATCCCGCGTGGTCAACGGCTCGCCGCAGGTCAGCCCGGAGGCCCGGGCCGCCGTCCAGCAGGCCATCGCCGAGCTGGGATACGTGCCCAACCGGGCCGCCCGGGCGCTGGTCACCCAGCGGACCGACTCGGTGGCGCTGGTCGTCTCCGAGTCCGGTGAGCGGGTCTTCACCGAGCCGTTCTTCGCGGCCATCGTCCGGGGCGTCAGCTCCGGGCTGGTGGAGACGCCCATGCAGCTCTGGCTGGCCATGGTGCAGTCGCCGATCGAGCGGGAGCGGGTCGAGCACCACCTCACCAACCAGCACGTCGACGGCGTGCTGCTGCTCTCCCTGCACGACTCCGACCCGCTGCCCACGCTGCTGGAGGAGCGTGGCCTGCCCGCGGTGCTCGGCGGCCGGCCGGCCCGGATGCTGCACCCGAACGCGCAGCCGGCGTGGTTCGTCGACGTGGACAACGTCGGCGGGGCCCGGCAGGCGGTGGAGCACCTGTTCGCCCAGGGACGCCGCCGGGTCGCCACCATCGCCGGCCCGCAGGACATGGGCGCCGGCCTGGCGCGGCTCTCCGGCTACCAGGAGGCGGTGCGGGCCGCCGGGGGCACCGTCGACCCCGGGCTGATCGGGTACGGGGACTTCAGCGAGGGCAGCGGCACCGCCGCCATGCGCCGGCTGCTGGAGACGTGCCCGGACCTGGACGCCGTCTTCGTCGCCTCCGACCTGATGGCGTTCGGCGCGTTGCGCGCGCTGCGCGAGGCCGGCCGGCGGGTCCCCGAGGACGTGGCGGTGATCGGCTTCGACGACGCCCCGATCGCGCGCCAGGCCGAGCCGCCGCTGACCACGGTGTTCCAGCCGGTGGAGGAGATGGGCCGGCAGATGGCCCGCCTGCTGGTCTCCCGCATCCGGGGCGACGAGGTGCCCTCGCCGCACGTGCTGCTGGACACCGAGCTCATCCACCGCGCCTCCGCCTGACCCCCCGCCGCCGCGCGGACGGCGGGATGGGTCAGGACCAGCGGCGCAGTTCGCGGCGGGCCAGGGACGCCCGGTGGACCTCGTCGGGGCCGTCGGCCAGGCGCAGCGTCCGGGCCTGGGCCCAGAGCGCGGCGAGCGGGGTGTCCTGGCTGACGCCGGCCCCGCCGTACGCCTGGATCGCCTTGTCGATCACCCACTCGGCCATGGCCGGGGTGGCGATCTTGATGGCCTGGATCTCGGTGTGCGCGCCCTTGTTGCCGACGGTGTCCATCAGCCAGGCGGTCTTGAGCACCAGCAGGCGGGCCTGCTCGATCCGGACCCGGGACTCGGCGATCCACTCCCGCACCACGCCCTGCTCGGCGAGCGGGCGGCCGAACGCCACCCGGTCGAGAGCGCGCCGGCAGAGCAGCTCCAGGGCCCGCTCGGCCATGCCGACCAGCCGCATGCAATGGTGGATCCGGCCGGGACCGAGGCGGGCCTGGGCGATGGCGAAACCGGTGCCCTCGGCCCCGACCAGGTTCTCCGCCGGCACCCGGACGCCGGTGAAGTCGATCTCGGCGTGCCCGCCGTGCGGGGCGTCGCTGTAGCCGAAGACGGTCATCCCGCGCCGTACCGTCACACCCGGGGTGTCCCGGGGGACGAGGATCATGCTCTGCTGGCGGTGCCGGTCGGCGTCCGGGTCGGTCTTGCCCATCACGATGAAGATCTCGCAGCGCGGGTCCATCGCCCCCGACGACCACCACTTGCGGCCGTCGACCACGTAGTCGTCGCCGTCGCGGGTGATCCGGGTGGCGATGTTCGTCGCGTCCGAGGAGGCGACCTCCGGCTCGGTCATGCAGAACGCGGAGCGGATCTCGCCGGCCAGCAGCGGCGCGAGCCACTGCTTCCGCTGCTCCTCGGAGCCGAACTCGGCGAGCAGCTCCATGTTGCCGGTGTCCGGCGCGGCGCAGTTGAGCGCCTCCGGGGCCAGGTGCGGGCTGCGGCCGGTCAGTTCGGCCAGCGGCGCGTACTGGAGGTTGGTCAGGCCGGCGCCGTAGCGGGCGTCGGGCAGGAACAGGTTCCACAGGCCCCGGGCCCGCGCCTCGGCCTTCAGCTCGTCCATCACCGGCGGGCGGGCCCACGGGTCGCCGGCCGCGAGCACCTGCTCGTGGTGCACCGGCTCGGCCGGGTAGACGCACTCGGTGAGGAACGCCTCCAGCCGCTGCCGCAGCTCGACCGTCCGGTCGTCGTACGCGAACTCCATCTACTTCTCCCTCACCGCGTGCAGACCGTGCGCGACCAGCGGCGCCACCATCTCGCCGATCCGGTCGAACCCCTCGCCGAGCGTCTGCCCGAGGGTGTGCCGGTAGTGGATGCCCTCGCAGATCACCGCCAGCTTGAAACAGCCGAGCGCCACGTGCCAGTGCAGCGGGCCGACGTCCACGTCGCTGCGCCCGGCGTAGCGTTCGATCAGCTCGACGCCGGTGGGGAAGCCGGCCCGGGGGCCGATGCCGTCGGCCACCGGGTTGCCCTCGGCCCGGTCGCTGTCGCCGAGCACGTCCCAGTAGGTCAGCAGCAGCCCGAGGTCGGCGAGCGGGTCGCCGAGCGTGGCCATCTCCCAGTCGAGCACGGCCCGCACCGCCACCGGGTCGACGGTGGCGAGCAGGTTGTCCAGCCGGTAGTCGCCGTGCACGATCCGACCCGCGTTCGCGCCCTCCGGCACGCTGCCGGCCAGCGCGTCGCGCAGTTCGTCGATGCCGGGCAGCGGGCGGCTGCGGGAGCGGTCGAGCTGGCCGGCCCAGCGGCGCACCTGCCGGGCCAGGTAGCCCTCGGGGCGGCCGAAGTCGGCCAGCCCGACCTCGGCCGGCTCCACCCGGTGCAGGGTGGCGAGCGTGTCCATCATCGCCATGGCCAGGTCACGCCGCTGGTCGGCGGTGAGCGCGTCGGTCTGCTCGCGCCGCCGGTAGACCTCACCGTCGACCTTCGCCATCAGGTAGAACGGCGCGCCGATCACGCTGTCGTCCGGGCAGAGCAGCAGCGCCTCGGGGACCGGCACCCCGGTCGGGGCGAGCGCCGAGATCACCCGGTGCTCGCGGGCCATGTCGTGCGCGGTGGCCAGCACGTGCCCGAGCGGCGGCCGGCGCAGCACGACCTCGCGGTCACCGGCGCGCAGCAGGTAGGTGAGGTTGGACTTGCCACCGGCGATCAGCCGCGCCGACAGCGGCCCGGCCAGATCCGGCCGGTGCGTGGCGAGGTGGGCGGCGAGCCGGTCGAGGTCGAGCCCCCGGGGGGCCGGACCGGTCGGGGGCCGGGCAGCGTCGACGGCCGGATCGGTCATCCGAATAGTTGATGGCAGCTCAGCCTTCTTGTCAAGGTCGGATTTTCCCGCCGGGACATGCCGCTGCAACGGGGGCGAAATGGTCAGCCGGCAGGCTGGGCCCCAGCCTGCCGGCCGTCGAGCCGGCCCGCCGAGCGGAGGGGATCAGACATGCTGCTGAGAGTTCGGGTGACCCTGCCGGACCGACCGGGCACGCTCGGCCAGGTGGCCCGGACGCTCGGCGTCTCCGGCGCCGACATCGTGCAGGTGGTGGTCCTGGAACGGCTCGGCGGGCGGGCGGTCGACGACTTCACCGTGGTCTGGCCCGGCGCGGCGCGGGTGGAGCGGCTGCTCGCCGGGCTGGCCGCGATCCCCGGTGTCCGAGTGGACGGGGTGTGGCGGGCGATCGGCGCGCCCACCACCACCGGCCAGGACGCCGAGCTGCTCGCCCAGGTGGCGGCCAACCCCACCGACGGGGTGGCCACGCTCGTGGACGCCGTGCCCGGGCTGCTCGCGGCGGACTGGGCGGTGGCCGCCGTGGTCCCGCTGGACTGGGCCTCGCGCAGCGGCGAGTGCGGCACGGCCACGGTCGGGCACGCGAGCTGGCGGGCCCCGAGCCCGCCCCGGCTGCCCGAGGTGACCCCGCTGCGGGCCCGCGCCCTGACCGCGCCGGACGGGCACCACTACGCGGTCGCGCCGTTCGGTCGGGCCGGCCTGGTGCTGGTGGTCGCCCGCGACCACAGCGAACCGCTCGCGGCCGCCGGGTTCCACTCCACCGAGGTGGACCGGCTCGCCCAGCTGGTCCGCGCCAGCGCGGTGATCCTCGGCGACCGGCTGGACCTGGTCGGCGCGCCGCCGGTGACCACCATCACCTGACCGGTCGCGCCGCGTCACCCCGGGGCAACGGGGGCGCAACAGGCGGCCGGCATGGTCGGGGGTGAGGAAGGGAGACAACCATGGCGCTCTGGCGGATCCGAGCCACCGTGGACGACCGGCCGGGTTACCTGTCGGTGCTCACGGCGAGCCTCGCGTTGCGCGGGGTCAACATCCTCACCGTGCAGGTGCACACCACCGAGGTCGGCGCGGTCGACGACTTCCTGGTCGACGCGCCCGAGCAGGTCACCGAGGCCGAGCTGCGGGCCGCCGTGGAGCGCGGTCGGGGCCGGGACTGCTGGGTGGCGCGCAGCGAGGCGCGCGGGCTGGCCGACGAGCCGACCCGGGTGCTCGGCCTGGCCGGCCGGCTGGTGCGCGACCCGGAGGCGGCCGGCGCGACACTGCGGACGCTGCTCGGCGCCGACGCGGTGACCTGGCGCCCGACCCCGGCCGCCGCGCCCGGCGGCGTGGGCGGCACCACCATGCTGCTCACCGACCCGGCGGGCGGCGGCTACGAGCTGCGCCGCCGGGAGCCGAGCTTCACCCCGGCCGAGTACGCCCGGGCGCAGGCCCTGGTCGAGCTGGCGGCGACGCTGGCCCGTCGGGACGTCGACCGGGTCACGCTGGTGCTGCCGGACGGCGCGGAGGTGACGGTGCGGCCGGCCACCGTCGAGGACGTGCCGGCCGTACGCGAGCTGCACGTGGCCTGCTCGGCGCGAAGCCGGCAGCGGCGCTACCTGAGCGGGGCGGCGGACCCGTCGCCGGCGCGGCTGCGCCGACTGCTGGAGCCGGCCCGGGGGGTGACAGTGCTCGCCACGGCGGGCTCCGGCGGGGCGGCGGAGCCGGTCGTGGCCATGGCCAACCTGCTCGGCGAGGGGGACGAGGCCGAGGCGGCGCTGCTGGTCCGCGACGACTGGCAGCGCCGGGGTCTCGGCTCGGCGCTGCTGCGCCGCCTGGTCGGGCACGCCGACCGGGCCGGCTACGCCGCCGTGCTGCTGCACGTGCAGGCGGAGAACACCCCGATGCTGCGGACGCTGCGCCGGCTGGACCGGCCGGTGGCGGTGGAGCGCGACGGCGCGGTGCTGACCGCGACGCTCCCGCTGGTCCCGGCGACGGCCGGGTGGCCGGCGGCCGGCGGTGCGGCGGGCGCGGTGACCGGCGGACCGGCGAAGGCCGGTCGCGGCGCGGGTGCCGGCGCGGTCGTGCCGGCGCAGCGGTCGGATTGAGCTGACGGTCGTCCGGTCCGACCACGGAGGTGAGCCGCAACGGCGCGGCGCGCCCGAGGGGCACGACCGGACGGCCGCAACCGGCGCCCAGCGCGCCACCCGGACCGACTCCCGATGCGGGGGGCGGTGACACGGCGGGGCCCCCGGTGCGGGGGCCCCGTTCGTGTGTCGGGACGGTTCAGGTGGCCGGGTAGCTGCTGTAGTCCGGGAAGTTGCCGTAGAGGCGTCGGTCGCCGCCCACGGTGACCGCCTGGACCAGCAGGTCGCCGCCGACGAACGCGCCCTTCCAGGACGCGCCCCGGCCGCCGAACGCCTCGTCCCGGTCGCCCCGGGAGCGGGGCTTGTTGATGCCCACCTTGAAGGCCTGCAGGTCGACCGCCAGCTTGCCGGCCAGCTCCTCGTCGTCGCAGGCCAGCGACGCGACCAGCGCGCCGTTGGAGGCGTTCATCTGGGCCAGCAGCTCGTCGGTGGTGTCCACCACGACGATGGTGTCCACCGGGCCGAACGGCTCGGCGTGCATCAGGCGGGACCGGCCGGGCGGGGCCAGCAGCACGGCGGGGGCCACGTACGCCGAGGTGTCCTGCCCGTCGAGGAACGGCGCCCCGTCGAGCTTGCCCCGGTGCAGCGGCACGGCGCCGCCGCGTACCGCCTCGTCGACCTTGCGCCGCAGCTCGTCGGCCTTGGCCGCGCTGATCAGCGGGCCGAAGTCCAACTCCGGCAGCGGGTCGCCGGCCGACCAGTCGTCGCCGACGGCGAGCGGGTGGCCGAAGCGGACCGAGCGGACGACCGGCAGGTACATGTCGAGGAACTCGTCGACCAGGTCCCGCTGGACCACGAACCGGGGGTACGCGGTGCAGCGCTGCTTGCCGTACTCGAAGCCCTTCTTCAGGTGCGCCGCGAGCGTGTCCCACTGGGAGAAGTTCCAGATGCCCCAGGCGTTGAGGCCCTCCTGCTCGATGAAGTGCCGCTTGTCGGAGTCGAGCAGCGCCGCGGCGACCTTGCCGCCGTTGGAGCGCCCGCCGACGAACGCCACCGCGCCGATCTCGGGCGCGCGGACCAGCACCTCGGACAGTTCCTCGCCGCTGCCGGAGACCAGCGTGGCGGGCAGCCCGGCCCGGCGCATCAGCGCGTGCGCGACGGTGAGGCAGACCGCGCCGCCCTGGGACGGGGTCTTGGCGATGACCGCGTTGCCGGCCAGGAGCTGCACCAGTTCGGCGTGCACGAGCACGCTCATCGGGTAGTTCCAGGAGGCGATGTTGCTGACCGGGCCGGGCAGCGGCTCGCGGCCGTCGGCGAGCATCCGCTCGATCTCACCGACGTACCAGCGCACGCCGTCGAGCGCCCGGTCCACGTCGGCGCAGGCGAGCCGCCACGGCTTGCCGATCTCCCAGACCAGCAGCAGGGCGAGCAGGTCGCGGTGCGCGGTGAGCGCGTCCAGCGCGTCGGTGACCCGGGCGGTGCGCTCGGCCAGCGGGGTCCGGGCCCACTCCCGGTGCGCGGCGGCGGCGTGGGCGACCGCGGCCCGGGCGGCGTCGGCGTCGAGCCGGGCCAGGTTCACCAGCGTGGTGTTGTCGACCGGGCTGCGGACCGCGGTGGGCGTGCCGAGCGCCCGCCACTGGCCCTCCACGAGGTTGTGCAGCGTGGCGCCGCCGTCGGCGCTCGTGTCGAAGGCCTCGGGGGT
This sequence comes from Micromonospora sp. WMMA1996, assembly GCF_002573675.1. Classification (NCBI taxonomy): domain Bacteria; kingdom Bacillati; phylum Actinomycetota; class Actinomycetes; order Micromonosporales; family Micromonosporaceae; genus Micromonospora; species Micromonospora sp. WMMA1996. Next base: position 3,772,518 of record NZ_PDHU01000001.1, on the reverse strand, counting down.
GGCGGCCACGGCCCGGGCGAGGGTGTCGGACCAGGAGGTGCCGTCGGCGAGTCGAAGGGCCATCGCGATCTCCTCAGGTTGTCCGGGGGAGCGGCGGCGTCGATGGCACCGCTGGTGACGCGTACTGTCCCGCGGGGCCGATCGGACGGGCAACCGTACGCTCGTATGCCAGGACGCGAGGCCCCTTCCCGTCGGCCTCCCCGCGCGGCGCGGGCGTTGCCGGCCCGGGCCTGAGCTGCGGATACGCTTCATTTGTATTAATGAACATCGATGATGTGATTCATCTCCATCGGGGTTACCGATGGGTAGGGCGACCCGGGTGCGCCGCCGCCGTCTTCCCAAACCGTCGCGCGCGCCGTTACATTGTCGCTTATCCATGGGAGCGCTCCCGCGCCTCCGCGGTCCACCCCACCACCACCGCCGCGTCGGCGGCCCGGGCGGCGCGTCCCCGCCGGTCCGGGCCGCCACGCGGCACCCTCCACAGGAGCTCGCCATGCTTCGACCGACCCCGCCGCCGCGCGGTCGCCCGTCCCGCCGGTGGCTCGCCGCCGGCGCCGCGCTGGTGGCCGCGCTGGCCACCGTCGCCCCGCTCCCGGCCGCCGCCGCGCCCGCCGCCGCGCAGGCCGCGCCCGCGTTCAACTACGCCGAGGCGTTGCAGAAGTCGCTGTTCTTCTACGAGGCGCAGCAGTCCGGCCGCAAGCCCTCCTGGAACCGGGTGTCCTGGCGGGGCGACTCGGCGCTCACCGACGGCGCCGACGTCGGCGTCGACCTGACCGGCGGCTGGTACGACGCCGGCGACCACGTGAAGTTCGGCTTCCCGATGGCGTTCAGCGCCACCATGCTCGCCTGGGGCGCGGTCGAGTACCGCGACGGGTACGTCGCCTCCGGCCAGCTGACGCACCTGCTCAACAACCTGCGCTTCGTCAACGACTACTTCGTCAAGGCGCACCCCGCGCCGAACGTCCTCTACGGACAGGTGGGCAAGGGCGACGACGACCACAAGTGGTGGGGTCCGGCCGAGGTGATGCCGATGGCGCGGCCCGCGTACAAGATCGACGCGAGCTGCGGCGGCGCGGACCTGGCGGGGGAGACGGCGGCCGCGATGGCCGCCTCGTCCCTGGTGTTCCGCCCCACCGACGCGGCCTACGCGGACAAGCTGCTCGGCCACGCCAAGCAGCTCTACACGTTCGCCGACACGGTGCGGAAGAGCTACCACGAGTGCATCACCGACGCGACGAGCTTCTACCGGTCGTGGAGCGGCTACCAGGACGAGCTGGTCTGGGGCGCGATCTGGCTCTACCGGGCCTCCGGTGACGCCACCTACCTGGCCAAGGCGGAGAGCGAGTACGACAAGCTCGGCACCGAGCCGCAGTCCACCACCCGCTCCTACAAGTGGACCATCGCCTGGGACAACAAGCAGTTCGGCGCGTACGTGCTGCTGGCGAACCTGACCGGCAAGCAGAAGTACGTCGACGACGCCAACCGGTGGCTCGACTACTGGACCGTCGGCGTCAACGGGCAGAAGGTGCCGTACTCGCCGGGCGGGATGGCGGTGCTCGACTCCTGGGGCGCGCTGCGCTACGCCGCCAACACCGCGTTCGCCGCGCTGGTCTACAGCGACCGGACCACCGACACCACGCGCAAGGCGCGCTACCACGACTTCGCCGTCCGGCAGGTCGACTACGCGCTCGGCGCCAACCCGCGCAACTCCAGCTACATGATCGGGTTCGGGGCGAACTCGCCGAAGAACCCGCACCACCGCACCGCGCACGGCTCCTGGTGGGACAGCCAGACCGTGCCCGCCGAGACCCGGCACGTGCTCTACGGCGCGCTGGTCGGCGGCCCGTCGGCGGCCAACGACGCGTACACCGACAGCCGGTCGGACTACGTGATGAACGAGGTGGCCACCGACTACAACGCCGGCTTCACCTCCGCGCTGGCCCGGCTCACCAACGAGTACGGCGGCAGCCCGCGCGCCGGCTTCCCGGTCGCCGAGACACCCGACATGGACGAGCTGACCGTGGAGACCACGGTGATGCAGGCCGAGCCGCGGGCCACCGGGCTGAAGGCGATCGTCTACAACAAGTCGGCGTTCCCGGCGCGGGCGCTGACCACCGGTAAGTTCCGCTACTACTTCCGGCCCGACGGCACCGGCCCGGTGACCGTGACGCCCGGCTACACCCAGGGCTGCCCGTCGCCGTCGACCGCGAAGCAGTTCTCCGGCGACATCTGGTACGTCGAGGTCGACTGCACCGGCTGGACCATCGCGCCGGCCGGGCAGTCGCAGCACCGGATGGAGGTCCAGTTCAAGATCGGCGTGCCGGAGGGCGGCACCTGGGACCCGACGAACGACCCGTCGTACCAGGCCACCGCCGGGCCGAACCGCAAGGTGCCGCTCTGGTCCGGCGGCGTGCGGGTCTGGGGTGACGAGCCCGGCCCGGCCACTCCGGACACCACCGCGCCGAGCGTCCCCGGCACCCCGGTCGCCTCCGCCGTCACGTCCACCGGCCTCACCCTGACCTGGCCCGCCTCCACCGACACCGGTGGCAGCGGCCTGGCCGGCTACGAGGTCACCCAGGCCCAGACCGGCAGCGACGCGCTGGTGCTGCGCACCGCCACCACGAACACCCTGGCCGTGACCGGGCTGCTGCCGGAGCGGACGTACCAGTTCACCGTGCGGGCCCTCGACGGCGCCGGCAACCGGTCCGCGTCGTCGGCGGCGCTGGCCGTCACCACGCCGGCCGCCCCGGCGCCGGACACCACCCCGCCGACCGCGCCCGGCACGCCCACCGCCTCCGCGGTCGGCCCGACCGGCCTGACGCTGACCTGGGGCCCGGCCACCGACGCCGTCGGCGTCACCGGCTACCGCGTCTACCGGGGCGGGACCGTCCTGGTCGGCTCCGCCACCGGCACCACGCTGTCGGTGACCGGGTTGACCGCCTCCACCGCGTACACCTTCACCGTGGTTGCGGTGGACGCGGCGGGCAACGTCTCGCCGGCCTCGCCACCGGTCACGGTCACCACCACGGCGCCGCCGACCGGCGGCGGCTGCGCGGTGACCTGGACGGCGAACACCTGGGACACCGGGTTCACCGCGAACATCACCGTTGCCAACACCGGCACCACCGCGATCAACGGCTGGACGCTGGCCTTCACGTTCCCGAGCGCCGGGCAGAAGGTCGGGCAGGCCTGGTCGGCGAACGTCACCCAGACCGGGGCGGCCGTGACGGCGTCGAACCTGTCCTACAACGGAACCCTCGCGCCGGGTGCGTCGACGAGCTTCGGCTTCAACGGCACCCACACCGGCACCAACCCGAGGCCGTCGGCCTTCACCCTGAACGGGGTCGCCTGCGCCGTGTCCTGAGCGCCGGCCCGGCGGGCGTGGTCGGTCACCGTACCCGGGTGGCCGACCACGCCACGCCGCCTCTTCCGCGGCGCGGGACGGGAGGCTCGGCGCACACGTTTCCGAAACTTTTCCGAAACCTGTTGTCCCGGACCGGGACTCGATGTAAGCATCGACAATGATCGATCTTTAACCAGGGCGTCCGGTCGTAGGCACTCCGACGGCCCGGGTGCGGGCCAGTGAGGAGGCCAAGGTGGCAATCAGCCCATCCGTTCCCCGTGGCGGGAACAGGCGGCGGCGGTCGCCCGCCGTCAGAGCGCTGCTCGCCGGCGTGGTCGGCGTCGTGACAACCGCCGCGGTCGCGGTCGTGATGCCGTCGGCGAACGCCGCGGCGAGCACGCTGGGTGCGGCGGCGGCGCAGTCGGGCCGCTACTTCGGCACCGCGATCGCGGCGAACCGGTTGAACGATTCGACGTACAGCACGATCGCGGCGCGTGAGTTCAACATGATCACGGCTGAGAACGAGATGAAGCCGGATGCGACGCAGCCCAACCAGGGTCAGTTCAACTTCTCCGCCGGGGACCAGATCTACAACTGGGCGACCCAGCGTGGCCTGAAGGTTCGCGGTCACACCCTCGCGTGGCACGCGCAGCAGCCGGGCTGGATGCAGAACATGCAGGGCAGCACGCTGCGCAACGCGATGATCAACCACATCAACGGGGTGATGGCCCACTACAAGGGCAAGCTCGCCGCGTGGGACGTGGTCAACGAGGCGTTCAACGAGGACGGCAGTCGGCGTAACTCGAACCTGCAGGGCACCGGCAACGACTGGATCGAGGTGGCGTTCCGCACCGCGCGGGCGGCCGACCCGTCGGCGAAGCTGTGCTACAACGACTACAACATCGAGAACTGGTCGTACGGCAAGACGCAGGGTGTCTACCGGATGGTCCAGGACTTCAAGTCCCGGGGTGTGCCGATCGACTGTGTGGGGTTGCAGACCCACTTCACCGGCGGTAGTTCCCTGCCGGGCAACTTCCAGACCACGCTGTCGAGCTTCGCCGCGCTCGGCGTGGACGTGGCGTTGACCGAGGTGGACGTCACCAACGCCTCCACGTCCCAGTACGCCGGGTTGACCCAGGCGTGTCTGAACGTGCCGCGCTGCATCGGCATCACCGTGTGGGGCGTACGGGACAGCGACTCCTGGCGCTCGGGCGAGAACCCGCTGCTGTTCGACGGCGGGGGCAACAAGAAGGCCGCGTACACCTCGGTCCTCAACGCCCTCAACGCCGCCGCCCCGACTTCGGGGCCGACCACGACCCCGACCACCGGGCCACCGCCCAGCGGTGGCGCCGGCCGGATCGTCGGAGCGCAGTCGGGCCGGTGCGTCGACGTGCCCAACGCCACCCAGACCAACGGCACCCGCGTCCAGCTCTGGGACTGCAACGGTCAGTCCAACCAGCAGTGGACGTACACCTCCGGCAAGCAGCTGATGGTCTACGGCAGCAAGTGCCTCGACGCGAACGGCGCGGCCACCGGGAACGGCACCGCCATCATCATCTGGGACTGCAACGGCCAGTCGAACCAGCAGTGGAACGTCAACGCCAACGGCACCATCAGCGGGGTGCAGTCCGGCCGGTGTCTGGACGTCTGGGGCACCGGCAACGGCCAGCAGATCCAGCTCTACGACTGCCACGGGCAGGCCAACCAGCAGTGGCGGACCGACTTCGGCGGCACCACGCCGCCGCCGTCCTCGCCGCCGCCGTCCTCGCCCCCGCCGGGCGGCTGCGCGCTCCCGTCGACCTACCGGTGGTCGTCGACCGGCGCGCTGACCAACCCGCAGAACGGCTGGGTCTCGCTCAAGGACTTCACCAACGTGGTCTACAACGGCAAGCACCTGGTCTACGGGTCGAACGTCAACAGCAGCGGCCAGTACGGCTCGATGAACTTCAGCCTGTTCACGAACTGGTCCGACATGGCCTCGGCCAGCCAGACCGGAATGAGCCAGGGCACGGTGGCGCCCACGCTGCTCTACTTCGCGCCGAAGAACATCTGGGTGCTGGCGTACCAGTGGGGACCGACCTCGTTCAGCTACAAGACGTCGAGCGACCCGACCAACGCCAACGGCTGGTCCTCGGCGCAGACGCTCTCCACCGCCACCCTCTCCGACGCCCCGTACGGCGTGATCGACCAGACGCTCATCGGCGACGACCAGAACATGTACCTGTTCTTCGCCGGGGACAACGGCAAGATCTACCGGTCGAGCATGCCGCTCGGTAACTTCCCGGGCAGCTTCGGTTCGAGCTACACGACGATCATGACCGACTCGACGAACAACCTGTTCGAGGGCGTCGAGGTCTACAAGGTGGCGGGCCAGAACCAGTACCTCATGATCGTCGAGGCGATCGGGAGCCAGGGACGCTACTTCCGGTCGTTCACGTCCAGCAGCCTGAACGGCACGTGGACCCCGCAGGCGGCCAGCGAGAGCAACCCCTTCGCCGGCAAGGCCAACAGCGGCGCGACGTGGACCAACGACATCAGCCACGGTGACCTGGTTCGCACCAACCCCGACCAGACCAAGACCGTCGACGCCTGCAACCTGCAGTTCCTGTACCAAGGCAAGAACCCGAGTGCGGGAGGCGACTACAACCTGCTGCCGTGGCGGCCGGCGGTGCTGACCCTCCAGCGCTAGGCGCCACACCGTTCGAGGACAGCGTGCCCGGCACCCGTGCGGTGCCGGGCACGCCTGGCGACGAGTGACGTCCCGGCCGGACGGCCGAATTCGGGGCGACCGCCGACCGGCCACCCCGGTAGCCTCCCGGCATGCCCGAGCTGATCACCCCGACCACCCGCCTGCACCGGTCCTGGCTGGCCTCCCGGGACGAGTGGGGGCGTGGCGTGCACCAGGACGGCGCGGGGCTGCGCCCCACCGACGACGTCGACACCCCGGCCGGCTTCGCCGCCTGGGTGGACGGGCTGCGCGCCGGGGAGGACGAGTCCCGGCTGCCCGAGGGCTTGGTGCCGGCGCTGTACTGGTGGATCGTCGAGGAGGACGAGGTGCTCGGGGCGATCTCGCTGCGGCTGCGCCTCAACGACTTCCTGCGCGAGGCCGGCGGCCACATCGGCTACGGGGTGCGCCCCTCGGCCCGGCGGCGTGGGCTGGCCACCTTCGCGCTCGGCGCCGCGCTCGCCGAGGCGGCCCGGCGCGGCATCGACCCGGTGCTGGTCACCTGCGACGTGGAGAACACCGCCTCGGCGCGGACCATCGAGCGGCACGGCGGGGTGCTGGAGGACGTCCGCGACACCGAACTGGGCCGGCTGCGCCGGTACTGGATCGCCACCCGCTGACTCAGCCGGGCAGGTCCTCCGCGAGCAGGTCCATCAGCAGCGCGTCGTGCCAGCGCCCGTCCGCCCCGCGCTCGTAGCGGCGCATGATGCCCACCGGACGGAACCCCACCTTCGCGTACGCCCGGATCGCCGCCGTGTTCGCCGCCGCCGGGTCGATGGTGAACCGGTGGTGGCCGTACTCGTCGACCAGGTGCCGGGCCAGCGTGCGCACGGCGTCCCCGCCCAGCCCGGCGCCGCGCGCCGCCGGGTCGAGGAAGATGTCGAGGCTGGCGTGGCGGTAGTCCGGGTCGGTCTCGGCGTACCACTGGATCGCGCCGACCAGCCGGCCGGAGTGCTCGATCGCGTAGACGGTCAGCGCCTCGTCGGCCAGGTCGGCGCGGACCGCCTCGACCAGGTCGTCCCCGCCGCGCCACCAGCGGCGCACCTCCGGGGTGGCCCGGATCGCGGCCAGCGCGGGCACGTCCTCGTCCGTCGCCGGCCGCAGCGTCACCGCCCGTCCCCGCAGCACGCCTCAGCCCCGCCGCTCGCCGTGCTCGACGCAGACCGCCGACCAGCCGGTCGGCACGACCTGCACCTTCATCCGCCGCCGGCAGGACGCGCACCAGCGCGGCGGCTCCAGCGCCCGGGCCGCCGCGCACGCCGGGTGCGGGCCGGCCGCCACCGACTCGCCGCACCTGTCGCACCAGAGCGCGGCGGGGAGGGCCGTGGCGGGGGAGAGTTCGGTCACCGCTGCCTCACAGGGTCGCCGAGAGCGCCTTCACCGGCATCTTCAGGTCTTCCAGCAGCTTCAGGTCGTCGGTCGCCGGCCGACCGAGCGTGGTCAGGTAGTTGCCGACGATGACCGCGTTGATGCCGCCGAGCAGGCCCTCGCGGGTGCCGAGGTCACCGAGGGTCAGTTCGCGGCCGCCCGCGTAGCGCAGGATGGTGCGGGGCATGGCCAGCCGGAACGCGGCGATGGCCCGCAGCGCGTCCTTGCCCTCGACCGTCGGGCGGTCACCCAGCGGCGTGCCCGGACGCGGGTTGAGGAAGTTCAGCGGCACCTCGTGCGGGTCCAGCTCGGCGAGCTGGGCGGCGAACTCGGCGCGCTGCTCGACCGTCTCGCCGAGCCCGAGGATGCCGCCGCAGCAGACCTCCATGCCGGACTCGCGGACCATCCGCAGCGTCTCCCAGCGCTCCTCCCAGGAGTGCGTGGTGACCACGTTGGGGAAGTAGGAGCGGCAGGTCTCCAGGTTGTGGTTGTAGCGGTGCACGCCCATCTCGACCAGCTCGTCGACCTGCTCCTGGGTGAGCATGCCGAGCGAGGCGGCGACCTGGATGTCGACGGCGGCGCGGATGGCGGCCACGCCCTCGCGCATCTGGGTCATCAGCCGGGCGTCGGGGCCCCGCACGGCGGCCACGATGCAGAACTCGGTCGCCCCGGTCGCCGCGGTCTGCTTCGCGGCCTCGACCAGTGCCGGGATGTCCAGCCAGACCGAGCGCACCGGCGAGGTGAACAGGCCGGACTGGGAGCAGAAGTGGCAGTCCTCCGGGCAGCCGCCGGTCTTGAGCGAGACGATGCCCTCGACCTCGACCTCCGGGCCGCACCACCGCATCCGGACCTCGTGGGCGAGCTGGAGGGCGGCGGGCAGGTGCTCGTCGGGCAGGTTCAGCACGGCGAGGATGCCGGCCTCGTCGAGGCCGACGCCGTTCTCCAGCACCCGGGTCCGGGCCTGGTCGAGGATCTCTGGCATGGCTCGTAACCTAACAGGCCGCCGAGACACCGGGAAACCGCTGGCGAGCCGGGACCGCGCCACGCCGGGGCGGTCCGCCCGGGTGGTAACTTCGCCCCGCGGAAGCGCCCGGCGGGGCGGGGAGTCGGCGGGAGGGGACGGCAGGTGGCGGACTGGCTGGCGGCCCTGGACCGCCGGGCCGAGCTGCGGGCCCGGGCCGGTCTGACCCGCACGCTGCGCCCGCGGGCCGCCGACGACGCCGTGGTCGACCTGGCCGGCAACGACTACCTCGGCCTGGCCACCCACCCGCAGGTCACCGCCGCCGCCGCGCGGGCCCTGTCCGGGTACGGGCTGGGCGCCACCGGGTCGCGCCTGGTGCGCGGCTCCACCGACCTGCACCACGCGCTGGAGGACGACCTGGCCGGCTGGCTCGGTGTCGACCGGGCGCTGGTGTTCTCCTCCGGCTACCTGGCCAACCTCGCCGCGGTCCGGGGCCTGACGCAGCCGCGCACGCTGCTCGTCTCCGACGCCCACAACCACGCCTCGCTGATCGACGGCTGCCGCATCTCCGGCGCGGAGACCGTGGTGACGCCGCACGCGGACGTGGCGGCGGTGGAGGCGGCGCTGGCCGCCGCGCCGGGTCGGCCGGCGGTGGTGGTGACCGAGTCGGTCTTCTCGGTCGACGGCGACCTGGCCCCGCTCGCGCGGCTGCACGCGGTGGCCCGCCGGCACGGCGCGCTGCTGCTGGTCGACGACGCGCACGCGCTGGGCGTCACCGGTCCGGCGGGGGCCGGTGGGGTGGCCGCCGCCGGGCTGGCCGGCGCGCCGGACGTGGTGGTCACGGCGACGCTGTCCAAGGCGCTCGGCGGGGCGGGCGGCGTGGTCGCCGGGCCGGCCGAGTTCGTCCGGCACCTGGTGGAGACCGGGCGCACGTTCATCTTCGACACCGCGTTGCCGCCGGCGGTGGCGGCCGGGGTACGCGCCGCGGTGCGGCTGGCCCGCACCGGGGACGCGCTCCGCGCCGAGCTGGCCGACCGGGCCGCGCTCGCGGTGCGGGTGCTGGGCGAGGCGGGGCTGTCGGTCTCCGCCCCGGACGCGGCGGTGGTGTCGGTGACCGCGCCCGGCCCGGAGGCGGCCACCGCCTGGGCCGCCGCCTGCCGCGCCCGGGGGGTGGCGGTCGGCTGCTTCCGACCCCCGTCCACGCCGGACAGCCGGTCCCGGCTGCGGCTGACCATCGGCGCCGGGGTGGACCGGGCCGACTTCGCCCGGGCCCTGGACGTGATCGTGGCGTGTGCGCGGGAGGTCTCATGAGCGACGGCTGGACCGGACCGGTGCTGGTGACCGGCACGGACACCGAGATCGGCAAGACCGTGGTGACCGCGGCCGTCGCCGCCGCCGCGCAGGCGGCCGGCCTGCGGGTGGCGGTGGTCAAGCCCGGCCAGACCGGTACGGCCACCGGTGAGCCCGGCGACGTCGACTCGGTGACCCGGCTGGCCGCCCCGCTCACCGGCCGGACGCTGGCCAGCTACCCGGACCCGCTCGCCCCGCTCGCCGCCGCCCGGGTCGCCGAGCTGCCGCCGCTGGAGCTCTACACCGCCGTCGACGCGATCCGCGAGGAGGCCGACAAGCACGACCTGGTGCTGGTCGAGGGCGCCGGCGGGCTGCTCGTACCGATGGGGTTGCGTCCGTCCGGCGAGCCCTGGACGGTGGCCGACCTGGCCGTGTCCCTGGGCGCGCCGGCGGTGGTGGTGACCCGGGCCGGGCTGGGCACGCTCAACCACACCGCGTTGACGCTGGAGGCGCTGGAGCGACGGGCGGTCCCGGCCGGCGTGGTGATCGGCGCCTGGCCGGCGGAGCCGGAGCTGGTGCACTGGCTCAACCTGTCCGAGCTGGTGCCGAACCTGCTCGGCGCGGTCCCGGCCGGCGCCGGCGGCATGGACCCGGGCGTGTTCCGCCGGTCCGCCCCCGGGTGGCTCACGCCCGCCCTCTACGGGGTGCTCGACGACTGGCGGGCGTGGGCCGAGGAGACCTGACCTTCGTCGGTGTCCGGGCCTCCCGCCGGTGGGTAGCGTGACCGCCGTGGAACCGCGCCCGCTGTCGCCCGTGGCCCGACGCCGGGCCGGTGACCTGCTGCTCCTGGCCGTTCTCGCCGCGCCGGCGACGTCGGCCCGGCTCAGCCCGCCATGGCAGCCGTACGACGTGCCGCTGTTGGCCGTCGTGCTGGCGCTGCTCGCCGGCTCGGTCGTGGTGGCTCGCCGGTGGCCGCTCGTGGCGGTGCTGGCGGTGGTGGCCGGCTCGCTGGTCGACGGCAACATGGTGTTCGCCATCCCGGTCTTCGGCTACCTGGCCGGGCTGCGCAGCGCCCGGGCGGCCCCGGCGGCGGTCGTGTTCGCCGCCATCGCGGTCACCGGCACCGGGCTCAACCTCGGGCTGCTCGGCACCGAGCCGGCGGTCTGGTTCCAGCTCGCCTCGGTGCTGCTCTTCGCCGGCGTGTTCCCCTGGCTGCTGGGTCGGCTGCGACGGCAGCACCGGGCGCTCGCCGACGCCGGGCGGCGGCACGCCGAGGCCGAGCGGCGCAGCGTGGTGGAGCGGGTACGCCTGCGCGAGCGGGCCCGGATCGCCCAGGACATGCACGACTCGCTCGGGCACGACCTGAGCCTCATCGCGCTGCGGGCCGGCGCGTTGGAACTGGCGCCCGAGCTGTCCCCGGCCCACCGCACGGCGGCCGGGGAGCTACGGGCCAGCGTCGCCGCCGCCACCGAGCGACTGCACGAGGTGATCGGCGTGCTGCGCGAGGAACGCCCCCGGCGACCGCCGGGGGAGACGGTCGCCGACCTGGTCTCCGGCGCCCGCGACGCCGGCATGGCGATCGACCTGCGTCCCGGGGACGCGGGCACGGAGGCCGGTCTGCCGCCGCTCGTCGCGCACGCCGTGCACCGAGTGGTGCGGGAGGCGCTGACCAACGCCGCCCGCTACGCCCCGGGCGCCCCGGTCACGGTCGCGGTGCGGAGGGCGGCCGGCGCGGTCACCGTCACGGTGGTCAACCCGCCGTCCCCGGCCGGCCCGCTGCCCGGCCCGGTGTCGCACGGCTCGGGGCTGCTGGCGCTGCGCGAGCGGGTACGCCTGGCCGGCGGCACCCTGGACGCCGGCGCCCGGGACGGCGGCGGCTGGGCGGTCACGGCCCACCTGCCGCTGACCGGCGTCGCTGCCGCTCCGGCCCTCGGCCGCCGCCCGACGGCGGCCGTTCCGCCGGACGGCGCTCGGCGCGACAGCGGAACGGACGCGGCCCTGGTGCCGGTCGGCGGGGAAACGGACGCCGCCCCGGTGCCGGTCGACGGCATCGGCGAGCCGCACGACGCCGACCGGTCCGGCGTCGAGGCGCGGCGGCTGCGGGAGGCGCGCCGGCGGCTGCGGCGCAGCCTGCTCGTCGCGTTCGGCGCGCCGGCCGGGCTGGCCCTGGCGCTCGCGCTGGTCTACTACCCGATGGCCACGGCCGGCGCGGTGCTGGACCGGTCCGGCTACGACCGGCTGCGGCTGGGCGAGCAGCGCGACACGCTCGGGCTGCCCCGCCGGCAGGCCGACCCGCCGGCGTCCGGCGCCGCACCGGGCTGCGAGTTCTACACCGACGGTAACTTCCCGTTCGCCGAGGCGACCTGGCGGCTCTGCTTCACCGACGGACGGTTGACCAGCAAGGAGCGGATCGAGGAATGAGCGACGACCACGGGCGCCCGCTGCGGGTGGTGCTCGCCGACGACGAGGCGATGGTCCGGGCCGGGGTCCGGGCGATCCTGGCCGCCGACCCGGGCATCGAGGTGGTCGGCGAGGCGGGCGACGGCCACGCCGCGGTCGAGCTGGTCCGCGCGCACCGCCCCCGGGTGGCGCTGCTGGACGTCCGGATGCCCCGCTGTGACGGGCTGAGCGCGGCGGCGCAGATCCGCCGGCTGGTGCCGGAGACCGCCGCGGTCATGCTCACCACGTTCGGCGACGACGACCTGATCGCCCGGGCGCTCGGCCACGGCGCCGCCGGGTTCCTGCTGAAGTCCGGCGACCCGAGGGAGCTGCTGGCCGGCGTCCGGGCGGTCGCCGACGGCGGGGCGTACCTGTCGCCGCGGGTGGCCCGCCGGGTGATCGAGCTGAGCGGCGGCCGGCTCGCCCGCGGCCCGTACGCGCGGGACCGCCTGGCCGGGTTGACCGACCGGGAACGGGAGGTGCTCGCGCTGGTCGGGGCGGGGCTGTCCAACGCCGAGATCGCCCGTCGGCTGCACCTGGTCGAGGGCACCGTGAAGAGCTACCTGACCAGCGTCTTCACCCGGCTGGACGTGCGCAACCGGGTGCAGGCGGCGATCCTCGCGTACGAGGCGGGGCTGGTCCCGCCGTCCGGCTGACCAGCCCCGCCCCGCTCAGGCGTCGCGCCGGGCCAGTGCCCACCGGCCCAGCGCCAGCGCGGCGGCGGCCCAGCCGGCGAGCAGCAGCAGCCCCACGGCCGCCGGGTAGGGCTCGGTGTCCCCGGCCAGGAAGTGGTTGCCCGCGACGCCGGGGAACGCGTCGGCGATCCGGGTGAGCACGGTGATGTCCGGCTCCTGCAACGACAGCGGCACGATCATCAGCGCGGCGAACAGCACGGTCAGGGTCAGCACCGCGCCGCGCAGCGCCGCGGCCAGCCCGAGCGCCAGCACGCCCAGCAGCGCCAGGTACGCGGCGCAGGCGAACACGTCCGCCACGGTGCCGCCCAGCGGGGCCCGGCCCCATCCGCCCAGCACCGGCCGGGCCACCACCGCGCCCAGGGCACCGAGCAGCAGCCCCACCCCGAACGTCACCGCGCCGACCACGAGCGCCTTGGCCGCGAGCACCCGGCCCCGGGACGGGGTGCAGCGCAGCGTGGTGCGGATGGTGCCGGTGGCGAACTCGCTCGTGATCGTGAACAGGCCCAGGGCCAGCACGACGTACTGGGTCAGCTCCAGCGAGCCGGCCACCACCTCGCCGACGTCGAGCACCCCCGGGTTCACCGTCGGGTCGTCGTCGGTGTTGGCGTTGACCGCGTAGATGGCGAGCTGGGCGCTGGTGGCCGCCATGGTCAGCGCCGCCGCGAGCAGGGTCCACCAGGTGGAGCGGACCGACCAGAGCTTCGTCCACTCGGCGGCCACCGCGCCGGCGAGCGGGTGGCCGGCCGGGGCCGGTCGGGACGCCGGGCGGGTCGGGTCGAGCGTGGGCAGCGTGGTCATCGGGTTCCGCCTTCGGTCGGGCCGGCGGCGTACTCGACGCTGTCGGCGGTCAGCTCCAGGAACGCCTCCTCCAGGGAGGGCGCGATCGGGGTCAGCTCGTGCAGCCGCACCCCCCGCTCGTACGCGAGGTCGCCGACCCGGCCGGCGGTGCTGCCGACCACGGTCAGCGTGTCCCCGTCGGCGGTGACCGTGGCGCCCTCGGCGGCCAGCCGGTCGCCCAGCGCGGCGAGCGCGGCCGGCTCGGGCCCGCGTACCCGGACCGAGGCGGCGGGTCGCGCGGCGATCAGCTCGGCCAGCGGCGCGTCCGCGACCAGCCGGCCCCGGCCGAGCACCACCACCCGGTCGGCGGTCTGCTGCATCTCGCTCATCAGGTGGCTGGAGATCAGCACGGTGCGTCCCTCGTCGGCGAGGCGCCGGGTGAACCCGCGGATCCACCGCACGCCGTCCGGGTCGAGCCCGTTGACCGGCTCGTCGAGCAGCAGCACCGGCGGGTCGCCGAGCAACGCGCCGGCGATGCCGAGCCGCTGGCCCATGCCCAGCGACAGCGCCCGTCCCGGCTTGCCGGCGGCGCGGTCGTCCAGGCCCACCAGGTCGAGCACCTCGGCCACCCGCCGGGCCGGTACGCCGTTGCTGCGCGCCATCGCCCGCAGGTGCGCCACCCCGGAACGGGCCGGGTGCACGCCGGTGGCGTCGAGCAGCGCGCCGACCTCGTACAGCGGGTGCCGCAGGGTGCGGTAGTCCCGGCCGTTCACCAGCGCCGTCCCGGCGGTGGGCCGGTCCAGGCCGAGCACCATCCGCATGGTGGTGGACTTGCCGGCGCCGTTCGGGCCGAGGAACCCGGTGACCTGGCCGGGGCGGATCTCGACGGTCAGGTCGTCGACGGCGGTCACCCCGCCGAACCGTTTCGTCAACCCACGAAGTGTGATCATGCGGGGACGCTATGCGGCGGCGGCGGAGCGGCGCCGCTGCCGAAGGGCGGGCGCCCACCCTGACTTTTGTAAGGAAGGGCCCCTTCTTAACGCCTCCGGTAGAGGAAGGGCCCCCTTTTAACGCCGCGCGGGCTCAGGCGCGGAACGCCGCGCGGTCAGGCGCGGCGGACCACGAACGCGTCCGGCATCCGGAAGGTGAGGTTGTCCGGGCACCACGGTGGACGGACCACTGTCACGCCGTCGAGCAGCGGCGTGGCCTCGGCGACCACCACGGCGGCCTCCATCCGGGCCAGTTGCGCGCCGACGCAGCGGTGCGGGCCGGCGCCGAAGGCCAGGTGCCGGCGGGAACCGGGCTGTCCCGGGCGGAACTCGCCCGGCGCGGCGACCACGGCCGGGTCCCGGCCGGCCCGGGCCAGCCAGGCCACCACGCTGGTGCCCGCCGCCACCGGCGTCTCGCCCAGCGTGGTGTCGACGGCGGCCACCCGCCGCCAGGTGACGATCGGCGGCTCCAGCCGCAGCCCCTCCTCGACCACGTCGTCCACGCCGATCTCACCGGCGCGCAGCCCGGCCCGTACCGCCGGCTCGCCGGTGAGCCGGTGCAGCAGCAGGGTGAGGAACTGCGAGGTGGTCTCCTGGCCGGCGACGAGCAGGAAGAACAGTGCGCCGACCACCACGTCGGGGGAGTGCCCGGCGGTACGCAGCCGCGCGGCGAGCCCGCCCCCGGTGGCGGCGAACCCGCGCAGCACGGTGTGGAACCGGCCCACCTCGGCGGCCAGCGCGAGCTGCCGGGAGGCGTCCAGCGGCGCCCAGAACAACTCCAGCGCGGCCCGGGCGAAGTCCTTGACCGCGCCGACCGGCGCGTCCGGCAGCTCGACCAGCCGGGCCAGCACCAGCAGCGGCAGGTCGGCGGCGAGGTCGGCGTGCAGGTCGACGGGCCGGCCGGCGTCGAGCGCGGCCGTCAGCCCGGCCACCCGCTCGCGGACCAGCGCAGTCAGCCACTGACGTTGGGCGGCCACCCGGTGCGGGTGCAGCGCGTCGGCGACGATGCCCCGGATCTCCGGATGGCTGGCGCCGCCGTTGTTCGCCAGCGTCGGCGGCAACCGGAACCGGTGCGCGGCGAGCACCCGCAGCGCGGCCACCGGGATCGGGGTCACCGCGTCGAGCGCGTTGTCCGGCCGGAACGTCACCGGGTCGGCGAGCACCCGGCGCACCAGCGCGTGCCGGGTCACCACCAGGTGCGGCACGCCGACGTGGTCGACCACGGTGGCCAGGTCCGGCCACGGTCCGTCGACGGACCTCCCCCAGCCCCGGAACAGCACGCGCCGACGCTACCGGCGCGCTCCCGGCGGGTTCGGGTCCAGCTCCCAGACGGTGGTGCGCTTCACCCGTACGCTCTCCAGCGCCTCGGACACCGGCACGTCGTACGCGGCCAGTTCGTGGAAACGCTCGCGGGGCAGGAACGCCCGGCCCGGGTCGCCCACCAGCACCCGCGCTCCGGCCCGGGCGGCCCGGAGCAGGAAGCGCAGCATCCGACGGGCCATCGCCTCGCTGTAGAAGACGTCCCCGGCCAGCACCACCTCGGCGTCGCCGGCGTCGGAGTCGAGGATGTCGCCGAGTTCGGCGTCGACGCGTACCCCGTTGGCCTCGGCGTTGAGCGCGACCGCCGCGACGGCCCGCTCGTCCACCTCGACCGCCCGGACGGCGGCCGCGCCGGCCCGGGCGGCGGCGATGGCGACCAGGCCGGAGCCGGAGGCCAGGTCGAGGACCCGGCGGCCGGCGACCAGCTCGGGGTGGTCGGTCACATAGCGGGCCAGGCCTTGGCCGCCGGCCCAGGCGAAGGCCCAGAACGGCGGCGGCTGGGCGCTGCGGAACTCGCCCTCGGTCAGCTCCCAGAGGCCGATCGGCTCGTCGGCCTGGTGCAACCGCACCTCGGGGACGAAGGCGACCGGGGCCAGACGGGCGTGCAGCCGGACGAACGCGGCGGACAGTTCGGACACCGACCGATTGTGTCCCACCGCGGTCGACGCGCCGATCTCGGGCGTGTCGCCGGTCGGCGGTGACCGGTTCACCACCCTCGGTGAAAGGGACCCCCGATGTTGCCGACCGGTGCGAACACGCCCGTCTACCGGCCGGCCGGGGCCGCTCCTAGCGTTGCGGGTGGATACGACCGAGGTGAGGGAGGCGTGGTGAGCGGGTGGCGGCACGCGCTGCGGATCGGGCTGGTGCTGACCTGTCTGGCGGGAGCCGGCTACGGCGGGGCGGCGCCGGCACGGGCGGCGGCCGCGTTCTCCACGGAGTTGAGCGGCCTGCCCGACGAGTTCACCGCCGGCGACCGGGTGGAGACGCTCTCCGCGGTGGTGTCCCGGTCCGACCGGGGTGCCCGCTCGGAGTGCGTCAAGGTGCGCTGGTCGATGCTGCTGCGGGTGGACGGCCTGCGGCTGGACCAGGTGAAGGTGGACCGGGTCGAGGAGACCGGCTCGTTCCCGCTGGAGATCCGCGCCGACGGTGACACCGCCCGGCTGACCGACCGGGAGCTGGACCCGGGGGTGCTCTGTCCGGGGCGCACGGTGACCGCCCGCTACCGGGTGGCCTTCGCCGAGGACGTCGGGCGCGGCCGGGTCAGCTTCGCCGCGGAGGCGTACGACCCGCAGTCGCGGCTGCTGGCCCGGCGGACCGCCTCGCGCCAGGTGGTGGGCGAGGCGGCCGAGCCGACGCCGGAGCCGACCCCGACGAGCGCCGAGCCGACCGACCCGCCCAGCGAGGAACCGGCCACCGAGGACCCGGTGACGGAGGAGCCGACCGACGCGGCGGTGGTCGAGCCGCCACCGCCGGGCGCGGCCGGCCGTCCGGTCGCCGCCACCGGAGGGTTCGGCGTGGTGCAGGCCGCCTTCCTGCTCGGTGGCCTGCTGCTCTTCCTCGGGGCCGGACTCCTGCTGCGGATGCGCCGCCTGCTGCGTACCGCCGACGGGGTGGAGGAGGACCTGCCGCCGTCGTTCGAGCGGCGGCGGACCCGGCGACGCTGGCGCTGACCGGCCTCAGCCGGACGCCGCCGCCCCGGCGTACGCGGGCGCGCCGACGGTCGCCGCCGGCCGCAGCGACAGCACCGTGCCCAGCCCTTCGACCTCCTGCCGCTCGACGGCGAACTCCGCGGCCAGCGACCGACCGAGGTACGCCAGGGTGTCCGCGTCGGTGGCGCACATCTGCGGCGCGCTCGCGTCGGTGGCGACCAGGTGCACCTCGCCGGCCAGCAGCAGCGACGAGTTGACGAACTGGCACAGCTCCGGCCAGAGCAGGTAGCGCCAGAAGTCCACGCTGACCACCGCGTCGAGGCTGCCCGGCGCGAGCGGCGGTGCGAGGCCGATCAGGTGGAAGTTGGTCGGGCCGACCGGCGCGGCGTAGTCGAAGGTCACCGCGGACGCGCTCAGTCCGGCGTCGGCGGACCCGGTGCCCACCCAGAGCACCCGGGGGCCGGGGAGCCGGTCGGCGAGCCGGGCCACGGCGGGTCCGATCGCGCAGGTCGACCGTTCGACGCAGGCGCGCACCAGCGAGCGGAAGAGCAGGATCCGCTTGACCGCCTCGGGGCCGACGATGACGCTGAGGAACTCCCACTCCAGGCACGGGTAGAGCGCGGTGATCGAGCGCGTGTTCGCCATCATCTCGGCCCAGTTGCGACCCATGTTGCGGTGGTGCGGCAGGTGGACGACGCGGGCGTCGTCGTCGTACCCGAAGCTCGCCCCGGCCCGGTCCACCCGGTAGAACAGCTCGATGTCCTCCATGCCGTAGCTCAGCGCGAACTCCTCGCGGAAGCCGCCGACCCGGTCGAACAGCTCCCGGCTCAGCGAGATGTTGTGGGTGTACGCGACGGTCCAGCCCACCTCCAGCCAGTCCCGCCGCTGGTCCGGCACGCCGTCGGGAGGGAACCGCATGTCGCCGCCGTGCGGGGAGAGGCGGGGGATCGCGGCCGGGTCGTCGCGCAGCACGGCGGGCAGGTGCGCCAGCCCGATGTCGTCCCGGCGTCCGATCAGCACCTCCGGGTGGCCCGGCTCCCGGTGGTGGGTCAGGTGCCGTTCCAGCAGGTCGGGCAGGGACCAGGAGTCGGCGTCGAGGAAGACGAGCAGCGGCGCGGCGGCGTGCCGGACGCCCTCGTTGCGCACGCCCGCGCGGCCGCGTCGCTCGGCGAGTTCCACCAGCCGCAGGCGCAGGCCCGCGCCGGCGGCCAGCGCCTCCGGGTAGCCGTCGGGGGATCCGCCGTCGCGCACCACGACGACCTCGAAGCGGTCCGGCGGAAGGGTCTGGCGGGCCAGCGCCCGCAGGGTCAGCTCCAGGCAGTGCGGGTCCTGGAAGGTCGGCATCACCACGCTCAGCTCGGGGGTGCCGGTGGTCTGCAGCGACATGCGTTCGGTCTCCGTTCGTCGGACCGCGGCGGGCGTGCGCCGGGCCACGGGCGCGGCGGGTACGTTGCGGGCCGCCGGCGCGGGCGTGCGGGAAGGGCCGGCCGTGGGGTGGGGCCGGGAGCGCTCTCCGGGATGGTCCGACGATAACCGTGCGCATAGTTAACCGTCACTGAAGGTAGGGGTCGCTAGGGGTGATCCGCTTTACAAAAAACTCGCTCTTGTAAAAATGCGTGACGGATGCCACAGTCGGTTCAGGAGTCGACCGATCGGAGTCCGTTGATGCGCACCGACACCGTTCCGTGGCGGGACACCCGCAAACCGCTCTGGCCGCTCGCCCTGCTCGTCCCGGTGCTGCCGTTCGTGGCCTGGTCGGTCTGGCACGCCACGGACGCGGGGTGGGCCTGGTGGCTCACCCCCGCCGTGGTCTTCGGCCTCATCCCCGTGATCGACCTGCTGATCGGCGACGACCGGGAGAACCCGCCGGACGAGGCGGTGCCGGCGTTGCAGGCGGACGGCTACTACCGCTGGCTCACCTACCTCTACCTGCCCGCCCAGTACGCCGCCCTGGTGCTGTGCTGCGCCGTGTGGGCCGCCGGCGGGCTCTCCTGGTGGGCGGCCGCCGGCCTGGTCGCCACCGTCGGGGTGGTGGACGGCATCGCCATCAACACCGCGCACGAGCTGGGCCACAAGCGGGAGCGGGCGGAACGCTGGCTGTCCAAGATCGCCCTGGCGCCGACCGGGTACGGGCACTTCTACGTCGAGCACAACCGCGGCCACCACACCCGGGTCGCCACCCCCGAGGACCCGGCCAGCTCACGGCTGGGCGAGACGTTCTGGGCGTTCTGGCCGCGTACGGTCTGGGGCAGCCTGCGCTCGGCCTGGCGGCTGGAGACCGGGCGGTTCCGCCTGCGTGGCCGCAACCCGTGGACGTGGCGCAACGACGTGCTCAACGCCTGGGCCATGACCGTGCTGCTCTACGCCGCGCTGGCGGTGGCGTTCGGCCCCGGCGTGCTGGTGTTCCTCGTCCTCCAGGCGGTGGTCGGCTTCTCCCTGCTGGAGGTGGTCAACTACCTGGAGCACTACGGGCTGGCCCGACAGCGCACCGCCGCGGGTCGCTACGAGAAGGTGGATCCCCGGCACAGCTGGAACAGCGACCGGACGGTCACCAACGTCTTCCTCTTCCAGCTCCAGCGGCACAGCGACCACCACGCCAACCCGCTGCGCCGCTACCAGACGCTGCGCAGCTTCGACGCCTCGCCGCAGCTGCCCGCCGGCTACGCCACCATGGTGGTCGCCGCGCTGGTGCCCCCGGTCTGGCGCCGGATCATGGACCACCGCGTGCTGGCCCACTACGACGGCGACCTCTCCGCCGCCAACGTCCACCCGCCGGCCCGCGCCCGTCTCTCCCGGTCCCCGGCCCGCCCCGCGTTCCCCGAACCCCCCGCGCCCGCCCCGCGCTCCCAGGGGTGACCGGGGAGTTCGCGTCCGCGTTCCGGTGCGACGCGGACGCGGACTCGGGGTCGGGGCGGTTCAATCGAGCTGGCTGGGTTCCAGGCCCAGCTCGCGGGCGGCGACCAGGCGGATCCACTCGGCGATCTGCCGGCGGGTGATCACCCGCTCGTGCACCGCGAGCTGCACCGCCAGGCCGTCCATCACCGCGCTGATCCGCCAGGCGGCGCCGGCCGGGTCGGGGCAGTCGAAGGTGCCGTCGGCGACCCCGTCGCTGATCACCGACGCCAGGTCCTGCCGCCACCGCAGGTCCAGCCGGCGGGAGAGCTTCTCCAGCTCCGGCGTCCGCAGCGACTCGGACCAGCCGTCGATCCACATGGACCAGGAGGTGGAGCGGCCGGTCGGCGCGTAGAGCCGGAGCATCCGCCGCAGCTTCGCCAACGGCGGGGCGGAGGAGCGGAGCACCGCGTCCAGCCGGGCCAGGTCCTGCTCCACCGCGTACGCGAAGGCCTGCGCGAGCAGCCGGTCCTTCGTCGCGAAGTGGTAGAACACCAGCGCCTGGCTCACCCCGGCGGCCTCGGCCACGTCGGCGGTGCGGGTGTTGGCGAGCCCTCGTTCCGCGATCACCTCGCAGGCCGTGCGCAGCAGCGCGTCCAGGCGGATCTCGGCGGCACGTCTCGTCACGCGGTTACCGTAACCCATCCGAATGACCACGAGGAGTTACCTGAGCGGCCGGTCGGCGGTGGGACAGTCGGATGCCGGACACTCCACCCGCCGGTCTGGATCCGCAGGTGGACGCGCTTCTCGGCCGACTCCGCGGCGGCTTGCCCAGGCTCCTAGGAAGCCCTACGGGAGGTTCGACGCCCACCGCCCCGGACGCGCCGGGAGGGGACCCGATTTGGCAACCGTTCCCGGGCTCGGCTAAAGTTCTCATCCGTCACCGGAAAACAACCGGGGGCGTGCGGACGTAGCGCAGCTGGTAGCGCATCACCTTGCCAAGGTGAGGGTCGCGGGTTCGAATCCCGTCGTCCGCTCGGAGATGCCGCCACGCATGTCGGGGGCAACCTCGGTGGAGTGGCCGAGAGGCGAGGCAACGGCCTGCAAAGCCGTGTACACGGGTTCAAATCCCGTCTCCACCTCGGCAGTTGACGAGGGCGATTGGCGCAGTGGGAGCGCGCTTCCTTGACACGGAAGAGGTCACTGGTTCAAACCCAGTATCGCCCACCATCGGAAAGGCCGTGTCGAACACTCGACACGGCCTTTCTCGTTCCCTCGTTCAGGCCGAAGCGCCCAGCAACGCCTCCGCCACCGCGGTCCGACTGCTC
This sequence comes from Micromonospora sp. WMMA1996, assembly GCF_002573675.1. Classification (NCBI taxonomy): domain Bacteria; kingdom Bacillati; phylum Actinomycetota; class Actinomycetes; order Micromonosporales; family Micromonosporaceae; genus Micromonospora; species Micromonospora sp. WMMA1996. Next base: position 3,750,802 of record NZ_PDHU01000001.1, on the reverse strand, counting down.
AGCAGCGATCGGCCCTGGCGCCGGGTCACCACCAGGCCGGCGGCCCGCAGTGCGGTGAGGTGCTGCGACACCCCGGCCGGGGAGAGCCCGGTCCGTCGGGCCAGCTCCGTCGTCGACCGCGGCGCGTCGAGCGCCGCCAGCAGCCGTGCCCGGCCCCGGCCCAGCACCGCGCCCAGCGCGTCCGGCGCGCGCACCGGGGTCTCCCACAGCGTGCCGACACCGCGCGCCGGATAGGCCAGCTGGGAGACGTCCCCGGCCGCGATGCTCAGCACCGACGGCCAGACGAACACCGAGGGCACCAGGACCAGACCACCCCCCTCGGGTACGTCCGGCGCCGGGCAGTGCCGCTGGCTGACCAGCAGCGCGTCGCCCTCCCAGCGGACCAACTCGTGCAGGTCGTTGAGAAGGCCGGCGGTGCCGTCCTCGGCCATCCGGCGGGCCCGGTGGAAGACCTCCGCGTCGAGCACCGCCCGGATCCGGGGCCAGTCGTCGGCGACGGCCAGCCGCCAGTAGGCGTCGATCTCGGCGGCCAGCCGGGCCAGCCCGGCGACCGGATCGGCGTACAGGGCGGCCACCACCGCCGGGCGGGGACCGGGCAGCAGGTCCAGGTGGGCGCGGACCACCTCGGGGCGGGTGGCGCGCAGCGTGGCCAGCTCCTCGGCCAGGTCCGGGTCCAGGCCGGCCGGCGGCGGGGTGAGAAAGTCCGGCAGGTAGCCCGGGGCCGCCGGCACCAGACGCCACAGCAGGCCGGCCTCCGGGTCGAGCAGCCCCGCGTCGGCCAACCGCGGCCGGACCCGGGCGGCCCAGGGCAGGTGGATCGCGTGCCGGCCGGGATCGCGGAGCACCCGGACTCCGGCCATCACCTCCCACAGGCCGGAGAGCGCGAACCGGACCCGCGCCACGGCGCCCGCCGACAGGCCGATCGCGACCACACCGCCCCCTTCGTTTCAGCCAGGACTGAAACAATACGGCGACCGGCCGACCCCCACCGAGACTGACCGGGTGAACGAACAGCACATCCGAGCCCGACAGTTCCGCAGCCTGCACGTGCCCGGCGAGCCGCTGGTCCTGGTCAACGCCTGGGACGCGGCGAGCGCCCGGATCGTGGCCGCCGCCGGCGCCCGCGCGGTCGCCACCACCAGCGCCGGCGTGGCATGGAGTCGCGGCGCGCCGGACGGCGACGCGCTCGCCCGGGAGACCGCCGTCGACGTGATCCGCCGCGTCGCCGCCGCGGTACGCCTGCCCGTCACCGCCGACATCGAGTCCGGGTACGGCGCCCGCCCCGACGACGTCGCCGAGACCGTCACCGCGGTGCTCGCGGCCGGCGCCGTCGGCGTCAACGTCGAGGACGCCCGACACGACGGAGGTGGGCCGCTGCGCCCGGTCGACGAGCAGTGCGCCCGGCTCGCCGCGGTCCGCGCCGCGGCCGACCGCGCCGGCGTTCCGCTGTACCTGAACGCGCGGGTGGACACCTTCCTCCGGGGCGTCGGCGGGGTGCCGGAGACCGTGGCGCGGGCCGAGGCCTACCTGGCCGCCGGCGCGGACGGTGTCTTCGTGCCGGGGACGGTCGACCCGCAGACCGTGGCGGCGCTGGTGGCGGCGATCCCCGCACCCCTGAACGTGCTGGCCGGGCCGGGCGCGCCGCCGGTGGCGGAGTTGGCGCGTCTCGGGGTGGCCCGGGTCAGCCTCGGCTCGGCGGTGGCCGAGGCGGCGTACGCGGTGGCCCGGCGCGCGGCCGTGGAGGCCCTCGGCGACGGCACGTACGGGGCGCTGGCCGACGCGCTCGACTACGGGACGATCAACGAGCTGATGCGGGACTGATCCCGGCACGCGGACGGGGGCGCCACCTGGCGCCCCCGTCCGGGCCGGTCCGGGGACCGATCAGCTCCGTCGGCCCCCGGCTCGCCTCACATCGGCGGGGCGACGTCCCGGCGCTCCTCGACCCGGCGGTACTCGACCGGCTGCTCGGTGGTGGTGACCACCTGGCGGCGCCGGCCCCAGACCAGCGTGGTCATGATGAGGCCGAGCACGCCGGCCGCCATCAGGATCCAACCGACGACGTCGAGGTCGACCCCGCCGACGTTGGCGTTGAGCGCGAAGGTGAGGATCGCGCCGACCGCGATCAGGAAGATGCTCGTACCGATACCCATGACAGCCTCCTTCGGGGGGATGGTTGTGCTGTCGCATCGCCCAGTACCCCGGGGTCGAGCAGCGCAATCACCGTGGCCGGGGGGCTGCCGCAGGGCGATCTTGGCATCGGGTAGAGTTTCCCCCGTCGCCGGCGCAGCCGGTGACGACGCGGACGTAGCGCAGCTGGTAGCGCATCACCTTGCCAAGGTGAGGGTCGCGGGTTCGAATCCCGTCGTCCGCTCGCGAACCGCCCGGGCGATTGGCGCAGTGGGAGCGCGCTTCCTTGACACGGAAGAGGTCACTGGTTCAAACCCAGTATCGCCCACTCGTTCTCCCCGACCGCCGCTCGACCGGCGGACATCTCCCACCGGCCGGACAAGACCGGCCACATCGGTCAGCCCAACCCACCGAGGACCCGGTACGGGTCCACCGTGCGGGTTATGGAGCGCTCGACCGCCGCGTGTCAGGGTGAGGCCCGATACGCAGGGAGGCGGTCACATGGGGACGATCGGGCAGGGACGATGGCGGCGCACGGCCGCCCGGCTGGGCGTGGCGGTGGTCGTCGCGGCGGCCGGGGTGACGGTGGGGGCCACGCCGGCGCAGGCCACCGCGACCCGCACCGTGGCGTTCTGGAGCATGGACGAGCCGGCGTCGTCGACCGTGCTGAGGGACAGCAGCGGCAACGGCCGGCACGGCGCGGTGGGCGGCGAGGTGGTCACCGGCGCGCTCTACGCCGGCGCCACCGCCCACCGGTTCGCCACCCACCTGCCGCCCGACCAGGAGTACGTGCCGGAGCACGTGGACCTGGTGCCGCACAGCACCGACTTCAACCCCGACGCCGGGGACTTCTCGGTGACCATCCGCTACCGCACCACCCACTCCTTCGGCAACATCCTCCAGAAGGGACAGGGCAACGCGGTCGGCGGCTACTGGAAGTTCGAGGCGCCCAGCGGCAAGCCGAGGTGCCTGTTCCGGGGCGGTGACGGCGCCTCGCGCACCGGCTACACCGGAGTGTCGATCGCCGACGGCCAGTGGCACACGGTGACCTGCAACCGCACGTCCACGTACGTGGAGATGTACGTCGACGGTGTCCGGACCAGCCGGCTGACCGGGCCGACCGGCACCATCGCCAACACGTGGCAGGTCTCCGTCGGTGGCAAGAGCCAGTGCGACGGTACGAAGGTCACCTGCGACTACTTCGCCGGCGACATCGACTACATCAAGATCCTGAAGGGTTCCGGCGGTCCGGCCAACCAGGCGCCGGTGGCCGACCTGGCGCCGTCCTGCTCCGGGCTGGTGTGCACGTTCTCCGGCGCGGGCTCCACCGACGCAGACGGCGCGATCCAGGACCACCGCTGGGACTTCGGCGACGGCGGGACCGCCGACACCGTCTCCGTGCCGACCACCTCCCACACGTACGCGACGGCCGGCACCTACCCGGTCACGCTCACGGTCACCGACGACCGGGGCGCCACCGGCACGGCGACCGTCGATGTCACCGTCGCGCCGGTCGCCGAGCGGATCTCCTTCGTCGGCCAGGCCACCGCGAACACCAACTGGACCAGCCACACGGTGACCGTCCCGGCGTCCGTGCAGCCGGGTGACACGCTGCTGCTCCTGCTCAGCCAGAACACCCACACCGGCACCGGCGAGCCGACCGGCGTGACCGGCTGGACCCGTCTGGACCGGCTCGACGGCGGTTTCGCCACCACGACCGCCTGGTCGAAGACCGCGGTCGCCGGGGACGCGGGGACACCGGTCAAGGTGACCCTCGACGGCCAGGCGAAGGGCAACCTGGTGGTGGCCGCCTACCGGGGCGTCCGGCCGGGCGCGCCGGTCTTCGCCCGGGCCACCGACCCGGCCAGCAGCGCCAGCCGGATCACCCCGTACGCGCCGGTGACCGTCGCGCAGAGCTGGGCCGTGTCGTACTGGCTGCACGGTGACGGCACCTCCACCAGCCTCACCCCGCCGGCCGGCGTCGCGGTCCGCAGCAACAGCTCGCAGAGCGGCGGGGGCCGGGTGACCGGGCTGCTCGCCGACTCGGGCAGCAGCGTGCCGGTGGGCAGCTACGGCGGTCTGACCGCTACGGCCGCCGCCGCCAGCACGACCACCACCACGTGGACGTTCGTCCTGCCGCCGGCCTGACCCCTTCCGGTACGCGCGAAGGCCGGCACCCCGGGTTCGGGGGTGCCGGCCTTTCGCGTTGGTCTTACTTGGTCCAGTGCTGGGCCACGATGTCGGTGGCCTGCTTCTCCCACTGCGCGTACGCGTCGGGGTAGGCGGAGACCTGGACGGTCTGCGCGGCGTCGGTCAGGGGCATCTTCTCCCAGCCGTCGACCTGCTTCAGGCCCTTGAGGAAGGCCAGGGTGGAGTACTCGGGGTCGGTGATCTGCTCCGGCGTGCCCCAACCCGAGGAGGGGCGCTGCTGGAACAGGCCCAGCGAGTCGTGGTCATTGCGGTCGCCAAGGTGGCCGAGGTTCTCCAGCTTCGACTCCTGCAGGGCGGTGGCGATCGAGATGACCGCGGCCCGCTCGGGCAGGCCGGCCTTCTTCGTCGCGGCGATGATCGCCTTCGCGTTGGCCAGCTGCTCGTCGTTCAGGTCGATGCGGGACTGCTCGCCCTGCACGGTGGCGACCGCGACGGGCTTGGCGGCGGCGTGGGCGGGGGTGTCGGTGTGGGCGGCGATCGGACCGGCGAAGACGCCACCGGTGAAGGCCAGACCAGCGATACCGAGGATGCTCTTGCGCAGGATCGTGTTCATGAGGGGGCTCCATTCGGGGGTCAACACACCGGGGGGGTGGGCACCGTCAGGCGCGCGAAAAGTCTTGAAGGGGGATCCGGCTGGCTCGTGAGGGCTGGGGGCCGGCTCACGGGGCCGGGGATGTCCGGCTGGCTCGCGGGGCGGGGGGCCTGCACGCGGCGCCGGGATGATGTGTAACGACCGTCCGCCCACCGTCATTCCCGTGGGCGGGGCGGCGGCTCGGGGGCTCGCTGCCTGCTCGGTCGTTCACCCGTCTACAACGCCGCCGACCCGCCGCCGATTCCACGCCCGGGGTGCCGCCCACCACCACCGAACCGGACAAGCCACCCCAGTCCACGCACCCGGGCGGGTGGAGACCGCGCGCATCCCGATCCCGCAGACACCCATGACGTTCCACCCACCGGCCGCCAACCCCGCGAGTGGAACACCATGGGTGCCTCCCGGCCGCGGAGACACCCACCACGTTCCACCCAGCGCCCGCCAACCCCGTCAGTGGAACGCCATGGGTGCCTCCCGACCTGGCAGACACCCCTCACGTACCACCGGCGCCGGGACGTCTCCGGAACACGGACGCACTGCCTGTGCGCTCCCTTCCCTCCCCACCGCCCGGCGCGGGCTGAACGCCAAATCCCCGCTCGCCCGCCCGCTCGCCGAGATCTTGGAAGAAAACGGCCCCCCGAGGGACCCCGAACTTCCAAGATCTCCCACAGAAACGGACAGCCGCACGCAAAATCTGCGCCCGCAGGCACGGATGGACCGCCAGGTCGGGGAGGTGGCGGGTCGGGCGGGGCCTTGATGTCGCCACCTCCCCGCGATGAAGTCGATCAACCCAACACCGGGCCCGGAAAGGGGCGTCGTCAGGAGACGGCAGGTCCCGGTGCCGCAGGTCCCCGGGATGCACGCCGCCCGGACCGGGAAGGTCACCGCCCGGTGGGCGTGGGTGGTGGGCGTGATCTCGTGTTCTGCCGTTGGCAGACGCGACTGTCCGGAACGGGGGACCGGCGGGCAGGCTGGGACGCATGCGACTGCTGATGCTGGGTGGTACGGGATTCGTCGGTGGAGCGGTGGTGGCCGAGGCGGTGCGCCGGGGCTGGTCGGTGACCGTGTTCAACCGGGGGATCCACGGGGACGTGCCGGCCGGCGTGCACCGGTTGCGGGGTGACCGCACCGCGTCGGACGGTCTGGCCGCGCTCGCCGGCGGCGAGTGGGACCTGGTGGTGGACACCTGGGACGGCGCGCCCCGGGCGGTCGGGGACGCGGCGCGGGCCCTGGTCGGGGCGGTGCCGCACTACGTCTACGTCTCCAGCGGCTCGGTGTACGCGCCGCCGGTCGGACTCGGCACCGGTGAGGAGGCGCCGACCGTCGCGGCCGAGCCGGACGCGGACGACGGTGACTACCCGCGGAACAAGGCCGGCGGGGAGCGGGCCGCGGTGCGGGTGTTCGGGGACCGGGCGCTGTTGGTGCGGGCCGGCCTGATCCTCGGGCCGGGGGAGGACATCGGGCGGCTGCCGTGGTGGCTGCACCGGGTGGCGCGGGGCGGCGACGTGCTGGCGCCGGGGCCGCGGGACCTCCCGGTGCAGTACGTCGACGTCCGCGACCTGGCGGTGTGGATGCTGGATCGGGGGGTCGAGGGCGTCGGCGGGGCGTACAACGTGGTCGGTCGCACCGGGCACGCGACGATGGGTGAGCTGCTCGACGCGGCGGTGGCGGTGACCGGGTCGGGGGCGACGTTGCGCTGGACGCAGCCGGAGCCGATCCTCGCGGCGGGCGTGGAGCCGTGGAACGACCTGCCGATCTGGGTGCCGCGCGGGCACGAGTACCGCTGGTTGCAGGAGCGCGACGTCGAGCGGTCGTACGCGGCGGGTCTGGTCTGCCGGCAGGTCACCGAGACCGTCGCCGACACCTGGCGGTGGCTGCGCGAGGTCGGCCGGGTCCCGGCTCGGGCGGGCCGGCCGGCGCGCGCACCGGTGGGTCTGGCACCCGAGCGGGAGGCGGCACTGCTGGCCACCCCGGCGGCCTGACGCACGCCTGCCGGTCACCTGGGTCGAGGGGCCGGGTGCGGCGGGGCCGGGTCCCGGCGGCCCCGCCGCTTCCCCGCACGCCGCCGTCGCACCCGGCGGCGCGCCCCGGGGTCCGTGTCATCGGATCCGGCCGGTCTGCGGCGCGGCCCGTGACACGGCCGCTAGGGGTGGGTGCCGATCTGGCTGGCCTCGGCCTCCCAGATGCCGTACTCCCGTTCGGCCGGGGGCAGGCCGTAGAAGCAGACGCTGTCCACCTGCCCGGACGTCTCGTTCGCCACGGACGAGCCGAAGTTGACGTAGCGGTAGCCGCGGTCGGACTTCGCCCCGTCGATGCCGGCCTCGGTGATCTTCATGCTGATGCCCGGGTTCCAGCCCCGGACGTAGTCGATCATCTTGTACGGGTTGCGTTCGCCGCCGCCGTCCGCGCCCCGGGTCAGATAGCTGGAGCTGTAGCAGTGCACGGTGGCCACGTCCGGGCGGTACGGGCCGGTGAGCAGCGCGCCCAGCCCGTCGCCGGTGTCCCGGACGAACGCGTCGAACCAGCGTCCGGAACTGCCGAAGGTGAACCCGGAGCCGTCGCCGTTCCAGCGCCCGGCCGGCATGTTGATCGCCCAGAGCAGGTTGCCCCGGTCCTGGGCCGGCTTGTTGTCGCGGATGGTCGCCAGCCGGTTCCACCGGGCCAGCCACGGGTTGTCCGGCTGGTGCCAGTCCGGCTCGTTGCCGATCTCCCAGACGAAGAGCGTGTCCGGGTGCGCGTCCACGTAGGGCAGCAGCAGATCCAGCTGGCGGCGCGCCAGGCCCGGGTCGGGATCCTCCGAGGACTGGATGATCATTTCGGTGAGGCCGGTACTCCGCAGCGCGTCGAGCTGCCCGTCGCTGAACTGGCGGCGGTTCGGGTCGCCCCAGAACATCGAGATCCGGGCGGTCTGGGGGCGCATCCGGCGCAGCAGGTCCACCTTGCGGGCGAAGTCGATGTTGTTGGTCGCGCTGCCCGGCGAGACCACCGCGCCCCACTTCATGTAGTAGGCGGCGGACGCCGGCGTGGCGGCGCCGAGCACGCCGCCGGCGCTCAGCGCGGCGGCGGACGCCCCGACGCCGCCGAGGAACCGACGACGGGACATCCCGGTCGCGTCGGCCGGTGCTGTGGTGGTGCGGTCGGTCATCGGGAGCCTCCCCTGGTCCGATGCGGTTCGGCCCTCACCGTGCCGTCCGCCGGCCGCCGGGTCCTCTCACCCCGCTCTCACCGCGCTCGCGCTCCGCTCCGCCTCGCCGTCCCCGGTTCGGGCCCCGGCCTCACCGAGCAGCCGCAGCGCCCGCTCGCGTTCCTGGTCCTCGCCGTGCTCGCGGCACAGGGCCAGGCAGCCGTGCAGCGCCGACCGGGCCGCCGGAAGCCGGCCCAGGGCGAGGTGGGCCGCCCCGAGGCGACGCAGCGCGATCAGCTCGCCGATGCCGTCGCCGACCTCCCGGCTGCCGGCGACCGCCTCGGTCAGCTCGGTCACCGCGCGGTCGTACTCGCCGGTGCGCAGGTGCAGGTCGCCGAGGTGGCCCAGGGAGATGGCCGCGCCCCGCCGGTAGCCCAGCTCCCGGCAGAGCGCCAGCGCGCGGCGCAGCAGGCGGGCCGCGTCCGCGTCCGCGCCGTCGCGACCCAGGACCAGGGCCAGGCTGGTGGAGGTGTACGCCTCACCGAACCGGTCGTCGAGCCGGCGGAACAGCGCCAGCGCGGCACGGAAGGCGCTCTCGGCCGCGCCGGCGCGCCCGGCGACCCGGTGCGCGGCGCCGAGTCCGAACAGGACCTGCGCCTGCCCGGTCAGGTCGCCCAGCTCGACGGTGACCGTCTCGGCCCGGCCCAGCGCGGTCATCGCCGCCGCGTCGTCGTGACGCAGCCGGTGCGCGGTGCCGGCGGCGCGGAGCGCCAACGCCTGCCCGGCCCGTTCGTCGAGCCGTTCGAAGCCGGCCAGCGCCGCGTCGAGGCAGTCCAGCGCGTCGTCCAGCCGGTCGAGGTTGAGATGTCGCTCGCCGCGGGCGCGGAGCAGCCAGGCCCGTCCGGTCTCGTTGCCGGCGGCCTCGCACGCGTCGAGGGCCAGGCGGGTGGTGACGTCCCAGTCGTCCAGGTGCTCCCGCAGCTCGTGGAAGCGGCCGAGGGTGTTCGCCAGGTTCCAGGCGGCCTCGTCGAGCCCGGCGGACGCGGCCCGGCGGACCGCGCCGGTGAGGTGGCCGCGCGCCGCCTCGAACCAGGCCACCGGGTCGGCGAGCAACACCTCCAGGTCGGCCGGCGTCCATCCGGACCAGCGCGGGGCGGTGCCGGCCGCGCCGCGCCGGAAACCGCCAGGGGTACGCCGGTACGCCTCGTCGGTCAGCGTGAGCCAGCCGCCGACCAGCCGGCCCAGCGCCGCCCGGCGGGCCTCGGCCGGCTCCTCCACGGCGCCGAGTTCCCCGGCGTACGCCCGGACCAGGTCGTGCAGCCGGTAGCCGGTCGGGTCGACGTCGACCAGCCGCGCCTCGACCAGCCGTTCGGTGAGTTCCTCGGCGGCGGCCGGCGGCAGGTCGAGCAGGGCGGCGGCGGCCCACGGTGGCACCCGGGGCAGGTTGACCGCGCCGAGCAGGCGCAGCAGCCGGCGTTCCTCGGCGGTCAGCTCCTGGTAGCTGGTGGCCAGGCTGGACCGGACGGCCAGGTCGCCGGTGCGCAGCACGTCCAGCCGGGCGCGTTCGTCGGCGAGCTGGTCGGCGAGCCGCCGTACCGGCCAGTGCGGGCGGGCGGCGAGCCGGGCGGCGGCGATGCGGATGGCCAGCGGCAGGTGGCCGCAGCGTTCGGCGACGCGCAGGCAGTCGGCGTGCTCGCCGGCCACCCGGGCCGGGCCGAGGGCGTGCCGGAGCAGGTCCACGGCCTGTTCGGGGGTGAAGATGCCCAGGTCGACGTGGACGGCGCCGGGCAGGGCGGTGAGCCGGCGCCGTGCGGTGATCAGCACCGCGCAGGCGGGTTCGGCGGGCAGCAGGTGGCGGACCTGGTTCTCGCCGGCCGCGTTGTCCAGCACCACCAGCAGTCGTCGCCCGGCGGTGCGGGCGCGGAACAGCGCGGCCCGGTCGTCCGTGCCGGCGGGCACGGCGCGGGGTTCCTCGCCGAGGGCCTGGAGGAACCGGCCGAGCACCGCGCCCGGGTCGAGGGGCTCGCCGCCGCCCCGCAGGTCGACGAAGAGCTGCCCGTCGGGGAAGGCCGCCCGCGCCCGGTGTCCCACGTGGACGGCGAGGGTGGTCTTGCCGCCGCCGGCGACGCCGGACACGGCGACGACCCGCGGCGCGGTGCCCGGCTCGGCGGTCAGCCGGGCCACCAGGCCGGCGGCCACCTCGCCCCGGTCGACGAAGTCGGGGGCGTCCATCGGCAGCTGGGCGGCGGGGGGTGGGGGCGGGCCGGCGTCGTCGGGCAGCGGGTCCCCGTCGAGGATGCGCCCGTGCAGCGCCCGCAACGACGGGCCGGGTTCCAGGCCCAGGGCGGCGACACCGGCGGCGCGACCCTGCCGGTAGACCTCCAGCGCCTCGGCCCGCCGACCGGCCCGGTGCAGCGCCCGCATCAGTCGTTCCCGCAGCTCCTCCCGGAGTGGTTCGTCGCGCACCATGCGGTACAGCCGGGGGATCAGCTCGACGTGCCGGCCGAGGCCGAACTCGACGTCGATCCGGTCCCGCTCGACGGCGAGTCGCTGCTCGGTCAGCTCGGCCACGGCGGCGTGGAAGCCCGCGACCCCCGGGTGGGCGGGCAGTCGCACGTCGGCCAGCACCGGCCCGCGCCAGGCGTCGAGCGCGTCGCCGTAGCGGCGGGACGCCTCGGCCGGTTGCCCGGCGGCGGCCAGTGCGGCGGCCTCGGCGGCGGTGGCGGTGAACACGGTGGCGTCGAGGTCGGCGGGGGCGACGGTGAGGCGGTAGCCGCCGGGTCGGGTGTCGATGGCGTCGCCGAGCGCGCCGCGTAACCGCCAGATCAGCGTCTGCACCTGGCCGACGGCGGTCTCCGGCGGGTCGTCGCCCCAGAGCGCGGCGAGCAGCACGTCCAGCGAGGCGACGCGGCCGGCGTGCACCAGCAGGACGGCCAGGACCGTCCGCTGTCGGGGGCTGCGCAGCGGGACCGGCTGCCCGGCCCGGGTCACCTCGAGCGGGCCCAGGATCCGATAACTGACCATGCCGGCGTCACCGTACCACCGGATCGACCGCTGTCGCTGCGGCCGGGTGGTGCGGGTCAGGCCGGCACGACCGGCAGGTCGAGCACCTCCTCGACCGGGCGGCGCGGGGTGGCGCGGCCCGGCTGGCCGTACCCGACCCGCATCACCATCTGCGGGGTGCCGAAGCGGCCCAGGGACAGCCGCAGCGCCTCCCGCGCCGCCGGGACCTCGATCGGCTGGGAGAGCATCGAGGCGCTGAGCCCGGCGTCGGTTGCGGTGAGCAGTACCCGCTGCAACGCCTGCCCGGCGACGACCTGGTCGGTGGCGGTGTTGCCGGCGGTGCCGAGCACGGCGACCAGCGGCTCCGGCTCGAAGTCCCGGCCCGGGGCGCGGTTGCGGCCGCCGAATCCGCGTTGCGGCAGCAGGTCCTGCGGCTCGCTCTGCGGCCCGCCGGCCACGGCGGGCACCCCGTCGGGCGAGGGCTCCGAGCGGATCCACTCCACCCGCTCGGCCACGTACGCCGGGTCGCGTTCCAGCACCCGGTGCGCGCTGCGGGCCACCTCGGCGAGCGCGTTGACCGCGCTGGTGCCGATGACCAGTTCCAGCCAGCACTGCTCGGCCCGGGCCGCCTCGCCCAGCCGCCAGCGGGCCTCGGCCGGCACCGGGTCGGGCCAGAACGGGGCCCGGTTGCTGAACCGGCGGCCGATCGCCGCGTACAGGCTCTGCTCGGTCGGGGTGGGCCGGCGCGGCACGTCGGGCACCAGCCGGGCCACCACGTCCGGGTCGGCCGGGTACGGGCGCAGCCGGACTGTGGCCGGGGTGCCCGCCACGGCGAGCGCCAGCCGCAGGTTGAACAGGGCCGCCCCGCAGGCGATCCGCGCGCCCCAGCCGCTGGGGTCGGTGGCCGGCAGCCCGCGCAGCGGGTCGACCGCGACCTCGATGCCGCCGTCGTGCAGCCGGAACCGCCACGGCTGGGTGTTGTGCAGCGACGGCGCGCGTACCGCGTCGGCGACCGCGGCCCGCAGCTGCGGGACGGTGTATCCGGTCGTCATGGTCGTGCTCCCTCCGTGCGGTGCCCGGCCGGCCGGTCGGTCCACCCCCACGGTGCGTCACCGGCGTGCGCCGTGAGCAGGGCCGGAGGTCCCCACCTGGGGAGGTCCGACCGGCCCGGCGACGCGGGACGGTCGGGACCTTCGACCCGTGCGCCGCTGCGGGGGAGCCGGTAGAAAGGACGGATGATCCGGGTGTTCCTGCTCGACGACCACGAGGTCGTCCGTCGTGGCCTTGCCGACCTGCTGCAGAGCAGCGGCGACATCGAGGTGGTCGGCGAGTCCGGCCTCGCCCAGGAGGCGGCGCGGCGCATCCCCGCGCTCCGCCCCGACGTGGCGATCCTCGACGCCCGGCTGCCCGACGGCAACGGCATCGACGTCTGCCGGGACGTGCGGGCCGTCGACTCGTCGATCAAGGGGCTGATCCTCACCTCGTACGAGGACGACGAGGCGCTGTTCGCGGCGATCATGGCCGGTGCCGCCGGCTACGTGCTCAAGCAGATCCGCGGCACCGACCTGGTGGACGCCGTCCGCCGGGTGGCGGCGGGGCAGTCCCTGCTCGACCCGGCGATCACCACCCGGGTGCTGGAGCGCATCCGCAGCGGCGTGGAGCAGCCCCGGGAGCTGAAGTCGCTCACCGAGCAGGAGCGGCGGATCCTGGAGTACGTGGCGGAGGGGCTCACCAACCGGGAGATCGCCGGCAAGATGTTCCTGGCCGAGAAGACGGTGAAGAACTACGTCTCCAGCGTGCTGGCGAAGCTGGGTCTGGAGCGGCGTACCCAGGCGGCGGTGCTGGCCACCCGGCTGCTCGGCAAGACCCACTGACCCCGGTCAGTCCAGCGGGACGCTCCACCGCAGCTCGGTGCCGTGCGGCTCCACCCGGCGCAGCGTGAACTCCCCGCCCAGCCGCTCGGCCCGCTCCCGCAGGTTGACCAGGCCGCTGCGGGCCGCCTCCGGGTCGCAGCCGACCCCGTCGTCGGTGACCGTGACGTCGACCCGCCCGGCGTCCACCGCCACCCGCACCGCCACCCGGTCGGCGTGCGCGTGGCGTACGGCGTTGGACAGCGCCTCGCGCAGCACGGCGGTGAGTTCGGGGCGCAGCTCGTCCGGGACGGCGCTGTCGATCGGGCCGACCAGCTCCAGCTCGGGTCGCCACCCCAGCGACTCGGCGGCCACCTCGATCGCCTCGCGGATCTCGGTGCGCAGCGCCGCGCTCATCGGGGTGCGCAGCTCGAAGATGGTGCGGCGGATGTCGCGGATGGTGGCGTCCAGGTCGTCGACCGCCTGGTTGATCCGCTTGGCCGCCTCGGGGCGGGCGTTCATCGCCCCGCTCTGCAGTTGCAGGCCGGTGGCGAACAGCCGCTGGATGACCACGTCGTGCAGGTCGCGGGCGATCCGCTCGCGGTCCTCCAGGACCACCAGCAGTTCCCGTTCCTCCTGCCCGCGGGCCCGTTCCATGGCCAGCGCGGCCTGCCCGGCGAAGCTGGCCAGCAGGGCGAGGTCGTCGTCGGCGGCCGGGCCGTGGTCGGGCCGGTGGGCGATCACCAGCACGCCGTGCAGCGTGTCGGCGGCGGCCAGCGGGGACACCACCGCCGGGCCGGCGATCACCGGCCGGGGCCAGGGCGCCGCGGCGGCGAGGTCGTCGACCTGCTCGTGCCGCCCCTCGGTGACCGCCCCGGCGAAGCTGGTCTCGTCGGCCGGCAGCACCGTGCCGACCAGTTCCCGGGCGACCGGGTCGGTGCCGTCGACCACCTCGACGGTGAACTGCGCCTCGTCCTCGTCGTAGAGCAGCACCAGGGCCAGCTCGGCCTCGGCGACCTCGCGGGCCCGGCGGGCCACCAGCGTCAGCGCGTCGGTGCGGCGCACCTCGCCGAGCAGCACCGACGTGATCTCGGCGGCGGCGGCGAGCCAGCGTTCGCGGCGGTGCGCCAGCGCGTAGAGGCGGGCGTTCTCGATCGCCACGCCGGCCGCGGCGGCGAGCGCCACCACGATCTCCTCGTCGTCGTCGGTGAACTCGGCGGCGCCCTGCTTCTCGGCCAGGTAGAGGTTGCCCCAGACGTGGTCGCGGATGCGCACCGGGACGCCGAGGAAGCTGTGCATCGGCGGGTGGTGCGGGGGGAAGCCGTACGAGTTCGGGTGCTGGGTGATGTCCGGCATGCGCACCGGCTTCGGGTGGTCGATGAGCAGGCCCAGCACGCCCCGGCCGTGCGGCAGCTCGCCGATCTTCGCGTGCAGCTCGGGGCTGATCCCGTGGACGATGAAGTCGTGCAGCATCCGGTCGGGGCCGATCACCCCGAGCGCGCCGTAGCGGGCGCCGGCCAGGTCGCACGCGGACTGCACGATCCGTTGCAGGGTGCTGCGCAGGTCGAGGTCGGAGCCGATGCCGACCACCGCGTCGAGCAGCGCGCGGAGGCGTTCCCGGCTGGTCACCACCTCGCCGACGCGGTCGAGCATCTCCTGGAGCAGCTCGTCGAGGCGGACCCGGGACAGCGGGGTCAGCCCGAGCGACGGCGTGACGTGCTCGTTCCGGGGGTTCGGTGCGGCGGCCACCGGGCGATGCTATCGCCCGGTGGCGTACGCCGACGAGCCCCGTCAGGACAACTGGTCGCGTACCGCCGAGGTGTCGACGGTCTGCGCGGCCTCCAGGCGCGGGGTGTGCGGCGGGCCGGCGTGCGTCGGGTCGGCCACGCCGAGCCGCATGCTCAGGTAGGGGAAGCCGAGCCCGGCCAGCATCTGCCGGAGCACCTCGCGGGTGCCGTCGACCTCCACCACGCCGGACAGCGGCACCAGGGACACCCCGTGGCGGGTGGCGGCCAGCCAGGCGGCGGAGAGCGCCTCGCCGGCGCGCAACCAGCTCAGCGGCTCGTCCTCGGCGCCCCAGAGGATGGCGTAGACGGCGGCCTTGTCGTGGCCGGGGCCGATCGGCAGCGAACCGGGGTGGCCGAAGTCGCGGCCCGGCACGGTGGTCTGCGCCGGCTGGTCGGGCAGCACCTCCGGCGGCAGCCCGGTGCCGGTGCCGGCCCGGTTGATCCAGTAGGAGAGCTCCTCGCGCAGCTCCGGGCTGTCCGCCTCGACGGCGGCGGCCTGCTGGGCGGCGCCGGCCAGCTCGATCTTCTGCATGTCGTCGAGGAGTTGCAGGTTGACGCCCTCGGCGGTGGCGGCCCGGTCGATGTCGCCGAGCGCGGCGGTGGGAATCTGCTCGTCGCTGACCGGCCGCCGGTCGGTGTGCCGCACCCGCATGCACTGCACGAGGTGCATGGCGTCGGGGTCGGCGCCGGTGTGCCGCAGCCCGGTGATCCGGGCCAGCAGGTCGGGCTGGTTCGGGTCGGGCAGCCGCTCCACCACCGGGGTCCAGCCCTCGGCGGCCAGCGCCGTGCGGGCGTGGTGCAGCGCCGCGCCGCAGCTGACCACCAGCAGGCGGCCCTCCGGGTCCATGGCGCTGAGGTGCCGTTCCCGGACCACCCGCAACTCCAGCGCGTCGGGCAGGACCGTCCAGTGCCACGGCTGCGTGTTGTGCACCGAGGGGGCGTGGCCGGCCATTCCGGCGGCCTCCGCGAGCGCGGTGGTCAGCGGGCGATCGGTAGCCGGCGTCTCGTGGCTCATCGTCACGACCTTTCCTGTCTCTCCCCATCGTGCCTGACACCCGGGACACCCGGGTGGGGTTGCCCGCTCCATCCTCGGTCATGCCCGGCCGGCCCGCACGGGGCCCTTCGACCTGTCGGATCGTCCGGTTCGCCCTACCTGGCCCGCGTCGGCGCTGAGACGATCGGCACGTGGGGACCGAAGCGCCCGAGTGCGTACCCGAGCGGCCGGCCCGGGCCCGGCGGCGGGCCTGGGTGCAGTGGGCCCCGCTGACCCTGCTGACCCTGGCCGTGCTGGCCGGCGCCGCGCTCTGGTTCGCCGGGGTGACCGGCGCGGCCCGGCTGGTGTGGGCGGCGGTCACCGTGGTCGCCCTGGTGCCGGCCGTCTGGACGACGCTGCGGCAGCTGTGGCGCCGGCAGTTCGGCGTCGACGTCATCGCCGTGCTGGCGCTGCTGGGCGCGTTGCTGGTGCGGGAGTACCTGGCCGGCGCGGTGATCGCCGTGATGGTCGCCACCGGGCAGGCGCTGGAGGAGTACGCCCGGCGCCGGGCCACCCGCGACCTGCGGGCGCTGCTGGAACGCGCGCCCCGGCAGGCCCGCCGCCGCACCGCCGACGGCGGGATCGAGGTGGTCCCGTTGGACGCGGTGCGGGCCGGTGACCGCCTGGTGGTCGGCCCCGGCGACGTGGTGCCGGTGGACGGCACCGTCGAGGAGCCCGCCACGCTCGACGAGTCCGTGGTGACCGGCGAGTCGCGGCTGGTCGGCCGGGCGGCGGGCGAGCAGGTGGCCAGCGGCGTGGTCAACGCGGGCGCCGGCTTCGGGCTGCGGGCCCGCAGGAACGCGGCGGAGAGCACGTACGCCGGCATCGTCCGCCTGGCCGGTGAGGCGACCGCCCGCAAGGCTCCGATGGTGCGCCTCGCCGACCGGTACGCGGCGGCGTTCGTCCCGTTCACCCTGCTGCTGGCCGGCGCGGCGTGGCTGCTCTCCGGCGAGTTCGTCCGGGCGGTGGCGGTGCTGGTGGTGGCCACCCCGTGCCCCCTGCTGCTGGCCACCCCGATCGCGGTGGTCTCCGGGCTGTCCCGGGTGGCCCGCCGGGGCGTGCTGGTGCGCGACGGCGGCTCGCTGGAGCAGCTCGGTCGTGCCCGTACCCTGCTGCTGGACAAGACCGGCACGCTGACCGCGGGGCGGCCCCGGGCCGCGGAGACGGTGGTGGCGCCCGGCGGCGACCGGGACGAGGTGCTGCGGCTGGCCGCCTCGGTCGAGCAGCTCTCCCCGCACGTGCTGGCCGCCGCGCTGGTGCGGCAGGCCCGCGAGCGGGGGGTGCCGCTGGCCGAGCCGACCGGGGTGACCGAGGAACCGGGGCGCGGGGTGACCGGGCACGTCGACGGCTGCCTGGTCCGGGTGGGCCAGCTCGCCGGCGAGCCGCCGGAGTGGGCGGACCGGGCCCGGGAGCGGGCCGAGCGGGCCGGCCTGTCCACCGTCTGGGTCGGCGACGAGCACGGTCCGCTCGGCGCGATCCTGCTGGAGGACCCGGTCCGCCCGGACGCCCGGCGGACCGTGCGGCGACTGCGCGAGGCGGGGCTGAGCCGGTTGGTCATGGTGACCGGCGACCGGCCGCGCACCGCGGCGCAGGTGGCGCAGGTCGTGGGCGTCGACGACGTGATCGCGCGCTGCTCGCCGGGGGAGAAGGCCCAACGGGTACGCGAGGAGTCCGCCCGGGCGGTGACCGTGATGGTCGGCGACGGCGTGAACGACGCCCCGGCGCTGGCCGAGGCGCACGTCGGGGTGGCGATGGGCGCGACCGGGGCCACCGCCTCCGCCGACGTGGCCGACGCGGTGCTCACCGTGGACCGGCTGGACCGGCTCGCCGACGCCGTGGAGATCGCCCGGTACGCCCGCCGCATCGCGGTGCAGAGCGCCACCGTCGGGATGGGGTTGGCCGTGCTGGCCATGCTGGTGGCCGCCGCCGGCCGGCTGCCCCCGGTCGCCGGCGCGTTCCTCCAGGAGGGCATCGACGTGCTGGTGATCCTCAACGCGCTGCGAGCCCTCGGTGGCGGCCTGCGGCGGCGCGAGGTGCCCCCGCACACCCGGGAGCTGCTCGACCGGTACTCCGGCGAGCACGGCGGCGTCCGGGACGTGCTGGCCCGGCTGCGGGACACCGCCGACCTGGTCGCCACCCGCCCGGACGACCCGGGGTGCGTGCCGGCGCTGCGGGACGTGCACCGGCGCCTGGTCGACGAGGTGCTGCCGCACGAGGCGGCGGAGGAACGGCACCTCTACCCGGCCCTGGCCGGGCCGCTGGGCAGCGACGAGGCGACCTCGACGATGAGCCGCGCGCACGTCGAGATCGCCCGGCTGGTGGAGCGGATCGGCGGGCACCTCGCGGCGTCGCCGGACGGCCGGCTGCGCCGCGAGGAGGTGACCGACCTGCTGGCCGCGCTCTACGGCCTGGACGCGGTGCTGCGCCTGCACCTGGCCCAGGAGGAGGAGGACTACTTCTCCCTCAACCCGTCCGACGGTGAGGCGTCTCCCGACCGCTGACGGTCACCCCGGCGGTGCGGCGTGGTCGTCCCGGCACGCGGCCGTCCGCGCGGAGAGGGCACGCCCCGAGAGCGATATGACTGCTGGTCATATTTATGCCTCACAGTCATATCGCTGAGGACGGCCATCCCCCCGCTCGGGCCGCACGCACGGTGAGGACGGTGCCCACGGGCACCGTCCCGGGTCCGAGCACCGGCGGATCAGGGCTCGCGGACCACCGCCACCGGGCAGTGCGCGTGCTGGATGAGCTGCTGACTGACCGAGCCGAGCAGCATGCCGCGCAGCCCGCCCCGGCCCCGGCTGCCGACCACCACCAGCTGCGCCGACCGGCTCGCCTCCACCAGCAGCGCGGCCGCGCTGCCGGGCACCGCCTCGATCTCCACCGGCACGTCGGGGAAGCTCTCCCGCCACGGGGCCAGCTCCGCCTCGGCGGCGGCCCGTTCGGTCGCGGCGGTCTCCTGCGGGTCGAAGTCCGGCGGCACCCAGCGGTCGCCGGGCGGCTCCCAGGCCCGCAGCACCCGCAGCGGCACGTCGCGCTGGGCGGCCCGCTCGACGGCGAAGCCGAGCGCCCGCAGCGCCGAGGGGGAGCCGTCCGAGCCGACCACCACCGGCCCCGACGTGGCGGCCTGGCCGTCGCGCACCACCACCACCGGGCAGTGGGCGTGCGCGGTCACCGACACCGCGGTGGAGCCGGCGAGCAGCCCGCCGAATCCGCCGTGCCCCCGGCTGCCGAGCACCAGCATCCCCGCCCCGGCGGAGCGTTCCTGGAGCACCAGCGCGGGCGGCCCGTCGAAGACCTCGCCGTGCACGGTGAGGCCGGGCCGCTCGGCGGCGGCGTCCGCCGCCGCCTTGCGGACCAGTTCCTCGACCTGCCGGCGGGCCGTCTCGTCCGGCCAGACCCCGGGGGCCACGCCCGGACCGATCCACCCGGCCACGGTCAACCACTCGAAGACGTACGCCAACCGCACCGGCCGACCGGAGCGGCCCGCCTCGTCCAGCGCCCAGTCCAGCGCCACCGACGCGTCGGTGGACCCGTCGTAGCCGACCAGGATCTCGTCGTCACTCACTCGCTGTACCTGCCTTCGTTCGCGACTGCGGGGCTCGCAAGCTCACTCCTCGCGCTCACCGGTCCGGACAGCGGGATCGGTCTCGCGGATCCAGCGCCACTCGGCGACCCGCGGGTCGTCCTCGCCGTGCTCGCGGGTGTAGTCGCGGCAGGCCTGGCGGGTGTCCACCATCTCCTGGCGCAGGTGCGCGGCGCGCGAACGCAGCCCGGGCACCCGGTCGATGACGTCGATGACCAGGTGGAAGCGGTCCAGGTCGTTGAGCATCACCATGTCGAACGGGGTGGTGGTGGTGCCCTCCTCCTTGTAGCCGCGCACGTGCAGGTTCTCGTGGTTGGTCCGGCGGTAGGTGAGCCGGTGGATCAGCCACGGGTAGCCGTGGTAGGCGAAGATGACCGGCCGTTCGCGGGTGAAGATGGTGTCGAACTCGTTGTCGGGCAGCCCGTGCGGGTGCTCCGACGGCGGTTGCAGGCGCATCAGGTCGACCACGTTGACCACCCGGACCTTCAGGTCGGGCAGGTGGCGGCGCAGCAGGTCGGCCGCCGCGAGGGCCTCCAGCGTGGGCACGTCGCCGGCGCAGGCGAGCACCACGTCCGGCTCGGCGTCGTCGTCGGTGCTGGCCCAGTCCCAGATGCCCAGGCCCCGGCGGCAGTGCTGGACTGCCTCGTCCATGGTGAGCCAGTTCGGTGCCGGCTGCTTCCCGGCCACCACCACGTTGATGTAGTGCCGGCTGCGCAGGCAGTGGTCCATGGTGGAGAGCAGCGTGTTGGCGTCCGGCGGCAGGTAGACCCGGACCACCTCGGCCTTCTTGTTGACCACGTGGTCGATGAAGCCCGGGTCCTGGTGCGAGAAGCCGTTGTGGTCCTGCCGCCAGACGTGGCTGGAGAGCAGGTAGTTCAGCGATGCGATCGGCTCCCGCCAGGGGATGTGCCGGGTCACCTTGAGCCACTTGGCGTGCTGGTTGACCATCGAGTCGACGATGTGGATGAACGCCTCGTAGCTGGTGAACAGACCGTGCCGGCCGGTCAGCAGGTAGCCCTCCAGCCAACCCTCGCAGAGGTGCTCGGAGAGCACCTCCATCACCCGGCCGTCGGGGGAGAGGTGGTCGTCGGACGGCAGCCGCCGGCCGACGAACGCGCGGTCGGTGACCTCGAACGCGGCGCCGAGCCGGTTCGAGGCGACCTCGTCCGGGCCGAACAGGCGGAAGGTCTGCGGGTTGCGGACGATCACGTCGCGGACCCACGGGCCGAGCGCGCCGGCCGCCCCGGCCACCGTGCCGCCGGGCTCCTCGACCTCGACCGCGTAGTCCCGGAAGTCGGGCAGGTCCAGGTCGCGCAGCAGCTTGCCGCCGTTGGCCACCGGATTGGCGCTCATCCGCCGGTCACCGGTCGGGGGCAGCGCGGCCAGCTCGGCGACCGGGCCGCCGGTGGCGTCGAACAGCTCCTCCGGCCGGTAGCTGCGCAGCCAGCGCTCCAGCTCGGCCAGGTGCGCCGGGTTGTCGCGCACCTCCGCGATCGGCACCTGGTGGGCGCGGAACGTGCCCTCGACCTGCTTGCCGTCGACGTCCGTCGGGCCGGTCCAGCCCTTCGGCGTCCGCAGCACGATCATCGGCCAGCGGGGACGCTCGACCTCGCCGCCGGAGCGGGCCCGGCGCTGGATCTCGGCGATCTCGTCGACCGCCCGGTCCAGTGTCGCGGCGAGCAACTGGTGCACCGCCACCGGGTCGTCGCCCTCCACCACGTACGGCTGGTGGCCGTAGCCGCGCATCAGGTCGAGCAGGTCGTCGGTGGGGATCCGGTCCAGCACCGTCGGGTTGGCGATCTTGTAGCCGTTGAGGTGCAGGATCGGCAGCACCGCCCCGTCCCGGGCCGGGTTGAGGAACACGGTGGACAGCCAGCTGCCGGCGAGCGGGCCGGTCTCCGCCTCGCCGTCGCCGATCACGCAGGCGACCAGCAGGTCCGGGTTGTCGAACGCGGCGCCGTAGGCGTGGCTCAGCGCGTATCCCAGCTCGCCGCCCTCGTGGATCGAACCCGGCACCTCCGGCGCCACGTGGCTGGGGATGCCGCCGGGGAACGAGAACTGCCGGAACAGCCGCTGCATGCCGGCCTCGTCCCGGGGGATGTGGTGGTACAGCTCGCTGTAGGTGCCCTCCAGCCAGGTGTTGGCGACCAGCGCCGGGCCGCCGTGGCCGGGGCCGGTGACGAAGATGGCGGACAGGTCCCGGTCGACGATGACCCGGTTGAGGTGCGTGTAGAGCAGGTTGAGACCGGGGCTGGTGCCCCAGTGGCCCAGCAGGCGCGGCTTGATGTGCTCGGGCTTGAGCGGCTCGCGGAGCAGCGGGTTGTCGAGCAGGTAGATCTGCCCGACGGTGAGGTAGTTGGCCGCCCGCCAGTAGGCGTCGAGCCGGCGCAGCTCGTCTTCGGTCAGGGGGCTGTGCAGGTCGAGAGCGGTGTCCATGCTGCGTTAGCCTCTCGTGGCTCGGGGTCGTCTGCCACTCGGGGACGGGATCGTCGTCCCCGGCGGATCCAGCCTGGCCCTCCGCCGGGGTGGACGGTCAGGGCCGTTGGTCCCGCCTCGCGCGGGCGTCATGGCCCGTCCCCGGCGTCGTCACCGACGCCCCGTACGACGATCAGCGGGGCCGGCGAGTGGTAGAGCAGGGCCTGGCTGACCGCGCCCAGTGTGGACCGTACCGGCCCGTCGCCGCGCGCGCCGACCAGCGCGAGCTGCGCCGACCGGGACCGGTCGAGCAGGACCTCGCCCGGATCGCCGCGGACGGTCTGGCAGGCGGCGGCCACCCGGGGATGCCGTACGGCGTGCCGGTTGACCGCCTCCTCCAGCAGGCCGTCGTCGCCGTCGTGCCGGTCCGTCTCGACCACCCGCACGGCGAGCAGCCGGGCCCCCCGGCGTTCGGCGCAGTCGAAGGCGTAGCGGAGCGTGGCCCGCGAGCCGGGGGAGCCGTCGTAGCCGACCAGCAGCGGCCCGGGCGGCGCCGCCCCGGTGCGCCCGACCAGCACCGGGCAGCCGGCCCGGGAGGCCAGTTCCACCGCCGGGGCGTCGGCCGGGACGCAGGTGGGGCAGCTGGCCATGCCGCCGTCACCGAGCGCCACCAGGAACGCGGCGTCGGCGGCCCGCAGCAGCGCCTCGACCGGCGAGCCCTCGACGATCTCGCCGCTGACCGGCACGTCCGGCGCGGCGTCCGCGGCCACCTGCCCGGCCTTCTCCAGCAGGTTCTCCGCGTCGACGCGGGTGCCGCCGGCCGGCGCCGGTCCAGGGGACGCGGCCCAGTTGAACGCGTGCACGAGGTGCAGCGGCCGGCCGTGGGCCGCGGCCTCGCCGGCGGCCGTCCGGACCACCGTCAGGTCCTCCGCCGACCGGCCGACGCCGACCACCACCGCGCCGTGGCTCGGTGCGGCCATCCCGGCTCACCTCCCGACCGCGCTTTTCACCCACCGTAGTCGCGGGGCCGGGTCGGCCGGACCGGGTCAGCGGAACTGGAGCCGGTTGACCGCGTCGAAGAGCCGGGCGCCGAGCAGCCGGCGGGTGTGCACCATCGCCCACGCGGCGGCGGTGACCAGGTAGCGGGTGCGCGGGCGGCGGGCGACGACGGACCGCTCGATCACCCGGGCCACCGCCTCCGGCGGCGCGGCGAGCAGCGGGTTGCGGTAGGACTTCGCCATCGCCGCGTCCACCGCGGCGACCATCCGACCGTACGGGCCGGTCGGGTCGGCGCCGGCGCCGAGCGAGGACGCGGCCACCGCGCCGAAGCCGGTGCGGATCAGACCCGGCTCGATGATCGCCACGTCCACGCCGAACGGGCGCACCTCCTGCCGCAGGGCGTCGGAGAGCGCCTCCACCGCGTACTTGCTGGCGTGGTAGTAGCCGCCGCCGGGGAAGACCAGCCGGCCGCCCATGGAGCTGACGTTGACGATCCGGCCCCGGCCGGCCCGGCGCATGCCGGGCAGCACGAGCTGGGTGAGCCGGGCGAGCCCGAAGACGTTGGTCTCGAACTGGGCGCGCACCCGGTCCATCGGGGTCTCCTCGACCGGGCCGTACTCGCCGTAGCCGGCGTTGTTGATCAGCACGTCGACCTGGCCGTGCGCGGCCTCCACCGCGGCCACGGCGGCGCGCATGGAGGCCTCGTCGGTGACGTCGAGGGGGAGGAGCCGGGCGCCGGCGTCGGCCAGGTCGGCGATCGCGTCGACCTTGCGCGCGGTCGCGTACACGGTGAGGTCGGGGCGGCGGGCGAGCCGGCGGACGGTGGCCCGGCCGATGCCGGAGGAGGTGCCGGTGATCAGGACGGCGGTCATCTGTGGTCTCCCTGAGGTCGGGGCAGGCCCGCGACGACCAGCGCGACGCCGTCGCGCAGCCGCCGTCGGGGCAGGTCGGGGTCGGTGAGGTCGGCCTCCAGGCCGCGGGTGAGCGCGACGAGCACGTCGGCCACCGCGCGGGCCCGCGGCCCGGCGGCGTCCGCCAGCGTGGCGGTCACCAGGTCGGTCAGCTCGGTGGTGTACGCCTCGACGAGGTCGCCGGTGAGCTTGCCGCTGGCGTCGAGCAGCTCGGTGGCGTGCCGGCTCTCCCGGTGCAGCGTGAGGGTGAGTTCCAGCTTGGCGGCGAGCACGTCGTGCACCCGCCCGGCCAGGTCCCCGCCGGGCGCGTCGGCCACCCGCCGGGCCCGGTCGAGCGAGTCGGCGAAGAGCCGCTCGGCCAGCCGCCGGTAGGCGTCGTCCTTGTTGCGCACGTACTGGTAGACCGCCGGCCGGGACATCCCGGCGGCCGCCGCGATGTCGTCCATGGTGGTGCGCCGCATCCCGTGCCGGGTGAAGCACTCGTACGCGGCGGTCAGGATCGTCTCCAGCCGGTCGTTCGACATGCTGACAAGTCTTGCACAGAATGTCAGGCCGTCACACGTGTCCCCGGTCACGCGGGGGTGCGGAGGCTCAGCGCGGCGCGGGCAGGGCGGGGTGGACGCGCAGCACCACGGCGGTGGCGTTGTCGTCGCCACCCGCGTCGAGGGTGGCGGCGAGCAGGGCGCGCACGGTCCGCGCCGGGTCCCGGCGGGCGGCGAGCAGGTCGCGCAGCCGGTGGTAGCCGAGCTGGTCGCTCACCCCGTCGGTGCAGAGCAACCAGGTGTCCCCCCGCCGCAGCGGCACGGCGAGCAGGTCCGGCTCCGGCCGGTCCGGGTGACCGACGTAGCGCAGAAGCTGGTAGCGGGCCCGCGCCGCCTCGGGGGAGTCCGCCGGCCACCACCCGTGCAGCAGGCCCAGCCAGGCCATCGTGTGGTCCACCGTGACCAGCTCCAGCAGCCCGTCGCGCAGCCGGTACGCCCGGGAGTCGCCGAGCTGCGCCAGCCAGCCCTGGTCGCCGTCCGGCTCGACCACCAGCGCGGTGAGCGTGCACCCGGTCAGCCCGGGTCGACCGGCGCCGGCCCGGCGTACCCGCCGCTGGGTCTCGGCGACGGCGGCGCGCAGCCCGGCGGCGTCGACGGCGGGCCACCCGGCGCGGACCTGGGCCACGAACGTCTCCGCCGCGGTCGTGCCGGCCACCCGGCTGCCCTCGCCCTCGCCCATGCCGTCGCAGACCACGGCCAGCGGCAGCTCCGGGTCGAGGTGCAGCACGTCGTAGTTCTCCGGGTAGCGGTGCCCGACCACGCTGCCCCCGGCGATCTCCAGGGTGAGCCGCCCGGCGGTGAGCCGGCGGGCGGCCTCGACCGGCCGGTCCAGTGGGCGGCGGCGGAACACCAGCGGACGGTAGCACCGGCCCGGGTCACGGATCGGCAGGTCGCGGCCGTGTCATCTGTCAACCGGGGTTGACGGGCGGCCGGTTGTCAACCTACATTGACAGCATGAGTCAGGCGACGGAACTCGCGGCGGCAGCCGGCAGCACCGACCCCAAGGTCGGCCTGCGGGCCGTGCTCGCCCTGCGCCGGCTGCTCGAGCGGCTCGAGGTGGTCCAGGTCGACAACGCCCGGCGACAGGGCTGGTCCTGGCAGGAGATCGCCGACGCCCTCGAGGTCAGCCGGCAGGCGGTCCACAAGAAGCACGCCGGTCGACCGGCGGTGCCCGGAAGCTGGGAGGCGTGATGTTCGAACGATTCACCGACCGGGCCCGCGCGGTCGTGCACCACGCGGTCGACGAGGCCCGGACCGAGGGCCGGCGCCCCGTCGGCACCGAGCACCTGCTGCTCGGGGTGTTGGCCGACCGCGACAACCTGGCGGTCCGGTTGCTCGCCGCCGCCGGCGTCACGGCCGACGACCTGCGCGCGGCCGTGGCCCGCCACGCGGCGCAGGGCGTCGACGGCCTCGGCGCGGCGGACGCGGCGGCGCTGCGCGAGATCGGCATCGACCTCGCCGCGATCGTGGCCCGGATCGAGGAGTCCTTCGGGCCCGACGCGCTGCGTGAGGCGGCCCCGCGCCCGCGCCGCTGGTGGCGGCGCCGGCCCCACGTCGGCACGTTCTCGCCCCGGGCGAAGAAGGTGCTGGAGCTGTCGTTGCGCGAGGCGCTGCGACTGCGCCACCGGCACATCGGCACCGAGCACATCCTGCTCGGCCTGCTCCGGGAGGGCGACGGACTGGCCGCGCTGACCCTGACCGAGGCCGGGGTCGACCTCGACGACCTGCGGCGACGGGTCGAGGCGGCGCTGCGCGAGGCGGCCTGAGGCCGGGCCGGATCCCAAACCTGTTTGCGGTCCTCGCAACGTCCGCCTCCGCCGGCTCGCCGCCGCGCCCCGCGTCCTGCACACTGACGCCGTGGACGGTGCAGACGACAAGCGCCCGGTGACCGCGGAGAACCGCACCCCGCGCTCGGCCGTGGTGGTCAACCCGGTGAAGGTGGCCGACCTGGACGAGTTCCGGCGGATCGTGGACGGCGCGCTCGACGCCGCCGGCTGGCCGGCGCCGACCTGGTACGAGACCACGGTCGAGGACCCGGGCCGGGGCCAGGCGGAGGAGGCGGTCAAGGCCGGGGCGGAGGTCGTCTTCGCCTGCGGCGGCGACGGCACCGTGATGGCCTGCGTGACCGCGCTCGCCGGCACCGACGTGGCGCTGGCCGTGCTGCCCCAGGGCACCGGCAACCTGCTCGCCGCCAACCTCGGGCTCTCCAACGACCTGGGCGCCGGGCTGGAGGTCGCCGTCGAGCGCGGGATGCGCCGCCTCGACGTCGGCGTGGTCGGCGACCAGTGCTTCGCGGTGATGGCCGGGATGGGCTTCGACGCCCAGATGCTCGACTCCACCTCCGAGACCACCAAGAAGCGGATCGGCTGGCCGGCCTACCTGGTCGGCGCCGCCCGACACCTGCGGGACCGGCCGATGCGGGTCTCCGTGCGCATCGACGGCCGCCCGCCGCTGCGCCGCCGGGCCCGCTCGGTCCTGGTCGCCAACGTCGGCCGCCTCCAGGGCGGCGTACGCCTGCTCACCGACGCCGAGCCGGACGACGGCTGGCTCGACGTGGCGGTGCTGACGCCGCGCACGCTCGGCCACTGGCTCGCCATGGGCTGGGCGCTGGTGCGCCGGCGGGGCAGCGTGCCCCGGATGGAGGTGTTCCGGGCCCGCACCGTCGAGATCGCCAGCAACCGTCCGCAGCCCCGGCAGCTCGACGGCGACCTGATCGAGCCGGGCCGTTCGCTGACGGCCACCATCCGGCCCGAGTCGCTCTGGCTCTGCGTGCCGCGCCCGGCGGACGACCCCGACCTGGCGGTGGACGCCGACGCGGCCGCGGAGCGCGGTGAGCAGCTGATCGAGGAGGCGCGCCGTGAGTAGCACCAAGCTCGTCCCCGAGACCCGGTTGATGACCGAGAACGAACTCTCCGCCGACGACGCCTGGCACACGCTGCGCCGGCACGGCGGCTGGTGCCTGCTGCGCGACGCCTTCATCCGGTTCCGCTACGGCGACGGCTTCAGCCACTCCCGCGCCCTGGGCCTGCAACTGTGCCTGGCCGTGGTGCCGTTCCTGATCGCGCTCACCGGCCTGATCACCGACCTGGGCGCGGACGAGGGCGGCAAGGTCGTCGCGGACACGGTCCTGGCGATCACGCCCGGCCAGAGCGAGTCGATGGTGCAGGAGCTGCTCTCCGACACCGACCGCACCGAGGACGCCGGCGAGCTGGCGCTGACGCTCGGTCTGATCACCGGGCTGGTCGCGTTGACCACCACCATGGCGCAGATCGAGCGCGGCGCGAACCGGATCTACGGCGTCGAGCGGGACCGCCCGGCCCTCCCCAAGTACGTGCGCGCCACGGTGCTCGCACTGCTCGCCGGCGTACCCGCGCTGTTCGGCTTCCTGATCCTGGTCGGCGGCGGTGCGTTGGGCGACTCCGTGCGCCGCCACTACGAGTGGGGCGACGTCGCCACCGTGGTGTGGGACGTGGTCCGGTGGCCGCTCAGCCTCGGCCTGACCGTGCTCGCCGTGGCGGTGCTGTTCCGGCACGCGCCCCGGCGCAAGCAGCCCGGCCTGTCCTGGCTCCTCTTCGGTGCCGGCATCGCCATCGCGCTGTGGTGGCTGGCCAGCCTGCTCCTCGCCGCCTACGTGAAGTACAGCGGCGGATTCGGCCAGACCTACGGTGCGTTGACCGGCATGATGGCTCTGCTGCTCTGGGCCAACCTCACCGGGATGGCGCTCTTCGGCGGGCTGGCCTTCGCCGCCCAGCTGGAGGCGATGCGGATCGGGGTCGAGGAGCCGGCCCAGCCGGACCTGTGGGAGCCGGAGGCGCAGCGTGAGGAGCTGCTCGACACCGGTGAGATGACCGCGCTCTGACGCCGCGCCGGTGCGGCGTGTACGAGACACGCGGATCGGGTACAGCGCGCCTCGCAGAAGAACGAGGGAGGTGCGGTGTGACCGCGGTCAAGGAAACCGGGCGCCGGCCGCTCGGCCACTTCGCCGAGCGGAGCCTGGTGGGCCTGCTCGCGGTGGCCGGCGCGGGAGTCGCATTCGGTGTGCTGCTCATGCTCGTCCGGTTCCGCTGGAGCCCGCTCCAGCAGGGCGACCACGAGGCGGCCGAGTGGTTCAACAACCTGGTGGCGCAGCACGGCCCGCTGGTCACCGTGCTCCAGGCGATCACCGACCTGGGCGGCCGGCCGGTGCTCATCTGGCTGATCACCATCGCCGTGGTGGGCCTGCTGATCCGTCGCCAGTCACGGCTGGCGGTCTACCTGATCGTCACCGGCGTGGGCGGCCTGATCCTCGACCCGTCGCTCAAGGCGCTGGTCGGGCGGCTGCGCCCGGTGGTGGACGTGCCGGTGGCCAGCGCCCCCGGCAACAGCTTCCCCAGCGGTCACGCGCTCGGCTCGTTCGTCGCGTACGGCGCGCTGCTGCTGGTGTTCCTGCCGGCCATGTCGCCGCGGTGGCGCAAGCCGGCCATCGCCATCGCCGCCGTGCTGATCTTCCTGGTCGGGCTGACCCGGATCGCGCTGGGCGTGCACTTCGTCTCGGACGTGCTCGGCGGCTGGCTGCTCGGCGCGGCCTGGCTGGGCGTCACCGCGTACGCGTTCCGGCTCTGGCGGCGCGAGCGCGGCCGGCCGGTGCCGCCGCTGACCGAGGGCCTGGAGCCGGAGGCCGGCGAGGAGATCGCGCCCGCCCCGGCCGAGGAGAAGGTGCTGGAGCACCCCCGCTCGGCGGTGGCCGAGCTGCTGGTCGGCTGGGTGATCGTCTTCGGCGCGCTGTACGCGTTCGGGATGTACGTCAGCTACCACGCCAAGGGCACCTTCTTCGCCACCCTCGACACCGAGGTGCCGCGCTGGTTCGCCGCCCGGCACACCGACGCGCTCACCGGGCTGAGTTGGTGGTGGAGCAAGTTCGGCGACACCCACGCCATCCTGCTGGTCTCGCTGGTGTTCTGCCCGATCGTGCTGGCCGTGTGGCGGCGCTGGCGACCGGTGCTCTTCGTGGTGCTGGCGATGTTCGGCGAGCTGAGCCTCTTCCTGGCCACCGCCCGGGTGGTCGAGCGCCCGCGCCCACCGGTGGAGAACCTGGACGGGCAGATGCCCACCTCGTCGTTCCCGTCCGGGCACATCGCGGCGACCATCTGTCTGTGGGCCGCCATGGCGATCATCGTGTTCCCGCGCACCGACCGGTGGTGGCGGTGGCTGTTCGTGGCGATGGCCGTGATCATGCCGGTCGGGGTGGCCACCTCCCGGATGTACCGGGGGATGCACCACCCGACGGACTTCATGGGCGCGATCCTGCTCGGCACGCTCTGGCTGTCGCTGCTCTACTGGGTGATCCGGCCGAACGCCGACGTGCACGAGGGCAACCGGCCGGCGATCGAGTCCGAGCAGGTGGACGAGCTGGACGACGAGCTGGCCAAGGCCGGCCGGCCGGACTGACCCGATGCTGCGGGTGATGACCTGGAACATCCGGACCGGTGGTCGGGACCGCGACGGCACCGACCGCCGGGACCGGATCGTCTCGGTCGTCACCGCGCGACGCCCGGACGTGCTGGCGTTGCAGGAGCTGCGCGGCATGGACGCCAGACTGGGCGGCCTGGCCGACCGGCTCGGGATGGAGGCGCACCTGGCCCGGTCCTGCTTCGGCCAGCCGGTGGCGGTGCTGGTCCGCCCGCCCCTGCGGGTGCTGCGCGCCGGGCGGGTCCGACGCCCGTTCCACCACGCCGCCGCCCGGGTCCAGATCGCCACCGGCGCGGGACCGCTGACCGTGTTCAGCACCCACCTGAACCCGTACTCGGGTGGGCGACGACGGATGGAGGCGGACTGGCTCGCCGCCGCGCTCCGGCGTACCGGGGGAGCGCTGGCCCTGCTGGCCGGTGACCTGAACACGTTGGAGCCCACCGCCGACCACACCGCACGGCTGGCCGGGCTCGCCACCCCGTACCGGCGGCGGCACCTGCGCCGCGACGGCCGGACGGTCGACACCCGGGCGGTGGCCCGGCTGCTCGACGGCGGTCTGGTCGACCTGTGGCCGCGATCCGGCGGCGACGAGCCGGGCGGGTGGACCGTGCCGACACGCCACGGCGGCGCGGAGTTCGCCGGGATGCGGTTGGACTACCTGCTCGCCACGCCGGCGCTGGCCGGGCGCGTGCACGCGGTGCGGGTGGTGCGCGGCGGGGACGCCGACGCCGCCTCCGACCACTACCCGGTGGTGGTCGAGCTGGACCTCGACCCCTAGGTCAGGTCGGACCCGACGATCGCCACGAAGATCAGGATGACCAGCTCGCTGATGATCCAGGAGTGGGCGTCGGACCAGTCGCGGACCTTCGGCAGCATCCGTTCGGCGCGGCGGCCGAGCAGCACCAGCGCGAGCAGCGGCAGCGCCAGGAGCAGCACGGTCAGCACCAGGAACGGCAGCAGGTGCCACCACGGCCTGTCGTGCCCGGCCAGGCTGCCCGCGACCGAGGCCATGGTGACCTCGTCGCTGGGCATGGCGAGGAAGAGCACCACGCCCAGGCCGAACGCGAACGCGGGCTTCGGGTCCTCCAGCCTGCGCATCCAGCCGGGTGGCTGGTTCCGTTTCCGCCTGAGGAACGTGATCACCATGAGGACGAGCAGCAGCGCCAGCACGATCCAGTCGATGAGGTGCCGGCTGCCGTTGTCCCTGGTCCCGTTGCCGGCGCTGTGCCGCACCAGCCGGAACACGCCGTACCAGACGGTCAGCGCGACCAGCATGCCCAGCGTGGCGCCCGCCAGGTAGGCCACCGAGCTGCGGCGTGGGTCGCGGCTGGCGGCCAGGAAGATCGCGCTCACCACCTGCGGCCCGGCGACCATCACGAAGGCCAGCGGCAGCACGCTCAGCAGGTTCATGACCACATTCTGTGGCCGCCGCCGGAGCGGTGCGGGAGCTTCTACAGGACCAGGTTGAGCAGGACGGTGAGCACCACCGAGGCGACGATCGAGAAGAGGATCATCAGGAGGCAGCCGAACCCGCCGCCGGCGGGTCGGATCTCGGTGTTTCCGATACGCATGACATCAGCTCCTCGCAGCAGGCTCGGGCGTTGCCGCGAGTGCCGCGGCAACGCCCGAGCGGGTCACAGCTCGCGCAGCCGGGGCAGCAGTTCCTCCTGCGCCCAGTCGAGGAACATCGGCTGGCTCTCGCCGCCCACCTGGACCAGCGCCACGTGGGTGAACCCGGCGTCGACGAACTTCTTGAACGCCTCGACGTGCCGGTCGACGTCCGGGCCGCAGGAGATGCCCTCGGCCACGTCCTCCTCGCGGACGAACTGGGTGGCCGCGGCGAACGCGTCCGGGCCGGGCAGGTCGGCGTTGACCTTCCAGCCCATGCCGAACCAGCGGAACTGGTCGTGCACGATCTTGCGGCACTCGGCTTCGTCCGGGCCGTAGCAGATGGCGACCTGTCCGTAGCGGGGACGGCCCGCGCCGCCGGCCTCGTCGTACATGTCGACGAGGTGGGACAGCGGGTCGGTGGCGATCATGGCGTCCGCGTACTCGGCGGCCAGCGTGGCCGACTGCCGACCGGAGGCGGCCACCGCCATCGGCACCGGGCGCTCCGGCCGGTCCCAGACGTACGCGTCGGGCACGTCGAAGTGGTTGCCGGAGAACGTCAGCGTCTCGCCGTTGAGCAACGGCCGGATGATCTGGAGCGCCTCCTCGAACATCTCGTGCCGCTGCTGCACGTGCGGCCACCCACCCACCACGTGCTCGTTGAGGTTCTCCCCGGCGCCGAGGCCGAGCGTGAACCGACCGTCCGAGAGCACCCCGATGGTGCTGGCCTTCTGCGCCACCACCGCCGGGTGGTAGCGCCGGATCGGGCAGGTGACGAACGACAGCAGCTCGGGTCGGCTGGTGGCGTGCGCGACCGCGCCGAGCACCGACCAGGCGTACGGCGAGTGGCCCTGCGACTCCAGCCAGGGGTAGTAGTGGTCGGACATGACCAGGTGGTCGAAGCCGGCGGCCTCGGCGCGGATGGCGTGGTCCACCAGCTCCTTCGGGCCGGCCTGCTCGCACATCAGGGTGTAGCCGACGTTCACCATGGCGCATCTCCTTCCGGGTGGATCGTCTCCGGATACCCCGCCTCAGGCGGATCAACCCGGGTGTCCGCTTCCCGGGCGATCGTCTTGACGCCGCGCCGGATGCTGCCTACAGTCCGGCTTAACCGGTTCAGACCGGGACGGCGCACCATCCTGTGGTGGGGATGACCGCCCCTGCGGCGGCCCGTGACGGCACGGGTCGCCGCAGGACTTAACCGGTTGCCTTCCGCGTCCCATCGGCCTACGCTGATGCCGGCGTCCGCCGGGAGTCACGGGCGCGGCTGTCGGGCTCAGCCGCCACCGCCTCGTCACCATCACCGCACCCCCGCTCGGGCACGGGGTGACACCTTCCCCTGAGGACAGCCATGAAGAAGATGCTCTCCGTCGCGGGCGCCGCCCTGCTGACGGCCCTCGCCGCCGTCTTCGCCTTCGGGCAGCCGGCGCACGCCGCCGCCGGTTTCTCCGTCTCGAACGGGCGGCTCTACGACGCCAACGGCACCGAGTTCGTCATGCGCGGGGTCAACCACGCGCACACCTGGTACCCGCAGCAGACCAGCTCGTTCGCCAACATCAAGGCGCTCGGCGCCAACACGGTCCGGGTGGTGCTGGGCAGCGGCGACCGCTGGACCAAGAACAGCGCCGCCGACGTGGCCAACGTGATCTCGCTGTGCAAGGCCAACCGGCTGATCTGCGTGCTGGAGGTGCACGACACCACCGGCTACGGCGAGGACGGCGCCGCCACCACGCTGGCCCGGGCCACCGACTACTGGCTGAGCATCGCCGACGTGCTCAAGGGCCAGGAGAAGTACGTCATCGTCAACATCGGCAACGAGCCGTTCGGCAACCAGGGCTACAGCGCCTGGACCACCGACACCTCGAACGCGATCAAGCGGCTGCGCGCCGGCGGCCTCACCCACACGATCATGGTGGACGGGCCGAACTGGGGCCAGGACTGGTCGTTCACCATGCGCGACAACGCCGGCACCGTGTTCAACGCCGACCCGCAGCGCAACACCGTCTTCTCCATCCACATGTACGGCGTCTTCGACACCGCCGCCGAGATCAGCGACTACCTGGGGCGGTTCCGCTCCGCCGGGCTGCCGATCGTGGTCGGTGAGTTCGGGTTCAACCACTCCGACGGCAACCCCGACGAGGACGCGATCATGTCCTACAGCCAGGCCAACGGCATCGGCTACCTGGGCTGGTCGTGGAGCGGCAACGGCGGCGGCGTCGAATACCTCGACATGACCACCGGCTTCAACCCGGCCCAGCTCACCACCTGGGGCCAGCGCATCTTCAACGGGGCCAACGGCATCGCCGCGACCGCCCGGGAGGCGTCCGTCTTCGCCGGCAGCTCGCCCAGCCCCACCACCAGCCCGACCCCGACCACGAGCCCCAGCCCGACCACCAGCCCCAGCCCGACCACGCCGCCGACCACCACGCCCCCGCCGGCCGGTGGCTGCACCGCCACGTACACCGTCGTCAACTCGTGGCAGGGCGGTTTCCAGGGCGAGGTCAAGGTGACCGCGGGGTCCGCCGCGATCACCGGCTGGACCACGAAGTGGACGTTCACCAACGGCCAGGCCGTCAGCCAGTCGTGGAACGCCACGGTCAGCAACAGCGGGTCGGCGTACACCGCCCGCAACGTGGACTACAACGCCCGGCTGGGCGCCGGCGCCAGCACCAGCTTCGGCTTCATCGCCAGCTGGAACGGCACCAACGCCGTGCCGGCGGTGACCTGCGCCGCGAGCTGACCGACCGGGTACGCCGGTGGCCGGGTCCGCACGGGCCCGGCCACCGGTCCGGTCGGCGAGGGCGGCGCTAACGTCGCCCCAACCGGGTGAGCCGGCGACGAACCGTGCCGGTCAGGGGGTGGTCGTGTCCCAGGACGCGCTCGCAGTGCGCGAGCGTCTGCGCGTACAGGGCGACGGCGCGATCCACCTGGCCCGCCTTCTGGCAGGCGCTGGCGAGATTGCTGCGGGACTTCAGCGTGTCCGGGTGATCGGGTCCGAGGACCCGGACGCGGTCCGCGAGGGTCCGCTCGTGCAGGACGATCGCCTCCTCGGCGCGGCCCGCCGCCCGGTAGGCGTTGGCGAGGTTGTTGCGGGACTTCAGGGTGTCCGGGTGATCGGGTCCGAGGATCCGCTCGGCCTCGGCGAGGTTCCGCTCGTGCATCGCGACGGCCTGTTCGATGCGACCTGCCGATCCGTAGGCGTTGGCGAGGTTGCCCCGGGCCTTCAGGGTGTTCGGATGGTCGGGGCCGAGGATCCGGTCGAATTCGTCGAGAGTCTGTTCGAGCAGGGTGACGGCCTGTTCGGCGCGGCCGGCCAGGCGGTAGCTGACGGCGAGGTTGTTGCGGGAAGCCCAGGCCTCGGGGTGGTCCCGGCCGAGGATCCGCTCGACCTCGTCGAGGCTCCGCTCGTGCGCGGCGACGGCCAGGTCGATGCGGCCGGCCACCCGGTAGGCGATCGCGAGGCTGTTGCGGGACCTGAGGGTGTCCGGGTGTTCCGCGCCCAGAACGCGCTCGTGGTCGGCGAGCAGCTGCTCCGACAGCGTCACGGCGCGGACGAGGTCGCCGGCGGCCTGCAACGCACCGGCCGCCCAGCCGAGTTGACTCAGCGGCGGCACGTCGGTGGCGTGCTCGCGCAGCGCCAGGGTGTGCGCGACGAGCTCGTCGACCTCGGCCCGGCGGCGCGCGACCTGCACCGAGGGCAGGGCGCCGGTGAGCCGGTCCAGCAGGCCGGTCGCGGCGGCGACCGCGTCCGCCAGCGGTGGTGTGGCATCCGCCCTGCTGGCCAGCTCGCGGATCACCCGGGCGGTCAACCGGTGGACGGTCACGACCACGCGGTCGCGACCCCGCTCGTCCTCCACCACACCGCCGAGCGTGACGAGTGACGCGCCGGCGAGCAGGTCCAGGGCCCGCCCCACCCCTCCGGTCAGGCCCAGCCCGTCGGCGCCGGCGACGAGCATCTCCCGGCTGACGCCGTCCGGCGACAGCAGCGCCAGTACGGTCAACAGGCGTACCGCGTCTCCGTCGGGATCGTCGGCGGTCAGCCCGGCCACGCTCAACCGCGTGGCCTTGAGCACCCCGGGATGGTCGGTGCCGGCCTGACGGCGCAGCGTGGCGTCGAGGTCCTGCCCGTCCAACGCCGCCAGATAGCGGCGGTACGAGAGCCGGTTGCGCACGACGTACGCGGCGGCCTGCGCGAGGCCCAACGGCAGCCAGCCCAACTGCTCGCCGACCTCGCCGGCGTCCCCGCCGTCCGGCAGCCCGGTCGCCTCGTGCAGGAAACGCCGCCCCTGCTCCGGGCTGAACAGTCCCACCGGGACGACGGTCACGCCGGGCATAGCGGCGAACTCCTGCCGGTTGCTCGTGATCAACACCGTGGCACCGCCCGGTCCGGGCAGGAACGGCGCGACCGCGTCCGGGTCGTCGACGTTGTCGAACACCACCAGCCGGCGGGCCCGGCCGCCATCGCTGAGCCACCGGGTCACCGCCGTGGCCAACTCGGGCGGCGTCTGCTCGGCCCCGGTCCGGAGCCCGAGATGTTCGGCCAGCAGGGCCAGCTCGACCGTCGCGCCGCCCTCGGCGTTGAGCCACGCCACCAGGTCGTAGCCGTCCGCGACGCACTGCCGCGCGTACTCGGCGGCCAACTGGGACTTGCCCGCGCCGCGCTGCCCGGCCAACGCCACCAACGCGGCCCGGCCCTGGCTCTTCAGCGCCCGCCGCAACGCTTTGACCTCCGCCGGCCGGGGCTGGAAGTGCCACGCCACCCGAGGCACCGCGCCGAACACGCGCGCCGGCACGGGACCACTCCGGTGCGACGTCCTGCCCGGCCTCAGCGCCGTCACCAGGGGCGGCACGAACATCGTCGCCAGCGCGGCCAGCGCACCGGAGACCACCGCGACCGGCGTCTTGCCGTCGGCCACCAGCGACCAGCCGATGAGCGCCGCCGTCGACCCGACCACCACGACCAGCAGCCCCCGCCGCAACCACCGTCCCCAGTGCATGGACACCACCGCACCGTACCCACCGCCCCCAAGCGGTGTGATCGAGGAGTTCGGGTCGCGGATGCGGGTGCGGGGCACGGCCTGCCGTACGATCTGCCGCGCGCCGGGCCGACCGGACGGCGCGATCGTCGGGAGGGGACACGATGAGCACGCCGGGGACCAGGGGACGACCGTCGGGGCTCGTGATCGGCTCGCTGGTGGCGATCTCGTTCGGGACCGTCTTCGTCCTGGTCAACAGCGGTGGTCTGCCCGCGCCGTGGCCGCTCGTGGTGCGGGTGGCCGGCCTGCTGGTGGCCGCGCTGCTCCTGGTCGGCCTGTTCCGGGTCGCCCGCCGGGAGACGCCCGCACCGGAGCGGGAGGCGGCGGGCTTCATGGACCGCCGCTACTGGCTCGTGGTGGCGCTGGAGGCGGTCGCCCTCTTCGGCGGCCTGTCCGTGATCAACAACGTGCTGGACCGGCCCGAGGTGGCGGTCGCGTGGGTCGCGGTGGTGGTGGGTGTGCACTTCTTCGGCCTCGCCGCGGTCTGGCGGATGCCGCGCTACCACTGGCTCGGCGCCGTGATGACCGCGCTCGGCATCGCCGGCTTCCTGGTCCACGCGCTCGGCGGCAGCGCCGCCACGGTCGCCCTGGTCTCCGGCGTCGGCTGCGGCGCGGCCCTGTTCGCCACCGTCGCCCTGGCCCTGCGCGACGCCACCACCCCCCGCCCCACCGCCTGACGACCCAGGAGTCCGACGCAAACTCCTGGCTCAGGGCCGAGGGGGTGGTGTGGCCAGGTGGGCGGCGCGGAGCTGGAGATACTCCTGCTCGGGGCGGCTGGTGGTCCGCGCGGCGGCGGCCCGGTAGTGGGTCACCGCGGCGTCGCGGTCGCCGGCCATCTCGTGCAGATGCGCGCGGGCCGCGTCGAGCCGGTGCGAGCCGGCCAGCCGGGAGTCACCGGCCAGGCCGGCGAGCGCGTCCAGGCCGGCGGCCGGGCCGTGCACCATGGCGGTGGCGACGGCCCGGTTGAGCGCCACCACCGGGCTTCCGGTGAGGCGCTCCAGCACGCCGTACAGCGCGAGGATCTGCGGCCAGTCGGTGTCCGCCGCGCTCGGCGCCTCGTCGTGCAGCGCGGCGACCGCGGCCTGGATCTGGTACGGCCCGACCGGCCCCCGGGCCATCGCGGCGGTGACCAGCGCCGTCCCCTCGGCGATCGCGGCGGCGTCCCAGCGGGAGCGGTCCTGCTCGGCCAGCGGGATCAACTCGCCCGACGGGCCGGTCCGGGCGGCGGCGCGCGCGTCGGTGAGCAGCATCAGGGCGAGCAGCCCGGCCACCTCGCTGTCGTCGGGCAGCAGCCGGCGCATCTCCCGGGTCAGTCGGACCGCCTCCTCGGAGAGGTCGACCCGGCGCAGGTCGTCGCCGAGGCTGGCGGTGTGCCCCTCGGTGAAGATCAGGTAGAGCACGTGCAGCACGGCGGCCAGGCGTGCCTGCCGGTCCGCCGGCTCGGGCATCCGGAAGGGCAGCCCGGAGTCGCGGATGCGCTGCTTGGCCCGGCTGATCCGCTGCGCCATGGTGGCCTCGGGGACGAGGAACGCGCGGGCGATCTCGGCGGTGCTCAGGCCGCCCACCGCGCGCAGGGTCAACGCGATCGCCGACGGGGTGCTCAGCGTCGGGTGGCAGCAGAGGAACAGCAGCACCAGCGTGTCGTCCCGCTCGCCGGTCAGCGGCTCGTCGGCGGCCGGCGCGGTCCGCCGGTCGTCGCCGGAGCGCCGGGCCGCGCGTTCCTCCCGGTCGCGCCGGGCCGTCTCGGCCCGCACCAGCTCGATCATCCGCCGGTACGCGACCTGCGTGAGCCAGCCGCGCGGATGCTCCGGCACCCCCTCGGCGGGCCACTGCCGGGTCGCCGCCAGCAACGCCTCCTGCACCGCGTCCTCGGCGGTGGCGAAGTCACCGAAGCGGCGGGCGAGCACGCCGAGGACCTGCGGCGCCAGCTCGCGCAGCAGGTCCTCGACGGTGTGGTCGGTCAGCGTCACATCTCCTGCGGCGGGCCGGACATCACCGGGTGCACCTCGATCGGCATGTTCAGCGGCCGTCCGCCCGGGCCGGGCGCGGTGGAGATGAACGCGGCGATCTCGGCCGCCCGCTGCGGGGT
Source organism: Micromonospora sp. WMMA1996 (assembly GCF_002573675.1). Classification (NCBI taxonomy): domain Bacteria; kingdom Bacillati; phylum Actinomycetota; class Actinomycetes; order Micromonosporales; family Micromonosporaceae; genus Micromonospora; species Micromonospora sp. WMMA1996. Next base: position 3,712,441 of record NZ_PDHU01000001.1, on the reverse strand, counting down.
CTCGCAGTCGACGATCCAGAAGCCGGCCAGGAACTCCTTGGTCTCCGCGAACGGGCCCTCGGTGACCACCGGCGCGCCGTTCGCGCCGGCCCGCACGATCCGGGCCTGCTGCGGCCCGCCCAGCCCCTCGCCCTGCACGAACTCCCCGTCGGCCACGAGCTTGGCGTTGACCTCGCCCATGAAGTCGATGTGGGCGCGGAACTCCTCCGGCGTCCAGGTGTCGACGGACGGGAACTCGGCCCCGGCGGCGCTGAACTGCATCAGCAGCATGTACTTCACGATTCGCTCCTCACGCCCGAGCACCGATTGTCGGTGCCTGCACCCTCCGGTAGAAGCCGCCACCCCGGTTCTCGACATCCGCCGGCGAAGAAAGTTCCGGGGAGGTCCGGTCACCCCGTGATCGCGGTCGCCTCCAGTTCGACGAGCACGTCGGGCTCGAAGAGGTGCTCCACGCCGATCAGTGAGGCCGGCGGCAGCGGGCGGGGCAGACCCAGCTCCTCGGCGACCGACTCGATCCCGGCCATGAACGGCTCGATCCGCTCGGGCTTCCACCCGGTGACGTAGAAGGTCAGCCGCACCACGTCGTCGAAGGAGGCGTCGGCGCCGGCGAGGGCGAGGGCGGTGTTGCGCAGCACCTGCGCGACCTGTCCGCTCAGGTCGCCCGGCGCGACGGGCGTGCCGTCGCCGCGTCGGGCGATCTGGCCGCTGACATGGATGTGGCGTGACCCGGTGGACACCGCCACGTGGTCGTAGGGCGTGTGCGGCTGAAGGCCGTCGGGGCTGAAGCGGATGACCGGCATCATGTCTCCTCTGGTGGACGTGCTGAGGTTTACCATTGATACCTAGTTGACGAAGGACACTTCAAGGAGACCTGGTTTCATGCGCGATACCACCGCCCCTCGCGCCGGTGAGCTGCGGATCGACGCGCCCCACCGCGACCTGCTCGACCAGGTGCTGGACAAGTGGTCGCTCAGCATCCTCAACGAGCTGTGCGAGCGGCCGTGCCGCTTCAACGAGCTGCGCCGCGCCGTTCCGGCCGTGACCCAGAAGTCGCTGACCGCGACGCTGCGCCGACTCGAACGCAACGGCATCGTCGAACGCCGCGTCGTGGCCACCCGCCCGGTCGCGGTGGAATACCGGATCACCCCGCTGGGCAAGACGCTGCGCGGTCCCGTCGACGCCCTCCTCGAGTGGGCCGACGCGCACATGCCGCAGATCGAGAGGGCCCGTACGGCGTTCGACGCCGCGGAGGACTGACGCTCAGGCGGCGACGGCCTCCACCAGCAGCGCCTGCTCCGGGTGCAGGGCGGGCAGTTGCAGACCGACCGACGCCAGCACCGACCCGCTCAGCGTCACCCCCGCGCCGGACGCCAGCCAGGCCGGGGGCGTCAGCTCCAGCAGCGCCGGCTCCGGCACCCCGGCCGGCGGGCGGACCCGGTAGCGCCGGTGCGGGTCCAGCCCCGGCAACCGCACCGCGCCCGGCACCTGGGCCGCCGAGGTGGCCACCCGGCTGACCGCGTACACCGCCGCGGAGCGGTCGTGGGCGACCACGCCGTGGGCCTGTACGGCCGGGTCGGGGTGGTCGACCCGGACCACCCGGCCGCCGTGCAGCAGCGGACGCAGCCGCTTGTGCAGCGCCACCCAGGCGGTGAGTTCGGCGCGGGTGGTCGCGTCGATCGCGGTGATGTCCCACTCGATGCCGTGGTGGCCGAAGAGCGCGGTGACCGCCCGGAAGCCCAGGTCGTGGACCCGGTGCGTGGTGTGCGAGCGCTCCGGCCCGATGTGCGTGCCGATCAGCTCGGGCGGGAGCAGCAGGCCGGTCCAGCGCTGGATGGACAGCCGTTCCAGCGCGTCGTTGCAGTCACTGGCCCAGACCCGGTCGGTGCGGCGCAGGATCTCCAGGTCGACCCGGGCGCCACCGGACGAACAGCTCTCGATCTCCAGGCCCGGATGACGGGCGCGCAGCTCGTCGAGCAGCCGGTAGACGGCCACGGTCTGCGCGTGCACCCCGGGCCGGCCGGCGTGCCCGGCCTCGGTGAGGTCCCGGTTGTGGTCCCACTTCAGGTACGCGATGCCGTCGTGCTCGCGCAGCACCGCGTCGAGCCGGCCGAGCACGTACGCGTACGCGTCCGGGTTGACCAGGTCGAGCACCTGCTGGTGCCGCCACTCCGGCGGCAGCCGGCCGGGCGCCTGGAGCAGCCAGTCCGGGTGGGCCCGGAACAGGTCGGAGTCGGGGTTGACCATCTCCGGCTCGACCCAGAGCCCGAACTGCATGCCGTGCGCGCGGACGTGGTCGATCAGCGGTTGCAGCCCGTCCGGCCAGACCTCGCCGTCTACCCACCAGTCGCCGAGCCCGGCGAGGTCGTGCCGCCGGCCGCGGAACCAGCCGTCGTCGAGCACGAAGCGTTCCACCCCCACCTCGGCGGCCCGGTCGGCGAGCGTCCGCAGCCGGTCCAGGTCGTGGTCGAAGTAGACCGCCTCCCACACGTTCAACGTCACCGGTCGCGGCGTGCGCGGATGCTTCGGCCGGGCCCGCAGGTGCGTGTGCAGCACGTCGCTGAGCCCGTCCAGCCCGTCGGCCGAGTGCGCGGCGTGGAGCAGGGGAGAGGCGTACTCCTCGCCCGGCCCCAGCACGATCTCGCCGGGGGCCAGCAGCTCGCCGCCGCCGAGCGTGGCCTCGCCGGTCGGGCGACGCTCGGCCACGGTGACGTGGTCGCCGCTCCAGGCGGTGTGCACCGCCCACACCTCGCCGTGCCCGAAGCCGAAGCCGGGAGTGCCGGCGACCAGCAGCAGCGTGGCGTCGTGCCCGGTACGTCCGTGCCGTCCCTCGCGGACCCAGGCGCCCATCGGCCACGGGTGCCGCTGCGGCGCGCGTTCCCGGCACCAGCGGCCGGTCAGGTCGAGCAGTTCGGTGGCGACCGCCGGCACCGGCAGCACCGGCGTCAGCTCGCGCAGCTCGTAGCGTCCGTCGCCGTCGTTGCGCAGCCGGTGTCGCAGCGTCAGCAGTCCCGCCGCGTCCAGCGCGATCTCGACGGTCAGGCGCAACCCCGCCCCCGGGTCCACCGCCCGCACCTCGACAGTGGAAAGGAAGGGCCCCCTGTTAACGCCTGGTGCAGGTAAAGGGGCCCCTCCTAACAGCTCGGGCCCGACGGCCGCGGTGCCGTCGGGGGGTGGCGTCGCGCGTTCGTCGCGTACGTCGAGGTCGACCAGGCGGAACGAGGTGGACCAGTCCCGGCCCTCGCGGTGACCGGCCAGGCCGGGCCGGCCGCTCCAACCGGCGCTCGCCTCGGGCAGCAGCGACAGCACGGTGGGCGCGTCGAAGCTGCTCGGGACCACCGGCGGCACGGTGGCGTCGACCAGCGCGGGCAGGTCATCGGCGGGCAGCGGCCCGAGGTCGGCGCCCCAGTGCACGACCCGGGGCAGGCCCGGGCCGCGCGCGTCGAGCACCAGGCTGGTCCGCGCGCGGCGCAGGTGGACGATCGTCATCCCTTGGAGGCTCCCAGCGTCAGGCCCCGGACGAACTGCCTCTGGAGCAGGAAGAAGATCACCAGGGTGGGGACCGCGACCAGGACCGAGCCGGCCGAGACCAGGTTGTTGTCGGTGAAGAACTCGCCGCGCAGGTTGTTCAGCGAACTGGTCACCGGGAACTTGTCGCCGGTACGCATGAGCACGGTGGCCCAGAAGAACTCGTTGTAGATCCAGGTCACCTCCAGCGTGGCCAACGCGGCCAGCGCCGGCCGGCACAGCGGCATGGTCACCTGCCAGTACTGCCGCCACACACTCGCCCCGTCGACCATCGCGGCCTCGTACAGCTCGTGCGGCAGCGCCTTCATGTAGTTGCTCAGCACGAACACGCAGAAGCCGCACTGGAACGCGACGTTGACCAGGATCAGCCCCCAGTAGCTGTCGTAGAGCAGCTCCGAGTCGCTCATCCAGGCCGGCAGCGGGATCTCGGTGAACATCCGGAACAGCGGGATGAGCAGGGCCTGCTGCGGCAGCAGGTTCGCGGCGGTGAACAGGCCGAGCAGCGCGATGTTGAGCTTCCAGCTGAACCGGGCGATCACGAACGCCACGCACGAGGCGAGGAAGAGCGTGAGCAGCACCGCCGGGACGGTGATGTAGACCGAGTTGAGGAAGTGCTTGCCGAACTCGGCGGTGCGCCACGCGGTCACGTAGTTGTCGATCGTCCACCCGCCGAGCGAGACGTAGCCGTTGGCGGCGGTGTACTCGTAGGAGCGGAACGACGTCAGCACCGCCCAGAGGATCGGGAACAGCCAGCCGATCGCGACCGTACCCAGGAAGAGGTGCAGGACCACCCGGGCCGGCCGCAGCGGCCGACGGCGCCCGGTGGAGACGGCGGCGGTCATCGCTTGTCCTCCCGCATCACGGTCCAGAGGTAGATGGTGATGAAGACCAGGGAGACAATCAGCATGATCGTCGCCAGCGCCGAGCCGAAGCCGATCCGGCTCGCCTCGCCGACCACGTTCTGGGTGACCAGCGCGGAGATCAGCTCCAGCCCGTTGCGGCCCTTGTTGATGACCCAGACCAGGTCGAACGCGCGCAGCGACTCGATCACGGTGACCACCAGCACGATGATGTTGATCGGGCGCATCACCGGGAACACCACCCGGAAGAACGTGCTGGTCTCGGAGGAGCCGTCCACCGCGGCGGCCTCGCGCAGCGACGGGTCGACGCCCTTGAGCCCGGCCAGGTAGAGCAGCATGATGTAGCCGACGTGCCGCCAGCCGGCGGCCACCAGCACCGCCCAGATGTTGACGTTCGGGTCGCCGTACCAGTCGGTGTCGCCGCCGAACACGCCGTTGAGCAGGCCCTGGTCCCGGCTGTAGATGAGCTGCCAGACGAAGCCGATCAGCGCCAGCGACAGCACCACCGGCAGGTAGAGCGCGGTCTGGTAGAACCGGCTGCCGCGCAGCTCCTTGTCCAGCAGCACGGCGAGGAACATGCCGAACGGGGTGGCCACCACGAACAGCGCGGCCAGCCAGAGCAGGTTGTTCTGCACCGCGGGGACGAACGGCGGGTAGATGTTCACCACGTCGTCGTAGTTCTTCCACCCGACCCAGTCGATCTCGCCGATCGGGCCGATGCCGTCCCAGTCCGTGCCGGAGAGCAGCACGGTCGTCACCGCCGGCAGCCAGACCAGGGCGGTGACGAGCAGCAGGGGCACCAACACCATCAGCGTGATCACCACGCGGTCGGTGCGGGACAGGAGCCGTAGCCGGCGACCGCGACCACCGGTGGTGGTGGTCGCGGCCGGCGGCGGCACGGCGCGATCCGCTTGGATCAGGGGCAGGTCGGACATGATGTCCTTCCCCCTTCCGCCGTCAGCTGGTGAAGATCGACTTCTTCTGGTTCTCGACGCTGGTGAGCAGCCCGCTGATGTCCTTCGGGTCCTTGATGAACTGCTGCAACGCCGGGATGATCACGGTGGAGGCGAAGTCCGGCCGGGTGTCCCGGTCGAGGAACTGGGCGATCTCGGTGGCCGAGCCGACCAGTTCGGCGGCCTTCTTCTGCAGCGCGGTGTAGCCGGCGGTGTCCGCGCCGCTGTTGGCGACCAGCGTGCTCGGGTCGTTCTTCACGGTGATGTTCGCGGCGTCCTTCGAACCCAGGTACGTCAGCAGCTTCTCCGCCGCGTCCTTGGACTTCGGCTTGCGCGCCATCATGTAGCCGTCGATCGGCGCGTCCAGGGCCTTCGCGCCGATCGTGGAGTCGATCTCGGGGAAGGTGAAGAAGTCCAGGTCCTCCAGGTCGGCGCCGCTGAACTGCTGGCCGACGAAGAGACCGAGCAGGTACATGCCGCTCTTCTTCTGCTGCAGCGACTGGGCGGCCTCCTGCCAGGTGCGGCCGAGCGAGTCCGGCTGGTGCAGGGGGAGCAGGCCGGCCCAGGTGTCGAAGACCTTCTTGACCTTGTCGGAGGTCCACGCCTCCTTGCCGGCCATCAGGTCGATGTGGAACTGGTAGCCGTTGATCCGCAGGTTGAGGACGTCGAACGTGCCCATCGCCGGCCAGCCGTCCTTGTCGGCGAAGGCGATCGGGTTCAGCCCGTCCTTCTTCATCTGCGCGCCGAGCGTGTTCAGGTCGTCCAGCGTCTTGGGCACCTGGTAACCGCGCTGCTGCCAGACCGACTTGCGGTAGAAGACCGCCCACGGGTAGTAGGACGCCGGCACGAAGTACTGCTTGCCGTCGTCGCCGGTCGACGCCTTCTTGAACGCGTCGGAGTAGCCGTCGAGCTTGCCCCACACGTCGCTGAGGTCACCGGCCAGGCCCTTGGCCGCGAAGAACCGCATCCGGTAGCCGGCGAACCAGGTGAACACGTCGTCCGGCTTGCCCTGCAGATAGTTGTTGATGTTCTCCTGGAACGTGTTGTGGTCGACCGTGTTGACGGCGACGGTCACCCCGGAGGACGTCTTGAAGCCGTCCATCACCTTGGCGACGACGTCCTTGGGCTTCGGGTCCGACTGGTTCGAGCCGAGCGAGACGCTCTTGGCGTCCCCGCCGGAACCGGAGTCGGAGTCGCCGCAGCCGGCGAGCAGGCCGGTGCCGAGCAGCGCGCCCGCGCCGGCCGCGCCGGCCAGCAGGGAGCGCCGGTTCAGGCCGGCGACGGAGGGGGGTACGAGCCGGGCGAGGTACTCGGCCTGCGAGCGGGGACGGGACACTGTGCCTCCTGCGTGGAAGAGGTGCGCTACGAGATTCACCGAGAATCCACATGTCCGAACAGAAATAGCCGGTGGCGGTTGAAGCTACCCCTTGGTTCGGCGCTGTCAAGAGGGCAAACGGGCGGCGATAACCGAGCTGTGGCAGGGGAAAGAGCCGGTAAACGTTGTAACTTTTGTCGATGTTGGAAAGTGTTGACTTGAGTCGCGGCCGGGGGCACGCTCTGCTGTCATGCGGAACTGGCACGGCGAGGGCATCTGGTACGGCGCCGACTACAACCCGGAGCAGTGGCCCGAGGAGGTGTGGGCCGAGGACGTCGCGCTGATGCGCCAGGCCGGGGTCAACCTGGTGTCGGTCGGCATCTTCTCCTGGGCCCTGCTGGAGCCCGCCCCGGACCGGTACGAGTTCGGCTGGCTGGACCGCGCGCTCGACCTGCTGCACGCCGGCGGGATCCGCGTCGACCTGGCCACCGCCACCGCCAGCCCGCCGCCGTGGCTGGCCCACCGGCACCCGGAGACGCTGCCCCGGCGTGCCGACGGCGCCGTGCTGTGGCCCGGCGGCCGGCAGGCGTACTGCCCCAGCTCACCGGTGTTCCGGGACCGCTCGCTCCGCCTGGTCGAGGCGGTGGCGCGGCGCTACGCGGCACACCCGTCGGTCGTCCTCTGGCACGTCTCCAACGAACTGGGCTGTCACAACGTGCACTGCTACTGCGACGTCAGCGCCGAGGCGTTCCGGCGCTGGCTGCGCGAGCGCTACGGCGACCTGGACGCGCTCAACGCCGCCTGGGGCACCGCGTTCTGGAGCCAGCGCTACCACGACTGGGCCGAGGTGAACCCGCCGCGCGCCGCGCCGACGTTCGCCAACCCGACGCAGCAACTGGACTTCCTGCGCTTCTCCTCCGACGAGCAACGCGCCCAGCTGCGCGCCGAGCGGGAGCTGCTGAACCGGCTCGTCCCGCAGCCGGTGACCACCAACTTCATGATCGGCACCGGCATCAAGTATCTGGACTACCACTCGTGGGCGTCGGACGTGGACGTGGTCGCCAACGACCACTACCTCACCGCCGCCGACCCGCGACCGCAGGTGAACCTCGCGCTCGCCGCCGACCAGACCCGGGGCGTGGCGGGCGGCGCGCCGTGGCTGCTGATGGAGCACTCCACCAGCGCGGTCAACTGGCAGCCCCGCAACATCGCCAAGACGCCCGGTCAGATGCGGCGCAACAGCCTCGCCCACGTGGCCCGTGGCGCCGACGGGGTGCTCTTCTTCCAGTGGCGCGCCTCCCGGGCCGGCGCGGAGAAGTTCCACTCCGCGCTGGTCCCGCACGCCGGGCCGGACACCAAGGTGTTCCGCGAGGTCCGCCGGCTCGGCGCCGACCTGCGGGCGCTGGCCGAGGTACGCGGCAGCCGGGTCGCCGCCGACGTCGCGCTGCTGTTCGACTACGAGGCCTGGTGGGGCGCGGAACTCGACTCCCACCCGAGCGTCGACGTCACCTACACCGACCGGCTCGCCGCGCTGCACGGCGCGCTCTGGCGGGCCGGGGTCACCGCCGACGTGGTGCACCCGTCGGCGGATCTGTCCCGCTACCGGCTCGTCCTGGCGCCCACGCTCTACCTGACCCGCGACGCCGACGCCGACGCGCTGCGCCGCTTCGTCGAGGCGGGCGGCACCGCGCTGGTCACCTACTTCAGCGGCATCGTCGACGAGCACGACCACATCCGGCTCGGCGGCTACCCCGGCGCGTTCCGCGACCTGCTCGGCGTACGCACCGAGGAGTTCTTCCCCCTGCGCGCCGGCGAGACGGTCCGCCTCGACGACGGCGCCCGCGCCGACGTGTGGACCGAGTGGCTGCACGCCGAGGGCGCCGAGGTGCTCGCCGCGTACGCCGACGGGCCCTTGCCCGGCGTGCCGGCGCTGACCCGCCACGCGGTCGGCGCGGGCGCCGCCTGGTACGTCGGCACCCGGCTCGACGACGCGGCCACCGACCGGCTGGTGGCCCGGCTGCTCGCCGAGGCCGGCGTGCGGCCGCCGGTGGCCGCGCCGGCCGGGGTGGAGGTGGTCCGCCGCCGCTCGGCCGAGCGGAGCTGGCTGTTCGTGGTCAACCACACCGACGGGTCGGCCCGGCTGCCGGCCACCGGCGTCGAGCTGCTCAGCGGCGAGCGGTGCGACGGCGAGCTGGTGGTGCCGGCGGGGGAGGTGGCGGTGGTCCGCGAGGTGGAGGTCTGATGCTGGCCCAGCAACGGCAGAGCGCCATCCTGGAACTGATCCGCCAGCGCGGCGGCGTCCGGGTCAGCCACCTGGTCAGCCGCTTCGGCGTGTCGGACATGACCATCCGGCGGGACCTGGAGGTGCTCGCCGAACGCGGCCTGGTCGACAAGGTGCACGGCGGGGCCACGCTGGCCGGCCCCGGCTCGACCGAGGAGCCCGGCTTCGCGGCCAAGTCGGCCCGCCAGCGGGCCGAGAAGCAGGCGATCGTGGAGCGGGCCGCCGGGCTGGTCGAGCCGGGCATGGCCGTGGCGCTCTCCGCCGGCACCACCACCGCCGCGCTGGCCGCCCGACTCGCCGAGGTACGCGGGCTGACCGTGGTCACCAACTCGATCCCGGTCGCCGACGCGCTCTACCAGAATCCCCGCGCCGACCAGACCGTCGTGCTCACCGGCGGTATCCGGACCCCGTCGGACGCGCTGACCGGCCCGGTCGCCGAGTCCGCCATCGCCGCGCTCAACGTCGACCTGCTCTTCCTCGGCGTGCACGGGATGAGCCAGCGCACCGGCTTCACCACCCCCAACCTGCTGGAGGCGGCGGTGAACCGCCGCCTGATCGGCGCCGCCCGCCGGCTGGTCGTGCTCGCCGACCACACGAAGTGGGAGACCATCGGCATCGCCACCATCGCCCCACTGGAGGAGGCCGACGTGCTCATCACCGACGGTGGGCTCCCGGTCGAGGCCCGCCGTCAACTCGGCGAGCAGGTGGGCGAACTGATCGTCGTCCCCACCGACTGAGCGTCCCGGCGGCGCGTCCCGTCCGCTTTCAGGCACTTCTCAGCCGTCCCATTTAGGGTGCCCTGCACGGCCCGCGTGCTCCAGGGTGGAGCGCGCCTACGGCGGAAGCGGAGTTGCGATGGTCTTCAAGAAGATGCTGAGCGCGTTCGGCGTGGGTGGCCCGAGCGTCGACACCGTGCTGACCAACCCGAACACCCGGCCCGGCCTGGCCCTGGACGGGCACGTCAACCTGGTCGGCGGCGACGCTCCGGCGCGGATCGAGCAGATCACCCTCGGCCTGGTCACCCGGGTCGAGATCGAGGGCGGCGACACCGAGTACGCCGGCGTCATGGAGTTCCACCGGATGCCGGTCAGCGGCGCGTTCGAGCTGGCCCCGAAGCAGCAGCTCGCCATTCCGTTCCAGATGCCGGTGCCGTGGGAGACCCCGGTCACCGACGTCTACGGGCAGCGGCTGCGCGGCATGACCATGGGCCTGCGCACCGAGCTGGCGGTGGCCCGGGCGGTGGACAAGTCCGACCTGGACCAGGTGTCGGTGCACCCGCTGCCGATCCACGAGCGGATCCTGGACGCCTTCCAGGCGCTGGGCTTCCGGTTCAAGCACGCCGACCTGGAGCGCGGCCACATCTACGGGGTCCCGCAGACGTTGCCGTTCTACCAGGAGATCGAGTTCTTCGCCGCGCCGCAGTACGCGCAGACGGTCAACGAGGTCGAGCTGACGTTCGTGACCAGCCAGCAGGGTGTCGAGGTGATCCTGGAGTGCGACAAGCGCGGCGGCTTCCTCAGCGCCGGGCACGACGCCTTCGGCCGGTACTCGATCCCGCACAGCGACGCCGCGCGCACCGACTGGACCCAGGTGGTCGACGGCTGGCTGCGCGAGACCACGTCCCGCTACGGCGGCCTGCGCGCCCAGGGCTTCGGCGCGCCGCACGGCCACCACGGCTACCCGGGACACCACGGTCACCGGGGCTCCGGGATGGGCGGCATGATGGCCGGCGCCGCGCTCGGTGTGGCCGGCGGTCTGGTCGCCGGCGAGATGCTCGAGGACGCCTTCGAGGGCGACGACGGCGGGGACTTCGGCGAGGAGTGACGGCGCGCGACGACGCCCCCGGGACGCAGGTCCCGGGGGCGTCGCCGTTGGCGTGACCGTGAGGGTCAGTGCCGGCCTCGACGCTCCTTGCCGGAGCGACGCGCGCTGCCCGCCTTCGACAGGCCCCGGCTGACCAGGTACGCGCCGGTCAGCGCGGTCAGGTACCACCAGGCCTGGTTCGGGTTGTTGATGTTCAGGCCGTTGGCGGTGGTACCCCGCCAGAACGCGGCGATCACGACGACCGCGGCGGCCGCGGCGTACACCCAGAACTCGGTGGTGAGGAACGCCTGCTTCGTCTCGGTGCCGGGGCTGGGCATCTGCTCCCGGTGGCCGTCGTGCATCGACGGCATCTGACGGGTCGACGTGTCCTGCATGCTCGCCCGGTTCTGGACGTCGGACATCGGCCGGTTCATCGGCCTGGTGGATGCAGCCTGCGTGCTCATCTGGTCCTCCTCAGGATTTGATGAGTCGTTACCTGCACACCCTCGCCCCGCTACCGCAGGTCGGCCACGGCACGGTTCGCGCTCTGTGGCGGGGGCACCCTCCGACTACCCGACCCCGGAGACAAGCTAACCGCCGGATGCCCGGCCGTCGTCGCCCCTGCGGGGAACCGGACAGCGGGGCGTATACCCGGCGCCACCGGGGGTGGGCCGGTTTCAGCCACCGGCCCTCGGGCACGCATCACTGACACCCGACACCGGAGCGACGAGGTGGTTGACGTGCGTGAGGACGACATGCGGCAGGACGCCGCCCGGCAGGCCGAGCGACGGGTCGCCGGCGGCGTGTACGGCGAGGGCGCGCTCGACGAGGTCACCGTGCCGCAGACCGACGTGGAGCGGATGATCCAGGAGTCGGATCCGGACGACCCGGCGCACGTTCCGGTCGACCCGACCGTGCTGCGCGACGGCGGCCCCACCCGGGGCCAGGGCGCGGTCACCACGACCGGTGGCACCGCCGGCCCGGCCAGCGTGCGGCGGGTGGCCCGGCAGCCGGAGCGGCACCCGGGCACGGTGGCGCCGACCACCACCGGGGACGCCACGACCGGTGGGATGAGCACCCCGTCCGGCGGTTCCACCAGTGACGCCTCGGCCAGCGGCGCCCAGGTCGGCAACTTCACCGACGAGGGCGCCAACCCGGGCTGACAGTTGTTAAGAAGGGGCCCCTCCTCTACCGGATGCGTTAAGGAGGGGCCCTTCCTTACACGCGGAGGATCCCGAGTCGCTGGGTGGCGCGGGTGAGCGCGACGTAGAGGTCGCTGTGCCCGCGCGGCGACTCGGACACGATCCGTTCCGGCTCCACCACCAGCACCGAGTCGAACTCCAGCCCCTTGGCCTGCTCGGTGGTCAGCACCACCACCCGGTTCGCCAGCTCCGGCTGCTCGCCGACGGCCGCCTCGGGCAGCGCCGCGACGACCGCGCCGCCCAGCTCGGTCACCCGCCCGGTCGGCACGATCACGCCGAGCCGCCCGTCGCCGAGCCCGGCGGCCTCCCGCGCGGTCGCCTCGACCAGCGCGTCGACCAGCGAGGCCGCCGCGACGGTGCGGTCCCACGGCGGTACGCCGGTGGCGCGTACCGAGCGGGGCGGGCGCAGGGCCGGGTCGATCTCGGCGAGCACGTCGGCGGCGACCGCCATGATCTCGGCGGGGGTGCGGTAGCTGACGGTCAGCTCCTCCAGCCGCCACCGGTCCGCCACGTACGGCGCCAGCGCCTCCCCCCAGGACGGGGTGCCGGCCAGCGCGCCGGTCTGCGCGACGTCCCCGACGACGGTCATCGACCGGCTCGGGCAACGGCGCATCAGCAGCCGCCAGGCCATCGGCGAGAGCTCCTGCGCCTCGTCGACGATGACGTGCCCGAACGCCCACGTCCGGTCCGCGGCGGCGCGTTGCGCGGTGGTGAGCCGGTCGGACTCCTCCTGCCGCTCGGAGAGCCGGGCGGCGTCGATCAGGTCGGTCACGCCGAGGATCTCACCGCCGTCGGCCTCGTCCTCCACGTCGATCGAGCGGGAACCGCGCCAGATCTCCAGCACGCCCTCGGCGTACTCGCGCTCCATCGCGCGGATCCGTTCCCGGCGGGCGGCGGCGGCGCGTTCGTCCTCGCCGAGCAGTTCGGCGGCCTCGTCCAGCAGCGGCACGTCGGCCGGCGTCCAGCCGCCGGGCTCCCGGTGCAGGGCGGCCCGCTCGGCGTCGGTGAGCATCGGCGCGGCGGCGGCGATCCGCTCCGGCGACGCGAACAGGTCGGCGAGCAGGCGCTGCGGGGTGAGCACCGGCCACAGCTCGTCCAGCGCGGCCCGGATCTCCGGCTCCTCGCGCAGCTCGCGGCGGATCTCGGCCCGGTCCGCCTCGGAGAGCAGGTTCTCCCCGCCCAGCGGGTCCGCGCCGATGCGCTCGGCCACCTGGTCGGCGAGCGCGTGCACGATCTCGATGTCGAACAGCGCGCGGGCCAGGTTGTGCGCCCGGCCGGTGCGGCGGACCCGGTCGCGGGCCTGGCGGACCGTCTCCGGGTCGAGCGTGAGCACCTCGCGTTGGGGCAGCTCGATCGTGATCGGCTCGGCCGGCACCCACTGCCGGTCCCGGACCGCCGCGGCGAGCACCTCGGTCAGCACGGCGCGGCCCTTGAGCGCGGCGGTGGTGGCCGGCTCGACGCGCCGGGCGTGCACCCCGGGGAAGAGGTCGGCCTGGGTACGCAGCAGCACGCCGGTCTCGGCCAGCGCCGGCAGCACCTGGGAGATGTAGCGCAGGAACGTGGCGTTCGGGCCGACCAGCAGCACGCCCCGGGTGGAGAGCTGCTGCCGGTGCGTGTAGAGCAGGTAGGCGGCCCGGTGCAGCGCCACCGCCGTCTTGCCGGTGCCCGGCCCGCCCTGCACCACCATCACGCCCGGCAGGTCGGCGCGGATGATCCGGTCCTGCTCGGCCTGGATCGTCTCGACGATGTCGCGCATCCGGCCGGTACGCCCGGCGTTGAGCGCGGCGAGCAGCGACGCCTCGCCGGTGACCTCCTCGTGCGCGGTGGGGGAGGCGGCGGTGATGTCCAGCACCTCGTCGTTGAGCCCGGTGACCTTGCGCTCGCGGGTACGCAGGTGCCGCCGCCGGCGTACGCCCTGCGGGTTGGCGGCGGTGGCCAGGTAGAACGGGCGGGCGGCCGGGGCGCGCCAGTCCATCAGCAGCGGGTCGTAGTCGCCGGAGGTGTCGAAGATGCCGATCCGCCCGATGTAGCGGGCGACGCCGTCGTCGCCGTCGAGGCGGCCGAAGCAGAGGCCGGACTCGACCGCGGAGAACTGCTCGACCTGGTCGGCGTACATCGCGACGGTGGCGTCGCGCTGCGACCGCGCCTGCTGGGTGCCGCCGGTGTGGCGCAACTCCTCGTCGAGTCGGCGGGCGGCCTGGTCCCGCATGCCGTCCAGCCGGTCGTAGAGCATCGAGACGTACTCCTGCTCGCGACCGATCTCGTCGTCCTGGTGCAGGTCACCCGCCACGTCGGAGTGCATTGACAAGCCGGCTCCTCATTGACTAAAATTGCCGCAGGAATGGCATTCAAAAGCCATTCCTTTTTTGTGCCTGAACTGAGAAAGATAGCGCGTCGCCCGCCACCCGACCAAGCCCGGACACGGCTCGGGGCCCGGTCGACGTCCGTCGACCGGGCCCCGAGCGCGGCGGTTCAGCCCTTGGCCGCCTGGTAGAGCCGCTCCGGCGTGACCAGCCCGGCGAGCACCCGGCCGTCGTCGGTCAGCAGCACGCTGAACAGCTTGCCGCTGAGCAGCCGGCCGCTTCCCCAGTCGCCGCTGACCTTCGGCAGGTCACCGAGCACCCGGCTCAGCATCTCCGCGTCCGGCGCGTCCTTGCCGGCCTTCGCGCCGCCGGCGCCCGCGCCGAGCGCCTCGTCGAGCTTGGCGACCACCACGGTGGTCCAGCCGGTGCCGACGGTACGCACGTCGGGGCGGTCGGCGTCCGCCCCGCCGGTGGCCTTGCCGGCGCCCGGCGCACCGGGCATCCGGCCGGCCGGCCCGGGCCGCTCGTCGGCCGGCGCCTCGGTGACCCTGACGCCGGGCGGCGGGTTGAAGCGGAACTGGTCGGCGTCCGGGGTCCGGAAGTCGACCTGGGTGAAGGCCACCTCGAACGCCGGCTCGTCGGCGCCGTCGGCGAGCACCTCGAAGCGCAGCGGCACGTGCTCCTTGGCGTCCAGCGCGATCCGCACCTGGTGCACCAGCGACGCCTTGTCGCGCGGCGTGAGCACCAGCTCGTACACGTCCCGACCGGCCACCGTGGCCGAGCGGCCCACGGTCACCGCCGTGGTCGGGTCGATCGCGGCCAGCGCCTGCTCGGTGGCGTCGGCCGGGGTGGCCGGCGCGGACGCCAGGTCCTTGCCGTCGGCCGGCAGCTTCCGGTGGAAGGCGGTGTTCTCCCGGCTGTTCCAGGTCCAGACGTCGCGCCCGTTGCGCAGCACGTCCTGTTCGCCGAGCGTGTCGACCAGGGCGAGCCGCTGCCGGTCCTCGCCGCCGTACCAGACGCGCAGCGTGTGCGTGCCGGAGACCAGGCCGGCGAGCTGGTTGCCGGTGGCCTGGCCGGCGAGCGCGGCGATCGGCGGCAGACCGAGGTCGGCGCGCTGCACCACGGTGCCGGAGAGCCCGTCCAGGCGGGACGTACGCAGGTCTTCCAGCAGCTGGGCCGCGCTGCGCGGCGGCAGGGCCGGGTCGGCGCCGGCGGCGAACGTGCCGACGGCGGCGCCACCACCGATCACGGCGACCCCCGCGGTCACCGGGACCAGCCAGCGCAGCACGGCGCGGTTCTTCATCACGGACATAGTGTGCACCTCCTGCGCTCCATGCTGCGCGATCGTCGCTGTGACGACGCTGAGGAGATCCCCTACGGGTGACCCCATGGTGGCACCCTGGACCGGTGCGGTTGCTGGTGGTGGAGGACGAGACGCGGCTCGCCGCGGCGCTGCGGCGGGGCCTGTCGGCGGAGGGCTTCGTGGTCGACGTGGCCGGCACCGGCCCGGAGGGGCTGGACGCGGCCCGGCACGGCGAGTACGACGCGATGATCCTCGACGTGATGCTGCCCGGCCTCTCCGGTTACGAGGTGGTGCGCCGGCTGCGCGCCGAGCAGCGCTGGCTGCCGGTGCTGATGCTCTCGGCCAAGGACGGCGAGTACGACCAGGCCGACGGGCTGGACTGCGGCGCCGACGACTACCTGACCAAGCCCTTCTCGTACGTGGTGCTGCTGGCCCGGCTGCGGGCGCTGCTGCGCCGCGGCGCGCCCCGGCGGCCGGCCGTGCTGACGGTCGGCGACCTGCGCCTGGACCCGGCCCGGCGGCGGGTCACCCGGGACGACGTCGAGGTGGTGCTGACCAGCCGCGAGTACGCGCTGCTCGACTACCTGATGCGCCGGGCCGGCGAGGTGGTGTCGAAGACCGAGCTGCTGGACCACGTCTGGGACGCCTCGGTCGACACCGCGCCGAACGCGGTGGAGGTCTACGTCGGCTACCTGCGCCGCAAGATCGGCCGGGAGCGGCTGGAGACGGTCCGGGGCGCCGGTTACCGGTTGGCCACGTGATCCGCCCGCTGCGCCGCCTGGGACTGCGGGCCCGGCTGCTGGCGCTGGGCGTGCTCGGGCTGGTGCTCGGGTTCGCGCTCGGCGGCGCGCTGCTGCTCGGCGCGCTCGGCTGGACGCTGCAACGGTCGGTGGACGAGGAGGCGCTGCGCACCGCCGACGCGGTCGCCCTGCTCACCGCCGAGGACGCGCTGCCGGACCCGTTGCCGGTGGCCGGCGGGCAGCTGCGGGTGCAGGTGGTCGACGGGCAGGCCCGGATCCGGGCCGCGTCGATCGACGCGGACCGCCTGGTGCCGATGCTCGGCCCGGACGAGCTGCGGCCCGGGCAGCGGCAGCGGCTGGTGGTGGACGGGCAGCGGGTCGGCATGTCCGGGCCGGTGCGGGTGGTGACGGTGCCGGCCGGCACGCCCCAGGAGCCGCGCACGGTGCTGGTGGCCAAGTCGCTCTCCGACGTCCGGCACAGCCTGCACGTGGTGCGCAATCTGCTGCTGGTCGGCTTCCCGCTGCTGGTGGCCGGGCTGGCGGTGGTGGCGTGGCGGGTGGTCGGCGCGACGCTGCGCCCGGTGGAGGAGCTGCGCAGCGGCGCCGCCGAGATCACCGGCCGGGCCGGCGCGGAACGCCTGCCGGTGCCGGCCGGGCAGGACGAGATCCACCGGCTCGCGGTGACGCTCAACGACATGCTGGACCGGTTGGCCGCGTCCCGGGACCGGCAGCGGGCGTTCGTCGCCGACGCCGCGCACGAGTTGCGCAGCCCGCTGACCAACATGCGTACCGAGCTGGAGGTGGCCCGCCGGCTCGGCGGCGACACCGACTGGCCGGCGGTGGCCGACGACCTGCTGGCCGACACCGAGCGGCTGGGCCGCCTGGTCGACGACCTGCTGCTGCTGGCCCGCCTGGACGAGCAGGCGGCGCGACCGTCGCCGGTGGGTCCGGTGGAGCTGGGTGGGCTGCTGCGCGCGGTGGCCGCCCGCTACCCGTCCCCGCCCGTGCGGCTGGTCGTGCCGAGCGGGGCGTGGTGGGTCGAGGGGGATCCGGGGGAGCTGCGCCGGGTGCTGGTCAACCTGGTGGACAACGCGCTGCGGCACGCACACGGCGCGGTGGAGCTGGCCGTGACCGGCCCGACCGGGGCGTACCACCTGGTCACCGTGACCGACGACGGGCCGGGCGTCCCGGCGGCGGATCGGGAGCGGGTGTTCGCCCGGTTCACCCGGCTGGACGACGCGCGGGCCCGGGACGCCGGCGGCGCGGGCCTCGGCCTGGCCATCGTGCGCGAGTTGGTGCGC
The DNA here is from genome assembly GCF_002573675.1 of Micromonospora sp. WMMA1996. Taxonomy (NCBI): domain Bacteria; kingdom Bacillati; phylum Actinomycetota; class Actinomycetes; order Micromonosporales; family Micromonosporaceae; genus Micromonospora; species Micromonospora sp. WMMA1996. Next base: position 3,694,855 of record NZ_PDHU01000001.1, on the reverse strand, counting down.
CGGGCCGGTGGCACGGTGGAGCTGGCGGACGCGACGCCGGGCGCCGTCGCGCCCGGGCTGCGGGCGACGGTACGCCTGCCGGCGCTGGCCGAGCCGGACCCGGAGTGAGGTGTCAGCGGCGCCGTTTCGTGCAGACCGGCCCGGTCCGCGCGACGCTGTCGGTGGACCAGACGAGCGCCACGGTGAAGCAGTAGTCGGTGGTGCGGTCGAGGCCGTAGGCGATGTAGTCGGTGGAGCCGGCCGGCAGCGTGGCGAACGTGCCCTGCGGCTGGCCCGAGCGGCCCCCGGCGATCACCACCGGGCCCTCCGCGCCGGTCGGGTAGGTCCAGCTCAGCACGATGCTGTCGCGCCGGTCGGTGAGCGCGAGCCGCCCGGGCGGGGTGCCCGGGGAGGCGGCCGGCGGCGTGGTCGGGGCGGGACGCGTCGAGGCCGGCGGGCCGCTCGACGCCGGCGGCGGCGTGTCGCGGGCGTCGTCCACCCGGGACACCCCGGCGATCACCGCGATGGTGCCGAGCAGCAGCGCCACCACCACCCCGAGCACCGCCAGCGGCAGCCAGGGCCGGGCGCGCGGCTCGGCGGCGGGCGGCCGGGGCACGTGCACCGGCAGGTAGCGCGACGGTGGCCCGGGCAGGTCGGCCGGCGGCACCCGGCGTACGCCCGGCGGCGGGTCGTCGGTGAGCCCGACCACGGTCGGGGCAGCGCGTCCTCGCCGGGCCGCCACGGCTGGTCGACCGGGTCGTCCGGCGGCCACGGGTAGTCGTCGAACGCGTCGCCGTCGGCCTCGGGCGGGGTGCGGGGCGTGGGCACGTGCGCCGCGTCGGCGCCCCGGCCCGGTGGGTGGTAGAGCGGCGTCTGGACCGGGTCGTCGAGCGCGGGCGGGGTGTAGGGCGGCAGGTCGGGGGGACCCTCGGCGGGCGGGGGGACGCGGGCGGCGGGCACCACCGGGGTCTCCGGGGCGGGCGGCTCGGGCGCGGGGCAGACGTGGTCCGGGTCGGCGGCGGCCCGGGCCAGCCCGGCCACCTGCCCGGCGAGCGGGTCGTCGGAGTCCAGGTGGGCCCGGCACAGGTCCTCGGCGAGCGCCAGGTGCTCGTGCGCGTCGGCGTACCGGCCGCAGTCGCGTTCCATCGCGCCGAGCTTGGCCAGCATCTTGATGCCGCTGGGGTGGCCGTCGCCGTAGACCTCGCGGTGCAGCTCCCACGCGTCCTGGAGCCGGTCGCGGGCCACCTCGCACTGGCCGCGCGCGTATTCCACCGTGGCCAGGTCGGCGTGGGCGGCCAGCACCCGCTGGGACTCCGGCCCGTCGCGGGCGGTCAGTTCGATGATGACGTCGGAGTAGAGCCGGGCCGCCCGGGCGTCGCTGCCGACCCGGTGCAGCACCGCGGCCAGGGTGGCGGCGGCGGTGACGGTGCGCTCGTCGGAGCGGCCGAACAGCCGGGTGGTCGCCGCGTACGCGAACGCGGCCCAGCCTCGGGCGGAGTGCGGCTCGCCGAGCGCGACCAGCAGCCGGGCCTGCAACCCGGCGGCCTCGGCCAGCTCGGGGGAGGCGTTGGCGGGGCGGGGGTCGGCGTCGCTGAGCGCGTCGGCGAGCAGCCGTTGCGCGCCGGTCAGGTCGCCTTCGGACACCAGGTGGTGCGCCTGGACGGTCAGGTCAGCGAAGCCGGAGGACACGCCCCATCGTGCTCATCCGGCGACGGTAAGTACAACCCCCGGAGTGGATCAGTTTGGTCCCGATCCGGTCAGGTGGACGGCGAGCGTCTCGCTGATCCGGCGCAGCTGGTCGACCTGGGCCGGGCTGAGCGCGTCGAACAGGTGCCGGCGTACCCCCTCGACGTGGCCGGGGGCGGCGGCGGCCAGGGTGGCGAAGCCGTCGTCGGTGAGCACGGCGAGCTGGCCGCGCCGGTCGGTGGGGCAGTCCTCCCGGCGGATCCAGCCGGCGGCCTCCAGGCGGGCGGCGGCGTGCGAGAGCCGGCTGCGCGAGGAGCCGGTGGCGTCGGCCAGGTCGCTCATCCGCAGCCGCCGGTCGGGGGCCTCGGAGAGCCGGACCAGGATCTCGTAGTAGGCGTGCGGCATGCCGGCGTCGCGTTGCAGCTCGCGGTCGAGCGTCTCCATCAGCGCCCGGGAGGCGGTGAGGAAGGCGCGCCAGGTCCGCTGCTCGTCGGGTTCCAGCCACCGGGTCATGACGACCATCATAACGCCGGCTGTTGAACGCTCAACCAAGCCGGGGTACCGTCGGAGCCATGGGAATCCACCGGCTCAACCACGCCGTCCTCTACGTCAGTGACCTGGAGCGCAGCGTCGCCTTCTACCGCGACGTGCTGGGCTTCCGCCGGGTCCCGATGACGCCGGACGGCTTCCGCGGCGCCGCCTTCCTCCAGGCGCCCGACTCCACCAACGACCACGACCTCGGGCTGTTCGAGATCGGCGCGGCGGCCGGGGCGTCGCAGGCCGGCCGGGCCACCGTCGGCCTCTACCACCTGGCCTGGGAGCTGGACACGCTCGACGAGCTGGGCGCCACCGGCGAGCGGCTGGCCGCCGCCGGCGCGCTGGTCGGCACGTCGGACCACGGCACCACCAAGAGCCTCTACGGCCGCGACCCGGACGGGCTGGAGTTCGAGATCGTCTGGATCGTCCCGGCCGCCCTGCTGGACGACGCCGCGCTCGCCGCCCGCAAGCGGATCGGCCGGCTCGACCTGGACCGCGAGCGGCAGCGCTACGGCGGCCAGACCCGCGGCGGCGTGGGCATCTCCGTCCCGGCCTGACCGGGGTACGCGGCCACGACGCCGCCCGGGTGCGGTAGAAACGGCACCATGTCGACCGACGCCGTCCTGCGCGAGCTGCTCGTCCGCCAGCTCGACCACTGGCTCCCCGCGGCGCTGCACCGGGCCCGGCGGGCCACGCTCGCGCTCGCGTACGCCGGGGGCGCCGCCGTCGGCGCGGAGGCGGCGCTGCGGGTGGTGGCCGAGTTCGCCGACCGGCTGCGCGGGCGACGGCTGACCGTGCTGGTGCTGGCGGACGCCGACCCGGACCTGCCGGCGCGCCTCGGCGCGGCCGAGGCCGACCTGCCGGGCGACGTCGCCGTGCACGTGGTGCCCGGCTCGCCGGACCGGCTGCCGGTGGCGCTCAAGGCGGCCGGGGCGGCCGGCGCGCCGCTGTTCACCCTCGTCGACGGCGCCGAGCCGGACCCGGCCCTGCTGGCCGCCGCCGCGTCCGGCCGCCCGGCCGAGCTGCTGCTGGTCACCGCGCCCGGCCGGTCGCTGCGCCCGGCGCTGGCCGCGGCCGGCTTTCCGCTGGTCACCGAGGTCGAGCTGGTGGGGGACGGGCCGGCCCGGCTGCTCGGCTACGCCACCGGCTCCGACCGGGGTCTGGAGGCGGTCAAGGAGGCGCTCTGGGCGGTCGACGAGTACGCCGGGGTGCGCTACCGCGACCCGGCCGATCCGCAGGGCCGGCTGCTCGACATCTCGCTGGAGCCCGAGCCCGGCCCGCTGCGGCGCGAGTTGCTGGCCGAGCTGGCGCGCTCCGGCCCGCGGACGGTCAGCGAGCTGCGCCGCTTCGCCGCGACGGACACGGTCTACCGGCCCGCCGACGCCAACCGCGCGCTGGCCTCGATGCTCGCCGCCGGCGCGGTGACCCGCGACCCGGAGCACGGCCGGCTCGGCGGCGACGTGCGGATCAGCGTCGCCCCGACCGCTGGGTCATCTGCCTGACCACCACGGACGCCCCGGTGGCGACCACGCCGATGCTGAAGACCATCTGGGCGCAGACGGCCACCCGGGCGATCTGCCCCTGGGCGTGCACGTCGCCGTAGCCGATCGTGGTGAGCGTCGCCAGGGCGAAGTAGAGCGCGTCGATCCGGGTGTGCAGCCCGACGAACTCACCGGGCCGGGTGTCCGCCACCACGTAGTCGGCCAACGCGAAGACCAGCAGCCCGGCGATCAGCGCGACGGCGAGCCGGGTGAGCGCCCGGTCCTCCTCCCGGCCGGTCGGCTGCTCGCGGGTGAGCTGGCGGCGGACCTGGCCGGTGACCAGGAACGCGACCACGGCGACCAGCAGCAGCGTGCCGGCGGACCGCAGGGCCAGCCGCAGCCCGTTCGGGTCCGCCTCGACCGGCACCAGGAAGTAGCCGACCAGCATCAGCACGCAGGCCGCGACGGCCCGCCGCCGCATCCGCCGCAGGGTCAGATCCGCCATGTCGAGATTGTTCCGTCGGGGGGTCCTCGTCGGCGGCCGAACGGCGAACCCGGCCCGGACGACGAAGGGGACGACCGGCGAACCGCCGGCGTCCCCTTCGTCGTAACGGTCCGCGGACCGTCAGGCCTTGTCCTGCTTCCAGGAGAGCGGCCCCGGAAGGTCCACGCGGTGGGCGCGGGTGTTCGAGTTCCAGGACCAACGGCCGATCTTGATGCTCCACGAGGAGAACCCGTTCTGGGTGAAGTGGAGGATCAGCGGCCCGTACTTCTTGCGCTTGCGGAACTGGACGCCCATCGGGGGTGCCTCCTTCTTCGTCTCCCTGCCTCTGCGGCATCGAACATGCCCGGATCGACGTTTCGCGAAACCCGGTCGGATCCGCTCTGGACGGTGGGCCTACCGCCCGGCACAATCTCTATTCAACGGGTAGGTGTTAAGGGGTGGTAAATGCTGGTGGCGACGGCTCGTAACAAAGCCAGCGATGAAAGTCTCACTGATTGGAAGGGCGTTGACCGGCGGAGAGAACGGCCGGCAGCATGAGGACATGTCGCAGCGGAACGAGCTTCTCCTCACCGCTCGCGTGCACGTCGACCTGGTCCGGCACGCGAGCGCGCTCTGTTGAGCCGAGCGCTCGTCGTTCCCCCTCCGCCCGTCCGTTCCCCCCGCCGGCGCACCGTGGCCCGGCGCGGTACGGCGTGCGCTCCCGGCCCCCGTGGGCCCCCTCCACCACATCGTGGACAGATCAGGAGACTCCGCCATGCCCTCCCTCCGAACGTTCCGGCGTGCCCTCGCCGCCGCCGTCGCCCTGCTCACCCTCGCCACCACCGCCGGATGCGGCGCCGACGCCGACGCCGACGGCGCCCAGACCACCGAACTGCGCTACCAGGGCTCGGTCGGCCAGGTGACGCTCCCCGAACTCGCCGCCGACCTCGGCTACCTCGGCGACGTGAAGCTCAACTGGATCGGCAACGTCACCGGCGGGCCGGCCGACATCCAGGCCACCGCCACCGGCCAGAGCGACTTCGGCGGCGCGTTCAACGGCGCGATCGTCAAGCTCCAGGCCGCCAACGCCCCGATCACCGCCGTGGTCAGCTACTACGGCTCCGACGCGCAGACCTTCCAGGGCTACTACGTGCTCGACGGCAGCCCGATCCGTGCCCCCCGCGACCTGATCGGCAAGCGGGTCGGCATGAACACGCTCGGCGCGCACGCCGAGGCCGTGCTGCGGACCTGGCTGGCCCGGGGCGGCCTGACCCCGGCCGAGATCGCCCGGGTCGAGCTGGTCGCGCTGCCCCCGGTCAACACCGAACAGTCGCTGCGCGCCCGGCAGATCGACCTGGCGGTGCTCGGCGGCGTGATCCGCGACAAGGCGGTCGCCAACGGCGGAATCCGCACCGTCTTCACCGACTACGAGCTGCTCGGGGCGTTCAGCGCCGGCAGCTACGTGTTCCGCGACGACTTCATCGCCCGCAACCCGGACACCGTGCGGGCGTTCGTCACCGGTGTGGGCAAGGCCATCGAGTGGGCACGCACCCAACCACGGGAGACGGTGGTGGCCCGGCTGCGGTCCATCATCGACAAGCGCGGCCGCAACGAGGACGCCACGCTGGTGAACTACTGGAAGTCCAGCGGCGTGGCGGAGACCGGCGGCGTCATCACCGACCGGGAGTTCGCCACCTGGATCGACTGGCTGGCCGACGCCGGCGAGCTCAAGGGCGCCCGGCCGAAGCCGGCCGACCTCTACACCAACCGGTTCAACGCGTTCGCCAACCCGGGCGGTGGCGCGTGAGCACCGACAAGATCCTCTTCGACCGGGTGCGCAAGGTCTTCCCCGGCCGGCGTGGCGCAGGCGGCGCGGTCACCGCGCTCGACGGCCTCACCCTCGGCGTACGCCCCGGCGAGTTCCTGGTCGTCGTCGGTCCCAGCGGCTGCGGCAAGTCCACCCTGCTCGACCTGCTCGGCGGGCTGGCCACCCCGACCGACGGGCAGGTGCTGGTCGACGGCCGCCCCGTCACCGGGCCCGGCCTGGACCGGGGCATCGTCTTCCAGCAGTACGCGCTGCTGCCCTGGCGCACCGCCGCCGGCAACGTGGCGTTCGGGCTGGAGGCCAAGGGCCTGCCCCGCGCCGAGCGCGCCGACCTGGTCGCCCACCACCTCGACCTGGTCGGGCTCACCGGCTTCGCCGACCGCTACCCGCACGAGCTGTCCGGCGGCATGAAGCAGCGCGTCGCCATCGCCCGCAGCCTCGCGTACGACCCGGACGTGCTGCTCATGGACGAGCCGTTCGCCGCGCTCGACGCCCAGACCCGCGACTCGCTCCAGGACGAGCTGGTGCGGATCTGGCAGGCCACCGGCAAGACCGTCGTGTTCATCACGCACGGCATCGACGAGGCCGTGCACCTCGGCCAGCGGGTCGCCGTGATGACGTCGCGGCCCGGCCGGATCAAGCAGGTCATCGACATCGAGCTGGGCGACCGGGACGCGGAGGAGGACGTCCGGTCCACCGACGCGTTCCGGCACCACCGGCACCGGATCTGGACGCTGCTGCGCGACGAGGTACGGGCCGCGCAGTCCGCCGTACGCGAGGAGGCCCCCGTTGGTTGACGTCGCCGCGCCCCCGGCCCGCCCGACCGCGGCGCCCGCCGTCGCCCCGGCCGCCGTCGTGCGCCGGCCCGGCCGGCTGCTCGCCACCGGCGGCCGGGTCCTGCACCGCAGCGCCGCGCTGCTGGCGCTCGCCGCGATCTGGGAGGTCGTGCCCCGCACCGGCCTGGTCGACCGGGTCTTCCTGCCGCCGCTGTCCGAGGTGCTCGTCGCCTGGTGGGAGCTGCTGCGCAGCGGCCAGCTGGCCGAGCACGTGGGCGCCAGCCTGACCCGGTCGCTGACCGGCCTGGCGCTCGCCGTGGTCACCGCCATCCCGCTGGGCCTGCTGATCGGCTGGTACCGGCCCCTCGCCGACCTGCTCAGTCCGCTGCTGGAGGTGTTCCGCAACACCGCCGCGCTCGCGCTGCTGCCGGTCTTCGTGCTCATCCTCGGCCTCGGCGAGACCTCCAAGATCGCCCTGGTGGTCTACGCCTGCTCCTGGCCGATCCTGCTGAACACGATCGCCGGGGTGAAGGGGGTCGACCCGCTGCTGGTCCGCTCGGCCCGCTCGATGGGCCTGAACCACCTGCGGCTGTTCCAGAAGGTGATCCTGCCGGCGTCCGTGCCGACCCTGTTCACCGGCGTCCGGCTCGCCGGGGCGTACTCGATCCTGGTGCTGGTCGCCGCCGAGATGGTGGGTGCCAAGGCCGGGCTCGGCTACCTCGTGAACTACGCGCAGTACAACTTCGCGATACCCGACATGTACGCCGGGATCATCACCATCTCCGCCATCGGGCTGGTGGTCAACCAGCTCCTCGTCGCCGGGGAACGTCGCTTCTCCACCTGGCGCGTCGACGTCACCACCGCCTGAGAGGAACCGCCATGTCCCGGACCCTGCACCTCAACGCCTTCCTGATGGGTGTCGGCCACCACGAGGCCGCCTGGCGGCACCCGCGCACCGACCCGAGCCGCCTCGCCGACGTGCGGCACTTCCAGGAGCTGGCCCGCATCGCCGAGCGGGGCACGCTCGACTCGGTGTTCCTCGCCGACGGGCTGGCCGTCGGCCCGGCCGTGCGGCACAACATCCAGGCCGTCTTCGAACCGATCACGCTGCTCGCCGCGCTGGCCACGGCCACCGAGCACATCGGCCTGATCGCCACCGCCTCGACCACCTACACCGAGCCGTTCAACCTGGCCCGCGCCTTCGCCTCGCTCGACCACCTCAGCGGCGGCCGGGCCGGGTGGAACATCGTCACCTCCGCGCAGGCCCGCGAGGCCCGCAACTTCAACCTCGACGACCACCCCGCGCACGCCGACCGCTACCGCCGCGCCGCCGAGTACGTCGACGTGGCGATCAAGCTCTGGGACAGCTGGGAGGACGACGCGCTGGTGCTCGACACCGCGGCCGGCGTCTTCGCCGACACCGACCGGGTGCACGAGATCGCGCACACCGGCGAGCGGTTCCGGGTGCACGGGCCGCTCAACACGCCCCGCCCGCCGCAGGGCCGCCCGCTGCTGGTGCAGGCCGGCTCGTCCGCCGACGGCATCGCGTTCGCCGCCCGCTACGCCGAGGCCGTCTTCACCGCCCAGCAGACACTCGCCGACGGCCAGGCCTTCCACACCGCGCTGAAGCGGGCCACCGCCGACGCCGGCCGCGACCCGGATCTGGTGAAGGTCCTGCCGGGTATCGCGCCGGTGATCGGGGGTACGGAGTCCGAAGCCCGTGCCCTCGCCGACGAACTGGAGGCGCTGATCGTGCCCGAGCACGCCCTCGCCCAACTCTCCGGCATGACCGGGCTCGACCTGACCGGCCTGCCCCTGGACGGGCCGCTGCCGGACCTGCCCGACGCCGACGCGGTGCAGTCGCACCAGAGCCGCTACCAGCTCGTGGTCGACCTGGCCCGCCGGGAACGGCTCACCCTGCGCCAGCTCATCGGCCGGCTCGGCGGCGGGCGCGGGCACCGCGTCGTGGTCGGCACCCCGGAGCAGATCGCCGACCAGATCGAGCTCTGGTTCACCCAGGGCGCCGCCGACGGCTTCAACGTCATGCCACCGCTGCTACCTCACGGACTGGAGGCCTTCGTGGACCACGTCGTACCACTGCTGCGCCGACGCGGGCTGTTCCGGTCGGAATACACCGGGCGCACCCTGCGCGAGCACTACGGCCTGCCCCGACCGGCCAGCGTCTACGCCACCCGAGAGCTGGTGGCGTCGTGACCACCGTGGACCGCCCCGACGCCGGCACCGTCGAGCTGCGCCCGGTCGACGTCGACTCGTTCCGCGGCCTGCTGCGCCGGCAGGCGTCCACGGTCACCGTGGTCACCACGCCCGGCCTGCGTGGCAACCGGATGCGGGCGGACCTGCCGCCGGCCGGCTTCACCGCCACCTCGTTCACCTCGGTGTCGCTGGACCCGCCGCTGGTGTCGGTCTGCCTCGGCCGCGCCTCGTCGAGCTGGCCCACCGTCGAGCAGGCCGAGCACGTGGCCGTGCACCTGCTCGCCTCCGGGCAGCAGGAGATCGCGCAGATCTTCGCCACCAGCGGCATCGACCGGTTCACCGCCCACCCGGGCTGGACCACCGGGCCGTTCGGCGTGCCGCTGATCGGCGACGCGCTCGCCGTGCTGCTGTGCCGGGTGGTCCGCCGGATCGAGGCCGGCGACCACACCATCCTGCTCGGCGAACCGCTCGCGCTGGGCGCCGGCGAGGACGGCGACCCGCTGCTGCACCACCGGGGCCGCTACACCACCACGCTCGGCGACTGGCCCGGGTCCTGGTGACCACCGCCGCCGACGAACTGCTCGCGCTCGACCGGGCCGCCCAGGACCTGCTGTTCCGGGCGGCCCGGACGGCCAACGCGTTCACCGCCGAACCGGTCGACGACGCGCAGCTGCGCGCCGTCCACGACCTGGTCCGGTACGGCCCGACCGCGATGAACGCCCAACCGCTGCGGGTGCTGCTGCTGCGCTCCGCGGCGGCCCGGGCGCGGCTGCTGCCGTACGTCAGCGCCGGCAACCGGGACAAGACGGCGACCGCACCGCTGACCGCGGTGCTCGCCGCCGACGTGGACTGGCACGACCGGCTGCCCGAGCTGTTCCCGCACCGCCCCGGCGCCCGCGACTGGTTCACCGGCGACCCGGCCGGCCGGGAGGCGCAGGCCCGGTTCAACGCCGCGCTCCAGATCGGCTACCTGGTGGTCGGGGTCCGCGCCGCCGGGCTGGCCGCCGGCCCGATGGCCGGGTTCGACCCGGCCGGGGTGGAGCGCGAGTTCTTCCCGGATGGGCGGCACCGGGTGCTGCTGCTGATGAACATCGGCCGCCCGGCGCCGGACGCCTGGCGGGAACGGCTGCCCCGGCTGCCCTACGAGGAGGTGGTCAGCACGCTGTGATCAGCGGGGCTCCCACGCGTCCGGCTGGGCGGTCAGCTTGCGCACGTGCGCCGGCAGCCGGCCGCTGACCAGCTCGTCCAGGCTCACCTCGTCGACCACCCGGCGCACCGAGGCGCGCACCGCCACCCAGAGCCGGGGCAGGTTCTCCGCCGCTCCCTCGTACCGCGTCTCCTCCGGGCGCAGCCCGCGGACCCCGGCGAGCGGGCCGTCGACGGCGCGCAACACCTGCCCGATGGTGGTCTCGCGCGGCGGGCGGGCGAGGGTGTAGCCGCCCTCGGCGCCGCGCTGGGCTCGGACGATCCCGGCCCGGCGCAGGTCGGCCAGGACCGCCTCGAGGAACTTGCGGGGCATGTCCTGCTCCGCCGCGATGGCCTGGGTGGACAGCAGGGTGGGGTACGCGGTGGCCAGGCTCAGGGCTGCCCGGACCGCGTAGTCGCCGCGCGCGGAGATCTGCACAGTGCCATCATGCCCGGCCGGCCGGCGCGGGGGAGTCGGCGGGCGGGCGGGGACGCACCAGACGGACGGGCAGCGGCCGTTCCCGGCCGGCCCGGAACGCGCCCGGGCTCACCCCGACCTCGCGGGTGAAGAAGCGCCCGAAGTTGGTCGGCTCGGGAAAACCGAGCCGCCGGCCGATCCGGGCGATCGGCTCGTCGGTGGCGGCGAGCAGCCGGCAGGCCTGCAACGCGACCCGCTCGTCCACCACCTGCTTCGCGCTGCGGCCGGTCACCGCCAGGCAGGCCCGGGTCAGGGTACGCACCGAGCAGCCGATCCGGGCGGCGTAGTCCTCGACCCGGCGGGTGTCCCGGTAGCCGCTTTCCACCTCCCGACACAGCCGCCGGAACGTCTCCGCCTCGGCCCGTGGCGCGGGCGACCGGTCGGGGTGCGGCAGCAGGCTCAGCCGCAGCAGCAGCACGGCGAGCTGGTGGCGCAGCAGCGCCGCGGCGGCGGGCACCAGCGCGTGCCGGTCGGCGTCCACGGCCAGCTGGCTCACCTCGCCGATCACCGCGTCCTCGTCCTCGCCGGCGAGCTGCCGGTGGGTCGGCACCGCGTCCGGGTCGACGTCGAGGCCGCGCAGCGCGTCCGGCCCCCAGCTCACCACCGTCGCGTCCAGCTGCGTGCCGACGCAGCGCAGCGCCTGGCCGGGGTGGGCGCGCAGCAGCGTGCCCGGCCGGCAGGGCACGGCCCGGAAGTCCAGCTCGGCGGTGCCGTGTCCGTGGGTGACCAGGATCAACACGTCCCGGTCGAGCAGGACCGGCCGGGACCAGCCGCGGTCGGCCGTGAGGTCGTCGAGCGCGCCGGTGACGATCTCGTCGGTGCCGAGGCGGGGCTCCGACAGGCCGGTGCGGGTGGCCGGGGAGGGCTGACCGGTAGTGACCATCATCCCGACGGTAACCGGCCCGGCGGCACGTTGCATCTCGACGCTTTCGCCCCGCTCGGGCCGCTCTTGTCGGCGCGTACGCCCGGCGGTTAGGTTACCGATCGGTAAGGCCCGGGCCGGGGGACCGGTCCGCGGCCCGGGCGACGGCGATGGGATGCGCATGACGGATCTGTTCTCGGTCGACGGCAAGACGGTGGTGGTCACCGGCGGCTCGCGGGGGATCGGGCTGATGATCGCCCGCGGTTTCGTCCGGGCCGGCGCCCGGGTCGTCATCTCCTCGCGCAAGGCCGACGTGTGCGAGTCGGTGGCCAAGGAACTCTCCGCCGAGGGCCACTGCGAGGCCATCCCGGCGGACCTGGGCAGCGACGAGGGCGCGCTCGCCCTCGCCGAGGCAGTGCGGCAGCGCCACGACCGGGTGCACGTGCTGGTCAACAACGCCGGCGCCACCTGGGGCGCGCCGCTGGAGGAATACCCGGAGGGCGCGTTCGACAAGCTCTGGGCGGTCAACGTCAAGGCCGTCTTCCGGCTCACCACCGCGCTGCTGCCCGAACTGCGCGCCGCCGCCGCCGACGACGACCCGGCCCGCGTGATCAACATCGGGTCCATCGACGGCATCCGGGTGCCGTTCATGGAGGTGTACGCCTACTCGGCCACCAAGGCGGCCGTGCACATGCTCACCCGCAGCCTGGCCCACCAACTCGCCGGCGAGCGGATCACCGTCAACGCGATCGCGCCCGGCCCGTTCGAGAGCAAGATGATGGCGTTCGCGCTGGACGACCCGCAGTCGCGCGCGGCCATCGAGCAGCAGGTGCCGCTGGGCCGGATCGGGCGCCCCGAGGACATGGCCGGCACCGCGATCTACCTCGCGTCGCGCGCCGGCGCCTACCTGACCGGCGCGGTCATCCCGGTCGACGGCGGGATCACCACGCACGGCTGAGCGCGCGGCGGCGTACCCCCGGGGTGAGACGGCCCGGGGCCGCGCGGACTCGGCAGATCCGCGCGGCCCCGGGTGGTTGCCGTGTCAGCGCCCGGCGAGCAGCCGGGTCACCGCGGTGTCGACGTCCAGGTGCTCGGCCTCACGGCCGCGCGGGACGACGACGTAGGTCCGGCGCAGGAAGCGCACCAGCACGCTGCGCGGGACCTCGAACAGGGCGTTGCCGTCCGGGGACGACAGCGCGAGCGCGACGAAGTCGCCGCGCGGGGTGGCCCACGGCCAGACCCGGACGTCGCCGATGCCGGCCGGCTCGTCGAGCCCGGTGACCAGCAGTTCGCGGGCGAACGACCAGCTCACCGCCTCGCCGCCGGCGGACTCGGCATGGAACAGGACATGGACCGCGTACGGGTCAGCAGGGTCGTAACGCAGGCTGGCACGCACCGGCAAGGCGGTGGCGTCAGGCGCGACGAGCCTTAGCGACGTCTCGACCTCTACGGTCGTCGGTCGGATGACACTCATGGACGTTCTCCCCCCGGCACCGCTGCGGAACGCGCGTGTCCCGCTTTTCCCATACTCAGGTGCTGCTCCTGGCTACGCTCCGCCATACGCTGACTTCACCCAGTGGTGGGAAGGGGGTCGGAAAGCCTTCGGGAACGTGAGAACCCTTGTAGGATTTCCGGTTCCGCCCACTCCGTCGTCCCGCCCGGCAACGGGTGGTTCAGTCGTCGACTTACTCCGGTAACGTCCAGTCGTCAGCAGGGGTGACGGTCCCGGGCGACACTGGGGGTGGAAATGGTCACGAGGGGATCCTCGGTGACGGCGCGGACCAGGGCCGAATCGCCGAAAGGTGCGGCCCGAGCAGCCAAAAGGCGGGGGTACGAGGTGCCGGTCGACGGGCGTTCGCGAGGCGCTCTGCTGGAGCGCAGGCGGGGCTGGCGAGGCCGCCTGCACACCACCCTGGACCTGATCCGTGCCAACCCCACCGGCCGCGTCGCCCTCAAGATCTTCATCGGCATCCTCGGCGCCCTCGTGGTCACCGTCGGTATCGCGCTCATCCCGCTGCCCGGCCCCGGCTGGCTGCTGGTCATCGCCGGCCTCGGCGTCTGGGCCGTCGAGTTCCACTGGGCCCGCCGGCTGCTCGCGTTCACCCGCCGACACGTCAACTCCTGGACGCGCTGGGTGACCAGCAGGTCGCTCGGCGTGCGCTTCGTGCTCGGCGCCGTCGGCCTGGTCTTCGTGTCGGTGGTGGTGTGGCTGTCGCTCAAGTACAGCCTCGGCATCGACGTGGTGGCGCGGGCGATGCACTACCTCGCGACGCACTGAGACCCGGTTTTTGGTCCGGGCTCTCGATCGGGTAGAGTCATGCGCGCTGAGGGCGATTAGCTCAGCGGGAGAGCGCTTCGTTCACACCGAAGAGGTCACTGGTTCGATCCCAGTATCGCCCACGCAGGTCAAAGGCCACTTCCCGGCTTCGGGAGGTGGCCTTTCTGCTTGCGTACAGCAGCTTTGTACAGCAGTTCTCGTCAGCGGCTCAGGGAGTCGCCGAGGCGCTTGAGTGCGTCTCTGGCCTTTGTCGATGTGACCTGCGTGTAGATCTCCATCGTCACCGAGAAGCGGGTGTGCCTCAGCACCTGCATGGCGACTCTGGGGTGGACGTCGAGGTGGTCCAGGAGGGTGGCACAGGTTCGCGTTGGAAGTTACGCGGCTCGATCGATGTGCCGTAGCGGGCGGGAAGACGAGTCCGGCCGCCGGCGGGAGGGGTGAGCTCCAGCCGCCTAAGAATTCCGGCGAGGCGGAGCGGTGCAGGACCTGGGCGTCACAGCCGACAGCGAGGTGGCAGGGACGGGAGACGAAGCACCACCAGCCGTGGACACCTGTCCGCTGGTGGTGCTCGTCGTGTCTCCTGGCACCGCCGAGGGGACGGCTGACGCCGGAGGGCGCGCTCGGCATCTCCGACGTCGAGTCCAGCGTTCCGGCGGGAAGGCCGCGCTGGTGTGCTTGACGAGCGCCGAAGTAGCACCGGGCACCGGCACGCCAACCCGCCATGACCGCAGGCTGTGGGACGTGATGATGCGCCACATGATCGGCTAGGACCACCTGTCTGCGGAACCGGGCCGCCGCGCCGGGGTAGATATGGAGGATAGTCTCGTCGTACCAGACGTCCTCGTGGTCGGGCGCCAGCACCACGCCCCAACCTGGCGGAAGCACAAGGTACGGCCCCAAGCTCGGAGCGTATTCGTTCAGGTGCTCAACATGTAAGGGTGCGAAGAACTTGTCGTCACCCTGGGGGATGGCCGGGCCACGCCACACGAACCAGCCGTTGCTGTTGCCAGCGATCGGATGCCGCAGGGCGTTAAGCGGTGCCAACTCGCGTGGACGCGACAGCGCGAAGCCGACCACCGTTTGCTGGCCGGGCGGCGATGGCTCGACCGCGAATCGTCGACACATGTCGCGTTGCGCCGCCGAAACGTCGAAGCGCCCCAAACCCCGACGCCAACTGATCACGTCGCACTTCATGTGAAGTCAGACCATCACCGTCAACCGGAGTCGGCACAGCCGGCCGCGGCTGCCGGTCGTGTCGGGTCTCAGGACCTGCGGGACAGATCAGTCTCGGGACGTGGGTGACACGTCCGGCTAGACGATCTTCGGGCCTTGCCCTGCCAGCTCAGTCAAAGCGTCGCTGGCTTCCAATCGAACGGACGCCTCTGGGTGGTTGAGGTACGGCGTGATGATCGGCCGGGCGGCCGGGTCGTGAGTCAGGCCAAGGATGAGCAACACATACCCGGTGAGCTCCGCCGACAGGTTGGGCAACAGCGGCGTCAGCGGCCGGAACAACGCCAGCGGCAGCATGTAGGCGGTTGCCGCGTCAGCGCACGCATTCAACGCTGACTCCCGCACCCGCTCATCCGCCTCAGCGGCCGTCAGCGCGACCAACTCCGCCACGGCATCCTCCGTGTCGTCCTGGTCACCGGCGCAGCGTCGAAAGCAATCGCCGACCTCAGCGGCACCGTGCTCACGGACCCGCGGATCGGGGTCGATGAGCAGAGAGCCAGCGCTCTCCTCAACGCCTTGTTCCCTGCGTCGCGGTCCTCATACTCGTACGGCATCGGCTCATGATCCTCGGTGGAGCAAGCCCGGATCATCGGCTACCCGCACCGATCCGCCGACGGATCGGCGGAGTGTCACCCAGGTTCTGATAACGATGTGTCACGCAGGTCCCGAGACTGGACACGCGGCTGCCGGTCGGCGTGGGAGGACTTTCCTTACGTCTATCAAGGCAGTCCTGAACGGGCCGCACGCGCCGCCGCCTGGGCGCGCGCCGGCCGCTGCCGCTGTCGCTCTGCGGCCGTCACGCCTGCTGCCCGGCGGCTGGCGCGGAGGGCGGGAAGCGCGGAGGGCCGCCGCAGCACGACAGTCTACTGACGGGTGGTGGTGGGCCTGCAGCCGGCCGGGCCGCGGGGCCACGAGCCCGCGCGGCGTATGGGAGCGAACGCTGGCCGCGTCGGCGAGCTGGCGGCGGTCGCAGGGTTGCGGTTACTGCGCCTCCGACGGGGGTGCTCGGGCTCCGAGACGGCTGCAACACCGTCGACGGGTTGCGGTCCGTGGGTGGTTGCGCGAGCCATCCCGCCCGCCGACGAACCCGGGCAAGCCGAGCAGACCACCGCCCGACCTGTCAGCGTCCGACCGTGCGTCAAGGCCGTCTTGACATGGCGGACCGGGCGGCGGCCCGCTCCCCAGCGGGCGGGTCGGCGGCAGACAGTGAGGATGGTGGGGTGGGTCGCCGGGTTGGTCTGACTCACCGGCAGACCGACGGTTGCTGTCCTTATCCCGATTCGTCGGCTGGCCTGGTAGCCCCCGACAGCTGCATGTCACCGGCCACGCGTCGTGACTTGATAAGAGCCTGTGCGAGAGGCACCCACCACTGTGTTGTCCGCATCGCCTGACCGGTGACGTGTCCACGTGTTCTCGACACGACCGAGAAAGGCGGACCTCACCAGCGTGGCAGCGAAGAAGCGATCGGTCATCGGCGGTGTCGACACCCACCGCGACACCCACCACGCTGCGATCATCGACAGCACCGGCGGCCTCCTGGACGACGTCGAGATCCCCGCAACCGCCGCCGGCTATCGAGATTTGCTGGCCTGGATGCGCTCGTTCGGCCGGCTGATCGCCGTCGGAGTTGAAGGAACCGGCAGCTACGGCGCTGGCCTCGCCCGGCATCTGACCAGCAAGAAGGTCACCGCTGTCGAGGTCGACCGACCGGATCGCAGGACCCGACGCACCAAAGGCAAGTCCAACCCGATCGACGCTATCGCCGCCGCCCGGGCGACCTTCGCCGGCACCGCCATAGGCACGCCCAAGACGCGCAGCTAACCTGTCGAGGCCATCCGGGCCCTGCGAGTGGCCCGCCAAGGCGTGGTCAACGCTCGCACGGCGGCGATCAACCAGATGCGCGGCCTGGTCGCCGTTGCCCCTGAAGGTCTGCGGGCACAGTTGACAAAGCTCAGCGCCGCCGTCCTGGTCAACCGCTGCGCCGCGTTCACCACCGACCCGACCCGGATCCACGACCCGGAGCAGGCCACCGCCGCCGCGTTGGCTGGACTCGCCAGGAGAGCCCGCATCCTGACCGAGGAGATCACCGCCCTCGACCGGCAGTTGGCACCCCTGGTCCGCCAGGCCGCACCCCGCACCAGCGCCCTGTTCGGCGTCGGCACCGACGTCGCAGCCCAACTGCTCACCACCGCCGGCGACAACCCCGACCGGCTGCGATCAGAAGCGGCACTAACTCACCTCTGCGGCGCGGCACCCATCCCCGCAAGCTCCGGCCGGGTCCGCCGCCACCGCCTCCACCGAGGAGGCGACCGCGGTGCCAACCACGCCCTACACACCATCGCCCTCTGCCGCCTGCGCTAAGGCCCACCCACCCGCGCCTACCAGCAACGACGCATCACCGAAGGCCTCAGCAAGCAAGAGATCCTCCGCTGCCTCAAGCGCTACATCGTCCGCGACGTCTACACCGCCCTACGCGCCGACTTCGCTGCCCTCGCCCCTTGACCTCCATAGGAGCATCGGGATGACCGGCGCCTTGATGCGTCCCGCCGGGTGAGTGCTTCAAGTGCATCGGCTGGCGCAACACTCACAAGCGCAGATGCCTCCGCAGCGGTGCTACAAGTAGGCTACGACCGTTCGCATGATGCCCATGCTCGCCGAGCGCTGTCGCGGAGGAGATGCAGAGCCAACTATGAACCCCTTGATTCGCGGCCTGTTCAACAAGTTCCGAGAGAGCGAAGAACTCGCGACTCTTGCGGACAGTGATGCGTTTGAACTATTCGCGGCGAAGCTGGCTTTGGGTGATGATCTACTCTCGCAGGTTTCGCTCACGGACCTCCTGCTAGACTCGGGAAATATCGGCGTTGATATTTGCGCAATCGAGATAAATGGGCAGCTCGTTTGGGATGTCGACGATGTCCGCGATGTTTGTAATGCGACCAAGAAGATTGAAGTCGTAGCTCACTTTATTCAGGCTAAGCAGTCGGCATCCATTAGTAGTGGTGACATCCTCAGTTTTGGGGATACCGTACGGCGCTTCTTGGCTAATCATCAGGACCTAGAGAGTTATCCACGCTTCCAGGACCTCGCCCGTGCCATGGGTCTAATATTTGCTGATTACGCCACCAGCCTGAAGGGGCCGCCGTCAGTCGTCCTTACTATGGCAACGACGGCCCCTAGGGCCAGTACGCGTGATCCGATCGTAGTGAACCGAGCGGAGACGGCTCGCTCGCACATCCAGGATCTGGGTTACATCGACAAGGTTGACGTGAAGATCTGGGGGGCTGATGATCTTCACGAGGCTTGGGTGCGGAAGAACCACGCCAATGAGGTTGAGATCCAGCTTGAGAAGCAGGTAAATTTGCCGCGAATGCCCGGGGTGGACCAGGCAATATTGGGCGTGGTTTCGGTCGCGGAGCTTCTGAAGCTAATTCGTGCCGAGGATGGCACTCTTGACGAACGGGTCTTCTATGACAATGTGCGGGGCTTCAAGGGGGCCGACAACCGGGTGAATCGGCAGATCATGGATACCCTGGCATCAGATGAGCGAAGCCTCCTGCCGGTTCTGAACAACGGCGTGACCGTGGTCGCCTCCACGTATTCGCCCAAGCCTGGTGACACCGTTGCGGTCTCCGGCTACCAGATCGTCAACGGCTGCCAGACCAGTCACTGTCTGTACCTGTCTCTTGGGGAACTCGGCGAACACCTTGAATCCGTGTTCGTGCCGCTGAGGCTGGTAGTAACGGCGGATGACGATATCGCGACACGGATTATCCGGGCAACCAACTCGCAGACCGAAGTGGGCGAGAATGATTTGGTTGCACTGACGAAGTTTCAAAAGCGGTTAGAGGATTTCTACCGCCTAGACACTCACGACGTCAAGCTGATATATGAGCGTCGGTCTGGACAGTTTTTCGATAAGGACGTTACGAAAACCCGAATCGTGACGATCAGCGATCAGATGCGTGCCGTATCCGCGCTATTTCTTGATAACCCCCACACTGCGGCCCGTTACACGGGAATGCTGTACGACGAAGTGGGGGACTCCATTTTCCGGGAAGATCACAAGCTATTGCCATATTTGGTTAGCGCCTTTGCGGCGTATCGTCTTGAAAATGCGTTCAGGACGGGGCTTGATCCTTCGCTCAAGCCTGCACGCTATCACATTCTTACTGCGCGCAAGTATCTCATCTTGGGCAAAAGGGCGTCCCCGTTAAACGCAAAGTCTGCGGAGGCTGAGAGTGAAAGGATTCTGGAATCTTTAAAGGCGCCTGACCAGGTGGCGGCATTTCAGAGTGCTGCGGATGAGGTCATGCGTACCGCAGGGGGGGCGATACCGAGTCGTGATCGACTGAAGCGACAGCAATTCACTCAGGATCTTATTGCCAATATTCTCTCGATGGACGTCCAAGCGTAGGGCGGTTTTTGGTAGCTCCGGGAACGTTGGCTGGGGCTGGGGCTGATCGGGTTAGGGCGTTCGCAGTCTCGGCCTAACGCGGTTGACGCTGTTGGCGACAGCAAGAAGTCAGCGAGAGGTCCGGCATCATGCATTGGTGGGCGGTAGCCGAAGGTGGCCGAGGTGCTGGTGTCGGCATTGCCTGGCACCGGTTGTGACGCGACGGCAGGCCAGGCCGACGTTCACACCGAAGAGGTCACTGGTTCGATCCCAGTATCGCCCACGCAGGTCAAAGGCCACTTTCCGGCTTCAGGAGGTGGCCTTTCTGCTGTCGTGCAGCAAGCTTTGCGGGATGGCGGGTCCATTCTAGAAGATGGAAGTCAAGGTTGTGGCATTCCGGCGTTCACAGGTCCATACGTCCGGTCTGCTGGCGGCGGCTCAGCGCTTCTTTCGGCTACTATGCCTCGCGCCCGGCCTTCCGCCCATGCGGGCTCTAATACTGTTTACTAGTGTTTGCGTTTCCCGCGTCCGGTGGTCGTGTGTTCCGAATATTCGTCTTTCTGCTTCGAGTTTCGCCATTGCATGTGTTCGGGAGGCCAGCACCGCGCCTCGCTCAAGTTGCAGATGCGCCAAGTTACCACGGGTGGTGAGGGTGTCGGGGTGGTCGGGGCCGAGCACGCGTAGCCGGTCGGCGAGGACTTGCTCGAAGCCGGTGATGGCGGCCTGGTGGTTGCCGGCTTCGCCTTTCCAGCCGGCGAGGTTGCCGCGGGTGGTGAGGGTGTGGGGGTGGTCGGGGCCGAGCACGCGTAGTTGGTCGGTGAGGAGTTGCTCAATTTCGGTGATGGCGGCGTGGTGGTTGCCGGCCTGGCCTCTCCAATGGGCGAGGTTGCCGCGGGTGGCGAGGGTGTCCGGGTGGTCGGGGCCGAGCACGCGTAGTTGGTCGGTGAGGAGTTGCTCAATTTCGGCGATGGCGGCGTGGTGGTTGCCGGCTCTGCCTTTCCAACTGGCGAGGTTGCTGCGGGTGGTGAGGGTGTGGGGGTGGTCGGGGCTCAGGACGCGTAGCCGGTCGGCGAGGACTTGCTCGAAGCCGGTGATGGCGGCCTGGTGGTTGCCGGCTCTGCCTTTCCAGGTAGCGAGGTTGCCGCGGGTGGTGAGGGTGTCGGGGTGGTCGGGGCCGAGGACGGGTAGTTGGTCGGTGAGGAGTTGCTCAATTTCGGTGATGGCGGCGTGGTGGTTGCCGGCTTCGCCTTTCCAGTTGGCGAGGTTGCTGCGGGTGGTGAGGGTGTCGGGGTGGTCGGGGCTCAGGACGCGTAGCCGGTCGGCGAGGACTTGCTCGAAGCCGGTGATGGCGGCTTGGTGGTTGCCGGCTTCGCCTTTCCAGGTGGCGAGGTTGCTGCGGGTGGTGAGGGTGTCGGGGTGGTCGGGTCCGAGGACGCGTAGCCGGTCGGTGAGGAGTTGCTCGAAGCCGGTGATGGCGGCTTGGTGGTTGCCGGCTTCGCCTTTCCATCTGGCGAGGCTGCCGCGGGTGGCGAGGGTGTCGGGGTGGTCGGGTCCGAGGACGCGTAGTTGGTCGGTGAGGAGTTGCTCGAAGCCGGTGATGGCGGCTTGGTGGTTGCCGGCTTCGCCTTTCCAACTGGCGAGGTTACCGCGGGTGGCGAGGGTCTGGCGGTCATCGGCACCGAGAACGGCAATGCGACGGGCCAGGACATCCGCACCTTTGCTGATGCTCTCGCTCAGCTTCCCAAAAACAGCGAGGAGGACAGCGTGATCGCTGGCGGATCGGAGCGCGGCAGAGTCGTTGAGCCCTAGGGTCCTCTGTCGGCGGATTAGTGTGTCCTCGACCAGGTTGAGCGCTTCCCGGTCGCGGCCCTGGTTGTGGAAAGCGTGAGCGAGTTCGGCTGCAGCGGTGAGAGTGTGCGGGTCATCCGGGCCCAACTTCTGTCGCCACTGGTCGTAGAGGCGTTCGGCGAGGCGGAATCCAGCATCGGTGTTGCCGCTGTAGAGCAGGTAGAGCATGGCGTCAGAGGCCACGTCTCGAAGGGTACCGTTGTCAGTGTTGCCCGCGTCCAGGGCCAGCAGATGTGGCATAAGTTGGGACCAGGCTGGCCATGTGGCCGCCGAATCTGGCTCGCCGGGATGGCAAGCGGCCACCAGGGCACTCGCCTGCTGGCGCAATTCGTCCCGCGTCTGAACATCGAGTTGACTAAGAATGAGGGTCTGCACCAAGCGGTGAACCTGGATGCCGCGTTGTGACGTGCGGATGAGGTCATTGAGACGAGATGCGGTCTGGTACAGCCGCATGGGGCTGGCCAATACCCTCCCCAGTGGCTCCGGCACGGGGCTGGGCGACGCGGCGAGCATCTCCATCGGGATGGGCTCGGGTGCCATGACACAGCACAGGCGAAGCAGATGCAACGCCTCGCCGTCATCAGCAAGCTCGGTGATGGAGACACGCAAGGCTGCGGCGAGCGACCGCGGATAAGACGGCGGTAGGCCTGCGTTGAGCACCTCATCGGCGTCGGTATCCAGCATCTGCATATATAGATCGACCGGCATCGCCGACAAAACGGTGGCCGCCTGAACCAACGCCAACGGGAGATAGCCCAGCTTGTCTGCCACCAAATCGGCGTTCTCGGCTGACAGCTCCGGCACACGATGCCGCAGGAGTGCCACCGACTCACGCCGGGTCATCAGCTCAAGGGTCACCCTGGTGAACTCCGGCCAGTTTCCCTTCCGCGAGGTGATGAGGACGTGGCCGACCCCAACGGGCACCCAGGGCTGGACCGCCTCTGCGGTCTCCGCGTTGTCGAACACCAGCAGCCACCGTTTCGGCTGCTGCAAATACCTTCGCAACGCGGGCAGCGCCCCCGCCTCACCATGCTCGGTGACCAGCCCCAGATCCGCTGCTAGGGCGGTGAGTTGCGCCGCCACCAACTGCGGGTCCTCGGCGTTGATCCACGCCACGAGGTCGTATTGAGCGGCGAACCGGTGGACATATTGCATCGCTACCTGAGTCTTCCCGACTCCGCCCAGCGGAACTGATGAATGAATCACCACGGGCTGCCCCGGCCGGAGCCGCCGACGCACCTCGTCAATATCGCGATCGCGGCCGATAAAGTCCGCGTTACGGTGCGGCACCTGCCACAGCGTGGGCTGATGACCCCCCGGAAGCCGAGGCGCCTCATCCGCCGAGCGCTGTCGAGGTACCTGCCCACCCGGGAAGGTCGGCTCCGTTGCCGGCCGCTGTGTCCCGCGCACGGCATTCATCAGAACGCGATGCGCGTCCTCGGCCGACAGCCCGGCCAAGCTGGGGGCGATCAGCGGCCGGAGCACCAACGGGGGAGTGACGTCTTCCAAGCGCAGCGGTACCAGACGTCCATGCCGGTCACGTCTAGACATGACCCCTGTCCACTCGTCGGTGGTGAACCGTTGGTGTTCGAAGTAAGCCTCTGAGAACAGCGCCACCATCCGGTCTGCCCGCTGCAACGCCTGGTTCATCCGCGCCACCGCGTTGTCGCCAGCGGCCCAGTCCCACAGGTCCAGCTCTACCGCGTACCCGGCCTGTTCCAACTGCCAGGCCACCCACTCCGCCCAAGCCCGATCAGGGCCCGCATAGGAGATGAACAGCTTCTCACCGCTCAGAGCGCCGGCTTCCGTCGTCACGCAACAGACCTACCACATAGGACGGGCAGGCCTACCAGTTCGTGTCCTCATAACGACACCGTTGGTTCATTTGCCTACCGTCGGTATGGTGACGGTCGAAGCGTGGGGGAGGTACGCGGTGACGATGAGCGATGAGGAACTGCGAGTCAAGCACTTGGCCGACATCCAGGTCACGATCTCACGCCTCGCGCAGAACTCCTTCACCATCCGCAGCTGGTCTGTCACCCTCGTCTCCCTCGTCTTCGCCCTTCTCAACAACAAGTCGACCGCTAGCGCCCTGGCATGGTTACCTCTGCTACCTGCCATGGTCTTCTGGTGGCTAGACGCCTACTACCTGCGTCTCGAGCGCCTCTACCGGCGCCACTACGCGCAAGTCGCCACCCGAATCGCCAACGGCCCACCCGCCCACGGCCCTGACGTGGCTCCCTTCGACATGGACGTGACGCGGCACTGTACCGCCGTACCCAACCTGCTGCGAACCATGCTCGCACCTAGCGTCGTAACCATCCCCGTAATCCTGACCGTCGTGATCACCGCGTACCGTCTCACCACTGCGCACTAACCTCATCCCAGCGGCAGTCTGAACCGCCCCCGAATTTTTGTGATGTCAAGGAGTCTTCCGAGCTTGTAGCGGCCGTCCTGTTGCGGTCGAGAGCAACAAGACCGGGCTGCGAACGCCAGAGCCAGACGGCGGCGGATCAGCGGCCGACGTCAGAGACGTGCGTGGACACGTTCAGTAGGCGCCCAGAACTTACAAGCGAGGGGTCAAGGGCTGCCGTGCCAGCAGTGACCTACGTCGCCGACGTGTTGTAGCGATCAAGCGTTACCTTTGACGTCGAGGCGTCGCGGAAGACGAGTTCCCAGGGGCCGGTGTTCACGTCCATGTCCTTGCCGAAGCCGATCCATTTTCCGGCCATCCGTCGGCCGGTCGGCTCGGCGATGAGTTGGATTGCCCCGTGGTATCGGGCGCCCCGGTAGTAGCCGGTGGGGTCGGTCTGCTCTACCCAGGTGCCGGTGACGACGGCACCGTCCACGGTCAGGTCCAGCGAGAGAGACGATGACGCCGAGCCAGGCAGACTGCGCGCGGTGAGCCGATCGCCGTGCTGGAGCAGCACCACGAAGTGTTGTCCGGCGAAGGAGTCTCCCCGCCCGCTGGAGTAGTACTGGTAACGGCTGAGCCACACGCCTTCGTAGGACTGGTGGACCGTCGTGGGCTTGGCCGTCGGTGTCGGGGTGGCCAGGCTGGACACGGGCGAGGTCAGATCGTGGCCGCCGTGTTCGTCGTCGGCGACATGCCCGCCGGGCACCGCGTCGAAGCCGAGCAGAGAGATGGGTAGCCCGGTGACCACCTCCAGGGCGCGGGCGTAGACGGGGCGGGGTGCGGCGATTGCGCCGGACTCCCATCGCTGGACGAGTCTCTTGTTGGCGTCGTTGGGCTCGCCGACGCGGTGGCCGGCGGCCTGGAGAGCGCGAGCGAAGTCGTCCTGGCTCATGCGCATCCCGGTGCGGACGGCCCGCAGGGCGGTGTTGGGGGCGGCCATGACTGCCACCATAGCGCTGTGTCGCCCTAATGTCGCCGGCTAAGTGGCCTGATTGTCGGCTCTTGTGCCGTCGCAGTAGATGACATCTCGACGTCACTGTGGATTCGCGACGGTCGACGTGCCGCCGCTTCTACTGGCGGAGGTGTGGGGATGCCGCGTAAGGGCGACGAGTCGGCGGTGAGCCGGGGCGAGCAGATCCAGGCGGCCGAGCGCGAGGCGGCGAAGCGGCGGCTTCTTGCCCAGGCGGAGGCGGACCGAACTCCAGTGGGGGAGACCACGCGAGCCGTACCGGATCGGCGGTGGCGTCGTGGGCAGCGGTGAGCTGTTGCCGGTCGGTCGACGGGTGGCGTACTGGCGGGGTCGGCGGAAGCTGTCGCAGCAGGTGTTCGCCGACCGGCTTGGCAAGTCGAAGAGCTGGGTCGACAAGGTCGAGCGCGGCGTCCGGTCGCTGGACAAGCTGTCCACGCTCCAGGAGATCGCCCGCGTGCTCCGCATCGACACCGCCGCGCTCGTCGGCCAGGACGCCACCCCGGTCCACACAATGGGTCGCGGCGACGGCGTCGAGCGGATCAGGGCGGCGCTGTCCCGCTACGAGATCCCGTTGGGCAAGCCAGTGGGCGGTCCGGTGGTGCCGGTGGATCGGATGCTGCGGGATGTGGGGTACGCGTGGACGACCTTTCAGTACGCCCGGTACCCGCAGGTGATCGACCTGGCGCCCACCTTGCTTGTCAACGCGCAGCGCACCCACGCCGAGGCCCCGGAATCGGGCCGAGCATCGTTGGTGGAGGCGTATCGGGTCACCGCCGCGCTGCTGGTCAAGCTCGGTGACGCTGAGCTGGCGTGGTTGGCCGTGGATCGGGCGATGCTCGCCGCCACCGGCGACCGGGAGCTGGTGGCCGGCGCAGCCGTTCAGCTCGGTCAGGTGTTGCGCGCGCTCGGGCGGGCTCGGGAGGCGAGGTCGGTGATGCTCAGTGCCGCGTACCGAATCGCCCCGCCCGTGATCGACGACGGCGCATCGGCGGAGTTGTCCCTGTGCGGGACCCTGCTCATCCAGGCCAGTCTGGCGGCGGCGCAGGACGGCAACGAGGCCGCCGCCGGCGAACTGCTCGACGAGGCCGCCGGTATGGCCGAGCGGGTCGGCGACGGGTGCGACCATCACCGCACCGGGTTCGGACCCACGGCCGTCGACTTGGCCCGCGCCGTCGTAGCTGTCGAGGTCGGCGATGCTCATGCGGCGATTGCCTGGCACGAGAAGGCCACCACGCGCTCCGGCTGGCGGTGGTTACCCGCCGAGCACCGCGCCGCGCACCTGCTCGACGTCGCCCGCGCCCACCTGCACGCCGGGGACGTGGGCAACGCGGCTCGCCTGCTGACCAAGGCCGAGCGCACCGCACCGGCCGAGATCACCCACCGGCCCGTCGCCCAGGACATCCTCGCCGAGGTCGCCCGCGACCCGCGCGCACCGACCACGATCGCCAAGCTCGCCGCCACGCTCGGGGTCGGCTGAGCAGCGCTACACGCGGATGAGAAGTCCAGCAGTGAAGTACAGCAACCATGCCAGCCGAACCAGGCCGAGAAGCGCACCAACAGGCCGTCTGACCTCGCATCGAACCCGATCCGCCCGGCTCGCCGGGAGTTCACACCGAAGAGGTCACTGGTTCGATCCCAGTATCGCCCAGGCAGGTCAAAGGACACTTCCCGGCTCCGGGAGGTGGCCTTTCTGCTTGCGTACAGCAGCTTTGTGCGGCAACGGTCAGCGGGCGGGTGACGACCGGACCAGGAGTTGTCCGGCTGGGCTGTTACCTTGCCGCCCGTGACTGATCAGCTGACGTGGATCGACCGGATCATCGATGTGACCGGATGGCGTCAGGAGCCTGAGGATGGTGTCGGCTGGGAGCAGGTGGAAGCCCAGCTGGGCGTTACGTTGCCGACGGACTTCAAGGAACTGTGCCGCCGGTTCGTTCCGGGGGCGTTCTACGCCTACCTGGACCTTTTCCGGCCGACCGACGATCATGCGCAACCGCTGTTCCGCGCGTGGGCCTATTCTCGGCAGCGGCCGAGTGAGCCTGACTTCGCGCGGTTGTGGGCCCTCTACGAGTTGTACGAGTCCGACAAGGGGACGGGGCTGATCCAATGGGGCAGCGATCAGACCGAAGGGGAGTACTACTGGCTGGCGGACCGCTCCGTGGAGCCCGACCGGTGGCCTGTGGTCGCGCGGTGGGACGGCATCGAGCCGTGGCACCAACTCGACATGTCGACGGCCGAGTTCGTCTACCGGGTGATCGCGGATCCGGAGTTCAAGCCGTTCACGGTGGCCGACCCGCCACGACGGCCGTTCTACCTGCCGCACTGGGGGCCGTTCCCGATGAGCGCTGAGGACTGGAACGCCCTCACCGACCCGAACCGCGAGGGCTGAACCACCCCTTCCGGCGGAGGCCAGTCAGGGACGAGAGCCAGGGGCCGAGGGAGTCGCCAAGACGTTCGGGTGCTTACCTTGTCGCCTTCGACGAGATCGCTACCGACACGTCAACCGCCGTGACCCCTGGCGCCAGGGCTGGACGGACCGCAGGACCCTTGACGTCAGGACTGTGAGCCACGCACTGAACGCCACCAGGCGGTGTCGATGAGGATCTCTTCTGTCTCGAGGACATCACGCTCGAACGCTTCCACGTCAACGGGCGCCGGCGGCTGATCCATCAGTTCGGTGATCTCATCCGGTAGTCGCACGCCGTGAGCGTCGATGTAGTGCGCGAGTCCTTCTGGCCACACGAAGTACCTGCCGTCGGTCAGTTCAGTGGATCCGTTCCGGGTACCGCACAGTCGACACAATGAGTGGCCCGCCGTAGCCACGAACCACGTGCCACCACGCAGGTAGTCGCTCACCCGTCGCTGGACCACCGCATCGGCCCCGTGGTCCACGAACAGTGCGGGGTCGGGCCAGTGCTCCTCGCCTGGCGCACACCAGTAGCCAATCAGCCGCAAAGTCCGGGTGTTGTCTGCCTCGCTGCTCGACACGGGGATCATCATCGCAGGATCGGTGATGGCCCGGCCTTGCGTGTCCGCCTCAACCGGCGCGGGGTAGTCGGCCGCCGGAGGACCAAGTCGGCCGCCGGCCGTGCCGGGCTTCACTTGATGCGTGACGGATCAGCGTCAGATGATGCGTGACAGCTCCGCCTAGAGATGCTGGCGAGTCACGCAGGGTCGAAGTTCCAGTGAGGTGGCAGGGCACCATCGCAGAGAGCGCAGGCGAAGTCGTCGTCTCGCACGATGTTGCGTTGCCCGCAGGCTGTGCAACGTCTGAAGGTCAGTGCGGCGGTGAAGCCGCCTGGATGTGGGATGCCGAGACGATCAAGTGCTGCGGCGACTGCCGGCCAGCAGTCAGGGTCTGGGCAGTAGCCGGTCGACTGGTTACTGACCGCCTGGACGACGTATCCGGTGTTGCTCGCGGCGAAGGTGATCTCTCCGGCGGCCAGGACGTCCTGCCCGGCAGCACAGGCAACGTGCTCGCTTTGGCGGGGCGCGACCCGGAGCGTGCCATGAAGGTCGACGACGAAGGTGGCAGGCTCGTCGAGCCCAGTCGCCCGCCGACCATCGAGCCACATACCGAGCGCGCTTGGTGTGTCGGCGACGACGATCCCCACCGGACCCACCTGTTGGGCCAAGATCTCTGGTGGTCCGACGTACCGATACCGCTTGAGCCGCGTCACGGCGCGAAGCTACCCACGCTGGCTCTTGGCCGTCTATCGAGATTGGTCCGCAGATGCCGGTCGCCTGTCCGGGCTGGCTGTCCCGGCCGTGGGGGTGGTCGCGGTCTCGTCGGCCTGTCACGCATCATGTGAAGTCAATCTGTAACGGATCAAGCGGGATACGACACAAGCTGGCTGCCGGTGTCGAGTCTCAGGACCTGCGTGACAGATCAGTCTCGGGACGTGGGTGACACGTCCGGCTAGACGATCTTCATGGTCAGGGTAGTCGGTCAGTTGCCCACGCTGATGTTCTCGCCCCGGCCGCTAGGCCGGCGGTGTGAGGACTTTCCTTACGTCTATCAAGGCGGCCCGCATCGGGCCGCACGCGCCGCCGCCCGGGCGCGCGCCGGCCGCTGCCGCTGTCGCTCTGCGGCCGTCACGCCTGGTGCCCGGCGGCTGGCGCGGAGAGCGGGGAGCCCCGGGGCCGCCGCAGACGGGGTAGCTGGGAGTGGTGGAGGTTGGTCGCCGGCAGCCGGCCGCGCCGCGCCTGAGCAGCGCGGCGCAGGGAGGGGACGCGTCGAATCCGTGCGGCAAGCCCCAAGCATGGGGGGCGGTGTCCGCGCGACGGCATGCTGGTCGTCCAGGAGCCCGCTCCGCAGCCGCTCAAGGTCAGGTCAACCCCTCGCCTGGGAGGGGAGGGGTGGCCGCCGGTGGCCAGCTCTGACCCCGGGAGCCGGGTCCGTGCCGGGCGAGGTTGGGTCAACTGCGCCACTGTGGCGGTGTCCGCCGGGGGCGCGGTCCGTGACACGAGAGCCGACTCCGGCAGTTCTGGCAGCGCCCGTAGGTACGTCAAGGTCCGCTTGACGAGTCCGAGACGTTAGGGTCCTCGGATGCCGGACGATCCAGGATCACCGCTGCTTGACCTTCACGACGGCGATAGCCGCTTCCGGATCACCCTGAGGCCACCCTACGGCCGACAGGTCGCAGACCTAAGCATGAGCAGTTGGCAGGATGCGCTGTTCGAGGTCACGGCCCACCCGTTTATCGCTCAGGCCGAGACGACTCTCACCGGTGAGGAGGCCGAAGCCGTCCGTGGGCTGATCGACAGATTCCACACTGGTGAGGACGTTGTGTTCGACGAGGACGAGCAGTTTCAGTTCTCACTGGCTTACTCGCAGGAGGAAGGCGGCGTCTTGGTGGCGGCGACCCTGAGCACAGAGGGCGGCCCGTTCCCCGAGATTCGCTTCGTCGTTCGCCACTATGACACGGGCGACAATGGCTGTGGTGCCGCGCCGGGTGGGTGACCAAGTGGGTAACGACCGAGGGGTACAACGCCGGACGGGCACGGACGTTGGTGGACCGTTCTCGCAGTTCAGCCGGCGTGCGGGTGCAGGTGGAGTGGCCGTTATCGTTCGTTCACACCGAAGAGGTCACTGGTTCGATCCCAGTACCTGCTGTCATCGATGTAGGTGGGTAGCAAGCCCGTCACCGTGATCACCGGTGACGGTTTCTCCGCCCGGCCCTCAGGTGATGGGTGCTCCGGCGCGTAGGCGCTCGATGGTGAGGTCGAGCGCGGCTTCGAGGTGGTCGGTCTTCCCGGTGTTGAGCAGCAGCAGTACACCGCCCTGGATGCCGGCGAGCAACGCTGCGGCGGACCGTTCGGCGTCGAGGTCCGGGGAGATGTCGCCGGTCGACTGCATGTGCCGGATGCCGTCGGTGATCGCCTTCTGCCAGCGCCACATGAGCCCGGTCACGATCGCCTGCGCGCCGGGCGCCCGCCGGCCGGTCTGGCCGAGCAGACCGTTGAGGGGGCACTTCACCCCCTGTGCCTGGTACCGCTCGATGAGCCGGTCACGCCAGGCGAGCCAGGCCGGCCAGCTCGTCAGGTTGCTCAGCATCGGCTCCTGGTCGGTGAGGACCTGGTCGGCCTCGTGCTGCGCCACCGCGAGCAGCAGCTCCTCCTTCCCGTCCGGGAAGTAGTGGAAGAGCTGTCCCTTGCTGGTGCCGGTGTGGGCCATCACGTCTTCGAGGCGTACCTCGTCGACGCCGCGCTCCCGGATCTGGGCGGCCGCGCCGGCGACGATGCGGGCCCGGGTCGCCTCGCCCTTGCGGGTCAACGCCCGTGTCATGGGACCTCCTGATCTGGGTCTGCGGTCCGACCCTAGCTCAGTTTCTGGACTTGCAGGTCCATTTTTGGCGAGCAAAGGTCTGCGACACGCGGCTCGCACCGGGCCGACAGATGATCGGAAGGACGCGACGATGAACCACTACTACCTGCTCGGGCGGTCCGGCCTGCGGGTGAGTCGGCTGGCGTTGGGCACCATGAACTTCGGCGTCGGCGGGTTCCACGCCGCCTACGGCCGGACCGAGGAGGAGGCGGAGCCGATCTTCCGCCGGTATCTGGAGGCGGGCGGGAATCTCATCGACACGGCGGACTTCTACACCGCCGGGGAGAGCGAGAAGATCCTCGGCCGCCTGATCGACCGGGCCGGCGTCCGCGAACGGCTCGTGCTCACCAGCAAGGCCACCAACACCGTCGACCCGAGCGACCCCAACGCCAGCGGAAACGGGCGTAAGCACCTCGTGCGGGCGGTGGAGGCGTCGCTGCGCCGGCTCGGCACCGACTACATCGACCTGTACCTGCTGCACACCTGGGACCGCATCACCCCCGTCGAGGAGGTCGTGCACACCCTCGACGACCTGGTGCGCTCCGGCAAGATCCGGTACGCCGGGCTTTCCGACGTGCCGGCCTGGTACGCGGCCCGGGCGCAGAGCTACGCCGAGGCGCACGGCCTGGCCCCGATGATCAATGTGCAGCTTCCGTACTCCCTGGTCAGCCGGGGCATCGAGGCGGAGTTCGTGTCGATGTCGCAGACCCTGGGCATGGGGCTCACCGCATGGAGCCCGATCGGTGGCGGCCTGCTCAGCGGGAAGTACCGACGGACCGACGAGGGCGTCAGCGGGACGGGCCGGTTGACCAACCCCGACGCCGTGGGCCGGGCGATCAGCCCCAGCGACTGGCGGGTCATCGACGCCCTGGAGAGCGTGGCGGCCGACCTGGGCCGCAGCATGGCGCAGGTGGCGATCAACTGGGTGGCCACCCAGCCCGCCGTCGCCTCGGTGATCATCGGGGCGAGCAGCCCCGAACAGCTCGCCAGCAACGTCGGCGCGCTCGACTTCGAGATTCCGGCCGACGCCCGCCGCCGGCTCGACGAGGCCAGCGCCCCGGACCTGGGGATGCCGTACGGCATGTTCACCGCCCAGTACCAGTCCTGGGTGGTGAGCCCCGGCCTCGGTGTCGGCGACAAGCCCGCCGGCTACGCCCCGCCGGTGTTCAACGGCGCCACCCATCCCACCAAGTAGCCAGCAAGCTCGTCAGCGGCTGATGCACCCCACGTGCCCGTGGCCACGAACCCGCCGCTCGGGTCTCGTGGCCACGGGCCGGAACCTTCTGGGGGACGACACGCGCCGGCTATGCCGTCGGCCTGGCGCCGTGCAGGATCTGGGCCAGCTCGGCCGGTCGGCTGAGCATCGGCCAGTGCCACGTCGGCAGTTCCTCGTAGTGCCACGAGTCGCCGGCCATGTGCCGGCACAGCGGCACGGCGGCGGCCATCCCGCGTGCCTGCTCGGCGGTGAAGCTCGACAGCACGCCGAGGCGGGGCAGCTTCTCCCACGCCCCGGTGAGCCGCACCGGGCTGGTGGCGGTCGCCCACGGTTGGGCCACCGACCGCTCGTCGAGCAGCGCGACGACCGAGTCGTCCACATCTGCTGCCGCCGCCAGTTCGGCCCACGGCGGGGGTGGCAGCCGCCAGCCGTCGCCGTGCTCGGCGACCAGCGCCGCGTTGCGGTCACGCTCCTGAGGTGGGTTGAAGTCGTCGTTCGTCGCCCCGTCGGGTAGCGGGCCGGTGTCGACGAAGACCAGTTGGGCGATGCGGTCGGTCATGCGGTCGGCGGCGGCGGTCGTCACGACCGCGCCGGCGTAGCTGTGCCCGACGAGGACCACGTCGTGCAGGTCCTCGTAGCGCAGCAGGTTGACCACGTCGGTGACGTGGACGTCGAGGTCGGTGTCCGGGCGGGCCAGGTGGGCGCGCTCGCCCAGGCCGGTCAGGCTCAGCGGATACACCTCGTGGCCCTGCCCACGCAGGGCGGCGGCGACCGGGCGCCAGGCCCACGCGCCGAGCCAGAACCCGGGAACCAGTACGAATGTCGTCATGCGTCCCACGCTACGATCAATACCGGACAGATTCCGCCCGGATGAGGAGTCGAACTTTGGCCCGGCCCACCGCACGGGTGCTGGCGTTGCTGGAGATCCTCCAGGCCGGTGGCGGCTTCACCGTCGCTGACCTGGCCGGCCGGCTGGGCGTCGACGAGCGCACGGTCCGCCGCTACGCCGCGCACCTCGCCGACCTCGGCATCCCGGTCGAGGCCCGGCGCGGTCGCTACGGCGGGTACCGGCTCGCGCCCGGATACAAGCTGCCGCCCCTGATGCTCACCGACGAGGAGGCGGTCGCCGTCATGCTCGGGCTCGTCGCCGCCACCCGGGCCGGGCTGGTCACCACGGAGGGCGCGGCCGCCGAGAGCGCGACCGCGAAGATCCGCCGGGTGCTGCCGGCCGTCCTCGCCAGGCGGATCGATTCGCTGCTGGGCACCGTCGACTTCACCGCACCGATCCGCAGGTCCGCCCCGCCCGGCATCGAGGTGCTGCTGGTGCTCGCCGAAGCGGCCCGACACCAGCAACCGGTGAGCATCACCTACACCAGCTGGCGCGGCCGGTCCGGCGAGCGGCAGCTCGACCCGTACGGGCTGGTCTTCCACGCCGGCCGGTGGTACGTCACCGGTCACGACCACCACCGCGGGGCCGTGCGGACGTTCCGGCTCGACCGGATCGGGACGGCCCGCCCCACCCAGGGCAGGTTCGACATCCCGGCCGGCTTCGATCCCACCACCCAGGTACTCGCCGGTCTGGCGGCCGTGCCGTACGCACACGACATCTCCGTGGTCCTGCACACCAGCCTGGAGGAGGCGCGGCGACGGATCCCGCCGTCGGTCGGCGCGCTGACCGAGGTGCCCGGCGGAGTGCGCCTCACCACCCGGGCCGAACGGCTCGACGGGGCGGCACAGATGCTCGCCGGGCTCGGCTGGCCGTTCACGATCGACCGGCCGCAGGAACTCAGGGACGAGGTACGCGCCCTGGCCACCCGACTGCTCACCGACGCCGACGATGTGCGGGCCGGGGGCCGTTAGGCTGCCCGTATGGTCCGGGATGAACTGCTGCGGCTGCGCGCCAGGGCGGAGGCCGAGGCGGCGACGCTGGCCCAGGACCTGCAGGCGCTGTTCCTGGCGTCGCGGGATTCGAATGCCGACGACGAGCACGACCCGGAGGGCGCCACCATCGGCTTCGAACGCGCCCAGTTGACCGCGCTGCTGGCCGGGGCGCGGAAGCGGATCGCCGACGTCGACGACGCGCTGCGTCGGGTGGACGCGGCGACCTACGGCGTCTGCGAACGATGCGGGCAGCCGATCGGCGAGGAACGGCTCGCCGCCCGGCCGTTCGCCCGCTTCTGCATCAAATGCGCGTAAGCCGTCAAGGGTCCGCGGATGCTGTCCGGCCTACAGGAAGCGCTCCGGGTCGAAGCTGTCCAGGTCGATGATGCGAACCCGGGGAAGGACGTTGGTGAAGCAGCCCGCGTCCTCCTCGATGTCGAACACCTGCAGGCCCGGCAGGTCGGCGAAGCCGGCGTTGAGGAATTCCTTGAATCCGACGACCGCGACCTGGTGCTCACTTCGTAGGAGATCGTCGATCTGCGGCAGGAAGTCGCCGTCGTGGCTGGCGAGCATCACATTGCCCGAGCGCCGGGCGATGGCCTCCAACGTCCGCTGGATGCCGATGTCCACCACCTTCTGATCCGGAGATCCCGCGAGCGGAACGGGCCGGTAGTCCAAGCTCAGGAGGGCCCGGACGAAGGGCATCGGCAGACCGCCGCCCGAGGCGTTGAGAAAGAACAGCGCCTTCACCGGTTGCTGCCAGGTGTCCTGCGCGAAGTCCCGCAGACGCTCCCACCGGGGTCGTTCCGCCGGGGCCGGCCGGCGCTCCAGAACACTGTTGCCGAGAGTGGCATCGATGTTCTCCCCGTCCACGATGAGGTACGTGACGGGTGCGGTGGTGCCGGGCATGGTGTGCCTTTCGAGTCGAGCAACGAGCTTGGACCGGTCGAGCCCGAGCGTCTGACGTGCCGGAGGATGCCGTGCTCATGGTCAAGGGTATGGCCTGCCGATCCGGCCGGCAGACAGCATCCGCCGATCCACTCGTTGCGCGCCGCAGGTTCGGCCCTCCTGCTCCGCGGTGCGGGTACGTTGCCTCCCCTCGGCCTGCCATTTGATGCTTTACTATGGTGCTAGTAAAGCAGTAGGGGGTTCCGTGTTCGTCTTCCGGCTCGACACCCACTCCGGCGTGCCGCCGTACCTGCAACTCGTCCAGCAGGTCCGCCAGGCGGTGCTGCTGGGCTTCCTCCAACCCGGTGACCGCCTCCCGCTCATCCGCGAGGTGGTCGAGGACCTGGCGATCAATCCGAACACCGTCGCCAAGGCCTACCGGCAGATGGAGCAGGAGAACCTGGTCACCGGCCGGCCCGGCCAGGGCACGTTCGTCAACGAGCAGCAGTCCGCCGCGATGCCGGCGTCGACGTACACGTCGTTGCGCCGTGGCCTGGCGGCCTGGCTGCGCCGCGCCTACGCCGCCGGCCTCGACGAACAGGCGGTCAACGCGATCTTCACCTCCGTCCACCAGCAGACGAGGAATGAGGACGTGGCGTGACGGCGACCGAGTTCGCGCTGCGCACCGACGGCGTGGGCAAGCGGTACCGGAAGGGCTGGGCGCTGCGCGACTGCACCCTGGACCTGCCGGCGGGTGGCGTGATCGCCCTGGTCGGGCCGAACGGCGCGGGCAAGACCACGCTGCTGCGCCTGGTCGTCGGGCTGCTGGCGCCGAGCACCGGCACGGTGGAGGTCCTCGGCCACGACGTCACCGCCAGCACCCCGCAGACGCTGTCCCGGGTCGGGTTCCTGGCCCAGGACCACCCGCTGTACAGGCGCTTCACCGTCGCCGAGCTGCTCCGCTTCGGCCGGGCCTGCAACCTGCGGTTCGACCAGGGGCTGGCCGAGCGCCGGCTGGCGAAGCTGGGCATCCCGCTCGACCGGCGGGCCGGCACGCTCTCCGGTGGGCAGCAGGCCCAGGTCGCGTTGGCCCTGGCCCTGGCGAAGCGGCCGGACCTGCTCGTCCTCGACGAGCCGGTGGCCAGCCTCGACCCGCTGGCCCGGCACGAGTTCCTCCAGGTCCTCATGGGCGCGGTGGCCGAAGGCGGGGTGACCGTCCTGTTCTCCTCCCACGTCGTGCACGAGCTGGAGCGCGTCTGCGACCACCTGGTGGTGCTCAACCAGGGCCGGGTCACGCTCACCGGTGACATCGACACCCTGCTCGCCGAGCACCGGCTGCTCGTCGGCCCGCGCACGGCCACCGACCCCGACCGGGCCGGCGCCGTCGTGGAGGCCGTCCACAGCGACCGGCACACGACCCTGCTGGTACGCGACGGCGGGCTCCCGACCGCGCCCGGGTGGCAGGCCCGACCGGTCGCGCTGGAGGACCTGGTGCTGGCGTACCTGCGCCGGCCGTCCGGGCCGAGCGCCCCGGTCACGTCGGGGGTGGCGGCATGACGTGGTTGATCTGGCGCCAGCACCGGACCGAGGTCTGCGTCCTGGGCCTGCTCGTCGGCGTGTTCGGCATCGCCCTGCTCGTGCTCGGGACGCAGGCCCACGACCTGTTCCCCGGCGGTCCCGCCCGGTGTGCGGGACAGGCCGGTGGCAACGACGCCTGCGCGGCCTCCTTCCGCCGGCTCGACGAGGAGTACGGCTACGTCGAGAACCTCCTGGCGGCGTTCTACCTGGTCCCCGTCGTCATCGGCGCGTTCCTCGGTGCGCCGCTGCTCGCGCGCGAGCTGGAGGACGGCACCTGGCAGCTCGCCTGGACGCAGGCCGTGCCGCGGATGCGCTGGCTGGCGGCCAAGCTCGCGGCCCTGGCCGGCGTCACCGTCGCGCTCACCGGGATGTTCACCGCGGTGCTCACCTGGTTCCGTCAGCCGTTCGACGCGTGGGAAGGGCGGTTCCAGTACGACGCCTTCGACCTGGAGGGACTCGTCCCGGTGGCGTACGCGCTGTTCGCGTTCGGCGTCGCCACCGCCGCCGGGGCGATCCTGCGGCGCAGCCTGCCCGCGTTCGGCGTCGCGCTCGGAGCGTTCCTCGCCGCCCGGATGTCGGTGGCGCTGCTGGCCCGTCCCGCGTACGCCACACCGCTGACCAGCATGCAGCCGGTCCCCGTCGGCGGTTCACCGGACCAGGCGGGGCACCTGCCGAGCTTCGCCGACTGGACGATCGACCACGGCTACGCGGACGCGACCGGGCGCAGGCTGAGCGGCACCGAGTACGCCGAGCTGGAGGCGGCCGCCGACCGGGCCGGCACCAACCTCAACCAGTTCCTGCACGCGCGGGGCATCCAGCAGTTCGGGGTCTACCACCCGGCCGACCGGTTCTGGACGTTCCAGCTCATCGAGGCGGCCCTGTTCGTCGCCGTCGCCGCGGTCCTGATCGGGGTGGTGGTGTGGCGGGTGCGGCGCCGCATGGTCTAGTGCCCTGACCGAGGGTGGCTCCGGGGCAGCCTGATCCAGCGTCCGGGTGTCACGCCCGGCTCAGACCGAGCGCCTCGTCCACCCGGTCCAGCACCGTCGTGTCGTCGTGGCCGACGCCGCGCAGCAGGTCGATCGCGGTCGCCCGGATCTGCCCGACGATCATGGTGACCGGCAGCGGCGGGTCGGTCCGCAGCAGGCGCGCGGCGATCCGGACCGCCTCCAGGGCCGCCGCGTCGGCCTGCTGCGCGTGCCGGTCCGCGTCGGCGCCGCTGAGGTCGCGGGCCAGGGCCTCCCCGGCCGACCGTACGGCGGCGGTCAGCGCGCCGATCGCGGCGGCCAGCTCCGGCGGCGTGGCGGTGTGCCGGCGGGTCAGGGTCACGCCGGCCCGCGCCAGCACCCGGATGTTGCGGGCGGCGTAGTCGAGCTGCCGCAGCGTCGCCTCCACGTCGGCGAGCTTGCCCAGGTGCCGGCGGCGCAGTCCCAGCCGCAGCGTCTCACCGGTGGCGAGCACGGCGGACTGCAGGTGGGCGACGCAGTCGTCCACCTGCCGGGCCTGGTCCAGCGCGTCCCGGGCGGCTTCCTCGTCGCAGCTCCGCAGCGCCGCGTTTACCTGGTCGAGCAGGTCGGCCAGGTCGGTGTAGCTGCGCCGGGCCTGCGCCACCAGCGGCTCCAGCGGGTCACGGGCGGCCATCACCTGGCTGGCGGCCAGCGCCACCGCGCCGCCGATGAGCGCGTCGACGAAGCGGAACGGCATCAGCGTCCCGCTGGGCGCGGCGACCACGACCAGGTACATGGCCGAGACGCTGGCCTGCACGACCAGGGCACGTCGGGCCCCGATCACCACGAGCGTCGTGGTGGTCAGCACCAGCACCAGCAGGACCGTGCCGGTGCCCGGGCCCAGCGCGTACACCAGCAGCTCCGCGGCGAGTACGGCGGCGGCCACGGCGAGCAGGATCTCGACGGTCTGCCGCAGCCGTCGCCCGCGGGACTCGCCGAGCACGACGAGCGCGGCGGTCGGGGCGAAGAACGGGTCCGGGTGACGGATCACCACCGCCGCCACGATCCAGGCGACCACCGCGGCGCTGGTCAGCTCGATCACGGTCATCCCGTCGCCCCGCAACCGCGCGACGGCGTCGCGCCCCCACGTCCGCACCGGTGGTGGTCCTCTCGCCGGGCGGACCGGGACCGGCCGCCGATTGATCTTCTGCGAGGAAGGCCACTACCCCGCCCGTGACCTGCTCAATCGCTCCGGTGGCGGGCGGCCGACCGGCCGCGCACGCCGTGGTGGCGAACGCGCCGTGTTCGATCATGACGCGGTGGCGTTCTGCCGCGAGC
Source organism: Micromonospora sp. WMMA1996 (assembly GCF_002573675.1). Classification (NCBI taxonomy): domain Bacteria; kingdom Bacillati; phylum Actinomycetota; class Actinomycetes; order Micromonosporales; family Micromonosporaceae; genus Micromonospora; species Micromonospora sp. WMMA1996. Next base: position 3,656,544 of record NZ_PDHU01000001.1, on the reverse strand, counting down.
GAACCCGCTTGTCCCGGCGCGGGGCGCTGGAGAGGATCGCTGGATGGATCTCCATGCTGCGGAACGGCAGCTGCAAGCCGCTCAGCGCGGCGGCGATGTCGAGTCCCTCGACGCGCTTCTGCACCCCCGGGTCGTGGCTGCGGGACCGGACGGGTCGATCTTCTCCAAGGACGATGACCTGGAGAGCTACCGCTCGGGGGCCCTGCGCATCACCAACCTGGTGGAGGAGTCGCTCGACGTCCAGGAAGACGGTGAGACCGGGGTGACCCGCACGGTCGCTGTGGTCGATGCGGTGCAGGGCGGCGCCGTGGTGTCCGCGCGGCTGCTCTACACCCGGCTGTGGGTGCGTGAGGACGGCACCTGGCGGGTGTTGGCCGCCACCCTCGCCCCGGTCCGGTGAGCCTGTTCGGCAGGTGTTCGGTGTGGCCACGGCGTTGCGCTCACCGGGCAGCGAATCACCCGAGGAGCGGTACCGTACGGTGGTGAGCTTTGCCGGGGAGCTTCGTCGAGTTCGAGACGAGTCGCAGCCATTCGCTCGGCGCGTTGCGGCTTTCCGTCGATGCCTCGGGATGTATGCGCCGTTCGGGTTCACGTCGACCCTGAGCCATCTCGAGCACCGGTTCGGCCCGATGGAGGACGCGGACAAGCTCACGTCCGCGGCCGAAGCGTTGGCCACGAGCCGGCAGGCTTGGCTGGCTGACCTGACCCGGTGGCACCAGAGCCGGCGGGACGCCAAGGCTCGCGGCCGACGCCACCCCGCCGAGCACGAACGCTCCGTCTACCTGTCGCGGCAGTGGCCCGGCGGCGGGCACACCACCGGCCCCGCGACATCGTCGGGGCACGGTGTTGTCAGCGTTGGCTTCCTGGCTATCCACGGTGTGGTGCCTGCCTCCGCCATCGAGCAATGGCGGGTCCACCAGAAACTGGCGGGTCGCACCGTGGTGGTGGAGCGGCGACGTCCGATCACGGCCGTGCTGGTCTGGACCGCGATCGCCGCCGCAGTGATCTCCGTACTGGTGTTGTCCACGATCAGTGGCTGGCGGCCCGACCCCACAGGCCTTCTCGTCGCCTCGGGTTCGGTGGCATCCGCTCTTCTGTTGCACCATATGGTCGGCTGGGCGCTCAAGCGGTGAGCGGCACGGTGCGGTGCCTGTCCACCGGCGACCCGGGTGTCCGGCGAAAGCCGGGCACCCGCTTCCGGTCGGCCGGGGACCTGTGGAAGACGTGGCGATGACGGTTGACTGGAGTCGGCTCGGGCACGCGTACGGCCGAGCGACCGACACGCCGGGGCACGTGGCCGCGCTGGAGTTCGGTGACGCCGACGCCCGGCAGGCCGCGCTGGATCACCTCGACATCGCGGTACTGCATCAGGGTTTCCCGAGGACGGCGACCGCGCCGACGGTTCGGGCCGTGACCGCGCTGCTGGCCGAGGGGCGAGCACACCCGGACACCATCGAACCGCTTCTGGAGTTCCTCGGCGATGCGGCTACGAGCGTGACCGACCTCGCTGACAATCGCTACTTCGCCGGGATACTGCCGGATCTCGCCGATGCCGTGGCCCAGGCGTACCCGGTGGTGCTTCCGCTGCTCGCGGCGTCACCGCCGGACCGGGCGCTGCTCCGCGCGGAGAATCTCGTGGCGATCGCGCGGTTGCGGTCCGTCGCGGACCGACGCGAGGAACTGGCGGTGCTCGTCCTGGAGTGGTCGGAACGAGGCGCCGGGCCGCAGGCGGAGTGGCTGCGCTGCCTCGGCCAGCTCGGCGTCGACCTCCGCGACCGGCTCACCGACCCGGACCCGGCGATCCGGCTGCGGGCCGCGCTGGCTCACGAGGACGCCCCGGGTGCCCGTGAGCTGATCCTGGCCGCGCTGGCTGGGCCACCACCTCCGGGAGTGCACCAGTTCGCGCTCGTCGCCGCGGCGATCCGCGTCGCCGCCGACTTCGACGAGATCGCCACGGCCGCCTGCCAGGTGGCCGGTCGGGACAGTTGGGCCGGCTTCGATGACGGCTGGGGTGCGTTGGTGCGATTCGCGTTCCCCAAGCCGTACGCGCCGCACCGGCCCCTTACCGAACCGCAACGCGCGCTGGTTCGGGCGCTGGTGACCAACGACCAACTCTGGGACTCGACGAACGGGAGCTGCCGGCTCGTCTTCACGCGGGCCGGACTACCGAGCACCCGGAGTGCGTGCGGCCGGCTCGCGGGGTGAGCGCCCCTGAGGATCCGACATCCGGATCTGCCGCCGTCCGACCGTCGCCTGGCCGCGTCCGGCGAAAAATCCCGCTTCAGCGGACTGGTCAGCCGCCTCGACCGCGCCGGATTCGGCCATCTCCTGCGCCCCGACGTCATCGACGCCGCCCGTCGGCGCCCCTGACACCGGCCGGCTAGCCGGTTGGCGGGTCAGTGGTCCGGCGGAAGCCGGTCGGTCCGCGCGGGCGCCCGTCGACGGGCCCACCGGGCGAACAGGTTCAACCCCAGGGCGTACGCGGCGGCGCTCACCAGCAGCGCGACGCCGGCGCCGCGCCCCCAGTCGCCCACCGCCACGGGCGGTACGGCCCAGACATCCGTCGACAGTCCGGCCAGTGCGACTGCCGTGCCGGCCGCGATCGGCGGGACGACCCACAACAGCCCGGACGGCGCGTCGAACCGGTCGTCCTGCAGCAGCCCCGTCAGGGTGGCGACGAACCAGCCGAGCAGGAACAGGAGCACGAGCGGCCAGCGCGTCGCGGATCGCCGCAGGCGCGCCCCGAGCAGCGTGCCGAGGCCGACGCCGGCGGCGGCGTAGAGCGGGTACGCGGCCACCTCGCTCAGGAGGACCCGCACCAGGACCGGGTCGTCGAGCGCACCGGTCGTGAAGAAGATGCCCTCGCGGGCCCGGGCGAGCGGGTACGCGACCGCGACGGCCACCCCGGCCAGGAGCACCGCGAGCGGGACCGCCACCACCAGCGCCCTCGCCTGCGTGTTCCGGACGGCGAGAGCGGCGCCGGCCAGTAACGCCAACGCCTGCCCACACAGGACGCCGGAGGTGTATCGGAAGATGCGCGTGGTGTGGAGCAGCTCGTACTGCTGTGCGTCGCCCTGCGCGTCGTAGTTGACCCAGAAACTGTAGAACCCGTCGTTGAACGGCATCGCCACGAACACCAGCAGCGCCATCGCCGGCACCGACCAGACAGCCGGGTGCGTCACGGTGCGCCGGAGGGTCGGCAGACGGCGGCCTGCCATCACGGCGGACATCTGCCAAGCCTGCCGTCCCGGCCGGCGTGGGGCAAGGCGGTCGCCACGGTCGGGTCGGCTCCGTCGTCCGGACGGCTGCTGACGGACCTATCCGAGCATTGACGCCGCCGCGGCCAGGGTGGCCAGCGACAGCGTCGTGGTCACCACCACCGCCCGGTTGGCCACCGCCTCGCCGACGCCGTACTCCTGGCTGTAGATGAACGTGTTCTGCGCTGTCGGCAGGCCGGCGCACACCACGACGGCGAGCATCTGTGGCGCGGACAGGTGCAGGGCCAGTCCGGCCGCGTACGCGATGACCGGCTGGGCGACGAGCTTCAGCGCGGCGATCACGGCCAGCTCGGCCGGTTCGGCCGGCTCGGCTCGGCTCGCCGCCGGGAGGTGCAGCGACGCGCCGAGCGCGACCAGGGCAGCCGGGACCGCGGCGCCCGACAGCAGGGTCAGCGACGCGTCGGCCGCCGACGGCAGGCGCAGGCCGGCAGCCGAGCACACGACGCCGAGCAGCGACGCCAGGATCACCGGGTTGCGTACCGGCAGGGAGGCGATACGACGGACCCGTACCCGCCCGGCCGGGTCGCTGTGCCGGTCCAGGGCGACCAGGATCACCGGCGTCACCACCAGCACCTGCAGCAGCACCACCTCCGCCAGGAACGACACACTGCCGACAACCTGCGTGGCGATCGGGATGCCGAGGTTCGCCGAGTTCACGTACCCGGCGGCCATGCCCCAGAGCGGCCGTTCGCCGGGCGTGCGATCGAACAGCCGGCTCGCGCCGACCCACCCCAGCCCGACGACCGCGACCGTGCTCACCGCGAAAGCGAGCAGCGAGCGGTTGGCGAACCCGGAGAGCGGCATCCGGGACAGCGCCAGGAACAGGGCGGACGGCATCGCCAGATGGAACACGAACCGGCCGAGCACCGACGCGGCCGCCGCGCCCAGCAGGCCCCACCGACAGGCCGCCCAGCCGATCGCGGTGAGGACCCAGATCGGTACGAACGCCGACACCAGGCTCATGCGGCGGTCACCGTCGGGCGCGCGACACGCGAGATGTCTCAGCGGTTCCGGTCGGGACGCCGTGCGCGGAGGAACGCCGTGGCCGCCGTGCGCCGCATCGGCGTGCCGGCCGCCGCCAGGGCGGTCATGCACGCGTCGAGGCGCTCGCGCTCGTCGTCGGTCAGCGCGGCGGCAATGGCCTCGCCGTACGTCGGGGCCAGGGGGTTGGGGGCCGTCCGCTTGAGCGCCTCCCAGTCGCTGATCGGCTCGGCGGGAGCGTCGAGCTGGGCACGGTAGTCCAGTTCGATCGCCTCGAAACCCGAAGCCTCCGCCCAGGCCATGAGGTCGCGTTCGTCGAAGTCGACCATCGGCCGCTCGGCAGCTTCGGTTCGGCCCCGGTAGACGTCGCTGACCTTGGCCACCAGGTCGTCGACCGGCGTGCCACCCCAGCCGAACAGATCCTCCGGGCGGTGCTCAAGCGCAAAGCGGTTGATCGGCTCGAAGAGCGAGAGCCTTCCGCCCGGCCGTAGCACCCGGGAGAACTCCGCGAACGCGGTGGCCTTGCGATCGGAGTAGATGAGCGCCGACCGGGTGGTGACGACGTCGACGGAGGCGTCGGCGACGCCGGCGAGGTCTTCGGCCGGCGCCCGGACGAAGCGGCACCGCTCGTCGCCGTCGGCGGTCCGCCGGCACTGGTCGAGCAGGTCCGGCGAGACGTCGCTGAAGATGACCCGGCCGTCCGGGCCGAGACGGTCGAGCGCACCGAACCCGATCAGTCCGGTACCACATCCGACATCGAGGAGGACGTCGTCGGGCTTCAGATCGGCCCGGTCGAGAACGCCGTCGCGGAACCCGGCGAGGTCGGTGGCGTGCCGGGCGCGCAGGGTGGCGTCGCCGCCGTCTCGGCGCGCCGACAACCACCGGGCCCACCTGTCGGTCGTCATCGGGTCACGATAGTGCCGCACCGCGTGTCGCACCGGCCCGTGCCCACCCCGGTGGTCGGGCATGCGTACCGGTCTGGTGGGTCTCGGCCGCGACCTGGCGGTTGGGCCGATGACAGGGTGCCGGGCGCGTCGTCACGCGTCGGGATCGAGGCCGGCCAGACCCTGACCTGTCTCCGGGTCCCACGGAATCGACTCGTGGTCGTGGACGACGACCCACCGCCCGTCGCGCCTGCGGCACACGAGCGTGGCGCGTACCCACATGGAGACGTCCATGCCCGACCGCAACCGTCCCGTGACGTGGTAGAGGAAGGCGCAGTAGCCGAGGTCGCCGTCGGCGTCGACCTGGAGGTCCCGGACCTCGTAGCCCGGGCCGTCGGCGTACGCGTCGAACCACGCCCGGGTCTGGGGTGCCACCTGGTCGGCACCTCGTAGTCGCAGCGGGGGCAGGACGTTGAAGGCGAGCACGTCCGCGGCCTGGTGGGCGGCAAGCGTCTCGGCGTCGCGGCGCGCCACTGCCGCCACGCGCTCCTCGATCAGCTCCCGCAGCTCCTGCTTCGCCTGGTCGGTCGTCATCAACCTGTCCTACCCGGGCCGTGAGCGGCGCTAACGCGGTTCACGCGATCGTGGACGCAGCAGTCGATGTCGATCTCCGCCGGCCGCTCCCGGGGTGCTCGCGGCCGGGGCGCTGGACCTGTCCGACTCTGCTCCGCCGGTCCGGCCGGCGGAGCAGAGTCGTTTCAGGTCAGCCGCACCGTTGACCGTTGAGGGTGAAGGCGGCGGGCGCCGGGTTGGTGCCGCTCCAAGTGCCGTTGACGCCGATGCTGGTGATGGCGCCGGGGGCGAGCCTGCCGTTCCAGGTCATGCTCTCGGCGGTGACGCTGGTGCCGTTCTGTTTCCAGGTGGCCGACCAGCCCTGGCCGATCTTCTGGCCGGCGGTGGGGAAGTCGAAGGCGAGTTTCCAGCCGTCGATGGCGGTGGCGCCGGTGTTTCTGATGGTGACGGTGGCGGTGAAGCCGCCGGGCCAGCTGTTCGCCGTCCAGCCGACCGTGCAGCGGCCGGTCGGGGCGGTGGGCGCGGTCCGCACGGTCAGGCCGGGCGAGGCCGTCGAGACGTTGCCCGCCGCGTCACGCGCGGTGACCACGAAGGTGTACGAGGTGTCCGCGGTCAACCCGCTCACGGTGTACGAGGTGCCGGTGGCGCTGCCCACCTTCACCGTGCCGGTGGCGTCGACCCGGTGCACGTCGTAGCCGGTCACGCCGGTGTCGTCGGTGGACGGCGTCCAGGTCAGTGCGACGCTGTCGGCGGTGACCGTGCCGGCGGTCGGCCTGCCGGGGGCGGTCGGCGCCGTGGTGTCGCCGGGCGTGGTGCCGCGCGGCAGCACCAGGTGGGTGATCGAGTTGGCCGGGAAGGTGGCGGTGAGGCCGCCGGCGGTCACCGGCTGGTCGGCCTCCCGGACGACGCCGGCGAGGTTCGCCCCGCTGTAGCGGTAGACCTGGGCGGTGTCGGCGGAGACACCGGTGAGCGTGAGCGGGCTCGTCAGGTCGTCGCCGGTCTTGTTGACCACGACCAGGGTCAGTGCCTTGTCGGCGGCGCGCTCGGCGGCGTACACGGCCAGCTTGCCCTGGTCGGCGCTGGTCGCCTTGACGGAGGTCTCACCGAACGCGCCGCCCTTGCCGTCGTAGTCGCGGTAGATGCGGAAGGCGTTGGCCACCGGCTGGTCGGCCCCCGGTGCGGTCCAGAGGGTGGCCAGGTCGAGCCCTTCGCGGCCGAAGATGCCGAGCACGTCGGCCTGGGCCAGCGCGCCGTTGAGCGACCCGTGGCCGCCCCAGTTGTACTCGGTCATCGCGATCTTCGTGCCCGGGTAGTGCTGGTCGACCAGTTCCCGCATCCGGGGGATGAAGCGGACCGGCTGGTTGATCCAACTCTCGTCCACGTACGTCGGGTCCCAGAGCTGGCGGGTCGAGCGCAGCCGCAGCGCCTGGGTGTCGGCGTCGCCGGCGGTGTCACCGAACACACCCGACTGCTGCGGGTAGAGGTGAATGTCGAAGTAGTCGAGGATCCGGGTGCCGTGCTGCTGCTCGTACTCGCGCATCCGGTCCAGGTACCACGGGCCGAGGTCCTGGCCGCCGTGCGCGGCCTTGTCCGGCGGGTTCGACCAGCATCCGGTGCGCGAGCAGGTGTCCTGGTCCAGCCCCGAGTAGAAGATCGAGTTCAGGCCCCAGCCGACGGGACCGAGCGTCTTCGCGCCGGGGTCGGCGGCCTTGATCGCGGCGGCGTACGCGTAGGTGCGGTCGCGCAGCTCGTCGTAGCCCAGGCCCGTCGGGCGGACGTCGCGGTGGGTGGAGTGCCACAGGTCCGGCTCGTTGTCCAGGTTGTAGAACTGGACGCCGCCGTCGGCGGCGGCGCCGAACTGCCCCTTGAGGTGGTTGACGAAGTCGGTGGCGTACTCCGGACCGACCGCGACGCTGGTGTCCTCCGGGTCGTTGCCGGTGACCAGGCTCCCGTCGGGCTTCCTGCCGTTGCCGCAGTCCGGCGCCCAGGGGTCGGTGGACTGCTGCGGACCGTATGTGGCCACGCTGAAGCCGCACGCCTTCGCCCGGTCCTTGGCGATCCACCCGAGCATCGGCACCGTCATGACCGTGGCGGCGCCGGTGGCCTTGTTCCGCTGCACGAACCGGTCGCTCTCCGAGCCCCTGGGCAGGCTGCCCGGGTCCGGGTTGTCGTTCGGGATGTTCTCGAAGTACCAGTCCGAGGCCCGGTTGGTGGTGTCGTTGCGGAAGTTGTAGCGGGTGGTGGCGTTGCCGCCGTACCGGTGCACCGGCAGCCGCAGCTCCCGGGCGAGGGCCTCGTCGGCGAAGTTCATGCCGTAGACGTACGGACTGATCGGGTGCCGGTTGGCGGTGGTGTCGACGGCCAGTGCCGGGCCGGCCGCGGCCAGGGCGGGCTCCGGCAGGGCCAGGCCGCCGAGGGCTGTGGCCAGCACGACCGGGAGCAGTGCGGTGGTGGGACGCACGAGCATTCCTTCCCTCACGCGAATAGAAGCTCGACGATGGGAGCGCTTCCATAGGCTTGCGCCTTCCCGGCCCCGAGTCAATGCCGTGATCGAGCGCCCGGTCAGCTGGCTCGGGGCTGTCCCTGGTGGAGTGTCGTCAGAGCCCTGGTGAGCCACTCGCCCATCAACGCCCGCTCGGCGTCGGTGAGGCCGGGCAGGCCGGGTAGCGCGGTGGCGAAGGTGACCGCGATGGCGCCCACGTCGTTCGCCGGAGCCGCCGGGGCGGTGGTCAGGATGCCGGCGGCGACGGCGTCGAACATCTGGTCGGCCAGGCCGAGGTCGCGTCGGTCCGCTGGCATGCCGAGCAGTGCGCGTACGGTGCCGGTGCCCGCTGCGTGGATCATCGCGACCGCTCGCGGCTCGTCCACGCGCAGCAGCCCGGCTGCGGCGAGCCGGTGCACCTTCGCGCGCAGCACCTCGATGCCTTCCGTGGTGGCCGGGGACTGCTCCGCCCGCGCGGGGCTGGTCATCAGCTCGTACAGCCAGGGGTTGGCCAGCCCGAACTCGATCTGTGCCCGCCAGCCCGCGCGCAGGTCGACCACCGGGTCGGGGTGCGGCCCGCCGGTCGCCTTCGCCGCCGCCCAGGTGGCCATCACGTGTTCGGCCACGGCATCGATCAGGCCGTCCTTGTCGCCGAACAGGCGGTAGATGGTCGGCGCCTGCACCTGCGCCGCCTGCGCGACGGCGCGCGTGGTCACGGCGCGGGCGCCCTGCTCCCGCAGGATCCGTGCGGCCGCGGTGACGATCCGGGACCGGGCGTCGGTCCTCTCGGCAAGCTCCACGTACCAATGGTAACAGCGACCTGTTAGCGCTGAGGTTATCTCTGCTACCGTCACCAGCGTTAGCAACGGAAACCTCTCCTGGGAGCAAACATGATCGTCATCACCGGCGCCACCGGCCACCTGGGCTCACGGATCGTGGCGGAGGTCCTGCGACGGGTTCCGGCCGCCGCCGTCGGGGTCAGCGTCACCGACGTCGCGAAGGCCTCCGCGCTGCAGGCCCGCGGCGTCCGGGTGCGCCGCGGCGACTTCACCGACCCGGCCACCCTCGCGGACGCCTTCGAGGGCGCTGACCAGGTCCTGATCGTCAGCGCCGCGATCCGGGGAGCCGCCGCGACCGGGGCCAACATCGCCGCGATCGACGCCGCGACGGCGGCCGGAGCGCAGCGCGTCCTCTACACCAGCCACCAGGGCGCGTCGACCGACTCGCTGTTCCCGCCGATGATCACCCACGCGCGCACCGAGGAGCACCTGGCCGCCACCGGCATCCCCCACGTCGCCCTGCGCAACGGCTTCTACTCCAGCACCCTCCGCTATCACCTCGACGAGGCGCAGGCCACCGGCCGACTGGCCCTCCCGGCCGACGGGCCCGTCTCCTGGACCGGCCACGACGACCTCGCGGCGGCGGCCGCCGTCCTGCTCACCGACGACTCCGTCGTGGCCGGCCCCACCGCGCCGCTGACGGCCCCGTCGACGCTCGACTTCGCGGCGGTCGCCGCCGTCGCGAGCGAGGTCACCGGCCGGGAGGTGGCCCGCGTCGTCGTGGACGACGAGGAATGGGTACGGGCGGCGGTCTCTCGGGGCATGCCGCGCGCCGCCGCCGAGTTCAACCTCGGCATGTTCCGGGCGGCGCGACGTGGCGAGTTCATGGTCACCGATCCCACGCTGGAGACGCTGATCGGCCGCCCGGCCGAGTCCGTCCGGACCGCGCTGCGGCGCATGCTCGCCGCCCGCCCCTGAGGGTCGGGACCGGTCGATGGCGGCGGCATGGAGCCCGCCGACCCGTGGGGTCATCGAACGTGCGACGAGTCGCGGTACCGTCGACAGGGGTGGTGGCCGGGTGAATTTGTTCGGCCCCTTGAGCTTGGAGCGGCGCCATGGCCTCGTCCGTCGATCCGCGCTTCGGCGCAGTTCTGCGTGAGTTCCGGGAACGGCGTGGTCTGTCGCTTCGGGCCCTCGGGCAGCTCGCCCACCGGAGCAAGAGTCATCTGCACGAGTTGGAGGCGGGTCTCAAGGCCCCGACAGCCGACACGGCGAGGCACCTGGACCAGCTTCTCGAAGCGGGGGGCGTGCTTGCTCGATTGGTCGATGCGCCCGTCGACCACGCGGCCGAGGCCGGCGAGCTGAGGGCGAGAATTGCCGCCAGTGATGTCAGCACAGACGTGCTCGAACGGATCGAGCAAAGCGTCGACGACCTCGCCAGCTCCTATCCGACGCTGGCACCGGCTGATCTTCTGCCCTTGGTGCGGCGGCACCTCGCCTACGTGGTTCGGCTGCTGGATGGACGAGTAACGCTTGCTCAACAACGACGGCTGCTGGTTGCCGGCGGCTGGTTGGCAGTGCTGCGCGCCACCGTTCACATCGACCTGCGCCAGCGGAATGCTGCGGCTGCCCATCTGCGCGCCGCTCGCGATCTTGCCGAACACGCGGAGCACAGCGAGATCCAGGCGTGGTGTCTGGAAACCCGAGCCTGGGACGTGTTGACCCAAGGTGACTTCAGGACGGCACTCGAACTTTCCCGTCAAGCTCAGCGGGTCGCTCCGCAGGGCAGCTCTGCCAGGATCCAGGCGACCGCTCAGGAAGCTCGTGCGTGGGCGCGGATCGGGGACGTCGGCGCAACCCGGCGAACCTTGGACCGGGTGGAGCGGCTGACAGCGAACCTGCCCGTTCCTGAGCGAGCCGAGCATCACTACCGCTACGACCCGGCCAAGGCCGCCGCGTACGCCGCGACGACGTTGGCCTGGGCCGGTGATCCGGGCGCCGAGCAGGTGGCGCGGGCGGTACTGGCCGACCTCGACCCGGCCGGCGACGGGGGAGCGCGGCCGCGCCGGTCCGCGTCGGCCCGTCTCGACCTCGGCCTTGCCCTGGTCGCCGCGGGTCAGCCCGACGAGGCGGTCGCTGTCGGGGCGCAGGCTGTGGCGTCCGGGCGGGTGGTGCCGTCGAACTGGTGGCGTGCCGCGGAACTGCTGTCGAAGGTGGAGCAGTCGGGGGCACCGGAACCGCGACGTTGCGTGACCTCTGCGTGGAGTATGCCCCCGGACGCCTGCCACCAGCGGACAGCACACCTGGTTAGCGGACACTCACCTTCTGGATCGCCGCCGCGCTCGGCATGACGCTGGACCTCACTGCATCCGGGCGCGGACGAGGCACATGAGCAAGTGTCCCTCCGTGCCCCGAAGACGGAGGGGCCGGACACATGACAGCGGACGGTGGATTCCTGCGGCTGATCCTCAACCGATTCATTCCGTCGCAGCTGGTCGTCGCCGGTCTCGGCCAGCGTATCCAGACGATGGAGCAGGAGGCCGCCCGCCGGCGGTTGCTGATCCAGGCGCGAGGCGGAAAGCAGTATCCGGGGGCCGGAGAGGACCCCTCCAAGTCGCCGCCTCGGCGCGTCTCGTACGACGAGTACCTCTCGGCAACCGCGTTGACCCTCGCGCGACGGCATCGGCCGGCGTGGTCGTGGCGGCGGTGGCGGTGGGTGTGCCGCTGTGGCGACGAACTGCCGTGTCGGGTCCGGCACCGCGTTCCGATCGGTGTCGCGCACTGGCCGGGGGAGGAGCGGTGAGGGGTCAGGAGCAGCGCATCCGGCGCGTACACGTGCGGGGTCTGGACGGGATGTGCGTGGGCTGCCGGGTGTGGTGGGGGCGGCTCACGTCGTACCCGGGCTGGCAGATGGAGTGGGTGACCAGCCGGCAGGCGCGGCTGCTCACCGCGACCCTGCTCGGAGGTCGCGGGTGAGCACCCACGGGCCGGTCCTGCCGGTGTGGAGTTGTGGTGGGTGCGCGGCTCCCTGGCCGTGCGAGACGCGGCGGCGGGAACTGCGGGCGGAGTTCGCGGGCGCGCGGGTGTCGCTGGCGTTGTACATGGGTGCGCAGTTGGCCCGGGCGGCGCAGGACCTGCACTGGATGCCGGCCGGGCTGCTGCACCGCCGCTTCCTGGGGTGGCTGCGGTGAGCATCCTGGAAGTTGCCACGGGCGCGATCGTCCACGGCTCCGCCGACACCGGAGGCGCGGCACGCGGACAATGGCGACATGGCGATGCCCTTTCCCGCACCGACGACTCCCGCATCGGGACGCGACGAGGTCTTCCTGGGATACCTGGACTTCTTCCGGGAGACCCTCCTGTCCAAGGTGGACGCACTACCCGACGACGAGGTGCGGCGCAGCCGGCTTCCCTCCGGGTGGACCCCCCTCGAACTGCTCAAACACTTGCGCTACGTCGAGCTTCGCTGGATCGAGTGGGGCTTCGAGGGCACCCAGATCGCCGAACCCTGGGGCGACCGGCGCGGGGACCGGTGGCACGTGGCGCCCGACGAGACACGCGACAGCCTGACGGCGTCGCTCCGCGCCCAGGGCGCACACACCGCCTCCGTGGTCGCGAACAACGACCTGACGACGGTGGGCGCTCCCGGCCCGAGGTGGGACGAGGCGGCGCCGGCGACGCTGGAACGCGTGTTGTTCCACCTCGTGCAGGAGTACGCCCGTCACCTCGGGCATCTCGACGTCGTAGCCGAGCTCGCCGCTGGGCCGCTCGGCGAGTAGCGCGCTCAGTCGCCCCTGCTCGTGCCGGCGGCTGCATAGACTGCCGCGCCATGGGAGAGATTGTCACGCTCGGCGAGGTTCGGTGCCCGTCCGGCCAACTCGTCATCATCGACGGCGGGATGCTGGGCATGTGGTCGGGAAGCAGGCCGCCGAACGAGCTCGACCCGCGCGGTCTGGGATTCGAGGATCCGGACCTGCTGGCTGAGGTCGCCGGTTCCGCCGACTACGCGGTGGTCGGCCCGGACGCCGAGCCGGCGGGAGCGTCGTTCCCGGTACGGCCCGGGCGGTACCACTACGACATTCCCGCCTCACACGGCGACAGCTGGGCGCAACGGTTCGGCGATCACTGCCGGGAGCACGGGTGGACGGCTGCGGTGGAGCGCGCGCAACAGCAGGTGCCGCACCGGGAGCGGGCGCGGCGGTGCGCGGTGGAACGCCAGCCGGGGTTCAGGGTCTTCGGGATGCCCGCGGTGGCGGTGGACGGTCTTCCCGCCGGGACCGTCGCGGTGCAGGCGGAACGTTCCGACGGGCCGTGGGACGGCTGGTCCCAGATCATCGTCCGGGTCCGTGACGCGCCCGTCGCCACCACTGTCGACGTGGGCATGGTGGGTGTCGACGCGGCTCGGCTGGCCTTCGCCGACGCCGACGCACTCGCGTCGTGGCGCCACGAGGAGCCGTTGGACGGTCTCGCCGACGTCGCGTTCTGGGGTGTCGACGCCCCGACGGCGGCCCGGGAGTTCACCGCCGAACCGCTGGCCGCACCGGGTGACGAGGGGAGCTACGGCTGGACGGACCTGCCGCTGCGCTCGGCCCTGCGGCGGGCGACGACCGTGCAGGCCTGGCGCGACGCCGAGCCCGGTCGCAAGCTGGCCGTGGACTTCCGGCCGCACTCACACCACTGGGAGGTGATGCGCCAGGTGCGGGCCAGCGACACGGAGAGCGGGACCCTGGCCCTCGGCGACGCGCAGATCCTGTTCGCGATGACCAGCTGGGGTGACGGGGTCTTCCCGGTCCAGGTCGATCGCGACGCCGCCGGGGACCTGCTCGCCGTCCGGGTCACCCTCGCCGAGGCGTGAACGACCGTCCGCGGCCCGCGACGACGTGCCCCGGCGGCGGCGCGGCTGGACCGCCCCGGCGCGCGATGTCGGCGATGCTGTGGGCGTGGAGTACGTGTCCCGAGTGCCGCGACCGCCGCTGGACGGGCTGATCGACGACCTCTACTACCTGGAGGGTGCGCCGCCGTACGCCCGGTTGACACTGCCGCCGATGCCGGCGGCGTTGCTCATCGTCAACCTCGGTGCGCCGTTCCGCATCCGCGCCGGCGCCGACCTCGGCGCGGCCGAGTACGCCGACGGCTGCGTGGTCACCACGCCCACCCGGGCGCTGGAGTTCAGCTATCCGCCGCGGACCCGGTCCGTCGGCGCGCACGTCAAGCCGTGGGGGTTGGCGCCGTTCCTGCCGATGCCCGCCGTCGAGCTGTGCGACCGGCCGGTGACGATCGAGCAGGTCTGGGGTCGGCCCGCCGTCGCGGAGCTGCGAGACCGGCTGGCCACGGCGGCCCGGCCGCAGCAGATGCTGACGCTGCTCGAGGAGGAGCTGACGCGACGGCTGGGCGAGACCGCCGGGCTGGGGCTGGTGCGCCGGACGAGCGGCGTCATCGCCGCGGCCGGCGGAGCGGTCGCCATCGGCGACCTGAGCGTGGCAGCCGGGGTCAGCAGCACCCATCTGGCGCAGCGGTTCAAGCACCTCGTCGGCGTCACGCCGAAGCGGCTGGCCCGCGCCCACCGTTTCGCCACCGCCGTGTTCTCGATCGACCCCGCCGAACCGGTCGACTGGGGCGACCTCGCCGGTCGCGCCGGCTACTTCGACCAGGCCCACTTCGGCCACGAGTTCCGGGCGTTCACCGGGCTCACGCCGACCCGGTACGTCGAGGTCCGGCGGCGGTTCCTGCGCGAACATCCCGGTCACGTGCTGGACGGCTGGCCGCTGCCGGCCGATTGATTTCCTACAAGAGCGGCAGCCCTCGACACGCTAGCTTGAGGCGTCCCCGAGCAGAGGAGACCCCCGTGGGCACAGTCGTCATGTACAGCTCGGTGTCGGTCGACGGCTTCGTCGCGGACGAGAACGACCAGCCCGGGCCGCTGTTCGAGTGGCTGACCAGTGGTGACGTCCCGTTGGACGCCGGCGGCGGGCTGACGGTGTCGCAGACGTCCTACGACTACACCCGGCCGTACTGGGACCGGATCGGGGTGACGGTCGTCGGCCGGCACGTCTTCGACCTGACGGACGGCTGGGACGGGAAGCCTCCGGGCGGGATCGACCACGTGGTCGTCGTGACGCACCGGCCGGCGCCCGAGGGCTGGGACCCCGACGCGCCGTTCCACTTCGTCGACGGCGTGGAGGCGGCCGTGGCCAGGGCGCAGGAGCTGGCGGGGGAGCGCACGGTCGAGGTCGCCGCCGGTGACGTCGGTGGCCAGGTGCTCGCCGCGGGCTTCGTCGACGAGGTACGCATGGACGTCGTACCCGTCGTGTTCGGGTCCGGCAAACGCTTCTTCGGGTCGGTGGACGCGCAGCACCTGTTGGAAGGGCCGGACGAGGTGGTGCAGGGCAGCCGGGTGCTTCACCTGCGCTACCGGGTCCGCCGCTGACAACCCGAGCGGGTGGATCCTGATGGCAGCCACAGCAGATATGCGCGTACCGAATATCCTTTGCCTTCCGCGGACGTCGGCCTTATCGTAAAACGGCAAGGTCAACCGGATCGAACCAGGGAGTTTCCCGTGCGGCAGTACGTCTCCACCGAAACCATGCGGCTCATGCCGCGCGGCGGTGTCGTGCTGCGTGCGATCGGGCGAGCCCACGATCTGTGCGCGAGCGAGCAGAACTGGAAGCCGGGGTGGCGGCGCGAATAGCGCCAGCGGAAGCTGACAAGCCGCCCACCCCGACCGGGACAGGGCGGCTTTTTCGTTACCCGGACAACCGCATAGGGGCGTAGCTCAACTGGTAGAGCACCGGTCTCCAAAACCGAAGGTCGCAGGTTCGAATCCTGTCGCCCCTGCTTTCGTCCCGGCCCCGGCCGGAGGCGTCGTTGGTTCTCAACTCCACAGTGGATGGCATGGAAAGACCCCGGCCGGCGCCCGCACGGGCCGGCCGGGGGCGATACCCTCCGGGACGAGGGAGACGGTAACCCGCCCGCTTTGGGAGCGGGAGAAACAGCGTTCGACTCGCTGGTCCCGGACCATGGGGTTGTAGCTCAGCTGGTAGAGCGCCGCCTCGGCAGGGCGGAGGTCAGGGGTTCGATTCCCCTCTTCTCCACATTCTGATGCCCTCCCGGCAACCGGGGAGGGTTTTCCACGGGCCGTTGGAGCAATTGGCAGCTCATCCGGTTCTCAGCCGGACGGTTACGGGTTCGAGTCCCGTACGGCCTACGCAGGAATATGCCATGCGGTCGTGGTGAACTCGGCGGACACGTCGGTCGTCCAAATCGAAAAAGCGGGTTCGATGCCCGCCGGCCGCTCGCAGAAAGCAGCGCTGAACCGGCCGGCGGGACCGCGACCCGCCGGCCACCCTTCCCGGGTCGTCTAGTCGGCAAGACGCCGCACTCTGGATGCGGAGAGCTGGGTTCGAATCCTGGCCCGGGAGCGCCACGCCCTCGTAGCCCAACGGCAGAGGCCCGACGTTGAGGACGTCGCCAGTGCGCGTTCGACTCGCGCCGAGGGCACCGCGCCGACGTAGCTCAGATGGCCAGAGCGCTCCGCTCATGACGGAGAGGCCCCCGGTTCGAGGCCGGGCGTCGGCACGCAGTACATGCCCGGGTAGCCCAACGGCAGGAGGCACCCCGTTCAGGGCGGGGACAGTGCGCGTTCGAATCGCGCTCCGGGTACGCATGGGGTCGTAGCTCAGGTGGTAGCAGCGCTTCGTTCGCACCGAAGAGGCCGGCGGTTCGACTCCGCCCGACTCCACCAGGTCCCGTTGGCTCAGTGGGAGAGCATCCGCCTGTCGAGCGGAGGGTCGCCGGTTCGATCCCGGCACGGGGCGCGCACGCAGAGGTGGCCGAGCCGCCAGGTCGTCGTAGCTCAGCTGGTCAGAGCGCTTCCCTGATGAGGAAGGGGCGGTTCGGGCCCGCCCGACGACACCATGCCCCCGTGGCTCAGCGGACAGAGCACTGGATTACGAATCCAGGGGTCGCGCGTTCGAATCGCGCCGGGGGCACGCATCGAGACGAGGCGCGGTCGGCGGCGTCCGGCTCCCTCCCTCACCGCACGCCTCCGTAGCTCAGAGGAAGAGCAGCCGGCTCTTAACCGGCGGGTCGGGATGTCGGAATTCCCCGGAGGCACGAAGTCGTGGTCCACGCCGCCCGGCCGTCGGTCGTGGGCCGGACATCCCGCCTCGCCCCGGTAGCTCAGCGGGAGAGCGTCGGCTCGACAAGCCGAAGGCCGCTGGTTCGACACCAGCTCGGGGCACACGGACGCGCGTTCGGTCATGGGTAGGCCCCCAGCCTTTCACGCTGGTGAAGCGGGTTCGAGTCCCGCACGCGCGACCATTCCGGCGTCGCCCAAACGGTAGGGCAGCGGATTGTTGATCCGTACAGGTACTGGTTCGAGTCCAGTCGCCGGAGCGATGGAGGGGGCTCGTCGGTTCGAATCCCACCCCTTCCGCGTACGCCCGCGTAGCTCAACGGAAGAGCACCTGGTTCACATCCAGGGGGTCGGAGGTTCGACACCTTCCGCGGGCACCGGCCTTCGGCCGAGGGAGCGCGCCACCGACGGTGAGGTGGGCCGGCCTGTAAAGCCGGTGCGTTCGCGCTGAGTGAGTTCGAATCTCTCCGCTCCCACGCCTTCGCGGGTGCTTCCACCCGGCCATCCACTGTTGGCACAACGACGCGCCACCTCCACGACGAGCGGCCGAAGCGCCGTATCCGGCGCCGACGGCTAGTCCGGCGGTGACGGCGGCTCGGGTGGTAGTCCGCGGGCACGGTGCGCGTCCGACAGGGCGATCCCGGTCAGCACGACGGCGGCGGCGGCCGCGACCACGACCGGCGGCACGAGGAGCATCGCCGGTGCCAGGACGGCCAGCGCGAGCACGCCGATCGGGCGGGATCGGGACACCCGGCCGAACACCGCGTGTTCGAAGCGGGCGCGCCCGGCCAGGTACAGCGCGGGTCCGCCGAGGAGGACGGCGATCCAGGCCGGCGGAGTGTGTCCCAGCGGATGCGCGATGACGAGTTCACCGCCGACGGCGGTGACGACCACGCCGGCGACCATGGTCAGGTGGGTGTAGGACGCCGACCGGGCGAGGCGGACCGGGTCGGCGGACGCGACGATCGCCTCCGCCAGGACCTCGCCGGCGCGGTAGATGTAGATCCGCCACAGCAGCACGGTGGTGGTGATCGACACGGCGAACGCGGCAGCCCCGGCGGGTGCGAAGCCGCTGTCGTTCAGGGCCAGTCCGGTGACCAGGATCAGCTCGCCGAGGGCGATGATGAAGAACTGCCGGTAGCGCTCGGACAGGTGCTCGCCGGAGATGACCAGGTCACGGCCGGGGATACGCCCCGCGCCGGGGGTGGGGAAGCCGATTCTGCCGGCCGTGTGGTCGAGGACCACCGCGAGTGCCCAGAGCGCGCCCCGCGCCGTGCCGTGCACCAGCGCCCCCGCGATCCACGGCAGCGCCGACAGGCCGTACCAGAACAGCCCGCGCATGGCGTTGCGTTGCAGCTCGTGGCCGCGCAGCACGGCGGTGAGGACGATCCCGCGGCTGAGCTGGACGGCGACGTAAGCGCCCGCGAAGATCAGGCCGGTGTCGCCGAACGCCTCGGGGACCGCGGCCGCCATGACCAGGCTGCCGACCATGGTCGCGATGACCAGCGCCTGGATGACCGGTCGTTGCGGGTCGGTCCGGTCGGTCAGCCACGCGGTGCTCGACCAGACCCACCACATGGCGCCCATCAGCACCAGTGCCCGGAAGGCGCCGCTCCACCCGAGATCCTCGCCCAGGCTGCGGGAGAGCAGGGCGAGCGCGAGCACGAACACCAGGTCGAAGAAGAGTTCCAGGAATGTGGCCCGCTGCGGACCCCCGGGTCTACGCAGCAGCTCGGCCGCCCTGCCTGTCGTCATCGGCTCGCCCGTTCTGCAGCTCTGCTCCAGGTTTGGGGGCATTCTGACATGCGGCAGCGGCTGCTGAGGGACTCCCGCCGGGTCGGGTGCGACAGGGCGGTGGCTTCCGAGACGTGCCGGGCGGCGTCAGCCGATGCCGTCGACCGCCGCCCGGAGCGCGTTGATCGACGGATCCCAGGTGAAGTTCAGGACGGGGAGGCCGGAGGCGGCGGCGTTGCTGTCGCCACCGAGGACCACCGCCCGTGGCTTGGCGGTGCCCTGGGGGACGACGAGGTACCAGTTGCCTCGCACATTCGCGATGAACACGTCATCTACCTCCTGGTCGGGGGAACTCGGGTTGGCGGCGTCGCCGACGTGGTTCTCGAAATCCACCGTCGCGCCGAAGTTCGTCGGGCTGCCGGTGTTCAGCCAGAGACTGGTGTGCACGTGCGGGCCGACACCGGAGTCGCTGCCGTTGGCCGAGGCGCCGGAGTAGGCGATCGTCTGGCCTCGCGACACGCGTTGGCCGGGGGAGACGGCGATCGTCGACAGGTGCAGATGCCGGGTGTAGTTGCCGTCGTCGTGGGCCATCCCCACGACGCGCCCGGTCGCGGTGGAGGTGTCGGTCTTCACCAGGCGGACCGTGCCGTTCGCCGCGGCCCGGACGGGAGTGCCGGTGCCGACCGCGTAGTCGGTGCCCGGCTCACCCGACGGCGGCGTCCGGTTCCGGTGGTCCTGCCACGAGCTCGAGATCCGCACATTGCCGCAGGGCCGCAGGTAGCTGCCGGCGGCCCGAGCGGAGCCGGGCAGCAGGACGAAGGCGGCCGACACCCCGGACGCGGCCAACGCGGCGCCGGTGAGGAAGCCCCGTCTCGACAGTCCGCGCAGGTAGGCGATGCCGCCGAGGTCCTCGGGCCGCGGATCGTCGTGACCGGCCTCCGGAGGAGGGCCGTGCGGTTGACCACCGATGACCATCAATGGAAGGTAAGGCTCCTCCCGATGAGGGGCAAGGGCTTCGCCCGGATCACTCCCCAAGCGGTCCCGACGCTCCACAATGGCCCGAGCGGTGGAGGTGACGAGGGTGACGGCGACGCCCGGATCGGGGATCGTGGTGGCGTGACGAGCGCGGACGACATGAGCGACGACGAGAACTGGACGGGTGGCTTCTATGAGCTCTGCCTGGTTCTCGGCGCGGCCGACGACGCCACCGTGGACCGGGCCCTGCGGTCACTGTGGCGTGTCGCCGGCGTCCACGGCTGCCACGTCCGCCGGGCCGACGGGTCCGGGTTCGCGGCGGCCGAACCCGGCGTGGCCGCCCTCCACGAGCACGGTCACCTCCTCGGCGCGCTGACGCTGCCCTCGGGTGCCCGGGTCGTCTGCGGCGGCTTCCTGTTCCGGTACGAGAACGTGGACACGCTGGAGTTCTACCTGCCGCTGGGCGCGTTGGCGCGCGTCGACGACCGCATCGGCGGCTACCCCTTCGACGAGTCCAGCGGCGCGGAGTCGTTGTCGTGGCGCGGTGCGCTCGACCGGTGGTTGGCGGGCGTGGCCGCAGCCGTGTACGGCGAGGTGCCGTTCCAGCGGGCGCTCATCGGCTTCGAGGTCGACGAGGACCACGACGTCACCGCCGGCCGGCGGTACGCCGCGGTCGTCACGCCGGGAGTGGACGGCGTGGAGTACCGCCCGGCCGACGCCTGACGCGGGGCGGGTCCCGACGGTTACCGTGCCGGAATGGCCATGTCTCCGTATCTCGCCCGGCTGCGCGCCGTGATCGGCCATGAGCTGATCCAGATGCCGTCGGTGTCGGTCGTCGTCGTCGACGACGACGACGACGCACGGATCCTCCTGGTGCGCCATGCCGGGCACCACGACGGGTGGGCGGTGCCCGGCGGCGCGGTCGACGTCGGCGAACCGCCCGTCGAGGCGGCCGTGCGGGAGAGATCCGTGAGGAGATCAGCGAGCTGCGGTGGTTCGCCCCGGACGAGTTGCCCGGCGTGGAGCTCAGCCGGTTCACCAAGGCGCTGCTGAGGGCGACCGGCCACCTCGCCGGGTGACGGCCGCCCACGTCAGGGGTGCGGCGGGGCGAGCAGCAGGCGGGCGCCGTGGCGGACCGCCGCCCAGTCGGTCGTCGGGCGGCGCTCGAGGTTGCGGGAGAGCCAGTGCCGCCGGTCCTCGTGCTCGCGTCGTAACTGGACGGGGTCGAGGTCGACGCCCGGTAGCCCACCGCGGCGTTCCAGCTCCTCGACCCGCTGTCCCATGGCGTCCATCAGCTCGCGGTCGAGGGTGTGCACGGCGTCGAGGTACGCGGTGGTCGGAACGCGGAGCCGGACGGCGGGCCCTGCGCTGAAACCGATCTCACCGTCGTCCTCGTGCCGCCAGTCCACGGTGACCTCGTCGCGGTCGTCCCGGAGGGTGCGCCAGAACCGGAGCCGGGGTGGGTTGCGCAGGTATCCGAGGTCCAGGTGGCGCTCGCCGTGCCAGATCGCCGCCGTGACGGCGGGGTGGTCGGGTCGGTCCAGGTCGCCGCCGATGGTCCGGTGGTCCTCCGGCTCGAAATCGAACGGGTCGCGGGTCCACTGCCCGCGACGGGACTCGACGAAGGACACCAGATCCGCGGGCACCGGCTCCCGTACCTCGGGGGTGAGGGCGATGACGTCCTCCCAGAGCCGGGCCAGGTAGTGGTCGACGTAGGGGAGCGGTCCCGGGTGCCGGGTGCGGCGCAGCAGCTCCCGTCCGCCGGCTTCGAGCCAGTACCAGCCCTCGGTGAGCCCGAACCAGTGGAGTGTCGGCCGGTCGCCGCCCCACGGCGACACCTCGTCCAGGGGGCACAGCGCGAACCGGAACCTGATCACCGAGGCAGTATGCACCGGCCGGCGTCGCGTCAGCCGCGACCGCGTACCAGGGGCAGGAACACCTCGTCGACGATGTCGACGAGCACCTCGTCGGGGACCGAGGGGATGCCCCGTATCGCGTACTCGGCGCGGAGCAGCATCATCGGCGTGGTCGCCACCCGGGGGCGGACGGCCGCCGCCGGCGCCTCGCCCCGGGCCACGGCCCGTTCGAGCATGGCGATCCAGGCCAGGTCCATGGCGTCGGCGCCGGACCGGGCGCGCATGAGGGTGAGCAGTTCCGGGTCGTCGGCCGCGGCGGCGAGCAGGCCGCGCAGGATGGCTCCGTGCGGCGACGACCACGTCTCGTTGGCCCGCCGCAGCATCTCCAGCGCGTCGCCGCGCAGCGTGCCGGTGTCCGGGTTCGGCAGGGCGGCGTCGGACAGGTGGCGGTACGCCGCGATGCCCAGCGCCGCCCGGTGCGGCCACCGGCGGTAGATGGCGTTCTTGTTGGTTCCGGCGCGGGCGGCGACGCGGTCCATCGTCATGCCCGCGTATCCGGACTCGCGCATCACCTCCGCGGCGGCCCGCAGGATCGCCTGTTCCAGTTCCTCACCCCGACGCCGCCTGCTCATGTCTTGTAGGGTACTCGCCGTACCTTGTAGGGTACGCAGCGTACCTTGGAGAGGGGTTGGCTGATGCGCGTCTTCGGCATGAACTACGACACCGGCTTCGTGAGCGCCGGGTCCACCACCCACGAGCCGTTCGACCCCGAGACCGTCCGGAGCGACCTGCGGGTCATCCGCGACGAGCTGCACTGCGACGCGGTACGGATCACCGGCGGCGTCCAGGACCGGCTGGAGCTGACCGCCCGGCTGGCGGCCGAGGCGGGGCTCGAGGTGTGGTACTGCCCGTTCACCAACGGGCTCGACCGCGACCAGCTCCTGGAGTTCCTGCTCGACGGCGCCGAGCGCGCCGAGCGGCTGCGGCGCGGCGGCGCCTCGGTCGTGTACCTCACCGGCTCCGAGATCTCCATGTTCACCGACGGCTTCCTCCCCGGCCGTGATCTGGCCGAGCGGATGGCGCTGTTCACCGACCCGATGCGGATGCGGGAGGCGGTCCCGGCCGCCCGGGCCGCGGTACGCCACTTCCTCGCGCGAGCGGTACCCGCGGTCCGCGAGCGCTTCGGCGGCCCCGTCGGCTACGCCTCGATCCCGCTGGAGGACGTCGACTGGGCGCCGTTCGACATCATCGCCAGCGACGCCGGCTACCGCGACGCGACCAACGCCGAGGCATTCCCGCAGAGCCTGGCGGCGGCCGTGGGGCAGGGCAAGCCGTACGCCGCGACGGAGTTCGGCTGCTGCACGTACCGGGGCGCGGCCGACGTCGCGGGCGCGACGGAGCCGGTGACCTACGACGACCACGGCCGAGCTGCGACGCTCACCCGGAAGCTGGAGCGCGACGAGGAGGGCCAGGCCCGCTACGTCGTCGACCTGCTGCGCGACTACGAGGCCGGCGGGGCGGAGGCGGCGTTCGTGTACACGTTCGCGAACCGGCACCTGCCGACGACCGGCGACCCCGAGCACGACTACGACCTGGCCGCGCGGGGGATCGTGCGGGTGCTGCCGGACGGCTCGTGGACCCCCAAGGCCGCGTTCCACGCCCTCGCCGAGTACGGACGCTCCCGTCGGGCGGCATGAGCGCGAGGGCGCCCACCGGCCGCGGCGGTCGGTGAGCTGACCGAGGGGAGACTGCGGCAGGTGCTCGACCGCCCAACCCGCACGCACATCGTGGTCGTCCAGGCGCTGTGACGTATCGCCCACGCTCCGGGCCGGTGCATCCGACGGCCGGTGCCTACAGTCGGGCCATGAGCACCGACAGGGACGTGCGGGACTGGCTGCGCCGGCGCGGCGCCGACCGGATCGCGCATCCCGGGGGCACCCTCTATGCCCACCTGTGCCGGGTCGGCGAGCGGCTCGCCGTGCTCGGTTGCGGCAGTGAGGTCCAGGCCGCGGGCCTCACCCACGCCGCCTACGGCACCGACGGGTTCGACCTCGCCCTGCTCGATCGGGCCGACCGCGCGGTGCTGCGGGACCTGGTCGGCCCGGGTGCCGAGGAACTCGTCCACCTGTACGGCGGCTGTGACCGCAGCCGCAGTTGGCGGGCGTTGGCCGAGACCGGCCAGGTGGTCGACCGCTTCACCGGGCAGGTGCGGACGCCGGCTCCGGATCGGCTCCGGGCGCTCGTGGATTTGAGCATCGTCAACGAACTGGACGTGATCGAGCAGGATCCGGGGATCGCCGAGCGGCACGGCGCCTACTTCCGCGACCTGTTCGCCTCCTGGGCTCCGCTGGCCTCGGCGCGGGTCATCGACGACGCGCGGCGGGTGCTGGGGTCGTGACGGCCGAACCGCATCCGGCGGTACCCGGCGTCGGTCGGGTACGGGTGCGTGCTGTCTACCCGGGCAGCTTCGATCCGGTCACCCCCGGGCATCTGGACGTGGTGCGCCGGGCGCGGGACCTCTTCGACGAGCTGGTGGTGCTCGTCGCGGTCAACAGCGCCAAGCATCCGGGCCGGAGCGAGGAGGAACGCGCGGCCGCTGTCCGGGCCGCCCTGCCGGCCGGCTGGACCTCGGTCACCGTGGCGGCCTGGAGCGGGTTGACCGCCACCTACTGCCGGCGCCACGAGGTAGGGGTGATCGTTCGCGGCCTGCGCAACACCACCGACCTCCAGGCCGAGTACCGGCTCGCCGCGATGAACCAGTCGCTCGGCGTCCCCACGGTGTTCCTGCCCGCGCTGCCCGAACTGGTCGCGGTCTCGTCGACAGCGGTGCGGACGGTCGGCTGACCGGTGCGTGACCTGGGGGCGAGGGGTCGTCGGGGCCGCGAGCATGTCTGACTGATCCACTACGCTCGCGGAGCCAGGACACGCGAACGAAGGACGCATATGGCCCGCCCCTACAGTCCCGGACCGAAGCAGTTCGTCTTCGCCGCCGGTGACGGCGCCAGTCAACAGGTCTCGGTGGGCGACGCTCAGGAGGCCTACGAGGCGTTCGCCGCGTTCGTCCGGGAACGAGAATCAGAGAGCTACACCATCACTGACGAACCGGCGGGGCAGAGTCTGATACTCATGCCCGGACAGGGGGTGATCTCCCGGATCGAGGATGGACACCCACCTCGGTCGGAACACCTCCGGGAGGACAGGGGCAACCGTTACCTTTCGGGCGCGATGCTGTTCTTCGAGAACGGATACGCCGGCCTCGACTACTTCGGCCAGTGGCTCTCCGACCTCTCCGACCTCGACGCGTCACCCGAGGCCCGCGGCGCCGCCCGCGCTGCCATGATCACGACGGAAGCAGCAGCGATGGACGAGGTCTTCCGGATCTGGGCGGATTCGGGCTACGTCGACCCGACCGACCAGTTCTACATCTTCTTCGACTCGCACGGTCTCGACGAAGACCGCGCCGAACGGGCCGAACTGCTCCAGCTGATCGATTTCCTCGGTCTCGAACGGGTCGAGGCCCCGGCCGGGGCCACCGGCGGCGAGGTCTGGGTACGCGCCGAACCACGCCTCGACGCCGAATGCGCCCGGTGGGCGTGAACGGATCATGAGGGACCTCGTCTTCACGCGCAGCAGCGGGTGGATCCCGAAGGTGATCCACGAGAACGGCCAGCTGAAGCTGATGCTCGCTGCCGGGGCCGACGCCAACCATGAACCTCGCGAGTTCACCTTCCCGATCGCCGAGGCCCATCTTGCGGTGATCCGCGAGGACCTGGCCCGGCACCTGCTGCTGTGGAGCGCGGTCCTTCCGCTGTGCGACGCCGCCGGGACCCGGGGCCGGCTCGACGAGGACGCTGCCGTCGCCCTGTTGGACCCGGTCCTGCTCGCCCCGCCGGCGGACGTCGACGCGCTGTTCCGGCGTATCCCGTGGGACCGGAGTCGGCCGGTGGCCCATGGCGCCGACATCGCCCTGCTGGAACGCGGTCAGGTCTGCCAGGCGATGCGCGCGGCGACCGAGGAATCGAACGAGAGACGTGCCCAGGAATACCACGCGAACCGCCGTCGCGCCGCGCGCGGCACGGTCCTCGGGCCGCTCGACGCGGCGATCCTGAGATACACGGGCCAGTACCTGCACGGCGCGACGGTTCCACGGCGGATGCCCGATGCCGTCGACCCCGCACTGCTGCCCCAGGTCATGCGTGTGATCGCCACGGCTGAGCAGGCGTGCGCCGGGATGCGGATCGGCCTCGATCCGAGGCGGGGACACCGGGCCACGGACAAGCGCGACTGGGATCGGATGGCGGCGACGGTCGACGCGGCCGTGCGCCGGGCGCATCCGGGACTCGTCGACGACGCGGTGCGTACGGTGAGTTTTCTGATGTGCTCGGAGGCCGCGGACCGCTCCAGGAGCACCCCGGCGGACGACCCCGAGGAGCACACCGACCTCGGTGACGGCGCCAAGACGGCCCTGACGTTCACCGACGACAAGGGCGGCGAGCGGACGTGGCGACGGGACGGCCAGGGCACCGCCTCCGGCGAGTTCTGGGAGTTCGTCGCCGACCGCTCCGCGGGTGACAACGAGGTGTTCACCATCGAGGACGAGGAGATGGGCGAGGGGATCCAGCTGCACTTCTACGCGGACTCCGTCGCCCGGATCACGACCGTGCGACCCGGAGAGGCCGGGTCCGATCCGCAGTACCGGGTCGAGTACAGCCTGGTCGACGGGATCGGCGGATACCGGAACATGGTGAGCGCCTTCGTCCGCGGCGGCTGCGCCGCGCTCGACCAGCACGGGCCCTGGATGGCGGACGTCGCCGAGTTCGAGCGCGCGCGTCGTCGGCGCGACGCCCGGTAGCCCCGGAGACCGGCCGTCGCCACCGGTTGACCACCAGCACACCCCCACCGCCCGCCGGTGGGGCACTAGGCTACGGCCCTGACGCCGTGAGCCATTGGGGGAGAACGACATGTCGCAGGGGCGAGCCGACCAGCCCGTCGAGGAGCTGGCCTCCAAGCTGGACACGACGGTGCCCCACTCGGCGCGGGTGTGGAACTACTGGCTCGGCGGCAAGGACAACTTCGCGCCGGACCGGGCCGTCGGCGACCAGGTCCGCGCGGTCTTCCCCGAGATCGTGGAGGCGGCGCAATACTCGCGGGCGTTCCTGCGCCGCGCGGTGACGTACCTCGCCGGCGAGGCGGGGGTCCGCCAGTTCCTCGACGTCGGCACCGGTCTGCCCACGGCCGACAACACCCACCAGGTCGCCCAGGGAATCACGCCGCAGGCGCGCATCGTGTACGTCGACAACGACCCGATGGTCCTCGCCCATGCCCGGGTGTTGCTGACCAGCAGCCAGGAAGGCGCCACGCGGTACGTCGACGCCGACCTGCGCGACCCGGAGAAGATCGTCCAGGGCGCCTCCGAGACGCTGGACTTCACCGAGCCGATCGCGTTGATGATGCTCGGTGTCATGGGCCACGTGCGCGAACCGGCCGAGGCCCGGGCCATCGTCGACGCCCTGGTCTCCACCCTGCCGTCCGGCAGCTTCCTGGCGATGTCCGACGGCACGGCCACCAGCGAGCGGGTGATCGAGTCGCACCGGCAGTACAACGAGAGCGGCGCCGTGCCGTACCACCTGCGTGAGGTGACCGACTTCGCCGCGTTCTTCGACGGCCTCGACCTCGTCGAGCCGGGTGTCGTTCCGCTCGGCCGGTGGCGACCGGACAGCGAGCCGACCGCCGTCGTGGACGGCTACTGCGGGGTCGCCCGCAAGCCATGACCCCCGGACGACCGGTTCGCCGCAGCGGGAGGCCCACCGGGTCCGCGCGATGGCATGCGGCCGTGAACCTCGACGAGTCCCTCGATCTGGCCGAGGAAGTGGTTCGGCGGGACTATCCGTCGGCGCGGGTGGTACGGCACGTGGGGCAGGGCATTGATGTCAGCGGCCCCGGCTACCACATCGTGTCCGTGGCGGTGAGCGACGTGTTCTGGGACGAGCCGGCCGAGCGGTGGAACGAGGTGTGGGCGGAGCTTCCAGGCCGACCTGGAGCCGGGCCGTCCAGGGCGAGCGGCTACCTCCCGTCGCTGACGTCCCGGCCGAGTTCGTAGCGGAGGCAGACGGCTGGCACCGCCACGGTCGAAGCGTTTGCGTCGGTGTGGGCCAGTGGACAAGGAGTTCCCGGTCCAACTGGTCCTGGCCGTCGGCGAGATCTAGCGGGCCTGGGCTTGCCGTGCGGCGAGGCGACGGCCGACCGCGAACCCGAGCGCCGCGCCGAGGCAGGCCGGGACAGCGGCGACGGTCAGCACGACGACGTCCCCGGCGACGCTGTGGTGGGAAGAGCTCAGCCATGTGCCGGCGTGGAAGGAGCAGAGCAGCACCAGCACCGCGGGCCAGATCCGGTGGTTCCGGAGACCCGCTGCCGAGCCGACCAGCAGGCCGGCGACGGTGAGCCCGACCGCCATGACGAGAAGAGCGGTGGGGGCGCGTTGGACCGAACCGCCGGCGCTCGCCGCGAGCAAGCCCGCCGGCACACCGAGCCCGATCGCGAGGATGCCGGCCTTTGGCGGGCCGCCGATTCGCACCACCGGACCCTAGAGCATCCGGCGGCCAGCCGTCGCCGTGTGCGCCGACCATCCGGCAGCACTCTGACCGTCCGAGGGCCCCGGGGGCGAAGGGGAGGTACGGTTCATCGCCATGAGCTATGACCTGATCTTCGTGCCCCGGGGCGATGACCAGTCCTGGGACGACGCGCTGGAGGCGGCCGAGGAGGCCGACGACGACGAGCGTCCGAGCGGGGAGACATGGGCCCGACTGGTGGCGGCGGTGCGGCAGGTGCTCGGCGAGGTGTCCGTCTTCGACGGCGCCCACAACTACGAGTTGACCCATGAGCCGACCGGCATCCAGGTCAGCTACTTCGCTGGCGAAGCGGCGATCACGGTCCCCTTCTGGTACCGGGGCGCGGACGCCCAAGCGGTCGTCACGGCGATGTACCGGCTCGGCGAGTCCGTCCAGATGGTCACGGGCCTCTCCGGGTACGACCCCCAGATGGAGCTGCCGATAGCGGATGCCGCCGCGCGGGCGGAGGATGCGGTCCGGATGTTCGACGAGGTGGCATCGTCCTTTGCGGCTCGAGGGATCTCCAGCCCCACGAACGGCTGAGCGAATGGCCTCCGACGGTCAGCTCGCCGGGTCGGGAACAACGGGCTGCCGGAGGATGGTGCGCTGCCTGTCGGGTGCGACTCTGCGGAAGTCGCTGAGATAGATCTCGTGGTGCTTCCCGGTCATGCGGAGCCGGTTGCCGGGGACGTACTCGTGGTGCAGTCGGTCGAGCACCTCGGCCTCGTCGTCGAAGGACCCGACGTGCAGTGTCTGCACGCACCGTCCCTCGGACAGCGTCTCGAGGCGGACGTCGTCGAGACGGGCCGGTGGGTTCTTGGCGCCGGCCTGCTCGACGGCGTCGGTGACCATCTGTGGCGCGATCCAGTCGGGGACCATCAGCATCAGCGTCCAGTTCCACTGTGACTTCTGCCGTGCGGTGGTGAACGACGCCATGTCCTCGGCCCACCACAGACCTTCCAGGGGCGGGACGACGTAGTCGCGCCCGAGGCCGCGCCTGCTGGCGAACTTCAGCTTGTACGCCGTCGGGTAGAGCGCCTCGATCGCCTCGGTGAAGGCGGGTGACGTGTTGGGGTCGCCGTGGCCGTCGATCATGAGGTAGCGCATGTCCGGCACCTCGACCAGCCGGAACCGGCCCTGCTGTGCGCGGTAGGCGTCGAGCGTCTTCTTGAAGTCGATCTTCTCAGCGGTCGGGTTCGTCATGGGGCACCTGGACTCGGTGGGCGAGCCACTGCCTCTCTGCCTGCATCAGGCTCAGGGAGTAGGAGAAGACCTCGCGGGCCGCGTGCGGGAGGGAGCCTTGCGCGTGCTGCGCCGCCCGGATCGCGGCGATCCGGCCGGCGAGCTGCGTCAGCCGGGTGCGCAGCGCCTGCTCGTACTGCTGCGGGGTGAGCAGGGCCAGGTTGGCGACGCCGACCAGCAGGGGCTGCGGGTGCGGGCGTGCCTCGGCGATGACCGCCAGCGTGTTCTGCGCGGCGACCCGGCGGCCCTCGTCGGTGGGGTGGAAGACGCGGCGGGACCTGGCGGCGGCCGGTGCCTGCGGGACGTGGAGCAGGCCGCGCTGTTCCAGCTTGGCGAGCAGGTAGTAGATCGAGGAGAACCCGATGTCGGTCCACTGCCGGATGCCCCGCTGCTCGATGACCCGCTCCAGGTCGTAGCCGTGCTGCGGCCGTTCGACCACCAGGCCCAGGACGGTCAGCTCGGCGGGGGTCAGCTCCACGCCTTACTCTAGCACTGGAATAAAGGTTCACGTGCCACTCCAGGGGCATCGTCCGGAGTGGACGAGGGCGGAGAGGCCGGCCGGCGTCGTCAGTCGGTCGGTCGGCTCACGATCTCCCGCACCTTGAGGAAGTCGGCGGTGTGGTCGGGCTGGGGCCTCGACGAGGTGAAGCTCACCACGCCGACGGTTTCCCGGTCCGCCCAGCCGCACGTGGTCAGGTAACTGCCATCCTCGGTTCGTCCGCGCCCACAGCGCGCCTCACCCCCGAGGGCGCCGGCATCGACGCTGGCGACCTTGGTGATGCGGTACGGCCTGAGCGCCCTTTCCAGGACGCCGGCCGGATCGGCGATCGATCCTGACGCCCCGCTGACAAAGACGACGTCTCCATCGGGCGTGCCGTCCTCGTATGCCTCGCCGATCGCGCTGGTCGCCTGGCCGACCTCGCGCTTGAGCTGCTCCAACT
The DNA here is from genome assembly GCF_002573675.1 of Micromonospora sp. WMMA1996. Lineage (NCBI taxonomy): Bacteria > Bacillati > Actinomycetota > Actinomycetes > Micromonosporales > Micromonosporaceae > Micromonospora > Micromonospora sp. WMMA1996. The sequence goes on along the minus strand of NZ_PDHU01000001.1, from coordinate 3,626,077 downwards.
GCTGGATCGCAGCGCCGTACAGAACCCTGCTCGTCGTCTTGGGGAAACCGAGGAGCGTGGTCGGCGCGGACAGCTTCCGAGAGGGCGGGGCGCTCGCCGAGGCCGGTGGAGCGGAAGCCGACGACCCGACGTCCGTACCGGGCGCCGGCGACGTGCAGGCGGCGGCCAGCAGGAGTGCGGCGGCGAGCAGGGAGATGGTCACACCGGCGGCTCGCGCCGTCCCGGTTCGGTGAGTCGTCACGATGGTGCCCTCTCAGGAGGTGATCAAGGCGGAGCCTAGACGGGAGGATCGGTCGACATCGGAGCGGCCCGGGCCCGGAGGCGGGCAGCCGTCACGGGTCAGCGGGCGAGTGGCACGGGACGGCAGAATTCCGGAATGCGCCGAGACACCAAGGGCCGGGACCATGCGGCCGGACGCCGTGTCGGCGGTGCCTCGGCGCCAGGTCCGGCGACCGGAGGGGGAAGCCCGGGCCGTCGCCTCGGCCACGCGTCGGCCGCGGTCGTCGCAGTCCTCGTCGTGGTGGGGCTGGTGATCCTGTCGCCCGTCGCGCTGAGAGCGGTGAGCAGGGGGACGGACGAGGACTGGAGCCGGTTGAGCGACATCGGGCAGACCTACGGGGCCACGTCGGCGGTCCTGTCGGCGCTCGCGCTCGGCGGCGTCGCGGTGTCGCTGCTGCTCCAGGCCCGCCAGGGCAGGGCGGACCGGATCCAGGCCATCCGCGGCTTCCACACCGACCTGATCACGATGCAGCTCGACGACCTGCCGGTCTACCTGCCCTGCTGGGGACCACTGGACCTGCCCGACGACACCGCCAAGCGGCAGCACATCTACACCAACCTCCTGGTGCAGTACGCCTGGATGGGCTACGAGATCGGCACCATCCCCGAACCGCTGCTGCGGGACATGCTGGCCGGCATGTTCCGGGGCGACGTCGCTCGGCGCTTCTGGCCGATGGCGCGGGCGTCCTGGGCGGCGGGCACGGCGGGGACGAGACGAGGACGGCGCTTCCTTCTCGTCGTCGACGAGGAGTACGCGAGATCGACGCCGGCCGAACCGGCGGCGCGCAGGGCGGTGTCCGACGAGCGTCCCGGTGCCGTCCGAGGTCCCGCTCCGGTGCTGAGCTACGTCGTCCTCGGAATGGCGGCGGGTGTCTCGGCGGGGCTGATGTGGCGCCGGCGACGATCAGCCCGTACCCGGGAGAATCGGCCGGGCACGTGACGACCGCGCGCTCTCCCGGGGCTGTCCGCGCGCGGGGAAGTGTTCCACGGCGAGCGGGATGCGCACCCCGAGGACTAAGGCGTGTGTCACAAGCTGGTCAGAGCCACTCGGTGATGATCGTGATGGTCAGGACGGCTTGAGAGCGGACCGCCAGATTGTGGTAGCGGGTGGCGAGGCCGCGGTGGCGTTTGAGCCTGTTGATGCGGTTCTCGACGGCGTGGCGTAGCCGGTGGAGGTCCTTGTCGAACGCGGGTTGGTCACCGGGTCCACGCTCACTCTCCAGCCGATCCGGCCGGTCGCATCGGCATCCCCCTGCAACGCCGACAGGATCCTGTCCCAGGTCCCGTCGCGCTGCCAGCGACGGAACAGGCCGTAGACGGTAGGCCAGGAGCCAGAACAGCCCACTGCCCGTCGGTCAGGTCATGCCGCCTCGTCAGCCGACCTGGCGGCCTGCTCGATCTTCGCGCAGTAGGCCGCACGGGCTTCCTCGTCGATCTGGTTCTCGTGTTCGGCGCGCAACCCGGTCCGGCCGTCGAGGCCCTCGCGCAGGATGTCGGCGTGCCCGGCATGCCGGATGGATTCGCCGAGGACATGGACCATGATGGCGAACAGGTTCGTGTCGGCATGAGGCTCCGGCCACCACGGCACGTGGCCGGGGGCGTCGAGGGGAAGCGCGTTGATCGTCGCGTCCGAGTGTTCCCAGATACGCCGGTAGAACGCGATGATCTGATCGCGGGTCTCGTGCTCGGTCGCCCACAGATCGCTGCCGTTGGAGTCCTGCCACCGGGGCAGCGGTTCCGGGGAAGGGCGGTCGAAGACCTCGCCGAAGTACCTGGCCTCGACGGTGGCCACGTGTTTGACCAGGCCGAGGAGGTTGGTCCCGGTCGCTGTCAAAGGTCGGCGGGCGTCGTATTCGGACAAGCCGTCGAGTTTCCAGAGCAGCGCCTTGCGGTCCCGCCGCAGTCTCCCGTGCAGGTTGGCTTTCGCGAAATCATCGATCATGCGGCATGAGCCTGCCATGGGCCACTCGTGGTCTCAAGATCCCGTACGTGGTCCGCAACGACCGGCAGAGCCGTTGCCTGGCCATGGCCACCGCCCTGACCTGCTACAAGAAGTTCGCGAGACTTGCCGCGTGAGACAACCTCGTACGAAACACGCCTTAGACGTCGGCCCGGTCGACGGGCTCACCCCGCAGCTCGGCGTGCGCCTCGGCGAGGAACCGGTCCCGGTCGTCCCCGTGGGCGATCGCCGCGTTGTAGAGGGCGTCGATCGCGGCGGCCAGCGGGTCGTCGTCGGCCAGGGCGGTCAGGGCGGGCAGCGCGGCGGCCTGCTGGAGCATCTCGGTGACACCCTGTGCGCCGAACGCCTTCGGGTTCGGCCGGAGCGGGACGGTGGTGCGGGGCGCCGCGGGGTCCGACAGCATGCGCCGGAACGCGGCGGCGCCGTGCTGCTCGGTGAACGCCGGGGGGAGCGGACGGCCGGCTTCGGCGGCGGCGAGCGCGTCGGCGATCCAGCCGAGTTGCTCCAGCCCGGCCACCCGCATCGCCCGGCGGGCCGCCCAGCAGGCCGCCCCCCGCTGGCGGGCGGCGGGCAGCGCGTCGAGGCGGTCGAGCAACCGGCGGTCCATCCGCGCCAGGGACTGCGTCTGGCCGCGGAGCCGGCGGATTCGATCGGACGGCGGCGGGCCGCCCCACCGCTCGGCCTCCTGCGCGGCCCGCAACCGGCGGTGCTTCTCGGCGCGCGCGGTCGCCTCGGCGGCCCGCGCCCGCAGCGTCCCGACCCACGGATACGTCCCGTCGCCGTCGAGCAGGTGGTCCCAGATCAGGCCGAGGGCGGCGGCGTGCCGGCCCCGCACTCCCTCGTGCCGCAGCGTCACGCCGTCGGGGCCGGTCGTCAGCCGTACGGTGGTGGGCTCGTCGTCCGGCACCGTGGTCAGCGGTTCGGGGAAGATCGGCTCGTCGGCGGTCGCCCACGACCAGCGGAGGGTCTCCGCGTCGATCCGCTCCAGGCGCACCTCCAGGTCACCGACGGGGAGCACGCCGACCGGCAGGTCCACCGGGCCGGGGCGGTGGCGGACCACCGTCACCCGGGCCAGGCCGGTGTCGTCCTCGTAGGGGTCGGGTGGGAGCGTGGGCAGGATCGCCGGCCGGGTGGACGGGCGCGGCACCAGGGACAGCATCGCCCACTCGGCGGCCTTCGCCGGCTTCTGCTCCCAGGCGCGTCCCTCCGGGTCGGCCCGCACGGTGCGCCACGGGGTCTCCTCGCGCACCGCCCAGACGTGCAGTTCGTGCTGCTCGGGCGGGTCGTCGTCGGTGCGTACCATCTCGTGCAGGCGGTGGCGGGCGTGTATGCGCACCCGGATCAGCCCGCGCGGAACGGCGACGTCGACGAGGGCGTCCGCGACACCGCCCATCAGGCCGACGACCGACAACCGGCCGCTCGGGCTCCAGAGCGTCGCCTCACTGACCGCGTCCCAACCGGCGTCGACACGCGTCGGCGGCTCGGACAGGACACGCAGGCGCGCCTCGATCGGTGCGGTGTGGACGCCGCAGAAGCCGGTGACCTGATGCGGCCCGCCCACGTGCAGGAGATCGTCGCCGACGGTGTAGATCGGCGTACCGGGCGCACCCGGCACGGTGATCACCTGGTACTGGCAGTAGTCGACGTGCAGTCGCGCCCAGGCGGTCATGCGGCGAGCTGCCGCAGCACGGTGGGGTCGGTGATCGAGTCGTCGGCGGCGAGCATGATCGCCTTCGACAGGATCGTCGACAGCATCGGATCGTCCTCGAACGGCAGGTGCAGCCGCCCGGTCCCCCCGCGCGCGGGGACGATGCACAGGTAGGCGTCGTTCGGCTCCATCATGATGTTGCCCGAGCCGAGGTGGATCCGGTAGCCGCGCAGGTTCCCGCGTACGTGCAGGTAGCGGTCGGCGAGGGTGACCCGGCCGGCGATGGCCATGCGGGGGAGCAGTCGGGCCAGGGCGTCCCGGCGCACCTGTGCCGACGGGGTCAGTTCCCCGACCACGGTGCGGTGCCAGTAGTCCCGGAACCGGTCCGCGCCGCGGTCGGCCCACTGCGGGTCGGTGGCGATCGAGGTGACGCCGACGAACAGGTCCACGTCCCGCATCGCCTCGGTGAACACCAGCGGCGGAACGTCCGTGACCGGCGCGGGCTGCCAGGCCGTGCCGTCGTGGCGGGCGAAGCGCACCTGGTCGGTGGAGCAGTGGTGCACGTCGTGGTCGCGCGGACCGTCCGTCTCGACCAGCTGGTGGTGGAAGGACGCCCGCCACGCGCCGCCGCCGAAGAGCTTGGTGGCCTCGCTGTCGTAACCGCCGTCCCACGTGCCCAGGTAGCCGGCCTGCCAGCCGCGGGCGCGCAACCGCACCAGCTCCCGCGCGGAGATGCGCTCCGGCAGGCCGGTCAACGGCCACTGGTCGATCGCCCTGCCCGTCGCTGTCTCGTCCCGAACCGTCACCGTGGCCATCGCGTCGTGCTCCTCGCCCTGGGGTGAGCGGCATCATGGCACGCCGGTCCGACGGAAACAGACGGTCAGCCGCCCGGGCAGCGGGTGTCGCCGCCGCTGTGTTCCACGCAGTGCCCGGGCGGGCCGGGCGTCGTCGCCGGGGCCGGATCGAGGTCCCGGCCGGCGAGCACGGCGAACGGTACGGCGGGCACGGCGATCACGAGCGTCAGCACCAGGAAGACGACAGCGGTGCGGACCAGCCGCAGGTGATAGGCGACGAGCGCGACGAGGGCCGGCCCGGCGGTCGCCACCAGCGCGCCGACCAGCAGGGCGAGGCTCGCCCGGCGCTGCAGGGCCTGGAACTCGCCGGGCTGGTCGCCGTAGCTGACGCTCCACTGCTCCAAGGCGATGCCCACCCACCACACGGCCGTCGCGATCAGACCGCACACCCAGAGCAGGACCAGGAACGCCACGACCGGACCACCATGTCGGCCCGTGCCGACCGCCTCCGAGGACATGCGGTCCAGCCTGGACGGTCCGGGTGCGACGGGCATGAGTCGGCGTACTCAGGACCGTCGGGCGAGGAAGCGCAGATACTCCACCCGGTCGAACGGGTTGCCGTCGGTGCGGGGCCGGCGCGGCGGGTCGCCGGACACCGGACGGTCGCCGCCGGACGTCGACGACCACAGTCCTTCCCCGCGGGACAGGTCCGGCAGCCGCCGCTGCGCCTCCGGTTCGAGCCGGGCCGGCAGCACCCCGCCGATCCGCCAGCCGGCCGCGGTCTCCTCGGCGCCGTCGACCCGGGTGCCGAGCCGACCCAGGTACGACGTGACCGGGCCGAGCCGGTCGGCCGGCACCTCCGCCTCGAACCGACGGCACGGCTCGAAGACCCGGGTGCCGGCCTCGGTCAGCGCCTGCATCAGGACGTACGGCGCGAGGTCCCGGAAGTGCCCGGCCGTGGTGATCGGCGACCAGTAGCCGCTGTGCGTGAGGGTGACCCGGACGTCGGTGACCGGCCAGCCGTACCGGCCCTGGTCGAGGGCGGCCCGGGTGGCCTCCTCGATGGCCTTGTGGAACGACAGCGGCAGCGAGCCGAGTTCCACCTCCAGCCGGTAGTCGACCCCGGCGCCCGGCTCGACCCGGAAGCCGACGGTGCCGAAGAAGCCGTTCCCGATGATCTCCACCGCCGTTCCGGTGCCGGTCGGCCGCTCGACGTGCACGATCCGGCCCGGTCCGAACTCCGCCTCGATCCCGTACGTCTCGGCCAGCGTGGCCTCCAGCACCTCGCGCTGCACCTCGCCGTAGAGGAGCACGCTCGTGCCGCCCTCCGGGGCCACCCGGGTGCGCAGGAACGGGTCGGTGTCCGCGAGGTCCAGCAACGCGGCGTGCAGTGCCACCGACCGGGCCGGGTCACGGGGTCGGACCACCGCCTCCACTGTCGGCGCGGGGAAGTGCGACCGGCCGTCCAGGCCGGCCGGGCTGCCGAGCTGGTCGCCGAGGCGTACCCCGGTCAGGCCGGTGACCCGGGCGATGTGCCCGGCGGTCAGCGTGGCCGGCCCGCTGTGGTCGGCGGTCGCGCCGGCCACGTCGAGCCGGGTGATCCGGGCGCGGGTCGCGGTGGTCCGGCCGTCCGGCTCCCGGCGGTACGCGACGACGCGCTGCCGCGCCCGCAGCTGCCCGCCGTAGGAGCGCAGGTAGGCCACCCGCTCACCGCCCGCGTCGTGTTCCACCGCGAAGACCCGGGCCCTCGGCGCGGGCTCGGCCGGCGGTGACGCCGGGAGCAGGGACGCGACGGCGTCCAGCAGCTCCGGTACGCCGGCGCCGGACAGCGCCGAGCCGAACAGCAGCGGGTGGACGAGCCCGGCGGCGGTCTGCGCCCGCAGCGCCTCGTCGATCCGGCCCGGGTCGGGTGGCAGGTCGTCCACCAGGGCGGCCAGCAGCTCGTCGTCGTGCTCGGCGAGGACCTCGGCGACGCGGTCGGCGTACCCCGGATCGTCGGGCCGGACGGTGGCCCCGGGAGTGCCGGGCGCGCGGACCGTGCCCAGCGGGGCGACGGCCGGGGTGAGCAGCCGGCGCACGTCCGCGACCAGCTCATCGGTGCGCGCGCCCACCCGGTCGATCTTGTTCACGAAGATCAGCGTGGGCAGCCGGAGCGATCGAAGGATGCGCATGAGCCGCCGGCTGTGCGGCTGCACCCCCTCCACGGCCGACAGCACCAGCACGGCCGCGTCGAGCACCCCGAGCGCGCGTTCGACCTCGGCAACGAAGTCGCTGTGCCCGGGGGTGTCGAGCAGGTTGACCTGGCGGTCGCGTACCCGGAAGGGGGCGACCGCGCTGCGGATGGTGATGCCCCGGCGGCGCTCGATCTCGCCGGTGTCGGTCCGGGTCGTGCCGGCGTCGACGCTGCCGAGCCGGTCGACGGCGCCGGTGGCGTGCAGCAGGCGTTCGGTCAGGCTGGTCTTACCGGCGTCGACATGGGCGACGATGCCGAGGTTGACGGTCTGCATGGGTCGACGGGTCCTCGAAAGCTCGCGTCCGGATGGGCGGGAAGGTTTCGAGTCCTCGCATCGCCGTGCTCCCGTCGGTCGGTTCGGCCCGTCTCCGGGTCAGGCTGGCACGGCCGGACGGCGCCGGTCCACCGAAATAGCCGACCGCTTGATTCGATAGGTGTCGGTCAATAGATTGTGGGTGGGCGCCGCCGATGCCCGGGTGACCGGGCCGTCGGCGGCTGACAGGTCCACCCCGAGCCGGGCACGTCGGTCGCACGCACCGACCAGTCGCCGTGGCGCACCGCCGCGCCGCACCCAGGGCACGTCGTCGCGCCGCGTCCCCGCCGGACGCGCGCCGCCGCGCCGCCTCCGCCCGCTCGACGCAGAAGGACTTCCCATGACGATTCTCCGCGCCCGCCCCGCCCCGACCCTGGCGGTCGTCGCCGCACTGGCCGCCGCCGTGGCCGCGACCGGAACGGCGGTGCTCACCGGCCCGGCCTCGGCCGCGCCGGGCTGCCGGGTCGACTACACCCCCAACCGGTGGCCCGGTGGATTCACCGCCACCGTCAAGGTCTCCCCGGGCGACACCGCCGTGTCCGGGTGGACCGTCACCTGGACGTACGCCGGGGACGACCGGGTCACCAACGGCTGGAACGCCACGGTCAGCCAGTCCGGCGCCACGGTGACCGCCCGCAACCTGTCGTACAACGGCAGCATCCCGGCCGGCGGCTCCACCGAGTTCGGCGTGCAGGGCACGTACGGCACCGGCGGCGGCACGCCGACCGGGTTCACCCTCAACGGCGTGGCGTGCAACGGCGCCGCGCCGACGCCGACCGGAGCGCCCACCACGACGGTGCCCACCACCGCCCCGCCCACCAGCGCCCCGCCCACCAGCGCCCCGCCCACGACCGTCCCGCCCACGACCGAGCCGCCACCGCCGCCGACCGGGTGCGCCGGGGCGGTGCTCTGCGACGGATTCGAGACCCAGACCGGCTCGACGCCGTCCGGCGACTGGACCGTGGTCAACCCGGACTGCTCCGGCGCCGGGACGGCCACAGTCGACACGAGCACCACGCACAGCGGCAGCCGGGCGATCCGGATCACCGGCGCCGCGGGGTACTGCAACCACGTCTTCATCCGGTCGACGCGGAACCTCGCCGGCCTGGGCAGCGTGCGCTACGGCCGGATCTGGGTCCGGCACACCACCGCCCAACCCACCGACCACACCACGATGATCGCGATGACCGACGCCGCCGACGGCAACAAGGACCTGCGGATGGGCGGCCAGAACGGGGCCCTGCAGTGGAACCGCGCGTCCGACGACGCGACGCTGCCCGAGCAGAGCCCGGCCGGGGTGGCGCAGAGTGTGCCGCTGCCCACCAACCGGTGGGCCTGCCTGGAGTTCATGGTGGACGGCGCGGCCGGGCAGCTCCGTACCTGGCTGGACGGGGCCGCCGTCGCGGGGCTGACCGCCGACGGCGTACCGACGCACGACATCGACGGCCAGTGGTACAACCGCACCTGGCGGCCGCAGCTCACCGACCTGAAGCTGGGCTGGGAGAGCTACGGCGGCGGGGCCGACACCCTCTGGTACGACGACGTCGCGGTCGGGTCCAGCCGGATCGGCTGCTGAGGTGTCCGGGGTGTGACCCGGTCACCGGGTCACACCCCGGGCGAAGACGCCACCGGTTCCGGCGGGACGTTGTCAGGCGAGGCCGGGCAGATATGCCACGGCCACGAACCTCGCCGCGCGACCGGCCAGGCAGATCGCGGTGAAGACGGTTACCCGCATCGCCGTCGCGCCGAAGTAGACCGTGGTGGCCAGCAGGGGAGGCAGGCCGGTGGTGGCGCTCACCGCGAGAAGGGCCGCGGCGGGCCACGGCCGGTCCGGTGGTGGGCGGCGGTGCCGACCGGTCCGGCGTACCGAAGCCAGCTTGCGTCGCAGCCAGGCGGACCGCACGGTGCCCCGGGAGGCCAGGAAGAGCGCGACCTTGCCGATCGTCTGACCGGCTGCGGCGGCCACTCCCAGGGGTATCGGGTGACCGTGCCCGGCGGCCGTGCTGGCGATCAGGTAGGGCTCGATCGGGACGAGCGGCAGGACGGCCGAGACGATCCCCACGCCCGCGGCCGCCAGGATCGCGATCACGGCGAGCCGCTGACCGGGGTGGGGAAGGCCGGCATCGGGGTCGTCAGCCGGGTCACGGCGACCAGCGACGCGACCTTGACGGCGGTGATCGTCAGCGCGAAGGTCAGTGGTAACCACGGTGACGGGCTGAGCACGACCAGGACGATGAGGGCGCCGGTGTTGGCGGCCTTGGCCGGCGGCGACCAGTTCCACCACCAGATCCGCCGGTCGACACGCGCGAAGTGGTTGGGGCTGAGCAGCGGCCAGCGCAGGAACGCCAAACTCAGCAGTTGGTCGACGACCATGAACTGGAAGAGGAACACGCCCACCGGCAGCGCGGTCTCCGGCCGCAGGACGATCAGGGCGGCGGCGCACGTGGCCGTGCAGGCGCGGTCGGCGACGATGTCGAAGACGGCGCCCACCCGGGTCTCCTGCCCGAGTGCGCGGGCGGCCGCGCCGTCGGCGATGTCGCCCACCCAGTAGGTCGCGTACGCGGCCACCAGCAGGGCCGGGCTGTGCTGTGCGAGGGCCGTCACCGCCAGCCCGACCGCGACCATGGTGCGAATCGCGGTGATCGTGTTGGGCACGTTCCTCATTCGGCGTCCTTGAGGATGCGTTCCACCTCGGCGGTGCGCCGGTTGAGCTCGGCGAGCTGGTCGCGGACCTCGCTCAAGGTGCGCTCGGTGCGCTCGGTCAGGTCGACGTGACGCCGCTGCTGCTCGGTCATGGTGCGGGTGCCGAAAAGCCAGATGACCGCGATGGCCAGCGCGCCGGCGACGATGAGGAAGACGGAGGCGATGTCCATCACTGCTCCTTCGGATCGGTGGTCAGGGAGGCCGCCGCGGCGGCGATGATCTCGGGGGTGAGCACCAGTGAGAACGGTGCGGCCCGGTAGAACTTGAGTGCCTTGCCGTCGGGTGACAGCTCGAGGTCGGCGATCACCAGTCCGGCCCGTTCCAGCTTCTTCAGATGCACCTGGAGCAGTGCCCGGCTGATGCCGAGGTCGCGCGCGAGCTGCGACACGTACGCCCGGCCACCGGCCAGCGCCGCCACGACCCGCAGCCGGTGCGGGCTGGCGAGGGCGCCCAGGATGCCCATGAGCGCGTCTCCCGTCAGCTCCTGCTTGCTCATGCCAACAATTATTAGCAGGTGCCAACGAGATCGTCAAAGCAGTCAGGTGGACCCGCCGTGCCGTCACTGACCTCAGCGAGGGGATCTGGGGCGGCGTACTAGCCTCGGCTGATGGACGACGGGCTGCTTCGCCGGCTCCGGGTCGAACAGGCCCGCGCCCTGGTCCGGGACGCGGACCCGCGTCAGGCGGTGATGCTGGCCTGCGACCTCCTCGTGGTCGGGGTCGGCGGCGACGCCGTGGCGGCGCTCGCGGCGGAGTCGACCCGGACGCTGTCGGTGCACGAGGCGAACCGGCATCTGGCGGAGGTCGTCGCCGAGGTCGGGTTGCCGGAGCCCGACCTGCCGACCGCGGTGGAGCTGGTCACGGTCGACACCTGCGAGCGGATCCTCGAGGGCGGCATCCCCGTCGAGCGGGGGATCCACGATCTCCATCTGGTGGGCCACGACGGCAGTCGGCTGCGCGACCTGCTCCCGGCGGTCGCCGCCCTCGTCGAGCGTCTCGAGGGGAACCTCGGCGGACAGGCCGACGACGACCTGCGGACCGACCTCGCCGCCCTGGCCCGGACCGTCCTCGACCGCCGGTCAGCCGCAGCCGCCGGTTCCGCCCCGGCCATCGGCTGGGCGGACTGGACCGAGGAGGAGTACGTCCGGTACCTGCACGAGGAACGCCGGTGCTTCGCGTGGGTGATGCGGCGCTACGGCGACCTCGACGCCGATCAGGCGGAGGCGGCGGCGCTGCGGCGGTATCCGTTCGAGGAGCGAGACGCCCCCTACCGAGGGCTAGTCTTCCACGACGAGGCGTGGCACTGGGCGATGGTGGAGATCCACGGCCAGGGCTACTGGACGTCCCACCCGGAGCTGGTGCGCCCGCCGGCCGAGTACGAGGCGCTCGACGGGAACGCTCCGTGACGGGCGCGCGGGCTCTGTCGCCGGCGGACGAGTCGCGCTGTCGGATTGGCGACCGGCAGATCTGCGCCCGGATTGATCGATGGGCCTCCCGCTCCCGTTGAGGACGGAGATGGGCGCGGACACCCCCGCCCCGAACGGAGGAACGGCATGCTCAGTACGTCTCGTCCCCGCCTGCGGGCGCTCTCGGCCGTCGGCCTGGCCGGCGTCCTGGCGACGACCGGCGCGGTGGCCCCCCAGACCGCCGCCGCCGCGGCGACCCCGACGGCCACGGTCGCCGAGGCCCCCCTCATCGCCCCGGCGATCCGGCCGCCGGCGGGATCGCGCCTGGTCGGCGCGTACGTTGTCACGCAGGGAACGCAGACCTACACATGCGCCGGCGGCGTGTTCACCGGCGCGTCCGTGCCGGAGGCGCGGTTGCTCGGCACCGGCGGTCGGGTGCACCACTTCAGGGGCCCGAGCTGGCAGTCCGAGCGCGACGGTTCCCTGATCACCGCGAAGAAGACGGCCGAGAGCCCGCGTGCGGGCACCATCCCCGAACTGCTGCTCACCGTGGACTCGCACAGCGGCGCGGGTGTCCTCGGCGGCGTCGCGTACATCAACCGGTTGCTGACCTCGGGGGGTGTGGCGCCGGCCGGCAGCTGCGTCGACGGCACGACGGCGGCCGTGCCGTACGGCGCGGTCTACGTCTTCTGGGCGGCGAAGCCGTAGGTGACCCGTCCCCGGTGCCCGCAGGGCACCGGGGACGGCTCACGTTCAGGGGCTGGTGCAGGTCAGGCCGCTCGGCGCGGTGGCGCCGTCACCGGTTGCGGTGAATCCGAACGTCGTCGAGGCGTTCGGAGCGAGCGTGCCGTTGTAGGGCGCGTTCCGGACGGCGACGGTGCCGGTGGTGCCGGTGTTGACGCCGCTCCAGAGGCTGCTGATGGCCTGGCCGCCGGCCAGGTTCAGCCGGACCGTCCAGCCGTTGAGGGTGGCGGTACCGGTGTTGGCCACGGTGACCTCGCCCTGGAAGCCGCCCGGCCAGGTGTTGACGCTGCGGTACGTGGCCGCGCAGGGGCCGCCGGTCGGCGGGGGCGTCGTGGGCGGCGTGGTGGTCGGGGGAGTGGTGGTCGGCGGGGTGGTCGTCGGCGGGGTGGTGGTGGGCGGGGTGGTGGACTCGAACTGGGAGAAGAACCGCCAGATCTCCGCCGACGTCCAGGTCCGGGAGTCGTTCGGGCTGGACGAGCCGTCGACCGGGCTGGGCGTGTGGTCGCCGTCGAAGGCGGCCCACTGCACGGGGTATCCGGCCCGGCAGCCGGCGTAGGTGGTGGTGACGTGGGTGAGGCTGCCGCGGCTCGGCTCGCGCGGGCTCTGCGCGGTGCAGCCGTTGTTGCGGACGAACGTGTCGCGCAGGGACCGGCCCATCGAGATGTTCAGCACGCTGTCGTAGATGCCGTGGATGCCGAAGTAGGCGACGGGCTGGGTGCCGCCGTTGCAGCCGCTGAGGTTGGCGCCGGACAGCACGGTGACCGCGCGGACGACCGTCGGTCGGGCGCAGGCGACCGCGTAGCTCATCGCCCCGCCGTAGCTCCAGCCGAGCGCGAAGCGCTGGGTCGTGTCGACGCAGAGGTCGTTCTCGACCTGGCGGGAGATGTCGTCGAAGAGCGTCAGGTCCCGGCCGTTGGTGTTGGCCCAGCCGTTGTCGATGCCCTGCGGCGCCACGAAGATCGTGCTGTTGTTCGACAGCGGCAGGAGCCCGTAGTAGCCGGCGGAGGCGACGTTGTTCGCCGAGCCGTTCAGCCAGTGGAAACCGAAGATCAGCCGGTAGGGGCGGTTCCGGTCGTACCCGTCCGGGATCCGCAGGATGTAGCTGCGGTTCTGTCCGCTGCTGGTGATGGTGCGGGTGCCGCTGGTGAGCGTGGGGGCCTTGCCGCAGCCCGCGGTCGCCGCGAGCGTGCCGTTCGTCGCGGCCTCCGCCGCTCCGCCGAGGCCGCCGCTCAGCGCGCCGGCGGTCGCCGCGAGGAGGACGGCCGCCGCGGCCAGGGATGAGAGGAGCTGTGTACGTTTCACCATTGCTTGCCTCCGTGCCGTGGGTGGTGTGGTGCCGGCGGTGCGCGCAGGGGTGTCCGTCGCTGCCGGGATCGCCCGCGAGGTGGCGTGGAGGCGTGGGCGTGCGGCCGGGGCCTGACGCGTCCGGCGGTCACCTGTGGCGGCTGGCAACGGCGGATCGGCCCGGACTGGTCACCGGCCGGTCGGTCGGGCGGCGAGAGCAGGTGCCTCGAAGCGCCGTGCCGAATGGCGGGTGACCGGGAGCGTGCCCTGGCGCTCCCGCGCCAAAAGATAGCAGGTTATCGATAACATACTCAACCGCAGGGGCAGCGAGCAGTGCAGGTGTGAGCGATAACAGGGTGCGCCTGGCGGCCGGCGCGGCCCGCCGGGCGGTTATCGTTCGGGCGTGCACATTCGCTTCGCCGTCCCGGCCGACCCCGCCTATCCGGGCCGCGTGGCCGCCGTGCTCAGCGGCGTCCGGCTGCGCCGGTTCGGCTGGATCGGCGCCGTGCTGGCGGCGGTCGGGGCGCTCGGTCTCGTCGTCGCCCGGACGTCCGGGTGGGGCGGCCGGTTCACGACGCTCTGGCTGGCGCTGCTCGTCGGCGGCGTGCTGTCGATGCTCTACGCGCCGTGGGTGCGGTGGCGGGCCCGACGCCGCTCCGCCGGCTACGCCGTCGAGGGCGGCTACGACATCACCGACGACAACATCATGATGCGCAGCGGCTCGGAGTCCGGCGGCATCGCCTGGGACGGCGTGGCCCGGGTCGAGGAGACGCCGGAGTTCTGGATCGTCTACGTCGGCCGGATGCCGGCCACCGTGATCCCGCGCCGGCTGATGTCCGCCGGCGACGACGAGACGTTGCGCGCCTTCATGGCCGGACGAGGGCTCCTGACACCCCGCTGAGCGCGGGCGGGCACGGCCGGCGTGCCGGGCGGCCCGTCCCGCCGTAGAGGTGCACGCGGTGGTCGAGGTCGCGCTCCGGCTGGCCCCGCTCGAAGTGGTCACGGTGCACCCAGCCGTGGCTGACGTGCACGACCCAGTCCTCGAAGTACCAGCTCGGGCTGCACGAGCAGCCGGTGAACCGGAAGTTGGCCCGGTAGCGGCCCACCTGACCCGGCGCGAGCGCGAACAGGTGGGTCGACGCGCGGGGGTGCGGGTAGGCCGCCCAGGTGGGCAGCCGGTCGACGCCGACCGTCACCTCCCGGCGGCTGAGCCACAGACCGACGGCGTGCGCGCGACCCGGGCTGCCGGCCAGCACCTCGTGCCGGGGTGCGTAGCCGTCCGCCTCGTCGAGAAGGACGTCGTGGATCACCACCTCGGCCTCCGGCAGCTCCCGGGGCAGTGCCACCGGCTGGTTGAGGCCGCGCCGGGCGTTCGCGGCCGGCGCGCCGCGCGCCGCGGCCGGCCACCGGACCCGAACCCGCTGGATGAGGATCACCCCGCCAGAGTGACCCAGCCCCGCCGGGCACGCCAGCCGATTTCCTAGGCGAACCGGTCCGCCAGGGTGGTCAACCTGCCGACGTACGCGGGCCAGTCGTACTCGTCGGGGACGTTGGTGTTGGCCTCCCGCAGGCCGATCGCCGTGTCGAGCTGCTCCCGCAGGATGTCGGCGTGGCCGGCGTGCCGGGCGAGGTCCACGGTGACGTGGGTGATGATCCGGTGCAGCGTCACGGCCTGCCGGCCGGGTCGCCACCACGGCACCTGCCCCGGCGCGTCCAGCGGGAGCTGGCCGATCGTCTCGTCGGCGAACGCCGCGACCCGGCGGTAGAGGTCGATCAGACCGTCCTTGGTCTCGTCCTCCCGCGCGTACCAGTCGGCCTGCGGATCCGCGTCGTACGCCTCCATCGGGACCAGCTCGCCGGGGGTGGGGAACTGCCGGCCGAAGGTCGGCCCGAAGTAGCCGGCCTCCACGTTGAGGCAGTGCTTCACGATGCCCAGCAGGTTGTTGCCGGTCGCGGTGCGGGGGAGCCGGGCGTCGCGTTCGCTCAGCCCGTCGAGCTTCCAGATCAGATCCTCGCGGGTCTCCCGCAGGTAGAGGTGCAGTGCGTCCTTCACGTCGCCCAGGTCAGCCATGCCCGCCAGTGTTCCGCACCGGTCGGACATCCGGGGCTCAGCCGACCTGGCTGTTGTCCTTCAGCTCACCCCACCCGTGCCAGCGGTCGACCTCGATCAGCGCGCTGACCCGGGCCCGCTCACGACGCGGGTAGGGGTTGCCGGTGTAGTGCCGGGCGAGTCGGTCGATGTCCGCCAGGTCCGCGTCGTCGCGCAGCTCGGCCACGTGCCCGATGATGCTCAGGTGGGTGTACCAGCCCTGCTCGTCCAGCACGGTCAGGGTGACCCGGGGGTCGTTGCGCAGGTGGCCCAGCCGGCGACGGCCCTCGTCCATGTTCACCAGGATCCGGCCGTCGTCCCACAGGTACCAGGTGGCCGCGGAGACCGGTTGACCGTCGGGGCGCAGGGTGGCGATGACGGCGGGGTTCGGCTTGCGCAGCATGGCGACGGCGGGCTCGGGCAGCGGCGGCTTGGACATGGCTCTCCTCTTCGCGACGGTGCTGTCTTCGCACTGTACGGACCGGCCGGGCCCGCCGCCGGGGATGCGCGGCAGCCGCCCGTCCTGGCTCCGCCCATCCTGGGATCGGTGGTGCCTGGTTGCGCCGGCCGCCGGCGGGCACCGTTCGGGGTGCGGCCGGAGACTCCGGCGCGCGGAAGGGAACCCATGACCGGCGACAAGCTCCCCGGCGGCACCTACCAGGTCGGGGACCTCACCCTCACCCGGGTCGGCTACGGCGCCATGCAGTTGGCGGGCCCGGGCGTGTTCGGGCCACCCCGCGACCGCGACGCCGCCGTCGCCGTCCTGCGGACCGCCGTCGAGCTGGGCATCCGGCACATCGACACGGCGGACTTCTACGGCCCGCACGTCACCAACGAGATCATCCGGGAGGCGCTCGCGCCGTACCCCGACGACCTGCACATCGTCACCAAGGTCGGCGCCCGCCGGGACGAGCAGGGCGGATGGCCGCACGCCCGCACCCCGGCCGAGCTGACCCGACAGGTGCACGACAACCTGCGTCGCCTCGACCTGCCGGCGCTGGACGTGGTGAACCTGCGGGTCGGTGGCCTCGACGCACCCGAGCCCGGCTCGATCGCCGAACAGTTCGGCGCGCTCGTCGAGCTGCGTGACCAGGGGCTGATCCGGCACCTGGGGTTGAGCACGGTCACCGCGGAGCAGCTCGCCGAGGCGCAGTCGATCGCGCCCGTGGTGTGCGTGCAGAACTTCTACAACCTGGCCCACCGCGACGACGACGAGGTGGTCGACAGCACCGCCCGGCAGGGCATCGCGTACGTGCCGTACTTCCCGCTGGGCGGCTTCTCGCCCTTGCAGTCGGACGTCCTGGAGGGGGTCGCGAAGCGGTTGGGGAGCACGCCGATGGCCGTCGCGCTCGCCTGGCTGCTGCACCGGTCGCCGAACATCCTGCTCATCCCCGGCACGTCCTCGGTCGCGCACCTGCGCGAGAACGTCGCCGGCGCGGCGTTGGACCTGCCCGCCGACGCGCTCGCCGAGCTGGACGCGATCGGCGCACCGGCGGGCTGACCACCTCGGCGGCGGCGCGTGTCCGGTGCGCCACCGAGGGTAGACATTCATCGATAGAGTCGGGGCGGCCGCAGCGAGGTGACCGACCGGAGGAGGAGCCGTGAGATTCCTGCCGTCCCGATCTCGACCGATCCCCGCCGACCTGGAGCGGCGCGCGCGTTCCGGCCTGGCCCTCTTCGAGGCCGGCCAGTACGCGGCCGCCGAGCGCGCCTGGCGCACACTGTTCGCCGACTGCGAGCGGCAGCTCGGCCCGGCCCACCCCGAGACGCTGCGCACCCTGGACCGGTGGGGGTCGGCGCTGTTCCGCCTGCGTCGGCTCGGCGAGTCGGCGCAGCGGCACCGGGAGGCTCACCACCGGGCCGCGGCCGGCCTGGGCGCAGGCGACCCGGTCACGCTGGTCTACGCCTACAACCTCGGGTGCGCGCTGGTGGTCATGCACCAGTGGGGCGAGGGCCTGCCGGTGCTGGAGGACACGCTGCGCCGCCAGCGGCGCAGGCTCGGCCAGGACCACCCGCAGACCCTCGCCACCGCCAAGACGCTCGGCGTCTCGCTGTTCATGGCCGGCGACGCCGCAGCCGCGCTGGACCTGCTGCGGTCCAGCTACGAGCGGGCCGCCCGGGCGTTCGGCCCGGACGACCCGCTGACCCGCGACATCGGCGAGAACCTGCGGGTGGCGCTGCGCAACACCCAGCGGTTCTGACGCGTCAGGCGCGGATGCTCCACTGCTGGTTGGCGCCGCCGTGACAGTCCCAGAGGTTGATCCGCGTGCCGTTGGCGGTGCCGTAGTTGGCGGCGTCCAGGCAGCGCCCCGACTGGACCCCGCTGATCGTGCCGTTCGCGTTCAGGTTCCACTGCTGGTTGGCCTGACCGGTGCAGTCCCAGACGATCACGCTGGTGCCGTTGGCGGTGCCCCGCCCGCTGGCGTCCAGGCACTTGCCGCCCAGCACCTGCAACTGCTTGGCGGAGGTGTAGGTCCAGCGCTGCGGGGTGCCGCCCCAGCAGTCGTAGAGCTGCACCGCGGTGCCGTTGGTGGTGCTGCCGTTCGGCACGTCCAGACACCGGCCCGAGCCGGTGTTCACCACCTGCACGTTCTGGTAGGTGCTCCCGCCGCTGCCCGGCGTACCGATGCTGCCGGACACCGACTGGAGCGCGCGGTACCAGACGGCGGCCATCTTGTCGTAGCCGGTGGCGGTCGGGTGGACGCCGTCGATCAGGTCGGCGGTGGTCAGCGCCGAGTGCTGGTCGACCAGGTGGACGCGCCGGCCGGCGTTCACCTTGGCCTGGACGATGCCGGGGACGGCGGCGTTGAACGTGCGTACCGCCGACTCCTGGCCCGGGTTGGCCAGCGGGATGATCTGGGCCACGAACACGTCGGCGTCGGGCGCGGTCGTGGTGATGCGGTCGATCAGCGCGGAGAGCCGGTTCGGCGCGCCGGCGACGTTGTAGTTCTGGAGGATGTCGTTGGTGCCGATGTGCAGCAACACGGTGCGCGGCCGGTAGTTGTTCAGCCAGCCGGTGATGTTCGCGTCGATCTGGTCGATCCGCCAGCCGGGGTGACCCTCGTGGTCGTGGTCGCCGAGGTTGCCCGGCCCGTTGAACTGGGAACCGACCAGGTCGACCCGGTAGCCGGCACCGGCGAGCCGCTGCCACAGACCGATCCGGTAGCCGCCGGGGACCTGGGTGCCCTCGGTGATCGAGTCACCCAGCGGCATCACCCGGACCCCACCGTTGGACTCCGCGCCCGCCGGACCGGCCGGCACCAGCAGGCCGGCGACCGTCATGGCCAGCGCGGCGAGCCACGCTCCTGCCTTCGTTCGCATGACTGTTCCTCTCAGGGACTGGTGCAGGTCAGGGACGGCGTCGACGGGGAGCCGTTCGCCAGGAAGCCGAACGTGGTCGAGCCGGCGGCGGGCACGGAGCCGTTGTAGGACACGTTGCGCACGGTTGCGGCGGAGCCGCTGGTGCTCAACGTGCCGCCCCAGATCTGACTGACGCTCTGCCCGGCGGCCAGGCTCCAGCCCACGGTCCAACCGTTGATCGCCGCGGCGCCGGCCGTGACGGTCACCTCGCCCTGGAAGCCACCGGACCAGGTGCTGGTGGTGCGGTAGCTCGCGGTGCAGGCGTCGGTGGTCGGCGGCGGGGTGGTGGGCGGCGGGGTCGTCGGCGGTGGGCTGGTCGGCGTGCCGCCGCCGGTCGGGGTGAACCGCCAGTGGTCGAGGTTGAACAGCGAGCCGCTGCCGCCGGTGAACCGCAGGTAGAGGTCGTGGGTGCCGGTGGCGCCGCTGACCGCGCACGTGGTGTCGGTCCAGGTCTGCCACCCCCCGGTGCCGGACACCCGGCAGGTGCCCACCACGGTGCCGGTGGCGCTGTCGAGGCGGACCTCGATGGTGCCCCCGCCGGCGGCCGAGGCCACCCGGGCGGTGTACGAGGCCGCGCCGGTGCCGAAAGCCACGCCCTTGACCTTGATGTAGTCCCCGTTGTCGATCCACCCGACGTTCATCCCGCCGGCGCTGCTCGGCTCGGTCTCCACCCCGGAGCCCCAGGCGATCGTCTCGGCCTCCTGCCGGACGTACGGGTTCAGCGTGCCGACCTGCGGGGCACCGGCGGTGGACATGCTGATCGTCGGGATGGAACCGTCCGCGCCGTAGGAGAACTTCTCCACCGCCACGGAGCGGGTGAAGCCGCCCCCGCCCGGTAGTGCCCCGTTGTGGTAGAAGAAGTACGAACCGCCCTTGAAGTCGACGATCCCGGGGTGGTTGGTGAAGCTGCTGCCCTGGGTGGGCATCACCGTTCCGCGGTAGGTCCACGGCCCCAACGGGCCGGGCGCGGTGGAATAGGCGATGAACTCCGAGCAGCACTTGGCCGCGTAGACCAGGTAGTAGAGGCCGTTGCGCTTGTAGACCCAGGGCCCCTCCTCGAAGAGGGTCGGCCGGTTCGCGTCCCCGGTCCGGGTGCCGAAGCCCGCCGTGGTCAGCGGGATCTGCGTGGGGCTGCCCGAGTACGAGGTCATGTCCGCGTTCAGCTTCACGTACCACAGGCGCGGGTTGCCCCAGTAGAGGTACGCCTGGCCGTCGTCGTCGATGAACACGGTGGGGTCGATCTCGCCGTTGCTCACCAGCGGGCGTCCGATCGCGTCCCGGAACGGGCCGGTCGGGCTGTCCGAGACCGCCACGCCGATGCCCATCTGGCCGGTCGCCCGCACCGTCATCGGCACGTACCAGTAGAACTTGCCGTTGCGGTAGACCGCCTGGCCGGCCCACGCGTCGGACTTGGCCCAGCTGAAGCTGGCGATGTTGAGCGGGGAGCCGTGGTCGGTCCAGTTCACCATGTCGTCGGACGAGAAGACCCGCCACTCCTTCATGGTGAACCAGGTCGAGTTGTCCTCGTCGTGGCCGGTGTAGAGGTAGACCCGGCCGTTGTGGACCAGCGGTGCCGGATCGGCCGTGTAGATCGTCTGCACGATGGGGTTGTCGGCCCGGGCGATCGCCGGGAACGACCCCACCAGGGCGAGCAGGCTGGCGACCAGGGCGATCCGGCGCCTGGTCCGATGCCGGGACCGGGCTGACGTGGCTCTCCGTCGCCCCGGACCGCCGGCGGCCGGGTCGGCCGCGGCGGGCGCGGCGAGCGGATGGGAGCGTCCGGCCCGGCCGGGCCGGAGACGGGAGATGACCATGACGGCTCCTCGGGTACGCGGGGCTCCCGGACCGTCCGTGCCGGCGAGAAGCCTCGCGGGTGGTGGATTGCCGTCGATGGAAACGCTAACAGTCGCGGCGTCGACTCAACCGCTGGAACCACGATCTCGGGACGGAGATCGTGCAGGCGGTGGGGTCGGAAGTGCCGACGGTGGTGGCCTGCCGGTCACCGATGTTATCGCAAACATCGACGCCGGTAATTAGAGCACACTCCGGGAGGGACGGGGAGCCCTGACGGGCGGCGGCGCATGGCCGGGCGGGCCGGCCACCGGCCTGCGGCGGCCGGCGCACCGGCCGTCGAAGCGACCGCTGACCAGCGGTTTCGCTCAGCGCGCCTTTTTCGTCGCCCGCTTGCGGGGCGGAGTCAACAGGTCGGCGATCGCGGCGACCGCGGCGGGGACCACCCGGTAGTAGGCCCACACCCCGCGCTTCTCGCGCTCCAGCAGGCCGGCCTCGGTGAGGATCCGGAGGTGATGACTCACCGTCGGCTGGGACAGCCCGAGCGGGGCGGTCAGGTCACTCACCGACGCCTCGCCCTGCGGGGCGGACTGGATGAGGCTGAGCAGCCGCAGTCGGGCCGGGTCGGCGAACGCCTTCAGCACCCCCGCGAGCCGTTCGGCGTCGGCGCGCTTGATCGGCTCGCCGGACAGCGGCGAGATGGAAGGCATGGCGGTCTTGGCGGTTCCCACGCCGTCCATCGTCGCACCTGAACATCGACGACGCGGTGGAAACCGGGATCGGATCGACGTAACGGGCACATTCCTCGCCGGAGGTGAGCCGGCCTCAGGCGCGGCGCAGGACCAGGGTGGCGAAGCCCAACACGTCGCGGTATCCGCGCAGCCACTGGTCCCGGTGTTCGCGCGCGACCGCCAGCGCCTGCGCGGCGTCCGGGTGGCCCGGGTTGTCGAGCGCCCACTCGGTGAGCGACCCGACCCAGGACCACTCGTAGTGGTCCCACTCGGCGGCGTCGCTGACGTGCGCGTACACCGGGGTCCACCCGACCTCCTCGGCGACGTCCACCAGACCGGCGAGATCGGTGAAGTCCTCCGGCTTCGCGTCCAGTGCCGCCAGCGCCTGCGGGGTCGGCGGGGCCTGCCAGAAGCCCTCGCCGACCAGGAGGATCCCGTCCGGGTGCACGTGTCGCCCGGCCAGCCGCAGCGTCCCCGCGAATCCGTCGAAGACGTGCGTCGACCCGACACACATCACCAGGTCGTGGTCGCCGTCCGGCACGTACGCGCGGGCGTCGCGCTCGTGCAGCGTGAGCCGGTCGGCGAGGCCACGTTCGGCGGCGGCGGTCGCGGCGCGCTCCAGGGCGTACGGGTTGATGTCGACGCCGTCGGCGTGCCCGTCGGGGTGGTGGGCGAGGGCCTGCAGCGCCCAGGCCGCCTCGCCGCAGCCGAGGTCGAGGACGCGGGCGGACGGCCCCCGGCCGGCCCGGCGCAGGAGCCGGTTGACATTGACGCCGGAGATCGGCGCCGCGATCGGGTGGTGCGAGTGCGCGATGCTGCTGAGCCGTTGACGATCCACGGGGAGACAGTGAACACCACGACGGGACGGGCGGCATCCGGCTTTGCCCGCCGCCCGGTGGCCCTACCGCTTCACCAGGTTGCGCAGCGCGGCGAGCAGCGACCGGTCGCTGACCTCGGCGTAGATCTTCTTGTCCGCGCCGACCAGCACGACGTACGGGCAGGCCTGGTCGTCGCCGCCCAGGGTCTTGTCGAGCAGCCTCCGGCCGGTCGCCACCTCGTGGACCCGGAGGCGGTAGGTGGCCTTCAGCAGCGTCAACGTGTCCGGCTTCGGGTCGTCGTAGCGGCACTTGCGGATCGTCGCGCCGGTGCTCACCCGGTCGAGACAGGCGACCATCTGCACGGTCTTCGGATCCTCCGCCGCCCAGATCCGTTCCACCTGCTTGGACAGGCCCTCGTCGTAGTAGTAGCCGGTGTCCTGGCGGCGTTGCCCGCCCGGGGTGTCACCGATGAGCAGCGCCACCGGGTGCGGGGCCTTCCCGGCCCGCTTCGGCGACTGCGGGTAGTAGAGGACGCCGTCGCACACGTTGTTCAGGTCGGTGATCTCGGCGGCGGCGAAGTCGCTGGCCTGGGGTCCCTGCGGCACCGGCTCCGCGCTCCCGGTCGGGTCGGGCGCCGGCGGACTGCCGGTCGTGGTCGACGGCCAGGTGGCCGGCACGGGCTCGGCCGGATCGTCGGCGCCGGCGCGCAGCAGGAAGGCGCCGCCGACCAGGCCGGTGCACGCCAGCAACAGCAGGACGCCCAGCGTGACCACGGCGATGATCAGGCCACGATGGGCCCGACCCGGTCCCGGCGGGCCGGCCCCGAACGGCGGCCCGTACGCCGGGACCGCCATCGGCGGCCCGTACGGCTGGCCGGCCGGGGGTGGCGCGTGTGGTGGTGGCGCCGGCGGCGCCGTCGATGGCTCGGGTTGCTCCTCCGTCGATCCGAATTCCGATCCGGCCCCCGTGTCGGACATGCTCGATCCTCTTGTCGACGCTCGGCGAAGCGCGAATGTATCAACATCTCATCGACCGGGCGGCCCGTCGTCGTCCCGATTCCGATGACCCGCTTCACCCGCCGGTCGCGTGCTCCCGACGGTGATGACGACCTTCGCCCGCGCGTGCTCGCCCTCCAGGTAGCGGATGGCCGCCGGCACCTCGTGGAGCGGATAGGTGCGGTCGACCACGGGGGTGAGACGGCCGGCCTCGACATGGGCGCGCAGCAGGTCGAGATGGGGCCGGCTCGGCGTCGCGGTGAGCACGGCGACGCGGTGCCGGACCAGCGGCGCCGACAGGCGTCCGCGCGCGATCAGCCACACCGGGCCGACGACGTTGCCGCCGCGGTAGACGCCGCCACCGGAGAGCACCAGCGTCCCGGTGGGGGTCAGCGCCCGGCGGAGCGCACGGAGCGAGCGGTTGCCGACCAGATCGAGCAGGACGTCGTGGCGGCGCCCCTGGCGGGTGAAGTCCGCCCGGGTGTAGTCGACGACGTGATCGGCGCCGAGGGAGCGGACCAGGTCGACGTTGCGGGTGCTGCACACGCCGGTGACGGTGGCGCCGAACGCCTTGGCCAGCTGGACCGCCAGGGTGCCGACGCCGCCGGACGCTCCGTTGACGAGGACGCGGTGGCCCGGCTCGACCCGCCCGACGTCGCGCAGCCCCATCAGCGCGGTGGTGCCGGCCAGCGGCAGGGCGGCCGCCTGTGGCGGGGTGAGGTTCGTCGGCGACGGCGCGACCACGTCCTCGGGCACGCACGCGTACTCGGCGAACGCGCCGTTGGCGTCACCCAGGTCGGCGAAGACGGCGTCGCCCGGGCGGAACCTGCGCACCCGCGCGCCGACCGCCTCGACCCGGCCGGCGACGTCGCGGCCACGGATGCGGGCCCGGGGTCGGGCCGGTCCCATCGCCAGGCGTGCCAGCCACGGGTCGCCCCGCACGGCGTGCCAGTCGTAGGCGTTGAGCGCGGCGGCCTCGACCCGCACCAGCACCTCGTCGGGTGCGGGCGTCGGCGTGTCGACCTCCGCGAGCGTGAGGGTCTCCGGTGGGCCGTACCGGTCCTGGACGATCGCCTTCATCGTGACTCCTCCCCTGGTGTACGGCGTACACCTGCCTTGTCAGGATGGGTGTACGGCGTACACCTGTCAAGACGGTTAGGGTGCAGACACCGCCACCGGAGGACGGGGACGAGATGGCCGAGCAGGCAGAGGTGCTGCGCCGCACGCCGCTGAGCAGGGACCGGATCCTGCGCGCCGCCGTCGCGCTCGCCGACGGGGCCGGGATCGAGTCGCTCAGCATGCGCAACCTCGCCCAGGACCTGGGCGTCGTGCCGATGGCGCTCTACAAGCACGTGGCCAACAAGGACGAACTGCTCGACGGCATGATCGACGTCGTGGTCGGCGAGATCGCGCCGCCGGAGCCCGACACCGACTGGAAGCCCGCGCTGCGCCGCCGCGTCCTCGCGGCGCGGCAGGTGATGCGGCGCCACCCCTGGGCGCCCCTCGCGATCGAGGCACGGAACATGGCGACGGTCGCCGTCCTCGCGTACCTCGACTCGGTGGTCGGGACGCTGCGGGCCGGCGGCCTCTCGGTCGACCTCACCCACCACGTGATGCACGCGATGGGCAGCCGGGTCCTGGGCTTCAGCCAGGAACTGTTCGACGACGCCCGGCGCGCCGGGCGGTCCGGCGCCGTCGAGTCCGGCCCGCCGGCCGCCCTGCCCCCGGAGGCCGCCGCCCGCTTCCCGCACCTCGCCGCGGTCGCGGCGGCGGCGTCGCACGACGACGACTCCGTCGTGGGGCCGGGTTGCGACGACCAGTTCGAGTTCGAGTTCGCGCTGGACCTGCTGTTGGACGGCGTCGAACGGCTGCACCGGCGAGGATGGACGTCGCACGGCCACCGTTGAGCGACCCGGGGAGGGTGTGGTGACGCAGCCACGGCAGATCCTGTTCGTCCAGGGCGCCGGTGCCGGCACGCACGACGAGTGGGACGACAAGCTGGTCGACAGCCTGCGGCGGGAGCTGGGTCGGGGCTACGAGATCCGCTACCCCCGCATGCCCGACGAGGACGACCCGACGTACGCCGCGTGGAGCGCGGCCGTCCGGCGGGAGCTGACCACCCTGGACGACGGCGTGATCGTCGTCGGGCACTCGGTGGGCGGGACGATCCTGGTCAACACGCTCGCCGAGCGGGCGCCGGAGCGGGCACTCGGGGGAGTCGTGCTGATCGCCGCCCCGTTCGTCGGCCCGGGCGGCTGGCCCGGCGACGAGTTCACGCTGCCACCCGACCTCGGCGCGCGACTGCCACGCGACGTGCCGGTGCACGTCTTCCACGGGCTGCGCGACGAGACCGCCCCACCGTCGCACGCCGACCTCTGGGCCGGTGCCGTCCCGCAGGCCCGGGTGCACCTGCTGCCCGGGGCGGACCACCAGATGAACGACGACCTCGGCGCGGTGGCGGCGACGATCCGACGGTCCGACGTGGCCTGACGGGCGCCCGACGGGGCATCACCGACCGCCCCGGATCGCTAGCATCTGCGGCCATGCGCACCCCCAGGAGAACCCGGGCCTGCCTGGCCACCGCCGGCCTTGCCGTCCTGATCCTCACGCCCGTGCCGGCGTACGCGGCCGAGCCCGGCACGCTCACCCTGATCGACGTCGCGCCGGACGGCGCACCCGGCAACGGCGGGGTCGGCGGCTCCGACGTCTCCGACGATGGCCGATACGTGGCGTTCGCCTCCACCTCGGACAACCTGGTCCCCGGCGACGTCAACGACGCCACCGACATCTTCGTCCGGGACACGCTCTCCGGCACGACCACGCTGGTGAGCGGGGGTATGGGTGGGCAGCTGGCCGACGACTGGGCCGAGTACACGGCCGCCGTCTCCGGCAACGGCCGGTACGTGGCCTTCACCTCGTACGCGTCCAACCTGGTGCCCGGCGACACCAACAACCAGCGCGACGTCTTCGTCCACGACCGCGACACCGGCGTCACCACCCGGGCCAGCGTCTTCGCGGGCGGCCGGCAGATCCGGGGCCTGAGCAGCGCCGCCACGATCTCCGACAACGGTCGCTGGGTCGCGTTCATCACGACCGCGTACGGCGAGGTCGACGACGCGGGCGCCCCGCTGAACGGCCAGGCGGCGTTCGTCCACGACACGCGGACCGGCCGGACCACCCGGGTCAGCGTCCAGGCCGACGGCGGGACGGACCTGTCGGCGTTCCAGGTCGCCATCTCGGGCAGCGGCACCAGAGTCGTGTTCAGCGGCGCCGGTGACTGGGTCGGCGACGGCGGCACCAGCACCGGCGTCTTCGTTCACGACCTCGTCTCGGGTGCCACCGTCCGGGCGAACCGACCGGCCACGGGCGACGGCCTCCTGGACGCGACGAATCCGAGCATCAACCGGGACGGCACCCGGGTCTCCTGGGAGTCGTCCTCGCCGTACGTCGCGGCAGACACCAACGACCGGGGCGACGTCTACGTCCGCGACCTGATCGCCGACACCACCACGCTGGTGACCGCCAACCGCAGGGGCACCGGCGCGGGCGACAGCTTCAGCTACTCCGGTCGGCTCACCGCCGGCGGCCGGTACGTGACGTTCTACTCCGAGGCCACGGACCTGGTCGCCCGGGACGTCAACGGCAACACCAACGACGTGTTCGTGCGGGACCTCAGCACCGGCCGGACCACCGCGGTCAGCGCCGGCGCCGACGGCACGACCGGCAACCGCGCGAGCTTCGACGGGGTCGCCTCGGCCAACGGCAGCCGCGTGGTCTTCCGGTCCAGCGCCACCGACCTGGGCGTCGACCCGGGCGACGGTCACGAGCACCTCTTCGTGCGCTGCCTGCGAAACTGCTGAACCGGAACGCCGTCCGAGCGGCCCGTCACCCCGTGGTGGCGGGCCGCTCGGCGTCCACCGGCGTTCCGGTCACCGGCCGGCCCGTCAGGCGAGACGGTCGGCCTCCGCCCGCGGGTGGTCGACGAAACGCGTGACCGCCCGCTCGCCCCGTGGCTTCCCGCGACGGTGGTACGTGCCGCCGGACCAGGTCACCGCCACCGGCCGGCGTGGGCCTCCCGAACGGGTCGGCGGCGGCTCGTCGTCGGGCAGGCCGAGTAGCGCCAGCGCCGCACCGAGCCGCTCGCGCAGGGACGCCGGAGTGGCCGGGTCCAGCGATTTCGGCTCGCTCGCCGCTGTGCCGCAGGGGGCGGTGGACCCGTCGACCCGGGGAATCGTCTCCCGCAATTCCTATGGAAATTGCGGATTTTCAGCCGACTCCCAGGTTGTCGGGATTGACATTAATTGGACGGTCGGGGATATTCCTAGCGGCGCGTCGGGGCGCAGGCGGAGCAGGCGGGGACTGCGGATCCCACCTGCGCGACGCGCGCGGAAAACGCCGTGTTGCCCCTGCGCCGCAGGGTGCGGATTGGGTTTGGAAAAGTGATCAATCGCGCCGTCGAATTTGCCAAGCACAATACGCCGAATTCCATGCGCGTCGCGGCCCGGCGGGCGCAGATGGACGCGCGCAACGCGCGCATGCGGCTTTCCGTTCCGGTGGTCGCCCGAAACGAATTCGACAACATCTTCCACTGCACCGTGCGGAAGACCGGCAGTCAGTGGATCAAGGCGTTGTTCAGCGATCCGACCGTCTACCGGCACTCCGGTCTGCTGCCCTACGACCCGCGCTTCTACAAGGGCGGCGCGACCGCGCCCGTCCCGGCCGGCCGGGTGGGCCTGGCCATCTTCCTCTCCCACAAGCGTTTCGAGGCCGTCCCGAAGGCCGGCACGTACCGGGCGTTCTTCGTGATCCGCGACCCGCGCGACGTGGTGGTGTCGAGCTACTTCTCGCTGCGGAACTCGCACGCCCCGATGGGTGACATCCCGCAGGCCCGCAAGGCCCTGCAGGAACTGCCGAAGAAGGAGGGGATGCTGTACGTCATCGACCGCCTCCGGGACAAGAAGCAGTTCGGGCAGATGCGGTCCTGGGCGGTGGCGCCGCCGTCCGAGACGTTCCGCCTGTTCCGTTACGAGGACCTGACCGGCGAGGGGCAGGCGGAGGAGGTCGACCGCCTGATGCGCCACTGCGGGATCGTCCTGCCGCCGTCCGAGCTGGAGGCGCTGCTCGCCCGCTACAGCTTCACGAAGATGAAGAAGGACAAGGAGACCCCCGGGCGCATCTCCCACTACCGCAAGGGCGCGGCCGGGGACTGGCGCAACCACTTCGACGACGACATCCACGCCGCCTACCTCCGGGCGGCGGGTGACCTCGCCGAGGTGCTCGGCTACCCGTCCCGGGACGGGGCGACCGACCGGCGCAACGGTCAGGAGTCGGCCGCCCGGTAGGGCGACGGCCGCCGTATCCTCCTGCCGTGGAGCTGCGGTTCACCACCCGGGCGTCCGACTCCGCGTGGGTCGACACCGTCTGGACCTGCGCGAGCGACCGGGTCGCGGAGATGACCTCGGTGGCGACCCCGTGCTGGGGGTTGGTCTTCTGGCAGCGCGACGGGCAGGCGTACGCGAGCGTCTCCGGCCCGGAGACCGGCACCGGCACGGCGCCGGTGCCGGAGGGGGCGACCTTCGTCGGCATCGAGTTCGCCGTGGGCACGGCGCTGCGGATCGTTCCCACGCCGGCCCTGGTGGACCGCGGCGCCGAGCTGCCCGACGTCACCCGCCACACGTTCCGGCTCGACGGCGTCCGGTGGGAGACGCCCGGCCCGGATGACGCGGAAGCCCTGGTCGACCGGCTCGTGCGCGCCGGCGCGGTGGTCCGGGACCCGCTGGTGGCCGAGGTGCGTCGGGGCGACCCGCCGTACGCCTCCCCGCGCACGGTGGAGCGCCGGTTCCGGGCCGCGACCGGGCTGACCCAGGGCGCGGTCCGGCAGATCGAGCGGGCCCGCGCGGCCGCCGCGCTGCTGGCCGCCGGCATCCCGGTCGCCGAGGCGGTGGTGCGGCTCGCGTACGTCGACGAGCCGCACCTGGCCCGCGCGCTGCGCCGCTACGTGGGGCGCACGGCACGGCAGTTACGCGCGGGCGACGGCGGCGCGATCGCCCTGGACCTGGGTCAGCGGGTGACGTCGTAGATCAGCTTGACGATGCCGTTCGGGTAGGTGGCGGAGTCCCGCAGCCGCAGCAGCTGCTTGTCCCGGTCGGCCTGGTCGAACAGGCTCTTGCCGGCGCCGAGGAGCACCGGGAAGACGAGCAGGTGGTAGCGGTCGATCAGGCCGGCCTCGGACAGGCGGCGGGCGAGTTCCGCGCTGCCGTGGATGAAGATGGCGCCGCCCTCACCCCGCTTCAGCGCGGCGACATCGTCGGTCGAGCGCAGGACCGTCGTCGGGCCCCAGCCGTCGACCAGGGCGTCCTCGGCCAGGCCGGTGGAGACCACGTACTTCGGCAGGTCCCGGTAGGGGGCGTGGTCCTCCGAGTCGCGCCAGGTCGGCGCGAACGCCTCGTAGCTGCGCCGGCCGAACATCAGCGCCGTGGTGTCCGCGAGCTCCTCACCCTTGAGCGAGAAGGCCTCCGGCGAGAACTCGATGTCCTTGACCACCCATCCGCCGCTGCGGTGGTCCTCGCCCGGCCCGCCGCCGGGGGAGTCCACGACGCCGTCCAGGGACATGAAACCGGTATACACAAGATCACGCATGCGGCCATGCTAGGAATCCGCGCACGCCCCTGTCTTGTACGGAAACGACAGTCGCGTGCCAGGATCCGTGGCGTGAAACGTGACCATCTCGCGCGTCAGGTCGTGGCCACCGCCCGACTCACCGGTGACTTCACCCTGCGGTCCGGCCGGATCGCCCACGAATACTTCGACAAGTATCAGTTCGAGGCGGACCCGGTGCTGCTCGACGCGCTCGCGGAGCAGATGGCCGACCTGGTGCCGGACGGGACCGAGGTGCTGGCCGGCCTGGAGATGGGCGGCATAGCGGTGGTGACCGCGCTGGGCCGCCACACCGGCCTGCCCTGCGCGTTCGTGCGCAAGACGGCGAAGTCCTACGGGACGGCCCGCCTGGCCGAGGGCGCGGCGGTGAACGGCCGGACGGTGCTCGTGGTGGAGGACGTGGTGACCTCGGGCGGGCAGGTCGTGCTCTCCACCCGGGACCTGCGCGACCTGGGCGCCCGGGTCGACGCCGCCGTCTGCGTGATCGATCGCCAGGAGGGCGGGGCGGAGGCGTTGGCCGCCGAGGGCGTCACGCTGCACGCGTTGTTCACCCGCGTGGATCTCGACCGGAGCGGGCGGACACCGGCGTCGTGACCACGGGCGGACGGTCGGGAGCGCCCGGCGAGGGGGGTGGCGGCCGGCGGCCGGCGTGGGCCGGTGGCTTCCGGGCGCTGGTCGGGGGTGGCATCGCGGTCGCGATCACGCTGGCGATCCTCGACCCGGTCCTCGACGCGCGGGACTGCCCCAACTACGGCGGGAGCGGGAACGCGAGCGCTTTCGGCGACGAGCGGTACGACCTCGCGTTCCTGCTGGTCCTCCTCGCCTGGCTGGCGGCGGTGCTGGTGGAGCAGGCGTTACCGGTGGCCTGGCGGAACCGGGGCGCGGGGGAGGTGGCGCTGCGGGCCGTCGCCGCCGTGCTGCTGGGCCTGACCGTTGCCTGTTGCCTCGCCGCGAGGCTGCTCACGGTCTGCCACTGAGGCGGCCCCGAACAGCCGGGCCGATGTGTCAGGGCAGCGGGACGACGTAGGAGTCGACGCGGGCGATGAGGCCGTCGCGGAAGGTGAACAGGTCGTTGAAGGCGAAGCGGAACGGTCCGTGGTCGACGCTGACCCCCCGACCCTCGCCGGTGGCCACGACGACCGGACCGTCCTCGTGCACCCGCTGCACGTCGAGTCGTGGGCTGCCGGTGAAGGCCGGGTTCTCGATCTCACCGTCGAACTCGGCCCGGCCCCGGGTGGTGCGGTGGCCGTGGATGACCCACTCCACGTCCTCGGTGAGCGTGGCGAGGATGCGTCGGTGGTCGCTCGCCCGGAAGCCGGCGAAATACTCGGCGACCAGGTCACGCTGGCTCGGTCGGGACATTCTCGTCACCTTTCTCGGATGGCTCGTCGTCGCGCAGGTGGGCGGCGAGGGCGTCCAGGATCGCGGCGAGCCCGCCGGCCGCCTGGTCGGTGCGGAGTGCGGGAGGTAGCCGTCGCTGGTGGACGGTGAGCTCCGTGCCGTCGCCGGCGGGCCGGATTGCGACCGTCGTGCGCAGGCCGGTGACCGGCTCGTCGAAGACGAGTTCGTGCGGTGCGGTGACGCTCACGTAGACGAAGCGGAGCCGTCGGGTCCGGCCGTCCGGCGCGCGGGTGTCCAGCGCGAACTCCCCGCCGGGACGCAGGTCGACGGTCACCGACCCGGGCGGCACGGTGGCGTGCGAGCCGCCCCAGAACGCCGCGATGCTCGCCGGCGAGGTGAAGGCCGCCCAGACCCGGTCGGGCCCGGCCGTGAGGCGGCGGTGGGCGATCAGCTCGTCGCCGTGCCGCTCGGCGCGGGCGGTCATCGCGGGTCCGTCCGTCCGCCCAGGTGGGCATCGAGGGCGTCGAGCCGGTCGTTCCACGTCCGGCGCTGGTCGTCGATCCAGGTGCCGAGCAGCGTGAGCTGGTCGACCCGGAGCCGACACGGCCGCCGGGTGCCGTCGCGTCGTTGCTCGACCAGGCCGCAGCGCCGCAGCACCCCGACGTGGTGCGAGATCGCCTGCGGGGTCAGGTCGAACGGCTCGGCCAGCTCGCCCACGGTGGCCTCGCCGCGGGCGAGCCGGGTGACCAAGGCGCGACGCACCGGGTCGCCGAGGGCGGCGAAGGCGTGGTCGAGGTACGGATCCGACGTGGCGGGGGAGGGCATGCCGTCACCGTACAGCAAGCGCCCGTTTGTGCAAGCGTATGTTTTCCTATCGAGTTCGGCGTGGCGCCAGGTGCCGCCGGCGCGTTGGGACAGCAGGTGCCGGTTTCGCGCGCAGCGGCATCGGGCAGGTCGAGGGGACGGCGCGACACGGAGGTCGATGTGACGGAACCGGGACGGCGCAACCGACGACTGCTGGGTCTGCCGCTGCTCGCCACCGCGATGCTGGTCGGCGCGTGTGCCGACGGCGGGGGCGACGCGGGGCAGGGCCCGACCTCCACGCCTGCCCCGACACCGACGACCTCCGGCACGCCCTCGCCCTCGTCATCCGGCCGCGGGCCCGTGACGATTCCGCGGTCCGCGTTCGTCGACCTTCCCGGCGAACTGCGCAAGAGCGCCTCGCAGCCGATGGAGGTGACCGACGCCCTGCCCCGGTTGTGCGCCGAGGAGTTCGCCAGCGGCGGGCGTTCGGTCACCGCGAGCGCCGCCATGACCGCCATCTACAAGCAGCCGAAGGACCGGCCCGAGAACGTCCCCTACGGCACGCTCAACCAGACCGTCTTCGCGTTCGAGGACACCGGCGCCACGGACTATCTCCGCCGCGTCCGTGCGGCGGTGACGTCGTGCCGCAGCTTCCCGCAGTCGGAGATCACCGTCACCGTCCGGTCGGAGCCGATGGCGGGCGTGGGCGACGACGCCCTGCTGGTGACGCTGACCCGGCCGGCGACCGGCCTGGACGGCACCCGCACCGGCGGCACCACCACCAGCCAGATCACGGTGGTCCAGGTGGCGGACGCGGTGTCCGTCGTGCACGACCAGGGCTGGGAGGGCACCAGCAACAACCCCGACCTCACCGACGACTTCGCCCGCGCCACCGTCCGGAGCCTCGACTCCTGGCAGCGGTGAGACCGACCGGGCCCCAGCGGCGCCGGCGCCGGCCACCCGGCGTACGAGCAGATACACGACGCCACCGGCGACCCCGACCGGAGGAGGGCCCACCGCGAGGATCGGGGGACAGACGGGTGGGCTCGCACCGGACAGAATGGGCGTCGCGGCCCGTGCCGCCGAGTGGATGGAGGACCGCCATGACCGTACGTCCGGACGTCGTCGTCCTCGGCTCCGGCGTGATCGGCCTCAGCACCGGCATCCGGCTGGCGGAGGGCGGCGCCCGGGTCCTCGTGCGCACCGCCGCGCCGCCCGCGCGGACGACCTCGGCGCTGGCCTCGGCGATGGTCGGGCCGAACCTGTCGCCGCCCGACGACCCGCAGCACGCGTGGACCGACGAGACGCTGCGGGTGCTGCGCGCCGAGCCGATGCCGGGTGTGGCGGTGCGGGACGGCACGCTCGCCGCCCGGCCCGCCGGGGCCACGCCCCCGTTCGCCGAGCGGACGCCGGGTTTCCGGCCGCTCGCCGACGACGAGCGGCCGGCCGGGTTCGGCACCGCGTTCGCCGTCCGGCTGCCCCTGGTCGACATGCCGGTCTACCTGGCATACCTCCTGGGCCGCCTCCGGGAGGCGGGCGGTGCGGTCCGCGAGGAGCCGGTCGGCTCGCTCGACGAGGCGGCGGCCCTGGCCCCGGTGGTGGTCAACTGCACCGGGCTGGCGGCGCGGGCCCTGACCGGCGATCCCGACCTGCACCCGGTGCGGGGCCCCCGGATCGTGGTGCGCAACCCCGGACTCGACCGGTTCTTCATGGAGGCGCCGATGGCGCCGACCTGGGCGTCGATCTTCCCGCACGGCGACCACGTGGTGCTCGGCGGCGCGCAGCGGCGCAGCGACGACACCACGCCCGACCCCGCCGAGGCGGCCGACATCCTCGCGCGGTGCGCCGCGATCGAGCCCGCCCTGGCCGGCGCCGAGGTGCTGGAGCACACGGTCGGGCTGCGCCCCGGCCGCGCGGCGCCCCGGGTGGAGGCCGAGCGGCGCGGCGGTGCGCTCGTCGTGCACAACTACGGTCACGCGGGCAACGGCGTGATGCTGTCCTGGGGCTGTGCCCGCGACGCCGCGGCGCTGGCCCTGGGCGCGCCGCCGGCCTAGCGGGGCGGCGGCGTCAGGAGACCGCCGCCCGCACCAGCTCCGCGAGCTTCTTCTCCACCTCCGGGCTCCACCTGGTCAGGGCGTACGCCACCGGCCAGAGGTCACCTTCGTCGAGGTTGGCCGCGTCCTGGAAACCCACGGTCGAGTAGCGGTAGTTGAACTTCCCCGAGTCCTGGAAGAAGACGACGATCTTGCCGGCCGCGTTGGCGTACGCGGGCATGCCGTACCAGGTCTTCGGCGACAGCTCCGGGGCGGCGGCGGTGATCGTCACGTGCACGCGCTCGGCCAGCTCGCGGTCGTCCGGCGCCATCTGCGCGATCCGGTCGAGCAGCGCCTGCAACTCGTCCGCCTTCTTGGCGCCCTTCTTCCCCTCGGCGCGCAGCTCGGCGGCGCGCTCCTTCATCGCGGCGCGCTCCTCGGCGCTGAAGCCCTCGGACATGTCGATTCCCCCTCGTCAACCGCGGTCCGCGTGGTGCCGACCGCTCGAGGGAAACGGTATGGCGTGGCGCCGGCCGGCCGCTTCTCGATTCCTGATCAGCTGCCCGCCCGCTGTGTCCAGCGGGCCCGCCAGGCCGGCGCGGGATCCGAACCCGGACAGGTCCAGTATTCCCGGCCGTCGATCACCCGGCCGGCCCGCACCGTCCAGAACGACGCCACGCGGTGCAGCCCCACGGCATCGTGCGGGACCTCGACCTCGGAGACCACCGAGCCCCCGTCGGCCACGATCCGGAGCACCCGGATCGACCAGCCCTCCGGATATTCCGCGTTGATCCGGACGTAGTTGTCCCGCCCCACGATCCGCTCGGCGCTGACCGGCCACTCCACCACCAGATCGTCGGCCAGCAACTCGCCGAGCCCGACCCAGTCACGGGCCTGCATCCGATCCCACAACTCCTGAACGACCTCCGTCGGCTCCATGCCGGCATCGTGGCAGGCCCCACCGACAGGCCCGCGTGCCGTCACCCGGCCGCGCGGGCCCGGGCGTGCGGCCACGGCGGCATCTCGCCCACGTCGTCGCCGTCCTCCGCGCGTACCCACCAGCCGGTGTCCTCGATGTAGTGGTCGAGCCACTGCGCCAGGCTCGGCGAATCCACCCACCAGGCCAGGTCCGGATCGCCGGGATTCGGCTCGAAGAGCAGCACCGTGCCCTCCTCGGTGCGGCAGTCGACGCACGCGTACATACCGCAACCCCAGTCGAGGATCGGCAGGACTCCCTCGGGCCAGGCCCAGTCGCTGCCCCCGTCAGCCGCGCGGGCCTCCAGATAGGAGTCGACCGCCTGCTCGTCGGTCGGTCCGTCGACGAGGCTCAGCAGCTGGTAGTCGGGCCCGAACCCGCCGTTGGCGAACTCCCGGTAGATCAGGGCCAGCAAGGGGTGCAGCGGAAATCCCAGCCTGCGCTCGGCCTCGGCGATCCGGGCGGCGGAGAGCGGCGGGGGCAGCGGCGACTCGGGCTCGTCCGCGCGAACCCGACGGGTCAGGCGGTCCAGCAGGAGCGAAGGGTCGGTCATGGTCGTCGATCATGCCGGACCGGTCCGACGGCTCGGGGCGGCACCCGGCGCCGACGTCCCCCATCGCGGGCGATGAGTTTGGCATGCTGCGGCGGTCTACCCGTCGACATCCCTGACGCGAAGGAGCACTGCGATGGCCAAGGTCATCTCCACGCTGTTCATCTCGGCCGACGGCGTCGCCGAGATCGACCCCGAGTGGCACTTCCCCTACTTCGACGACAACATGGGCCGCGCCGTGACGGAGGACTACGACACCTCCGACGTGCTGCTCATCGGGCGCGAAACCTACGACAGCTTCGCCGGCGCGTGGCCCGACCGGGAGGCCGCCGGCGGCGAGGACGCGCCGTTCGCCAAGCAGCTCGGCGACATGCGCAAGGTCGTCGTCTCCCGCCAGCCGCTGGAGTTCTCCTGGCGCAACTCGGAGCTGGTCGACGGCGACCTCGTCGACGCCGTGACCGCGCTGAAGGCCGACGCCGGCGTCAAGGGCATCCTGATCCCCGGCTCGATCTCGGTGGTGCAGCAGCTGCTCGCCGCCGGTCTGGTCGACGAACTGCGGCTGCTGATCCACCCGGTCGCGGCGCGCAAGGGCCGTCGGCTGTTCGACGAGGGCGACGGCGCCTACCACCTGCGGGTGACCGCGACCGAGGTGTTCCCGACCGGCGTGATCCGGGTGATCTACGCGCCGGCCGAGGCGCCCGGCGCGGTCGGCTACGACGACATCAAGGACCAGGTGCCGGCCGGCAGCTGACGGGTCGAGGGGGCAGCGGCCGACCGTCCCCTGTGACAAGATCCGCCGGGTGCGTCGCGGACCCCTGCTCCTGAGCGCCGCCGTGGTGTGCGTGGCCCTGCACGTCGTCGGTGTGCTGGTGGCCCGGCCGGTCTGGCGCGGCGCCGAGGTGCTCGCCCTGGTGCTGCTACTCGCGTACGCGGTCGTCGGCGGGCCCCCGGCCGGTCGGTGGCCGACGCGGACGGCGCTCGTGACGCCGGCGGCGCTGGCCCTGCTGGCCGCGGACGCGCTGCGGACCATGCCGCCGGAACCGGGTTCGGCCGACATCGGCTGGCAGGTGCTCCGGCCGGACGAGGTCCGGGTGGAGCTGACGGCCGGCTTCGACGCCGGGCTCACCGCCTGCTGGGCGATGCTTGGCGCGCTGGCCGTGCTGCTGCTCCGGTGGCGCGGCCCGGTCCCGCCCCGCTGGGTGGTCGCGGCCGGCGCGGCGGCCGCACCAGTCGTCGGGTACGCGGTCGTCCGGGTCGTCGACATCTGGCGCGACCTGGCCCCCGGCGACCCGGCCCACGCCCCCGACGTCGATGGTGCCGAACCGGTGTCCGCCGTGATCCTCGCGGTGGTGCCGTCGGTGGCCCTGGCCACCCTCGCGCTGACCCTGGCCGCCCTGCTGGCTGGGCACGGCCGGCTGTTGGCGGCGGCCGGCGCGGCCCTGCTGGCGGTGATCGCGCTGCCGTTGACCGACAGCAGCATCGGTGCCGTGCCGCTGTCCGGCTTCGCGGGCGAGGGAACCGAACTGTTCGCCTGGCACGCCATCACACCCACGTCGGCCATGCCGCAACCGGTGCCGGCGCTGACCGTGGCGGTGGAACTTACCGCGTACCTGCTGCTCGTCGTCGGCCTCCGCGGTGCGGACCGCGGCGAGCCGGCGGCGCCCTCCCTGCTGGTCGGACAGGCGGATTAGCACTGGCGGTCAGGCGGGCGCGCGGTTACGCTCCACCGCGATGACTCTCTCGTGCAGATTGGGGGCCCGGTTCGCGCAAGGTGAGTGCTGATGCGCTCCCCGGCCGCGAACGCGGAATCCCGTCTCTCCCTCTGGCTGCGGGTGCGTGAGTACGCCGTCCCGCCGTCGATGATCCAGACCGCGACCGAGCGTCGGCGGGTCGGTGACTGGGCCGGCGCCTGTGCGGCGGCGCGCGTCGACGTCGACCTGAGCCTGCACGCGGTGACCGACCGGCACGGTCGGGAGGTGGCCGCCCGGCTCCGTTCCGACCTGCGACATCTGGCGCCCGACCTGCTGCGCTGGCACCTGCCGAGGGTCGCCCCGGACGGGCTGTTGCGTCCCGGGCTGACCGTCTCGCTGGCGCGGTACGGTCCCGCCGGCGGGGCCGGCGCCGTCCACCTGGTCGCGCGGACACCGCCGTCCTGGGCGGACGCCGGGCAGCGGATCAGCCTGGCGGTGTGGAGCGGGCCCGGCGACGACGTCCGTGCCCACCCGCACCCCCGCCCCGACCGCCGCTACCGGCTGGACCTGCACCGCCACCTGTGGGACGCGCGCCGCGCCCCCGAGTTGCGGGCCCGGTCCGGCGCCGACCGGCCGGCCGACGAGGCGCCGGCGTTCGGCCCGCCGGTGCCGCCGCCGGGGTACGCGGTGCACCGGTGGCCGGACGAGGCGGCGAGGCTGCTGCGGACGGAGGACCCGGCGGGTCGGGCGGTGTCGGTGCGGCTCGGACCGCGTCGTCGGCTGCTCCTTGCCGCCGACGGAACCGGCGGATGGACCGCCCGACCGGTCCGGCCGGGCCGGGTCGCCGAGGTGCCGGCGCTGCCCGACGCGGCGACCTGGACGTCGCCCGACCTGGACCTGCTATGCCACGGGCTGATCGAGGCGGAGCGGCTGCACCCGTTGGTCGCGTCGGCGCTGGCCCCGGGGAGCCGACCCGTCCCCGCGGTCGCCGGTCCGCCCGCGGACCCGCCCGGCCTGGTGACCTGCCGAGGTGCCCGGCATCGGATAGCCCTGGTCGACGGGGTCCTCACGGCCCTGGACCACGACCCGGCGGAGATCCGCCGGGAGGAGCTGCTCGCCGCACTGACCGGCACGCCGCTGCCCTGCCTGCGGGCCGTCGACGAGGCGCACCGCCGTCCCGGGTCCCTCCCGGAGATCCGGGCGCGCCTGGACCACGGCGACCTGGCCGGCGCGGTGGCGACCGTCGAGGCGCTGCTCGGGCCGGACGCGCTGCTGCGCCCCGGCGACCTGAGGACCGAACTGGAGACCGCCGCACTGCGGCGGATCACGCACGGGCTGTTCCGGGCCGGACTGGCCGGGCACTGCCCGCCTCCCTCCGCGCGGGACCGGCGGCGGACCGCCCCGGCGCGACGCTCCCGCCCCCGCCACGCCCACGCCCGCTGACCGCCCGGCCGCGACCCGGCCCCGACGACCCCGGTGATGCCCATGCCTGCTCGCTCCACCCTGCCCGCCCGTCCACAGTCGACGCAGCTCGACGTCGCCGCCGACCTGCTCACCCTGCTCGGTGACACCGCCACCGAGCCGCGCCCCGATCCGCAACTGGAGGCGCTGACCCTCGCCGTGGCGGCCGACCTGCCGGTGCTGCTCTGGGGCGCCCCCGGCATCGGCAAGACGGCCGCGCTGACCCAGCTCGCCGCCGCGCTGGACCTGCCGCTGACCACCGTCATCGCCAGCGTGCACGAGCCGTCCGACTTCGCCGGACTGCCGGTGGTCGGCGACGACCCGGCGACCCAGGGCGTGCCGATGGCGCCACCGGACTGGGCGGTCCGCCTGGTCCGCGTCGGCCGGGGGCTGCTGTTCCTGGACGAGCTGTCCACCGCCCCGCCGGCGGTGCAGGCGGCCCTGCTCCGCCTCGTCCTCGAACGGCGCGTCGGCAGCCTGCGCCTGCCACCGGAGGTCCGGATCGTGGCCGCCGCCAACCCCCGCAGCGCGGCCGCGGACGGCTGGGAACTGAGCCCGCCGCTGGCCAACCGCTTCGTGCACCTGCAGTGGAGCCACGACCACGAGGTCGTCGTCCGGGGTCTCGGCGGGACGTGGCCCCGCGCCACGATGCCCCGGCTCGACCCGGCGCGGCTGACCGACGCCGTCGGGTACGCCCGGCGGGCGGTGTGCGGTCTGTTGTCGACGCGCCCCACGCTGGTGCACCGGCTGCCCACCAGCGAGGCCGGGCGCGGCGGCGCGTGGCCGTCGCCGCGCAGTTGGGAGATGGCGCTGCGGCTGATCGCCTTCGCGGAGGCCGCGGGCACCTCCCGGGACGTGCTGTCCACCCTGGTCCGGGGTGCCGTCGGGGACGGTCCGGGGCTGGAGCTGCTGGCCAGCCTGGACCGGATGGACCTGCCCGACCCCGAGGAACTGCTGGCCGACCCCGCCGCCGCCGTCGTGCCCGAGCGGGGAGACCTGCGCCAGGCGGTGCTGGACGGCGTGGTGGAGGCGGTCCGCCGACGCCCGGACCGGTCCCGCTGGGACGCGGCCTGGACGGTGCTCGGCCGGGCGGTGGAGACCGGCGCGCCGGACCTGGTGGTCGTCCCGGCGACCACGCTGGCCAGGCTGCGCCGTGAGGACTGGGACGTGCCGGCGGTGATCGACCGGGTCATGCCCGTGGCGTCGCTGGCCCGACGGGCCGACGAGACGGCCGAGCGGGTCGCGGCGACCACCG
Organism: Micromonospora sp. WMMA1996; assembly: GCF_002573675.1. Classification (NCBI taxonomy): domain Bacteria; kingdom Bacillati; phylum Actinomycetota; class Actinomycetes; order Micromonosporales; family Micromonosporaceae; genus Micromonospora; species Micromonospora sp. WMMA1996. The sequence goes on along the minus strand of NZ_PDHU01000001.1, from coordinate 3,586,162 downwards.
GAGCCAGCCGATGACCGCCACGGCGACGGTCCTGGACCGGGACAAGCTGCTCACCGCGCGCCTCTACGCCGCGCGGGCCCGCCCCTACCTCGCGACGGCGCTGTTCGCGCTGCACGTGGTCGAGTCCCGACGCGTCCCCACCATGGCCGTGGACCGGCACTGGCGGTGCTACGTCTCACCGCTGTTCGTGGACCGGACGCCGGTCGAGGACCTCGCCGGCGTGTGGGTGCACGAGGTGTCCCACCTGCTGCGGGACCACCACGGTCGAGGCGACCGGGTGGTTCGGGAGCAGGGGCTGACCGGGCCGGCGGAGCGGCTGCGGATCAACATCGCCGCGGACTGCGAGATCAACGACGACGCGTACGGCGACGGGCTGGTCAAGCCCGAGGGCGCCGTCGAACCCCGCAGCCTGCGGCTGCCCGACGGCGAGCTGATGGAGGAGTACCTGCGGCAGTTCCGGCTCGGGCCGCTCACCCAGCACCTGGCCTGGTTGGACTGCGGCAGCGGCGCCGACGGTCTCGACCGGGAGTGGGACCTGGGGCCGGACGGCGCGCACGGGCTGACCGAGCAGGAACGGGACGCCGTGCGGTTCCGCGTCGCGGAGGGCATCACCGGCCGCCCCGGGACCGCGCCCCGGGGGTGGCGACGGTGGGCGGAGGAGGTGTTCCATCCGCCGCAGCCCTGGCGGGAGCTTCTGGGCGCCGCCGTCCGGTCGGCGGTCTCCGCCTCCGGCGCGGGCGACGACTACACCTACGGCCGCCCGTCGCGGCGGTCCACCGGCGTCAGCGGAGTTGTCCTGCCGGCGCTGCGCCGCCGACCGCCACGCCTCTGCGTCGTCGTCGACACCTCCGGTTCGGTCAGCGACAGCGAGCTGGGCAGCGCGCTGCTGGAGGTCACCGCTATCGCGCGCGCCGTCGGCGGCCGTCGGGACCTGGTGAGCGTGCTGCCCTGTGACGCCGCCGCCGACCGGGTGCTGGCGCTGTGCCGGGCCGAGGACCTTCCGCTGGTCGGTGGCGGGGGCACGGACCTGCGTGCCGGTTTCGCCCGGGCGCTGCGGGACAGCCGCCACCCCGACGTCGTCGTCGTGCTGACCGACGGGCAGACGCCGTGGCCCGCCGCGCGGCCGGCCTGCCGGACGGTCGTGGGCCTGTTTCCCCGGCAGACGCGGTGGAGCGAACACACCGACCGGGTGCCGACGTCGCCGCCGGACTGGGCCCGGGTGGTCACCATCGGCGCGACGTCGCGGTGACGGCGCCGGTCAGGCGGTGGACTCCAGCTCGTCGAAGGCCATGTTCCACCAGGACTCCGGGTCGGCGAACGCCGCCGGGTCGACCGTGCGCAGGTCCTCCCGGATCGCCGCCGCCCGGGCGGCCCGCTCCCGCCCGCCCGGGTCGGTCGCGATGAGCTGCCCCAACCGGTAGAGGAACTCCACGAACGCGGCGAAGGTGCGGTTCACCGTCTCCAGGTTGGGCGTGTCCAGGTCGAGCAGGAGCACCTCGCCGGTGCCCGCGTCCAGGCAGAACAGCAGCGCGGGATCCTCCGGGGAGCAGCCCAGCACGACGTACGGGCGGGGGCCCTGGTCGCCCAGCTCGATCGCCAGGGTGGAGAACAGCTCGACGTCGGGGACCGTGACGTCCACGGTGAACAGGATCGGCACCTCGACCGGGAGCGCGCCGTCGGGCGGGAAGACCTCCGGGCCGAGCGGCCCGAGGACGGCGTCGAAGCGCTGGTCGGGGAAGTAGACGACGCCCCGCTCACCCCAGAGCGCGGTGAGCTGCTCGCGGGTGACGGTCACGGCTGTGCCCCGTCGTCCTCGTCCGCCTCGTCGAGCAGGCCCTGCCGGTGCAGGAACGCGTACCACTGGTCGTCGTCGGTGACCAGTTCGGCGTAGCCGGGGCCGAGGACGTAGTAGTGCACGAACGAGTCGAGGTCGGGGGCCAGCTCCGCGAAGGCGTCGCCCATGAACCACTCGGTGCCGGTCGGGGGGAAGTACCAGACCGCGCCGGTGGCGCGCTCCAGGAAGATCGGCTCGTCGCTGCGGGTGCCGACGACCAGCCAGCCGGCCTTGTCCTGGGGGATGGGGGAGAAGTCGGGCGCGTAGTCGAGGAAGTATTGCACCGCGGCCAGCCGGCCGGACGACGCCAGCTCGATCGCGCCGGCCCGCAGGCCGTCGGCGACGAGCAGGAACTCGCGCAGGCCGGTCGGCAGCTCCGCCGGCACCTCACCCTCGTCGGCCGGGTCGCCGATCTGCGCGTACGCGAGACTGGCCGGCTCCTCCTCGGCCAGGTCGGCGCGGAGTTCGTCGAGCAGCTGCGCAAGATCGGGAGTCAATCCACTACCTCTATTCGGATCGGGGTCCCGTCCGGCAGATTCTGGATCTGCCCCCAGATCTGGGAGCCGATGTCTGTGTTGGTTCTACCATGCAGCAGCTTGAGGTTGTCGACGGTGTCCGGCCCGCCGAGCTGCAGTTCCCACACGTGGTCGGGGTGGTAGTCGCTGAGTCGTTGGCTGAGCCGGTTGGCGAGGTCCTTGTCGTGCGGCCAGTACTTGTCCCAGATCTTCTGCCGGATCCGCTCCTTGTAGCCGTCGGTGATGCTCTTGTCCCGCTGGACCGGGTTGGTGGCCTTGTAGAGCTTGCCCTCGTCGCTGAGCTTCTTGAGCGCCGCCATCTTGCGCCGGAACTGGGCGGTGGCGTGGAAGTCGCGGCGCTCCACGCGCACGACCCTGGTGGGCAGGTTGTGGTTCGGCCCGGTGACCCGGACGATCGGCTTCTCCAGCTTCTCGACCGCCTTGCGGACGATCCTGCCGGCAGCCGGCTTCGCGGCGGCGCCCCGGCCGCGTCTCGGGCTAGGCATCGAGCAGCCGGCCGATGACCTGGTCGATCAGCGCGCCGACGATCTCCCGGGTGATCACCTGGAAGATCGGGATCTCGGCCAGCGACGCCCCGAACGTGACCACGGCGGTGGCGATCGCCTGGGCCACCTCGAAGGCGAGGATCGCCAGCTGCACGATCACCGCGATCTTCAACGCCAGCACGATCGCCGCGCAGATGATCAGCCCGGCGCCGAGCAGCACGGCCGCCGGCATGCTGTCGTGCAGCACCAGCGGCCCGTTCTGCTCGCCGCCCCACCACTTCTGGAACGCGGCCACCGCCGGCCCCACGTTCTGCGTCCACACCTGTGCCGCCGCCGCGTCCGCCTCACCGGCCGCCGCCCCGATCCGGCCGGCGAACTCGATCCACGCCTGGCCCATCTCGAAGAGCTTCACCTCGTCGGCCTCCGGCCAGGTGTAGCCGATCCAGCCGAGCGCGGTGATCAGCTCACCGGGCAGTTGCAGTCCCACCGGTCACCCCAACCCGTCGGCCAGCGACCGCATGGTGCCCGCGCCGTCGTCGTCGACCTTCTCGTACGCGTCGGCCATGCCGGTGATGTCGGCGCCGGCGGAGGTGAACTCGTCCGTCGCCATTCCCACGCAGTCGACGATGTAGGTGGCCACCTCGGTGTAGGCGATGCCGATGAGCGAGCCGATGTCGTCGGCGCCCCACGGCTCGCCGTAGCCCCGCAACCGCGCCTCGAACGCCTCCAGCTCGCCGGAGAAGCGGGTGGCGAGGTCGGCGACGCCCTTGCCGGCGGCCCGGATCAGCGGCGGGTGCACCTCGAACCCGTCGCCGCTCACCGCTGCGTCCCCCGCGCCAGCCGCTCCTGCGCCTCGGTGAGCGCGTCGAGGAACGACCCGAGTCGGGGCACCGCGGTGTCCCGCACCTCCCGCAACTGCTCGCGCAGCTGCGACATGTCCGCCACCTGCGGTGCCGGCGTGGTACGCAACCCGTCGATCGCCGCGTTGACCGCGGTGACGACGTGCGCGGTCAACTCCTCGGAGCCGAGCCGCATCAGCCGCGGCTCGACGTGCAGCGACCGGAGCCGGCCGTCCGGCCCCATCTCCGCGCGGACCTGGCCGTCGGCGGCCTCGCCGACGGCCGGTGTGTCCGCGTCGTCGCCGGGCGGCGGGCCGACCGTCCGAAGTGCCGCCATCGTCGCGTCGAGCATGCGGGTGAAGTCGCCGCTCATCGAAGGATCCGCAGTCATGAGCCCTCCCCAAGGCCGAACGTCCCGAGCGTAACCGAGGCGGACATACCGCTCGGTCCCGCGCGGTACCGGCCGTCCGTCCTACCGTCACCGGCGTGAACCCTCCGGCCCGCAGGAGCGGACAACAGGGTGACACGTCCCCACTCGCCGAGAGGCCGCACATGAGAAGACCGAGACGGTCGACCGAGGTCGACGTCGGTGCCATGACGGACGCGGCGGTCATCGCCCGGTCCGTGCGGGAGCCGGAGAGCTTCGGCGCGATCTTCGACCGGCACGCGCCGCACATCCACCGCTACCTGGCCCGCCGGCTCGGCGCGACGGCCGCCGACGACCTGGTCGGGGAGACGTTCCTGGCCGCCTTCCGCCGCCGGGACCGCTACGACACCGACTGCCCGAACGCCCGCCCCTGGCTCTACGGGATCGCCACCAACCTGGTCGCGCAGCAGCGGCGGACCGAGGAGCGCGAGTACCGGCTGCGGCAGGCGTACCCGCCGGCGTCGGCCGAGGCGTCACCGGCCGACCGGATCGCCGTCGAGGTGAGCGCGCGGTCGTTGCGCCGCCGGCTCCTCGACGCGCTGGCCGCGCTCGCCGACGGGGACCGCGACGTGCTGCTGCTCGTCGCCTGGGAGGACCTGACGTACGAGGAGGTCGCCACCGCGCTGGCGATTCCGGTCGGGACCGTGCGGTCCCGACTCCACCGGGCCCGCCGGCTGCTCCGTGACCGGCTCGGCGGCGATCCGGCCGACACCATCGAGGAGGTACTGAGCAATGGATGAGATGCGACTGCTCCAGCGGCTCGGCGAGGAGACCGGGCTGCCCGGCGCGGACCGGCTCGGCGCCGCGCGTACCCGGCTGGTGGGCGCGATGACCGCGACGGAGGCCGTGCCCGCGCCGGCTCGCCGGAAGCGGCCGGCCTGGCGGCTGGTCCTCACCGGCGTGGCGACGGCGGGCGTCGCGGCCTCCCTGGCGGCGGTGCTGGTGCTGGCCCCCGAGGGGGTCGGCGGCGACACCCCGCCCGCCCGGGCCGAGGCCGGGCAGGTCCTGCGCAACGCGGCCGCCGCCGCGCTGCGGGTGCCCGATGTGGAACCCCGCCCGGACCAGTTCGTCTACCTGCGCAAGCAGGACGGCCCGGCCCTGTGGGAGAGCTGGGTGTCGGTGGACGGGACCCGGGACGGGTTGGCCGTCGAGTACCCGGGGACCGGCCGCCGGCAGTACGTGCTCCCGGGGTGCCGCGACGGCCGCGCGCAGATGTACAAGGGCGACCGGCCCCTGCCAGGCACCGAGCGGTGCGTCCCGGCGCCCGCCTACGATCCGGCGATGCCGACCGACCCGGTGGCCATGCGGGCCTACCTGGAGAAGCACCGCAGCGGTGAGCCCGGTGACGTCAACGCCGCCGCCAAGGACGTGCTCGACCTGGCCGGGGGCCGCTACCTGCGACCGCGTTCCCGGGCCGCGCTCTTCGAGGCCGCCGCCGCGACGCCCGGGCTGGAGGTCGTGGCGGACGCCCGGGACGGTGCGGGCCGCTCCGGCATCGGTGTGCGCTGGCCGTCGACGGGCCGCGTCCCGGCCTCGATGGTGCTGGTGTTCGACCCGCGGACCTACGCCTTCCTCGGCGTCGGTGGCGACGCCGGCACCTCCGCGACGCTGGCCGTCGCGGTGGTGGACCGGGTGGGTCAGAAGGGCTGAGCACCCCGGCGCCGGGCGGGCCGCGACGGCGGTCCGCCCGGCGCCGTGCCCGCTCAGTCGAGCAGCGCCAGGAGCGCGTGCAGCGCCGGGTTGGTGCTCCCCGCCGGCCAGGCCAACCCGACGTCCACAGTGGGCGTCGGGGCGGTGAACCGCCGCAGCCGCACGCCGGGCAGCCGCAACGCCCGGGCCCGACCGGCCGGCACGGCCGCGACCACGTCGCCCTGCGCCACCGCGCGCAGCAACTGCTCGTCGTCCGGCTCCTGCCGGACCAGCCGGAAGCCGCCGCGCGGCCACACCTGCGCGATGGTCCGGTCGAACATGCCCGGCCCGTTCTCCCGGGGCCACATCACCGCCGGCAGGTCGACCACCTCGGCGCGGCCGATCCGGCGGCGGCCGGCGGCCAGGGGATGACCGGCCGGCAGCGCCAGCACCAGTTCCTCGGTGTCGACCGTGCGGCAGGCCAGTGCCGGTTCGTCCACCGGGGGACGGACGAACGCCGCGTCCAGCCGGCCGGCGAGCAGCCCGGCGACGTTCGGCGCGGTCCAGGCCGTCTCGGCGACCACCTCGACGTCCGGGTGGGCGGCCCGGAAGCGGGCGACCAGCGCGTCCACGCGCCCACCGCGCGCCGAGCGGGTGTACGCCAGCCGTAGCCGCCCGCCCCGGCCGCGTACCAGGTCACGGATGCGGGCGGCGGCGGCGTCCACGTCGGCGAGCATCCGGGCGGCCTCGTCGGCGACCCGGGCGCCCACCTCGGTCAGCGTGCAGCCCCGGCTGGTGCGGTGCACCAGCGGCACGCCGAGCTGCCGCTCCAGGGCCCGGATCTGCTGGCTGAGCGCGGGCTGGGCGATGCCCAGCCGGGCCGCCGCGCGGGTGAAGTGCCGTTCGTCGGCGAGCACCACGAAGGAGCGCAGCCGGCGCAGGTCCGACCAGGCGCCCGGGATCTCCGCCACGCCGCCAGCATAAGCGCCGCTTATCGCCGGCTCCCCGATTCGTCTTGGACCGGACGCCCACCGGGCGGTCACCATCGGCGGAACACCGACGGTACGGGCGACGGGAGCGGACGATGACGACAGCGGACGTGGTGGTGGTCGGCGGCGGGGTCGTCGGGATGACGACGGCGCTCACCCTTCAGCGGCGGGGCGCCCGGGTCACCGTGCTGACCGCACACGACCCGGCGGACATCGTGTCCGCGGTGGCCGCCGCCGTCTGGTACCCGAGCCACACCGACGAGGACCCCCGGGTGCTGCGCTGGGCCCGTGACACCCACGCCGAGTTGCGCCGCCAGGCGGTCGACGGCGTGCCGGGGGTGGTCGACCGGCCCACCCGGATGTGGCTGCGCCACCCGTACGACGGGCCGCCGTGGTGGGCGGACGCCTGCGGTGACCTGGTGGCCGAGCCGGCCCGGCCCCCGTACACCACGCTGTTGCGTTTCACCGCCCCGACGGTGGAGATGAACCGATACCTGACCTGGCTGTACCGGCAGGTGGAGAACGGTGGCGGGCGGATCGTCCGCCGCCCGGTGGACACGCTCGCGGAGGCGTACGAGATCGCGCCGGTGGTGGTCAACGCGACCGGCCTGGCCGCCGGCCGGCTCGCCGACGACCCGGCGGTCCATCCGGTCCGCGGGCACGTCCTGCTGGTGGCGAACCCCGGCCTGACCGTCTCGGTCCGCGACGAGGACGACCCGGCCGGCATCACCTACGTGCACCCGCGCCGCCACGACGTGGTGCTCGGCGGCACGTACGAACCCGGGGTGGCGCACACCCGGCCCGACCCGGAGACGGCGGCGGCAATCCGGCGTCGCTGCGTCGCGCTGGTGCCCCGGCTGGCCGACGCGCCGGTGCTGGGGGAGCGGATCGGGCTGCGGCCGGCGCGGCACGGCGGGCCACGGGTCGAGGTGGACCCGGCGGACGGGCGGCTGGTGCACGCCTACGGGCACGGCGGGGCGGGGGTGACGCTCTCCTGGGGGTGCGCGGCCGAGGTGGCGGACCTGGCCCTGTCGGCCGGAGCGGAAACGGGACCGGGGAGCGCCGACCGTCCGGCTCCCCGGCGCCAACCGGCTTGACGACGTCGGTGAGATCAGGTCAGCTGCTCGGCCAGCCCGACGACGATGCCGCTCGGCCCGCGCAGGTAGCAGAGCAGGAAGACGTCCTCGAAACGCGTCACCTCACCGACGAGTTCGGCGCCGTGCGGGCGGAGACGGGCGAGCATTTCCTCGATGTCGTCGACGGCGAACATGACGCGGTGCAGGCCCAGCGTGTTCGCCGGGGCGACACTCGGCTCCGGGATGATCGCCGTCGGGGAGTGGTATCGCACCAGTTCGAGCTTGCCGGGCGCGTCCGGGATCCGCATCATCGCGATCTCGCTCCGCATGTCGTCGAGCCCGACGACCCGTCCCGCCCAGCTCCCGTCGATCGGCATCCGGCCTTCCAGCTCCATGCCGAGCGCGGTGAAGAAGGCGATCGCGGCGTCGAGGTCGTCCACGACGATGCCGACGTTGTCCATGCGCTGAATCGTCATGCCTGCGAGGGTAGGACGACGGGTGACCCGGGTTCGGGATGTGCACGCGCGCCGACCAGCCGTCGGACGGTGGTCACCGCTCCAGGACGGTGGGCCAGTCCGTGGCCGTGACCGCTCGCCGGTCGAGGACTGCCTGGCCAGATCCGGGGCACCATGGGTTGACGGAGCGGACGTTAACCTCAGCCGGTGTTCGCCCGCCGTGCCGCCCTGGCCGCCATCGCCGCCCTGACGACCGTCCACATCGCGTACACGGTCGTCGCGCTCTCGAACTACAGCTTCCGGATCGGCCTGGTCACCCACGACGGCGCCGGCTTCGTGGCGGAGTTGCTCGACCACCTGGTGCCGTTGCGTGAGCTGCTGCCCGCCATGGTCGGCCTGCTGCTGCTCACGCTGCTCGTCACGTTCGCCGCCGTCGGCACGTGGGCGGTCCGCCGGCCGGCCCGGACCGCCGGGGAGCGGTCGCCCGCGGCCGGGTGGACGGCCCTCGCCGCGGTGCTGCTCAACCCGCTCGCGCTCGGGTGGTACAGGTTTGCCCTGTCGAACGGCGCCGACTACATGCGTACCGTCCAGCCGGCGACGGTCCTGCTGATGGTCGCCGCCTGCGCGGCCACCGTCGTCGCCCTGGGGAACCTCGCCCGCACCGTCCGCCGGTGATGCCGGTGCGGTGGGCGCTCACCGCTCGAGAACGGTGAGCCATTCCGCGGCGCGTGGACGGTAGCCGTGCAGCTCGAAGAGCCCGCGCACGATCGCCGGCACGTGCCCGGCACCGTAGACGATCGCCACGTCGATGCGTTCCTCCGACCGGCTACGGATCAGCTCGGACAGGGCGGCGAGGAGCCGCTCGTCGCGTGCGCCGCCGAACGCGCGCTCGGCGTGTTCGGTGAACTCGTGGTCGGCGTACCGCTCGTCGGTGGGCGACGGCAGGTCACTCATCTCGATCTCGGGCGAGAGCAGCCGCCTGGTGCCGCCGAAGAACTGGATCACGGTCACCACCGGGATCATCAGCCACATCTGGAGGCGGTACCGCAGCGGCATCGCCCGCCAGCCCTGGGCGAACTCCGCCGCCGTCACGTCCGGGTTGAGCACCTCGACGCCGAGAGACGCGTACGGGATCGGGTCGGTCACCAGGCCGGAGCGCCGGTTGGCCGGCATGGCCCGGTAGGTGAGCGTCAACGCCGAGCCGAGAGCCGACCGGCCGCCGATGCCCTCGACGACGAGCAGGTCGCACCCGCGGAGCCGCTTCGTCACCGCCGCGTAGAACGCCGGACTCGCCACGTGGAGCATCGGGAACACCAGGAACTGCAACTGGCTGCCGGGACGGCGCAGACGGAGCACGGCGGACCGGGTGCCGACGACGCTGTGTTCGATGATCTGCATGCCTGCCCCCGTGGCGTCGGCTGCTGTTGTCGGCAGGGTAGGGCGGCCCGGCAACCCGTCGCGTGTGCGGCCGGGCGGCGGCGCAGCGTGGACCGGTCAGGAATCGAGAAGCCTCGGGCGGGTGGGCGGGCCTAGCGTTTCCGGCACGGGCGTCCCCGCCGGGGAGGCCACCGGCGAGAGGCCACCACCCATGGACACGCGCATCCGTCAGCTGCACCGCTGGTTCTCCATCGCCTTCACCGTGACCGTCGTGATCACCTTCGTCGCGCTGGCCCGGAAGGACCCGATCGTGTGGGTCTCCTACGTGCCGCTGCTCCCGCTCGCCCTGCTTCTGGCCAGCGGCCTCTACCTGTTCGCGCTGCCGTACCTGCGGCGCCGCCGTTCCGCCGCGCGTACGCGCTGACCTGGGGGGTTACCGGGGCCGGTCGGCGGGCATCACAGGCTGATGGACCAGAAGGTGATGGTGTTCGCCCCGGCCCCGCTGTTGACCGTGACCATCGAGCAGCAGGCCGGCGCGACCGAGCTGCATCTGCACCCGGGTGGGCAGGGGGTGTGGCAGACCCGGATGATCGCGGCGCTCGGCGTGCCGGTGACGATGTGCGTCGGTCTCGGCGGCGAGGTCGGCGACGCGGTCCGCAAGCTGCTCGACGACGAGGACGTGACGGTCCGCGTGGTCCGGCGGGAGTCGGGCACCGGCTGGTACGTGCACGACCGGCGCGACGGCGAGCGGACCGAGATCGCCGAGCACCCGGGAGCGCCGATGGTGCGCCACGACATCGACGAGCTGTACACCGTGACGCTGACCGAAGGGCTGCGCGCACCGGTCAGCGTGCTCAGCGGCCCCGCCGACCCGCAGGTGGTGGACCCGGACATCTACCGCCGGCTGGCCGCCGACCTGACCGCCAACGGTGGGACCGTGGTGGCGGACCTGTCCGGCCCGTACCTGGAGGCGGTGCTCGACGGCGGCGTGACCGTGCTCAAGGTCAGCCACGAGGAACTGCTCGACGACGGGCTGGCCACCGACGACAGCGTCGAGGCGCTGCGCGACGCCGGCCGCCGGTGCCAGGAGCGGGGCGCGAGGTTCGTCCTGATCAGTCGGGCCGGGGAACCGGCGCTGGCGCTGCTCGACGACGGCGAGGCGCTGCTGGTGCACGCGCCGCCGCTGGAGCTGGCCGACCACCGGGGCGCCGGCGACTCGATGACCGCCGGCGTGGCCGCGGTGCTGGCCCGCGGCGGTGACATGCGGGAGGCGCTGCCCGTCGGCGCCGCCGCCGGTGCGCTCAACGTGACCCGCCACGGACTGGGCACCGGCCGGGCCGAGGCGGTGCGGGAACTCGCCGGCCGGGTCCGGCTGACCCCGCTGGAGGGCGGCGACGATGACCGGTGACCGGCCGGCCCGGGTGCTGGTGACCAACGACGACGGCGTGCACGCCCCCGGCATCCGGGAACTGGCCCGGGCCGCCCACGAGCGCGGGCTCGACGTGGTGGTCGCCGCGCCGCAGGCCGAGGCGAGCGGGATGAGCGCGGCGCTGTCCGCGGTCACCGACGACGGGCGGCTGGTCTTCACCGGCACGGAGCTGGACGGGCTGCCCGACGTGCCGGCGTACGCGGTGGCCGCGTCCCCGGCGTACATCGCGGTGCTGGCCGGGCTCGGCGTGTTCGGGCCGGCCCCGGACGTGCTGCTGTCCGGCATCAACCGGGGCGCCAACGCGGGCCACGCGATCCTGCACTCGGGCACCGTCGGCGCGGCGCTGACCGCCGGCAACAGCGGCATCCGGGCGTTGGCCGTCTCGCTGGACGTGCTCACCCCGGCGGCGGCGAGCGCCGGCAGCGGCGGCGCGGCGATCGCGGTGCTCGACACCGTGGACGACGAGTCCCGGCACTGGTCCACCGCCGCCGAGCTGGCCGCCACGCTGCTGCCCTGGCTGCTCGACGCCGACCCCGGCACGGTGCTCAACCTGAACGTTCCCGACCTCCCGGCCGACCAGGTGGCCGGGCTGCGGCAGGCGACCCTGGCCCCGTTCGGCCAGGTGCAGGTGTCCGTCGCCGAGCGTGGCGAGGGCTTCGTGCGGACAGCGGTGGAGGAGAACGCGGTGCGGGCCGTCCCGGGCACCGACCTGGCGTGGCTGGCCGACGGCTACGCCGCGGTGACCGCCGTGCGGGCGCTGGGCCACCTGCCCGAGGTGGAACTGCCGATCGACAGGTGAAAGGCCCCGCCACCGGTCGACGGTGGCGGGGCCCAGGGGTCGGTCACTCGTCGGCGGCCCGCTCGCGGTCGGCCTCGGCGTCGGCGGCCCCGACCGGGGTGCCGTCGCTGTCCCGGGTGGCCGCGGACAGGTCCACGTCGGCGCCGGCCCGGGCGGCGTCGGCTGCCGCGTCGTCCGCGCCGACGACCTCGCCGCCGCCGGTCTCGCCGTCGTCGGGCACCAGCCGCCCGGCGGCGGCCAGCCCGATCGGTGCGTACCTGGGGTCGGTCATCTCGTCCTCCTCACCGGTGCTCCTGACTCTGCGGTACCCCGGGACGGGAGGTGGCACACCGTCCCGGCCGGGGCGGTGGCGTGGGTCAGGACGACGGCAGCCCGGACGTCTGGTCGGTGCCGGCCGACGGCTCCGGCGCACCTCGGCTGCTGCTGCCCGGCGCGGAGTCGCCGTCCCCGCTGACCTGACGGCCGGCCGCCAGCAGCAGCCCGGCCACGGCCAGGACCACCCCGGCGCCGGCCGCCCACCCGGGCAGGTCCACCGGGACGCCCAGGTAGACGGTGATGCCGAGGATCCGGGACAACCCCCACGGCAGCAGTGCCATCTGGTCGTTCCACACGGTCAGCGCCCGTTCCGCGCCGACCGACGCGACCAGCCCGGCGAGCACCGCCAGCGGCACCCCGGCGGCGGTGAGCGTCCGCCCCGCGGCGCGGCGGCGGGCCAGCCCGTAGCGGTCGCGCAGCACCACGGCGGTCGCCACGAACAGCCAGCAGAACGCCGCCACCGCCACGGTCAGGTAGACCGCGCGGCGGGCCGGCGCGGTCCAGAACACGAACCAGTAGCGGCCCGGCCCGCGCCCGGCCAGCACCGCCAGCAGCAGGGCGCTGCGCAGCACCGCCACCCCGCCGAGCACCGCCCACAGGTGGAAGGGATCCCGCCGGCCCGCCGCCAGCCGGGCGACCAGCGCGAACAGCGCCCACCCGCCGAGCGTGACCAGCACGTGCGCGGGCGCGGCGAACCAGGTGAACGCCAGCCGGCTCCCCACCAGCACCACCACCGGCGCGAGCCAGACCAGCACCCGGTCCAGCCGGGACGCCGGCGCCTTGAGCGCGGCCAGCCGCCACGGGCGCAGCGCGCCGAGCAGCAGGGCCCGGGCCGCCGCGCCGCCCGGCCCGCGCCCCCGCAGACCCCACCCCACCACGACCGCGACCAGGACCAGCAGCGCCCGCGCCACCCAGGCCATCGCCGGGTCGCGGTCCGCCCGCTGCGCGCCGAGGTCGGCCGCGGTGAAGCGGTACGCCGGCAGGTCGAGGTCCCCGCCGTAGCGCTGCCGGTGGTGGTCCCGCGCCTCCCGGTACGCGTCGGCGGCCGACCGCCAGCGCGCGTACGCGGCGTCGGCGCCGATGTCCAGCCACTGCGCGTGCCGCAGCACCATGGCCCGGTACGCGCCGAGCGTGACGAACAGGTCCACCTGGTAGTCGAGCGTGTCGACGAACCGCTGCCGCAGGCCGGCGTCCCGCCACGTGGCCGGGTCGGTCGCGGCCACCAGGTCGCGCATCCGCCGGGCCGTGGCGACGGCCTCGTCGCCCTCGGCGACCGCCGCGTCGACCCGGTCGCGGGCGACCGCGTAGATGCTGTCCAGGGCGGCGGAGTCACCGGTCGGGATGTCCCACTCGAAGATCCACATCATCGGCGGCGGTTCCAGCCCGAGGGCCCGCACCGACGTGTCCGCGTACGGGCCGACGTAGAGGCCCGTGGTGACCGCGGCCCGCGACAGCGCCATCGCCTGCCCGATCGCCGCCACGGTGGCCGGGTCGGCGGAGAACGTCCGGTACGCCCACTCCGCGGTCACCTGGGCCGGGTCGGTGTCCGGGTCCCAGGCCAGCCGCGCCACCGCGTCCGTGTTCAGGTCGTAGAGCTGCCAGAAGCCGGTGCGCAGGTAGAGCGACATCGGCCCGGCGCGCAGCGGACCGCCGTCCTGGGTCCAGTTCCACACGCCCTCGACGCGCGGGTTCGCGGCGAGGAACGCGCGCAGCGCGTCGCGGTGCAGCGGGCCGAGGTCGTTGGGCAGCGCGCCGAACCCCTCGAACTCGCGCCGGGCCTGGAACTCCACGATCCGCCGGTGCGCGCCGCCGAGCAGCGTGGTGTTCAACGGCAGGTGGCTGTAGAAGTCCCCGAGCGTGTACTTGGTGGACACGATCAGGTGCGGGTCGTCGAACCCGCCCAGCACCTCGGCGTACGCGTCGGGGTTGGTGTGCAGGTCGCCGACCGCGCCGACGCCGACCGTCCAGGTCCGGAAGATGATCTCCTTGCCGGCCGGTCCCGCCGTGTCGAGCAGCGCCCGCAGCATGGCGCGGACGCCGGCGGGCGTGGTGACCGCGAGCTTCGACGTGTAGTCCCAGCCGCTGCCGGCGTAGACCTCGCCGCCCTCGCCGATGCGGACCATCAGGCCGGCGACGAACGGCATGCTCTCGAACAGCTCGGTCAGCCCGGCCCGGTAGACGTCCCAGAGTCGGGATTCGGTGGTGTCCAGCCCGCCCACCGTCCTGCTCAGGTACGCCTCCAGTGGCGGCGAGACCGCGAGCATGTCGGTGAGCAGGAAGACCCGCAGCCCCATCTCGTCGGCGTACCGGAAGACCGGGCCGAACGCCGCGACCATGGCCCGGGCCCGGTCGACGTGCGGGTCCCCGGCCGGGTAGACGGCGTGCCCGTCGCCGACGCCGGCGAACGTGACGTACTCCAGGAAGCCCGGCACCACGACGCCGTTGTAGCCCCGCGCGACGGCGTGGTCGACGAACTGCCGGAACTGGGCGTCGATCCGGGCCACCGCGGCGGCGTCCACCCAGGGGGCCCGGGGCAGCAGTGCCGGGGCGACCACGTCGGTGTTCAGGCTGTAGTCGTCGCCGGCCGCGAACGCCGCCGGATCCGGTTCGCGGCCGACCGACCCGGCGTCGGTCAACCGCAGCCCCAGGCGGGGCGCGACCGGGCGGCCCGTCTCCGCCGCCGGCAGCACGTCAGCGCCGGAGCGGATCCGGTCGGCCAGCCGGTAGAGCCCGGCCGTGACGCCCGCGAGGTCGCCGGTGACGGTCAACTCCGCGCGCCGCACACCGATCCGGTACGACTCCGGCGCGTCGCCGGCACGCAGCTCCGCCCGGAGCGTGGTCACCGCCGACGTGTTCCTCGCGCCTGGGCCGGTGGTCGGCGCGGGCGGCGTGCTCGCCGGATCCGGGCGGGTACTCGGCCCGGTGGTCGGCGCGGGTGGCACGACCCGGTCCGGTGCGGTCCAGGTGACGGTGGGGCGGGGACGGCCCCGCGCGGACAGCGCGTCCGCCACGGCTGCGGCGGCCTTACGCGCGCGGACGTGGTCGGGCACCACGATCGAGGACAGCGGCGGCGGCGGCACGGCCGGCCGGAGCGGCGCTGCCACGACCGTCTCCCGTGGCACGTCGGCAGGGGTGTGGCTCAGCCCCAACGCGTCGTCGACACCCCAGGCCACGCCCGCGCCGAGCAGCACCGCCACAGCGGCGGCCACCAACGCGTACGGACTCCGAACCCGAGCCACGCTCGCATACTAGTGCCGACCGCCCGCGGTCCTCGCGCCCGAACTCGTCGATCTTGGACTTGTGGTGCCTCGGATGCCCCCTTCGCGGTCTTCGCGCGGTGCCACAACTCCATGATCGACGGAGTCGTCGGAAGGGCACGACGGCGGCGCGGCCGACCCGTGGCAACCCGGGGCGGTCAGCGGGGCTGGTCGAGGAAAGCCAGGGTGACGGCGGCGAACAGCGGCGACTGGTCGATGTCGTAGTGGGTCAGGCCGGGCAGGATCGCCAGCGCGTGCCCACCCGCCGGGCGGCCCTCGCCACCCCAGCCGCCGTCCCGCAGGCCGCCGTCGAGCAGCTTGAACACCTCGACGTAGTGGCTCGGCGGGGCCATGTCCGCGTCGGCGGCGACGATCAGCGTCGGCACCCGGAGGCCGCGTACCTGCTCGGTGAGGTCGAAGTCCTGCGCCATCGCCTCGCCGATCTTGTCGAGCAGCCGGGGGAAGTCCTCCGGGCGCGGCGCGACCCGCTGGTACAGCTCGTACATCGGGGTGTCCTTCATGAACTCGGCCGCCGCGCCGGTGACCTGACCCTGCTGCGCCAGCAGCTCCGGGTGGACGGCGTCCCGCCGGATGTGCGCCGACGCGGAGACCAGCCGGCCCACCTTCTCCGGGTGCCGGAACGCCACCTGCATCGCGACGCCGCCGCCGAGGGAGAAGCCGACCAGGTCCGGCCGGTCCAGCCCGAGGTGGTCGATGAGCGCGGCGATGTCGTCGGCCATCAGCGCCATGTCGAGCGGCCGGTCGACGTCGGCGGTGCGGCCGTGGCCCTGCAGGTCGACCAGGATCACCTGGTGCGTGGCGGTCAACGTGGGCAGGATCGGCGCGAACAGCTCGCCCGACATCAGGCCGCCGTGCAGCAGGATCATCGGGCGGCCCGCCCCGTGCGTCTCGTAGTAGAGGTGGACGCCGTTGACGTCGGCGTACCGCCCCGGGGCGGTGGTCTCGGCGGTGTGCTGCGTGGTGCTCATCTCGTGCTCCTCGTGTGTTCCGTGCTGACGAACTGTGGACCGGCCGGGACGGGCGGACTCATCGGTGCCCACGCCCCGGGTCTTCGGGTGTTCGCGTTCGCGCAGCATGTGGGCTAGTTTCGGCGGGGTGAGCGACGTGGCGAGCGTCCCTGTCGAGACGCAACTCGAGGCGTACCGGCCGGAGCTGACCGGCTACTGCTACCGGATGCTGGGCTCGGCCTTCGAGGCCGAGGACGCGGTGCAGGACACCTTCGTCCGGGCCTGGCGCAACTTCGACCGGTTCGAGGGGCGGTCCGCGCTGCGGACCTGGCTGTACCGGATCGCGACGAACGTCTGCCTGAACATGACCGCCAGCGCGCAGCGCCGGGTCCGCCCGATGGACCTCGGCCCGGCCGGCAGCGGCACCGCGACCCACCCCGGCGAGCCGCGACCGGAGCAGATCTGGCTCGGCCCGGTGCCGGACGACCGGGTCCTGCCCTCCGCCGGCGACCCGGCCGAGGTGGTCGCCGGGCGGGAGTCGGTCCGCCTGGCCTTCGTCGCGGCGTTGCAGCACCTGCCGCCGAAGCAGCGCGCCGTGCTCATCCTGCGGGAGGTGCTGGCCTGGTCGGCCCAGGAGGTCGCGGAGCTGCTCGACACCTCGGTGGCGAGCGTCAACAGCGCCCTGCAGCGGGCCCGGGCCACCATCGCGTCCGCCGACACCGGCGCCGAGGCGCGCCGCCCCCTCGACGAGGAGCAACAGGCGCTGCTGGCCCGCTACGTGCGCGCGTTCGAGGCGTACGACCTGACGGCGCTCACCGCGCTGCTGCACGAGGACGCGACGCTGTCGATGCCGCCGGTGCCGCTGTGGCTGCGCGGTCCCGACGACATCACGGCCTGGATGACCGGTACGGGCAGCGGTTGCCGCGGCTCCCGCCTGGTGCCGGTGGCGGCCAACGGCATGCCGGCGTTCGGGCAGTATCGGCGCGACCCCGACTCAGGGCACGTGCCCTGGTCGCTGATCGTGTTGGGGCTCTCCGGCGGCCGGATCACGTCGCTCAACCACTTCCTCGACACCGACCGCCTGTTCCCGCTCTTCGGCCTGCCGGCCCGGCTCGAGGAGGGCGCCGGCCAGCCCGAGCAGGCCGGCCAGGTCGCATAGGTCCACGCTCGCGCCCCGGACCTCCAGCCGCCACCCGAACCGGCGGGCGGTCAGGCCCAGCCGCGCCAGCGCCTCGACCGTGACCAGGTCCGGCCGGGTGACGCCGGAGACGTCGCAGACCACCACGCCACGGCCCCGGCCCCGCAGCGCCTCGGCCAGCTCGGCACAACGGACGGCCACGTCCGCGCGGGTCAGCGTGCCGCCGGCCAGGACGAGCAGGAGCGTGGTCACCCGGATTGGACCGGGGTACGGCCCGGTTCTCATCGGTACCGCCCCGTCGGCTCCCCGACAGGCGGTGACGCAATTTCTTCCGGTCATCTTGCCGACCGCAGTTACATCGACGTTAACTGCTATACCAATCATCGGTGCACGGCTATATGATCCCCGGTAGCTCGCCCCGAAGCCTCACGAAACCGCAGCTCCAGCACGCCTCACGCCGTTCACCGCGCCCGGCCCCCCGCAACCGCCGCGCCCGGTGAACGGCTCGATCGCCGGCGCCGGAATGGGCGCGGGTAATTGCTCGGCGCTGCGCCACGGCCTGCCGGAAAGGTGGGAACGGATGACAGGGATACCGTCCTTGGTCATCGGCATCGCGTCCTCGTCGGCCGAGCGCCGGCAGCTCGCCCAACTGCTCGGCGGCACCGAGTCGTTCCTGATCGTCTCCAGCGCCAACCAGGCGCGCCGATTCCTCGATCTGGTCCGCCGGCCGCCGGCGCCGCTCGCCCCGGCCGGGGACGCCGAGCCCGCCGCACCGACGCCGGGGCTGGAACTGGCCGTGGACTCCGACCGGCGGGTGTTGCGCTGGCGGGAGCGGGAGGTCGGGCTGACGCCGCTGGAGCACGACCTGTTCGTCTGTCTCGCCGGGACCCCCGGCCAGGTCTGGACGTACGCCCGGCTGCACCGGGCCGTGTGGGGCAACGACCACCTCGGCCGGGGCTCCGACATGCACTCCGTGGTCCGCCGCATCCGGCACAAGCTCGGCCGCCTGGGCGCCCCCGCCACGATCCACGCCGTCCGAGGCGTCGGCTTCCGCCTCACCCCGTCCTGACCCCTGGCGCGGCGCTCCCGTGCACCGCCGGCCGTGCGCCCGCGTGCCGTGTCGCGCCGCCTCATTCCGTCGATCTTGGACTTGTGGCGCCTGATTCGCCCGGATTCGCGCGCCTTGTTAGGTGCCACAACTCCATGATCGCCGGGTCGGCGGTCGGGGCGCGGGTGAAGGGCGAGGTGCGGCGAGGGGTGAACGGGGGTGGGGGGATGTGGAGCGGCCCGCCCGGTGCGGGGCACCGGGCGGGCCGATCGGGTTGCCGCTGGGGTCAGCAGCGGGCGGGGGAGAGGGTGAAGTCCTCCACGGTGGGCGTGGCGGAGCTGATCTTCGTCTGGCGCGTCTGGGGCTTCCAGCCGTCCTTGGCGACGATCAGCGTGAGCGGGTTGTTGCGCCGGTCCATCCAGTAGGCGTACCGGCCGTCGGCGTCCGTCGTGAAGGTGTAGGAGTTCGCCCAGGAGTCGACCTGGACGGTCGCGCCCGGCAGCGCCGCCGTGGCGCCCTGGCAGCTCCTGCCGGAGACCGTCCCGGACAACTTGCCCCAGGTGGTCGGCGGCTGCGCGATCATGGTGACCGCCACCGGCGGCACCGTGTACGGCGTGTTCTCCTTGATCACCACGGACGCCGAGTAGGTGCCCGGCTGGTCGACGTTCGCGGTCATGCCGACCGTGACGGTGACCTTCTCACCGGGCGCCAGGGTGACCTTCGACGTGTCGACGGTCAGCCAGCTGACGTCGGCCGCACCCTCGGCGCACTCCGAGAAGCCGGGCAGGACCTCGCTGTCCTTGGTGGCCGTGAAGCCGCCCGACGAGCCGCCGACCTTGTAGAACCCGCAGGCCGCGCCGCCCCGGTAGCGGGGCGCGTTGGCGTTGGGCAGGTTGGCCCACGAGTCGGTCGCCGGGTCGAACGCGAAGCCGGCGTTGGTGATGGCCCCGCCCTGCGACCCGCCGACGACCAGGAGCTTGCCGTTCGCCACCGCGTACGAGGCGGCCCAGCTGTCGGCCGGCGCGTCCGGGATGGGGGTCCAGGCGTTGGCGCCCGGGTCGAACGCGTACCCGGCCTTCTGCGACACCGTCCCGTCGTTGCCGCCGGTGCAGTAGACGGTGCCGTCGATCCCGCCGCAGGACAGGAACGCCACCGACTTCGGGTAGGCGGGCAACGTCTCCCAGGTGTCCGCGCCCGGGTCGTAGCGGACCACCGAGTTGGACATCGGCAGGCAGCTGGCCGTGGTGCAGCCACCGATCGCGTACAGCTTGCCGCCCGCGACCGCCTGACCCGCCGCCGCCCGGGGCGCCGGGTTGCTCGCCCGCGCGGTCCAGGTGTTCGTCGCCGGGTCGTACGACCAGGTGGTGCCGTCGGGCCCGGAGGCGCCCCAGCCGCCGCTGACGATGATCTTGCCGTCGACCACACCGGCCGTCACGGCGTTGCGGGCGCCGGGCAGATCGGCGATGCCGGACCAGGTCTGCGCGACCGGGTCGTACCGGTAGTTCTTCGCGCTGGAGGTGGTGCCGTCGCCGCCGGCGATCGAGTAGATCTTGCCGTCGACGGTGACGACCCGGTTGTCCATCACGTTCGCCGGGTAGCCCGGGATGGCGGTCCAGGGGTCCGCCTGCGGGCCGGCCGCCGGGGTCACGCCCGTGGACGACTTGCCGGACGAGCGGGCGGCGAACGACGTGGCGGCGGTCAGCCGCTGCGCCGGTGCGCCGGTCGAGCCGAGCAGCGCCTGCTCGGACAGCTGGGAACCGTCGGCCCGTTGCAGGACGAACCCGCCGTCGCGTTCACCGAACTCGACGTCGACCGGCGCCCCGCCGGTGTTGGTCACGGTGAACGTCCTGCTGACCTTCCCGCTCGGCATCCGGGCCGTTCCGGTCAGCGAGGTCGGCTGCACCGACAGCCGGCCGGCGGCGAGTTGGAAGTTCGCCGCGGTGGCCCAGTCCGCCTCGACCGTGACCTGCTTGGTCTGGCTGACGTAGTTGCCCGCGCTGGCGGTGAACGGGTGCTTGCCGGTCAGCGACGAGAACATCCAGTAGAAGCCGTCCGGCAGCTCGGTGTCGTCCGGCGTGGCGACCGTGGTGGCCTTCTCCGCCGGGCGGTCCTTGCTGGTCACGGTGGCCCCGTTGACGTAGCCGTTGTCGTTCTTGTCGCGCACGTGGCCGAGCACCAGGCCGCCGGCGACCGGCTTGCAGACGAGCTTGCTGCCGATCAGGACGTTGTCGACCTCCCACCACCACTCCCAGCTGGCGTTGTAGTAGTGGAAGCGCACCTGCACCTGCGACTGGTTCGCCGCCTGCGGAATCGCTATCTCGGTCACCTTCGGGCCGCGCACGTCGGCCGCCTGCCGGAGCACGTTGCTCCAGGTGGCGCCGCCGTCGAGGCTCAGGTCCACGTCCGCGCGGTCGCTGTTCAGCCAGTTGTAGTCCTGGTTGAACCGGATCACCGGGGCGCTCACCCCGGTCAGGTCGACGACCGGGCTGACCAGCGAGGTGTCCTGCTGTCCGCCGCTGCCGTAGTTGTCGCTGTCGATGAT
Organism: Micromonospora sp. WMMA1996; assembly: GCF_002573675.1. Lineage (NCBI taxonomy): Bacteria > Bacillati > Actinomycetota > Actinomycetes > Micromonosporales > Micromonosporaceae > Micromonospora > Micromonospora sp. WMMA1996. The sequence goes on along the minus strand of NZ_PDHU01000001.1, from coordinate 3,565,019 downwards.
GGCGAAGGTGCCGCTGCCGCCGGTCAGGTTGCCGCGCTCACCGCTGTCGGTGAACTCCCAGACCTGGCCGGTGCCGGCGTTGTCCACCACGGACCAGCCGTCCGGCACGCCGGTGCCGTCGAACGTCTCGTACTCGCCGTCCGAGCTGACGGTGTAGCCGGGCGCCGTGGTGCACGCCTCCGGGTCCGCCGGTACCTCGATGTTGGCGGTGAGGTTGCCGGCGCCGACCGTGACCTCCTTGGTGACGGTCAGGTAGCCGGCGTACTGCGGCTCGACGGTGAGCCGGTAGGTCGACCCGGACGGCAGCGTCAGGCTGTAGCGGCCGGTGGCGGGCGTGGTGTAGTCGGAGATCGGCGTGCCCTCGACGCTCACCTTCGCGTAGAGCGGCCAGCCGTGGCCGGACCCGTCGGTGATCTGCCCGCCGATCGTGACGCTCGGCACCGCGCTCAGCGCCACGTCGAGCGTGGTGGTCGTGTTCTTGGTGACGGTCGCGGAGAGGGTGCGGCTCGCGTAGCCGAACGCGGAGACGACCACCTGGTAGTCGCCGGCCGGCAGCAGCGAGGAGTACGTGCCGTCGGCGCCGGTGGTCAGCGTGCGGTCCGCCGCGCCGGTCAGGGTGACCGTCGCGCCGGCGATCGCGGCGCCGGTGGCCGCGTCGGTGACCGTGCCGGCCAGCGTGCCGTTGTCCCCGATCGGGGCGGCGGCGACGAGCGCGAGCGCGTCCAGCCGGCCCTCGCCGTAGACGTTGTTGTCGTTCGCGGTGCCGCCGCACTGGGTGTCGGCCTTGTCGGTCGCCGTGTCGTTGAGCAGGGCGCGCGTCGCCGCGACGTCACCGACCAGGGTGGGCGCCGCCGACCAGAGCAACGCGATCGCGCCGGCCAGGTGCGGCGCCGCCATCGAGGTGCCGCTGATGCTGGCGTACGAGTTGGTCGGCACGCTGGAGCGGACGTTCACGCCGGGGGCCGAGATGTTCGGCTTGATCTCGCCGTTCTGCCCGGTGCCCCGGGACGAGAAGCTGGCGATGTTGTTGTTGATGTCGTACGCCCCGGCCGAGTAGTTGCTGGCCAGGCTGCCCGGCGAGCCGCTGGTCTGGCAGGACGGGCCGTTGTTGCCGTTGGACCAGACGCCGAAGATGCCGGAGGCGGTCCACGCGTCGGTGACGTCCTCCATGAACGGCTCGTTGGACGGCGCCGTGGTGCCCCACGAGTTGTTGATGATGTTCGGCCGCTTGCTGGCGTCCGGGTTCTGGCCGCTGAGGTCGGTGGGCTCCAGCATCCACTGCCCGGAGGAGATCAGCGCCGCGTCGGTCGGGCAGCAGCCGTTCGCGGCGATCCACTTGACCTCGGGGGCGACGCCGATCTGGTTCGCGCCGTCCGCGCCGGCCATGGTGCCCATGGTGTGGGTGCCGTGGCCGTCGGAGTCGCACGGCGCGGTGGCGCACTCGCCGGCCGCGTCGAACCAGTTGTAGTCGTGGTCGAAGGTGCCGTCACCGTTGTTGCCCCGGTAGGAGTTCACCAGTGCCGGGTGGTCGAACTGGACCCCGCTGTCGATGCTGGCCACGGTGATGCCGGCGCCCTTCACGCCGTACTGGGACCAGACGTCGTCGGCGTTGATGTTGGCGATGCCCCACTCCAGGGCGTTCGGCGCCTTCTCGTCGGTGCCCGGAGTGGTCTCGGGCAGCTTGTACTCGACCGGGGCGTAGATGCCGTCCACCTCGGCGTGGGCGGCGAAGTTCTGCGCCATGGTCAGCGAGCCGCCGGTGACCTTGATGGCGTTGGTCGCCCAGAACGTCTGGTACTTCGTGCCGGAGCGGTCCAGCTCGGCGCGGATCTTCCCCTGGCTGTCGGCGGCGGTCTTGCGCAGCGCCGCCGCGACGGCGGCGCCGCGCTGGTTCCAGTCCTTGGTCGCGGCGGCCTTGCCCAGGTCGGCCCGGGCGGAGAAGTGGATCCAGAAGTCGCCCTCGCTCTTGCCCTGGAGTTGCCGGGTGAGTTCGGGGCGGATCTTGTCGCCGGCCGTGGCGCCGGCGCCCGTGCCGGCCTGCGCCTGTGCTCCGGTGCCGGTGGCGGCCAGTGCGGTCGCGGCGAGCACCAGGGCGGCCCCCGCGCTCACCAGCCGCCGGGCCAGGCCCCTTCGGTGTGGACGTCTCAGCATCGGTGCTGCCTCCTCCTCCGATGACCCGCGGATGTTCGAGCCATGACAGAAGGGCCAGGAGCTGCGCTCCCGACTGGTCACTCCGGTTTGAGACGAACCCCCCAGGCCCCCTAGGCGCCGTGCGGGTCTACGCCGGTCACCTGAATGGACACTATGATCGACACCGAAGGACGATCAATGACCGTACGTGAGCAACTTGTCACCAACAGGCCCTCCGATCGCGGACCGGTTGACAGTGACTGTCACGGTGGGGTGCGGTGACGACTGACGACACGAGCGCGACGACCGCCGGCGCCGACCCGGCGGAGCGTCCCTTCTCGCTGGTCATCGGCGTCACGCCGTCACCGGCGGAACGGTTGCGGCTCACCGAGCTGCTGGACGGCGTCGCGCCGTTGCTGATCGTCGCCGACCTGGACGAGCTGCGCGAGTTGATCAATCCCGGTGAGGGTGTCCGGCGGGGTCCACCGTTGACGCTCCCGGATGGGGCGGGGCCCTCAACCGACGCCCGGGAGTCCGCGCCCGACCGCGCGTTGGTGATCGACGTCGCCCGGTCCAGCGCCCGGTGGGGTGACCGGGAGGTCGCGCTCACCCGGCTGGAGCGGGACCTGCTGACCTGCCTGACCGCCGAGCCGGTGCGGGTGTGGAGCTACGCCGAGCTGCACCGCGCGGTCTGGCACGACGCGGCGACGCAGCGCCGGGCCGACGTGCAGTCCCTGGTCAAGCGGCTGCGCCGCAAGCTCGACGGGTTGGGCACCGGGGTCACCGTCGTCGCGGTACGCGGCGTCGGCCTGCGGTTGACCGATCACCGCCGCCCTCCGGTCCGGGGCGACTGACCCGCGATTCCGTCCGCACGATTCGTCGAGTCCGAAAGGGGCATCTCCCGGACATGTCACGCTGGCGCTGGCTTCTGGCGGACCAGGTGGGTCCCCACTTCCTCGACGACGACGCGCAACGCGTCCTGCTGGTGGAGACCCGGTCGCTGTTCGCCCACCGGCGGCTGCACCGCCAGAAGGCGCACCTGATCCTGTCCACGCTGCGACATCGCGCCGCCGAACTCGGCGACCGGGCCCGGCTGGTACGCGCCGACACGTTCCGGGAGGCGCTCGCCGGCCTGGGCGAGCCGGTCGAGGTGGTGCACCCGGCGTCGCGGGCGGCGCTGGCGTTCGCCCGTACCGTCGACGGGTTGACCGTGCTCCCGCCGCGCGGGTTCGTCACCGACCGTGCCGACTTCGCGGCCTGGGCCGACCGGCGGCGCGGCCAGCTGCGGATGGCCGACTTCTACCGGTACGCGCTGAACCGTCACGACCTGCTGCGCGACCTGCCGGCCCCGGCGCGCCGGCTCCGCCGGCGGCCACCGACCGACGTGCCGCCACCGCCGGCGATCGTCGAGGACGACATCGACGCGCAGGTCCGCCGTGACCTGGACCGGTGGGAGGCGGAGGGGATCCGGTTCGTCGGCCGGGACGCGCCGCGCCGCCACCCGGCCACGCACGCCGAGGCGCGGGCCCGGCTCACGCACTTCCTCGACCACCGGCTGCCCGCGTACGCCGACACCGACGGCCTGCTCGTCGACGGCGACGGCCGCCTCGCGTCCAGCGTGCTGTCGTCCTCGTTCAACCTCGGGCTGCTCGACCCGGAGCCGGCGATCCGGGCCGCCGAGCGCGCCGGCCGGGACGGCACGGCGCCGCCTGCGGCGGTGCACCGGTTCGTCCGTGGCCTGTTCGGGTGGCGCGAGTTCCTGTGGCAGCTCTACTGGTACTTCGCGCCGCGCTTCCGCGGCGTCGGCTGGCTCGCCGCCACCCGGCCGCTGCCGGACTGGTTCGACCGCCTCGACGCCGACGCGGTGGAGGCGCGCTGCCTGGCCGACGTGCTGGCCGGCGTTCGCGACACCGGCTGGGCGAGTCAGACCGCACGGCTGACCGTGCTCGGCAACTACGGGCTGCAACGCGGCTGGCGCCCCGCCGACCTGGCCGACTGGTTCCAGCGCAGCTTCGTCGACGGCGCCGACTGGGTCATGAACGCCACCGTCATCGGCATGAGCCAGTACGCCGACCTGGCCCGCATCGACACCCACCCCTGGGCGTTCGACGGCGCGCACGTCGACCGGATCAGCGACTACTGCGGCGGCTGCCGGTACGAGCCGGCGGTGGCGCTCGGCGACGACGCCTGCCCGTACACCGCCGGGTTCGACACGTTCCTGCACCGCAACCGGGAGCGGCTCTCCGCCAACCCGCGTCTCGCCGCCGCGCTGGCCGAGCGCACCGACCCGCAGCGCCGCGACGCGGTGCTGGCGCAGGAGGAGAAACGCGGCGACGAGGCACCCTGACCGGGGGTGCGGAAAACCCCAGGGCTGCGGTCCGGTCGACCCGCTCAGGCGTGCGTTCTCCCTCATGGTCCACGCCCCGCCACGGCCATAGCGTCGGGACATGATCGATTCATGGCACCTCACGACCTCCGCCGCCGCGCCGACGCCCGGTGACACCGGCGGCCTGGCCGGATTCGCGGCCGACCTGGTCGAGCGCCTCGGCGCTCCCGGCGCCGGACTGGCGGTGGCGCTGGAGAACCTGTTCCCGCCGATCCCGAGCGAGGTGATCCTGCCGTTGGCCGGCTTCGCCGCCAGCCAGGGCCGGATGAGCCTGTTCGCCGCGATCGCGTGGACCACGCTCGGCTCCGTCGTCGGCGCGGTGGTCCTCTACCAGGTCGGCGTGGTGCTCGGCCGGGACCGGGTACGGGCCATCGTCCGGCGACTCCCGCTGGTCAAGCTCAGCGACCTCGACCGGACCGAGGCGTGGTTCGCCCGGCACGGCACGGCGACCGTCTTCTTCGGGCGCATGATCCCGATCTTCCGGAGCCTGATCTCCGTTCCGGCCGGCGTGGAACGGATGCCGATCGGCAGGTTCCTGCTCTACACCACGCTCGGCAGCCTCGTCTGGAACACCGTGTTCGTGCTCGCCGGCTACCAGCTCGGCGCCAACTGGCACGTGGTCGAGGAATGGGCGGGGGCGTTCCAGAACGTCGTCATCGTCGTCTGCGTGCTCGTGCTCGGCGCGCTCGTGGTGGCCGGGCTGCTCCGGCAGCGGCGACGTCCGGTCGCCGCGGAGGTCGCCGGTGATCCGACTCCGCGTGGCGGACCGGGCCTGCCGGTGCGATCCGGCACCGTGTACCGCAGCCGGGGTCACCTGGGGGAGGATCGCTGAGCGGCGGCACCGGCGGGCCGGCGGGGAGGGGCGGATGGTGGTGACCGGAGGCGTGCGGATCGGCCGGTGGGCGCGGCCCGTGGCCGGCGTCGCCGCCGGTGTCGTCACCGCCGCCGTCGAGATGGCGATCCTGGTCGCGTCCGGCCTGCTGCTGACCCTGACCGTGCCGGCCCCGGCGCTGCGCCGCCGCGTCCTCGCCGCCGTCCTTCGGTACGCCCCGGTGGCCGCCCGGTGGGAGCGGCGGCGGCTGGCCTGGGCCGCGAACCGTCCGGCGCCCGCCCCGTTGCGCGCCACCGGCCGGCGGGCCGTCGGCTACCTCGCGCTGCGGGTCGTGCCGGGCCTGCTCGGCGCGCTCACCGTCGGGGTGCTGGCTGTGGGCGTGGTGCTCGCGGCCGTCCTCCTCCGTGCCGTCGTGACCGGCGGCGTCGCCGTGCCCGATCTGCTGCTGCAACTCGTGATCGGGGCGGGCCTGCTCCTGGTGAACCTCCAGGCGGTCGCCAGCGTCGGCGCGCTGGACCGGCATCTCGCGCGGCGCATGCTGGAGCCCGACGGCGAAGACGCGCTGCGGCGCCGGATCGACGAGCTGACCGAGAGCCGGGCCGGCGTCATGGCGGCGGTCGACGCGGAGCGCCGGCGGATCGAGCGGGACCTGCACGACGGCGTGCAGCAGCGTCTCGTCGCGCTCGGCATGCTCCTGGGTCGCGCGCGACGCAGCCGCGACCCGGACCGGGCGCGGGCCCTGCTGGACCAGGCGCACGCCGACGTGCAGTGGGCCCTCGACGAGCTGCGGGAGGTGGCCTGGCAGGTCTACCCGTCGGCGCTCGACCACAGCCCGCTGGACGAGGTGCTGACCATGGTGGCCCGGCGCACGCCGATCCCGGTGCGGATCAGCCACGCACTGCCCGACCGCCCGCCGCGTCCGGTCGAGGCCGTGCTCTACTTCATCGCCTGCGAGGCGATCACCAACGCGGCGAAGCACGCCGGCGCTACCGTGATCGACATCGAGATCAGGGCCGGGGACGGGGGAGTGGACATGTGGGTCCGTGACGACGGCCGGGGCGGGGCCGATCCCGCCGGCAGCGGGCTGCGTGGCCTCGCCCGGCGGGCCGCGGCTCTCGACGGCAACCTCGACGTGTCCAGTCCGCCGGGCGGTCCGACCACGATCCGGGCGACGCTCCCGTGCGGATAGTCCTGGCCGAGGACTCGACGCTGCTCCGCGACGGGCTCACCCGGTTGCTGGTCGACGAGGGGCACGAGGTGGTGGCCGCGGTGGGCGACGCCGACCACCTGGTCGCCGCCGTCGCGCGGCACCGTCCCGAGGTGGTGGTCACCGATGTGCGGATGCCGCCCACCAACAGCGACGACGGGTTGCGGGCCGCGCTGGAGATCCGACGCGAGTTCCCCACCGTCGCGGTGCTGGTCCTGTCCCAGTACGTCGAGAAGCGCTACGCCGCCCAGTTGCTCGCCGACCGCTCCGAGGGCGTCGGGTACGTGTTGAAGGACCGCGTCGCCCAGGTCGAGGACTTCCTCGACGCGCTCGACCGGGTCGCCGCCGGCGCCACCGCGCTCGATCCGGAAGTGGTGCGGCAGCTCATGTCGGGCACGAGCCGCACCGATCCGCTCAGCCGTCTCACCCCACGAGAACGCGACGTGTTGCACCACATGGCGCAGGGCCACACCAACGCCGCCGTCGCCCAGCGGCTGCACGTCTCGCAGAGCGCGGTGGAGAAGCACGTCAACGCCATCTTCGACAAGCTCGACCTCTCCGATGCCACCGGCTACAGCCGCCGGGTGCTGGCGATCCTGCGGTATCTGGGCTCCTGAGCCGTCAGGCCGGCACCCCCTCCAACGCGGTCCGGAAGTCGGCCACCAGGTCGTCGGTGTCCTCGATGCCGGTGGAGACGCGGACCAGGCCCGCGCCGATGCCGGCGGCGGCGAGCTGCTCGGCGTCCACGATGCCGGCCCACATCGAGCGCGGGTGCACCACGAGCGTGCTGACGCTGCCGAGGCTGGCCGCCCGCTTGCCCAGGCGCAGCCCGGCCAGCAGCGCCGCCGCGCCGGCCCGCCCGGCCGCCAGCTCGACGCCGAGCACCCCGCCGAAGCCGGTCATCTGCCGGCGGGCCAGCGTGTGCTGGGGGTGCGAGGGCAGCCCCGGATAGCGGACCCGGGCCACCGCCGGGTGACCCTCCAGCGCCCCGGCCAGCGCGAGCGCGTTGGCGTTGTGCCGCTGCACCCGCAGCGCCAGCGTGCGCAGGCCGCGCAGCAGCAGCCAGGCGTCGACCGGGCCGAGCGTGGCGCCGGTGACGATCGCCGTGCGCCACACCCGCTCGATCAGCTCCGCGCCGCCGACCACCACCCCGGCGGACACGTCGGAGTGCCCGCCGAGGAACTTGGTGCCGCTGTGCCACACCAGGTCCGCCCCGGCGTCCAGCGGACGCTGGTTGACCGGGGTGGCGAACGTGTTGTCCACCACCACCAGCGCGCCGGCGGCGTGCGCGGTCGCCACCACGGCGGCCAGGTCGGTCAGCTCCAGCAGCGGGTTGCTCGGCGTCTCCACCAGCACCAGCCGGGTCTGCGGCCGCAGCGCCCGGGCGAACGCGTCCGCGTCCGTCTGGTCGACAGACGTGCACGTGACGCCGAAGCGGGCCAGCAGGCCGGTGGCCAGCGAGGTGGTGCCGCCGTAGGTGCTGCGCTGCACCACCACGTGGTCGCCGGCCGCGAGCAGGGCCAGCGCGACCGTGCTGATCGCGCCCATCCCGGACGCGGTGACCAACCCGGTCTCCGCGCCCTCCAGCTCGGCGACCACGGCGGCCACCTGGGCGTGGTTGGGGTTGCCGTAGCGGGTGTAGAACGCGCTGCCCCGCGCCTCGGTCGCGATCTCGGTGAACCGCTCGTCGGACTCGGCGCTGAACGTCGCGCTCTGCACGATCGGCGGGGCCACCGACCCGCCCGGAACCAGGCCGTCGTCACCGTGCACCGCGATCGTGCCGAACCCGGTCATCCGCGGGCCACCCGGTCGACCAGCGCCCGGTAGCTGCCCAGCGCGGTGAACTCGGGCAGCGTCAGGTCACTGCCGTGGCGCTGTCGCAGGACGGTGACCAGACGCAGCGCGCGCAGCGAGTCGCCGCCGGCGGTGACGAAGTCGGTCGCCGGGTCACGCGGCGCGGCGCCGAGCACCTCCTGCCAGGCCGCCGCCACCCGGTCCGCCCACCGCTGCCGCGCGTCCCCGCCGGCCGCCGGGGACGCCACCGCCGGCAGGGGCGCGGCCGGGTCGGCGGCCAGCAGCCGGCGGAAGCCGTCGGCAAGCGCGTCCACCCGCTCGGCCGGCACGTGCCGGTGGTCGTACTGGATCATCAGCCCGAGGCGACCGGCGTCCAGCTCGGCGTCGACGGCGAGGCTGAACGCCACGTCCACGGTGACGCCCCGGCTGTCCACGATGCGACTGCCGGCACCGGCCGGTCGCGCCGGGAAGTGCGTCCAGTTGAAGAAGTGGTCGAAGCGCGGGCCCGCGCCGCCGGCCCGGACGATCTCGGCCAGCGGGAAGCGGTGGTGGCCCATCAGCTCCCGCTCGGCCCGCCACGCCGCAGCGGCCAGCTCGGCCACCGACCGGGTGCCCAGCGCGACCCGCACCGGCAGCGTGTTGAGGAACAACCCGAGCGTCGCGTCGCTGCCCTCCCCCTCGGGTCGGCCGCCGACCACCAGGCCGCTGACCACGTCGTCCCGGCCGGCCAGCTCGCCGAGCAGGCGCAGGTGCAGGGCGAACAGCCAGGACTTGACCGGCACCCCGGCGTCCCGGGCCACCTCGGCCACCCGCTCGGTGGTGCCGGCCCGCAGCGGCACCCGCTGGGTGGTGGTGGTCCTCGGCTGCGCCCTGCCGACCAGCAACGGCGGCGCGGCGCCGGCGCCGTCACGCCAGAACCGCCGGGTCGCCGGGTCGGCCAGGGCCGCCCGCTCGGCCGTCACGTACTCCCGGAACGGCAGACCCGGATCGGCGGCGGCCGGTGTGCCGGCCCGCTCCCGGTCGTACGCGCCGAGCAGGTCGGTGAGGAACAGGTGCAGGCTCCAGCCGTCGAGGACGGCGTGGTGCTCGGCGACCAGCAGCGTGAACGTGTCCCCGTCGGCTCGCAGCGCGTGCAGCCGCAGCAGCGGCGGCCGGGTGAGGTCGAACGGGCGGAGACGTTCCTCGGCGACCAGCGCGTCGATCCGGTCGCGGCGGGCCTGCGGGTCCAGGCCGGACAGGTCGGTCACCGGCAGGTCGACCGGCACCCGCTCGTGCACGAGTTGCAGCGGTTCGGCGTACGCGCCGAGCGCGAAGCCGGTGCGCAGCACCGGGTGGGCGTCGACCAGGGCGGTCAGCGCGCGGCGCAGCGCCGCCGGATCCAGCGGCGCGGCCACCTCGTGCGCGGTGACGTTGTGGTAGACGGCGGGGTCACCGGTCAACTCGCCGTGGTAGACCATGCCGAGCTGGAGCGCGGTCATCGGATACGCGTCCACCAGCCCGTCCGGCAGCAACTCCCGGTCGGCCACGCCGACGAGCGCAAATCTGTCGGCCGTGCCGACGAGGGAGATCCTGGCGGCCGGCTCGGGCACGAGGCCGTCCAGCGTGATCCGGCCGTGGGCGACCAGTTCCCGGATCGTCTGGTGGGTGAAGATGTCGTTGAGCTGGAACGACAACCCGCGTTTCTGCGCCGCGACCTGCATCTGGATGCTGCGGATGGAGTCGCCGCCGAGCGCGAAGAAGCTGTCGGTGACGCCGAACGACGCCACGCCGAGCACCTCACGCCACGCCTCGACCAGGATCTCCTCGGCCCGGTTGGCCGGTGCGGTCGCCGGGTCGTCGGCCGGCCGTTCCACCCGGGGCGCGGGCAGCGCCGCCCGGTCGAGCTTGCCGTTGCGGGTCAGCGGCAACTCGTCGAGCACCACCACGGCGGCCGGCACCAGGTGCGCCGGCAGCCGCTGCGCGAGCCACTCCTGGACGGTGGGCGCCGGCCCGGCGTCGGCGGCGGGCGTCCCCTCCGACGCGGCGGCGTACTCGGGGCGGACCGCGTGCAGGGTGTGCCGGTCGGTGCCGGCGAGCAGGTCGTCCTGCCGGGTGACCACGGTGAACCCGCGCGCCTCCAGCAGCGCCACCAGCTCGGCCAGCCGGCCGGCGGTCGCGGTGCCGGGCGCGTCGTGCACCTCCATGGCGACCTGCGCGACCAGCGGCCAGTGCCGGTCGTCCAGCCCGGCGAGCACGTCCGCCTCGGCCCGCTGCACGTCGATCTTCAGCAGGTCGATCCGGTGCGGGGCCAGCTCGTCCAGGACGGCCGACAGCGGCCGGACCGGCACGGTCAGCTCCCGGCCGGCGAACCGCTCGGCGAGCAGCTCGTCGGCCCGGTCGAGCAGCACGTCCCGCTCACCGGCGCCGGCGTCGCGCTCGTTGGCCAGGTACCGCTTGATCACGCTGATCTCGGCGTCCGGGTCGGCGTACGCGGCGTGCCCGGACATCATCGAGTAGCCCGGGTAGTAGGTGAAGGAGACCTCGCCGTCGGCCCGGGACAGCCCGTGGGCGTGCACCGTGGCCGGCACGCCGAACTCGGCGACGTTGCGGCGCAACGCGTCGGCCACGGCCGGCACCGGCTCGAACGCGTGGATCGTCGCGTCCGGACAGACCTGGTGCACGAAGAGCGAGAACATGCCGATGTTCGCGCCCACGTCGAGCACCGTCGCGCCGGGGCGCAGCGTGATCCCGTCGCGCAGGTAGACCCGCTGGACGAAGATCTCGTCGTACAGGTAGCGGGTCTCGTGCGGGTTGATCCCGGTCACCCGCCCGAGGTCGAGCGGGGCGGACCCGGACCGCGGCCGGACGTAGGCGACCAGCCGGTCGCCGTACCCGTCGTCGTCGCGGGCGACCACGGCGGCGTCGGCCACCCCCGGGTGCTCACGCAGCACGGCGGCGACCTCGCCCGGCTCCACCCGGAAGCCGTGGATCTTCACCTGGTCGTCGAGCCGGCCCAGGTAGCGCAGCCGCCGCTCGGCGTCGAAGCGGACCCGGTCGCCGGTGCGGTAGACCCGCTCGGCGCCGCCGTCGGGCAGCGGCAGCGCGACGAACCGGCGGGCGGTCGCCTCCGGGTCGCCCGGGTATCCCTCGGCCAGCTGCGGACCGGCCACGCACAGCTCGCCGGCCACGCCGGGCGGGACCGGGCGCAGCCGCTCGTCCAGCACCCGGACCGCGACGCCGGGCAGCGGCCGGCCGATCGTCGGCGGCTCGTCCGCGTGGATCTCCGCGACGGTGGTGTCCACCGTGCACTCGGTCGGGCCGTACAGGTTGACCGCGCGCACGCCGGGCAGTGTCGCCACCGCCGACCACAGGTCCTCCGGGACCGCCTCGCCGCCGAGCAGCAGCAGCCCGGGCAGCCGGGCGTCGCCCGCGCCGGCGAGCAGGATGCGCAGCTGGGAGGGGGTCAGGTCGAGCACGTCCACCCGGTGCTCGGCGAGCGCCCCGGCGAGCGCCGCGCCGTCGCGGCGCACGTCGTCGGGCACCAGGTGGAGGGAGCGGCCGTGGGCGAGCTGCACCAGCTGTTTCACCGAGGCGTCGAACGTCAGCGGCGCGTTCACCGCCACCCGCAGGCCCGGCGGGCTGCCCGCGTACACGGTCGCCTCCAGCGCGCCGGCCAGGTGCGCGGCGGCGGCGTGCGACACCCGCACCGGGCGGGGCGTGCCGGTGGAGCCGGAGGTGAAGATGACGTACGCCGGGTCGGTCGGGGCCGGCGCGGTCGCGGGCGCCGCGCCGCCGGCGGCGACCAGCTCCGCGACGGACACCGTCGCCGGGCCGCCGACGCCGACCACGCAGTCGGCGCCGACCGCGCGCAGCTGCGCGGCCAGGCGCGGCGCCGGGGCGTCCGGGTCGAGCGGCACGAACACCGCGCCGGCACGCAGCACGCCGAGGAACGCCACCACCGTGTCCCGGGAGCGGGCGGCGAGCACGCCCACCGGCGCGCCGGCCAGGCCGCGCGCGGCCAGCGCCGCGGCCACCCGCGCGGCGCGGCGGTCCAGCTCCTCGACCGGGTACGCGCCGTCGGCCGCCGACACCGCCGTGGCGCCCCGGTCCATCCCGGCCAGGCCCGCGTCGATCAGGTCGACGAGGGTACGCCCCGGCGTCGCGCCCACCGTGCCGCCGGCCTCGGCCAGCCACCCGGCCTCCCCGGCGCCGAGCACGGCGAGCGGGGCGTCGCCGGCCAACGCGGCCGGCAGGCTGCGCAGCACCGCCACCACCGAGTCGAGCAGCCACCGCCCCCCGGTCACCCGCAGTGTCACCTCGTCGCCGCCGGTGCGCACGGTGAGCCGCGGCCCGGCCGGCGCCGGCGGGACGGGCACGTCCGCCGAGGTGCCGCCCAGCCCGGCCACCACGGCCGGCGCGACGGCCGGTTCCAGCGCGAACCCGGCGACCGCGCCGGTGCTCTCGTCGACCGGGTCGACCAGGTGGAACGTCTCATCGGCGACCGTCTCGGCGGCGCGGACGGCGGCCAGCAGCGCGGCCGGTTCCGCCGGCAGCGGCAGCGCCAGTCGCAGCGGTCCGTAGCCGCCCAGCGGGCCGACCACGCCGGCGGTGCCCTCGGCGTGCCGGCCGTCGTGCCAGCGGGCCAGCACCAGGTCCGCCTCCTCGGCCCCGTCGGGCGCCTCGGCCCGCCGGGCCACCGCGAGCGCCCAGGCGGCGAGCAGCACCGTGCCGACGGGTGCGTCCGCGACGCGGGCGACCTCGGCCAGCTCGGCGGCGGGCAGCGTCGCGGTGACCGTGGCGCCCGGGTCGTCCCCGTGCGGCTCGACCAGCCGCGCGGCCGGCGCGCCCGGTGCGGCGGCCGGGGCCGCCTCCCGCTCCTCCACCTGCCACTCGGTGACGTCGAGGAACTGCAACGCCTCCTCGTCGGCCGGCGGCAGGTCACCGGCGTAGGCGCGGGCCAGGTCGGCCAGGACCAGGCGCAGGCCGGCCGGGTCGGCGATCAGCGGGGTGGCGGCCAGCTCCAACGCGTCGTCGGTGAGGGTGACCGACAGCTCGCCCTGCGCGCCGACCGTGACCGCGCGGTCGTCGTCCACGTCCTGCAACGGCACCCGCAGCCCTGGGTGGTGCACCAGGGTCAGCCGCAGCGCCTCGTGCCGGGCCACCACCGTGTCGACGGCGGCCTGCAACCGGGCCGGGTCGAGCGGCCGGTCCAGCTGGACCCGCGCCCGGACCAGGTCCTGCTTGCCGGACCAGGCCAGCCGCTGGACCGGGGACAGACGGTATCCGTTCACAGCACACTCCGGTTCACGTAGAGGTCGGACATGGCGACCAGGATCTGCCGGTCGCCGGTGAAGGGTTCCCGGCCGTGGGTGGCCAGGAAGTTGTCCACCACCAGCACGTCGCCGCGCCGCCAGGGCACGGAGAGGGCGTGCTGCCGGTACAGCTCGCGGATGCCGGTGACCACCTCGTCGGCGATCGGCTCGCCGTCGCCGTGGTAGGCGTTGCGGGGCAGCCCCTCCGGGCCGTACTCGCGCAGCAGCGCGCCGGCCACCTCGGGCGGCATGTTCGAGACGTGGAACAGGTGGGCGTGGTTGAACCACACCGTCTCCCCGGTACGCGGGTGCGTCGCCGTCGCCTGCCGGCGCGCCACGGTCCGCAGCCCGTCGGAGCCCAGCCAGGTGAACTCCGTCGCCGAGGCGGCGCAGTACGCCTCCACCTCCGCCCGGTCGGTGGTCTGGAACGCCTCCTGCCAGGGCAGGTCCAGGTGCGGCCCGTAGTTGCGTACGTAGCGGACGCCGTCGCGGCCGAACCGCTCCCGCACCTCGGCCGGGATCAGCGGGGTGATCACCCGCTCGGCGGCCAGCGGGGTCGCGCCGCCGTCGCCGGTGGCCGGCTGCGCGCAGTAGAAGAACAGGTGCGTCGGCCAGTTGTGCGAGTACGACATCTCGTGGTGCAGCGGGATCCACTGGGCGGCGTTGAACTCGGTCGAGGTGAACACCTTGTCCGCCACCTCGTGCCGGGGCGCTGCGCGCTCCAGGTAGCCCAGCAGCTCCGGGCCGATCTCCCGGGCCGCGCGCCCGAAGTCGTCGGCGCTGCGCACGTCGAACCCGCGGAAGAACACCGCCGCGTGCCGGTCCAGGTCGGCCAGCAGCTCGGCCCGCCGCCCGGCGAGCCAGCCGGCCAGGTCGAGGTCGGGCACGGCGGCCTCGACCAGCAGCACGAAGTCGTCAGCGCCGAGCGTGCGCCGGGTCACCGGTGCGGAGACGGTGCCACCGCTGCCCCGCCGGCGCGGCCCCGGGGCGCTCACCGGGCCGTCCTCGTTCGCGACTGCGGGGCTCGCAGGACCGGCTCGCTCCTCGCGCTCACCGGGGCCGTCCTCGTTCGCGACTGCGGGGCTCGCAGGACCGGCTCGCTCCTCGCGCTCACCGGGGCCGTCCTCGTTCGCGACTGCGGGGCTCGCAGGACCGGCTCGCTCCTCGCGCTCACGCCGCACCGCCCGTGACCGGTCCCGTCGTGGTCAGCTCCGGCGCGGCGACCGGGTCGGACATCGCGGTGAGGATCCGCCGGGGCGGGGTGAACGGCTCCCGGGCGTGCGCGGCGAGCATGTTCTCCACCAGCAGCACGTCTCCCTGCCGCCACGCGAAGGAGCGGGTCTCCGCGGCGTACGCGGCGCGCAGCTCGGCCAGCACGTCGTCCGGCAGCGGCGTGCCGTCCCCGTACGCGGTCTGGTAGGGCAGGTCCTCCTCGGCCAGCGCGGCCCGCAGCCCGGCGCTGACGTCCTCGGGCAGCGACGTGACGTGGAAGAACAGCGCGTGGTTGAACCAGGTCCGCTCGCCGGTGACCGGGTGCCGGCGTACCGCCGGGCGGACCTGCCGGGTCCGCAGCTGTGTCTCGCCCACCCACTCCACGTCGATCAGGGCGCGGGCGCAGTACGCCTCGACCTCGGCGCGCGAGTCGGTCTGGAACGCGGTCTGCCAGCTCAGGCTGATCCCGGGCAGGTAGTTGCGCCGGTAGAGCACGCCACGGCGCTCGAACTCGGCGACCGTCTCCGGGCGCAGCCGGGCCAGCACCCGACGGCTGTCCGCCAGCGGCGTACGCCCACCGGCGGCCGGTTCGACCTCGCAGTGGAACACGATGCGCAGCGGCCAGGTGACCGTGTACGACTGCTCGTTGTGCAGCACGATCGGCTGGTCGGCCGGGTGCTCGGTGGAGGTGTAGACGCCCTCGGTGACCCGGCTGCGCGGCGAGGAACGCTCGCCGTAGGACAGCACGTCACCGGAGAGCGCCGCCATCACGGTGCGGAAGTCGTCGGCGCCGGCCACGGCGAAGCCGCGGAACAGCACCGCGCCGGCGCGGCGGGCCAGCTCGTCGACCTCGGCGCGGTGCCCGGCCAGCCAGCCGGCCAGGTCGACGTCGGGGACGTTGGCGCGCACCAGCGCCGGCAGCGGGCCGCCGGGCCAGTCCGGCCGGACGTCCACCAGGTTCCGGTCCCGGCCGCGACGGGGGACGGGCCGTGCGACCCGGGTCTGATCGGTCATCTCTCACTCCCAGCGGTGTCGACGCAGTCGGCCAGACTGCGCCCGGGGTCGACGGCGGCGGCGCGCAGCAGCGCGGTGAGGCGGCGGTGCCACGTCGCCACCCCGTCGTGGTCGAACAGGTCGGTTCGGTAGGTCCAGAGCGCGTCCAGCCCGCCCCGGCGGTCGTCCAGCCAGAGCGTCAGGTCGAGGCGGGCCGCGTCCGGCGTCAGCTCCACGCCGGTGAACTCGCCGCCGACGGCGCTGCGGTGCCGGGCCGCCGGTGCGTTCTGCACCCCGAACGCGACCTGGACGAGCGGGTTGCGGTGCGGCCGGCGGGCCGGGTTCAGCCGTTCCACCAGCAGGTCGAACGGGACGTCCTGGCGGGCGGCGGCGAACAGGGTGACCCGCCGTGCCTCGGCGAGCAGGTCGGCGAACGAACGGTCGAGGGCCGGTCGCAGGCGCAGCGGCAGCGTGTTGACGTGGCAGCCCACGCTCTGCTCGGCGGCCACGCTGGTGCGGCCGGCGAAGGCGACGCCGACCAGCAGGTCGTCCCGGCCGGTGGCGGCGCCGAGCAGGGCGGCGAACGCGGTCAGCCCGACCATGTGCAGGCTGGCCCGGTGGGCGCGGGCCAGCTCGCGTACCGCGGCCACGGTCGCCGGCTCCACTGTGGTCCGCAGCGCCCGACCGTCGAGCGGGGTCCCCGGACGCGTCGGGCGGCCCTTCCGCCGCGCCTCCAGGTCGAGCACGGTGGGGGCGCCGTGCAGCTCACGCACCAGCTCGTCGACGGCCCGCCGTCCGGCCGGCCCGACCAGCCAGGCGCGCTGGGCGGCGGCGACGGCGGCCGGTCCGGGCGCCGGCTCACCGGGTGGCGCGTCGGGGTCGTCGTAGGCCGACGCCAGGTCGCGTACCAGCACCCCGAACGACCAGTCGTCGGCGACGGCGTGGTGCACGACCAGCAGCAACGCCTCGGCCCGGCCGGCGGCGTCGGGCAGCAGGCACGCGCGCAGCAGCGGCCCCACCGCCAGGTCCATCGGGGTACGGGTGACCTGGGCGGCGAGCCGGGCGAGCCGGTCGTCGAGCGGGGCGCCCGGGTCGGGCGGCGCGACGGTGGGAGCGGGGTGGGCGTCGGGCCGCACGACCTGCACCGGACCGTCCGGCCCGGCGGGCAGGACCGTGCGCAGCGCGGGATGCCGGTCGACCACCCGGTGCAGCGCCCGGGTCAGCCGCTCCGGGTCCAGCGGGGTGGCGAAGCGGACCGCGAACGCCAGCAGGTAGGACGTGTCGGCCGGGTCGAGCCGGTGCAGGAACCAGAACCGCCGCTGCGCGGGGGAGAGCGGCGCCGGCCCGCCACGGTCCGGCCCGCCGGTCGCCGGCCCGCCGTCGGCCGGGTCCGCGGGGACGGCGTCGGCCGGGTCCGCGAGGACGCCGTCGGCCGGGACCGCGGGGACGCCGTCGGCCGGGCCCGCGCCGCTGCCGTCGGGCGTACCCGTCGGGTCGGCGTCCGGGGTGGGCGGCGCGTCGAGGTGGGCGGCGAGCGCGGCGAGCGTCGGGTGGGCGAACAGGTCACCGGGGCGCACCGGGCGGCCGGTGGCGGCGGCCAGCCGGGTGGCGCAGCGGACCGCCAGCAGCGAGTCGCCGCCGAGCGCGAGGAAGTCGTCGTCCGGGTCGGTCACCGGCACCCCGAGCAGTTCCCGCCACACCGTCGCCACCGCGACGGCCGTCGTCCCGAGGCCCCCCGCCTCCGGGCGCTCACCGCCGAGCGCCGGCGCGGGCAGGACAGCCCGGTCGACCTTGCCGTTGGGCAGCGTGGGCAGCCGGTCCAGCCAGACCACGGCGGCCGGCACGAGCGGCCCCGGCAGCACCTCGGCCAGACGGGCCCGGACGTCGTCGCGCCGCTCGCCGACCAGGTAGCCGACCAGCAGCGGGTCCCCGCTCGGGCCGGGCCGGACGGCGGCGGTCGCCTCGCGTACGCCGGGCAGCGCGGCGAGCCGGGCGGCCACCTCGCCCAGCTCGATCCGGTAGCCGCGCAGCTTCACCTGGTCGTCCAACCGGCCGAGGTAGGCCAGTTGCCCGTCCGGGCGCAGCCGGACCCGGTCCCCGGTGCGGTACATCCGCTCGCCCGGGCGGAACGGGTCCGGCCGGAACCGGGCCTCGGTCTCCGCCGGCCGGTCCAGGTAGCCGCGGGCCAGTCCGGCGCCGGCCAGGTACAGCTCGCCCGCCTCGCCGGGCGGCAACGGCCGCCCGTCCGGGTCGAGCACGTACGCCCGGGTGCCCGGCAGCGGCCGGCCGATCGGCGGCTCCGTCTCGTCCGGCGGCACCTCGGCCCAGGTCGAGTACGTGGTGTCCTCGGACGGGCCGTAGAGGTTGCACAGCCGGCGGACGTGCGGGCGGGCCCACACCCGGGCGGCCAGCGCGGCGGTCAGCGGCTCGCCGGCCAGGCAGACCGTACGCACGCCCGGCGGCAGCGCCCCGGCGGTGAGCAGCTCGCCCATCGCCGCCGGCACGGTGTTGACCAGCGTCACCGGCAGCCGGTCCGCGTCGGGCGCGGCCAGCGCCAGCACGTCGTCGACCAGCACCACCCGGCCGCCCCAGGCCAGCGGGCCGAAGATCTCGAAGACGGACAGGTCGAAGCAGACCGAGGTGGCGGCGAGCATCCCGCCCAGCTCGGTGTCGTCGAAGGTCTGCCGGACCCAGTGCAGCAGCACCGACGCCGAGCGGTGCTCGATGGCGACGCCCTTGGGTCGCCCGGTGGATCCGGAGGTGTAGATGACGTACGCCAGATCCCCGGGTGTCACCGGCGTCGCCGGGTCGGTGCCGTCGCCGTCCGGGTCGAGCCGGTCGACGAGCACGGTCGGGCCGGCGAACCGGTCGGCCAGCCCGGCCCGGGTCAGCACCAGCCGCGCCCCGGAGTCGGCGGTCATGAACGTCACCCGGGCCGCCGGGTAGGCCGGGTCCAGCGGCACGTACGCGGCGCCGGCCTTGAGCACGGCCAGCAGCGCGACCACCAGTTCCGGCGTGCGCGGCAGGCAGACGCCGACCCGGTCGCCGACATCGACGCCGCGCGCCAGCAGCACCCGGGCCAGCCGGTTCGCCGCCTCGTCGAGGTCCCGGTAGGAGAGCGTGGTCTCGCCGCGCCGGACCGCCTCCGCGTCCGGGGTCCGGGCCGCCTGGGCGGCGACCATCCGGTGCAGACAGTCCACGGTGGGGCCGCCGCCGGCCCGCCGGGTGGCGGCGCGGCGGGTCGGTCCGGCGGGCCGGGCGGGCGCGCTCACCGGGAACCACCCACGGCGGCGAGGCGACGGTCCGCCTCCTCCTGGATGCGGTCCTTGTCGGTCAGCACGACGCTGCCCGGGTCGTTGTCCGGCAACTCGTCCTCCAGCCGCCGGATCCGCCGGTACGCGATGCCGCCCGCGGCCAGCGCCAGCGCGCAGAGGCCGGCCAGGATCGCGGCCAGGGCCATGCCGCGCCCCGGACCGGTGCCGACCAGCCCGGCGAGCGGGCCGTCCGGCCGGGCCAGCGGGGCGAGCACGTGCTCGGCCAGCGGGCCGGCGCTGAGGAACCCGGCCGGCACCATCAGCCAGGACAGCATCTGCGCCATGGCCAGCACCCGGCCCTGGAGTTCCAGGCCCACCTTGGCCTGCACGATCGCCAGCCAGTGCGTGTTCACCAGGGCGGTGGCCAGGCCCATGCCGAACAGCCCGAGGGCGGGGAACAGCGGGTCCGGCCGCAGCCCGACGGTGAGCAGTGAGACGCCGAGCAGCACGACGCTGGCCAGGATGCCGGTGGTCCGCCGGGCGGTGCCGCCCCAGACGCCCATCAGCACCGACCCGACCACCATGCCGACGCCGCTGGCGGCGAGCACCCGGCCGAGCACCGCCGGGTCGCCGAAGGAGAGCGTGAGCGGGGTGACCAGCACCTCGACCATGGCGAAGAAGTAGTTCAGCGACGCCACCAGGACGACCAGGGCGACCAGACCGTGCCGGCGGACGATGAACCGCCAGCCGCCCAGCACCTCACGGCGGAACGGCTCCTCCCGCCGGACGAAGAGCGTGTCGGGGAAGCGGACCGACAGCGTGACGGTCACCGCCACGACGAACGTGACCAGGTCGATCACCACGATGCCGCGCAGTCCGACGGCGAGGACCAGCGCGCCGCCGACCAGCGGCGCCAGCACGGTGCTGGTGGCGGTGCCGAGCGAGACGATGCCGTTGGCCCGCCCGTAGTAGCGCTTGGGCACCAGCTGGGTGACGGCCGCCTGGTAGGCGGGTTGCTGGAAGGCGGTGGCCACGGCGGTGACGGTGATCGCGGTGAGGATGTGCCAGAGGCGCAACTGGCCGAACCAGAGCAGCAACGCGAGACTCACCGTGCCGGTGGCGGCCAGGCAGTCGGCGAGGACCATGATTCTTCGGCGTTCCCACCGGTCGGCCAGCGCGCCGGCGATCGGGGAGAGCACCACGGCCGGCAGCAGCGCCAGCACGGTGGCGGTGGCGAACAGCGACACCGACCCGGTCCGCTGGTAGACCCACAGGCCCATGCCGAACGCGGTCAGGCCGCTGCCGATCAGCGAGACCAGTTGACCGATCGCGACCAGGTAGAACACCGCCAGGCTGGGGGTCGCCGTCCGCCGCGCCGGGACGTCCGCCGGGGCCGGGGCGGTCCGGGACGCCCGTGCCTCTGCGGGTCCGGCGGCGGGCCGGGCCGGGTCCGCCGGTGCGGGTCCGGCGGTGGCGGCGTCCGGCGCGGTGGCGCAGTGCGTCAGGATGACGTCGGCCAGCTCGGCCGGCTGGTGCTTGGCGAAGTAGTGGCCGGCGCCCTCGATCACCTCCAGCGACACCTGGTCGGCGAAGAACTCCCACTCCAGGTAGCGCTCCTGGTAGAGCTCGGTGGCCCGGTCGCCGCTGCCGACCACGCAGACCAGCGGCGCGGACAGCTTGCGGGGCAGGCCCCGCGTGTACACGTCGGTGTAGTAGTCCTCGCCCCGGGCCGAGTCGGCCAGGACCACCCGCATCACGAAGTCCTTCTCGGCGGAGTCGAAGACCTCGGTGAAGAAACCCATCGCACGCAGCGACTCCAGCGTCCGCCGCTTCGACGCCCACCGCTCCACCGGGAACCACCGGCGCAGCCAGCCGAACACCCGGCCGGGCAGTCGGGGGGCGGGGAAGTGCGCGCCGATCACCACGCCGGTGACCTCGACGCCGGCCGCCTCCAGCCGGCGGGCCAGCTCGACCGCCTCGGCGCCGCCCACGCAGTGCCCGTACACGGCCACCGGGCCGGTGATCTGCCCGACCACCTCGGCCACGCAGCGGTCCACCAGCTCGTCCAGGTCGAGCATCGGCTCGTCCGGGCGGTTCAGGTCGTGCCCGGGACGTTCCAGCGCGTAGAGCGACACCCCGGCCGGCAGGGCGTCCGCGAGCGGCTGGAAGGTGATCGCGCTGCCGCCGCCGAACGGTACGCAGAGCAGCGTCAGCGTGGTCGGCGTGCCCGGCCGGGCCGGGGTCAGCTCGTGCAGCAGCCGGCCGGCCGAACCGCCGGTCTCGGCCAGGTGCGCGGTGAGCCCGCGGATGGTCGGGTGCCGGAACAGGTCGAGCACGCTGATCGCCGGGTCGGTGCCGGCCAGCGCCTTGATCGCGCGGAACGAGTCGCCGCCCAGGTCGAAGAAGTCGTCGTCGATGCCGACGCGCTCGTAGCCGAGCACCTCCGCCCAGCGCCGCGCCAGCGCCTCCCGCAGCGGCGTGTCCGGCGTGCCGGCGCCGACCTCGGCGCGCTCGCGGCGGGGCGCGGGCAGGGCCGACCGGTCGACCTTGCCGTTGGCGTTGAGCGGCATCCGGTCCAGCGGCACGAACGCCGACGGCACCATGTAGTCCGGCAGCCAGGTGCGCACGAACGCCCGCCACGGCGCCGGGTCGGCGGCGAAGTCGGCGGTCACCTCGCCGGAGGTGTCCGGCTCCGGGCCGCCGGTCAGGGTCAGGTACGCCACCACGGCCTTCTCGCCCGCGTCCTCGCGGACCACCACGGCCGCGTCGCGGACCGCGTCGTGCCGGCGCAACGCCGCCTCGATCTCGCCCAGCTCGATCCGGAACCCGCGCACCTTGACCTGCGAGTCGCCCCGGCCGAGGAACTCGATCCGCCCGTCGGCCAGCCGGCGGCCGAGGTCGCCGGTGCGGTAGAGCCGCCCGTCGCCGTACGGGTCGGGGACGAAGCGCTGCGCGGTCAGCGTCGGGTCGTCGTGGTAGCCGCGGGCCAGCCCCGGCCCGCCCAGGTAGATCTCGCCCGGCACGCCGACCGGCACCGGAGCGAGCCGCGCGTCGAGCACGAGCGCCCGCATGTTGCCGATCGGACGGCCGATCGTGGGCCGGGTCTCGTCCGGCGTGATCCGGTCCATGGTGGCCCACACGGCGGCCTCGGTCGGCCCGTACAGGTTCCACAGCGCGTCGACCCGCTCGGCGAGCTGCCGGGCCAGCGGCGCGGGCACCGCCTCGCCGCCGCAGACGGCGGTCAGCCCGGGCGTGCCGGTCCACCCCGACTCGATCAGCAGTCGCCAGGTCGTCGGCGTGCCCTGGGCCAGCGTGACGCCCTCGGCGTCGAGCAGCGCGGCGAGGCGGGCCGCGTCGTAGGCGACGTCCCGGTCGACCAGCAGCATCCGGGCGCCGACCACCAGCGGCAGGAACAGCTCCGGCACGGACATGTCGAAGGCGAAGCTGGCCATCGCCAGCATGGTGCCGTCGCGGGTCAGACCGGGGCGCTCGCGCATCGCGGCGAGCGTGTTGACCACCGCGCCGTGGGTCACCCGGACGCCCTTGGGCCGGCCGGTCGATCCGGAGGTGTAGAGCAGGTATGCCAGGTGGTCCGGCCCGGCCGTCACCGGGGGAGCGGTGTCCGGCCCGTCGGCCGTGCCGGCGGTCACCACCGCGCCGGCGAAGCCGGCGAACCGGTCGGCCAGCGCCGCGTCGGTGACCAGCACCGTGGCGCCGCTGTGGGTCAGCACGTACCGCTGCCGCTCCACCGGATACTCCGGATCGACCGGGACGTACGCGCCGCCCGCCTTCAGCACGCCCAGCAGCGCGACCGGCAGCTCGGCCGAGCGGGGCAGGCAGACCGCGACCGGCACGTCCGGCCCGACGCCGGCCCGGCGCAGCCGGTGCGCGAGCCGGTTGGCCCGGGCGTCGAGCGCGGCGTAGCTGAGCGTGGTCCCGCCGAACGTCACGGCCGGTCGGTCCGGGTTCGTGGCCACCTGGTGCGCGAACAGGTCGACCAGGGTCGGCACCCGGTCCGGCGCGGCGTCCCACGCCGTCGGCGTGGCGGTGTCGTTCCACTCGGCGAACCGGGCCAGCTCGGCGGCGGTCAGCACCGGCAGTTCCGCCAGCCGGGCGCCCGGGTCGGCGACCGCCGCGGCGAGCAGCGTGTCCAGGTGGCCGATCATCCGCTCGGCGGTGCCCGCGTCGAAGAGCGCGGTGTTGTACTCCAGCCGGAACCGCAGCCCCTCGGCCACCTCGTACGCGTACAGCGCCAGGTCCTGCTGGGCGATCCCGGGCTCCACCGCGAACGGGGTCATCCGCACGCCGGCCGCGTCCACGTCCCGCTGCTCCGGCACGTTGAGCAGGTTGAACATCACCTGGAACAGCGGGTTGCGGCTCAGGTCCCGGGGCGCGTCGACCAGGTCCACCAGCCGCTCGAACGGCACCTCCTGGTGGTCGTACGCGCCCAGCGCGGTGCGCCGGACCTGCCGGAGCAGCTCGGTGAAGGTCCACTCGCCGTCGAGCACGGTGCGCAGCGGCAGCATGGTGACGAAGAAGCCGACCATCGGCTCCAGCTCGGCCCGGACCCGGCCGGCGACCGGCATGCCGACGCAGACGTCGCGCTGGCCGGTCCAGCGCCACAGCACCGCCTTGAACGCGGCGAGCAGCGTCATCGCCAGCGTGGCGCCGTGCTCCTGGCTGAACCGGCGGAGCCGGTCGGCGGTCTCCCGGGGCAGGACCAGCGTGCGGACCGCGCCGTCGAACGTCTGCACCGGCGGGCGGGGCCGGTCGGTGGGCAGCTCCAGCACGGCGGCCACCCCGTCGAGCTGCGCGCGCCAGTACCGCAGGTCCGCGCTGTCCGGGTCGGCCAGCCGGTCGCGTTGCCAGCGCGCGTAGTCGCCGTACTGGACGGCCAGCTCGGGGAGCGGGTCGGGCCGTCCCGCGCGGGCGGCGGCGTACCCGGCGGCCACCTCCCGGGCCACCACGCCCAGCGACCAGCCGTCGGAGACCGCGTGGTGCATGGTCAGCGACAGCACGTGCTTCTCGTCGGCGACGCGCAGCAGCACGGCCCGGAACAGCGGGCCGGTGGCCAGGTCGAACGGTCGCCGCACGTCGGCGGCGAGGGCGGCGTGCACCCAGCGGGGGACCGCCTCGGCCACGGCCGGCTCGACGATGCTGACGGGCGCCGGCGCGTCCGGTTCCGCCGGGGCCTCGACGACCGGCAGCTCCACCGGCCCGGCCGGCAGCACCCGCTGCACCGGGTCGCCGTCCGGCCCGATCGGGAACACGGTCCGCAGCGCCTCGTGCCGGCGCACCAGCCCGGCCAGCGCCGTGCGCAGCGCGTCCCGGTCGAGCACGCCCTCCAGCAGCAGCGTGGTGCCGACGGTGTAGGCGTTCTGCGCGTACGCCTGGTCGAGGAACCACAGCCGGTGCTGCCCGGAGGAGAGCGGCGCGGGTCCGGCGTCCGGATCGGCGCGGGGGATGCGCGCGAGCGCCGTCGCCGCCGGGGCGACCGGCGCCGGTGGCGTTGCCGCGCCACCGGCCCCGGTCGCGGACCCGGCCGCGGCGCCGTCCCCGGTGGTCGCGGTGGGCGCGGGGGCCGTGCCGGCGGGCAACGCCGCGGCGAGACCGGCGACGGTGGGTCGGGCGAAGACCGTCTCCAGCGGCACCGCGACGCCGAGGCGGTCCCGCAGCCGCACCACCACCTGGGTGGCGAGCAGCGAGTGGCCGCCCAGCGCGAAGAAGTCGTCGTGCGCGCCGACCGGCCGGATGCCGAGCAGGTCCGACCAGATCTCCGCCACGCACTCCTGCGCGGGCGTGGCCGGCGGGACGTACGCGGTGCCCAGCTCCGGCCGGTTGCCGGTGTCCACCGGCGCGGCCACCGGCGCCTCGGCCGGCGTCGCGAGCGGCGTCGGGGCGACCGCGCCGGGCCGGGGCGCCGGCGCGATCCAGTAGCGGTGCCGCTCGAACGGATAGCCGGGCAACGGCAGCCGCCGGTCCCCGTCGCCGGCGAACCGTTCCCGGTCGACCGGCACCCCGGTCAGCCAGAGCCGGCCCACCGCGTCGAGCAGCGTGCCGACGTCGTCGGCCTCGGCGCGGGGGTGCCGCATCATCGCCACCGCCTGCGCCGGCCGCAGCCCGGCCAGCCGGACCAGGCCGCCGAGCGCGTGCCCGGGCCCCACCTCGGCCACCGTCGCCTCCTGCTCGGCGAGGAACGCGGCCGACGCGGCGAAGCGGACCGGCTCGCGCAGGTGCCGCACCCAGTACGCCGGGTCGGTGACCAGCCCCGGGGTGACCGGACCGCCGGTCAGGTTGCTCAGGTAGGGGCGCTCGGGTTCGGCGTACCGCACCCGGGCGGCGTGCGCGGCGAACTCGTCGAGCACCGGGTCGAGCAGCGCCGAGTGGTAGCCGCGGGCCACCCGCAGCGGGCGGCAGACGACACCGTCGGCGGTGAGCCGCTCCCGCACCCGGCCGACCGCCGCCGGGTCGCCGGAGACCACGCACAGCCGCGGGGCGTTCACCGCGGCCAGCGACACGCCCTCGTCGAGCAGCGCGGTCACCGCCGACTCTGGCAGCGCGACCGCCAGCATCGCGCCGACCGGCGTCCGCTCCACCAGCTCGCCCCGGACCCGTACCAGGCGCAGCGCGTCGTCCAGGGAGAACACCCCGGCGAGGCAGGCGGCCACGTACTCGCCGAGGCTGTGACCGACCATCACGTCCGGTGTGACGCCGCGCGCCAGCAGCGTC
This sequence comes from Micromonospora sp. WMMA1996, assembly GCF_002573675.1. Taxonomy (NCBI): domain Bacteria; kingdom Bacillati; phylum Actinomycetota; class Actinomycetes; order Micromonosporales; family Micromonosporaceae; genus Micromonospora; species Micromonospora sp. WMMA1996. The sequence continues at coordinate 3,539,191 of NZ_PDHU01000001.1, read as the reverse complement.
CGGGCCAGCGCGTAGCCGGTCACGAACAGCGCGGGCTGCACCAGGCGGGGGCGGGCCAGCAGTTCCTCCGCCGCCGCGTGCCCGCCCGGCTCCGGGCACAGCACGGCCCGCAGGTCCCGGGCCAGGTCGCCGCCGAGCAGCTCGGCGCACTCGTCCACCACGGCCCGGTAGGTCGGCTCGGCCCGGTGGAGCCCGGCGCCCATCGCCACGTGCTGGGCGCCGTGGCCGGGGAAGGCGAACGCCAGCGTCCGCCGGCCACCCGGGTGGACGCCGGTGAACTGGCGCTGCGGGGCGTCGAGCGCGACCACCGCGTCGGCGCGGTCCGCCGCGACCACGTACCGGCGGTGCGGCATCGCCGCCCGGCGGCCCAGCGCCGCCGCGACGTCCGCGAGCACCACCCGGGGGTGGGCGTCGAGGTGGTCGCGCAGCTGCCGGGTGGCGCTCTCCAGCGCGGCCGGGGTACGCGCCGACAGCGTCAGCAGCCGGGGCCCCGGCGCGGGCGGGGCCGGCGGCGCGACCGGCGACGCCGGCGGCTCCTCCAGGACGACGTGCGCGTTGGTGCCGCCCATGCCGAACGAGCTGACCCCGGCCCGGCGCGGACCGTCGCCGGGCCACGGCCGGGCCGCGCCGTCGAGCCGGAACGGGCCGGACGCGAAGTCGATGCCCGGGTGGGGACGCTCCACGTTGATCGTCGGCGGCAGCGTCCGCGTCCACAGCGCCATCACGGTCTTGATCAGGCCGGCCACCCCGGCCGCGGCGTCGGTGTGCCCGATGTTCGCCTTGACCGAGCCGAGCGCGCAGAAGCCACGCTCGTCGGTGCCGCGCCGGAACGCCTCGGTCAGCGCGGCCACCTCGATCGGGTCGCCGAGCGTGGTGCCGGTGCCGTGCGCCTCCACATAGCCCACCGAGCGCGGGTCCACCCGGGCGGCGGCCAGCGCGCTGCTGATCACCTCGACCTGCCCGGCGACGCCCGGCGCGGTGTAGCCCGTGCGGCGGGCCCCGTCGTTGTTGATCGCCGAGCCGCGGATCACCGCGTAGACCGTGTCGCCGGCGGCCAGCGCGTCGGCCAGCCGCTTGAGCACCACCACGCCCACGCCGCTGGACTCGATGCTGCCGCGCGCCTCGGCGCTGAACGGCCGGCAGTGCCCGTCGGGGGAGTAGATGCCCCCGTCGTGGTGCAGGTAGCCGCGCCGCTGGGCCGGGAAGACGCTGACGCCGCCGGCCAGGACCACGTCCGACTCGCCGGCCAGCAGGCTCTGCCGGCCCAGGTGCACGGCCACCAGCGAGGTGGAGCAGGCGGTGGCCACGGTGACCGCCGGACCGGTCAGGTCGAGCTGGTAGGCGACGCGGCTGAGCAGGAAGTCCTTGTCGTTGCCGAGGGAGATCTGGTGCTCGCTGAGCGCGCCGGTCAGCTCCGGCCGGCCGTTGAGGTGGTCGAGCAGGTAGGAGCTGCGGCCCGAGCCGGCGAACAGGCCGACCCGGCCGGGGTGGCGGGACGGGTCGTGCCCGGCGTGCTCCAGGGCGTGCCAGGCGCACTCCAGCAGCAGCCGGTGCTGCGGGTCGAGCGTCTCCGCCTCCCGGGGCGTGAAGCCGAAGAACGCCGCGTCGAACTCGTCGATGCCAGGCAGGTGGGTGCCGGCGCGCACGTACGCCGGGTCGTCGATCCGGGCCGGGTCCGCGCCGTCGGCGAGCATCTCCTCGACGGTGAACTCGCGGACCGACTCCACCCCGTCGCGGATGTTGGCCCAGAACTCGTCGACCGTGCGCGCCCCGGGGAACCGGCAGGCCATGCCGACGACGGCGACCAGCGCCTCCGCCGAACCGGCGGCCACCGCGGCGCCGGCGCGCGGCGGGGCCTGCGGCGCGGGTTCCGGCTCCGCCCCGGTCGTCGTCCCCGAGACCAGGTACGCGGCCAGCGACTCGACGGTGGGGTGGCGGAACAGGTCGGTGGCGGTGAGCACGTCACCGAGCCGGGCGCGCAGCCGGTCGAGCACGGCCAGCAGCCGCATCGAGTGCCCGCCGAGGTCGAAGAAGCTGTCCCGGACGCCGACCTCGTCGACGCCGAGCACCTCCCGCCACACCTCGGCGACCAGCCGTTCCAGGCGTACCCGGTCGCCGTCCCACCGGACGGGCGGGACCGGCGCGACGGTGCCGGCGGAGGGCGCAGGGCCGGCGGACGGCGAGGCCGCCGCCGGGCCGGGCGTGGAGGCGGGCGGGACGGCCGCCGCCGGGCCGGGCGCGGGCAGCGCGTCGGCGTCCACCTTGCCGTTGCCGGTCAGCGGCAGCGCGTCGAGCCGGACGAACGCGTCCGGCACCAGCCAGGACGGCAGCTCGGCGGCGAGCGCGGCCCGCAGCTCGGCCGGACCGGTCCCGCCGCCGGCCAGGTACGCGACCAGCCGGGGGTCGGCCGGGTCGTCGTGGCGCAGGTGGACGGTCACGTCGACGTCCGGCCGGTGCCGCCGGACCGCCGCCTCGATCTCGCCGCACTCCACCCGGTAGCCGCGCACCTTGACCTGCCGGTCGGTGCGGCCCAGGTACTCCAGGACGCCGTCGGGCCGGCGGCGGACCAGGTCGCCGGTGCGGTACAGCCGCGCGCCCGGCGTCCCGGCGAAGGGGTCGGGGAGGAACCGCTCGGCCGTGACGGTCGGCTGGCCGAGGTAGCCGCGCGCCACCCCGGCGCCGCCCACGTACAGCTCGCCGGCCACGCCCACCGGCGCCGGGTTGCCCCACGCGTCGAGCACGTGCAGCGCGGTGTTGGCGATCGGCCGGCCGATCGGCACCGAACCGTCAGCGGGCGTGCCGGGCTCCACCTCGTACGCGGCGCAGCCGACCACCGTCTCGGTCGGGCCGTACTCGTTGACCAGCGCGGTCTCCGGCGCGTGCCGCCGCCACGGCGCCACCTGGTCGGCGCGCAGGTTCTCGCCGCCGATCACGAAGCACCGGGTCCGCCCGGCCAGCTCGTCCGGGCGCAGCTGGTGGGTGACCAGCTCCAACTGGGCCGGAGTGATCTTGACCAGGCCGAACGGCGTGGCGGTGTCGCGCAGCGCCTCGCCCAGCGCCGCCGGGCCGAGGTGCTCGCCGATCATCCGGACCGTGGCGCCGGCGGCCAACGGCACCAGCAGGCTGGTCACGGTCAGGTCGAACCCGACCGAGGAGTGCAGCGGGACGACGTCGCCCGGCCGCAGCCGGTACGCCTGAGCGGCCCAGCGCACGTAGTTCGCCACACCCCGGTGGGTGACCATCACGCCCTTGGGGTGGCCGGTCGAACCGGAAGTGTGGATGACGTAGGCCAGCTCGTCGGCCGACGGCGTGGGCCGGCGACGCGCCCGCCGTCGTGGCCCGCCGCCGCGCGCCGGCCCGGCCCCCGTAGCCGGCGCTTCCGGCCCCGGCACCAGCAGCGCCCGGTCCCCGGGTACGAGGTGTGCCAGCTCGGCGCAGGTGAGCACCACCGGAGCGGCGGTGTCCCCGATCAGGTGGCGCAGCCGGGCGGGTGGGTTGGCCGGGTCCAGTGGCACGTAGGCGGCGCCGGCCCGCAGCACCGCCAGCACCGCCACGGTGAACGGCGCCGCGCGCGGCAGCAGCACCCCGACCAGGGAGCCGACGCCCACACCCCGGCCGCGCAGCGTCTCCGCCAGCGACTCGGCCCGGTCGTGCAGCTCCCGGTAGCTCAGCGCGCCCTCGCCGTCGGTCACCGCCACCCCGTCGGGGGTACGCCGGGCCTGCTCCTCGATCAGCGTGTGGACCAGCTCGTCCGGCTCGTCCGGCGTGGCGGTGCGGTTCCACTCGTCGATTAGCCGGCGGTGCTCCTCGGCGGTGAGCATCGCGGCCGAACCGACCGGCGCCCCCGGGTCGGCGAGCAGCGACGCCAGCAGCGTCTGGAAGTGCCCGGCGAGTCGGGCCATCGCGTCGTCGTCGAACAGCTCGGTGCGGTACTCCAGCACGGTCCGCAGACCCTGCTCGTTCTCCCGTACGGCAACGGTGAGGTCGAACTTCGCGGTGGCGGGTGGCACCTCCACGGCGCTGACCTCGAGACCGTCCAGGCGGGGCGGAGCCGCCTCCCGGCCGTGGACGAACATCACCTGGAACAGCGGGCTGAAGCCGGCCCGTCGGGGCGGGCGCAGCGTCTGCACCACCGTGGAGAAGGGAAGCTCCTCCCGGCTCAGCGCGTCCAGCACCGCGGTGCGTACCCGCTCCACCAGCGTGGCGAAGGACGGGTCGTCGTCCAGCCGGGCGCGGATCGCCACGGTGTTGAGCAGCAGGCCGACGAGCTGCCGCGTCTCCGGGCCGCGCCGGCCGGCCACCGGCGTGCCGACCACCACGTCCCGCTCGCCGGTCCACCGGGCCAGCAGGACGTGCAGCACGGTCAGCAACACCATGTACGGCGACACGCGGGCCTGCCGGCAGAACGCGGCCAGCGCCTCGGCCGGTACGTCCAGCGGCACGCTCAGCGTGGCGCCGGCGTCGGACGGCACCGCCGGGCGTGGCCCCCGGGTGGGCAGGTCGAGCGCCGCCGGAACGCCCGCGAGCTGCCCGCGCCAGTAGTCGAGCTGCTCGGCCGCCTGCGCCCCGGCGAGCCAGTCCCGCTGCCGCAGCGCGTGGTCGCGGCAGTCGTGCGTGACCGGGTCGAGCCCGGCCGGCACCCCGGCGCGGTGTGCGGCGTAGAGCCGTTCCCACTCCTCGTGGAGGATGCCCAGCGACCACTCGTCGACGGCGACGTGGTGGATCGTCAGCAGGAGCACGTGCTCCTCCGGCGCGCACCGCAGCAGGTCGGCCCGGAGCACCGGTCCGCGTACGAGGTCGAGCGGGTCACGCGCGGCGGCCCGGAGCCGGGTCCGGACCTCCCGGTCGCGTTGCCAGCTCGGCAGGCCGCTGAGGTCGTGCACCCGCAGCAGCCCGGGGCGCGGCGCGTGCACCACCTGGACGACCCGGGTCGGATCGTCGTCGCCCGGCCCGGTCGGCTGTCCGGCGGGTGCCTGCGGTCGGGCGAGCGTGGTGCGCAGCGCCGCGTGCCGGGCCACCAGGTCGTCGAGCGTGGCGGACAGGGCCGCCACGTCGAGCGGGCCGTGCAGCCGGTAGGCCAGCGGCACCAGGTAGGCGGCCGAGCCCGGGTCGAGTCGGTCCAACTGCCACATCTGGCGCTGGGCGGCCGTGGCCGGCGCGGGCCGGTCGGAGTCGGGCCGTGCCGGTGGGGCGGTCACCGGTCTCCGGGTCCGCAGGACGTCCGTCATCGCCTCCGCCTTCGTCGCTGCCCGGCCGTGAGGTGGCGGCATCCGGGCGCGGGCAGCCGCCGCGCCGGACCGTGCGGTCAGCCGGATAGTGGGAAAAGATCAGGATTCCTCGATGGGAACCTCGCCCATCATGTCACCGTCGATCTTCACCCGCCGATCCCCGAATCGTGTCGGCAGTCGGTGCGTTCGGTGACCGGGGCGGCACGTTCGGCCAATTCCCGCGCGCCGGTAAGAAATGCGATTGCGACCCGGCCCGGTCGCCACCCGTGTCGCCCACCGCCGTGATGTCGCCCGTGTCGGTCATCGCCTTTCCCGCCACCTCCACCGCACTGTGGAGGGATTTGCCTGATGCGTGCGGCGATGACGTCTATGTGGGCGCGTTGGCGGACGTTTCAGCAGCTCAGTCCGCGTCTGATGTGGATCGTTGACAGGGTGATCTTCGATGGCATACCGTCACGAGGAATCCTCGCGCCGGCCCGGCGGCCAGACCGGTGATCTGCGTGCCGGAGCCGATCACGCCGTTCTCCGGCGATTGTGTCGACAATTGCGCAGTCGCGCGCGCCGCCCGGTCGGATATCCGCGCCCTCTTCGGAGCACTTTCCGCCCCCGTTTTCGGTCGACATTTGACACTCCGTCAGTCGTCTGCCCGTCACCCCGCACGCCCCAGCTCCTCCTTCCCCCGGAGACCCCCCGACCCACGGTCGCGCCACCTCACCCGCCACCGTGGCGTCGATCATGAGGTTGGCGGCGACAAAACGGGCGGATCGAGCGGTCAACTTCATGATCGACGGGGTGGGTGGGGTGGGGTGGGGTGGCCGATCGGTGGAGGGGGGCCACCGGTGTGGGCGGAATTGATGTCTGGCGGTCGATTACCGGTGCGGCGGCGTATCGCGAGAAGTCCTTGCCTCCTACGGTGACGTCCGGCACGCGGACGGACGGACTCGGGAACCACCCGAGGGCGCCGTCCCGGCGGACAGGGAGAGTTGTCTCGATGCGAGTTTGGAGTCGTGCGGTCGCGGTGCTCGCCGCCGGCGCGGTCGTGGTGGCCGGAGTGCCGGCGATCGCCGGCACCGTCACCGTCCGGGACGCCGGCGCCACCGGGCGCGGCGGCGCGGAGACGTTGGGTGGCAGCGCGGCGATCGGCGCCGCCCGTACGGTCGCCACCAGGGCGCAGGTCACCCCCGGGGACACCCGGCTGGTGCCGTCCACGCCCCGCACCGACACGCCGCAGATCACCAACGGCGAGATCACCGACATCGAGGTGATCGGCAACCGCGTCTTCATCGCGGGCACCTTCACCTCGATCGCGAACGTCGGCGGGACGGCGATCGCCCAGAAGTCGCTGGCCTCGTACAACCTGGACACCGGGAAGGTGGACACCGGCTTCCGGCCGACCATCGACGGCGCGGTCGCCGCCGTGGAGGCGTCGCCGGACGGGTCCTCGCTCTACATCACGGGCTCGTTCAACACGATCAACGGGGTCACCAAGCGCAAGATCGCCCGGCTCAACCCGACCACCGGCGCGCCGGTCGCGGCGTTCACCGCGAACGCGAGCGCGCGGGGGACCGCGCTGGCCGTCAGCCCCACCGCCGTCTACGTCGGTGGTCAGTTCGCCACCGTCAACGGCGTCGCCCGCAGCGGCCTGGTCGCGCTCAACCCCACCAGCGGCGCGGTCGACACCGCGTTCAACCTGCCGCTCACCGGCGGCATCGGGGTGGGCGGCATGCTCACCGTGCAGCAGCTCAAGCTCACCCACGACCGCAGCAAGCTGCTGGTCGTGCACACCGGGCGGCAGATCGCCGGGCAGGACCGCTACGGCGTGGCCCTGATCGGTACGGCCAGCAAGGCCCTGCTGCCCTGGCGTACCCGGCTGTGGGAGGACAACCTGTCCTTCGTCGGCGGGATCCAGCGGGTCTTCGGCGGCGACATCGCGCCGGACGACTCGTACTTCGTGGTCACCAGCGGCTCGGGCGGCGACCGTCCGCCGATCAACGACACCGCCATCGCGTACCCGTTGACCGGGAACGACCACGTCGAGCCGCTCTGGATCTCGCGGCACTTCGACAGCATCTACTCCGTCGCGATCACCGCCACCGCCGTTTACGTCGGCGGGCACTTCAGCTGGCAGGAGTCGCCCACCTCGAACGTGCCGTGGCCCGGCCTGGACAACGTCGGCTACGGCACCGGTCAGGGGCTCAGCGGCTACGGCCTCGGCGACCAGGTGGTGCGCCGCGACCACCTCGGCGCGCTGGACCCGATCACCGGCACGGCGTTGGAGTGGAACCCCGGCTCCAACTCGTACGAGGGGGAGAAGGCGATGCTGGCCACCTCGCGCGGCCTGCTCGTCGGCGGTGACGGCAACACCAAGGGTGGCAAGACCACCGGCCGGGTCGCGTTCTTCGACCTGTCCAGGGAGCCCGCGCCGGCGCCGCTGGACACCACCATCACCACGCCGATCGAGGGCGCGGTGAAGCAGGCCGGCGAGTCCTTCGCCATCGGCGGCCAGGCGCTCGCCCCGGCCGGCGTGGCCAAGGTCCAGGTGGAGATCCAGGACCGCAGGAGTCGCAAGTACCTCCAGGACGACCTGACCACCTGGGGCGCGTCGAACAGTGTCCTCGCGACCCTGGCCAGCCCGAACGCGACCTCCACCACGTGGACCCTGCCGGTGTCCCTGCCCGCCGGCGAATACCAGTTGCAGGCGAAGACGTTCGACCGGAACAAGGCCGGCGACACCACCAAGGCGATCAAGAAGATCGAGGCGTTCCGCTTCGACGACCTGCCGCCGTCGACCCGGATCAGCTCGCCGGTCGCCGGCCTGCTCGCGACGAAGAGCTTCGTCGCGACCGGCACCGCCACCGACGACAAGGGCGTCAACGCGCTGGTCTACTCGTTCCGCACCTCGGACAACCGCTACCTGCAGGACGACGGCACCGTCGCGCCGGTCTACAACACCTTCCGGGGTGAGCCGGACGTGATCGGCGCGGTCTCCACCACCTGGCAGTTCGAGGTGACGCTGCCGGCCGAGGGGCAGTGGCGGATGGCCGCCACCGCCGTCGACACCGCCGGGCAGAGCGACCTGCGCGGCGACACCCGGGACTGGACGGTCTCCGCGACCGGCGTCCCGCCCACCGTGGCGATCACCGCGCCGGTGGCGATGACGCCGCCGACCGCCGCCGCGCCGCTGACCGTCGCGCCGGGCGCCACGGTCACGTTCGCCGGCCGGGCGAGCGACGACGACGCCCTGAAGTCGGTCGAGATCTACCTGCGCAACAACACCACCCGCGAGGCGCTGGCGGCGGACGGCACCTGGGGGGCCGACTCGGTGGCCGCGTACCACCGGATCTCCCCGCTGAACCTCGACGCGGCGACGTTCGACTGGTCCTTCACCACCGTGCCGCTCACCCCGGGCGTCTACGACTTCCGGGTACGCGCCACCGACAAGCTGGGCCTGACCACGTCCACCGGCAACCTGGGCCGGCTCACCGTCACCGCCCAGGTGCCCGGCGACGCCTTCCCGAACGGGCTGCTCAGCTTCACCGGCGTGAACCAGGACGTCGACCGGCTGCACCTCGACCTGAGCGGCAGCGCCACCGACGACAAGGGCGTACGGGCGGTCCGGGTGGCGCTGCGCGACCTGGACACCGGCCGGTACGTGCAGCCCAACGGCACGATGGCGGCGGCGTTCGCCACCGTCGACGCGACGCTGGCCGCGCCCGGCGCGACGAGCACCGCGTTCACGCTCGCGATCGACCTGCCCACCAAGGGCACGTTCACCGTGGAGGCGTGGGCCGTGGACACGGCGGGGCAGCAGGACGGGTCGACCACCGGCGCCACCGCCCGGTACCTCGTCTACCCGGGTGACCTGGACCCGAGGCTGGAGCCGAGCGTCACCCCGGTCGAGGGGCAGGCCTACACCGGCGGCCGGATCGTGGTGAGCGGCCGGGCGGTCGACGACGTCGGGATGCAGCGGGTGGAGCTGCAGATCGCGAACACCGCCGGGCAGGGGATGAACGCGTCCGGCACGTTCAGCAAGCCGGGCACGGCGGGCAACTACCCGTGGATCGCGGCGTTCCTCACCAGCCCGGGCTCGCCGGGGTCGAACTTCGCGTACACGTCACCGGTCATCCCGGCCGGCACGTACACGGTGACGATCCGCGGCATGGACAACCACGGGCAGTACCAGCAGCCGCCCCGTACCGTCTCGGTGACCGTGACGGACTGAGCCGGTCGGTCGCGGGCCGGTCCGCGTCGGGGTTTCCCGACGTCGGGCCGGCCCGCGGTCGTGTCAGGGACGGATGAGGCACATCCCGGCGGCGGTCGGACGGTCCATGGTGGCCAACGCCTGCGGCGCCGCCGCGAGGTCGATGGTGCGGGTGACCAGCTCGCCGGGGCGCAGCACCCCGCCGGTGACCAGGCGCAGCATCTCCGGGTAGGCGTGCGCCGGCATGCCGTGGCTGCCGCGCAGCTCCAGTTCGTACGCGATCACCAGGTCCATCGGCAGGGCGGGCCGGCCCTGCGCCGCGGGCAGCAGCCCGACCTGCACGTGCCGACCCCGCCGGCGCAGGCTCTCGACGGAGGCGACGCAGGTGGCGTGGCTGCCCAGCGCGTCGAGCGAGAGGTGCGCGCCGCCGCCGGTCGCCTCGCGGACCGCGGCGGCCACCGCGCCGGGGCCGCCCAGCGCGGCGCCGTCGAGACAGACCGCGGCCCCGCAGCGCCGGGCCAGCTCCAGCGCGGCGGGCGCCACGTCGACCGCCACCACCCGGGCGCCGCTCGCCGCCGCGATCATCACCGCGGACAGGCCGACCCCACCGCACCCGTGTACGGCCACCCACTCCCCGGCGGCCAACCGGCCCTGCCCGACCACGGCCCGGAACGCGGTGGCGAACCGGCAGCCCAGCGCGGCGGCGGTGAGGTCGTCCAGGTCGTCCGGCAGCCGGACCAGATTGACGTCGGCGTCGCGCACGGCCACGTGTTCGGCGAACGACCCCCAGCCGGTGAAGCCGGGCTGGGTCTGCCGCTCGCAGACCTGCTGGTCGCCGGCGAGGCAGGAGGGGCAGCGCCCGCAGGCGCAGACGAACGGCGCGGTGACCCGGTCGCCGGGCCGCCAGCCGCGCACCTCCGCGCCGACGGCCACGACCACGCCGGCGAACTCGTGCCCGGGCACGTGCGGCAGGCGGATGTCCGGGTCGTGGCCCTGCCAGCCGTGCCAGTCGCTGCGGCAGAGCCCGGTCGCAGCGACCCGCACGACCACCCCGTCGGGCGTCGGCGCCGGATCCGGCACCTCCCGGACCTCCGGCGCCACCCCGAACTCCTCGATCACCACCGCGCGCACCTCCCGATCCTGCCACCCCCGCCCCTCACCGCCGGAAGGGAGGCGCAGGGGGCAAGGGGCGGGGTGCAGATTGCGCGCGAGCGGCAGAAATATATCGATGTCCACGGATGTTGACGCGTGTTCGTCCGATAGCGCACGGTAAGGAAAGTGACCGGTACGTGAGGAGGCGGCCATGCGACTGGATCCGTTCACGGGGGCCTATCTCACCGACCCGTCCGGCGTGTGGGCGCGACTGCTGGCCGACGGCGGCGGGGTCCACCACGACGACGAGCTGGGGCTGTGGCTGATCACCCGGCACGCCGACGTGCGGCGGGCGCTCGCCGACGCGCGTACGTTCGGCAACGCCCTCACGCTCGCCCCGGTCTACGACATGTGCCCCGAGGCGTTGGCGCTGGTCGCCGAGATCGACGCCCCGCCCACCACGGCCGCGGCGGACCCGCCGGTGCACCCGCGCACCCGTCGGGCGCTGCGCGTCACGTTCGCCAACACGACCGAGCGGGTCGAGCAGCGGTACGGGCGGATCGTCCGGCGCCGGGTGGACGAGCTGGTGGCGCGGCTGGCCGCGCGGGCCGGCGAGCGGGTGGACCTGGTCACCGGGTTCACCGCCGAGCTGCCGCTGCTGGTGCTGCTCGACATCCTCGGCGTGCCCGCCCGGGACGTGCCCCGGATCCGGGCCTGGGCGGACGGGCAGATCGCGTTGGTCTGGGGGCGGCCGGACCCGGCCGAGCAGGTCCGTCTGGCGGGCGGGCTGCTGGAGTTCTGGCGCTACTGCCAGGACCTGGTCCGGCGCCGGCTCGACGACCACGGCGCGAACGGTCGAGGCGGTGACGACTACGTGGACGAGCTGTTGGCGTACCGCGGTGGCGACGACGCGGTCCTCACCGTCGCCGAGGTGTCGAGCATCGTGTTCAACCTGCTGGTGGCCGGTCACGAGACCACCGCCGGGCTGCTCGCCCACGCCCTCGACCACGCGCTGGCCGACCCGGACCGGTGGCGGGCGCTCGCCGAGCGGCCCGACGAGGTCGCGGCCTTCCTCGCCGAGACGCTGCGCTTCGCGCCCGCCATCGACGGCTGGCTGCGGATCACGAACCGGCCGGTCACGCTCGGTGGCGTCACGATACCGGTCGGCGCGCGGTGCCTGTTGCTGATCGGCGCCGCCAACCGGGACCCGTCGGTGTTCCGGCACCCGGACCGGTTCGACCCGGGGCGGCCGGACGCGCACGACCACCTCTCGTTCGGGCACGGGCCGCACTTCTGCATCGGTGCGGCGCTGGCCCGGCTGGAGGCGGGTGTCGCCCTCACCCGCCTCGCCTCGGCGTTGCCCGGTCTGCGTCCGGCGCCTCGCGGTGACCGCGTCTTCCGGCCCAACCTGGCCTTCCGCGCGCACCGTGGCCTGCCCGTGGTGGTGGATCCGGCGGTGCGCTCCGAGTCGCGTCCGGCGGCGTGACCGCGCGCCGATGGGGACGTCGACCGGCCACCGTCGACGGACACGGAGCGCAGTCGTGTCTTCACACCCGCGCGTCCGTGGGTTAAGAATGACCCCCTGCGAACGCCCAGTCATCACCCGCCCTCGATCTGCTGCCGGCGCCGCTCCGGCGTCGCGAAGGTGAGCACATGGATCGCACGCCCGCGTCGAACGCCGATCCCGCCGCCGCCAGCCGGCAGTTCCGGGCCGAGCTGCGCCGCTGGCGGACGCGACGCGGCCTGACCCAGCGGACGCTGGCGGAGCGGGTGCGGTTCAGCCGGGAGACGGTCGCGGCGGTCGAGTCGGGCCGGCGCTTCGGCAGCCAGGAGTTCGCCGTCCGGTGCGACGAGGTGCTCGCCACCGGCGGTCGGCTGGCGGACCTGTGGCCGCGCGTCGCGGCGGAGCAGTTGGCCGCGGACGGGCGGCGGGGGCCGCGGTCGGCTGAGGTGGCGGGCTGGGAGCCGGCCGGTCCGCCGCCGGCTCCGCGGCGCGACCCCCGCGATCCGCAGGCCGTGGTGGCGGCCATCGACGAGCTGCGGGAGCTGATCGGCCAGGTGCTCGCACAACCCGGGCCGGAGGGCCAACCGCCGTCGGCGGCCGGCCGGCACTGACCTCCGCCGCCTCCGGATCCCCGGGTTCGCCCCCGGCGTCGCCAACTCCGGGTACAGATGCTGGTACGGCCTGTTTGTACCACGAGCGGGTCTGGCCTCCGCGCACGCCGTCCGGCGCAATGGGACGTGCAATCCGCAAATGCAGATAGAACTTTGCCGATCAGTGCGGGGAGTCAGCAGTGGCGTCGAGCACGAGGTCCCACGCGGCCCGACCCTACCCGACCCGCCGCCGCCGGTGGCGGATCGGCGGCCGGATGCGCCTCATCGTGGCCGCGCCGCTCGTCGCCGTGATGGGCTTCGCCGGCCTGGCCCTCACCGAGAGCGCCCGGCAGACCTCCCGCGCCAGCGACCTCGGCCTGCTGGCCCAGCTCGGCGCCGAGGCCGGGGACCTGGCCCACCGGTTGCAGTACGAACGGATCGTCGCGGCCGACCTGCTGACCCGGGGCGCCCCGGAGCAGCAGGACGCCTTCGCCGACGCCACCACGGCCACCGACGCCGCGGTCGCCGGCTACCGTCGCCGGCGCGCCGAGGTGCCCTCCGGCGCCGCCGCCGAGCGGGCCGTGCTGCCGCGGATCGACGCGGCGCTGGACAGCCTCGCCCCGCTGCGCGCCCAGGTGCGCACCGCCGAGCGCGCCTCGGTGTCGGCCATGACGTTCAGCTACCGCATCGTCATCGCCGACCTGCTCGGCCTGCGCGAGAGCGTCACCCTCGGCGTGGTCAACCCGCGGATCGCGGACGGCATCCGGGCCTCGGCCGCGCTGTCCAAGGTGGCCGAGGCGGTCGGCCAGCAGCAGGTGGCGGTGCTGCGGGCGGTCACCGCCGGCCAGGTGACCCCCGCGTTGCAGCAGGACATCACCGCCGCCCGGACCGGTGTCACCGAGGCGAGCCTCGCGTTCCTGGCGTTGGCCCGGCCGGCCTGGCAGGGCTGGTGGGAGCAGGCCGGCAGCGGCGAGAGCGCGCTGCGGCTGCAACGGCTGCTGGACCAGGTGGCCCGCACGGCGGCGGGCGACCGCCTGGAGCTGGATCTGGGGACCTGGCTGACCGCCACCCAGCAGTGGGCGGTACGCCTGGCCGAGCTGCGCCTGCGGGTCGACGGGACGGTGCTCGACGACATCCGCGCGGCCCACACGGACCAGCGGCGGCGCACCGTCGTCGAGGCCGCGGCCACGGTGCTGGCCCTGCTGCTGACCGCGCTGGTGACCTGGGCGGTGGCCCGCCAGATCACCCGGCGGCTGCGGCGGCTGCGGGACGCGGCGAACGCGGTCGCGTTCGAGCGACTGCCCCAGGTGGTGGCCCGGCTCCAGGAACCGGACAGCGCCTCGGTCGACCCGGACGAGCTGGCCCGCCGGCAGGCCGTCGACACGCTGGAGGTCTCCGGCGACGACGAGATCGGCGAGGTCGGGCAGGCGTTCAGCGCGGTGCATCGGGCGGCCGTGCGGACGGCGGCGGAGCAGGCGGTGATGCGGGCCAACACCGCGGAGATCTTCATCCACCTCAGCCGCCGGGAGCAGCGTCTGGTCGACGCGGTGCTGGCCCAGGTGGACCGGGTCGAGCGGGACGAGACCGACCCCGACCGGCTGCACCAGCTCTACGCGCTGGACAACCTCGCCACCCGGATGGGCCGGATCAACGCCAGCCTGCTCGTACTGGGCGGTGTGGGCGTCGGCCGGGTACGCCACCACGACGTGCCGTTGCCCCAGGTGCTCCAGGCCGCGCAGAGCCAGATCGAGCACTACGCCCGGATCCGCCTCGGCCTGGTCGACGGCGACGTCGCGGTCGCCGCCGAGTCCGTCGACGAGGTGGTGCACCTGCTCGCCGAGCTGATGGAGAACGCCACCGGCTACTCCCCGCCGGCCACCGAGGCCTGGGTGACCGGCCGCAGCCTCGGCGACCGGGTGATCGTCCAGATCAGCGACGAGGGCGTCGGGCTGCCCCCGCACCGCCGGCAGCAGCTCAACGACCTGCTCGCCCGGCCGCCCGCCATCGACGTCGCCACCGTCCGGGCGATGGGGCTGGTCGTGGTGGGGCAGCTCGCCACCCGGCTGGGCGCGGCCGTCCAGCTCCGGTCCGGGCCACGCCGCGGCACCATCGCCGAGGTGGCCCTCCCGGCCGCGTTGACCCGGCCGCTGCCGCCCGAGGAGTTCCTGCTCAGCCCCGAGCGGCCGTCCCGGCGGGCGGCACGCACCACGGTCGCGTACCCGCCCGGGCGGGCCACCGTCGCGCCCGTCGCCCCGCCGGCGCCGCAGCCGTGGGCCGGCGGACCGGCCGCCGAGCGGGCGCTCCCGGTCGCCCCGGTGTTCCGGGCCGCGCCCGGCGGCGGCGCCCCGCCGACCGAGGAGCCGGTGATCTTCGCGCAGGTCAACCACTGGTTCCAGGGCGACCGGCCGGGCGTCGACGGCACGCCGTGGTCCGGTCCCGCGGACGACGCCTGGCAGTCGGCGGCGCGGGTCGACGAGCCACGGGTCGCCGGCACCACCACCTCCGGGCTGCCCCGGCGGCAGCCGCAGGAGCACCTGGTGCCCGGCGGTGTCCCGGCGCCCCGGCCGGCCACCGACCACCGGGACCCGGCCCGGGTGGCCACCGCCATGGCCGCGTACGCCCGCGGCGTCGCCGGCCGCCGGGCCAACCTGATCACCCACTGACCCGACGAGGGAGTGCCCGTGACCGACCACCAGGATCTCGGCTGGCTGCTGGACGCGTTCGCCGAGCGCGCCACCGAGGTCAGCCATGCGATCGCCATCTCCAGCGACGGCCTGATGGTGGCCGCCACCCGCGGCCTCCCGCCGGACCGGGCCGACCAGCTGGCGGCGACCGGCAGCGGGCTGGTCAGCCTGCTGCGCGGGGCGGCGGCGTTCTTCGACGCCGGCGCGGTGATCTCCAACGTCACCCAGCTGGAGGGCGGCTTCATGTTCTCCATGGCCT
This sequence comes from Micromonospora sp. WMMA1996, assembly GCF_002573675.1. Lineage (NCBI taxonomy): Bacteria > Bacillati > Actinomycetota > Actinomycetes > Micromonosporales > Micromonosporaceae > Micromonospora > Micromonospora sp. WMMA1996. Next base: position 3,523,633 of record NZ_PDHU01000001.1, on the reverse strand, counting down.
TCAACGACGGCGCCTCGCTGCTCGTCCTCGCCGACCCGAGGTGCGACGTCGGCAAGGTCTCCTACGAGATGACCGAGCTGGCGAACCGCATCGGCGACGCGCTCACCCCCGCGGCCCGGGCGGCCCTGAGCCGCGGCCGCTGACCGCCGGCACCCCGCCGGATCCTTCCCCCTCGCACAGGAGAGACACCATGTCCCTGACCCTGCCCCGGCGCAGCCGTGCCCGCACCGCGGCGCTGCTCGCCCTCGTCCTGCTCGCGGCGCCCGCCTGCGCCGAGGACCGGCCCGGCGGCGGCGCCGACGCCACCGTCCGGATCGGCCTGCTCGCGTCCCTGTCCGGCACGTACCAGGCGGTCGGCAAGGACATCCGCGACGGCTTCCAGCTCTACCTGTCCACCCACGACGGCAAGCTCGGCGGCAAGAAGGTGGAACTGGTCGTGGCGGACGAGGGCAACGGCGCGGCGACCGCCGTGCCGGCCGCCACCAAACTGCTCAAGCAGGACCGGGTGGTGGCGCTGACCGGCATCGTCGGCGGCGGCTCGGTGGCCGCGGTCTATCCGCTGCTCAACGAGACGAAGGTGCCGTTCGTCGGCTCCAACGGCCGGCCGGAGATCAAGGACGTGTCCCGGGTCTGGCACACCTCCTACCTCTCCGACGAGCCGGGCGAGGCGATCGCCCAGCACGTGCGCGACGACGTCAAGGGCAGCGTCTACGCCATCGGCCCGGACTACCAGGGCGGCTGGGACGAGCTGCGCGGCTTCACCGAGGCGTTCGCCAGGGCCGGCGGACGGCTCGCCAACCCGGACGGCAAGACCACGTTCACGCCGTTCCCGGCGACCACCAACTTCACCCCGTACTTCGCCCGGATCAAGGCGTCCGGCGCGGACGCGGTCTACACGTTCTACGCCGGCAGCGCCGCTGTCGACTTCGTCAAGCAGTACGCCCAGTCGGAGATCAGGGACGTGCCGCTCTACGCCGCCGGGTTCCTGACCGAGGGCGGCGTGCTCGACGCGCAGGGCGACGCGGCCCGGGACATCTACTCGGTGCTGAACTACTCGCCCGACCTCGACAACGCCGAGAACCGGGCGTTCGTGGCCGCCTGGAAGGCCGCGCACGACGGGTCCCCGACGACCTACGCGATGGCCTCCTACGACGCGGCGGCGGTGCTGGACCGGGCGGTCGCGGCGGCCGGCGACGACCCCACCCCGGAACGGGTCAACGCCGCGATCGGCCAGCTCGGACAGATCGCCAGCCCGCGCGGCACCTGGCAGTTCTCGCCGACCACGCACGCGCCGGTGCAGAAGTGGTATCTGCGCCAGGTCCGCCAGGACGGGCGGGCGCTGTCCAACACCGTGGTGGGCGACCTCGCCACCGTGGGCGGATGACCGGCGTGCCGGTCGACCCGTACGTCGTGCCGGCGCTGGACGGCGTCGCCTACGGGCTGCTGGTGTTCGTCGCCGCGGCCGGGCTGGTGCTCTGCTTCGGCGTGGCCGGCATCCTCAACCTGGCGCACGGCACGCTGTTCGCCGTCGGCGGCTACACCGCCGCCGCGCTGCTCGACGGCGGCTGGCCCAGCCTGGCGCTGGCGCTGCTCGTCGGCGTGGCCGCCGCGACCGCCGCCGGCGCGCTGGTCGCGGTGCTGCTCACCCGGGCGGCGGCGGCCGACCACCTGACCCAGGCGCTGCTGACGTTCGGCGTCGCGCTGGTCGGGGGGAGCCTGCTCGTCGGCGCGTTCGGCCCGGACGACCCACCGGTACGGGTGCCCGCCGCGCTGGACGGGTCGGTGACGGTCGCGGGGCACCGCTACGCCGCGTACCGCCTGGTCTTCATCGTGGTGGCCACGCTGCTCGCGGTCCTGCTGCACCTGGTGGTGCGCCGGACCCGGGCCGGCATGCTGGTGCGGGCGGCGGTCGACGACGCGGAGATGGTCGCCGTGCTCGGGGTGAGCCCGGCCGTGGTGCGGGTCGGCGTGCTCGCCGCCGCCGGGGCGCTGGCCGGGGCCGCGGGCGTGCTCGGCGCCCCGATCATCGGCCCGGGACCGGACACCGCCGACGGGGTGCTGCTGCTGTCGCTGGTCGTGGTGGTCCTCGGCGGCCTCGGGTCGATGACCGGCACGCTGCTCGCCGCGCTGGCGGTCGGCCAGATCCAGACGCTCGGCGTCGCGCTCGCCCCGTCGGCGGCCCCGTTCCTGCTGTTCGCCGCCATGGCGGTGGTGCTCGCCGCGCGGGCGCGCGGGCTGGCCACGGCCCGGCGGGCGACATGAGGGACCGGGCCGTACGGGCGCTGCGCGGGCTCGTCGGGGCGGCCGTCCTGGCCGGGCTGGTGGTCGCGCCGTGGGCGGTCGACGACTACACCGTCGCGCTGCTCGCCCGCACGCTGGCGCTCGGCCTGGTCGCGGTCGGCGTGGCGCTGCTGACCGGGGTCGCCGGGCTGCCCACGCTCGGGCAGACCGCGCCGTACGCGGCCGGCGCGTACACCGGCGTCGTGGTCGGCGGTCAGCTCTCCGACGTGGGGCCGGTGCAGCTCGTCGTGGCGGCGGCGGCCGGGGCCGCGCTGGCGGTGGCGACGCTGCCGCTGGTGGTCCCCGCCCGGGGCGTGGTGCTCCTGATGATCACGTTGGCGGTCGGCGAGCTGGCGGTGGTGCTCGCCGGTCGGTGGACCGCGGTGACCGGCGGCACCGACGGGCTCGCCGGCATCGCCCCGACCCGCCCGCTGTGGGGGCTGCCGCCGCTGGCCACCGACCGGGCCCGCTACCTCTACACGTTGGTGGTGGTGGCGGTGCTCGCCGGGCTGGTGCTGCTGGTGCTGCGGACCCGGGTGGGGCTGCTGCTGCGGGCCGGCCGGGACGACGAGGCGCGGCTGCGGGCCAGCGGGCACCGGGTGTCGGCGCACGTCGCGGGCGTGCACGTGGCCGCCGGGGCGATCGCCGGCGCGGCCGGCTCGCTGCTGGTCACCGCCCAGCAGTACGTCTCGCCGGCCGACTTCGGCTTCGACACCTCCGCGTTGCTGCTGCTCGGCGTGGTGGTCGGCGGCACCGCCTCGGTCGGCGGCGCGCTGGTCGGCGCGGTCCTCGTCGTCGCCGCCCGGGACTGGCTGTTCGGCGCGCTGCCGGGGCAGGCGCCGCTGGTGCTCGGGCTGGCGTTCGTCGCCGCCGCGTATCTGCTGCCCACGGCCCGCCGGCCGCGCCGGCGCCCGGCGGCGCCCGCACCGGGGGAGCCGCCCGCCGCCGGGACGCCCCGGCCGACCGTCACCACGGGGGTGGGCGCGTGACCCCGCTGCTCACCGCCGAGGCGGTCACCGTGCGCTACGGGTCGCTGGCCGCGCTGGACGGGGTCGACCTGCGCGTCGCGCTCGGCCAACGGCACGCGCTGATCGGGCCGAACGGCGCGGGCAAGACCACGCTGCTCGACGTGCTCGCCGGCGCCACCCGGCCGGCGGCCGGCCGGGTGCGCCTGGCCGGGCGGGACGTCACCCGACTCGGGCCGGCGGCCCGGGCCCGGCGCGGCGTGGGCCGCATCCACCAGCGTCCCGCCGTCTGGGGTTCGCTGACCGCGCGGGAGAACGTGCTGGTCGCCGCGTTGCCCCGGGCCGTCCGCGCGGGGCGGTGGCATCCGGCGGCGCGGCGACGGGCGGCCGGGCGTACCGCGGACGCGCTGCTGGCGCGGGTGGGCCTCGGTGATCTCGCCGCCGTCCCGGCGGGGCAGCTCGCCCACGGGCAGCGCCGGCAGGTGGAGATCGCGGTGGCGCTGGCCGGGCGGCCCCGGCTGCTGCTGCTCGACGAGCCGGCCGCCGGACTGTCCGCGGTGGAGGTCGGCTGGCTGGCGGAGTTCCTGCGCGGGCTGCCCCGCGCGGTCGCGGTGCTGCTCGTCGAGCACCGGTTGGACCTGGTCTACGCGCTCTGCGACACGGTGACCGTGCTGCGCGACGGGCGGACGCTCGCCACCGGTTCGCCCGCCGAGATCCGCGCGTCCGGCCCGGTCCGGGAGGCGTACGCGGAGGGGGTGACGTGATGCTGCGCATCGACCGGCTCTGCGCCGGCTACGCGGGCGGCACCGTGCTGCACGAGGTGAGCCTCGACGTGCGACCCGGCGCGGTGCAGGCGGTGGTGGGCCGCAACGGCGCGGGCAAGAGCACGCTCGTGCACTGCGTGGCCGGGCTGGTCCGGCCGCAGGCCGGGCGGATCGAGATCGGTGGGGTGCCGGTGGCCGGCCGGCAGCCGCACCGGATCGCCCGCGCCGGCGTGGGGCTGGTGCCGCAGGGCCGACGGGTGTTCTCCCGGCTGACCGTGGCCGAGCACCTGGTCCTGGCGGCGGCGCCGTGGCGTGCGGCCACCCCCGGCGGCGAGGGTTGGACCGTGGCCCGGGTGCTGGACCTGCTGCCCCGCCTCGGCGCCCGGCTGCGTCACCGCGGCGACCAGCTCTCCGGTGGCGAGCAGCAGATGCTGGCGATCGCCCGGGCGCTGCTCGGCCAACCCCGCGTGCTGCTGCTCGACGAGCCGTGCGAGGGGCTCGCGCCGGACCTGGCGGCGCGGGTGCGGGAGCTGGTCGGGTCGCTGGCCCGGTCCGGGTTGACCGTGCTCCTGGTCGAGCAGCAGGTGCGGCACGCGGTCGCGGTCGCGGACCGGATCGCCGTGCTGGAGTACGGCCGGGTGGTCTACGACCGACCGGCCGACGAGGCCCGGGCCGACCCGGGCGCGGTGGCCGCGCTGCTCAGCGTCGCCACGGTCGCGGAGCCGCCGGCTCCCCGGCCCCGGTCCGGCTCCCTGGCGGCGCCGGGACCGCGAACCGACAACCCGGGACAGGAATGAGGAGCGATGCCGACCGACGCCCCCGAGACCGACTACGCCTTCGACACCGGTGCCGCCGACGCGGTGCCCCAACTGCGCGCCCTGGAGTCCTTCCTGGACCCGATCACCACCGACCGGATCGCGCCGCCGCTGCTCACGCCGGGCGCCCGGTGCTGGGAGGTCGGCGCCGGGGGCGGCTCGGTCGCCCGGGCCATGGCCGCCGCCGTCGGCCCGTCCGGCCGGGTGGTGGCGACCGACCTCGACCTGGCGCACCTGCGCCCGGCCGGGAACCTGGAGGTACGCCGGCACGACGTGCGCCACGAGCCGCCGCCGGGCGACCCGTTCGACCTGGTCCACGCCCGACTGGTGCTGCTGCACCTGCCGGAGCGGCGCCGGGTGCTGCGTACCCTGGCCGGCGCGTTGGCGCCGGGCGGATGGCTGGTGGTCGAGGAGTTCGACTGCACGGCGCCGCTGCGGGTGCTGACCGCGCCGAGCGACGACGCGGCGAAGCTGTTCGCCCAGGTGACCGACGCGATGCTCGGCATCCTCCAGGGTCACGGCGCGGACCTGGCCTGGGCGCAGGACGTGCACGCCCAGCTGACCGCCGCCGGGCTGGTCGACGTGGACACGGTCGTCCACGCGCGCAGCTGGCCCGGCGGCTCGCTCGGCGCGTCGCTGTACGGCACGAACTCCCGGCAGCTCGAACCGGAGCTGCTCGACGCCGGGCTGTCGCCGGGTCAGCTGGACGCGTTCCGCCGGCTGCTGCGCGACCCGGCCTTCGCGGTGATGTCCTACCAGCTCGTGTCGACGCGGGGGAGACGCGCCTGAGGGCCGCCGGTCACAGTCGCCGGCCCCGGGCGTCCCGCGCGACGATGCCGTCCAGCGGGGTGCCGGGGGCGAGCGACGCCGGGTCGAACCAGAAGATCACCACCCGCTGGTCCTCGCTCCACCGGGCCAGCCGCGCGTCGACCTGGCGGCCGTCGACGGTGCCGACGATCCGGGCGGCGGGGCCGACGAAGTAGCCGAACGTGGGCAGCGGCAGGTCGGCGGGCACCCGCCGCCGCTGGTCGTACCCGATTTCGTGAAACCCCGGCCGGCGGTCGCTGCCGGCCACGTCGTTGACCAGGTAGTCGGAGACCAGCTCGCCGGCGGGGAGGCGGCGGCCGGCGACCAGCCCGACCGTCACGCCGGGCACCCGGGGCACGTCGACCGGGACGAAGTAGAACACCCGTTCCTGGGTGCCGTACCGGAGGCCGCTGTCCACGACCGCCCCGACCGGGCGCACCGGCGCCGTCGTCGGTCCGGGGGTGGCCTCCGGGCTGGGCGTGGCGGCGGGCACCGGGGCGGCCGGCCGCGTCGGGGTCGGTGGCGGCGGGCCGGTCCGGGTGACGACGTCGGCCGCGCCGAGGACCACCGCGAGCACCGCGACCGCCGCCGCGCCGGCCCCGGCGACCCGCCGGCGACGGCGCAGCCGCCGGCCCCGGCGCATGATGTCGGCGAGGTCGGGACCGGTGCGGTCGGTCCGCTCGGTGGCCCGCAGGACCCGGCGCAGTTCCTCCACCTCGTTCACCGGCACGTCCCCTGCGGTTGCGGCGCGGTCAGGCCGGCGCCGCGCAGCTTCTCCAGCGCGCGGGAGCCGGTGCTCTTGACGGTGCCGACCGACACGTCGAGTTCGCGGGCCACCTGGGCCTCCGGCAGGTCGAAGTAGTGGCGCAGCACGACCACGGCGCGCTCGCGCGCGGTGAGCGTGCCCAGCGCGGTGAGCAGCCAGCGCCGGGTCGCGACCTCGTCCGCCACGTCGCCGCGGTGCTGCTCCGGCAGGTCCTCGGTGGGATATTCGCGAATCGGCCGCCGCCACGTGTCGACGAGGTGGTTCACCAGCACCGTGCGCGCGTAGCCGTACGCGTCGCCGTTGCGGATCCGGGCCCAGGACGCGTACGTGCGCACCAGCGCGGTCTGGGCCGCGTCCTCGGCCTGGTGGTGGTTGCCGGTCAGCAGGAAGGCGGCGTGCTCCAGCCGCGCCGAGGCCGCCCGGGCGAACTCGACGAACTCGGCGTCACCCCGGGCCATGCCCGACCTCTTCCCGTCCCACCCCGACAAGGACGGGCGAGGTGGGGAAAAGGTTGAGTTCCCGACGGATCAACTTCGGCACCGGACCACCCGTCCTCCTCCCTGCGCGCCGACCGGGCGCCGAGGGGGGACGAGATGACCAGGATCGTGGACCGGACGCGCGGCGGCGCGACGATCGTACTGCTGGCCGGGTTGCTGGCCGGCTGCGCGCCGTCCGACCGGCCGGCGACCGACCGCGCGGTGGTCGCGCCCGCCGGGCCGACCGCCGCGCCGGCGGCCCCGGCGCCCGCGCGTCACCGGCCGGCGGCGATCGGCTACCCCGCCGACGGCGGCAACCGGTGGCGGTTCGCCGCGGCCGAGCCGGCCACCCCCCGGGGTACGGGCCGGACGCTGCGCTACCGGGTGGCGGTGGAGCGCGACATCCGGGGCGTGCCGGTGGACGCGTTCGCCGCGCGGGTCACCGGCATCCTCACCGGCCCGGGCGGCTGGACGACCGACGGGCGGGTCACCCTGCGCCGGGTCGGCCCGGACCGGGCCGCCGACTTCACCGTCCACCTGGCCACCCCGGGCACCCGGGACGAGTTGTGCCGGGACGGGCCGGACGGCTACACCTCCTGCCGGCGCGGCGACCGGGTGGTGCTGAACGTGGCCCGCTGGGCGCTCGGCGCGCCGCCCTTCGGGCGAGACCTCGACAGCTACCGCCGGTACATGGTCAACCACGAGGTCGGGCACCGGCTCGGCCACGGCCACGAACGCTGCCCGGGCCGGGGACGGCCGGCGCCGGTGATGCAACAGCAGACGCTGGGCCTGCACGGGTGCACGCCGAACCCGCTGCCGTTCCTCGACGGCGAGCGGTACGCCGGCCGGTCCGGGGCGTACGCCGACCCGGTGCCGCCCCCCGAACCCGGCCGTCCGGGCTGAGCCGGACCGGGCGGGTGGTGCGGGTCGGCCGCCGGTGGTGCTTAAGTGGGGGCCATGCCCAACCCCGCGATCCTCACCGTCGACGACGACCCGGCCGTCTCCCGGGCGGTCGCCCGCGACATCCGGCGCCGCTACGGCGACCGCTACCGGGTGGTCCGCGCCGACTCCGCCGAGGCGGCCCTGGACGCGCTGCGCGAGTTGAGGCTGCGCGGCGAACAGGTGGCGGTGCTGATCGCCGACTACCGGATGCCGCAGATGAACGGCATCGAGTTCCTCGAGGCCGCGATGGACCTCTTCCCCACCGCGCGCCGGGTGCTGCTCACCGCGTACGCCGACACCGACGCCGCGATCAACGCGATCAACGTGGTCGACCTCGATCACTACCTGCTCAAGCCGTGGCACCCGCCGGAGGAGAAGCTCTACCCGGTGCTGGACCAGCTGCTGGAGGCGTGGACGGCCGACGGCGCCACCACCACCCCCGAGCTGCGCGTCGTCGGGCACCGCTGGTCGGCGCCGTCGTTCACGGCCCGGGACTTCCTGGCCCGCAACCTGGTGCCGTTCCGCTGGGTGCCCGCCGACGAGCCGGAGGGCGCCGGGCTGCTCACCGCCGCGGGCGTCACCGCGAACGACGTACCCCTGGTGGTGACCGCGGACGGCAAGTCGCTGGTGCAGCCGTCGGCGGCCGACCTGGCCGCGCAGGTCGGGCTGGCCACCACGCCGGCGGCCGAGTTCTACGACCTGGTGGTGGTCGGCGCCGGCCCGGCCGGGCTCGGCGCCGCCGTCTACGGCGCCTCCGAGGGGCTGCGGACGGTGCTGATCGAGCGGCGGGCCACCGGCGGGCAGGCCGGGCAGAGCAGCCGGATCGAGAACTACCTCGGTTTCCCGGACGGGGTCTCCGGTGCCCAGCTCACCGACCGGGCCCGTCGGCAGGCGCTGCGGTTCGGCGCGGAGCTGCTCAGCGCGCGCGAGGTGGTGTCGCTGGAGGACGCGGGCGGGGCGCGGGTGCTGCGGTTCAGCGACGGCAGCAGCGTCGCCGCGCACACCGTGGTGCTCGCCACCGGTGTCTCCTACCGGATGCTGCCGGCGCCCGGGCTGGCCGAGCTGACCGGCCGGGGCTGCTTCTACGGCTCGGTGGCCAGCGAGGCGCCGAGCTGCTCGGGGTCGGACGTCTACATCGTCGGCGGGGCGAACTCGGCCGGCCAGGCCGCCGTGCACTTCTCCCGCTACGCCCGCCGGGTGCACCTGCTGATCCGCGGCGAGGACCTGACCCGGTCGATGTCCAGCTACCTGATCGAGCAGATCGCCCGGATCGACACCATCGAGGTGCACCCGTGCACCGAGGTGGTCGGCGGCGCCGGCGGCGAGCACCTGGAACGGGTGACGCTGCGGGACGTGCGCACCGGCGCGACCCGCGAGGTGGAGACCTCGTGGCTGTTCGTGTTCATCGGCGCCGAGCCGCGCACCGACTGGCTCGGCGGCGCGGTCGCCCGCGACGGCCGGGGCTTCGTGCTCACCGGCCCGGACCTGACCCGGGGCGGGCGCCGGCCGCCGGGCTGGGCGTTGCCGCGCGACCCCTACCACCTGGAGTCCAGCATGCCGGGCGTGTTCGCCGCCGGGGACGTGCGGGCCGACTCGGTCAAGCGGGTGGCCTCGGCCGTGGGCGAGGGCGCGATGGCGGTCTCGCTGGTGCACCGCTACCTGGAGGCCCAGTGAGCGCGAGGAGTGAGCCGGGTTTGCGAGCCCCGCAGTCGCGAACAGAGGAGACCCAGTGACGGGGGACCGGCTCACCGTCGACGAGCTGCGGCGGCTCTTCCTGTTCGAGTCGCTCACCCCGGAGCAGCTGTCCCACCTGGCCGAGCACGGCCGGGTGGAGCGGCGCCGCGCCGGCGAGCCGGTCTACGTCGAGGGCGAGCCGGCGAGCTGCTTCTACGTGCTGCTCGACGGCACGGTCGCCATGCACCGCCGGGTCCAGGGCGACGAGGTGGAGCTGAGCCGGACCAGCCAGCCCGGCGTCTACGGCGGCGCGATGCAGGCGTACGTCGGGGACCCGGCCGAGCAGCGCTACCTGAACAGCCTCCGCGCGGTGACCGACTGCGCGGTGTTCGCCCTGCCGGCGGCGGTCATCGCGGACGCCATGCGCGGCTGGTTCCCGATGGCCACCCACCTGCTGGAGGGACTGTTCGTCGGGATGCGCAACACGCAGACCATCGTCGGCGAACGGGAGCGGCTGCTGGCCCTGGGCGCGCTGTCGGCCGGGCTCACCCACGAGCTGAACAACCCGGCGGCGGCCGCCGTACGGGCCACCTCGGCGCTGCGCGGGCGGGTCGCGAAGATGCGGCACAAGCTCGCCATGATCGCCGACGGGCGGTTGGACGGGCGGCGGCTGCACGACCTGGTCGCCCTCCAGGAGGAGGCGGTGAAGCGGGCCGCCGCGGCGCCGGGCCTGTCGCCGCTGGCGGCCAGCGACGCCGAGGACGAGCTGGCCGACTGGCTCGACGACCACGGCGTACGGGGGGCCTGGGAGCTGGCCCCGACGCTGGTCGCGGGCGGCATCGACAGCGGGTGGCTCGCCCAGGTCGACGCGGCGGTCGGCGGCGACGACCTGGAGTCGGCGGTCCACTGGATCACCTACACCATCGACACCGAGCTGCTGATGGGCGAGATCGACGACGCGGTGACCCGGGTCTCCGGGCTGGTCGGGGCCGCCAAGCAGTACTCCCAGCTCGACCGTGCGCCCTACCAGACGGTGGACGTGCACGACCTGCTCGACGCCACGCTGGTCATGCTCCAGGCGAAGGTGCCGGCGGGCGTGCGGGTGGTCAAGGAGTACGACCGGAGCCTGCCCGCCGTGCCGGCGTACGCCGCCGAACTCAACCAGGTGTGGACCAACCTGATCGACAACGCGCTCGCCGCGATGGCGGGCGAGGGCACGCTGACGGTCCGGACCGGGCGCACCGAGGACCGGCTGACCGTCGAGGTCCGGGACACCGGTCCGGGCATCCCGCCGGAGGTGCGGCCGCGCATCTTCGAGCCGTTCTTCACCACCAAGGCGGTCGGCGAGGGCACCGGTCTCGGCCTGGACATCTCGTACCGGATCGTGGTCAACAAGCACCACGGCGACATCCGGGTGCGGTCGGAGCCGGGGGACACCCGGTTCGAGGTGCTGCTGCCGCTGACGCCGGCCTGACCGGCCGCACCGTCAGAACAGCGTCGCCGGGCCGACCGGGGCCGGCTCGGGCAGCGGCGCCAGCTCGGGCACCCGGGCGCGTACCTGGTCGTGGAAGCGGCGGGCCAGTTCGGGGGCGTCCGCGTTGTCCGGCGTGTGCACGAACACGGTCGGCGAGCGGCCCTCGCGCAGCCAGGCGGTGACCACGTCGAGCCAGCGCTGCCAGCCCTCGACCGTGGTGGCTGGGTCGTCACGGCCGAGGTAGCGCACGACCGGCCGGTCGGTCAGCGCGTGGGTCCGCAGCGGCAGCCGGGGCTTGCGGGTCCACGCCTCCCGCTCCGCGTCGCTGGTGGGTGGCGTGCGGAAGAAGGCGGTGGTGTCGAACGGGACCCACTCCGCGCCGTGCCGGCCGAGCGTGTCCTCCAGCGCCCGCACCGCGCCGGGGTCGGTGAAGAAGGCGGGGTGGCGGACCTCGACGGCGTACCGGTGGGTGGTGGGCAGGGTGCGCAGGAACCGGTCCAGGACGGGCACGTCCTCGGGGGCGAACCCGCCGGGCAGCTGCACCCAGAGCATGTGGGCCCGGGGGCCGAGCGGCTCGACCGCGTCCAGGAACGCCCGCAGGTCGCCCTCGCCGCCGGTGAGCCGGTGCCCGTGCGTGACCGCCTTCGGCAGCTTGGGCAGGAACCGGAAGTCGGGGTCGGTCTGCTCCGCCCAGGATGCCACGGTCTCCCGGCTCGGGGTCGCGTAGAACGTGGTGTTGCCCTCGACCGCGTCGCACCAGCCGGCGTACGCGCGTAGCCGCTCGTGGGCCGGCAGCGGGTGCGGCAGGAACCGTCCCGACCAGGACCGGTGCGTCCACATCGCACAGCCCACGTGCAGGCGCATCCGGTGTCCTCCCTCGCCGCGTCGCAGCCGCGCCCACCGTATCCGAGCGCCCGGCGGGCGGATTGGGCCGGGCCCGCCCGGGGCAGGAGGAGGTCCGGAGGTGGTGACGGTGACCGACGGACCGGGTCTGCGGCTGTGCCAGGTGGTGCTCGACTGCACCGACGCGCGGGCCCTGGCCGAGTTCTACCGCGCGCTGCTGGGCCTGGTCTACCGACCCGGGGACGAACCCCCGGCGGCCGGGGAGCCCGACGGGCGGGGCCGGGACTGGCTGGTGCTGCGGACCTCGGAGGGTGCCCCGCAGCTGGCGTTCCAGCAGGTCGAGCGGTTGCCGGCGGCGACCTGGCCGGAGGGGGAGGTGCCGCAGCAGCTGCACCTCGACCTGACCGTGCCGTCGGTGGCGGAACTGGACCGGCAGCACGAGCGGGTGCTCGCGCTCGGCGGCCGGCTGCTGCTGGACCGCGTCGACGACCCGGACGAGCCGTTGCGGGTCTACGCCGACCCGGCGGGTCACCCGTTCTTCGTCTTCGTCGCCTGACCCGGAGCCGTCCACCCGGCCGGTTCCGTCGCCGGGGCGTCTCCGGCCGGGGCGTGGTCAGCCGCGTCCGCCGCCGTCGGCGAGCAGCCGGCCGCCGGCGCGTCCGCGCTGCTGCTTCACCCGGTAGAGCCGCTGGTCGGCGGCGTGCAGGAGCCGGTCCAGGGTGTCGCCGTCAAAGGGCGCGGTGGCGGTGCCGACGCTGACCGAGGTGAGCGGGCGCAGCGTCGCCTCGATCCGCGCCGCCGTCGAGCGGGCCGCCTCCGTGTCGGCGTCGGCGAGCACCACCACGAACTCGTCGCCCCCGATGCGGGCGATGGCGTCCCCGCCGCGCAGCACCTCGCGCGTCGCGGCCACCACCCGACGCAGCAGGTCGTCCCCGGCGGCGTGCCCGAGACGGTCGTTGACCAGCTTGAAGTCGTCCAGGTCGAGGCAGAGCAGCGACGGGCCGGGCCGACAGCCCGCGCGGAACAGGAAGCGGGTCAGTTCGGCCAGGCCGCGCCGGTTCAGCGCGCCGGTGAGCGGGTCCAGCGACGCCAGCGCCCGCAGCTGGGACCGCTGCCGGGCCAGCGCCCTGGTCTGGGTGGAGCAGACCGAGACGAGCACCAGCATGCCGGCGAGGTAGACGAAGACGTGCCCGCGCGGCGCGGGTGGCCCGGCGACGGCGACCAGGAGGTAGGTGCCGAGGATGAGCACCTCGAAGCCGAGCATCAGGCGCAGCTGCGGGGTGTAGCTGGCGACGAAGACGGCGGTGGTGACGAAGCCCAGCGCCGCGGGGGAGGAGACCCCGCCGTCGCCGAGCGCGCCCACCGCGGCCACCACCAGCGTGATCAGCAGCAGCGTGGAGGAGACCCGGTAGCTCCAGGTCTTCGACGTCACCCGGGTCGCGACCCACGAGCCCGCGACGCCGGCGACCAGACCGCAGCCGTACGCCCCGAGCATCAGCGGCCGGTGCGGCTCGGCGAGCGTCGTCAGGCAGTAGACGACGGCGACGGCGTGCGACACGGCGTGCAGCGCCGCGCTGAGCAGCGTGCGTCGGCGTCGCTCGGTCATCGGACGGCCCGCCGGGGCGGGTGTCGCCCGGGCGCCCCGGTGCGGGCACGGGCTCGGGCGACCGGTCCGCCCCCGCTGACGGCCGGTGTGGACGACACGCGCGCGGGGCAGCTCGCCACGTCGAAATTCAATGACCGGGCCGCCCGGTCGTCAAGAGGCGAACCGTTCATCAGGCGTTCATCGGTGCGAAATGAGACGGCGTCGTGACCTGCGGGTCACCATGCGTGAGCGGCTCAGAGCACGGAGAGCGCCGCGGCGATGTTCCGGTCGGCCAGCTCGCGCATCCACCGCCGGTCCGGGAAGTCGGTCCCGGCGATCCGCAGTGGACCCTCGATCAACGACAGCACCTGCGCGTACCGGTAGAACTCCAGCCGGTCGACGTCGAGCGCGACCGGCCGCAGCGCCGGGTACGCGTCGCCGAAGCGCAGCCGGAGCCATGCGTGCTCCCACTCGACGTCGAACCAGGTCAGGCCCTCGAAGTCGATCATCACCGGTTCGCCGGCCGGGGTGACGAGGACGTGGTCCGGGCCCAGCTCGCCGTGCACCAGCGCGTACGTCCGTCGCGGCGTCACCCGCTCCCGCAGCTCGCGCAGGTGCGCGGCGATCCGGTCCCGCGCCGCCGCCGGCCGGGGGGCCCGCGCGGCGGCCCCGTCGAGGTGCGCCAACGCCCGGTCCAGGACGACGTCCTCGGCCGCCCGCGCGCCGGAGGCCCCCGGCGCGTCGGTGAGCCGGCCGTACCGAGGGCCGGCCGTGGTGTGCATCCGCCGCAGCGCGTCCCCGAGCCGGGCCAGTGGCGCGGCGGCCCGGACCGGGTCGCGGGCCAGCAACGCCTCCAGCGTCACCCCGCCGGCGTCCTCGACCAGCGCGACGTCGGCGTCGAGGTGACGCCCGGCGCGGTCCACCGCGATCAGATGCGGTACGCGCACCCCGGCGGCGGTGAGCGCGGCGTGGTTGGTGGCGAACAGCTCCGCCCCCGACGCCTCGGTGAACGGATCGTCCGGGACCGTCGCCGACTCCGGCCAGTAGTTCTCCGCCGCCGACCAGACGTAGAGGACCACCGACCCGCCGTCGTCGAGCCCGATCCGGTACACGCCCTTGCGGGTCCCGCCGGTGAGCCGGTCCAGCGCGGTGACCCGCCGATCCGGGCCCAGCCGGTCGCGGACCAGGTCGCGGACGTCGTCGCGCCGCAGGAACGCCCGGGTCACGGTCGTTCCACCCGGACCGGGTCGCCCCGGACCAGCTCGTCGTGGATCCGCCAACGCGCCGTCGTGCCGGCGCGCCGGGCCGCGTCGTCGCCCTCGGCGATCCGCCGCCGCAGCAGGTCGACGGCGATCCGCCGGTTGAGGTGCAGGTGCCGTTCGGTGTCCACCACCACGGTCAGGCCGGACGGGCGGTGGGTCGCGCGGACGGCGGTGCTGGCCTTGTTCCGGTGCTGGCCGCCCGGTCCGCCGGTGCGGCACGGCACGATCGCGACGTCCGCCTCGCGGAACGGGGTCGCCGCCACGTCGGCCCGGTGCGGCCGGGCGGTGACGTACCAGTTCTTCCGCCCGTGCCCCGGACGGTAGGGGCTGGCCGCCTGCCAGCAGAGCGTGCCGGTCCAACCGGCGGCGAACTCCTCCGCGCCCGCGCCGGTGATCCGGACCAGCGCGGACCGGTGGGTGCCCGGGCGCTCACCGGGCACCGTCTCGACCCGGACCACGCGCAGGCCACGCCGGGTGGCGTCGGCCTCCAGGCGGGACAGCAGCCGGGCCAGCGCCCACGCGCACTCCTGCGGTCCGCGCCCGGCGGACAGGAACAGCTCCGTCACCGCCGGCTCCGGCGGCGACCCGCGCCGACGTCCGGGGTCTTGTAGGTGACCAGCGGCACCGTGGTGGTGACCGGCGTGGCCAGGTCGTGCGCCACCAGGTCCCCGATCACCTGCTCGATGCGCTTGTAGGCGGTCGGCGCCTCCTCGAACAGCAGCTGACGGTCGCCGCACACCACCAGCGACCCGACCGATGTGCGGCGCAGCTCCTCGACGGTGTGCTTGGCCCGGCCGCGGCGCAGCGCGTCGGCCCGGGACATCTTCCGGCCGGCGCCGTGCGCGACCGAGTGGTTGGCGTCCGCGCCGGCGTGCGCGGCCACCAGGTAGGACGGTGTGCCCCGGGTGCCGGCGACCAGCACGTCCCGGCCGTCGCCCGGGGCCGCGCCCTTGCGGTGCAGGTAGCGCCCGTCGCGGATCTCGACCAGGTTGTGGCACTGGTCGACGACCGGCTCGGTCGGCTCGGCGCCCAGCGCGTACGCGACCCGGGCCGCGAGCAGCCGCCGGTTGAGCGAGCCCCACCGGACCGCCGCGTCGTGCCGGGCCAGGTAGGCGTCCGGGTCGGGCGCGGGGCCCGCCCCGTGCCGCTCGGTGTGCTCGCGCAGGATCCGCTCGCCCAGCCCGCGCGACCCGGAGTGCACCACCAGCACCAGGTCGCCGGTGGCCAGGCCGATCCGGTCGGCGTGCTCCGGCGCGAGGATCGGGCCGACGCGCGCCAATTCGACGAAGTGGTTGCCGCGCCCGACCGTGCCGAGGCCGTCCAGGTGTCCGGCGGGCACGTCCCCGGCCAGCACCGACCAGGCCGGGTCGTCGGCGTCCCGCTGCGGGTCGAGGGCCCGGTCCAGGTCCGGGAACCGGGCGGCCAGCCGTTCGGGTACGGCCCGCCGCAGCGCGATCGGGAACACCGCGATGCCGCACCCGATGTCGGAGCCGACCAGGAACGGGTAGAGCACCGTCGACGCCATCGCGGCGCCGATCGGCGCGCCCTTGCCGGGGTGCAGGTCCGGCATGGCGGCGACGTGCGCCATGCCGTCCAGCGCGGCGACCTGGTGGCACTGGTCCAGCGCGGCGGACTCGATCCAGCTGCCGGGGGAGGAGAAGACGGAGACGGTGGCGGGCACGGCGGCCCGCCCGGAGGGGTGCACGGACACAGACGCTCGTTTCTGGGAAGGGCGGAGAGCGGCGAACGGCAGGCGGCGCGGCCTGCGGGCGGGGTGCGGTCCGTCAGAACGTCATGGCGGTAACCGTGCCCGACACCGCCGGGCGGGGCAAGCGAGTTTCCCCGCCGAGCACGCCGGAGGCCGGCCGGTCGTGACGACCGGCCGGCCTCCGGGGCGGGGTGTTACCGGCCCCTGCCCCTCAGGTAGACGACGGCGACGAGCACCACCGCTACCAGGACGAAGAATCCGACGAGCACCGGCCCCGGCAGGGGCGAGCGGGCGGCGAGCGTGACGGCGAGCAGATCCATGTCGGTCCTCACGTGGTCGGGTCAGGTCAGGTCAGAAGGCCACGGTTCCCTGGAATCCGGCCGAACAACCCGTGCCACCGCTGCTGACGCCGCCGTTGTAGTCCGACTCGCCCTCCCAGTCCACCTCGGCGCCGGCGCTGATCGCGCCCAGCGCGCACTGACCGTAGACACCGCCACCGTCCTCCACGTTGCCGCTGCCCTTCTGGTAGGACACGGAGGCGCCGGCGCCGGTGCCGATGGACCCGGTGATGCCCTGGTTGCCTTCGTCGTCCCACTCGTAGGCGAGGCCGGCGCACAGGACGTAGCAGATCTCGAATCCGAAGCTCTCGGAGTCCTGGCCGGTCGGGTCGATGTTGCCGATCGGGTTGTCGGCGGCGTAGGCGTAGCGGTTGCCGTTGGCCGGGTTGCCGATGAAGCTGAGGTTGTCCTGCTGGGTGAACCGCCCGTGGTCCGGGTTGTACCAGCGCTGGCCGAACTTGGTGTACTTCGTCGCCGGGTCGTAGATGCCGCCGGCGTAGCGCAGGATGTTCGTCTGCCCGAGGTAGTACTCGTCGGAGCTGGTGACCACGCCGTACGGGTCGTAGCGGTAGGTGGCCACCGTGGTGCCGTCGGAGCTGACCACGGCGATCGGGGAGCCCTGCCCGTCGAGGACGTAGGCGTAGTCGCGGTTGTTGATGCGCAGGCCGAGCAGAGAACCGATGCCGTCGCGCTCGACGTAGACCGTCCCGGAGCCGTTGCGGTAGGACTGGAGGGCGGGCACGCCGTACTGGTCCTGCCGGCCGAACACCATCGCCGTGCCGTTGCCGGAGGTCAGCTCCACCTGGTCGGCGCCGGCGTAGGTGTAGCTGCCGCTCCCGGCGGTGGTCATCTGCTTCAGCCCGTTGTATCCCAGGGTGGTGACCGCGGGCGCGCTGCTCTTGGTCTGGCTGCCCCGGCCGTCGTAGGTGTTGTTGGTCGTGGTGATCTGGTTGGCCGAGTTGAACGTCAGCGACTGGGTGGTGCTGGCGTCGACCTTGACCGTGGTGCGGTTGCCGTTGGTGTCGTAGGCGTACTCGTAGGTCTTGCCGCCCACGTTGGTGGCCTTGGTCAGCCGGTTGCCCTTGTCGTAGCTGAACTGGGAGACCGTGCCGGTCGACTCGTCCTTCTGCCACTGGCGCAGGCCGGTGTCGTCGGTCTTGGCGGTCGAGCAGCCCTGGCCGGCCACGTACTTGGCGTAGCAGTAGGTGATGTCCGAGACGGTGGCCGGGCTGCTGGAGAAGCGCTTCGTGGTGACCCGCAGCGGCCGGTCCGACTTGTCGTACGTGGTGGTGGTCTTCATCGCCCAGACGCTGTTGGTGTTGTCCGTGGCGAAGTACGTCGTGGTCCGGTTGCCGTTGTTGTCGTAGAGGAAGTTGTAGCGGGTGCCCCCGGCGGTGTCCATCCGGACCAGCAGGTTCCGGGTGTTGTAGTAGTACTGCGTGGTGCCCCGGCCGTCGGTCAGCTTGACCAGGTTGCCGACGGCGTCCGGCGTGTAGGACAGCGTCTCGGTGCCGGCGGTACGTTCGCGGAGCCGGTTCAGCGTGTCGTAGAGGTACGTGGTGACCCCGCTGGCGTCGGTTCGCTTGATCAGGTTCCCGGAGCCGCCGTACTCGTAGACGACATCACCGGCGGCCGCGCAGCCGGAGTGCGAGATCTTCGTGACCCGGTCGTCCAGGCTGTACTCGTAGGTGGTGACGCAGCCGTCGCTGACGGTCTTGAGCCGGCCGAAGTTGTCGTAGCTGAACGTCTTCGCGACCAGGCCGTTGCCGGTCGGCGGCGTGAGCTTGATGACCTGCTTGTTGGCGTCGTAGCCGTAGGTGGTGGCGTTGGTGCCGTTGCCGGGGTCGGTGGACGACTTCACCGTGCCGTCGGTGTTGTAGTCGACCTTCGCGTCAGCGGCCAGGGCGTCCTTGGTGGAGGTCCGGTTCCCGACGCCGTTGTAGGTGTAGGTGGAGCTGTTGGCCTGCGTGTCGATCGATGAGCTGGGCTGGAAGTTGGCGGTGGGATTGGTCTGGCTGGCCACGCCGGTGTACGCCGCCGACGCGCTCGCGCCGGTGGGTGAGTCCGACTTGGTCAGCGACTCGCCGCCGTTGGCCCCGTAGGTGTTGGTGACGGTGCCGCCCTCCGGCGAGACGGTGCCCGCCACGTCGCCGAACGGTGTGTACGAGGTGCTGCGCTCGTTGCCCGCGGCGTCGGTGACCTTGGTGACCTTCTTGTCGCTGTTCAGGTCGTAGGTGCTGTGCGGCACCGCCGCGACCGACTGGCCGAGGTCCTGCCGCGCGTCCGCGACGAGCGTCTGCGAGGACGTCGGGTACGCGAACCGGGTGGTGGAGCCGGTCATCGTCGGCACGTTGGTGACCTGGGTGACCGAGGTGACCCGGTGTTGGCCGTCGTAGGTGAACGTGTGGAACGAGTTGTCCATCGCGGTGATCTTGACCAGGTCGCCGGCGCTGTTGTAGTCGAACAACGTCTTGCGCCAGGTGGCGGACTGGATGGTGGTGAGCCGGTTCGACGAGTCGTACTGGTACGACACCTCCCGCCAGGCGCCGTCGTCGGCGGTCTGCCGGTACTTGGTGATCTGGTTGCCGGTGTAGGTCGGGACCGCCGAGCGCACCGACCCGTTGCCCCGGTCCGAGGTGACCTTGCTGAGTTTGCCGCTGGCGTAGGTGTAGGTGGTGGCGTTGTCGCTGCGGTCCAGCGTCTTCGTCAGCAGGCCGGCGGAGTCGAAGTAGAGCCGCTTGCCGCCGTGCTCGGTCAGCTTCCAGCCGGTGCCGTCCTTGGCCAGGACGGCCTTGAACTCCACCGGGGTCTTGTAGCCGGACCCGAGCACGGTGAACTTCCCGACCACCCCGTCGGCGGCGGCGTAGGTCACCGACCCGTCGTCGGCCTTGACCAGCCGGACGTCCATCCCGGCCCGGGTACGCCAGCCGGGGCCGTGCGCGCCCTGGGGAAGGTCGGTGCCGAGCAGCAGGCTGTTGAACGCCGCGCCGATGGTGACGTTGGCCGCCACGCCGGGCAGGGTGAGTTCGGTGCTGGTGATCAGCAGGTTGCCCGACCCGACGTTGACCTTCGCCTGGATCCGGTCGCTGATCGAGAAGGGGATCTGGGTCGCGTTGCGGGCCGGTCCGGTGCCCTTCGGCACGGTGGGGGCGACCCCCTGTGCGACGACGGTCCGGCCGGCCGTGCGGTGCGGGGTGTCGAACAGCTTCACCGTGCCACCCGTACGCGGTGACACCACCGGGGTGAGGCCTCCGGACGCTGCGGGGGCGGCGCTCGCGGGGGTGGCGGGTGCCACCAGCCAAGCCGATGCCAGGGCGGTGACCACCGCCGTCGTCGACATGGCGCGACGTTTCTGCATGTATTCTCCTCGACGCAATCCGGCGGTCGCCGGGTGGGCACGGTGAAGAGCTGTTCCACCGAACGGCGAAACAGCAGGTAATTGCGCTGAAATGGGCGCGCATAATTGCGCGCACATTTCAGCGGCGGTGTGGTGTGGAGGTGCGTCAGCCGCGCAGGCGCAGCTGTGGCGGCCTTCTGGCCAGGCGACAAGCGCCTGGCGGAGAGGGGTGTGACGCGGTCGTGACGGCCGGCGTCGCCCGGCTGTGGTGCCGGGGCGGTCCGGTCGTGCGAGTTGACTCCGTCGTCCGGCTGGCGATTATCCCCGTTCTTTTCGCGCCGGTACTTGATGGATGTCAATTAACCTAGTGAGGTGATCGGATTGCTGTCAATGCCGATCACATTTGGTTGTCATCTATGCGGCGGATACGGGCACAAGGGCCGGCGCCCTCACGGAGCGTGAAACCCCCGCCACCGTCGACATCGGGCCACCGGATCCATAGACTCCGATCTTTCTGGTGCCACGAGTCCAGGGAGGACCCACGTGTCGAGCGAAACCCGACCGCACGTCGCCGTACCGCTGCTGGCCCGCCTCGCCGGGGTGGCGGTGACCGCCGCCGCGCTGGTCGCCGCCGGAGGTGTCGCCGCCGTCGCGGCCCCGGCTGCCGATCCCGCGCCGACCAAGGGGCCGTGCGCGTACACGCCGACGCCGGACGAGCCGGCCGCCCGGCCGGTGCCGCTGCCGCCCGACCCGCGGCGCACGCCGGACCGGGGGACGGTACGGGTGACCCTGCGCACCAACCAGGGCCCGATCGGGCTGACCCTGGACCGCGAGCAGGCCCCCTGCACGGTGCAGAGCTTCCTGCACCTGACCCGGCACAGGTTCTACGACCGGACGCCCTGCCACCGGCTCACCGCGTACCCGACGTTGAAGGTGTTGCAGTGCGGTGACCCGTCGGGAACCGGCGAGGGTGGCCCGGGCTACCGGTACCGCGACGAGCTGCCCACCGACCTGCCGCCGGCGCCGACCGACCCGACCGGGGTCCGCCGGCTCTACGCCCGCGGCACGCTGGCCATGGCGAACGCCGGCCCGGACACCAACGGCAGCCAGTTCTTCCTGGTCCAGTCCGACTCGGCGCTGCGCCCCAACTACACCGTCTTCGGCCAGATCGACGCGGCCGGGCTGGCCACGCTGGACCGGATCGCGGCCGGTGGCATCGCGGCCACCCCGGAGGACCCGGCACCGGTCGACGGCGCGCCCGCCCTGCCGGTGGAGATCTGCCGGGCCAAGCGGGGCCGCTGACCGCCGGCGGCCCGGCGGAACGGCCGACGCCGATCCGCCGGGCCGCCCGGTAGCCTGCGGCGATGACGCACGAGCGGGAGATCACCGAGCCGGTCGACCTGTGCCGGCCGGACGGCCGGCTGAACCCGGCGGCGGTCGGCTGGAGCCGGCGCCCCCTGCACCGGTCCCACCTGCGCGGCTGGGGTCGGGCCAAGCGGTGGGAGCACTGGGGCGTGGTCACTCCGACACACGTCCTCGGTCTGGTCGCGTCCTCGCTGGACTACGCCGGTGTGCAGAGCCTCTACCTGCTCGACCGGCGCACCCGCCGGGAGACCGTCGCCGAGGCGGTCGTGCCGTTCGCCCGGGGTACGGAGTTCCCAGCGGTCAGCGGCGCGGGCCTGGTCCGGGCCCGCGGTGGCGGGCTGACCATCGACATCGACCAGGGGGTCGACGGCAGCACCGTGCGGGCCACGGCGCCCGGCGTCGAGGTCGACCTGGTGGTGCCGCTGCCGCCGGGGCACGAGTCGCTCGGCGTGGTGGTGCCGTGGAGCACCCGCCGGTTCCAGTACACGGTCAAGGACGTCGGCCGCCCGGTGCGGGGCTCGATCCGCATCGACGGCACGGACCACCCGGTCGGCGCCGACTCGTTCGCGGTGCTCGACCACGGGCGCGGCAAGTGGCCGTACGCGGTGCGCTGGAACTGGGCGGCCGGCTGCGGCCCGGGTCGCGCGATCCAGCTCGGCGGGAAGTGGACCGACGGCACCGGTTCGACCGAGAACGCGGTCTTCGTCGACGGCCGGCTGCACAAGATCGGCGCCGATCTCACCTGGCGCTACGACCGGTCCGACTGGCTGCGGCCGTGGCGGATCACCGGCGACCGGGTGGACGTCACGTTCCACCCGTTCCACGAGCGGGTGGCGCGCACCAACCTGCTCGTGCTGGCCGGGGAGACGCACCAGTGCTTCGGGCACTTCACCGGCTGGGCGGCCACCGACGACGGCGAGCGCGTCGACCTCGACGGCCTGACCGGCTGGGCCGAGGAGGCGCGCAACCGCTGGTGACGGGCGTCCCCGCCGCACCGGCGCGGTGCGGAGGGGACGTGTCGGGCGGTCAGGCCGGCAGCCGCCAGACCTGGTTGGCGCCGCCGAAGCAGTCCCAGATCTGCAGCCGGGTGCCGTCGGCGGAGCTGTTGCCGGTGGCGTCCAGGCACCGGTTGGACACCGGGTTGCGCAGCGTGCCGTTGCTCTGCGCCTGCCAGACCTGGGCGGCGGTGCCGTTGCAGTCCCAGAGCTGGATCTTCGTGCCGTTCGCGGTGCCGGCGCTGGTCACGTCGAGGCACTTGCCCAGCGCCCGCAGCGTGCCGTCGCCGGCCACGGTCCAGTTCTGCGCGGCGGTGCCGTTGCAGCCGTAGAGCTGGATCGCGGTGCCGTTGGCGGTGCCCGCGGCGGCGACGTCGACGCACTTGCCGGCGATGCCGGTGATCGGCCCGGTGCGCCCGGACTCCGGTGGCGTGCCGCCGCCGGTGGCCGTGTCGTAGATCGCGCCGACCAGCGAGGTCGAGCCGGTGGTGTCCTGCGACAGCTCCCAGTTCATCATGCCGCCGGCGTTCGCCATGGCCCACTGCGTCTTGCGCCTGACGGTCGGTACGCCGTTGTAGCACTGCTGCGCGCCACCGGCGGTGGTGCAGTCCCGGTTGGCGTTGGCCGGGTCCATCCCGACCAGTGCGGCGTAGGTGTAGTAGCCGGGCCGGCTGTAGAACGGCACGCCGAGCACCGCCTTGGCCGCCGGCAGGCCGCGTGCCTTCCACCCGTTGACCGCGGCGATCGACCAGTCGTAGTTGGCGTGCGGGCTGCCGCCGTCGTACGCCATGATGTTGAGCCAGTCGACCGAGCCGAAGACGGCGGTCGGGACGCCGGTGACGTAGTAGCCCTCGGCGACCACCGCGGCGGTGAGCAGCTTGCCCCGGCTGTGCAGGGCGCTGCCGAGCTGTTGCATCAGCAGCGTGTAGTTGTTGGCCGACGTTCCCGGGTCGGGATACTCCCAGTCGATGTCGACGCCGTCGAGGTTGTACTGGTTGACGAAGGCGACCACGTTGTTCACGAACGCGCCGCGGGCGCCGGAGGTGGCGGCGAGCGCCTCGAACGCGGAGTCGTCGCCGTCGTTCCAGCCGCCGATCGCGATGGAGACCTTCACGTTGTTGGCGTGCCCGAGCGAGACCAGCGAGGAGAGCTTGCTCGGGTTCTCCACCGCGCGCAGGCTGCCGTCGCCGTTGGGCAGCACGAAGGCGTAGTTGACGTGGGTGAGCTTGCCGTACTGGACGGTGTTGACGCTGCCGCTCCACGACGGCAGGTAGCCGACACTCTTGAAGTTGTTCGGCAGCACGACCGCCTCGGCGGCGGACGGGGCGAGGGCGAGGGTGGCGACGGTGGTGGCCAGCGAGAGCGCACCGGCGACGAGGCGGCGCCGGAGGTGGGGTCTGGGCATCGAGGGGCCTTCCCGGGGGACGGGGGTGGACAGGGGTCTTCCTCGAGGTGGACCAAATATTAAAGAGTATTAACTAAGCCGTCAACGATGTCCGTCGATGAACTACACGGCGTACGCGGACAGGTGCGCGAGCTGCCCTGCCGGCCAGCCGGTGTTGGCGGTGAACCGCACCCGCAGGTGGCGGACGGAGGTGGCGGAGAACGTCACCGTCGCCTCGTTGCCGGTCGCCGGGTCGAAGCGGACGCCGGTCGGCCCGGTGAGCGTGGCGAAGTCGGTGCCGTCGACGCTGCCCTGCACGGACAGCGTCTGGGTCCGGCTCTCCCACCCGGGCGGCAGCGCGAGCACCAGGCGGGTGACCGGGTGGCTCGCGCCCAGGTCGACCTGCCACCACTGGGGAAATGCGCCGTTCGCCGACTCCCAGTAGCTGCCCCGGTCGCCGTCGACGACGTTGCCGGCGCCGTACGGGCCGTTCTGCTGGCTGCTCGCGGTCGCCGGCCGGCCGGCCGCCAGGTCGCCGGCGGGTGGCTGCCCACCCCCGACCACCGGCGGGGTGGGGCGCGTCGCGGTGAGCGCCAACTGTCCCTTGAGCATCCGGCCACCGTCGGCGGTGATCCGCAGATAGTAGTCGGCCGAGCAGGCGGTGCCGTCCTCGTCGAGGGCCCGGATCCCCACACCCGCCGGGGTGGTCGCGCCGGTCTCGCTCGTCTTGGCGATCTGGTTGCCCTCGTTGAACTCGTCGAACATCGACACGTAGAGACCCTGGGCGCCCAGCCGCACCATGTTGTACAGGTGTCGCCAGTAGAAGTCGCCGTGCCGCCGGTGCCCGGCGGACAGGTCGCCGGGCATCACGCAGGGCTGGTAGTCGATGCCGTGGGCGGCGCAGTCGGCCAGGTCGGGGACGTTGACGTTGTCGTGGAACCAGTCCAGCCCGTCGAGCGTGCCGGTGCGCCCGACCATCCACGGCGACAGCATGTCGAACGCGCGGTAGACGTCGCCGAAGCCGGGCCGGGAGTCGTTGATCCCCTGCCGCCAGTAGGTGGGCACCCCGCCGATCACGTAGCAGCCCTGCGCCCTGAGCCACCGCACCACGTCCAGGCAGGCGGCGGGGGCGAAGGGGCGGCCGTCGTCGGCGAAGCCGAATCCCCACACGCAGACGACCGGCCGGCCGTTCTGCCGGGCGTACGCCGGTGACGCGGTGTGCGCCGACATCCGGGTGGCCCAGTCCTCCTTGAGCTGCGACTGCATGGCCGTCCAGCCGGTGACGTCGTACATGACGTAGAACGTGCGGCCGAAGCGTTCGGCCGCCGACCGGACCTTCGCCGCCATGGCGTCGCGGGTCGGCCCCTCGTCGCCGAACGGGTTGAACCGTTGCAGCGCGGCGGTGTCGCAGCCGTGCTCCCGCATCCAGCGGAAGTGGGTGTCCACGGTCTGCTGGTCGTAGGAGGAGAAGAGCGTGGCCGGTCGGCCGTCACCGCGGTTGGGGTACGCGGTGGCGTAGCCGCGGTCGTACTCGCGCATGTCCGGCCAGGAGACGATGGTCGTGTTGGCCGGTGAGGGGGACTGGAACCGGTCCCGACTCCAGTGCCACCAACCGCCGATCGGGGCGCCGTCACCCGGACAGGTGAACCAGCCCTGGTAGCCGACGGTGACCTTCCCGACCACGTCGCCCGGCGGGCTGGCGGCGGCGGCCGGAGCGGGGGAGAGCGCGAGGTCGGGGAGTGCGGCGAGCGCGGATCCGGCGAGCGCGGACCGGATCAGGGTGCGGCGGGAGGGCGCCATGGGACCGTTCCTTCGGAAGAGGGAAAGAAATCGACGGTCATCATGGCAGTGAGCGATGTCATGCTGCAATACTGAGACAGGTCAATGAAAGAAACGGCGAGGGGCGGCCCGCCCGTGGCGGACCGCCCCTCGTCGCTGCGTCGGTCAGGCGACCGAGGCCGGGAACCGCTCCCAGACCCGGTGTGCCGCCATCAGCCCCTGCACGGCGGTGAGCACCTCCGCGCCGGAGCCCTCGGTGACCACGCCGGGCGAACCGGCCACGCCGGCCTGCCGCAGCGCCTCCGCGCCGGCGCCCCACGCGCCGATCGCCTTGGCGTGCCGCCACGCCTCCTCGACCAGCAGCAGCACCCGCGGGTCGACGGTGGATGAACCCGTCGCGCCGGCCTTGGCGTCGCGGGCCGGCAGCGCGTCCGGCGCCGGCGCCGGGGCGCCGGCCAGCAGGACCGCGTCGAACTCGACCGAGCGGGCGGTGGCGAACGTGCGCTGCACCGGCAGCCCGCCGACCGTGCCGCCGTGCGCGGCGATCAGCAGCGGCACCATGCCGGCGGCGAACACCGCACGCTGGACCTCGGCGACGTCGTCCAGGTCGCCGTCGGCGTCGACCACGATGCCGACCATCCGACCGTCGGCCGGCCACTCCCGGCCGACCTGGGACAGCGCCGGGCTGGGCTGCACCTCCGCCAGCGGCACGGTGGGCTGCGGCGCGGGCAGGCCCAGACCGGTGGCGACCTGCTCGCACAGCACCGGGTCGATGTTGGCCAGGCTCTGCAGCTGCCGCTCCTTGATCGCCTGGTGGTAGCACTTGCCCAGCTCGAACGTGTACGCCCGGACGATGTGCTCCTTCTCCACCGGCGACATGCTCGCCCAGAAGAGCCGGACCTGGCTGTAGTGGTCGTCGAAGGACGCCGGCGCGGCCCGGACCTTGGGCGCCTCGGCCACGGTCACCGGGACGTCCACGAACGCGTGCTCGCGGTCGCCGGCCGGGAACGGGTTGCCGCCGTCGAGCGAGTTCGGCCGGTACGGCGCCACCCCGGCGTGCACCGCCTGCTGGTGGAAACCGTCGCGGAGCATGTCGTTGACGTCGGCGTGCGGCCGGTTGATCGGGATCTGGGTGAAGTTCGGCCCGCCCAGCCGGGTCAGCTGCGTGTCCAGGTACGAGAAGAGCCGGCCCTGCAACAGCGGGTCGTTGGTGACGTCGATGCCGGGCGGCAGGTGGCCCACGTGGAACGCCACCTGCTCGGTCTCGGCGAAGAAGTTGCGCGGGGTCCGGTTGAGCGTGAGCCGGCCGATCGGCTGCACCGGCGCCAGCTCCTCCGGCACGATCTTCGTCGGGTCGAGCAGGTCGATCCCGGCGAACGTCTCCTCCGGGGTGTCCGGGAAGACCTGGATGCCCAGCTCCCACTCCGGGTACGCGCCGGCCTCGATGGCGTCGTAGAGGTCGCGGCGGTGGAAGTCCGGGTCGATCCCGTTGATCAGCTGCGCCTCCTCCCACTCCAGCGAGTGCACGCCGAGCTTCGGCTTCCAGTGGAACTTGACCAGCACCGTCGCGCCGGCTTCGTTCACCAGGCGGAAGGTGTGCACGCCGAAGCCCTCCATGGTCCGGTAGGACCGCGGGATGCCCCGGTCGGACATGTTCCAGATGGTGTGGTGCTGCGCCTCGGTGTGCAGCGAGACGAAGTCCCAGAACGTGTCGTGCGCGCTCTGCGCCTGCGGGATCTCCCGGTCCGGGTGCGGCTTGCCGGCGTGGATGATGTCCGGAAACTTGATCGCGTCCTGGATGAAGAAGACCGGCATGTTGTTGCCGACCAGGTCGAACGTGCCCTCGTCGGTGTAGAACTTGGTGGCGAAGCCCCGGGTGTCGCGCACCGTGTCGGCCGACCCGCGCGAGCCCAGCACGGTGGAGAAGCGGACGAAGACCGGCGTCTCCCGGCCCTTCTTCAGGAACCCGGCGCGGGTGACCTCCTCGGCGGCGCCGTTGGCGACGAACACGCCGTGCGCGCCGGCGCCCCGGGCGTGCACCACCCGCTCCGGGATCCGCTCGTGGTCGAAGTGCATGATCTTTTCGCGCAGGTGGTGGTCCTGCAACAGCACCGGACCGCGGGGGCCGGCCTTCAGCGAGTGGTCGGTGTCGCGCAGTCGCGCGCCGTTGGCGGTGGTGAGATACGCCCCCTGCTGCCCCTTGGCGATCTTCGGGACGCCGGTCTCGGCGCCGGTCGGGGTGCGGGTGTCCGGTGCGCCCTGCTCGTCCTTGGGCGGCAGCGGGCCGTGCGGCGCGGTGGGCTCGTCGAGCGACGGCGGCGCGCTGCCCGGCGCGCCCGGCACGTCCGGGGTCAGCGCGTCGCCGACCTTCTCGACGGCGGCTTCGACGACACCCTTGACGACCTGGGCGGGCTTGCTGGAATCCATCAGGACCTGTCCTCCCTGCGGCGAAATGACCAGGTCCTCAGGCCCCTACCCCGGGTCGGGCCGGGCAAACAAGGACGAACCGGCGGACACCGCGACGGCGGTCACCACCAGTCCGCGCGCGACCAGCCAGCGACCGTGGAGCACGCGCAGCGGCGGCCCCCCGTCGGCCCGGGCGCCGTCGACCAGCACCCGGGCGACGAACCGGCCGGCCGGATCGATGGTCAGCTCCGCGTCCTCGAAGCCGAGCCAGCGCCCGGTCAACGGGTACCACGCCTTGTAGACCGACTCCTTGGCGCTGAACAGCAGCCGGTCCCAGTGCACCGTCGGGTGGGCGGCCCGCAGTCCGCCCAGGTGCTCCGGCTCGCCGGCGGCGGTGACCGCGCCCGCGACCCCGTCGGGCAGCGGCTCGTGCGGTTCGGCGTCGATGCCCAACCCGGCGAGCGAGGTGCCCGCGGCCACCGCCGCGGCCCGGTAGCCGGCGCAGTGGGTGATGCTGCCCACCACCCCGGCCGGCCAGATCGGCTCCCGTCGCGGGCCGGGGCGGATCGGCGCCGGCGCGTACCCGAGCTCGGCCAGCGCGTCCCGCGCGCAGCGCCGGGCGGTGACGAACTCCCGGCGGCGGCCGTCCACCGCGCGGGCGACCAGGTCCTCCTCGCCGGGGTACGGCGGCTCGCCGGGCACGTCGGCGTACGCCTCGACCGCGACGGTGCCCGCCGGCAGCAGCGCCTCGATCACGTGTCGTCGCCGAGGACGCGTCGCATCGGCCGGGGCTCGCCGCCCCGCCGCCCCCACTCGCGCGGGTAGCCCAGCGACACCTCCTCGAAGCGCACCCCGTCGTACCGGGTGGTGCGCGGGATGTGCAGGTGCCCGTAGACCGCGACGGCCGCCCGGTGCCGCACGTGCCAGTCGGCGGTGCGGTCGGTGCCGCACCACTGGGCGAACTCCGGATACCAGAGCACCTCGGTGGGCTGGCGGACCAGCGGCCAGTGGCTGACCAGCACCGTCGGCAGCGTCGGGTCGGTGGCGGCCAGCCGCCGCTCGGTCACCGCCAGCCGGGCCCGGCACCAGGACTCCCGGTCCGGGTACGGGTCGGGGTGCAGCAGCATCTCGTCGGTGCACACCACGCCGGCGGCGTAGGCGGCGGCCAGCGAGTCCTCCTTCGTGGCGGTGCCGGGGGCGCGGAAGGAGTAGTCGTAGAGCACGAACAGCGGCGCCACGGTGACCGGCCCGCCGACGCCCCGGAACACCGGGAAGTCGTCCTCCGGGGTGAGCACGCCGAGGTCGCGGCACATCCCGACGAGCGCCTCGTAGCGCGCCACCCCGCGCAGCGTCACCGGGTCGGTGGGGTGGGTCCACAGCTCGTGGTTGCCGGGCGCCCAGATGACCGTGGCGAACCGGTCGCGCAGCAGCCGCAGCGTCCGCTCGACGTCGGCGAACACCTCGCCGACGTCACCGGCGACGATCAGCCAGTCGTCCGCCGTCTCCGGCCGCAGGCCGTCCACCACGGCCCGGTTCTCCGCGTACGACACGTGGAGGTCACTGACCGCGTAGAGCGCACCCGTCACCCGGTCGATCTTGCCAGCGGCGCCGCCCGATGACCAGGCTCCGGGTGGCACGGTGTCGGGGGTCCGACGCACAATGGGCGGCATCGGTGTCGCGACCCCGGCGGCGTGCAGGGCCGAGCGGGATGAAACGTCGACTCTTCACGGAAGGGGCGACGGCATGCACCCGATGCTGCGTCGGCTCGACGACCTCGCCACCCACCTCGCCACCCGGCCGGACGCCGTGGCGCTGCTCGGCCTCGGCTCGGCCGGGGTGGACCACGACCGGCTCGACGACCACTCCGACCTCGACTTCTTCCTGGTCGTCGCGGACGGTGCGGTGGCCCGCTACGCCGAGGACACCGACTGGCTGAGCGCGCCCTGCCCGGTGGCGTACAGCTTCGCCAACGAGCGCAACGGCCGCAAGGCGCGCTACGCCGACGGCATCTTCGTCGAGTACGCGATCTTCACCGTGGCCGAGCTGGCCCGGCTCCCGTTCACCGGGGCGCGGGTGGTCTGGCAGCGCCCCGACGCGCCGCCCGGCCTCGCCGCCGCCGGCGCGCCGGCCGGCGCGCCCACCCCGTACGACACGGTCGAGTTCCACCTCAACGAGGCGCTCACCAACCTGTACGTCGGCCTGCACCGCGAACTGCGCGGCGAGCGGCTCACCGCGGCGCGGTTCATCCAGACGTACGCGGTGGACCGGGCGTTGGCCCTGCTGCGCCTCACCGCGCCGGCCGCGCATCGGCGGGACCCGTTCGACCCGAGCCGCCGGGTCGAGCAGGCGTACCCGCCGGAGGTGCTGCCCCTGGCCGAACTGGTGCCCGGCTACCGGCACAACCGCGCCGCCGCCCGGGCGATGCTCCACTGGCTGGAGTCCCGCTTCCCGGTCGATCCGGCCATCGGCGAGCCGATCCGCGACCTGCTGGCCCGATGACGTGCCGGCTCAGCCGACGAGGTCGGCGACCCGGTCGGTGGCGCGCAGCAGCTCCCGGGCGATGCCCGGCTCCGCCGCCGAGTGCCCGGCGTCCGGCACGATCCGCAGCTCCGCCTCCGGCCACCGCCGGGCCAGGTCGTACGCGGACACCGGCGGGCAGCACAGGTCGTACCGGCCGTTGACGATCACGGCGGGCAGGTGGCGGATCCGGTCCACCCCGTCGAGCAGTTGCCCCTCGGCGAGGAAGCCGCCGTGCAACGCGTAGTGGGACAGGATCCGGGCGATCGGCAGCGCCTGCCCGTCGGCGGTGAGGTGGGCGAGCAGCTCCGGGTCGGGCCGCAGCGACGAGTTGACCGCCTCCCACCGCCCCCAGGCCCGGGCGGAGGCCCGGGCCTGCGCCTGGTCCGGGCCGTGCAGCCGCCGGTGGTAGGCGGCCAGCACGTCGTCCCGCTCGGTCGGCGGGATCGGGGCGACGAACCGGTCCCACTCCTCGGGTTGCAGGTGGCGCAGGCCGCCCTGGTAGAACCACTCCCGCTCGCTACGGCGCAGCAGCAGCACGCCGCGCAGCACCAGACCGGTCACCCGCTCCGGGTGGGTCTGTGCGTAGGCCAGCCCGAGCGTGGCCCCCCACGACCCACCGAAGACCATCCAGGAGGCGATCCCGAGGTGCCGCCGGATCGTCTCCAGGTCGGCCACCAAGTGCCAGGTGGTGTTGGCCGCGAGCCCGCCGAACGGGGTGCTGCGACCCGCGCCGCGCTGGTCGAACAGGACCGCCCGGTAGCGCGCCGGGTCGAAGAACCGCCGGGCCGCCGGCACCAGGCCGCCGCCCGGCCCGCCGTGCAGGAAGGCCACCGGTACGCCGTCCGGCCGCCCCACCTCCTCCACGTGCAGGACGTGGCCGTCACCGGCCGGCAGGCGGTGGGTGGCGTAGGGCTCGACGGGCGGGTGCAGGCCGACTCCGGTCATGCCCGCTGATTCTGCCCGCCCGGCCCGCGCCGCACGGACCGGTCAGCAGGCGACGTTGCCGCCGAGGTTGTCGAGCAGGGCATCGGCGACCCAGCCGGAGACGCCGGTGGTGGTGTCCCGCAGATAGGTCCAGGTGTAGGTGGTGTGACCGTTCGCGCTGACCCGGTCGCCGCTGGCGAAGCAGTGGAAGTCGACGCTGTGGCTCAGCTGGCCGTAGCCGAGGGAGCCGCAGGTGGTGTGCGGGCCGGTGCGGATGTTGACGTTGGTGGCGTTGAAGAGCTGGCCGAACTTCGGGTCGACGTTGGAGTGCGAGTGACTGCAACTCGCGCTGGCCGGTGCGGCGGCGCCGACCACCGCGACACCCGCCGCGGCGACGGTCAGGACGACGGCCGCGCCGATCGAGGATGCTTTTCGCATGTCCACCAACCCCCGTGAAGGATCGAGTCCTGCCCTACACATCGATGCAGATATTTGCATATGGCAAAGGATGGTGGCAAGGTCCGGTGTCCCGCTCAGGCCGGGGCACGCACCCCGGTCTCCGGACCGGTGGTCTCCGCCTCCGGCACCGGGCGCGGCGCCGGAGTCCGCACCGCGAAGGCGTCGAAGCTCGGCCCGTCCAGCCGCTCGATGAAGGGCTCGGCGGTCGGCCGATCGGTGTCGCCCGGGTCCGTCTCGGCCCGATCGGCGTCGACGCGCGCCGCCGGCGCCGGCTCGGACGCCGCCGCCGGGGCGGCGGCCGGACGCGCGCCCACCTGCGGGTACTCGGCGGTCTCCCCGCCGCCCGCGGCGGCCGCCATCACCGCCGCCGCGGCCAGGTCGGCGACCCGCTTGGCCTCCCGCTGCACCCGGGCCCGGGTCTCCTTGGCGTGCTGCTCGGCCAGCTCCGCCGCGCGTCGCGCCTCGTCCAGCCGCTTGGTCTCGGCGGCCAGGTCCCGGCGTACGCCGACCAGCCGCTCCTCCAGCTCCGCGCCGGCCCGCTCGATCGCGGCGATCTCGCCGCGGGTCTCCTCCAACTGCGCGCCGACGGTCTCCAGCTCGGACGTGAGCCGGGCCAGCGCCTCCTGCCGCTGCTGGACCTCCCGCTGCACGGTGGCGAGCTGCTCCTGGTGCGCCGCGGTCTCCTCGTCGGCCCGCTCCCGCACCTCGGTGGCGTACTGCTGGGCCTCGGCGACCAGGGCGGCGATGTCCCGCTCGGCGGCGCTCGCCCGGTCGGCCAGCTCCTGTTCCGCCGCGGCCCGCCGCTCGTCCAGTTCCCGCGCCATGGTGGCCTGCCACTGGGCCAGCTCCTGCTGGGCCTTGCTGCGGGTGGCCTGCACCTCCTGCTGGATCTGGGTACGCGCGGCCTTCACCAGCGCCTCGGACGCGGACCGGGCCTGCTCGACCTGCTGGGCGCTCTGCTCGGTGAGCCGCTTCGCCTCCTGCTGGGCCCGGTCGTGCGCGGCCTGGCCCTCGGTGCGCAGCTTCTCCGCCAGCTCGCGCACGGCGGTCAGCTCCGCCTGCGCGGTGGCCCGCCGCTCCTCGTCCACCCGCTCCTGCTCGGCCCGGCGGGCGGACAGCTCCTCGTCCAGCTCGCGCCGTTCCCGGGCGGCCTGCTCCTGGGCGGCGGTCAGCACCTTCTCCGCCTGCGCCTGGTGGTCCTCCGCGCGTCGGGTGGCCATCTCGGTGATCTGGCCGGCCTGCTTCTCGGCCAGGTCGAGGATCTGGTCGACCATCGGCCCCAGGTCGCGGAACGAGGCCCGGTCCACCGCCGTCGGGCGGTCCCGCAGCTCGACCGCCTCGGCCTGCGCCCGCTGCACCTGCGCGGTCAGCTCCCGCACCTGCGCGTACGCCCGGTCCCGGGCGGCGGTCAGCGCGTTCACCTCGCCGTCCATCTGCTCGACGTACCGGTCCACCTGACGCTTGTCGTAGCCGCGCAGCGCCGGGTCGAACCGGGGGCGTGCGGACACGTCGTCGTGGGGTGCGAACGGTTCCTCACCGTTGGACATGCGCCATCCTCCGTCGGTTCGCCAGCGCCAGGCCGCAGGGCACGATGAGGCGCTACGGTACCGTGTCCGCGCGCGCGTCTCGCCCCGCCCCGCCCCCTGATCCGCGAGTCAGACCGGGAAGTGGGGATTCCCGACCGTCAGTCGGATGGTGAAACCGTCCGCGTCCCGGTGGTGCGTCACGTGGTCGCAGCTCTGGTGGGTGATCCACAGGCCCAGGCCGCCCTCGCTCCCGTCGCCCGCCGGCAGCAGCCCGGCGTACGGGTCCTTCGGGCCGGGACCACGGTCGTGCACGGCCACCACCAGCCGGTCGGGGGCGCGCCAGAGGCGCAGGCACACCGGCGTCGTGCCGTGCCGCAGCGCGTTGCACACCACCTCGCTGACGGCCATCACCAGGTCGTCGAGGTCGTCGGGCGGAAGCAGGCCCCGGTCGGCGGCGCGGACCGCCGCACGGGCCCGGGCGGGCGTCGGGTCGGACAGCTCGACCTCCGGCACCGTGTGCTGCACCGGGTCGAGCGGCGCGGGCCGGCACTCGGACAGGTAGGTCGCGGGCTCGGTGTAGACACCGGTCGGTTCGTGTCGACCGTCCGGGGTGGCGACCCGCGGATGCGTCCGCGCCACGTCGGCCAGCACGTGCGGCGGCGCGACCCGACGGTCGTAGGCGCACATGCTCCACAGCGGGAAGTCGTCGTAGGCGTGGTTGATCGCCGACTCGTAGCGCGCCCACGCGTCCCAGGTCGCCCCGAACAGAACCGCCGGCAGCTCGCCGACGATGCGGATCTGCGGGGCGCCGGCGGCCACGTGGGAGCCGAGCAGCTCGCGGTAGGCGCGGATCGCGCCGGTCGGCCGGGCGTAGACGTCCCCGCCGGGCAGGAACGTGACGTCGGCGCCGGTGGGCAACGCCCGACGGACCAGGTCGGCGTTGCGCCCACCCAGGCCCACCACCGTGGGTTCGCCCGCCTCGACGCCGCCCCGCAGGAACGGCAGGACGACGGCCAGCAACTCGTCGTCGGAGTCGTAGAGGAGCGCCTCGTGGAAGTAGCCGGTGTGACCGGCGGCCGCACCGGTCCTCATCGGACCACCTCGACCCGGATCCCGGTCAGGCCCAGCAGCTCCACCAGCCGGGCCGGGGCCGTGCGGCGGGTGCGCAACACCGCGACGGCGTCGTGGCGGCGGGCGTGATCGCGCAGGCGCAGCAGGCTGCGGTGGTCGACGAAGTGCAGGTGGGACGCGTCGAACACCAGCCGGCCCGCCTCCGGACGCGGGTCGGCCCGCTCCAACGCGGTGGCGAAGAGCAGGTGGTTGGACGGGTCCAGCTCGCCCCCGAGCGCCACCGCCGCGTCGTCGCCGCCGGCGTGCAGCCGGAACAGCACCTCGGCGTTGGTCTGCGCGTGCAGGCAGGCCAGCTCGGCGATCGCCGCGTCGCCCAGCACCCGCCGGTCGTACGCGCAGACCGCCGACATCGGCCGGTGCCGCATCCAGTGGTCGATGCGGTGCTCGTAGCGGGCGAAGGCGTCCCGCTGGGCGGCGGTGCGCACCAGGCCGGTCGCCTCGGCCACCACCCGAAGGCCGGTGTAACCGGCGGTCAACGCCTCGGTGGTGGCCCGCACGTACGCCCGGACCTGCGTGCCGGGATCGACCACCTCGTCATGTCGGTAGGCCTGGCCGACGGCGAGCAGCCGCACGTCGCCGCGACGCCGCGCGGCGGTGAACCCGGGCACCGTCGTCAGCCGCCGGGCCGTCACCTCGGGCTCCTCCGGGCCGACCAGCCAGACCTGTTCGCCCGCGGCGAGCCCGGCGGTGACCTGGTCGACCTCCAGCGCGTGCAGCGCGGCCGGGTCGGCGTAGGCGAGGCAGCCGTGACCGTAGCCGGGTCCTGTCGCGTCCCCGCCGGTCACCGGCTCCACCTCATCCGCCCAGTCTAGGCCCCGTGCCGGACAGCCGGCCGTCGCGGTCAGGGCAGCGGGTGGGAGATGTCGCGGGCGTGGTCGGTCACCGCGGCGCCGACCACGGTGGCGGTCAGCGGCAGGATCTCCAGGCAGCGGCGCACCGCGGCGCCCATCAGCGGGTTCGGCACCCGCATGGAGAGCGTGCAGTGCGGCACCCAGCGACCCGGCCGGTAGTGCTCCACCACGCCGACCCCGGCCCGGGCCAGCCGCTCGTGCACGTCCGCGTGGTGGGCCAGCAGCTCCGGCGTGGGCGCCGGCCCGAGCCACAGCACGCGTCCGACGAACTGGCCGGCATGCTGGAACTCCAACCGCAGCGGCGCGGCGACCACCGTCCCGGCGAGCGCCTCGGCCACCTGCCGCGGGTCGAGGCGGGGCGCGACCGCCAGCGAGACGTGCGGGCGGTGCCGCTGGGCCAGCAGCGAGCGCATGCTCGGCACCCCCTCGGACTCCAGCAGGTCCCACAGCACCCGGACCCGCCGGGTGGCGTCGGTGTCGAGATACAGCTCCAGCGCCGCGACCACCCGATCACCCTAGAGCGGAGGTTTGCCCCGCCCGCTGGGCGGTACTGCCCGGGGGACGGTACGAGACGGTGGGGGAGTGAGGGCACGTGGACGTGAACGATCTGCTGACCGAGGGGTACGGGCGGCTGCCCGACCTGGTCGCCGGCGCGCTCGACGGGCTCGGCCCGGAGCAGTTGCGGCAGGCCCCGGTGGACGGGGCGAACCCGGTCGGCTGGCTGGTCTGGCACCTGACCCGGATCCAGGACCATCACGTCGCCGACGTGATGGGCAAGGAGCAGCTCTGGGTCGGCGGCGACTGGGCGCGGCGGTGCGGCCTGCGTCCCGACCCGGACGACACCGGCTACGGCCACGGCCCCGAGCAGATCGCGGCGGTCCGCCCGGACGACGGCGGCGTGCTGCGCGACTACCACCGCGCGGTGGTGGACCGCAGCCTGGCCTACCTGCGCGGGTTGGGGCCGGCCGACCTGGACCGGGTCGTGGACGACAACTGGGACCCGCCGGTCACCCTCGGCGTACGGCTGGTCAGCGTGCTCGACGACGACCTCC
Organism: Micromonospora sp. WMMA1996; assembly: GCF_002573675.1. Classification (NCBI taxonomy): domain Bacteria; kingdom Bacillati; phylum Actinomycetota; class Actinomycetes; order Micromonosporales; family Micromonosporaceae; genus Micromonospora; species Micromonospora sp. WMMA1996. The sequence continues at coordinate 3,487,205 of NZ_PDHU01000001.1, read as the reverse complement.
AGCACGTCGGTCAGGCCGCGTACGTGCGCGGGCTCATCCGGCGCTGACCGCGTCCCGGGCGCGGCGCAGCGCGGCGTGCCCGAGCAGGTGACAGGCCTGTGCCTCGGGGGAGGTGCCCGGCGCGGCGAAGTCCGGCGCCCCGCTGACCCCGGTCACCCGTCCGGGCCCGTCGACGCGGCGGGCGGCGGCGGCCAGCAGGTCCGCCCCCACGTCGAGCCACGAGCGGGACAGCCAGCCGTCGGCCACCCCGGTCAGTGCCGCGTACCCGAGCAGTTGGGCCGTGTTCGCCTCGCGGAACGTGCCGGGGTCGTCGAGCACGTCGGGGAAGAGCCCGTCGTCGGTCCGGTACGCCAGACAGGCGGTGAGCATCTCCTCGGCGTGCCCGGCCAGCTCGGCGCGGAGCCCGGCCGGCCAGACCGCCGCCGGGCGCAGCGCCCGGGCGATCCCGGCGACCACCCAGCCGTTGCCGGTGCCCCAGGGCTCCGGCCGGTCCAGCTCGCCCCGGTCCTCGTCCCAGCGGGCCGCGTACAGGCCGGTGCGGGGGTCGTGCAGTCGCCGGCGGTGCCCGGTGACCTGTGCGGCGGCCAGCTCCGTGTGGCCGGTCAGGGCCAGCAGCGGCACCGTCATGTAGACCGTGTCGGCCTACACCTGACGGCCGTCGAGCAGGTGGAACAGCGTGCCGTCGGCAGCCCGGGGCGCCCGGCGCGCGAGCCAGTCGAGCTGCGCGTCCAACGCGGCGGCGTACCTCGGGTCCCCGGTCGCGACGGCCGCGTGCCGGACCACCTCGCCGCACGCGGCGCCGTTCACCGCCCCCACCGAGCCGGCCCACTCGCCGAGCCGCCCGTCCGGCCGCCGGCGGGTCACCGCCGCGTCGGCGACCAGCACCGCCGCCTCCGGCAGCCCGAGGTCGAGCAGCGCCTGGCCGGTGATCCCCTGCTCCCAGGACTCCCGCTGCATGGTCAGCAGCGCGAGCAGCACCCGGTCGGCGGTGGCGTCCCCGGTCGTCCACATGCCCGTCCCGGTACCCCGCGCGGCCGCCCCACTCACCCGCACCGGGTGAGTTCGCCTCACCCGCCTCCCGGGGACGCTGCGGGAACGGCACGACGAGGAAGGGGACCGGATGAGCGCCTCCGCCGCGGAGCACCTGGCCCGAGGAGCGGCCGGCCGGCATCCGGAGCTGCCCGAGACCACCTCCGGCACGATCCGCCTGGACCTGCGGGACGGTGGGCACACCGAGCACTGGTATCTGACCATCGACCGGCAGGACGTCCAGGTGGCCCGGCTGGCCGAGGAGGCGGAACTGGTGGTCCGCGCCGACCGGGAGGTCTTCGACCGGATCGCGGCCGGACGGCTGCACCTGGCCGCCGCGCTGCTGCGCAACGACCTCACCGTGCAGGGCAACCTGAAGCTGCTCATGACGCTGCGCCGGCTCTTCCCCGGCCCGCCCGACGCCCGGCACCCCCGGGACGTCGCCGACTTCCCCTACCGGGTGGGCGCCCGATGAAACAGGAACTGGTCTCCGTCCTCAACGGCAACGCGTTCGCGATGGGCGACGCGCAGGGCGACATGGAGGCCGACCCGTGCGCCCCGATCGGGCTCTTCTCCTTCGACACCCGGTTCCTCTCGCACTGGGTGCTGACCGTCGACGGCGAGCGGTTGCAGGCGCTGTCCCGCGACGACCTGACCTACTTCGAGACCCGCTTCGTGCTGGTGCCCGGCACCGCGAGCCACTACGTCGACGCGGACGTCTCGGTCATCCGGCACCGCTCCATCGACGAGGCGTTCGACGAGCGGATCACGGTGCTGAACCACTCCGCCCGGCCGGCCGAGTTCACCGTGCGGATGGAGATCGGCAGCGACTTCGCCGACACCGCCGAGATCCTGCGACCCGTGCCGCGCGAACCGGTCGTCGTCGCCGACACCGACGGGCGCCAGCTGCGGATCCGCTACGAGCGGGGCCGGTTCACCCGGGAGACGTACGTCTCCAGCACCGCGCCGGTGGAGGTCGACGGGCGCGGCATGACGTTCCGGATCCGCATCGAGCCGGACGGCCAGTGGCAGACCGACCTGCACGTCGGCATGGTCATCCACGGCGCCGGGGGACGCGACCTGCGCGCCGACATCGAGTCCCACCGCCAGCACGTCCGCGAGGGCATGCGCGACGACCTGCGGCACTGGTTCGACCAGGCGCCGCACCTCGTCGCCGACCGGGCGGCCCTCGGCGCCGCCTACCGGCAGGCGTTGGCCGACCTGGCCGCGCTGCGCTACACGCCGCTGGCGTACACCGACCGGGTGCCGGTCGGCGGGTTGCCCTGGGCGATGACGCTCTATGGCCGCGACGCCCTGGTCACCTGCCTGGAGACGCTGGCGTTCACGCCCGAGCTGACGCCGGCCACGCTGCGCATGCTCGCGCTGTTGCAGGGCGGCCAGCTCGACGACTACCACGACGAGGAACCCGGCAAGATCCTCAGCGAGCTGCGGTACGGCGAGGCGGCCGCGTTCGACGAGCAGCCCACCGCCCTCTACTACGGTGCGGCCGACACCACCCCGCTCTTCGTCGTGCTGCTCGACGAGTACGAGCGGTGGACCGGCGACGCCGACCTGGTCCGGCAGCTGCGCCACCCGGCCCGGATGGCGCTGGACTGGCTGACCGACTACGGCGACCCGTACGGCGACGGCTACCTGCGCTACCAGCCGCGCAACACGGTCAACGGGGTGGCGAACCAGACCTGGCGGAACTCGCCGGACGCGATCGTCGACCGCACCGGCGTCGAGCCCCCGTTCCCCCGGGCCACGTGCGAACTCCAGGGCTACGCGTACGACGCGCGGGTCCGGGGCGCCCGGCTGGCCCGGGAGTTCTGGGACGACCCGGAGTACGCCGAGCAGCTGGAGGCCGACGCGGCGCGCCTGCGCGAGCGGTTCAACCGGGACTTCTGGCTGCCGCACCGGGGCTACTACGCGCTGGCCCTCACCCCGGACGGCGAGCCGGTCGACGCGCTCACCTCCGGTCTCGGACACCTGCTGTGGAGCGGCATCGTCGAGCCGGACCGGGCCGACGCGCTGGCCGCGCACCTGTGCGGGCCGGACCTCTTCTCCGGCTGGGGCGTACGCACCTACGCCGACGGCCAGCGGCCGTACAACCCGGTCGGCGCGCACCTCGGCGCGGTCTGGCCGTCGGACAACGCGCTCGTCGCGGCCGGCCTGCGCCGGTACGGCTTCGACGCGGAGGCGGCCCAGATCGCCGCCGGCGTGTTCGCCGCGGCCGAGACGCTCGGCGGATCGGTCCCGGAGGTGATCGCCGGCTACCCGCGCGCCCTCACCAAGTACCCGGTCCAGTTGCCAGCGGCGGGTCGCCCCCAGTCGTGGGCCTCCGGCGGCCTGCTGATGCTGCTGTCGACGATGCTCGGGCTGCGTCCGTGCGGGGAGAACCTGCTGGTCGACCCCGCGATCCCGACCGGCTACGGCCGGATCGAGCTGCTCGACGTGCCGGGCCGCTGGGGCCGGACCGACTCGTACGGCCGGGAGCGGGGCAGCGGACGGCGGGCCCGAGTCGGTGACCAGGCGGGCATGCGGCGCGCCGCCTGACCCGTCGGAGTTCAGCCGGACGCGGTGGGCTGCCGTAGCGCCGGGTCTTCCCGCGTCGGCTGCTCCGGTGCGGCGCCCCGGCGTCGGACGAGCAGCCGGTCGACGCCCACGAAGAGCAGACCCAACAGCCAGAACACGACGGCGAACCCGACCGCGCTCACCCCGACGCCGTCGTAGCCGAGCTGCCCCGCGTCGAGGAACGGGTACGGGTAGCGGTGCACGACCAGCCCGCGCACCAGCGCGAAACCGAGGTACGCCAGCGGGAAGACCAGCCACCAGGCGGCGTACCGGGGACGCAGTCGGCCGCGCCGGTCGAACAGCGCCCAGTCGGCGATCGCGAGCAGCGGCACCACGGTGTGCAGGAACTGGTTGCCCCACCACTCGCCCGGCTCCCGGTGCGGCTGGACCATGGCGAACGGGCTGGCCGGGTTCGCCAGCACCAGGTGGTAGACCGTGCCCGTGATGGTGATGTAGAGCGTCACCGCGCCCTTGAGCACGCTCGGCGGCTCCGGCCGGTCGCGCAGCGCGCACCAGGCGGTGTAGCCGGCGAAGACGCCGACCGCCACGTTGCTCTGGATGGTGAAGTAGGGCAGCAGGCCGGTGATCGTGGCCGGGCCGAGCGCGGTCAGCACGATGCCGGCCACCACGCCGAGCACCACGGCCAGGCGCAGGAGGATCGCCAGTCGGCGACGCCGGGGGGTCACCGGGGCACGTTAGCAGCCGGTCGTCAGCCCGGGCGTCGGCCGGTCGGCGGGCCGGCCGGGCCGAGCGGGCGGCCGGAGCCGCCAGCGGTGGTCGGCTGCGGCGGCGGGCCCGAGCCGTCCGGTCCCGGGGGCCCGGAGCCCGCGGGACCCGGTGGTCCGGGGCCGACGGGCGGGCGGGATTCGTCGGGACCGGCCGCCCCGGGGAGCAGGTCGGCGCAGTAGCCGGGCACCCGGCGGGGGCCGCCGGCGGCGGCGACCAGGCCGGCGAACGCCGGGGTGTCCAGGGCGCGCTCGCGCTCCGGCTCCGCCAGCCGGTGGTAGGCGGTGCAGAGCCGGGCCGACGCGAGCGGGTCGGCCGCCGAGGGCGTCGGCTCGCCGGTCCGGTCGCCCGGGCTCGTCGTCGGGAGCGGTCCGGCGACGGGCCGGCTGCCGCCGGAGGCGTCGCCCGCCGGCGTCCGGTCGCCGGCGGGCCCGGGCAGGCTCCCGGTGGCGGCGGCCAGTGCCACGCCGCCGCCGAGGGACGCGAGCACGGCGGCGACCGCGAGCTTGCCGCCGAGCAACCCGGCGAACCGTCGTGCGGGCCGGCGCCCGGTGTCGCCCCGGGGGGCCGCCCGCCACCGGTCGCCCGGCCGGGACCCGCCGGTCGGCCGGGCCGCGCGCGGTACGCCGATCGGCTGCCGGTCGGCTGGTCGGGCCGCCACGACCGCGCCGGCCCGCGCCTCCCGGAACGCGGCGACCGCGGCGGTCTCACCGCTGACCTCGCCGGTGCCGGGCGGGACCCGGACGGCGTCGAGCAGACGGGTCAGCGCCAGCGGCCCGTCGGCGGAACCGACGAGCAGCCGCTCGACGGTTTCCTGGTCCAGGCGGGGTGCGTCCATCTCGTGACCCTCAGCGCCGCCACCTGGCCCGGTGTCACACGATCGCCCGTGCCACGACGGTGAGGTGGGTCACGTCGGCGGTCAACCCATCGTCTTCGCCCCGTCGATGGACTCCCGGATGATGTCGGCGTGGCCCGCGTGCTGGGCGATCTCGGCGACCAGGTGCAGCAGCACCCGGCGCACCGTCCACGCGGCGCCGCGCTCGAACCACGGCTGGTCGGGCAGGGCGTGCGCCGCGTCCAGGTCGAGCGTGGCGACCAGGGCGTCGGTCCCGGCGGCCACCCGGTCGAACTCGGCGAGCAGCCCGGCCAGCGTGTCGGTCGGATCCATCCGGAACTGGCCGGCCCAGTCGACCGGCTCGCTGCTCATGGCCTCGGCCCCGCCCACCGCGAAGCGGGCCCACATCCGCTCCGTGATCGCCACGTGCTTGACGATCCCGCCGAGGCACAGCGCGCTGACCGTGCTCCGGCGCGCCGCCTGCTCGTCGTCGAGCCCGGCCACCGTCTGCCGCAGGAAACCGCGGTGCCGGCGCAGGGCGGCGAGCAGATCCGCCCGCTCCCCGGTGAGAACCTCGTCGCTGACGTCCATGCTGCCCGCCCTTCCGATCGACGACCCGACGTCACCGTACGACCCCGCACCGACAGTTCCGAGGCTCCACACCGGAGCCTCCGGTTGCCGATCCGTCCGGGTGGCGGTGAACTGAATGACATGGGTGTCATCAAGGTGGGCACGTCCTCGTGGGCCGACCAGATGCTGGTCCGCTCCGGCTGGTACCCACGCGGGGTCAACACGCCGGCCGGCCGGCTGGGCTGGTACGCGGAGCACTTCGGTCTGGTCGAGGTGGACACCTCGTACTACGCGGTGCCGGCCCCGGAGACGACCGCGGCGTGGGCCGCCGCCACCCCACCCGGGTTCACCTTCGACGTCAAGGCGTTCCGGCTCTTCACCGGCCACCACACCCCGGTCGACGCGCTGCCCAGGGACCTGCGGCCGGCCGGCGGGCCGAGCCGGGTCCGCTGGCGTGACCTGCCCGCCGGGGCGTACGACGAGCTGTGGGACCGGTTCCACGCGGCGCTGGCGCCGCTCGCGGCGGCAGACCGGCTCGGCGCGGTGCTGTTGCAGTTCCCGCCCTGGCTGGCCCGGGGCGAGGCGGCCCGGCGGCGGATCCTGGCCGCGGCGCGGCGGTGCCGGCCCTGGCCGGTCACCGTCGAGCTGCGACACTCCTCGTGGTTCAGCGAGGACGCCGTGGTGGACACCGTGACGTTCCTGCGCGAGAACGGGCTCGGGTACGCCTGTGTGGACATGCCGCAGGGGCACGCCTCCTCGGTGCCACCGATCCTCGTCGCCACCACCGACCTGGCCGTGATCCGCTTCCACGGGCACAGCACCGCCTGGGAGAGCGGCGACAAGCAGGACCGGTTCCGTTACGCCTACGGCGAGCGGGAGCTGCGGCACTGGTCGGTGCTGCTGCGCGAGCTGGCCGACCAGAGCGCCGAGCTGCACGTGCTGATGAACAACTGCTGCGGCGACCAGGCCCAACGGGACGCTGCCCGCCTCGCCGCCCTGCTCGACGTCGCCCCCGCCACGGCGCGGGCCTGAAGGTTTCCCCACCCCGACGCCGGGTACCGCCGCTGTCGCCGACGAACGAACGCGAGGGGGACACGTGGAGGAACGACGCGACGAGGCCGGCCGGGACCCCCGGGCGACCCGGGAGGCCGAGGAGGCGCACGGCGGCAGCATGGCGCCGGACCTGGTGGACGACACCGGGCACCGGGTGGCCGACCCGCCGGTGCCGGACAACGAGCCGTCGGCGCCGGGCCGGCCGGGTGAGGACGGCACCGGCTCCTGACGGTCACGCTCAGGGGCGGGTCTCCGGGCGCATCCCGGTCGCCTCCTCCAGCGCGTTGTCGCCGAGGTCGCCGTCCGCCCGGTCGTCCGGGAACGTCCGTCGCGACGGGGCCGGATCGGGCGGCGCGCCCGGCCCCGCCTCGGTCGTCCGGGTCGGTTCGACCGGTCCGAACCCGTGCCGGCCCGCCTTCGGGCCGCCCGGTCCGGCTCCGGCCGCGCGACGCTCACCGCGCCGGCCCTCGGGTACGGCGGTCTCCTCACTGCCCTCGTCCATCGGGTCGCGGTCACCCGCGCCCCACGGCGGGTCGGCGTCGAAGCCGTCGGTGGTGCCCCACGGCGCGGCCGACTCCGGCCCGCGCCCCTCGCCCGGGGCGTCCCTGTTCGTCATGGTCTCACCTCACCCTGCCTGGATCGCCCGGCGCCGGTCGTCCGGCACACGTCGGGTAGGGGCCCGCACCGCGCGGCCGGCGGCCCGCCCCGACGTGGGTCGCCGGCCGCGCGGTGGTCAGCGAGCCGCGCCGACCAGGGAACGCCCGGCCGCGCCCATGGCGGCCATCTTGCCGAGGTTCTTCGGCATCCCGCCGGCCCGGTTGAGCATGCCGCGGAACACCTGCCCCGGCTTCTGCTGCTCGCTCATGTACGCCGTCACCACGACCAGCGCGCCGGTCAGCGCCGGGATCGCCCACTGGAGCATCTTCATCTGCCGCTGGTTGGCCGCGACGTTCGCCGGGGTGTGGTGGTGCGGCTCGGTGGTCCCCATGACGGGCGGCCCGCCCGCCTTCTCCAGCTTCATGCCGACCAGCCGGCTGTAGCCGGTCACCGCCAGCGCGGCGACGGTCAGCCCGGTCTTCACCGCGCTGGCCTTTCCCACCCCCGCCTGTCGGGCCATCCGCGGGCTCTCGGTGACCAGTTCGCCGACCGCGCCGGCCAGGTGCGCGCCGATCGCCGCCGCGTTCACCGGCGTCCAGCGGGCCCACCCGGCCGAGGCCACCGGCAACCGCTGGGTCGAGTCGTCGATTCGTGCCGCCGCGCCGTTGACGCCGAGCGCTCCCATCAGGGAGCCCCCGAACCAGGCCGCCAGGCCCAGGTCGTGCATCGAGCGCAGCGTGGTGTGCCGTTCGGACATCAGATCCCCCTCCGCCGTGTTCGGGCGGTGCGGCATACCCGTCCTCGGCGTGCTCACGCCCGCGAATCGCGGGCCGGCAGCGTGTCGACGAAGGCGGCGACCCGGCCGGCCAGCGGCGTGGCGGCACGAACCCAGGTGAAGTGGTCCAGCGCCGCGCCGGCCTCGGCGACCGTGTAGCGGTGCCGGGTCACCGGCGCGGCGGCCAGCTTGCCGCAGAGGTGGTCCAGCGTCTCGTGCGGCGTGTACTGGTCGTCGTCGACGCTGATCGCGAGCACCGGGGTGCGGATCCGTCGCACGGCGGCCTCCGTGTCGACGCCGTCCAGCGCCGGGAACCGGCCGGTGCGGGCGGTGTGCGCCCAGTCCCGGATCACGCCGCGCGCCTGCCGGCCGCCGAACCCCCAGCCGGGCCAGACGCCGAGCAGTCGGGCCGCCGCCGCGATGCCCTGGGTGTACGGCAGCACGCCCCAGCCGCGCAGCCCCGGATACCGGCGCCACCACGGGATGCCCACCGCGACCAGGGCCAGCCCGTCCACCCGGTCGGCGTCGTGCAGCGCCTGGTGCAGCACGGCGACCTGACCGCCCAGCGAGTGCCCGAGCAGCAGCCGGGTGCGGCCGTCCAGTCGGGGCTTGAGCGCGTCGAGCACCGCGCCGACGTCGGTGGCCAGGTCGGCGTAGCCGTACCGGCAGGTGCGGGCGGGGGCGGGGGTGCTCTCCCCGGTGCCGCGCAGGTCGGCCACGACCACGGCGAGCCCGGCGTCGCGCAGCGCGGTGGCGAACGGCCGGTAGTAGCGGGCCCGCACACCCATGGCCGGCCAGATCAGCACCACCGGCGCGCCGGGCGGCCCGGCCGGCTCCGGGTAGATCTGCACGCCGAGGCGCGCCCCGTCGACGTCCACGTACTCCTGCGTGTACTCCCCGCTCACCGGCCCAGCGTACGGGCCGAAGCTACCGGCGGGTAGCAAGGGGTGGCGGGCCGGACGCCTGGACCGGCACCGCGCGGCGGGCGGCGGCCGCCTCCACCCGGCCCACGGCGGCCAGCACGTCCGGCACGTCCAGCGCGGCCAACGCCGGGTGCACCGCCGAACCGTCGGCGGGCGGGTGCGGGCCGACCCAGAGCGCGTCGTGCCACGGCCGGTCCGGCGGCGGTCCCCACTGCGCAGGCGGCACCGGGCCGAACAGCAGCACCGACGCGGTGGCGTAGGCGGTGGCCAGGTGCCCCACACCGGTGTCGCCGCAGACCACCAGCCGGGCGTGCGCCACCAGCCTGGCCAGCTCGCCCACGTCGGTCGCGCCGGCCAGCACGGCGTCCGCCGGCAGCCCCGCCGCCCGGGCCACCGCCGCGGCCAGGTCCCGCTCGCCGGGGCCGCCGGTGACCACCACCCGGTGCCCGCGCCCGGCCAGCTCCCGGGCCACCCCGGCGAAGCGGGGCACCGGCCAGCGCCGCCGCGCCGCCTTCGCGCCCGGGTGCACGACGGTGACGCCGACCGGCAGCGGGCCCGGGTCGGGGCGGCGCAGCGCCAGGTCCGACCGGTCGGCCGGCACGCCGTACCAGGCCAGCATCCGGCACCAGCGGTCCACCTCGTGCTCGTCGGCCCGCCACGGCGGCCCGTCGACCGTCCCGGCCTCGGGGTTGGCGAAGGCCAGCAGCCGCCCGGGCCGGAGCGCGGCCAGCATCCGGTGCGACTGCGGGCCGCGCCCGTGCAGGTTCACCGCCAGCTCCGGGGACGGGCCGGACCACCCGAGGTGGCCCAGCCCGTCCGCGTGGACCTGCCGGTCCACGCCGCCGACCAGGTCGACCAGCGGCGCCAGCCAGCGCGGCGCGACCAGCGCCAGCTCCTCCCGGGGGTACGCGGCACGCAGCGCGCGCAGCGCCGGCACCCCGGTGGCGAGGTCACCGACGCCGAGCGCCCGCAGCACGAGGATCACGGGTACGAGGACTCCTGCTCGGCGCAGACCACCAGCTCCCGCACCGCGCAGCCGGGCGGCTGGGACAGCGCGAACATGACCGCCTCGGCGGTGTCCGCCGGGTCGTTGAGGATCGCGTCCGGGCCCGGCTTGTACTTCTCGTCCCGGTCGTCGAAGAAGGCGGTCCGCATGCCGCCCGGGATCAGCAGCGTCACCCCGACCCGGCCGGCCAGCTCGGCGGCGAGCGACCGGGTGAAGCCCACCACCCCGAACTTCGCCGCGCAGTACGCGGTCGCGTCGCCGACCGCCTTCACGCCGAGCGTCGAGGCCACGGTCACCACCGTGCCGTGCGTCCGCTCCAGCTCGGGCAGGGCGGCCCGGACCACCGCGGCGGTGCCGAGCAGGTTGATCGCCACGATCCGGTCCCAGGTGACACCGTCGACGTCGGCCAGCCGGCCGGGCACGTCCATGCCGGCGGCGGTGACCACGCCGGTGAGCCCGCCGGCCTGCTCGGCGATCTGCCGGGTGGCCGCCTCGGCGGCGCGGGTGTCCGCCAGGTCGCACTCCACCCAGGGCACGCCGGCGGCCGGCGCCCGGCGGTCCAGCACGTACGGTCGACCGCCGGCCTTGGCCACGGCGGCGACCACCGCCGCGCCGAGCCCGCTCGACCCGCCCGTGACGAGGACGGTCCGGTCCTTCCACTGCCTGGTCATACGACTCCCCTGACGAGGTGCAGGCCGCGCTGGCGCGCGGCGGAGATGGTGCCGGTGGTGGACCGGCCGGCCAGATAGGGGACGGTGACCACCCGTCCGCCCCAGCGGCGGACCAGCTCCGCCTCGGGCAGCTCCCCGGCGTCGTAGTCGCCGCCCTTGACCCAGACGTCCGGGCGCAGCCGGGCCAGCACCTGGTGCGGGGTGGGCTCGTCGAATACCACCACCGCGTCGACGCAGTCCAGCGCGGCCAGCAGCCGGGCCCGGTCCTCGGCCGGGTTGACCGGACGGTCCGGGCCCTTGAGTCCGCGGACGCTGCGGTCGGAGTTGAGGCAGACGATCAGGCAGTCGCCGAGGCGGCGGGCCGCCCGCAGGGTGGCCAGGTGTCCGGCGTGCAGGATGTCGAAGCAGCCGCCGGTGGCGACCACGGTGCCGCCGCCGGCGCGTACCGTGCCGGCCAGGTCCTCGGCGGTGCGCGCGGCGTCGGGCAGGGCCGTCGGCGCCGGTTCCCGGCCGAGTCCGGCCGCACCGCCGGCGGCCACGTACGCCGACGCCGCCTCGACCGCCGCGCGGACCGCCTCGGTGACCGACGCGCCGTCGCCGAGCGCCAGCGCGGCGGTGGCCGCGAACCGGTCCCCGGCGCCGCAGGTGTCCTCGACGTGGTCCGGCACGGACGTCGGTGGCACCACCACCGGGCTCCCGCCCCCGTGGCAGAGCACCGCCCCGTCCGGCCCGGTCGTCACCGCGACCGCGCCGACCCGCCATCGGCGGCGCAGCTCCTGCCCGGCGCGGGTGGCCGTGGAGAGCGGCGAGCCTCCGCCCGCGTCGCCGGTGAGCCGGCGCAGCTCGTCGAGGTTCGGCGTGGTCAGCCGGGTGCCCGGCACCGCCGCGGCGCCGCGCGGATGCGGGTCCCAGACCACCGGGGCGGTCGCCCGGGCCAGGGCGGCGCGCAGCGTCGGCTGCCGCAGCAGCCCTCGGCCGTAGTCGCTGACCAGGACCGCGCCCGCCCGGCCGAGCAGTTCGCGTACCGCCTCCGACGGCTCGCCGGGCGCCCGCGGATCGCCGCCCCGGTCGAGCCGCAGCAGCGTCTGCCCGCCGCAGCGGAGCCGGATCTTCTCGGCGGTGGCGCCGGGCAGGTGCACCGGGTAGACGTCGACGCCGGCACCGGCCAGCAGCTCGGCCAGGCGGGCGCCGCCGGCGTCGTCCGCGAGCGCGGTGACCAGCGCGACCTCGCCGGCCTGGGCGGCGGCGAGCAGGGCGGCCAGGCCGGCGCCGCCGGGCCGGTCGGTGGTGGTGCGTTCGTCGAGCACCGGCACGGGGGCGTCCGGGCAGACCCGGCTGACCGTGCCGTCGACGTCGCGGTCCAGCAGCGCGTCGCCGACCACCACCAGCGGGCCGCTCACGGCTCCACCCAACCGGTGCCGGTGCTGCCGCCGTTGCGGTGGTGCCCGTTCGCGCCGTGCCCGTTCGACCCGTGCCCGCCGCCGAGCGGCGCGACACCGTCGACCGAGGCCAGCACCAGGCCGTCCCGGCCGGCCCGGTCCCGCCCGCCCTCCGGTGACCGGCCGGCGCGCGCCGGCTCCCGCCAGGGCGCGCGGGGCAGCTGCCGGACCAGCGGCAACGCCTGGTCGACGTACTCGCAGAGCAGGTGCGTGGAGACCAGGTGCAGCTCCTGCACGACCTGGCTGTCGTCCGACGGCACGGCCAGCGCGTCGTGGCAGAGGTCGGCGAGGGGGTTGGGGGCGGGGCCGGTGAAGGCCCAGCAGCGTAGGCCGGTGTCGTGGGCGGCGTGGGCGGCGGTGAGGAGGTTGGGGCTGGTGCCGCTGGTGGACAGGAGCAGGAGGAGGTCGTCGGGTCGGCCGTGGGCGCGGACCTGGCGGGCGAAGATTTCGTCGTATCCGTAGTCGTTGCCGATGGCGGTGAGGGCGCTGGTTTCGGCGTGCAGGGCGATGGCGGACAGGGGTTGGCGGTCGTGGCGGAGTTTGCCGACGAGTTCGGCGGTGAGGTGTTGGGCTTCGGCGGCGCTGCCGCCGTTGCCGGCCACCAGCAACCGCCCGCCCCGGGCCAGCGTCCAGGCCAGCTCGCTGCCCCAGGACGCCAGCCGCTGCGCCTCCCGCCGGTACGGCAGCAGCGCCGCGGCCAGCCCGGACAGGTGCGCGTCGAGCGTGTCGAGCGGGGTCATCAGGCCACCGCCGACGCGGGACGGGTCGCGGCGGCCACCGAGGCGTAGACCGCGCCGAGCTGCTCGGCGCACCGCTTCCACGAGTACCGGCTGCGGATGCGGTCCAGCGCGGCGGTGGCGTACGCGAACCGGCGCACGTTGTCGGCGAGCAGCCGGCGCAGCGCGGCGCCCAGCGCGCGCGGGTCGCGCGGCGGCACCAGGTCACCGGTCAGCCCGTCCACCACGCTGTCGGCGATGCCGCCGACGTCGGTGCCGATCACCGGCACGCCGCAGGCCATCGCCTCCAGCGGGGTGAGCCCGAACGGCTCGTACCAGGGGGCGGCGACCAGCACGTCCGCCGAGCGGTACCAGGCGCCCATCTCCTCGCGCGGCACGCCGCCGAGCAGCCGGACCCGGTCGGCCACGCCGCACGACTCGGCCAGCGCGGACAGCCGGCGGGCGAACGTGTCCGCCGGGAGCAGGTCGGCCGGCGGCCCGCCGACCACCACGCACTCGGCGTCCGGGACGGCGGGCAACGCCCGGACCACGTCGAGGAAGCCCTTGCGCTCGACCATCCGGCCGACGGTGAGGATGCGGCGGCGGGCCGGGTCGCGCGGCGCGACCGGGCCGTCGGGCCGGAACACCGCCTCGTTGACGCCGGAGGGGACCAACGCCATCCGTGACCTCGGCACCCCCATCCGGACCAGTTCGCGGACCTCGTCCTCGCACTGCACGACCACCCGGTCGACGGCCCGGCCGAGCGCCCGCTCGTAGCCGACCCGCCCCGGTGGACTGGTGTCCCGGGTGCCCTGGTGGCGGCGCTTGACGCTGCCGAGCGCGTGGTACGTCAGCACGGTCGGCACCCCGGTACGGCGACCGGCGTGCACGGTGGCGAGCCCGCTCATCCAGAAGTGCGCGTGGGCCACGTCCGGGGTCCAGCCGCCGTGGCGCCAGGTGTCCGCCAGCCAACTGCCGAACTCGCCCATGTGCGGCAGCAGGTCGTCCTTCGGCACCCGTCGGGCCGGGCCGGCCGGCACGTGCCACACCTGGTAGCCGTCCGGCGCGGGGACCGCCTCGGGCAGCGCGGGGGAGTCGCGGCGGGTGTAGACGCGGACGTCGTGGCCGGCGTCGACCAGCGCGGACGCGAGTTCCGCCACGTGGGTGTTCTGCCCACCGGCGTCCTCCTCGCCGAGGACGGCGAGCGGGCTGGCGTGCTCGGAAATCATCGCGATGCGCATGTCTCCTCCTCCATGATCCGGTCCCAGTCGGCGAGGAACCGGTCCAGGCCGAACCGTTGCTTGGCCACGTCGCGGGCCCGCGTACCGAGCCGGTGCGCGGCGTCCCGGTCCTCGGTCAGCCAGCGCGCCGCGTCGACGAGTGTCTCCACCCGGGTGGAGAGCACCCCGGCGTCCGGCGGCACGGCGTCCACCGCCTCGGTGGTGGCCAGGGCCACCACCGGCATGCCCATGGTCATCGCCTCGATCAGGCTGAGCCCGAGTGAGGTCCAGCGGCACAGGTGCAGGTAGGCGCGGCGCCGGGCCAGTTCGGCGTGCATGGCGTGCTGCGGCAGGTCCTCGTGGCCGCTCACCGGCAGGCCGGGCGCGCCGGCCGAGGCGAGCGCCTCGGGCAGTCCGGCCACACCCATGCCGAACACGTCCAGCGGCGCGACCGCCGCGAAGCGCGGCATCAGGTCGGTGCCGGTGATCCGCCAGCGGCGTACCGGCTCGTTAATCACCACGGCGAGGCGGTCGAGTTCGCCGGTCCATTCGGTGGTGGGGGGGACGACGCCGTGTTCGATGACGGTGGTGCGGGTGGTGCCGTTGTCGTAGAAGAGTTCGTTGAAGTGGGTGACGTGGGTGAGCAGGAGGTCGTCGCGGTCGGCCATGGGGTGGCGGGTGTGGGGCACGTCGCCCTTGGGGGTGTTGTGTTCGACGTAGATCGCGGGCAGGTCGCGTCCGGGGCGGCGGCGCAGCCATTCGGTGGCCAGGTCGAGTTCTTCGGGGCGTTGCAGGATGACCAGGTCGACGTCGGTGTGGGCGAGGTCCTCGGGGGTGATCTCGACGGCGTTGTCGGGCCAGGGGTAGGTGCGGGCGCGGCCGAGTCCGTAGGGGCCGCGGTCGGGGGTGACGGGTACCAGGTAGCGGTGTTTGCCGTGGACGAACGACGTGGTCCACGAGCCGTGCACGTGCCACAGCAGAACGTTCATCTCTCTCCTCGTCGGCGACGGGGCGGTTGCGGTCGTGGTCGTGGTGGTGCGGGCGGGGTCAGCCGGGGGCCAGCGTGCGGATGGCGGCGACCACCCGGGCCGGGTCGAGTCCGCCCAGGCAGGGGTGTCCGGGGACCGGGCAGGTGGTGGCCCGGGTGTCGCGGCAGGGCGCGGCGGCGTCGCCGAGGCGGACCGTGGGCACCCGGTAGGGCCCCCACTGCCCGAACGGGACGGTCGGGGCGAAGAGGCTGACCACCGGGGTGCCGACGGCGGCGGCGAGGTGGGCCGGTCCGGTGTTGCCGACGACCACGCAGCGGGCGTCCGCCAGCAGCCGGGCGAGCCCGGCCAGGCCGGTCGTCCCGCCGAGGTCGACACCCCCGGCGGCGGCGACCCGGGCGGTCAGCTCCCGCTCGTCGGGACCGCCGGTGACCAGCACCCGGTGCCCGGCGGCGGCCAGCGCGGCCACGATCTCCGCGCAGTGCTGGGGCGGGCAGGCCCGGGCGGGCACCGACGCGCCCGGATGCACCACGACGTAGTCGCCGGCCGGCCGGTCCGGGACCGGCGCGTCCAGGTCGGTGCGCAGACGCAGTGCGGGTTGGTCGTGGGAGGGCAGGGGGTAGCCGGCGGCGGCGGCGAGGGAGAGGGCGCGTTCGGGTTCGGGTACGCCGGCGGGGACGCGGTGGCGGACGTCGAGCAGGGCGCCGGGGTAGTCGTCGCTGATGGCGCTGATGTGGGCGATGCCGGCGAGGCGCAGCAGCAGGGCCAGGGGCAGGGGTGACTGGTGGAAGCTGGTGAAGATGACGGCGTCGTCGGCGCCGACGGCGGCGAGCCCGGCGGTGAGGCGCCGCATGTCCTCCGGGTCCACCGGCTCGGGGGATCCGTCGATCCAGGGCAGCGCCCATTCGACGATCTCGTCGACGCCGGGCAGCAGTTCGGCGGCGGCGCGGCCACGGGGGCCGCACAGGAGCACCACCCGGTCCGCGCCGGCCGCGACCGCGCGGATCCCGGGGCCGGTGACCAGCACGTCCCCGGCGGAGTCGCTGCGGACCACGAGCACCGTGCCGGCCCGCGTGGTCCGGGGCGTCGCCGCCCGCACCGCCCGGATCCGGCGCAAAATCTCGTCCACCGCGCCGGTCAGGCTCGCGGCGGCGGCCGGCGCGGCGGCCACCTCCTCCGGCCGGGTGACCGCTGTGGGCACCAGCACGCCGGCGGCGCCGGCGGCCAGCGCCGCCGTCATGTCCCGTCCGATGTCGCCGACCACCACGCAGCGGGTGGCGACGGTGCCGAGCGCGCCGGCCGCCTCGTGCACCAGCCCGGGCGCGGGCTTGCGGCAGGCGCAGCCGTCTCCGTCGTCGTGCGGGCAGATCGCCCAGTGGTCGAACGGACCGAGCAGCTCCTCGACCCGGGCGTGGACCCGACGCATGTCCTCGGCGGTGAAACACCCCCGCGCCAACCCGGACTGGTTCGTCACCACGGCCAACCGCAACCCGGCCGCCCGCAACCGGTCCAACGCCTCCCGCGCCCCCGGCACCGGCCGCACCTTCTCCGGATCCCCGTTGTACGGCACGTCCTCCACCAGCGTGCCGTCCCGATCCAGCAGCACCGCGTCGTACAGCGAGGGACCGGTGGATGACATGGGCGAACAGTTGCCCTGGGACAAGGAGGTAAACATCAGCGTTCGGCCCCGACCGGCAGGGCGCGGGCGCGCCACCAGCCGCGTACCCAGTGGACGACCGCCAACGGCGGGATCAGCGCGCTGGTCGCGACCATCGTGGCGACCTCGTCCGGGGTGCGCGGACCGGGCGCGATCCGGGCCCGGGCGAACTCGGCGGTGCCGGCCGCCCAGCCGAGCGCGGCGAGCCCGCCGAGCACGCCGGACGCCCGCCGCGATCGGGACGACGGTCGGGTGACGGCACGGGCCGCGACGGCGGCCAGCGCCACCGCCCCGGCGGCGGTGACCGCCACGTGCCGGGGCCGTCGACCCGGCGGCAGATCCAACTCGGCACGCCAGCGACGGCCGTGGAGCCGGCGCAGCAGCGCGTCGTCGGCGTTGCCCCGCTGGGTGCGCAGGCTCACCCAGCGGCTCTCCGGGCGGACCGGGTGGGTCACCCGCCGTCGGCCCCGGACCAGCTCCCAGCCGACGCGTCGGACCCGGTGGGCCAGCTCGGCGTCCTCCCGGTAGGCGCGCGGGAACCGCTCGTCGAACCCGCCGACGGCGGCGAGCGCGACCCGGCGGTACGCCATGTCGGCGGTGATCCATCGACCCTCGGCCAGCCCGGCGGTGCCGCGTTCCCAGTCGGTCGGTCGCCGGTGGGCCGGCAGCGGCACCTGCACCACGCCCTGCACACCGCCGACCCGGCCGGGCACCGCCAGGTCGGCGCGCAGCCGACGGATCCAGTCCGGCGCGGGCACCACGTCGTCGTCGAGGAAGACCACCCACTCGCCGCGGGCGGCCCGCCAGCCCAGGTTGCGGGCCGCCGCCGGGCCCGCGCCGCGTCCGGTGAGCACCTTCGCGTACGCGGTCAGCGCTCCCGGCACCGCCAGCTCGCCGGTGTCGTCGCGCCGGTCGTCGACCACCAGCAGTTCGACCTCGGCCGGTGCGTCGTCGCCGCCGAGCTGGGCGGCGAGCGCGTCCAGCAGGGTGGCCAGGCTGGGCCGGCCCAGCGTCGGCACCACCAGGCTGATCACCGGGCACCGCCGAGCGCCCGGCGGTGCACCGCGAACGGCCCCAGGGCGAGCAGGTCCACCGGCGCGGAACCGAACAGCTCCATGGCCTCGCGCGGGGTGTCCACCATGGGGCGCCCGGCGGTGTTGAGGGACGTGTTCACCACCACCGGCAGGCCGGTGCGCCGCTCGAACTCGGCGAGCAGCTCGGCCACCAGCGGCTCGGTGTCCGGGTGCACGGTCTGCACCCGGGCGGTGCCGTCGACGTGGGTCACCGCCGGGATCCGGTCCCGCCACGCCGGCTTCACCCGGTGCACGAAGAGCATGTAGGGGCTCGGGTAGGTCCCCTCGAAGAGGTCCGCGAAGCGCTCCGCGCGCACCATCGGCGCGATCGGGCGGAACTGCTCGCGGCCCTTGACGTCGTTCATCCGGCGGGTGGTGTCCCGGTCCCCGGGGTGGGCGAGCAGCGACCGGTGCCCCAGCGCCCGCGGGCCGTACTCGCTGCGCCCCTGGTACCAGGCGACGATGCCGTTGTCGGCGAGCACCCGGGCCGCCTCGGCGGCGATCGACACCGGCCGGGTGTACGGCAGCGCGGCCCGACGCAGCTCCGCCTCCAACTCCTCGTCGGACCAGCCCCGGCCGAGGTCGGCCCCGGTCATCGGGGCGGACCGGTCGCCCAGCTCGCCGGCGACGTGCAGGGCCGCGCCGAGCGCGGTGCCCGCGTCGCCGGCCGCCGGCTGCACCCAGACGTCGCGGTACGGGCCCTCGGCCGCGATCCGGGCGTTGGCGACGCAGTTCAACGCCACCCCGCCGGCCATGGCCAGCGTGCCGGCGCCGCCGGAGGCGTCGTGGAGCCAACGGGCCAGGTCGAGGACGACCTCCTCCAGCCGCCGCTGGACGCTCGCGGCCAGGTCGGCGTGCTCCTCGCCCGGCTCCGTGCCGGGGGCGACCGCCTTGGCCAGGCTCGCCCAGTCGACCGGCTCGACCCGGAAGCCGCCGTCGTCGGTGGCCCGGACCGGCTCGCGCAGCGCGTCCAGGTGCTTCGGTGTGCCGTAGGAGGCCAGCGCCATCACCTTGTACTCGTCGCTGGAGTGCAGGAAGCCGAGGTGCCGGGTGAGGTCCTCGTAGAGCAGGCCGAGCGAGTGGGGCAGCTGCTGGGAGTGCAGCGGCGTCAGCCGGCCGTCCCGGTAGACGCCGGCCAGGTGGCTGGCGACCTCGCCCCGCCCGTCGAGCACGAGCACCGCGGTGTCGTCCCCGGCCGGCGGCGCGGCCAGCCCGGCGGAGGCGGCGTGCGCCACGTGGTGCGGCACGAAGCGCACCTTGTCCGGGTCGAGGCCGGGCAGCGCGGCGGCGAGGAACTGCGGGGCGCGACGTGCGTAGTCGACCCGCAGCCAGTCCCAGGGGTCGGCGAGGCCCAGGTCGGCGGCGTCGCGGCAGAGCCCGGGGTCGAACGAGTACGCGACCGCGTCCAGGCTGTCCACATCGACGTTCGCGCTGGCCAGGCACCAGGCGGCGGCCAGCTCGGGCAGCTCCCAGGCGGAGAAGGGCACGGGTCGCTTGCCGTGCTTGCGACGGCTGAACCGCTCCTCCTCGGCGGCGGCCACCACCCGGCCGTCGACGACCAGGGCGGCGGCCGGGTCGTGGAAGATCGCATTGATGCCGAGGACACGCATGGGAGGACCCCTACCCCGGCGATCCGCCCCTAACCTGAAGGTCATCGACTTCTCCGCAACGTCGTATCTCCGCTGTGGAGATCAACGAATGCGCTGGTCGCGGCCGTGGCGGCCGTTCTCGCTGGAAAAAGGGCCCGTGGAGTCCTGTTTCGGGGTGCCGGCGGGACGGCGCCGGTGGCGGCCCGTCCCGCCGGGTCGGTCAGGCCGGCAGCATCCCCGGGCCGAACACCTCGTAGGCGATCCGGTCGGCCGGCACTCCGCGCCGCAGCAGATCGGCGCGGACCGCGTTCATGAACGGGATCGGCCCGCACAGGTGCGCCGAGACCCCGGATACGGTCGGGATCCGCTCCGGCTCGACCAGACCGGGGGACACCTCCGCCTTGAGCCCGGGCAGGTCCGCGCCGACGGCGTCCTCGTACCAGAGCTGGACGGTGAGATTCGGCAGCCGTTCCTGGAGCGCGGGCAGCTCGTGGCGCAACGCGTGCGCGGCGGGGGTCCGGTCCGCGTGCGCCACCGTCACCTCGCGGGAGGGGTCGCGGTCGGCCAACCGGGCCAGCGCCGCCATCGCCGGGGTGAGCCCGATGCCGGCGCTGACCAGCAGCAGCGGTCCGCCGTCACCGGTGGCGTCGACCTCGCCGAAGGCCGGGCTCAACCGGAGCGTGTCGCCGACGGCCACCCGCTCGTGCAGGTGTCCGGACACCAGCCCGTCAGGCGTGCCGGCCGTGCCGCGTACCCGCTTCACGGTGATCCGCCACCGGTCGGCGCCGGGCCGGCCGGAGAGGCTGTACTGGCGGATCTGCCGACCCCGGCCACCGTCCAGGTCGACCGCCACCGAGACGTAGCTGCCGGGGATGAAGTCGGGCGCGACGCCGCCGTCGGCCGGCGCGAGGGTGAACGAGACGACGTCGGTGGTCTCCCGGGCCCGGCCGGTCACCCGCCAGTCCCGCCAGACCGGGCCGCCCTCGGGCACGCCGGCCCCGGCGTAGAGGCGCGCCTCGCGGGCGATCAGCTCGCACGCCAGCAGCCAGTAGACCTCGTCCCAGGCGGCGGCGACCGACGGGGTCACGGCGTCGCCGAGCACCTCCCCGACCGCGGCCAGCAGGTGCCGGCCGACGATCGGGTACTGGGTGGCGGTGATCCCGAGGGAGGCGTGCTTGTGCGCGATCCGGTCCAGCACCGGCCCCCAGGGCGCGCCGGCGTCGCCGGTCAGGTGCCCGGCGTACGCGGCCACGGCGGCGGCGAGGGCGGCCTTCTGCTGCCCGTTCGCCTGGTTGCCCCGGTTGAACAGGTCGAGCAGCTCCGGGTGGGCGTCGAACATCCGCTGGTAGAACCGGCCGGTGATCGCCTCGCCGTGTGCCCGCACGGCGGGCAGGGTCGCCGTCACCACGGCGGCGGAGGATTCCGAGAGCACGACTGAGTCTCCTTCTGGCGTCGAACGGGTCGATCACCACGAAACAGGAATCCAAGATTCCGCTTTAGGGTCGAAGGTCCCGGGGCCGACGTGGCGCCGGTCACCCCGACAGCGCGGCGATCTGCCCGTGTCGCGGACGGCGTCGACTGGCTAGGGTCGGGGCGTGAGGCTCAACCGGTCGACCGACATGGCGCTGCGCATCGCCATGCTGACCGCCGCGTCCCCGGTCCGCGCCACGGTGGACGAACTCGCCACCCGGCTCGCGCTGCCCCGCAGCCACGTCGCCAAGGTGGTGCAACGGTTGCAGCGGCTCGGCGTCCTGGTGACCATCCGGGGCCGCTCCGGCGGGGTGGCCTTCGCCGAGCACGCCGGCGAGCTGACCGTGGGCCAGGTGGTCCGGGCCTTCGAGGGCGACGACGAGGTGGTCAACTGCCACGAGCCGGCCTGCCCGCTGGTCGCCGGCTGCCGACTGCGCGGCGAGCTGCGCCGCGCCCAGGCCGCGTTCCTCGCCGTCCTCGACGGGGTGCGCCTCGGCGACCTGGTGGACGGCCCGGCCGGCCCGCTCCTGCTCAGCCTCGGCGCTCCGCCGGTCGGTCGCTGATGGGCGTCTCCCACCCGATCTTCGCCCGGCTCTTCGCCCGGGCCAGCGTCGCCCTGGACGAGGCCGGCGTCGCCGCGCACCGGCGGCGGCTGGTCGCCGGGCTGCGCGGTCGGGTGGTCGAGGTCGGCGCCGGCAACGGACGCAACCTGCCGCACTACCCGCCGGCCGTGACCGGGGTCCTCGCCGTCGAGCCGGAGCCGCGCCTGCGCGCGCTGGCCCGCGCCGCCGCGCCCGCCGCCCGGGTGCCGGTGACCGTGGCCGCCGGCCTGGCCGAGGCGCTGCCGGTCGCCGACGGCGCCGCCGACGCGGTGGTGTTCTCCCTGGTCCTCTGCTCGGTGCCGGACCAGGCGGTGGCGCTGGCCGAGGCGCGCCGGGTGCTCCGGCCCGGCGGTGAGCTGCGCTTCTACGAGCACGTGGTGGCGCAGACACCGGGCCTGCGCCGGGCCCAACGCGTGGCCGACGCGACGCTCTGGCCGCTGTTCTGCGCCGGCTGCCACACCGCCCGGGACACCGTGGCGGCGATCGGTGCCGCCGGCTTCACCGTCACCGGGCTGGACCGGTTCCGTTTCCCCGAGGCCGGACTCCCGGCACCGGCCTCGCCGCACGTACTCGGCACGGCGGTCCGGGCCTGACTCGCCGGCCTCGCCGCACGTGCTCGGCACGGCCGTCCGGGCCCGACCGCCCGGCGCCCCGGGAAACGGGACGCCGGGCGACCGGGGTCAGCCGACGCTGACCGTGCCGTCCGGGGCGCGGACGCAGGACACGCTGCGGGCGCCGGTCGCCGCCGCGCCGCTCAGGCACCGGCCGAGCACCTGGTGGCCGGCGGCGCTCGGGTGCCACGACTCCTGGCAGGTCTGGAAGTAGGTGCCGCAGGCGTTCGCGATCCGCTGGATGTCGAGCTTGTCGTAGCCGGAGAGGCTGGTGACGAAGACGCCGGTCGGGCCGTCCATCAGGCGGATCGGGGTGGCCAGGGCGTTCGCCGGGCTCCCCGCCGACTCGCAGAGCCGGGCGCCGTCGAACGCGCGTTGCACGTTGAGGTAGACCAGGTCGTCGGTCGGGAACTCGGCGGCCAGCGTGCCACGCACCGAACTGACCAGCGTGCCGAGCCCCTGGGAGAACCGCTGGCCGGGCGCCAGGCTGGCCCGGTGGATCGGGCAGCCGGCCGCGTACCGCTCGGCGCCCAGGGCGCGGAACTTGTCCCGGGTGTCGTCCCGGCTGTCCTCGCTCCAGTAGCTCTGGTCCAGCTCGTACGGCAGCGGGTTGGTGTAGTCCTGGAACACCACCCGGTGCTGGCCGTCGGCGTCGACCTGGTCGAGCGTGGTGAGCAGCTGCCGCAGCGCGGCGGTGGTCTCCGCGGTCGCGGCGGAGAACTGCGCCGCCGTGCCCAGGTCGGCGTCGCTGCACGGTTTCTGCTCCACCGGGCCGCCCAGGTACGCCCAGAACTCCCACCAGCCGGTCCACGCGTCGGCGATGAACCGGTTGGCGCACTTCTCCGCCACGCTGCCGAAGGTGAACGAGCTGTTGTTCGAGCCGAGGCCGACCAGCACCAGGTCGATGTCGTGGGTCTGCGCCACCGCCCGCAGCTGGTCGAGCTGGGCGGCCACCTGCCGACCCTTCGCCCGGGTGGCCGAGGCGTTGGCGATGTCGTACGGCTGCCCGCCCGAGCAGGCCAGGTTGAAGCGGGCGGCGATGCCCGGCAGCTCGGCCCGGAACAGTGAGGCGTTCGGCGAGCGGTGGCAGAAGTAGGCGTTGGCGTTCGCCGCCGACCAGCCGGGGAAGCCCTGGGCCACCCCGTTGACGTCGACCACCGGCGCGTACGCCCCGGCGCCCTCGCCGCTGATGAAGCTGTCACCCAACGCCACCGCTGCGGTGGGCAGCGCCGCGGCGGCGGGCGGGGCCGGCGCCACGGCGGCCGGCAGCGCCACCGCGGCGGCGGCCATCGCCGCCGCGAGCACGGTACGACGGAACACGGACATGCCCGACCTCCCCCTCACACATCGAAACGTGAAAGATTCTTCAAGGAGGCGATCAGATCACGGGCGTGTGACGGGCGTCAATGGCCCGACACCGGCTCAGGAACGGTGGAACTCCGCGCGCCACCGCAGCCCGCCGTCCGGCGCGGTGATCTCCTCGACCGGCCCCGGCGTGAGCCCCGCCGCGGCGAACGACTCGACCTCGGCGCGGGTCAGCGGCCACGGCGGACCGTCCACCGCGTCGCCGGGGCGCCGGCCCGCCGCGATCACCAGCAGCATCCCGCGCGGCGCCACCAGCCGCCCCACCGCGGCTGTGGCCCGCGCGCGCAGCCCGACCGGCAACGCCTGCACGTTCATGCTCTCCAGCACCAGGTCGAAGCCGCCCGCCCAGTCAGCCGGCGGGTCGAACAGGTCGGCCACCTCGTAGCGGACCGGCGATCCGGCGTGCCGCCGCCGCGCCGCCCGCACCGCGGTCGGGGAGACGTCGAAGGCCACCGTCGTGAACCCGAGGCCGGTCAGGTGCTCGGCGTCCCGGCCGAAGCCGCACCCGACCACCACCGCGCGGCGGCCGGACCCGTCCGGGCGCACCCGTGCGGTCCACTCCGCGAGCAGGGAATGCGGCGCCGCCAGGTCCCAGGGCACCTCGGCCGCACCCCGCTCGGCCTCCGCGTAGAGCCGCTCGAACCGGCCGATCGCGTCGTCCTCGGCCGACGGCCGGGAAGACGATCCCTGGCTCGTGTCGTTGACGTGCATGGACGCCTCCCCGCTCCGGGTGCCACCGGCTCAGGTGGCGGCACCGACCCGGCCCGCAGGGTAACCGGACAACGCACCGCACCCGGTGACACGGACCTGTCGGAGCGCCGGGCTAGGCTCGCTCCGGCGCGCCGCGCCCGGCGATCGCCGTGGGGGATCACACGGTGAACGGCACCACCACCGCCGAGACCTGGGAGTACGACCAGTTGACCGCACAGCCTGAGACGCTCTACGGCGCCGACGACCTCACCCACCTGGAGGGGCTCGACGCCGTCCGCAAACGCCCCGGCATGTACATCGGGTCGACCGACAGTCGTGGCGTGGGTCACCTCGTCAACGAGATCCTCGACAACTCGACCGACGAGGGTGTCGCGGGTCACGCCACGAAGGTCGACGTGATCCTGCACGCCGACGGCTCGGTCCAGGTCGACGACGACGGCCGGGGCATCCCCACCGACGTGCACGCCAAGTCCGGCATCTCCGGCGTCGAGCTGGTGCTGACCCGGCTGCACGCCGGCGGCAAGTTCGGCGGTTCGGGCTACAAGACCTCCGGCGGCCTGCACGGCGTGGGCGCCTCCGCGGTCAACGCGCTCTCCCGCCGGTTCGACGTCACCGTCCGCCGGGGCGGCAAGGTCCACGCCATGTCGTTCCGCCACGGCGTACCAGGGATCTTCGACGGCGACGGCCCCGACGCGCCGTTCACCCCCGGCCCCGGCCTGCAGATCGTCGGCGCGATGAAGCGCGGCCAGCGCACCGGCACGTCGATCCGCTGGTGGCACGACCCCCGCTACTTCGAGACCGGGGCCGCGCTCGACACCGAGGCGGTCCGGCTCAAGCTGCGCAACACCGCCTTCCTGGTCCCCGGCGTGGCCTACCGGCTGCGCGACGAGACCGGCGAGGAGGCGGTCGAGGAGCGCTTCCACTTCCCCGACGGCCTCACCGACATGGTGGAGTTCCTCTCCCCGGCCGGAGACCGCCCGGTCTCCGGCACGCTGCTGGTCACCGGCGAGGGCACCTACCGCGAGAACGCCGCCGACGCCAACGGCGTGATGCAGTCCAACGTGCAGCGCCGGGCCGAGGTCGAGATCGCGTTCCGCTGGGGCACCGGCTACGAACGCACCGTCGAGTGCTTCACCAACACCATCCGCAACGCCCACGGCGGCACCCACCGCAAGGGCTTCGAGCGGGCCCTGGCCCGCACCCTGGCCGACGCCGCCCGCGCCACCCGCGGCCTGCTCAAGCCCAAGGAGGACGCGCCCACCCTGGACGACGTCCTGGAGGGCATGACCGCGGTGGTGCACGTGCGCATCCCGGAGCCGCAGTTCACCTCGCAGACCAAGGACGAGCTGTCCACCGCCGGCATCACCAAGGTGCTCCAGGGCCTGGTCGAGGCGCACCTCAAGAGCTGGCTGGAGGACCGCCGCACCAAGGCCGAGGCCCGCACGGTGCTCCAGAAGATCGTCGACGCGGCCCGGGTCCGGCTCACCCAGAAGCAGCAGAAGGACGCCGCCCGCCGCAAGACCGCGCTGGAGGGCGCGGCGATGCCGGCGAAGCTGGTCGACTGCCGGGCCACCGGCGTCGAGCGCAGCGAGCTGTTCATCGTGGAGGGCGACAGCGCGTTGGGTACGAGCCGGATGGCCCGCTCCTCGGAATACCAGGCGCTGCTGCCCATCCGCGGCAAGATCCTCAACGTGCAGAAGGCCAACCTCCAGCAGGTGCTGGACAATGCCGAGTGCGCCGCGATCGTGCAGGTGCTGGGAGCCGGCTCCGGCCGCACGTTCGACCTGTCCACGATGCGCTACGGCCGGGTCCTGATCATGGCCGACGCGGACGTCGACGGCGCGCACATCCGGACGCTGCTGATCACGCTTTTCGCCCGTTACATGCGACCGTTGATCGAGGCCGGCCGGCTCTACGCGGCGATGCCGCCCCTGCACAAGATCACCACCAGGGGGCGCAACCCGCAGACCGTCTACACCTACACCCAGGCCGAGATGGAGGCGACGGTCCGCAAGCTGGAGAAGGCCGGCAAGCAGATCGTCACCCCGATCCCGCGCTTCAAGGGCCTCGGTGAGATGGACGCCGACGAGCTCTGGGACACCACCATGAACCCGGCCACCCGGGCGGTCCGGCGGATCACGCTCGACGACGTCGAGGCCGCCGAGCGGATCCTCGAACTGCTCATGGGGGAGAAGGTCGAGCCACGTCGCAACTGGCTGATCGACTCCGCCGACCGCGTCGACCGCGACGCCATCGACGCCTGACCCTCGGGTTCGTTTCGGAAGGAAGCTGCACCATGGCACGCCGCAAGGACGACCGCGCCAAGGCGGACCTCTCCGCCTTCGACCAGGCCGGCGCCCGGGTCTTCGACAACCCGTTGGTCACCGAGGTCTCGGACTCCTACCTGGAGTACGCGTTCTCGGTCATCCACTCCCGGGCTCTGCCGGACGCCCGGGACGGGCTCAAGCCGGTGCACCGGCGCATCCTCTGGTCGATGTACGAGCAGGGCCACCGCCCGGACCGGGGCCACGTCAAGAGCGCCCGGATCGTCGGTGACGTCATGGGCAAGTACCACCCGCACGGCGACACCGCGATCTACGACGCGATGGTGCGGCTGGCGCAGGACTTCTCGCTCAACGTCCCGCTCATCGACGGGCACGGCAACTTCGGGTCCCCGGACGACGGACCGGCGGCGGCGCGCTACACCGAGGCCCGGATGTCGCGGGAGGCGATGCTGCTCACCGGCGAGCTGGGTGAGGACACCGTCGACGTCGAGCCCAACTACGACGGCTCGCTGACCCAGCCCACCGTGCTGCCGGCGGCCTTCCCGAACCTGCTGGTCAACGGCGCGTCCGGGATCGCGGTCGGCATGGCGACCAACATGATCCCGCACAACCTGGGCGAGGTGGTGCAGGCCGCCCGCTGGCTGATCAACCACCCGGACGCCACGCTGGACAAGCTCATGGAGTTCGTGCCCGGGCCAGACCTGCCCACCGGCGGGCTGCTGCTCGGCCTGGACGAGGTGCGCCGGGCGTACGAGACCGGGCGCGGCGTGGTGCGGATGCGCGGCCGGGTGCAGATCGGTCCGCTGGAGGGCAGCCGCGGCCGGCAGGCCATCACCGTCACCGAGCTGCCCTACGGCGTGGGCGCCGAGAAGGTCATCGCGGCCATCACCAACGAGGTCAACAAGACCAAGCGGCTGACCGGCATCGCCGACGTCAAGGACCTGACCGACCGGGAGAACGGCACCCGCCTCGTCGTCGAGTGCAAGGTCGGCGTCAACCCGCAGGCGCTGCTGGCCGACCTCTACCGGCTCACCCCGCTGGAGCAGTCGTTCGGCGTGAACAACCTGGTGCTGGTGGACGGCCAGCCGCGCACGCTCGGGCTCAAGGAGCTGCTCGAGGTGTTCCTGTCGCACCGCTACGAGGTGGTGACCCGCCGCAGCTCCTACCGCAAGCGCAAGCGGGAGGAGCGGCTGCACCTGGTCGACGGCCTGCTGGTCGCGCTGCTCGACATCGACCGGGTGGTCAAGCTGATCCGGGCGAGCGAGGACGCCCAGGCGGCCAAGGACGGCCTGATGCAGAAGTTCAAGCTCTCCGAGATTCAGGCCGGCTACATCCTGGACACCCCGCTGCGTCGGCTCACCAGGTACGACCGGCTGGAGCTGGAGGCGGAGCAGGAGAAGCTGCGCGGCGAGATCGCCGAGCTGTCGAAGATCCTCGACGACCCGAAGGTGCTGCGGAAGCTGGTCTCGGACGAGCTGGCCGCGGTGGTCAAGCAGTTCGGCGCCGAGCGGCGCACCACGCTCGTCGACGGCGATCTCAAGGAGGTCCTCGCGGCATCGGTGCCGGCCGGCCCGCTGGAGGTCGCCGACGACCCGTGCCAGGTGATCCTCTCCGCCACCGGCCTGGTGGCCCGCACCGCGGCCGAGTCGGAGGAGGCCGCCGAGGCGCGCCGGCGCAGCGGCCGGGTCAAGCACGACGCGGTACGCGCCGTCGTCCACTCCACGGCCCGCGGCCGGGTGCTGGTGGTGACCAGCGCCGGCCGGGCGTTCAAGATCGACGTCCTGCCGTTGCCGGTGCTGCCGGAGCAGTCCGGCACCGTGTCGCTGCGCGGCGGCATGTCGGCCGCCGAGCTGGTGCCGTTGGAGCCGGGGGAGACGGTCGTCGGGCTGGCCCCGCTGGGTCCGTCCGCGCCGGGGTCACCCGGCCTGGCGCTCGGCACCCGGCAGGGCGTGGTGAAGGTCTGCGCGCCGGACTGGCCGGTCCGCTCGGACGAGTTCGAGGTGATCTCGCTGCGTGACGGCGACGAGGTGGTCGGGGCGACCTGGCTGACCGACGCCGCCGAGACGCTGGCGTTCGTCTCCTCAGAGGCTGCGCTGCTGCGTTTCCCGGCGTCCCTGGTCCGGCCGCAGGGTCCCAAGGGGGGCGGGATGGCCGGCATCAGCCTGCCGGCCGGCGCTCGGGTGGTCTTCTTCGGCGCGGTCCGCACCGACGACGCGACGCATGGCGAGCCGATGGTGGTCACCTCGACCGGCGCCACGGTGAAGGTGACGCCGTTCAAGGCCTATCCGGCGAAGGGCCGGGCGACCGGCGGCGTACGGGCCCAGCGGTTCCTCAAGGGTGAGACGGACCTGTCGGTGGCCTGGATCGGCCCCCGCCCGGTGGGCGCCACGGCCAACGGTGACCCGGTGGAGCTGCCGCCGGCCGACCCGCGTCGCGACGGCTCCGGTTTCGCCGTGATGCTCGGCCCCACCGTGGTCGGCCACCACATCGACCGCGACTGACCCACACCCGCCCGCCCGGCGGGGCTCGGCCTCGCCGAGCAGCGGTTCAGCGCCATCCTCGACCGGCCGAACCGACCCGCGACCGGTGCCCGCATCGGGCACGGGCGGCAGCCGTCGGGCGGAATGCTCACCGTCGGTAGCCGCGCGGGCGAGCACACCACCAGAGAGCGATATACCGCTGGGTCATAAGTATGACTCAGCGGTATATCGGCCGACGATGGTCAACCGTCCCGCGGGAGAAGCCGTGGGTGTCCCGGTCCCGGAGCACCTGTTCCTCGCGCAGGCGCGCCGCCGCGGCCCCGGCCCTGCGGAGCCGGCCCGGTCCGGCCCGGCCGACCCGCCTCGGCCCGGCCGACCCGCCTCGGCCCGGCCGACCCGCCTCGGCCCGGCCGACTCGCCTCGGCCCGGCCGACCCGGCCGGCTTCCGGTCAGAGTTCGGGTTCGGGGCCTCGGCGGGACTCCGGGGTGGTGCCGCGCAGGCGGGCGATCAGGCGCATGCCGTGATAGATCACCAGCGCGGCGGCGGTGCCCAGGGCGATGCCGTTGAAGGACAGGTCCCCGGCGGTGAGCGTGTAGTTGGCGGCGCCGACGATCACCGCGACCGCGGCGGTCAGCAGGTTGACCGGGTCGTGGAAGTCGACCCGCCCCTCGATCCAGATCCGGGCCCCCAGGATGGCGATCAAGCCGTACAACGCGGTGGTGGCCCCGCCGAGCACGCCGGCCGGCACGGTGAGGATCAGCGCGCCGAACTTCGGGCAGAGCCCGAGCAGGATCGCGGTGCCGCCGGCCACCCAGTAGGCGGCCGTCGAGTAGACCCGGGTGGCGGCCATCACGCCGATGTTCTCCGCGTACGTGGTGGTGCCGGAGCCGCCGCCGGAGCCGGCGAGCACGGTGGCGACGCCGTCGCCGAGGAAAGCGCGGCCCATGTCCCGGTCGAGGTTGCGGCCGGTCATCGCGGCGACCGCCTTGACGTGCCCCGCGTTCTCCGCGATCAGCACCAGGATCACCGGGATGACCAGGACCACGGCCCGGAGGCTGAAGCTCGGCGTGTGGAACTCCGGCAGCCCCACCCAGGCGGCCTGCCGCAACCCGCTGACCGCCTGCTGGTCGAGCTGACCGGTCAGCGCGGCGAGCACCCAGCCGACCACCACGCCGAGCAGGATCGACAGCCGGGCCAGGAAACCGCGGAAGACGACGGTGGTGACCAGGATCGCGGCCAGGGTGACCAGGGCGATCAGCGGTTGCGCCTTGACGCCGGTGCCGGCGCCGCCGCCGTCCCAGGCGACCGGCGCGAGGTTCAGGCCGATCAGCGCGACGATCGCGCCGGTGACCACCGGGGGCATCAGCGCGTCGATCCAGCGGGCGCCGGCCAGGTGGACCACCACGCCGACCAGGGCGAGCGCGACGCCAGCGACGACGATGCCGCCGAGCGCGGCGCCGATCCCGCCGCCGGTCTTGGCCGCCAGGACCGGCGCGATGAACGCGAACGACGACCCGAGGTACGACGGCAGCCGGTTGCCGGTGATCAGCAGGAACAGCAGCGTGCCGATGCCGGAGAAGAAGAGCGTGGTGGCCGGCGGGAAGCCGGTGATCAGCGGAACCGTGAAGGTGGCGCCGAACATGGCGACCACGTGCTGCACGCCCACGCCGACGGTGCGCGGCCAGGAGAGCCGTTCGTCGGGGCGGACCACGTCGCCGGGGCGTACCGAGCGGCCGTCGCCGTGCAGGGCCCACGGGGACCGGCGGGTGGTGGGGGACTGGGTCATCGGTCGCCCTTTCCGTCGTCGGGTGACGGGGGCGTGATCGACCCTGGGAGTTGTTTCTAGCACGGAGTCGGCCCACGAGAGGTCCCGGGCCGGTGGTCAGGCCACCCCGGCGGGTCGGAACTGGACGCTGACCCGGGGGCCGACCGGGCGGGCGGTCTTCGGCACGGCGTGCTCCCAGGTGCGCTGGCAGGAGCCGCCCATCACCACCAGGTCGCCGTGACCGAGGGGGAAGCGCAGGCTGGTGCCACCGCCGCCGCGCGGACGCAGCAGCAACTGACGGGGGGAGCCGAACGAGACGATCGCCACCATCGTGTCGGTGTGCGCGGAGCGGCCCTGGGTGTCGCCGTGCCAGGCGACGCTGTCCCGGCCGTCGCGGTAGAGGCACATGCCGGCGGTGACGAACGGCTCGCCCAGTTCGGGCGCGTAGTGCCGGGTCAGGGCGTCGCGCGCGGCGGTGAGCACCGGGTGCGGCAGCGGGCGGCCGGCGGCATACCAGCAGAGCAGGCGTGGCACGTCGACCTCGGTGTCGTACATGGTGCGGCGCTCGGCCCGCCACGGGACGTCGCGCCGCAGCGTGTCGAGCACCGCGTCGGAGCCGCGCACCCAGCCGGGCAGGTGGTCGACCCAGGCGCCCCGGCTCAGCTCGTAGCGGCGCGGCCCGGTCGGCCCGGCGAGCGGGCCCAGGGTCGGGCCCTGCTCGGCCAGGTCGAGCATCGAGGGCTGGTACGCGACGTCGGACACGCCGCCGATCGTACCCCGGAATCGAACAGGCGTACGACGGTCAGCGGCCCAGCATCCGGCGGACCGGGCCCGGTACGGCCTGCTTGATCCGCTCGCGCAGCCCCTGGGCGCGCAGCGCGTCGACGGTGTCGGCGAGCGCGCGGTTGTCGTCGCGCAGCCGCTCGATGCGGGTCAGCAGCTCCTCGCGCGGGGCGGCGCCGACCGGTCGGACGGCCGGCGGGAACACCGTCTCGCGGACCCGCTGGTCGAACCGGGCGGCGCTGTCGCCGTCGGCGAACGACGTGCCGAGGTCGTGCTTGGCCAGGAACGCGGTGATCGTCGCGAAGCGGGCCTTGTGGCCGGAGTTGAGCGCGGTGTAGTCGGCCTCCGCGTAGAGGTCGGCGGCGTCGACGTCGGCGGGCACGTCCCGCATGATCCGGTGCGGGATGTCGAAGTAGCGGGCCAGTTCCAGCGTGCGCGAGTCGTGCGCGAAGAGGTAGCCGGGGGTGCCGGAGATCAGCGCGGTGATGGTGCCGTGGATCCGGGTGCCGAAGGCGAAGTCGTAGTCGGCCAGGTGCGCCATCCAGGTCCACGGGTCGACGAACATCCGCACCTTGTCCTCGACGAAGAGGGGGTGCGAGGTGTGCAGCGGCATCTCGCCGCTCTTGCCCCGGTGTTCGGGCGCGTCGCCGTAGAGCAGGGTGCCCAGGGTGCGCAGGTCCTGCGGCACGTAGCAGAGGTTCGGGTAGCGCTCCCGGTGGTGGCGGACGACGGCGGCCATCGAGGCGACGTACGGGGAGATGGTCAGCGCGACCCGGTCGTCGGTGCTCAGCTCGGCCCGGGGCTTGTCCAGCCGGAACGCGTCGCCGTGCAGGAACATCGACGGGCAGCCGATCTGCTCCACCGCGGAGAAGCCGAGCGTCCGCAGGTAGCTCTCGGTCACCTCGCCGCGTACGCCGATGCTGTGCGACCGGTCGAGCACGGCCCGGCAGAACGCGCTGACCGGCTCGTCGATCTGCCGCAGGTACTCCCGGTCGCCGTCGACGTTCGTCTGCACGCCGACCCCGAGGACCACCACCGGGATCTTCAGGCGCTCGATCAGCCGGGTCATCGGGGTGAGGCGGTGCACGAAGCTGCGGCGGAAGGCGTTGGCCAGCGGGACCACGAACACGTCGTACCGTTCGTTGATCTCGTCGGCGAGGCGCGGGTCGGCCGGGCTGCGGGTCGCGGTGATCTCCGCCGTGGAGGTGGCCAGCAGCTTGTGCGCGGCGTGGCTGAAGACCAGGTTGCCCGTGTTGTCGCCGATCCAGTTGCCGGCGAACGTCTCCTCCGGCGTGAGGACGTCGAACGGGCCCTTGCGGGCGCGGAGCAGGATCCGCTGGTGCATCCGGTTGGTCACCTTCCGTACTGGCACGGCGTGTCCGGCGGGCCGGGTGGGCGTCCGCTCGGGCAGGAACGGAAATCCTATCCGCCGCCCGCCGGGGCCCGGCCGGGCCTCGGCACCCCGCTCCTCCCGGCGGGTAGGGTGCCCGGAATGACCAGTGCGCCGACCACCACCCGCGCTCCGCGCCTGCCGTCGCTGACCGGGTTGCGCTGGGTCGCCGCTCTGCTGGTCTTCGGCTTCCACGCGGGCACCATGCGGATCGTCGCCGAGCCGGATCTCAAGGCGGTGGTCGACAAGGCGTTCAGCCTGGGCCTGTCCGGGGTCGAGTTCTTCTTCATCCTCAGTGGATTCGTGCTGGTCTGGTCGTACCGCGACGGCGAGCCGGGGCGGACGTTCCTGTGGCGCCGGGTCGCCAAGATCTACCCGAACCACGTGGTCACCTTCCTGGCGGCGCTGGCCGTGGCGGCCTGGTTCGCCGACCCGGTGCCGCGGCTGGCCGCCCTCGGCAACCTCCTCCTGGTCCAGGCGTGGATACCGTTCGGCGGCTACTTCTACAGCGTCAACAACGTGAGCTGGTCGCTCTCCTGCGAGCTGGCCTTCTACCTGTGCCTGCCGCTCGCGGTGCCGTGGCTGCGTCGGGCCCGTACCCGGGCGCTGCGGGTCGTGCTGGTCGCCGCGCCGCTGCTCATCCTCGCCCTGTGGCCCGGGCAGCAGCTGGTGCCCGAGGAGCAGCGGTGGTGGTTCACCCAGATCTTCCCGGTCACCCGGTCCTTCGAGTTCTGGATGGGCGCGGCCGCCGCAGAGCTGATGCGCCGCAACCGCTGGCGCGGCCCCGACCTGACCGTGGCCAGCCTGCTCTTCGTCGGCACCTGGGTGGTCGCCGCGTTCTGGGTCCGGGCCGAGTTCTGGGCGGCGCTGCTCGCGGTGGCGTACCTGCTGGTGATCACCGCGGCGGCGCAGGCCGACGTGCGGGGCCGGTGGACCCCCTGGCGGTCCCGCACGATGGTCTGGCTGGGCGAGGTCTCCTTCGCCTTCTACCTGGTCCACGTGCTGGTCATGGTGACCGTGCTGCGGCTCACCGGCGACTGGGGCACCGGGCTGCCCGGGTGGCGGGGCCCGCTCGCGGTGCTCGGCTTCCTGCTGCTCAACCTGGCGCTCGCCGCCGCCCTGCACCGCTGGGTGGAGGTGCCGATGATGCGGCGTCTCGGCCCGCGCCGGCCCCGCCCCACGCCGGCCGCCGCCGCGCCGGCGCGGTCCGTGCCGGCGCCGAGGTCACCCGCCGACGCCGGCACCCCCACCCCGATCGAGTACGCCGGGCGGCGTGGCCCCGACTGAGGCGCGTCCACCCTGGTCGGTGGTGTCACGACACGCCGACCGAGAGTGCGCGGCGGTGGGATCGGCGGTAATTTGTACCCGTGCTTCCGATCGCGCTTACCTGTCCCGTGTGGTGGGTGGCGCGCTGGGCGGCACGCATGTTGGCCAGCCTGGCCGTGGTCGTCGCCTGCTCGCTCGGCGCTACGACACTGCCCGCCGGGGTCGCCACGGCCGCCCCGACACCGGCCGGCCCGGCCGTCGGCCTGACGTCGCGTACCCCGACTGACACGCCGGTCGCCGCGCGGCCGGGCCGTGTCGACGTCGCCGAGCGGCCGGCCCCCTCCACCGGCGTCCCGGAGCCCGCGCCCCGGGACGCGGTCGCGCGGCCCGGCCACCGGGAGCCGGTCCCGGCCGGTCGGCACCCGGCGCCGGTCGGCCCCCGGGCCCCGCCCGCCCGCTGACCGCACGGGCGGTCCCCGGCCCGTCCCCGCACCCACCGAACCTCACCCCGCACCCGCCTCGGCGGCCCGGCGGCGCCCGTTCCGCGGCCGCGCCCCGCCCCGACCGGCGTGCGACCTTCCCGCCACGTCTTCTCCGTGAGGTGCCGACCATGTCGCAGACCGTTCTCTACCACTTCCTCACCGCCGTCCCCGAGGCCGCCGCGATCTGGTCGGCCCTGCTCGTGTCCGCCTTCGGCCTGCTCGCCGTGCTCGTCGCCCGCCCCGACCGCGACGGCGCGGCGGACCTCGAACCCGATCCGGTCGACGCGGAGGCGCTGCACCGGGCGGACCTCGCCCGCTACGCCGACGAGGTGGCGGTGGCCGCCGCCGGAGCCGCCCAGACCGCCCGCCGGCGACGCGAGCGGTGGCTGGTCGTCCAGGACGAGGCGGAGCGGGCCTGGGCGGCCTTCGACGAGGCGGAGGCGGCCGCCCGCCGCCTGGCCGGCGCCGCCGCGCTGCCCGCGCCGCGCACGCCACACACCCCGTCCGAGTACGCGGCGCGGGAGCGCTGGCTGCACCACGCCGCCATGGCGGCGCACTGGCGGGGCGACCTGACCGCCCGGCAGCTCGCGGACGTGCTGGCCCACCGCAACGGGTGGGACCCGCGTCGCCATCCGGCTGAGCAGGAGATCGTGCTGGCCCGGACGATCCGCGACGGCCGACGGGCGGCCTGGGAGGCGGGCGCCGAGCGGGAGCGACAGGCCTGGCGGGACGCGGAGCTCGCCGCCGACGCGGCGCGGACGCTGGCCGCCGAGACCTACGCGGCGGCCGCCGCGGTGCGGCCGTCGCCCGCCCCCCGCGTCGCGTCGGCCAGCCGAGTCCCGGTGCCCACCGTCGTCCGCGGCGCCCGCTGGCGGCCGGCCCGGGTCGGCTGAGTGGCGTCTCCACCGAATCGTTACCCGAATGCGGTGAGCCCGCTCACGTGCGGCCCGGAAACGGGCGCTCGACGCACAACCGGTCAGCGGACCCGACAATTGCGGGGCGTCGGCCGGTCGAATGCCCGCTTTTCGCCTTCCGATGCCGGCTCGAACCCTTGCCCCCATTGAGTGAAGTCAGTAACCGGCTGTTCCGATATCCGTAGTCGCGGACGACGTTTACGCAGGTGGGAGCGCTTGGCTTGAGGCGTACCCACCGGTAGTGTCGGCGCGTCCGGTGCGGTTTTCGATCGCAGACGGCGACGCCGCACCGACCCGCCTAATCGTGCATACGAACCGGGGACCCACAGCAACACCGGGGTGAATCCGCGAGCCACGGCCCGCGGTAGGGCGTACTTCCCGCCCGAATCCGTCAGCTAACCCGGTCGGCGGCCACGGAAGGAGTTTCATTCCTCGTGCGAACCACCCCCCGATCGTCCCCCCACCTCCACGGCCCGGTGGTGCCGGCGCTCGCCTGACGGCGACGCCCACCCGACCCCCCGTGTGCGCCCGGCTGTCCGGGTGCCCCGTCCAGCGGCCGTCCCGCCCCGTCGAACGCGCGTGAAGTCCTCCGCGCGGGGGCCGGCGTGTGCCGCTCACGCCCTGGAGGAACCCGTGAAGCACCACCTGAAGCGTCAGCTGCGGCGTCTCGCCACCGAGCGCCCGTACCAGATCATCGCCGGTTCGGCCGCCGCCCTCGTGTTGGCCGGCGGCACCGGTGTCGCCCTCGCCGCCACCGACGACACCCCGTCCCGGTCGGAGAACACCGTCGCGGTCGCCGAACTCGGCTCCCGCCTCGGCGAGGCCGCCAGCCGCGGTGAGGCCCGCATCGCCGTCCCCTCGCCGAGCGCCTCACCCAGCGCCGCACCCACCGCCTCGCCCTCGGCGAAGCCGGCGGCCAAGGCCACCACCGACCCGGACACCAAGCCGAAGCCCAAGCCGAAGCCGCCGGCGAGCAAGGTGCTCGACTACGACTACCAGGCGCAGACCACCTACTACTACTGCGGCCCGGCCGCGGTGCGCAACGCGCTCAGCGCCAACGGCATCGAGCGGAGCCAGGACACGCTCGCCGTCGCCCTCGGCACCACCGAGATGGGCACCAACTCGGCCGAGGACACCACGCGCGTGCTCAACCAGCAGGTCAAGGGCAACCCGTACCGGACCCGCATGATCCCGGGCGCGGCCACCCCGGCCCAGATGGACCGGCTCCAGGCCGACGTGGTCACGGCGGTCAGCAACGGCCGCGCGGTCGTCGCCAACGTCGCCGGCGACGCCACCGACACCAACGGCGGCTGGCACTCGTTCCCGGGCGGTCACTACATCGCGGTGGTCGGCTACAAGAACGACGGCCGGACCGTCCGGATCGCCGACTCGGCCGACCCGTCGCTGCCCTCGTACTGGGTCACCACCATCGATCTGGCGAACTGGATGGCGACGCGCGGCTACTCCGCCTGACGCCTTTTACGACGCGCGAAAGGCCGGCACCCTGTTGGGGGTGCCGGCCTTTCGCGTGGGTCTTACTTGGTCCAGTGCTGGGCCACGATGTCGGTGGCCTGCTTCTCCCACTGCGCGTAGGCGTCCGGGTACGCGGAGACCTGGACGGTCTGGGCGGCGTCGGTCAGGGGCATCTTCTCCCAGCCGTCGACCTGCTTCAGGCCCTTGAGGAAGGCCAGGGTGGAGTACTCGGGGTCGGTGATCTGCTCCGGCGTGCCCCAACCGCTCGACGGGCGCTGCTGGAACAGGCCCAGCGAGTCGTGGTCATTCTTGTCGCCGAGGTGGCCGAGGTTTTCCAGCTTCGACTCCTGCAGGGCGGTGGCGATCGAGATGACCGCGGCCCGCTCGGGCAGGCCGGCCTTCTTCGTGGCGGCGATGATCGCCTTGGCGTTGGCGGTCTGCTCGTCGTTCAGGGTGATGGTCGACTGCTCGCCCTGCACGGTGGCGACCGCGACGGGCTTGGCGGCGGCGTGGGCGGGGGTGTCGGTGTGGGCGGCGATCGGACCGGCGAAGACGCCACCGGTGAAGGCCAGACCAGCGATACCGAGGATGCTCTTGCGCAGGATCGTGTTCATGAGGGGGCTCCATTCGGGGGTCAACACACCCGGGGGGGTGTGGGCACCGTCAGGCGCTCGAAAAGTCTTGAAGGGGGATCCGGCTGGCTCGTGAGGGCTGGGGGGTCAGCTCACGGGGCCGGGGATGTCCGGCTGGCTCGCGGGGCGGGGGGCCTGCACGCGGCGCCGGATGATGTGTAACGACCGTCCGCCCACCGTCATTCCCGTGGGCGGGGCGGCGGCTCGGGGGCTCGCTGCCTGCTCGGTCGTTCACCCGTCTACAACGCCGCCGACCCGCCGCCGATTCCGCGTCCAGGGTGCCGCCCACCACCACCGAACCGGACACCCCACCGCATCCCACGCGCCCGGGTGAAAGCCCACGGGTGCATCCGGACACCCGCAGACACCCGTGACGCTCCACCCAGCGGCCGCCAGCCCCGTCGGTGGAACGTCATGGGTGTATCCCGGCCGCGGAGACACCCATGGCGTTCCACCCAGCGGCCGCCAACCCGACCAGTGGAACCCCATGGGTGCATCCCGGCCGCGGAGACACCCATGACGTTCCACCCAGCGCCCGCCAGCCCCGTCGGTGGAACGTCATGGGTGCATCCCGGTCCGGTAGACACGCACCCCGTTCCACCCACCGTGAGCCGAGGCCGCGAGTGGAACGCCATCGGTGTGTCACGCCATACCAGACGTCCGTTCCGTCCGAGGCCGGGCAACGCCCACGAAGCACGGCCCGCGCCCGTGGCCGTCTCCCGGCGGCGGGCCCGAGGCGAGGGCGCGATCGTCGACGAATCTCCGGAAGACGTCCCGTGGTGACGGACGCGCCGGCGGCGGGTGCCACGGTTGCGGGAGGCGTCGGCTCTCGCGCGTCGTGTCCGTCCGGTGGCAGACTGCGCCGTATGGGCGATACGACGGGGACCCGTCACCTGGTGCTCCTGCACGGCATGGGTGCCACCGGCGAGGTGTGGCTGCCCTGGGCGCCGCTGCTGGAGCGGCGCTGGCCCGGCCGATGGCTCGCCCCCGACCTGGCCGGCCACGGCTGGTCGCCACCGCTGTCCGGCTACTCCTTCGCGGGCCTGGCGCAGCGCCTGGTGGAGGGGCTGGGGCCGGTCACCGAGCGATTCGGTCCGCGGGACCGGCTGGTGCTGCTCGGGCACTCGCTCGGGGGCGTGGTGGCGCTGGCGCTGGCCGCCCGGCAGCGGGGCCTGCCCGTCGACGCGGTGGTCGGCCTCGGCATCAAGGTGGTCTGGTCGCCGGCGGAGCTGGCGAAGGCGGCCGAGTTGGCCGCGCGGCCGGTGACCTGGTTCGCCAGCCGGGACGAGGCGGCCCGCCGCTACCTGCGCGTCTCCGGGCTCGCCGGACTGTTCGCCCCCGACCATCCGGTGGTCGACGCGGGGCTGCGCCGGGAGGACGCCCGCTGGCGGCTGGCGATGGACCCGGCCGCGTTCGCGGTGGGGGAGCCGCAGCTGCCCGCGTTGCTGGCCGCCACCGACGTACCGGTGCTGCTGGCCCGCGGCGAGCTGGACCCGATGGTGAGCGACGCGCAGCTCAAGGAGCTGGGTGTGCCGGTGGCGACACTGCCCGGGCTGGGCCACAACGCGCACGTGGAGGACCCGGCGGCGGTGCTCGCCCTGCTGGACGCCTACCTGTGAACCAGGGCGTCGCCGTCATCGACGACCGGCGGTACGCCTGGTTGGCGGCGCGCGACGGGCGTGGATGTGTGAACCGTCCGGGTCGTGGGTGTCGAGCCGGCGACGTCCGCCCGGGCCGACGCCGTCCTGGCTAGACTCGCCGGCCATGGGAGCGCTCATCTTCAGCCTCAACCTCACCCTGGACGGTTGCGTCGACCACCGGGAGGGGATCGCCGACGACGAGACGCACGCCTTCTTCACCCGTCTCATGGACGAGGCCGGGGCAATGCTGTGGGGGCGCGTCACCTACGAGATGATGGAGAGCTACTGGCCGGCCGTGGCCCGCGACGAGCAGGCGCCGCCCGCCGAGCGCGAGTGGGCGGTCAGGCTGGAGGCCAAACCCAAGTACGTGGTGTCGTCGACGCGCCGGGACTTCCCGTGGACCAACAGCCACCACATCGCCGGTGATCTGCGCGACGGGGTGCAGAGGCTCAAGGACCAGACCCCGGCCGGGGTCCTCCTCGGAAGCGGCAGGCTCGCGACCGAGCTCGACCGGCTGGACCTGATCGACGAGTATCAGATGCTCGTCCATCCCAGGATCGCCGGCCACGGCCCGACGCTGCACCAGGGCGGGCTGCCCGGCACGCGCCGGCTCGAGCTGCTCTCGGCGGAGCCGCTCCGTAACGGCGTGGTCGCCCTGCGCTACCGCCGCACGCGCTGAATCACGGGCGGCCGTCGCCGGCGATCACCTGAGCGGGAACACTCCTCAGACGGCGGCGCGGGGGACCGGCACGGCCCAGTCGGGCTCCAGCTCGCGGCGGGCGGCGGCGAGGAACGTCTCGGCGTACCGGTCGGCCGGGAAGTCGCCGAGGTAGCGGGTGCGGGCCGCCCACCGCTCCGCGGCCTTCGGGTCGGTGTCGAGCAGCGCGCCCAGCACCTCGTCCACGTTGGACATGTCGCGACGCAGCACGTAGCCGGAGGCGGCCAGCGGGAACCGCTCGACGAAGTGCTCCCCGTCGGCGCCGGTGTCGGTGACCGCGTACGGCTTGCCGGAGTAGAGCCAGTCGGAGATGACCCCGGAGACGTCCGAGACCAGCGCGTCGGCGCGGTTGA
The DNA here is from genome assembly GCF_002573675.1 of Micromonospora sp. WMMA1996. Taxonomy (NCBI): domain Bacteria; kingdom Bacillati; phylum Actinomycetota; class Actinomycetes; order Micromonosporales; family Micromonosporaceae; genus Micromonospora; species Micromonospora sp. WMMA1996. Next base: position 3,446,825 of record NZ_PDHU01000001.1, on the reverse strand, counting down.
CGCACTCGGTCAGCGTCAGTTCCCGGGCCGCCGCCGCGCCCCACAGGTGGGACCGGCCGGTCCGCGCCCGGTCGGCGGCGAGCAGTTCGGTGAGCCGGGCGAGCTGCCGCGCCGAGGCGGGGTTCTTGTCGGTGTACGGGTGGGCGCGCAGGATCACCGTCGCCCCCCGGTCGAGCAGCCGGCGGATCAGCGTCTCGGCCACCGGCAGTGAGCAGTAGTTCGCGTCGGCGTGGTGTCCGGTCCAGGTGGGGGTGTAGAGGACGGTCGGGTGCGCCGAGGCGAGGACCGGCTCCCGGCGTACCTCGATGGCCTCGACCTGCGGGCGGCCGACCACGACGAACTTGTCGGCGGGGATGTCCACCCCGGCCCGGGCGTACCGGTCGATCGCCGCCTGCCCGGCCACGAAGATCTTGTCGAAGATCGCCGACACCGGGTTGGCGCTGGGTGCCTTGTCGCTGTCGCCGTGGTGCAGCTGCACATGGGTGAGCTGGTTGAACCGGATCACGTGGGCGTTCTTCGCGCCGTGGTTGACGTAGAACGCCACCCGCAGGCTGGGCACCAGCGCCTCGTCCAGCGCCTTCAGCGTGGGGCAGAGGACCACCGGGGCGCGGGTCGCGGCGGCCACCGTGGGCAGGAGCTCCGGTTCGCGCAGCACCACCAGGAACGGGCGGCCGATCCGTTGCAGGTACGGCAGCCACATGGTGACCTGGTACTCCGAGCCGGGCGGCGCGGAGAAGTGCAGCACGAACTCGGGTTGGTGGCGGCGCAACGCCCGGCCGACCGGCCCACCGCCGGCAGGCGGGCGGAACCGGCGCCGGGCGAGGTCCAACGCGACCGCTCCGCAGCCGGCGCCGACCAGCAGCGCGGCGGCCAACGCCGTCCAGGCCGGCATCGTCAGGGCGGCGGCGAGCGCCACCACGGCGAGCAGCACCAGCAGCGCGTCGCCGAGCCGGGCGGCGACCACTGGCGTCCAGGTGCGGACCGGGAGGTTCGCCGCCCGGATCTCCAGCGCGCCGGCCTGGCGCAGCGGTCCGACCAGCAGCACCAGGCCGAGCAGCACCAGCGCGGCGGCGGCCAGCGCGGGGTCGAAGCCGTCGTCGAGACGCCGGGCGTAGCCGACCAGGATGCCGGCGGCGACGAGCACCGTCTCGGCGAGGCCGTCGGCGGACGGCCGGACCCGGCGCTCCCAGGCGGTGGCGGCGAGTGCCGCGCCGGCCAGGGCCAGACCCCAGCCGGTGGCGCCGGTGAGCGCCACGACGAGGAAGGCCAGCACCGCCAGCCCGGTGGTCAGCACCCGGGCGAGCAGCTTGCGAACCAGGTCACCACGCATCTGGCACGTCCTGTCGAGTTCAGGCGTCGGCGGACAGTTCGGACCGGTGCGGGCCCGGCTGGGCCGGTACGGCGGCGGCCACCTGCTCGCCGGGGGCCCGGCGCACGTCGACCACCTGGCCGGTCAGCTCGGAGATCAGCACGTCCAGGGAGGCCTGGGCGACCGCCTCGGAGGAGAGCAGCGTGTGCTCCGGCTCCTCGCCGAACGCCCGGGTCCGCATCGGGGTGGCGGTGCGCTCCGGGTTGACGCAGTTGACCCGTACGCCGAACTCCGCCCACTCGTCGGCGAGCGCCTGGGTCAGGTTGACCAGCGCGGCCTTGGTGGCCGAGTAGAGCGCGTAGCGCGCCCGGCCCCGGGTGTAGGAGCTGGACGTGTAGAGCAGCAGCTGGCCCTTGGTCTGCTGGAGGTAGGGCAGCGACTGGCGGGCGATGGTGACCGGACCGACGAAGTTGACGTGCAGGAGTCGGTCCATCGTCTCGTCGTCCATCTCGGCGAGCGCGCCCTTCTCCAGGATGCCGGCGGTGACCACCACGTAGTCGATCCGGCCGGTCGCCTCGAACGCGGTCTTCAGCGCGGCGGCCACGTCCTCGGCGCGCTCGACGTGGGTGCCGGTGGTGGAGCGGCTGAACGGGAACACCTGGGCGCCGTAGCGGCGGGCCAGCTCGGCCAGGTCGTGGCCGATGCCGTAGCTGCCGCCGAAGACCACGATGGTCCGGCCGGTCAGCTCCTCGGCGTAGCCGCCGTGGGTCAGCCGGGGGGCCTGGGCGGCGGCGAGCTGGAAGAGCTTGTCGGCCAGGTGCACGTCGACCGGGTGGGTGACCTTGATGTTCTCGTCCGAGCCGTCGATCACCTTGATCGGCGTGCCCGGCAGGTAGCGCAGCACCACGCCGCAGTCGTCGGTGGCGGCGAAGTCGGGGTCGCCCTCGGCGCGGTGGTACGCCTCCCGGATGGTGCCGGAGCGGAACGCCTGCGGGGTCTGGCCGCGGCGCAGGCGGGAGCGGACCGGGATGTCGGTGATGCAGTCGTCCGCGTCGACCTGGATGATCGTGTCGGCGGAGGGGATCGCCACGTCGACCGCGGCGTAGGACCAGAGCGCGTTCACGCACTCTCGCACGATGCGGGCGCTCACCAGCGGGCGGACCGCGTCGTGGAAGAGGATGTTGACGTCGCCCTCGCCGACCGCGTCGAGCGCGATCCGGGTGGTGTCGTTGCGGGTCTCGCCGCCCTCGATCACCTTGGTGACCTTGCGGAAGCCGGCGTCGGCCACGATCCGCTCCGCGTCGCCCACGTGGCCGGTGGCCATCAGCACGATGATCTCGTCGATCTCCGGCGCGGCCTCGAAGACGGCGAGGGTGTGCTCGATGATCGGCTTACCGGCGATCTTCAGCAGCTGCTTGGGGATGCCCAGGCCGAGGCGGGTCCCGGTGCCCCCGGCGAGGATCACGGCCACCGTACGCGTGGGGCGCCAGGGTGCCGGGTTCGCCGGCGCGGCGTCCGGTGCGGTGGTGTGGTCCTGCGTCATTGCCGTACCTCACTCTGGGTGAAAAGCGGATGGATCCGAAAACCTTAACGCGTACGGCGGAGCGCACCGCTCGGGCGGGAACCCGGGGCGGTGCGCTCCGTCCGGCTACTTCTGGTTCTCGTACGCGTCGCAGACCTCCTTGGTGGGGCCGTCCATCTTGAGGACGCCGCTCTCCAGCCAGATGGTCCGCTCGCAGGTGTCCCGGATCGAGCCGATGGAGTGGCTGACCAGGAAGACCGTGCCGGCGCTGTCGCGCAGCTCGCGGACCCGCTGCTCGCTGCGGGCGCGGAACTTGCGGTCGCCGGTGGCCAGGGCCTCGTCGATGAGCAGCACGTCGTGCTTCTTCGCCGAGGAGATGGCGAAGCGCAGCCGGGCGCCCATGCCGGAGGAGTAGGTGCGCATCGGCAGCGAGGCGAAGTCGCCGCGCTCGTTGATCCCGGAGAACTCGATGATCTCCGGGGCGATCCGCTTGACCTCCTCCGGCTGCATGCCCATGGCCAGGCAGCCGAGCACCACGTTGCGCTCACCGGACAGGTCGTTGAGCAGCGCGGCGTTCACGCCGAGCAGGGACGGCTGGCCCTGGGTGTAGACCGCGCCGCGGGCCGGCGGGAGCAGGCCGGCGATGGCCCGCAGCAGGGTCGACTTGCCGGAGCCGTTGCTGCCGATCAGGCCGATCGCCTCACCCTCGTACGCGGTGAAGCTCACCCCCTTGACGGCATGCACCTCGCGGATGTTCGGCGCCTTGCTGCGGGAGACGATCCGCTTGAGCGCGGAGACCGGGGTGGTGCCGCCGGTCGCGCCCTTGTGGATCCGGTAGATCACGTGCACGTCGTCCACCACCACGGTGGGGACGCGGCCCGAGTCGGTCACGGTGCCGGCGTTCACCGGCAGGGTCTGCTCAGCCACGGCCGTACTCCTTCTCTCCGCGCCAGAAGTAGACGAACCCGCCGACGCCCATCACGACCGCCCAGAACAGACCGAGCGCCCAGAGCTTCAGGGGGCTGCTCACCAGGTTGGCCTGGTGCGAGTCGAGCAGCGCGTAGCGGGCCAGTTCGATGAAGACCAGCGGCGGGTTCCACTCCAGGATGTTGGCCGCCCACGGCGGCAGGTGCTCGCGGATGAGCGCCACCGGGTAGAGCACGCCGGAGGCGTACAGCCAGGTCCGCATCACGAACGGCATGATCTGCTTCAGGTCGGTGACCTTCGAGCCGAGGCGGGCCATGACCATGCTCAGCCCGACGTTGAAGATCGTCTGGAGCAGCAGCATCAGGGGGAGCAGCAGCCAGCGGAAGGTGATCGGCTCGCCGGTGATCAGCACGATGGCGGCCAGCACGACCATCGACATGAGCAGCTGCTGGAGCTGCACCAGCGTCACCGTGATCGGCAGCGCGGCCCGCGGGAACTGCAGCGCTCGGATCAGGCCCAGGTTGCCGGTGATCGCGCTGACGCCGTTCGTCGCCGCGGTCTGGGTGAAGATGAAGATGAACACACCGGTGCACAGGTACGCGATGAAGTTCGGCACGTTCTTGTGCTGGGCCAGGATCAGGCCGAAGATCAGGAAGTAGACCGCCGCGTTGGTCAGCGGCGTCAGCACCTGCCAGAGCTGACCGAGCTGGGTGTTGCTCAGCGAGGAGGCGACCTTCGCCCGCGAGTACGCGGTCATGAAGTGCCGGTACGCCCACAACCGTCGGGCGTACTCGCCCAGGGCTGGTCGTTCCCCGGCCACCCGCAGCCCGTACCGCCCGGCCAGTTCGGCCCGGGTCAGTCCGGATTCGGGGTCGGCCACCGCGGTGTTGGCCATGATCAGGCGCTCCGATCTTTCGTGCGTGATGGGGAGCAGTGCGGTGAAGACATCCAGCGTGGCCGGGCGGGGAGGAGCCGCCTCGCTGCTGCATGGAAGGTAGTCCACCGAACGTCGGGACGCAACCGTACCGTCGTTGCGCTACATTGTCCCACGTGACGACCGAGAAGAGGCGTGCCCCGGCCGGCGCGGCGGTGCTGCGTGGGGAGATCACCAGTGCCATCCGCGCCGCCGTGATGCAGGAGTTGGCCGAGGTCGGCTACGGCCGCCTCTCCATCGAGGCGGTGGCCCGGCGGGCGGGGGTGAGCAAGACCGCCATCTACCGTCGCTGGCGTTCCAAGCTCGACCTGGTGCTGGACATGGTCTCGGCGGTGGCGGGCCGGAACATCCCGCTGCTGGACACCGGCAGCCTCCTCGGTGACCTGGAGATCCTGCTGCACGTGATGGCGCGTGCGTTGCGTCACCGACTGGCCGCGCAGATCATCCCGGACCTGCTGGCCGAGGCGGCCCGCAACCCGCAGATCGCCGAGAAGTTGCAGGCCGCGCTGGACGACTACCAGCAGGCCGTGGGCCGGATCCTGATCGGTCGGGCGGTGGAGCGCGGCGAGCTCTCCCCGGACACCGACCGGCGGGTCGCGGTCGACCTGATCGTCGGGCCGGTCTACTGGCGGATGGCGATCTCCCGGGCCCCGCTGGAGCCCACGGAGGTGCCGCGCATGGCCGCCGCGATCGTCGCCGCGCTCCGGGTAGCATGCGTGGGGCCTGTCCGCGACGGGGTGGAAGTGTGACCCCGGCGCCCGCCGACGGGAGCGCCCGTCGATCATGAACAGCGCACGACATCCGGCCGGACAATGGCCGCGATCAACCGGTTTTCATCCCAAACCGCTACCATCCCCCAACGTCCCCCACATGAGTCACGCGTCGACAGGAGGAAGCCCCATGGTCGGGCCGCATCCAGAGTTCATTCCCCCAGCACGACCGATCATCGGCGAGGCCGAGATCGAGGCGGCTGTCCGGGTGCTGCGGAGCGGCCGGGTCGTCCAGGGCCCGGAGGTCGCGGCGTTCGAGGAGGAGTTCGGTGACCTGGTCGCCGGCCGGCACTGCGTCGCCGTCAACTCCGGCACCTCGGCCCTGCAGCTGACCCTGATGGCGCTCGGCTTCGGCCCGGGCGACGAGGTCATCGTGCCCTCGTTCTCCTTCGCCGCCAGCGGCAACGCGGTCCGGCTGGTCGGCGCCGAGCCGGTCTTCGTCGACATCGAGCCGGGCAGCTTCTGCGTCGACCCGGAGGCGGTCGCCGCGGCGATCACCCCGAAGACCGTCGCGATCATGCCGGTGCACCTCTACGGGCACCCCGCCGCGATGGACCGGATCATGGCGATCGCGCAGCAGCACGGCCTGGCCGTCGTCGAGGACGCCGCCCAGGCGCACGGCGCCGAGCTGAACGGCACCCCGGTCGGCGCCTTCGGCACCGCCGGCTGCTTCAGCTTCTACCCGACCAAGAACATGCACTCCCTCGAGGGCGGCATGATCACCACCGCCGACGCGGATCTCGCCCGCACCCTGCGGCTGCTGCGCAACCAGGGCATGGAGCAGCGGTACGCCAACGAGATCGTCGGCGCCAACATGCGGATGACCGACGTGGCCGCCGCCATCGGCCGGGTGCAGCTCGGCCAGCTCGACGGGTGGACCGAGCAGCGTCGCGCCAACGCCAAGTTCCTCGACTCCGCCATCACCGGCATGGTCACCCCGCCGGTCGCCGACGGCGCGAAGCACGTCTACCACCAGTACACGGTGCGGGTGCGGGGCGACCGGGACGCCGCCCAGGCCCGCCTCACCGAGCTGGGCATCGGCAACGCGGTCTACTACCCGACCCCGATCCACCGGCTCAAGCCGTACCTCGTCGACGGCAAGCCGGGCGCGTGGGACCTGCCGGAGACCGAGCGGGCCGCCGCCGAGGTGGTCTCGCTGCCGGTGCACCCGTCGCTGACCCAGGCCGAGCTGGAGCGGATCGCCGAGGGCGCGAACCTGGCCGGAGGTGCCCGATGAGTGGGCGCAAGCTGCGGGCCGGGCTGATCGGCCTCGGCGCCATGGGCCGCAACCACGCCCGGGTGCTGTCCAACCTCGACGGTGTCGAGCTGGTCGGCGTGGTCGACCCGGCCGGCGACGTGACCGGCACGCTGCGCGCGCCGGTCGTGCCCGAGCTGAGCGACCTGCTGGCGCTGGGCGTCGACTACGCGGTGGTCGCCTGCCCGACCGCGCTGCACGAGTCGATCGGCCTGGAACTGGCCGCCAACGGCGTCTGCGCGCTGATCGAGAAGCCCCTTGCCCAGTCGGTCGAGGCGGCCACGAAGCTGGTCGACGCGTTCGAGACCGCCGGCCTGGTCGCCGGCGTCGGTCACATCGAGCGCTACAACCCGGCGCTGCAGAGCCTGCGGACCCGGCTGGAGGCCGGCGAACTGGGCGAGGTCTTCCAGGTGGTCACCCGCCGCCAGGGCCCGTTCCCGCACCGCATCGCCGACGTCGGCGTGGTGATGGACCTGGCCACCCACGACATCGACCTGACCGCCTGGGTGACCGGCCGGGAATACACCTCGGTCTCCGCCCGCACCGTCTCGCGCAGCGGCCGGCTGCACGAGGACATGGTCGCCGTGGTCGGCCAGCTCTCCGACGGCACGATGGTGAACCACCTGGTCAACTGGCTGAGCCCGCTCAAGGAGCGGTCCACCGTGGTCACCGGCGACAAGGGCTGCTTCATCGCCGACACGCTCACCGCGGACCTCACCTTCTACGCCAACGCCGCCATCGACACCGAGTGGGAGGCGCTGCGCGCGTTCCGCGGCGTGGCCGAGGGCGACATGGTCCGCTACGCCATCCCGAAGCGCGAGCCGCTGCTGGTCGAGCACGAGCGCTTCCGGGACGCGGTGGAGGGCAAGCAGAGCGACATCGTCACCCTGCGACAGGGCCTGCGTACCGTGCAGGTCGCGGCGGCGCTGCTCGAGTCGGCCTCCGACGGCAAGGTCGTGTCCGTCGCGACCAGCGGCAGCGACGCGGAGCCGGCACTGCGATGAGCCCCGCGCCGGTGCGGCGGACGGTCTCGGCGGTGCGGCGGCGGATTCCCCGGCGGTGGCGCATCGCGCTCCGCCGGGCCGCCGCCGGCGCCCGGCCCTTCCAGACCCCTTCGGTACGTGAGCTGTGCGAGCTCCCCGCCGGCACACCCCTGCTGGTGCACGCCGGCGGGGTAACCGGCGACCGGGCGTTGGCCGGCGTGGTCCGCGCCCTGGCCCGGCTGCCCGAGTTCCACCTCGCGCTGGTCCGCGACGAGGCGGAGCGGGCGGCCACCCAGGACCTGATCCGCGGGGCCGGCAAGGCCCGGCGGCGGATCCACGAGGTACCGCGCCCGCGTACGGTGACCGCGGCGTTCCTCGCCTCGGCCGACGTGGGCGTGTTCGGGTTCGAGCCGGACGCCGGTCTCGCGCTGCTCGACACCTACCTCGCCGCCGGGCTGCGGGTCGTCGCGGCGGACAGCCGGGTGGTCCGCGAACACCTCGCTCCGCACCGGGCCGGTGACTTCTTCGCGCCCGGCTCGCTGCCCTCCTTCACCAGGGCGGTGGAGCGGGCCCGGCAGCGCGGCGACGAGCCGCCCACGCCGGAGGATCCCCCGGTCGCGCCGATCGAGGCCGGCACCCCGGGCCCCTGGCGGGCGCTCGGCGCCGGACCGGTCCGGTTGGGGCTGGGCACCGCGAACTACGCCGGGCAGCTCTCCGCCCTGGCGGTGGCCCTCACCGCCGCCCGCGCCGACGTCGGCGTCGAGCTGGTGATGGCCAAGCCGCCGGCCACCTACCGCTACCCGGCCGACCGCTACCTGAACTACCCCGGCGAGCACCGGCTCGACGTGCAGGTGGAGCAGGCCCGCCGGGTGCTCGGCTGGTACACGCACCTGATCGTGGACGCGTTCCGCCCGGTGCTCGGCCGGGGCAACGGCGACGACATCTCCGCCGACCTGCCCGCGCTGCGCCGGGCCCGGATCAAGGTCGCGCTGCTGGCGCACGGCAGCGAGATCCGCCACCCGGGCGCGCACCTGGAGCGGCACGCCGAGTCGGCGTTCCGGGACGCGGACGAGGACCTGCGCGAGCGGCTCACCACGGTGGCCGAACGGAACCGGCGCACCGCCGAGGAGAGCGGCCTGCCCTTCTTCGTGACCACCCCCGACCTGCTGGACGACGTGCCGTTCGCCACCTGGGCGCCGCTGATCGTCGACGTGGACGACTGGGCCTGCGACCGCCCGGTGCTGGAGCGCGCCCGGCCGGTGGTGCTGCACGCGCCGTCGAAGCGGTGGACCAAGGGCACCGACCGGCTCCTGCCGCGCTTGCAGGAGCTGGACGAGCGACGGATCATCGAACTGCGCCTGGTGGAGGGTCTGCCGCACCACGAGATGCGCCGCCTGGTGCAGGACTGCGACATCGTGGTCGACCAGCTGGTGATGGGCAGTTACGGCACGTTCTCCTGCGAGGGGATGGCAGCCGGCAAGGTCGTGGTGGCGTACGTCAGCGAGGGCCCGCACCGGGCGGCCGGCGTCGAGCCGCCGATCGCCAACGCCACGCCCAGCACCCTGGTGAAGACGATCGAGTCGCTGCTCGACGACAGAACCGCCGCCGTCGCCCTCGCCGCGGAGGGCGCGCGGTACGTCCGTGACCACCACGACGGGCGACGGACCGCCGAGGCCTTCGACGCCTTCCTCCGCTGACCCGCACCACCCCGCCGACGAGGAGAAGCACCCCATGCAAGCTGGCTCGAAGAGCGATGCCCGACCGACCCGGGGACGGGTGGTGATGCTGGTCGACAACGGGGTCCACGGCGACTCCCGGGTGCAGAAGGCCGCGCGTTCGGCGGCGGACGCCGGCTGGGACGTCGTCCTTCTCGGCATCCGCAACGCCCGCTCCGAGACGGACAACTGGCGGATCGGCGGCGCCGAGGTGCGACTGCTGCGCGTGCCCAAGCCGCTGCACCGGCTGCCCCGGGACTACCGTCGATCCCTGCGCCGGCCGCTGGCGTACGCGTCGACCACCGAGGCCGCCTACCGGGTCCAGGAGATCAAGGCCTGGCAGGCCGACCTCTACGAGCGCCGGGTCCGCGCCCGGGCCCTCGGCGGCGGGCTGCCCACCGCCGTGGGACAGGTGGCCCAGCTGCCGTCCCGGGCCACCGCTACGGCGCTGGCCCGGTGGGTCCGGTTCCGCAGTGGGGAGACCCGACGCCTGCGCAGGTCCCAGGCCGACCCGGAGGCGCTGTTCACCCGGCTGCCCGTCCGCATCTGGCAGGGCCTGCTGGGCAACCGCTCCTGGCGTCGGCTCGACCCCGGCCTGTGGGACTTCGAGCTGGCCTTCCGGAGCGCGCTCGACGAGCTGAAGCCGGACATCATCCACGCCAACGACTTCCGGATGCTCGGCATCGGCGCCCGGGCGGCGCTGCGGGCGCGGGCCGCCGGCCGGAACACCAAGCTGGTCTGGGACGCCCACGAGTTCGTCGGTGGCATCACCGGCCGGGCCGACAACCCGCGCTGGCTGCCGGCCCAGATCGCCTACACGGCCGAGTACGCGGCCTACCCGGACGCGGTGGTGACGGTCTCCGACACCCTCGCCGACCTGCTCCAGGAGACCCACGCCCTGCCCGAGCGGCCAGCCGTGGTGCTCAACGCGCCGATGGCCCCGCCGGCCGAGGCCGACGGCGACGTGCCCGACCTGCGCGCGCTGTGCGGTGTGGACGCCGCGACGCCGCTGCTCGTCTACTCGGGCGCGGTGAATCCGAGCCGGGGCTGCCAGATCATGGTGGAGGCGCTGCCGGAACTGCCCGGCGTGCACGTCGCGTTCGTGACGATGAACCCGAACGGCGACAACCAGTTCTCCGAGGCGTTGCGGGAGCGGGCCGTCGAGCTGGGTGTCGCGGACCGGGTGCACCTGCTGCCGTACGTCATGCACTGGCAGGTGGTGCCGTTCCTGTCCGGCGCGGACGCCGGGGTCATCCCGATCCACCACAAGCCCAACCACGAGCTGGCGCTGATCACGAAGTTCCTGGAATATTCGCACGCCCGCCTGCCCATCGTGGTCAGCGACGTGAAGACCATGGCGCAGACGGCGCGGGCCACCGGTCAGGGTGAGGTGTTCACCGCGGAGGACCTGGCCGACTACGCCCGGGCCGTGCGGGCCGTGCTCGGCGACCCGGAGCGCTACCGGGCCGCCTACGACAAGCCCGGTCTGCTGGAGGCCTGGACGTGGGAGGCTCAGGCCCGGATCCTCGACGAGGTGTACCGCTCGCTGCTGGGCACGGCCACCGCCGGCGGGGCCCGTCCTCCGTCGGCTCGCCGCGCCGAGGACGACGACCGGGCGTTCGCGGGCACCTCGGGCTGACCCGCGGACAGACGACTCGGCCGGCTCCCCCGAGGGGGAGCCGGCCGAATCGTTTCCGTCGGTGCGCCGGTCAGTCGGTGGTGGCCGGCGGCTCCAGCAGCAGCCGGTCGAAGTCCTTCTGCGTGACCGACCAGTCCCAGGTGCTCAGCACGTGCGCCGACGCCGCCGCGCCCGCCTCGCGCCAGACGTCCTCCGACGCGGTGAGGGCCAGGATCCGCTCGGCGGCCTCCTCCGGCGTGCCGACCACCCAGTCGCTGGGGAAGAGGCTCCGGGCGCTGTGCGGCCGGCCGGCGAAGAACGGCCAGTCGCGCACCACCGGCACGGCGCCACTGGCCGCGCCCTCGACGAGCGCGCAGTGGAAGCTCTCCCGCAGCGAGGTGCTGAGGATGACCCCGACGTCGGTGAGCGCGCCGGGGACGTCGTCGGTGCGGCCGGCCCGCACCACGGCGCCGGCGGACTCCAGCTCGGCCAGTTCGGCGTCGAGTTCCCGGACGTACGCCTTGATCGCCGGGCTGAGCTCCGGGTTGAGCGGGTCGCCGATCAGCTTGAGGCGGTATCGGTCGTCCCGCCGGCGCAGCTCCCGCAGCACGGCCAGGGCCCAGCGGGGGTCCTTGGCCAGCGAGCTCAGACCGACCAGCCCGAGGGTGAACCGGCTGTCGGCGTCGACCTTCGGCGCCACGTACCGGTGCAGCTCCATCGCGTTGCTGATCATGTGCGTGCGCGGCCCCTGCGGGGCGCGCAGCCGGGGCACCGCGGCCAGCGCCAGGTCGCGGAGATGCTCGGAGACGAAGACCACGTCGTCCACCCGGGACCAGTCGGTCAGGTGCGGCCACCAGCTGAACGCCTCGAAGCTGTGCAGGCGGACGATCACCCGGGTGGTGCCCGGGTCGATCATCGTCAGCATCGCGGCCCCCAGGTTGCACCAGTCCACGAAGACGGTGTCCGCCCACTCGAGGTGGGGCCCCCACGCCTCCTGGACCTCCCCGGCCCGCTTGGACGTGCCGGCGAGCATGTGCAGCGCCACGTTCGTGCGGCCGTTGCTGAGCACCGGGAGGATCGACTCCTCCATCAGGTTGAGCCGGCGGACCTCCACCCCGGGCATCGCCTCGTAGCGTTCGAGGATCGGGCCGAGGAAGTTGTCGTTCAGCCCGGTGAAGAAGAGCATCCGGTGCGGCCGGCCGGCCGGCGGGAACGCCGCCGGGCTCTGCCGGCCGCGCGGCGTCGCCATCGCCTGGCCGGCCTCGCTGGTGTGCAGCGGCGCGAGGAACTTCTCCGGATCCTCGGCCAGCGGCGAGGTGGTGCCGTCGAACTGCACGATCCGGTGGAACATCAGGTTGAACGCGCGCAGCACGTGGGGCGCGGCCTTGCCCGGGTTCCGGCGCTTGAGGAAGCCGTCGGCGAGCTTGAGCTGGCCCCGCACCACGGTCATCAGGTGCTCGGGAACCCTGCCCTGGCTCAGCTCCGCGTCGACGATCGGGCCGAGGAGCTGCCCCCGGGTCGTCGGGCTCTTCAGGCGACCCTGGGCCGCCAGTGCCAGCCGCTTCGCGCTGGCGCCGTGCCCGGACTTGAGCATGGTGCCCGTGACCCGCCGGGCGATCGTGCCCCGGTGCCGTTCCGGCAGGCCGGGCGCCGTGACGGCGCCCTGCCAGAACCAGCGCACCGGCCCGAGCTTCATGGCCCGCTTCCCGGTGCTGATCTCGAACACCCGCTTCGCCAGGTCGGCGGTCTGGCTGCGGGTGGCGCTGGCCAGCACGGCCGGGTTCGGGCCGACGGTGGTGAGCCGGGGACGCCGGTAGCGGGCCGGGTCGGCCGACCGCTTCTCCACCGCCCGCAGCGCCGGGGCGATGCCGTAGACGGCGTCGGCCCGCCGGTGTCGCTGGGCGAGCTGCCAGACGGTGTGCAGGGCCTGCGCGTCCAGGGCGACCAGGACGTCCGCCCGCTTGGCGTGCCGGCGGACCCACGGGTCGCGCTGTGCCCGCAGCCAGGGGCGGCGGGCCGGGCTCGCCCGCTTGACCATCCGGCCGAACTTGGGGCCCAGCTCGGCGGAGGTGGGCAGCAGGTGCACCTCGGCCAGCTCGGTCGCCGCCGGGATCTTCTCCACCGGGTCGAAGGTCGTGGCCACCCGGACGGTGACGCCCCGGGCGCGGAACTGCTCGAGCGCGTCGGTCAGGACCGCCACCCGTCCGGGGACGGCGCCCATAACCATCAGGACCTCGATCATGACCTACCTTCTCGGGCCAGGACGCGTGCGCCGGCGGGGGAGGGCTGCGGGGGGACCGGTCCGCCGGCGCCCAGCACCAGGTCGGTGACCTCCCGGACGGCGGGGATGAGCTGCTCCTCGCGGGCGTACTGCCGCGCCTCGGCGCGCGCCTGCTCCCGCTCCGTCGCGTCGGCGGTGCGGGCCATCGCGGCGGCCCGCCGGAACGCGCTCGCCAGCTCGGCCGGGTCCAGCCCGACCGCGCCGGTCCAGAGCGGGTACGTGGACAGCACGGTGGAGGCGTCGTGGTCGGCCTCGTGGGCGGAGACCACCGGCAGGCCGGTAGCCATGTACTCGTAGACCTTCCCGGAGGTCATGTAGCGGCCGCCGGTCACCATCAGCACCACCGCGTCCCAGCGGGAGTAGAGGTCGACCACCTCGGCCTTGGGCACCGAGCCGCCGACCAGCACGCCGTCGACGGCGGCGGCCCGGAGCAGCTCGGCGTGCGCGTTGTCGCCGCGCGCCCACGCGGCGCCGATGTGGCCCCGCACCTCGAAGCGGGCGTCGGCCAGCGCCGGGTCCTCCGCGCGTGCCGTCCGCCAGCCCTGCAGCACGGCGTCCAGCAGCGGCACGGGCAGGTTCAGCGCGCCGAGGTAGCCGAAGGTCAGCGGCCGGTCCGGCGGGGCGGGGCGCACCTGGGTCGGGATGCTGGCCGCGTCGTAGCCGTTGCGCACGATCCGCATCTTGTGCGCCAGCTCGGGGTAGCGCTCCCGGTACCAGCGGGAGATCGGCTCGTTCACGTTCCAGATGGCCACGGCGTCGGTGAGCAGCTTGATCTCCCACTGCCCGGAGACCGACTCCCGGGGGAACGCCTCACCGTTGTTGATCACGTCGACGGACCAGCCGTCGCGGAAGTCCACCACGTAGGGCACCCGGTGGGTCTCCCAGAGCTTCCAGGTCGCGGCCAGGTTGACGTACGGGGCGCAGGTGGTCACCAGCAGGTCGACGTGCCGCTCCCGGTGGATCTGGAGCAGCGCCTTCTCCAGCGCGGGACGCCAACCGCCGAAGACCGGCTCGGGGAAGACCTTGAGGTTCTGCTTGCGCAGGTCGGCCAGGTAGTCCTTGTGAGCCAGGGCACGCTGCTCGGTGAACGAGCGGATGTCGGTCTCCAGGTCGTCCCGGAACAGCGGCAGCTTGACCACCCGGACGTGGGGGTCGACCCCCTCGGAGAGCGTGTGGTCGAGGCCGTACTCGCGCTCCCAGGCCTCGTCCGCGATGGTGACCGCGGTCACGTCCCAGCCCGCGGCGGCGAACTGGTTCGCCGTCTCGCGCATGCGGTAGGCGCAGCTCTTGGCCGCCGGCGGGAAGCCGATCGCGAGGTAGACCATGTGCGGTCGGGACCCGGCCCGTCGGGGCCGGGGGAGCTTCAACGAGCCCCAGAGAGATCGCCCGTTGTTCATCGATTCCGATCCTGGGAAGGTGGGGAGAGCGGAACGGCCCTCGGACAGCGTGCGGACCCTACAATAACGTCGCCGCGCGCCTCGGACGTGCCGCCGCCCGGCGGGCCCGGGCCTCACCGTGCCCCGGGTCACGGTGTCCCAGCTCACGGCCGCTCGGCGCGACACCCGGTGATCCCCGCTCGACCGGTCCTCCTCCGCGGGCCACGGCTTTCGTAGACTCCTACGCCATGACCGCGCCCGCGCCCGACACCCGCGACCGTGAGCCCGTTCCCGCCGGGGACGCCGAGGCGACCGACGGCACCACGCCCGACCCCTCGGCCGCCGCCCCGGCGCGCGGGACGGCACCGGAGGATCCGGCCGGCCGGCCGGCGACCGGGGAGGTGGCGGAGCCGGGCCCGGAGCCGGCCGTCGAGGGCGGTCGCGCCCGCCGGTGGCGCAGTGCCGACGCGCTGGTCGCGCTGATCTACCTGGCGGGCGCGTTCTGGGTCACCGCCCGGGGCTGGCGGGACTTCGACGGGCGACTGCTCGGCAGCCGCCCCAACGACCAGGGCTTCAACGAGTGGATGCTGGCGTACGCGGCGCACGCGGTCACCCACCTGGAGAACCCGTTCTTCACCACGTTGCAGAACGCCCCGGCCGGGGTGAACCTGATGACCAACGTCGGGATGCAGCTTCCCGGCCTGGTGCTCACCCCGGTCACCCTGCTCTTCGGCGCGTCCTTCTCCTACCTGCTGTTCATCACGCTGAACCTGGTCGGCACCGGCTACGCCTGGTACCACGTGCTCTCCCGGCACGTGGTCGACTCCCGGGCGGCGGCCTTCGTCGGCGGCCTGTTCTGCGCCTTCGCTCCCGCGCTGATCTCGCACAGCAACGGCCACCCGCACATCACCGCGCAGTGGCTGGTGCCGTTCATCGTGTGGCGGGTGGTCGCGCTGTCCCGGGGCGGGCGCGTGGTGCGCGACGGCCTGGTGCTGGGCGCTCTGGTGGTGGCCCAGTTCTTCGTCAGCCTGGAGATCCTCTTCCTGACGGCGCTCGGCTGCCTGATGCTCGCCCTGGCCTATCTCGTCTTCCGGCCCCGCGACGCGGTGCGCCGGCTGCGGCCCCTGCTGTCCGGCCTGGCGATCACCGCCGTACTCGTGTCGGCCGCGGCGGCGTACCCGCTCTGGATGCAGTTCGCCGGGCCGCAGCACCGGGTCGGTCATCCGGGCACCCCGGACATCTACGCCCTCAAGCTCGGCTCGTTCGTCGAGTTCGCCACCAAGTCGGTCGCCGGCGGCCCGACCAGCGCGGTCGGATGGGCGCCGAACACCACCGAACAGGCCAGCTTCTACGGCTGGTCCCTGGTGGTGCTCGCGGCCGGAGCGCTCTGGTGGCTGCGCCGGGAGACCACGGTCCGGGTGCTCGGGGCGGTCGGCCTGGTGTCGGCGCTGTTCTCCATCGGCACCACCTGGACCGTCGGGACCCGTCGCACCGACATCCCGGCGCCGTTCGCGTTGGTGCAGAGCCTGCCGGTGTTCGACTCCGTGGTGGTGTCCCGGTTCGCGCTGATCACCACCGTGGCGCTCGGTGTGCTGCTCGCCGTCGCCGGTGACCGGCTCGCCGCCCGCCGGACGGAACCCGCCGGCCGGCTGGCCGCCCGCCTCGGGGCCGTCGCGGTGGCCGCCGCGCTGCTGCCGATCCTGCCGATGCCGCTGGACGCGAAGGGCCGCACCCCGGTGCCGGACTTCGTCACCGCGGGAGCCTGGCGGGACCACGTGGCCCCGGCCGCACGCTGGTGCCGGTGCCGGTGAACGGCATGACGTCGCTGTACTGGAGTTCCGCCGCGGTGGCCGGCTTCGCCGTCCCCGAGGGCTACTTCCTCGCGCCGGTCTCCGCCACCGACAACACCGGCCGCTGGGGCGTCGACCCGCAGCCCACGGCGAAGCTGCTCACCGCCGTCTCGCTCGGGGAGCGGGACACCACCGTCGGCGAGGCGGACGTCGACCAGGCGCGGGCCGACGTGCGCCACTGGAAGGCCGACGCGGTGGTGCTGCCCGACCGTGGCGCCCGCCGCCACGACGACCTGAAGACCGTGCTGGACGCGCTGTACGGCCCGGGGGAGCGGGTCGAGGACGTCTGGGTGTGGGACGTCCGGCCGTTCACCCGCTGACCGGTTACGGCGACTTCGTCCAGATCAGCAGCAGGTAGCCGCCGAAGTAGGCGGAGAAGGCGACCAGGGTCACCAGCACCGTGACGGCCCGGGCCCATCCGGCCCGGGCCAGGCCCACGGCGGCGGGCAGCAGCAGCGGGAACGCCGGGAGCAGGAACCGTGCCTTGGAGTGGTAGTAGCCGGCGGCGCCGAGCGTGGTGACCAGAAGCAGGCCGCTGTAGAGCAACAGTTGCCACGGCTGCCGGTCGATCACGCTCAACACGAAGAACATGATCGACAGCAGCGCCACGACGGTGACCACCAACAGCGGCAACGCCGCCACCTGGACCAGGACCTGCTTCCCCCGGTCGACCGTGTAGACCCCGAAGTCGAAGGTGGTGCCCCAGCCCGCGGACTGGATGTGGAACCAGCCGTCCAGCCGCCCGGTCCGGTTGCCCACCCAGGCCAGGTAGCCCAGCCAACCGGCCGGGGCGAGCAGCAGCGCCGCCCACGGCCGCCAACCGTCCCGCCGCCGGACGACTGCCAGCAGCGCGGCCAGCCCCACCACCGGGATCAGGGACGAGGCGGTGGGCCGGGTCAGCCCGGCGAACAGGCACACCACCCCCGCGGTGACCCAGTGCCGGCGCAGCAGCGCGTACAGCGTCCAGGCGGCCAGGGCGGTGAACAGGCTCTCGCTGTAGCCCATCGACTCCACCACGGCGTGCGGCACCACGGCCCACAGCGCGGCGAGCAGGACGCCGGTGCGCCGGTCGTGCAGGTGCCGGCCGATCGCGAACAGGCCCCAGGCGGCGGCCAGCGCGGCCAGCCACGCCACGACCAGGGCCGACTCGCGCGGGCTGAACGGGGAGAGCCGCTCCACGGCCGCGGTCAGGCCCGGGTAGAGCGGGAAGAACGCCATGTTGCTCTGCGTCTTCTCGTACCCGTCGTAGCCGTGCTGGACGATGCCGAGATACCAGTTGCCGTCGGCCCGGGTGAGCCGCTCGGCCGGCGACACGTCCAGGCTGCGCGCCCACAGGTAGACGACGAGCACGCCGACCAGCCGGATCGCCGCGAACACCGCGAGCGCGGGCGCCGCGTCCCGGGCGGCGTCGCGCAGCCGCCGGGCGAGGCCGGGCCGGGCGGGGTCGGCGGTGGCCGGTCCGGTCGGCGGAGCTGGCGCGGGCCGGCTGGGTTCCTCGGTGGTCACCACGTCCATTGTGCGGTCCCGTTCACGCTGAGCTGCGGTTGTCCGGGGCCCGCGTGGCGCGGCCGGCGACCCGGCGAACGACCCGCAGCGGGCGCCGGTCGTTGAACAGGATGGAGGGTAGCAAGCGTCACAGCAGGTCGTGGGGCACCGGCGGCGGCGGGCGTTCCGGCCCGATCCGCTGTCGTAGACTCGCTCGGGTCCGCGGGCGCGGTGCTGGCGACGACGAAACGGGCAGGAATGGGATCTGACGGCACGACCGCAGCGGCGGCCACCCGGGGACGGGTCGTCATGCTGGTGGACAACGGGGTCATCGGTGACTCCCGGGTGCAGAAGGCGGCGCGCTCCGCCGCCGCGGCCGGCTGGGACGTCGTGCTGCTCGGCCGCGCGCCGGTCGGCCAGCCGCAGAGCTGGCGGCTCGGCGACGCCGAGGTGCGCCTGATCCCCATGCCCGAGCCGTTGGCCCGCCGCCGGCACGAGTTCCGCCGGGCCTGGCTGCGCCACCCGCTGGCCTATCCGCCCAGCGGCGTCGCGGCGCACCGTACCCAGGCGGTCAAGGCCTGGCGGGCGGACCTGGCGGTACGCCGGGCGGCGCTGACCACCGCGGCCCGGGGCGCCGGCGGCGGCCGGCCGGGCGGGCTGCCCTGGGTCGCGCTGCGGGCCGAGGAGAAGCTGTCCGGCCTGACCCGCAAGTGGGTCGGCTTCCGCAACCGCGAGCTGACCCGCGCCCGCAAGGGCCGCAAGCTGGACGGCCCCTGGGACCGGGCGTACACGCTGTTCTGGCAGCGGCTGCGCGGCGACGGCGCGTGGCGCCGGCTGGAGCCGGGCCTGTGGGACTACGAGCTGGCCTACGGTCCGGTCGTCGACGAGCTGGCGCCGGACCTGATCCACGCCAACGACTTCCGGATGCTCGGCGTCGGCGCCCGGGCGAAGATCCGGGCCGCCGCCGCGGGCCGGCGGATCGCGCTGGTGTGGGACGCCCACGAGTACCTGCCCGGCGTGCAGCCGTGGCGCGACAATGCCCGCTGGCTGCCCGGCAACGTGGCGCACGAACGGGAGTACGTGCCGTACGCGGACGCCACCACCACCGTCTCCGGCGGCCTGGCCGACCTGCTGCGCGACGAGCACGGCCTGACCGAGCGCCCGGCGGTCGTGCTCAACGCCCCCGCGGTCGACGAGCTGCCGACCGACCCGGAGGAGCCGGTGCCGGACATCCGGGCCCGGTGCGGTCTCGGACCGGACACGCCGCTGCTGGTCTACAGCGGGGTGGCCGCCGCCAAGCGCGGTCTCGGGGTGCTGGTCGAGGCGCTGCCCCGGCTGCCCGACGCGCACGTCGCCCTGGTGGTCAACAAGCCCGCCTCGGCGTACGTCCGCGGCCTGGTCACCCGCGCCGACGAGCTGGGCGTGGCGGACCGGCTGCACGTGCTGCCGTACGTGCCGCACCACCAGGTGGTCCGGTTCCTCGGCGGAGCGCAGGTCGGGGTCATCCCGATCCAGCACTGGCCGAACCACGAGATCGCGCTGATCACCAAGTTCTTCGAGTATTCACACGCCCGCCTGCCGCTGGTCGTCTCCGACGTGCGCACGATGGCCGAGACTGTCCGGGAGACCGGCCAGGGTGAGGTGTTCCGCGCCGAGGACGTGGCCGACTTCGTCCGGGCGGTGACCGCGGTGCTCGCCGATCCGGCGCGCTACCGTGCCGCGTACGACCGGCCCGGTCTGCTGGCCGGCTGGACCTGGGAGGCGCAGGCGCGCGTGCTCGACGACGTCTACTCCCGGCTGCTGCCCGACGCCCCGGCCCGCCCGACGGCGCCGGCGCCGACCCCGGTGGAGGTGGGCGCGTGAGCACGCCGGACGTGACCGTGGTGGTGGCGGTCTACAACACCATGCCCTACCTCACCACCTGCCTGGACTCGCTGCTCGCGCAGACCATCGGCCGGGACCGGCTCGAGGTGGTGGCCGTCGACGACGGCTCCACCGACGGCAGCGGCGCCGAGCTGGACCGCTACGCCGCGCGGCACCCGGAGACGGTCCGGGTGCTCCACCAGGCCAACTCCGGCGGCCCGGCGGCGCCGAGCAACCTGGCCCTCGACCACGCCCGCGGCCGTTACGTCTTCTTCATCGGCTCCGACGACCACCTCGGCCCGGAGGCCCTGGAACGTCTGGTCACCGCCGCCGACCGGTGGAACTCCGACGTGGTGCTCGGCCGGATGGTCGGCACCAACAAGCGCTACGTGCACCAGGCCGTCTACGCCAGCACCCAGGAGCGGCTCGACCTGTTCGACAGCGCCCTGCCGTGGTCGCTGTCGAACACCAAGCTGTTCCGCCGGGACCTGATCGAGCGCCACGGCCTGCGCTACCGCACCGACATGCCGATGGGCAGCGACCAGCCGTTCACGCTGGAGGCCTGCTTCCGGGCGACGAAGGTCTCGGTCCTGGCCGACTACGAGTTCTACTACGCGGTCAAGCGGGACAACGCCCAGAACATCACCTACGCCAGCCGGTTCGAGGAGCGGCTGCGCTGCGCCGAGGAGCTGGTCGGCTTCGTGGCCGGGCTGATCGAGCCCGGCCCACGCCGGGACGCGGTGCTGGTGCGCCACTTCACCTGGGAGGTGGCGAAGCTGCTCCGCACGGAGTTCCTCGCCCTCGCCCCGGACGTGCAGCAGCACGTCCACGACCGCGTCCGCAAGCTGACCGAGGCGTACCTGACCGAGGGCGTGCTCGCCCGGATGGCGTCCGAGGAGCGGCTGCGGCTGGCCGTGGCGCGCGACGGCGACCTGGCGGCGCTGCGCGAGCTGATCGAGCAGCAGGCGGACCGGACCATGCCCGAGGTCACCGTCGTCGACGACCGCTGGTACGCCCACCACGTCGGGTTCCGCGACCCCGCGTTCGGCTACCCCGACGAGTGGTACGACGTCACCGACCGGGCCGCCACCCTGCTGGCCAAGCTGACCGCGACCGGGCTGGCCTGGGGTCGGGACGCCGCCGGCGCCCGGGCGCTGGTGGTCACCGCCCGCAGCCGCTGGGCCGAGCTGGCCGAGCTGAGCGCCGAGGCGCTGCGGGTCAGCGTGGGCGATCTGACGGGTGTGACGTCGGCGACGCCGGACGCTCCCGGTACCGTCGTACGGACGGACTTCGCGGTGGACCGGCTGCTGGCGGTCGTCGCGGCGAACGGGGAACGGCGGACCGTGCGCGCCGAGGTGTCGACCCTGGGTGGGGCCGGCTCGGCGCCACTGCGCACCGACCGCCCGGTCGCCGCGCCCCGACGGCTGGCCCGGCGCGGCGTCCGGCTGCACCTCGTCACGCCCACCACGAACCACAAGGGCCAGGTGATCGTCGCGATCACGCCGGTGACACCCGGTCGGTTCCTTGCCCGCCTGCGCCGAATCTGGCCCTCTGGAGGAAAGTAGTTCATGAACATCTGCGTCGTCGCGCTCGGAAAGATCGGCCTGCCGCTCGCCGTGCAGTTCGCCTCGAAGGGGCACCGGGTGATCGGTGCCGACGTCTCCGAGCGGGTCGTCCAGCTGGTCAACGACGGTGCCGTGCCCTTCCCGGGCGAGGCCGACCTGGACGTCAAGCTGAAGGAGGCGGTGGCCGCCGGGCTGCTGTCGGCCACCACCGACACCGCCGCCGCGGTCGCCGAGTCGGAGGCGGTCGTGGTGGTCGTGCCGCTGTTCGTGGACGCCGAGGGCGTGCCGGACTTCGGCTGGATGGACGACGCCACCCGGGCCATCGCCCGTGGCCTGAAGCCGGGCACGCTGGTCAGCTACGAGACCACCCTGCCGGTCGGCACCACCCGCAGCCGGTGGGCGCCGATGCTCTCCGAGGGCTCCGGCCTCACCGCGGGCACCGACTTCCACCTGGTGTTCAGCCCGGAGCGGGTGCTCACCGGCCGGGTCTTCGCCGACCTGCGCCGCTACCCGAAGCTGGTCGGCGGCATCGACGAGGCGTCCGCCGCGCACGGCGTGCGGTTCTACGAGGCGGTGCTCGACTTCGACGAGCGCGCCGACCTGGACCGGCCCAACGGGGTGTGGGACCTGGGCTCGGCCGAGGCGTCCGAGCTGGCCAAGCTCGCCGAGACGACCTACCGGGACGTGAACATCGGCCTGGCGAACCAGTTCGCCCGCTTCGCCGACACGGTCGGCGTGGACGTCACCAAGGTCATCGAGGCCTGCAACACCCAGCCGTACAGCCACATCCACTCGCCGGGCATCGCGGTCGGTGGGCACTGCATCCCGATCTACCCGCGGATGTACCTGTGGAACGACCCGGCCGCCACCGTGGTCCGCTCGGCGCGCGAGGCCAACGCCGCCATGCCGGACTACGCGGTGGACCTGCTCGCCGCCGCGTACGGCGACCTGACCGGGGTGGGCGTGCTGGTGCTCGGCGCCGCCTACCGGGGTGGCGTCAAGGAGACCGCGTTCTCCGGCGTCTTCCCGACCGTGGAGGCGCTGCGCCGGCGGGGTGCGACCCCCTACGTCTCCGACCCGATGTACACCAACGAGGAACTGGCCGCGCACGGCCTGCCCGGCTACGACGGCGAGCCGGTCGGCGCCGCGGTGATCCAGGCCGACCACGCCGAGTACCGCAGCCTCGCCCCGGCCGACCTGCCGGGCGTGACGGTGCTGGTCGACGGCCGCCGGGTCACCGACCCGGCGCGCTGGACCGGCGTCCGCCGGGTGGTCATCGGCGGCTGATCCCGTCCGCGCAGCGGGCCCCGGCCGGTGACCGGCCGGGGCCCGCTGCGTGTCGTGGCCCGGCGCGCACCGATGGTGAAAGCCGTCGTCCGTCGTTCACCTGCCGGACACCCCGGCAATACTTGTGTCACTTGGCCCGTTTAGGGTCGCAGCCGTCCGGTATCGGGCCCCTTCGACACCGGCGGGCAGACAGGGAGCGTGTCGTTGTTCAGCAGAGTACGCAGCCAGCAGGGTCTCGCCGCGGTCGGCGCGACGCTTCTCGGCTACGCGGTCATGATCCTCTCCGGGGTCCTCGGCCTGGTGGTCCCGTACGCGGTGGCCGCCGTGGTCGCCCTGGCCGGTGAGGCGGCCCTGGCCACCCGGTACGCCGGGACCGCCGAGCTGCTCGACAAGGCCGGCCTCGGCGAGGTCTTCCGCCGCCTGGTCCGGGACCTGTCGGTGGTCCTGCTGGTGGTCGCCGCGGTCCGTCCCGGGGTGGCCGGCGACGTCGCGGTGCTGCTGCTGCCGGCCGCGCTCTGGACCGTGGCGGTGGCCACGTCGGCGGTGACCAAGGTGATCGACGGGCGGGTCGACCCGCCGGCCTACACCCGCAACATCGACCTCGGCGCGCTGCGCCGGGTGCCGGTGCCGCCGGCCTGGGCGCGCTGGCTGGCCGGGCTGCGGCTGCCGCTGCTCAACGTGCTGCTGGTGCCGGCCGCCGTGGTGGCCGCCGCCGTCGACCGGGTCGCCCCGGTCGTGGTCACCGCCACCGTCACGCTGCTCGCCGGCCTGGTCACTGCCGCGGTGCTGGCGCTGACCGCGCTGCGCGGCCGGGGCCGGGCCCCGGGGGTGCTGCCCGCCGTGCACGACTGGCTGGCCCGGGAGCGGCCCGAGGTGGCCCTCTACTTCGCCGGCCCGGCCAAGGACGTCTACCAGGCCAACATGTGGCTCGCGCCGGTGGAGGCGACCGGACGGCGGGCGGTGGTGCTGCTGCGGGCCGCGGACGCGTTCGGCGAGCTGGCCGACACCCGGCTGCCGGTGATCTGCGTGCCGGCCGGCGTCGACTTCATGAACCTCGACCTCGGCTCGCTGCGGGTCGCCCTCTACGCGGCCAACGTCGGGGCCAACATCCACCTGCTGCGCGAGCCGGGCGTGAAGCACGTCTTCGTCGGGCACGGCGACAGCGACAAGCAGGCCAGCGTCAACCCGTACAGCAAGGTGTACGACGAGGTGTGGGTGGCCGGTCCGGCCGGCCGGGAACGGTACGCCCGGGCCGCGGTGGGCGTGCTGGACCGCGACATCGTGGAGGTCGGCCGTCCGCAGCTGGCCGGCGTGCACACCTTCGGCTCCGGCGCCGCCGACCATCTCTTCACCGTGCTCTACGCCCCCACCTGGGAGGGCTGGCTGGACGACGACCCCTACCACACCTCGCTGGTGCTGATGGGGGAGCGGATCGTGTCCGGGCTGCTGGCCGCCGGGAACCTGCGGGTGGTCTACAAGCCGCACCCGCTCACCGGCACCCGCTCGGCGAAGGCGCGGGCGGTCCACGAGCGGATCGTCGCCCGGATCCGGGCCGCCGGCGGTCAGACCGACCCCACCTCGCTCGACGGGACCGCGCACCTGGTGGTCACCGGTCGCACGCCGGCGCTGTTCGACTGCTTCAACGCCACCGACCTGCTGGTCAGCGACGTGTCGAGTGTGGTCTCGGACTTCGTGCAGAGTGAGCGGCCGTACGTGGTGGCCAACCCGGCCGGCCTGCCGGAGGACGAGTTCCGCCGGCAGTTCCCCACCGCCCGGGCGGCGTACCTGCTCTCGGCGGACTGCGGCGAGCTGCCGAAGATCCTCACCGTGACCCGGACCGGGGACGACCCGATGGCCGAGGCGCGGCGGGAGCTGAAGGAGTATCTGCTCGGCCCGGCCGGGTCCAACCCGATGGACCGGTTCCGGGACGAGATCGGCCGGCTCTGCGGCTGACCGACGCGCCGACGCGCGGGGGCGACGACCGATCGGCCGTCGCCCCCGCTGCGCGTTCAGCCCTGGTGCGGCGGGTTGTCGACGTCGCGGGAGACGACCTCGCCCTTCTCGTCGACCCAGCCCTTCGGCCGGGCCGGGTTGCCCGCCACCAGCTGGTACGGCTTGACGTCCTTGGTCACCACCGAGCCGGCCGCGATCATCGCGTACTCACCGACCTCGATACCGCAGACCAGCGTCGCGTTGGCGCCGATCGAGGCGCCCCGGCGGACCAGCGTCGGCGTGATCGTCCAGTCCGGATTCTGGGCGCGCGGCCGGAAGTCGTTGGTGAACACCGCGCACGGGCCGACGAAGACCTCGTCCTCGATGGTCACGCCCTGGTAGACCGAGACGTTGTTCTGGATCTTCACAAGGTCGCCGACGGTGACGCCCGCGTCGACGTAGACGTTGCGGCCGATCACGCAGCCGGCGCCGACCTGGGCGCTCGACCGGATGTGCGCCAGGTGCCAGACCTTGGTGCCGTCACCGACCCGGGCGCCGTCCTCCACGTCGGCCGTCGGGTGGACGAAGACGGAGGCGGACCGGTCGTTGCTGTCAGTCATCTCAACTCGCATCGTGGCAGGGCGCTGCGTCGCGCCGTCGGGCGGGTTCGACGCAGCATAACGAGCCCCTAGCCGAGCAGTTCGGCCACCACGTCGGCGGCCGGCCGGTCCGCCGGCAGCGGGTGCGCCGCGACCACCGCGTCCACCGGCAGCGCCGCGTACAGGTGCGGGAACGCCGCGCCGCCGCGCGACACCTCCCACCGCAGCCCTTCGCCGAGCCGGCTCTCGTCCACCGCGAGCAGGGTCAGGCCGGTCACCCCGGCGAAGTGCCGGCGCGCGGTCTCCACCACCTGGTCGGCCGCAGACAGGTGGAGGTAGCCGTCCTGCCGGTCCAGCGCGGTGCCGGTGAACCGCCCGGCCGCCCGCGCCTGCCGCCACTCGTCGTCGGAGAGAATCTTGTAGATCACGACCGCAGCCTAGAGCGGCCTCGCGCCCCGGCGGCGCGTCTGCCACCATTTCGCGGGACGACGCGTCGAACGAGAGGGGGCCAGGGTGCGAATCCTCCTGGTCGAGGACGACCGTCGGGTCGCCGCGGCCCTGTCGTCCGCGCTGACCCGGCGCGGCTACCAGGTGGAACACGCCGCCACCGTCGCCGCCGCGCTCTCCGCCGCCCCCTGCGACCTGGTCCTGCTCGACCTCACGCTGCCCGACGGCGACGGCACCGACCTGTGCCGGGAGCTGCGCCGGCGCAGCAGCCAGCTCGGCATCATCGCGGTCACCGCCCGGGGCGAGGAACGCGACCGGGTGCTCGGCCTGCGGCTGGGCGCCGACGACTACGTGGTCAAGCCGTTCTCGATGGTGGAGTTGCAGGCCCGGATCGAGGCGGTGCTGCGCCGGGCCGCGCACACCGTCCCGGAGCGTAACCTGATCGAGGCGGGCGAGGTCCGCATCGACGTGGGCGGCCGGACGGTCACCGTGTCCGGCCGGGCGGTGGCGTTGACCCGCAAGGAGTTCGACATCCTGCTCTCCCTGGCCCGGCAGCCCGGGGTGGCCGTGCCACGCGACCGCATCCTGCTCGACGTCTGGGGCACCACCTGGGCCGACCGGCACACCGTCGAGGTGCACGTCGGGTCGCTGCGCGGCAAGCTCGGCGACCCGACCCTGGTGGAGACCGTGCGCGGGGTCGGCTACCGGCTCCGCGGCGCGTGAGGAGGCCCCGGTGCGCCGCCGGCTGGTGATCAGCTACCTGCTGCTGATGGTGCTGGTGCTGTTCGCGCTGGAGACCCCGCTGGCGGTCACCCTGGCCTCCCGGGAGACCGACCGGGTACGCGCCGACCGGCTCGCCGACGCCACCCGCTTCGCGTCGCTGGCCGGTCCGGCGCTGCGCGGCGGCGGGCCCGGCCCGCTCGGTGGGGAGCTGGCCGCCTACGACGACCTCTACGGCATCGGCGCGGCGGTGGTGGACCGCGACCGGCGTACCGTCGCCGCCTCGCCCCGGTGGGAGCTGGGTGCGGGCACCGGCCCGGCGCTCGACACGGCCCTGTCCGGGCAGCAGTTCAGCGGCCCGGAGTCGGTCTGGCCCTGGGTGGACGGCCCGCTGGTGACGGCGGTCCCGATCAACGACGGCGGCGAGGTGCTCGGCGCCGTGGTCACCACCACCCCGGCGGACCCGGTGCGCCACACCGTCACCGCGTGGTGGCTGCTGCTCGCCGGCATCGGCCTGCTCGCGGTGCTGGCCTGCGTCTCCACCGCGTTCGGGCTGGCCGGATGGGTGCTGCGCCCGGTCACCGAGCTGGACTCGGTGACCCACGAGATCGCCGAGGGCCGCCGCGCCGCCCGGGTCCGGCCCCGGCTCGGCCCGCCGGAGCTGCGCCGGCTGGCGGCCAGCTTCAACCACATGGCCGACGCGGTCTCCGACGTGATGGACCGCCAGCGGGCCTTCGTCGCGCACGCCAGCCACCAGCTGCGCAACCCGCTGACCGCGTTGCGGCTGCGGGTGGAGGAGCTGGGACCCAGCCTCACCGACCCGGACGGCCGGGCCGAGCACCAACTGGCGCTGGAGGAGACCGACCGGCTGGCCACCGTCCTCGACGCGCTGCTCACCCTGGCCCGGGCCGAACGGGAGGAGAACCAGCGGGTCACCGTGGACGCCTCGGCGGCGGCCGCGTCCCGGGTCGCGGCCTGGCTGCCACTGGCTCGACACCGGTCGGTCACCCTCCGCCTCGACCCGGGCGAGGCGCCGGCGTACGCCCGGACCGTGCCGACCGCGATCGACCAGGCACTCGACGCCCTGATCGACAACGCGGTCAAGTTCAGCGGCGCCGGGGGAGAGGTGACGGTGACCGTCCGACCGGCCGACGGCGGGACGGCGCTGACCGTGCGCGACACCGGTCCGGGCATGACGGCCAGCCAGCTGGACCAGGCCACGGAGCGGTTCTGGCGGGCGCCGGACGCGCAGAACGTGGACGGCGCCGGGCTCGGGCTGACCATCGCCGCGGTGCTCGTCGACGCGTCCGACGGCCGGCTCACCATGCGCCAGGGCGAGCCCCGCGGGCTGGTCGCCGAGCTGTGGTTCCCGGCGCCGCCCGACGACCCGGGCGGCGCGGTCGAACCGCCCGCCCCGCGGCGCGCCGAGGAACCGGTCGGCACCTGAGCCCGGTCAGGGCTTGGCCGCGCGGTACCACTGCGCCGCGCCCGGGTGCAGCGGCAACGGCGTGGTGACGATCGCCGACCGGGGGCTCATCCGCCCGGCGGCCGGGTGCGCGGCGGCCAGCTCCTCCCGCCGCTCCATCAGCAGCCGGGTCACCTCACGCACCAGCGTGGTGGGCAGCTCGGCGCTGACGATCAGGTAGTTCGGGTTCGCCACCGTGCTGACCGGATCCGCCTGGTAGACCGAGCGGGGGATGTCCCGGGTCACGTAGACCTCCCCGTACGCGCGCCGCAGCGGCTCGGTCCAGTCGCCCAGGTCGACCATCCGCAGGGAGGTCTGTCGGGCCAGCTCCGCGACGCCGCGCACGGGCAGGCCGCCGGAGAAGAAGAAGGCGTCGATCCGGCCCTCGCGCAGGGCGGTCACCGAGTCGTCCAGCCCCAGGTGCTCCTGCCGGACCCGGTCGCCGTCGAGCTGCGCCACGTCCAGCAGCCGGGTGGCGGTCACCTCGGTGCCCGAGCCGTCGGCGCCCACCGACACCCGCCGGCCGCGCAGGTCGGCGAGCGTGCGCACCGGACCACCGGCGGTGGTCACCAGGTGCAGGAGGTCGTCGTAGACCCGCGCCACGGCGAGCACGCGGGGGTGCTCCGGCTCGCGGGGCGGCAGCACGTCGGCCTGGGTGAAGCCCAGCTCCGCCTCGCCGGAGCCGACCAGCCGGACGTTCTGCGCGGAGGCCGCGGTGACCACGACGTCCGCCCGCACCCCGGGCAGCTCCCGGTTGAGCAGGGCGGCCAGCGACTGGCCGAACGCGTGGTAGACCGCGGTCGGGCTGCCGGTGGCGATCCGGATCCGCACCGGCTCGGTGGGCTCGTCGCGGCAGCCGGCGACAGCGGTGACGAGCAGCAGCAACAGGGCCAGCGGGGCCGCGGTCCGGCGCCGGCCGCGCACAGACCAGTGTCGGCTCACGGGCTGCACTCTGCGCCGTGCACCCGCCGCCGCGCAAGCCCGCCCGCGCGGGCGCTGTCCTCAGCCCAGTTCGGCGCTCTCGGTGATCCGGGCCCGGTGCTCGCCGTTGGGCACGCTCACCAGGAAGCACCCCGAGCCGGGCCGCAGCGCCGCCGGCACCTCCAGCAGGGCCGCGCCGCGCACCAGCACCGCCGCCAGGTCGCGGTCGGCCAGCCGGATGCCGAGGCAGTGCCGGCGTACGTGCCGGCCGCCGGCGAGCAGCGCCGCCCGCCACGCCGCCGCCGCCAGGCGCGGACGCCAGATCCGGCGTGCCGTCGAGGCGCCGGGGGCCGGCCCGCCGAGCAGCTCGCGTCGGCCCTGCCGCCAGCCGGCCGCCAGCACGGCCGCGTACGCCGGCCGGTGCTCGACGGGCACCGACAGCCGGTGCAGCTCGAACCGCCGGCGCAGGCCGCCCGTGGTCAGCTCGTGCTCCACCGGCACGTCGAGGCGGCCCAGCAGCTGCCGCATCCGCTGCGCCGCGTCCTCCCGGTTGAACTCCGCGACCCCGCCCCGGTAGGGGTCGACGTCGAACCGGCGGACGTCCGCGGCCGGGGGTGGCGTGCACCGCACCATGCAGGCGACCTCGAACGCGTCGGCCAGGGTCAGCCAGTCCAGCGGTGGTGGCGGCGACGACGGGCGGGGCCGGTCGAGCAGCGTGGTGGGCTCGGAGAGCATCGGCACAGCTCCTTGGTCGGCGTCGGGGCCCCTCTACCGTGGCCTGCCCCGCCGGGTCGGGGAACCGCTGCGCCCGAGCCTTGAGCAAAATTTGCGCGAACGCCGGCCCTCAGAGATCGGCGACGACGAGGTCGAGCTGCCGGGGCCGGCCGGCGGCCCGGGGACCCTCCTCGACCGTGTACTTCAGCTCGCGCAGCGCGCCCACCAGCGCGTCGGCGGTACGCGGGCGGGTGCCGGCGAGGAGCAGGTCCCGGACCAGCCGGCCCTTGGTCGCCTTGTTGAAGTGGCTCACCACCGAGCGCGTCGGCGTCCCGTCCACCACCCGCTCGTGCAGCACCCGCACCGTCACCGTGCGCTCGGCGAGCGGCCCGCGCGGGGTCCAGGTGGCCGCGTACGCGCCGGAGCGCAGGTCGAGCACCGGACCGGTGCCCGCGGCCGCCGTCATGACCGGCCCCATCGCGGACCGCCAGTACGCCGACAGCGCCCCGACGCCCGGCAGGCGCGCCCCGATCGGGCACCGGTACGGCGGGATCCGGTCGGCGAGGCGGACCGCGCCCCACAGGCCGGAGCTGATCAGCACCGACCGGCGGGCGGCCCGCTCCGCCGCCGGGGGCAGCGTGGCCAGGTCGAGCGCCTCGTAGAGCACCCCGGTGTACAGCCGGGCGGCCGGCGCGGTGGCCGCCACCCGCAGCCGGGCGTTGCGCCGCAGCTCGCCACGTTGGCCCTCACTCAGGCCCAGCGCGTCCCGGGCCGCCGCCTCGTCCGGACCGCCGCAGAGGTCGACCAGCGCGGTCAGCACCGCCTCCCGGGCCGGGTTCAGCTCCGGCAGGGACAGCCGCGACAGGTCCAGCCGCCGGCCGGTGCCGGCCTCGGCCTTGCCCTCGGACGGGGGGAGCAGGATGAGCACCGGCACAGCGTACGGGCCGGGCTCAGCGCCACGGTCGCACGGCGCGGTCCGGGTGGTAGACGCGACTGTCGCCGACCTCGGCCACCAGCGCCGCGTCGGCCCGGTCGCCGAGCAGCCGCCGCAGCCCGCGTTCCGCCGACGAGCCGACCGCCACCACGTACCCGGGCCGGTCCGCCCGCCCCACCCGCTGCCAGTACGCCGGGTAGCGGTTCTGCCCCGGCGTCAGGTTGCCGTCCAGCACCCCGCACGCCACCGCCTCGCCGGTGTTGAAGATCAGCCGGTTGCAGGTCCAGTAGTCGCCGTACACCTCGTGCAGGCCGGACCGCAGCACCGTGTCGGCCAGCCGGCGGGCGGACATCTCCTCGGCCCGTACCCCGGGGGCGTGGGCCAGGAACGCCACCGTGCCGGCGACCGCGGCGGCGGTCAGCCCGGCCAGCACCGCGGCGGCCGTGACGCCGCCCAGCCGGGCCACCCGGCCGGCGGTGGCGCGCAGCGCGTGCGCGGCGGCCAGCCAGAGCGGCCAGACCACGGCCGGCAACGAGATCTGCAGCACCGACAGGTAGCGGGCGTTGCCCAGCGGGTCGGTCGCGGCGAGCGGGCTGCGCACGTACGCCAGCAGGGTCAACGCCGCGCCGACGACCAGCGCGAGGACCGCCGCGGCCCGGACCCGCGCGGCGTGGTCTCGGGCCCGGCGGTACGCGACCAGCCCGAGCGCGGCGGCGGCCACCAGCAGCACCGGGTAGAGCACGCCGAACCACTGCGCCCAGCGCGCGCAGCCGTCCATCGGGCACAACCCGGAGGCCAGCGGCACCCCCTCCAGCAGCCCGCCGCGCACCCGCTCGACGATCGTCGGCGCCACGCCCTCCTTCGTGCTGACCTCCCGCAGCACCGACAGCGAGTCCTGCCCCGGCGGCGCCACGACGTTGTCCTTGATCACCGGCGCGATGCCGACCAGGAAACCCGCCACCAGCAGCACGCCCGGCCAGCCGACCAGCTCGCGGGGGACCGCCAGCACCAGCACCACGGCCGCCACCAGCAGGTAGGGCGCGATCAGCCAGTCCGACCAGAGCGCCAGCCCGACCAGCAGCCCGAACGCGCCGGTGGCCAGCCAGCGGTGCCGGATCCGGTCCTCGCCGAGCGCGACCGCGATCAGCAGCAACGCCAGCACCGCGGGCTTGACCTCGGGCCGGCCGCCGACCACGGTGAGCTGGTCGCGGACCACCCGTTCCGACCCGAGCGCCAGCAGGCCCACCACGACCACGGCCAGCCAGGGGGAGAAGAGGTGGCGGGTCAGCCGGTACGCCAGCCACAGGAAGATCGCGTAGAGCGCCAGCAGCGGCAGCCGCAGCAGCGGCCAACTCGGTCCGGCCCAGCCCACCAGCGGCGCGGCCAGATACGACTCCAGCACGCCCATGTAGCGCTGCCCGTAGAGGAAGACCGGCCGTTCGTGGCCGCCGGCGATGTGCAGGGCGGCCAGGCCGAACGTGGCCTCGTCGCTGTTCGAGGCGGGCACCGTGAGCACCGTCAGCACCAGCCGGTAGCCGACCCCGACCGCGCCGAGCAGCAGCGCCACCAGCGCCGGCGCGTCCGGCCGGCCCATCGCGTCCCGCTTCACCTGCGACACGACGCAGTCTGGCACGCTGCCGGCCGGCGCCCGGGGCGGATCGGCGTAGATCACTCGCGTGGCCGGCCCCCGTCGGTTGTGGCAGTGTTGCTACGTGCCACCCACACCACCGGACCAGCTGGCCGTGCCGCAACTGCACCGCGCCGCCCGCATCGAGGACGCCCTGCACGGGCTCGTGGAACGCCGGCTGAAGCGCACCGGGTGGCAGCCCAACATCATCGCGTACGCGGGCTACGGCGCCCCCGGCTGGGCGCGGGTGCTCTGCCGCGTGCTGCTCGGCCGCCCGGACACCCGCCGGCGGGGCCGGCTGGACAAGGTGCGGGGCTGGCGCAGCTTCGCCACCCTGCCGGCCAAGCACGCCCGGGTGACCATCGAGGTCAACGGCGTACGCCACGAGGTGACCGCCGACCGCAGCGGCTTCGTCGACACCGTCGTCGAGGGCGACTTCACCCCCGGCTGGGGCTGCGTACGCCTCAGCGTCGCCGACGCCGAGCCGGTGGAGGCGCTGGTACGCATCCTCGACCCGAACGTCCGGTTCGGCATCCTCTCCGACATCGACGACACGGTCATGGTGACTGCGCTGCCCCGACCGCTGCTCGCCGCGTGGAACACGTTCGTCCTCGACGAGCACGCCCGCACCGCGGTCCCCGGCATGGCGGTGCTCTACGAGCGCCTGGCCACCGCCCACCCCGGCGCGCCGGTCTTCTACCTCTCCACCGGCGCCTGGAACGTCGCGCCGACGCTGACCCGGTTCCTCTCCCGCCACCTCTACCCGGCCGGCCCGCTGCTGCTCACCGACTGGGGGCCGACGGCCGACCGCTGGTTCCGCAGCGGGCGGGAGCACAAGCGGGCCACGCTGGCCCGGCTGGCCCGCGAGTTCCCCGAGGTGCGCTGGCTGCTCATCGGCGACGACGGCCAGCACGACCCGGAGATCTACCGGGAGTTCGCCGCCGCCCACCCGGACAACGTGGCCGGCGTGGCGATCCGGCGGCTGTCGCCGACCCAGTCGGTGCTGGCCGGCAGCCTGCCCGCGCCCGCGGGTCGCTCCTCGTCCGGCCCGGTGGGCCAGAAGTGGCTGAGCGCCCCCGACGGCGCCGGCCTGTGGAAACTCCTCCGCGAAGCCGACCTGGTCTGATCCGCCCCTTCCCTTGGCTGGTCGGCGGTGGCCGGACGGTCCGGGGCGGGGGTGGGGGTCGTCGGTGTTCCTCGGCGGGGTCCGGGACCCGCGGTGGTCCTCCACGGGCTCGGGGTCCGCGGTGGCCCGCAGTGGTCCTCGGTGGTCCGCGGTGGTTCGCGGTGGTCCGCGGTGGTCCGCGTTGGTCCGCAGTGGTCCGCGTTGGTCCGCAGTGGTCCGCGTTGGTCCGCGGTGGCTCTCGCTGGGACGGGTGAGGCTCGCCGCGGTGGTGAGGCCCGGACCGCGCTCTCCGCGAGCCGGCCACTGCTCGTCCGACCCCACTGCACCCACCTATCGAGACCACCAATCCAAAATCTGAGAAGCCCCGAGATCTTGGTACGAAATGGCCCCCAGAGGGACCATTTCGTACCAAGATCGCAACCTCCGCCGCGTCGATCATGAGGTTGACGGCCTTGTGGATCTTCTAGAGTGCCGCCAACCTCATGATCGACGTCAGGGGTCAGCGGGTCGGCGGGGCGGATGCGGGGGTGACGGCGTCCGATCCGGGGTCGCCGGGGGCACAGCCGGGCACGCGTGGGTCGGCCACCTGATACACCTGGCCAGCCTGTCCCTGACCTGCCTGTCCTTGTTTCTGGCCTGCCTGGTCCTGGCCGCCCTCGTCCTGGCCGCCCTCGTCCTGGCCGCCCTGGTCCTGGCCGCCCTGGTCCTGGCCGCCCTGGTCCTGGCCGCCCTGGTCTTGGCCGCCCTGGTCCGCCGGGCTCTTGTCCGCCTGGCTCTGCTCGGCGCTCTGGTCCTGGCCCGGGGCGAGGCCGGCATCGGCGCCCGGCTGCCCGCCCGCCGCGTTTCCGTCCTGGTCTCCGGCTGCGCCTGCCGCGTCGCCCGGGTTCTGGTCCGCGCCCTGGTTCGGGTCTGCGCCCTGGTTCGGGCCCGCGCCCTGATCGCGGGCGGCCTGGCGGGCAGCGCGGATCTGCTGGATCAGAGCCCGTAGCTGCTGGATCCGCGCCCGGATCTGCTGGATCCGCTGCGCCACCCGGTCCCCGGCGTCGCCCGCCTGCTCACCGGCCGCGCCCTGCTGTCCGCCGTCACCGGCCGCGCCGGCCTGCTCACCCGCGCCGGCCTGCTCACCCGCGCCAGCCTGCTCACCCGCGCCAGCCTGCTCACCCCCGGCGCCCTGATCGCTCGTGCCGGCTTGGTCGTTCGTGCCGGCTTGGTCGTTCGTGCCGGCTTGGTCGTTCGTGCCGGCTTGGTCGTTCGCGCCGGTCTGGTCGTTCGCGCCGGTCTGGTCGTTTGCGCCGGTCTGGTCGTTCGCGCCGGTCTGGGGGTCGTCCTGGGCCGCGCCGCCCTGTTGCGCGCCGTCCTGGGCCGCGCCGCCCTGTTGACCGTCCTGTCCGGCGGCCTGCTGCTTCTGCTGGCGGGCGGCCCGGGCGGCCTGCACGATCCCGGCGATCTGGCCGATGAGGCCCCCGACGGCGTTGATGATGCCGGCGGCCCGTCCCGCACCACCCACCGCGCCAGCACCCGGGCCGGCCGCACCGGCACCGGCCGCACCGCCTCCGGTTGCGCCGGCGCCACCACCAGCGTCGGGACCGGCGGCGCCGGCGCCGGCCTGCGCCTGCTGGGCGCCCCGCGCGATGCCCCGGATGCCGCCGAAGATGCCACCGAGCCGCTGGACCCGGGCCTGGGTCAGCTGCGGGTCGACCAGCTGCCCGGAGCGTTCGCCGCGCATCTGCTCGGTGACCGCCCAGGCCCGGTCGAGTTCGACCGCCATGGCCTGCTCCCAGGGCACGCCCGGGCAGGTGGCGCCGGCCACCTCGATCGTGCCGGCGCAGCCGGCCGCGGCACGCCGTTGCCGGATCAGGTCGACCACCGCCAGCCGGTTGGCGATCCGGTCGGCCGAGTTGGCGTCCGGGTCGCGGCGCTGGTCGGCGATGAAGGTGAGGTTGTTGCGCAGCGCGCCGTCCAGGCCGGCGCAGCTCTCGGCCGCCTGGCCGGTGCCGGTGGCGACCGCGAACGCCGCCCCCGCCGTCAGCGCCAACGCCACCCCGCCGGCGATCTTCCGGTTGCGGGACGGGCCCGCCGTCGCCCTGCGCCGCCTGGTTGTGCCCCTGCTCCACGCCATCGAAGCTCCTCCGCCTCGTCGTCACGGGTGTCCGGCATCCGTACGGGGATACGGGGAGCCGGCCGGTGCCGGTTCAGGCGGGCGGATGGGGGAGCGTCCGATCTCGACCCGGAGTGATGCTGCGGCGCGGATTACGTCACTCATCGTGATGGACATCGACGAGGGATCACCTGGATCGGATATGACACTGAGTCATAATTATGACCCAGCGTCATATCGCGAAAAACGGGAGTCAGTCCCGGCGGAGCCAGAGCACGCCCAGCGGCGGCACCCGCAGCGCCGCCGACGCCGGCATCCCGTGCCACGGCACGTTCTCCGCGTGCACCGCGCCCAGGTTGCCCACCCCGGACCCGCCGTAGTGGTGCGCGTCGGTGTTGAGCGCCTCGGTCCACGTCCCACCGGCGGGCAGGCCGATCCGGTAGTCGTCCAGCGGCAGGGCGGAGAAGTTGGCCACGCAGACCAGGGTCTGGCCGTCCGGGGCGATCCGGATGAACGAGACCGCGTTGTTGGCCACGTCGTCGCCGGCGATCCAGCGGAAGCCGGCCGGGTCGGTGTCCTGCGCCCACAGCGCCGGCGTGGCCCGGTAGGCGCGGTTCAGGTCCGCGACCAGGCGCTGCACCCCGGCGCGTGCCGGGTCGTGCAGCAGGTACCAGTCGAGGCCGCGCTCCTCGCTCCACTCGCGGTCGTCGGCGAGTTCGCAGCCCATGAAGAGCAACTGCTTGCCGGGGTGCGCCCACATGTACGCCAGCAGCGCCCGCACGTTCGCCAGCCGCTGCCAGGTGTCGCCGGGCATCTTGCCGGTCAGCGACCCCTTGCCGTGCACCACCTCGTCGTGGCTGATCGGCAGCACGTAGTTCTCGCTCCAGGCGTAGGCGAGGGAGAACGTGAGCTGGTGGTGGTGGTGCTGCCGGTAGATCGGGTCCTTCGAGGTGTAGAGCAGGGTGTCGTGCATCCAGCCCATGTTCCACTTGAACCCGAACCCGAGCCCGCCGTCGGAGGTCGGCCTGGTGACGCCCGGCCACGCGGTGGACTCCTCGGCGATCATGAGCACGCCCGGGTGGTGCCGGTAGACCGTGGCGTTGACCTCCTGGAGGAACGCGATGGCCTCCAGGTTCTCCCGGCCCCCGTGCACGTTCGGGGCCCACTGCCCCTCCTCGCGGGAATAGTCGAGGTAGAGCATCGAGGCGACCGCGTCGACCCGGAGCCCGTCGACGTGGAACTCGTCGAGCCAGTAGAGCGCGTTGGCGACCAGGAAGTTGCGGACCTCGTTCCGACCGAAGTCGAAGACGTACGTACCCCAGTCGGGGTGTTCGCCGCGGCGCGGGTCGGGGTGCTCGTAGAGCGGGGTGCCGTCGAAGCGGGCCAGGGCCCACTCGTCCTTGGGGAAGTGCGCCGGCACCCAGTCGAGGATCACGCCGATGCCGGCGGCGTGCAGCCGGTCGACCAGGTGGCGGAAGTCGTCCGGGTCGCCGAACCGGGCGGTGGGCGCGTAGTAGCCGGTGACCTGGTAGCCCCACGAGCCGCCGAACGGGTGTTCCATCACCGGCAGGAACTCCACGTGGGTGAAGCCCGTCTCGAGCACGTACGCGGTGAGCTGCTCGGCCAGCTCCCGGTAGCTCAGGCCGGGGCGCCAGGAGCCCAGGTGCACCTCGTACACGCTCATCGGCTCCTGGTGCGGCTGCCGCCTCGCCCGCCGCTCCAGCCAGTCGGCGTCGTTCCACTCGTACCGTGACTCGTGGACCACCGACGCGGTGGCCGGCGGCACCTCGGTGCGGGCGGCCATCGGGTCGGCCTTGTCCCGCCACCGGCCGTCGGCGCCGAGCACGCGGTACTTGTACCGGCTGCCGGCCGGCATGCCGGGCACGAAGATCTCCCACACGCCGCTGGAGCCGAGCGAGCGCATCGGCCAGCCGTCGTCCGCGCCCCAGCCGGTGACGTCGCCGACGAGCCGCACGCCGCGGGCGTTGGGCGCCCAGACGGTGAACGCCACGCCCTCGTCGAAGACCCGGGCGCCGAGCGCCGCCCAGAGTCGCTCGTGCCGTCCCTCGCCGATCAGGTGCAGGTCCAGCTCGCCGAGCGTGGGCGGATACCGGTACGGGTCGTCGTGCGTGGTGCCGTCCACCTCGACCCGGTAGTCGAGCACCTCGCCGGGGAGCACCGCCTCGAAGACGCCGACGTGGTGCACCCGCTTCGTCGGGTGCCGCTCGCCGTCGACGAGCACCGTCACCTCGCCCGCGCCCCGGCGCAGCGTCCGGATCGTGGTGTTCCCGTCGGCCGGGTGCGCGCCGAGCACGGCGTGCGGGTCGTGTACCTCGCCGGCGATCAGCTGGTCCATCGTGCGTCGTCCTTGTCGGCGGGTGCGGTCGGGGCGGTGCCGCCGGAGAGGTCGGCGGGTACGTCTTCGACGGTCAGGTCCGGCGCGGCCGGGTGCTCCGGCTCGGCGGCGGCCGGTGGCGCCGGGCGGCGCACGGTGAGCACGTGCGCCGGTTGCAGGTACGGGTCGAGGCGCACCGCGTTGCGCTGCCCCCAGTCGTACCCGGCGCCGGTCAGCTCGTCGTGCACGGTGAACCGCTCGTGCCAGTCGAAGCCGAGCGCCGGCATGTCGAGCGTGGTGTTGCCCCACTGCACGGTGCGGGAGTCGAACGAGCAGACCACGATCACCGTGTTGCCGCTCTCCGGGTCGTGCTTGGACCAGCAGAGCAGCGCCGGGTTGTCGATGTCGTGGAAGCGCAGGTTGCGCAGCTGGTGCAGGGCCGGGTTGTCCCGGCGGACCCGGTTCAGCGTGCTGATGAACGGCGCCAGTGACCGCCCCTGCGCCAGCGCGCCGTCCCAGTCCCGGGGCCGCAGCTCGTACTTCTCGTTGTCCAGGTACTCCTCGGCGCCGGGGCGGGCGACGTGCTCGAACAGCTCGAAGCCGGCGTACATGCCCCAGGAGGGGGAGAGCAGTGCCGCCAGCACCGCCCGGATCTTGAACATCGGCGGCCCGCCGTGCTGCAACGACGAGTGCAGGATGTCCGGCGTGTTGGGCCAGAAGTTCGGGCGCATCCAGTCGGCGGAGGCGACCAGCTCCTCGCAGTACTCCCGCATCTCGGCCGCCGTCGTGCGCCAGGTGAAGTAGGTGTACGACTGGGTGAAGCCGATCTTGCCGAGCCCGTGCATGATCGCGGGCCGGGTGAACGCCTCGGCGAGGAAGAGCACGTCCGGGTCCACGCTCTTGACCTCGGCGATGAGCCAGTGCCAGAAGTCGAACGGCTTGGTGTGCGGGTTGTCGACCCGGAAGATCTTCACGCCCTCGCCGACCCAGTGCAGCACCACCCGCAGCACCTCGGCCCGGATGCCCTCGGGGTCGTTGTCGAAGTTCAGCGGATAGATGTCCTGGTATTTCTTCGGCGGGTTCTCCGCGTAGGCGATGCTGCCGTCGGCCCGGGTGGTGAACCACTCCGGGTGTTCGGTGACCCACGGGTGGTCCGGCGCGCACTGCAACGCCAGGTCCATCGCCACCTCCAGGCCCTGCTCGGCGGCGGCCGCGACGAAGTCGCGGAAGTCCTCCGGCGTACCCAGGTCGGGGTGGATGGCGTCGTGGCCGCCCTCGGCCGCGCCGATCGCCCACGGCGAGCCGACGTCGTCCGGCCCGGCGGTGAGCGCGTTGTTGCGGCCCTTGCGGTTGACCCGGCCGATCGGGTGGATCGGCGGCAGGTAGAGCACGTCGAAGCCCATCGCCGCGACGCCGGGCAGGCGGTCGACGGCGGTGGCGAACGTGCCGGAGCGGGCGGGCGCGTCGGCGGTGGCCGGGATCGCGCCCTCGGAGCGGGGGAAGAACTCGTACCAGGCGGAGAAGAGCGCCCGGGGCCGGTCCACCCACAGGGTCCGCTCGTCGCCGGCGGTGACCAGCTCGCGGACCGGGTGCTCCCAGAGCAGGTCGGCCAGGTCGAGCGCCGGGCTCACCCGCCGCGGCAGCTCCAGGCCGTCGTCACCCAGCGTCGTCACGGCTTCGCGTACGCGGTCCCGGTCGGCCTTCGGCACCAGGGCGAGCGCGGCGGTCAGCACCCGGACGCCCTCGGCCAGGTCGTTGGCCAGCTCGGCCGCGCCCTGGCCGGCGGCGAGCTTCTTGGTGACCGCGTTTTGCCAGGTCAGGTAGGGATCCTGGAACGCCTCCACGGTGAACCGCCACTCGCCGACCGCGTCCGGCCGGATGGTGGCGTGCCACCGGTCCTGGCCCGGCTCGCCGGGCCGCATCCGGGTGAACGGGCGGGCGTCGCCGTCCGGGCCGCGCCAGACCACGTTGCAGCCCAGCGCGTCGTGGCCCTCGCGGTAGGCCCGGGCCGACACCGGCACCAGCTCACCGACCACCGCCTTGGCCGGGTAGCGACCGCAGGAGACGACGGGGGAGACGTCTTCGATCGGGAACCGTCCAGTCACCCGCTCAACCTACTGCGCGAGATCCTCTCGCGCTCGGCTGCGCCCTGGATGCACCCCTTCCGCCGCCCTGTGCGTGGTGCTCGGCGGGTGCGACGGCACGGGTGTCAAACGGGCGCCGACCCACCCGTGGCGTTGCACCCGAGCGGCTGGTCCACACGGTGCGCGACGAACACGAACTCCCGGCCGGGGCGGTCGGGCGCCTCCCGCACGTCTGTCACCCGGTAGCCGGTCGAGGTCAGGCTCGCCTCGACCTCGTCGCGGTCGCGGAACCGCAGCGTGGAGTCCGACGTGAGGGTCACGCCGTCGGTCAGGAACCGGTACGTGTACCGGAAGGACACCAGCGGCAGGTCGACCACGGTGACCTCGAGGCGCTGTTCCACCGGCCCGACGCCCGGCACGTCCCGGGTGACGGGCGCGGTGTCCGCCCACTCCTCCCAGGCGCGGCGCCCCGGGCGGCGGGTCTCGAACACGAGGTGACCGCCGGGGCGCAGCGCGGCGTGCACGCCCCGCAGGGTCCGCTCCCAGTCGTCGTCGGTGCGGAAGACCTGCGCCACGTTCCCGGTCATCGTGGCCAGGTCGGCGCGCAGCGGCGGCAGCGTGGTGGCGTCGCCGCGGATCCAGCGGACCCGGTCCGCGCCGTCCTTCGCCCGCGCGACGTCCAGCGACGCCTCGGCCGGGTCGACGCCCACGACGGTACGGCCGTGCCGGGCGAGCAGGAGGGCCAGGTTCCCGGTGCCGCACCCGAGGTCGAGCACCACGCGGGCGTCCAGCTCGTCGGCGATGGCGAGGTACGCGTCCAGGTCGTCCCGGTCGCCGTCGAACGCGTCGTAGACCGGCGCGAGTCGAGGATGGGTGAAGATCGCATCCGACATCCCGGCGACTGTATCCGCCGCCGGCCGCGACCGGGCGACGTCCGCGGCGTGCCGCTGGCGGGCTGTTAAGAAGGGGCCCTTCCTCTACCGGAGGCGTTAAGAAGGGGCCCTTCCTTACGCCCCCACCGAGCGGTACACCTCGAGCGTCTGCCGGGCGACCGCGTCCCAGGAGAAGTGCTCGACCGCCCGCCGCCGCCCCGCCGCGCCGAACGCGGCGATCCGGTCCGGGTCGGCCAGCAGCTCGTTCATCCGCGCCGCCAGGTCGGCCACGAAGCGCTCCGGGTCCAGCGGGGTGCCCGAGCCGTCGCCGGCCTGCTCGATCGGCACCAGCAGCCCGGTCTCGCCGTCCGCGACCACCTCGGGGATGCCGCCGGTGGCGGTGGCCACCACGGCCGTCTCGCAGGCCATCGCCTCCAGGTTGACGATGCCCATCGGCTCGTAGACGGACGGGCAGACGAAGATCGTGGCGTGCGTGAGCACCTGGATCACCTCGTGCTTGGGCAGCATGGCCGCCACCCAGACCACCCCCGAGCGCGTCGCCCGCAGCTCGGCGGCCAGCTCCTCCACCTCGGCGCCGATCTCCGGCGTGTCCGGCGCGCCGGCCAGCAGCACCAGCTGCGTGTCGGCGGGCAGCTCCCGGGCCGCCCGCAGCAGGTACGGCAGGCCCTTCTGCCGGGTGATCCGCCCGACGTAGACCACGCTGGGCCTCCCCGGGTCGATGCCGAGCCGGTCGAGCACGTCCGTGCCGTGGTCCGGGGCGTACTGCGCGGTGTCGATGCCGTTGTAGACCACCCGCACCCGGTCCGGGTTCACCGCCGGGTACGCGGTGAGCACGTCCCGCCGCATCCCCGCGCTCACCGCGACGATCGCGTCGGCGGCCTCGAACGCGGTCCGCTCGCACCAGGAGGAGAGCGCGTACCCGCCGCCGAGCTGCTCGGCCTTCCACGGGCGCAGCGGCTCCAGGCTGTGCGCGGTCACCACGTGCGGCACCCCGTGCAGCAGCTTGGCGGTGTGCCCGGCGAGGTTGGCGTACCAGGTGTGGCTGTGCACCACGTCGGTGCCGACGGCCCCGGCGGCCATCTCCAGGTCGACACCCATGACGCGCAGCGCCGCGTTCGCACCGGCCAGCGCGGCCGGCTCGGCGTACGCGGTGACGCCCGCCTCGTCCCGCGGCGCGCCGAAGCAGTGCACCCGCACGTCGGCGAGTCGGCGCAGCTCACGGGCCAGGTATTCCACGTGCACCCCGGCCCCGCCGTACACCTCCGGCGGGTATTCACGGGTGA
The DNA here is from genome assembly GCF_002573675.1 of Micromonospora sp. WMMA1996. Taxonomy (NCBI): domain Bacteria; kingdom Bacillati; phylum Actinomycetota; class Actinomycetes; order Micromonosporales; family Micromonosporaceae; genus Micromonospora; species Micromonospora sp. WMMA1996. The sequence goes on along the minus strand of NZ_PDHU01000001.1, from coordinate 3,404,907 downwards.
GCAGGTCGACGCGCATCGGTGCCATGCCCGCACCCTAGTGCAGAGCGCCGGATCGCACCCGGTGCGCAAGTGTGGGCGTCCGAGTGGTGAAGTCGCGGCGGGGTGGATAGCGTCTGACCATGGCTGCCAAGGTGCTCGCGATCGTCCTGGCCGGCGGGGAGGGCAAGCGCCTGATGCCCCTGACCACCGACCGGGCGAAGCCGGCCGTCCCCTTCGGCGGGATGTACCGCATGGTCGACTTCGTCCTCTCCAACCTGGCGAACGCCGGCTTTCTCAAGATCGTCGTGCTGACCCAGTACAAGTCCCACTCGCTGGACCGTCACATCACCAAGACCTGGCGGATGTCGACGCTGCTCGGCAACTACGTCACCCCGGTGCCCGCCCAGCAGCGGCGCGGCCCGTGGTGGTTCGCCGGCTCGGCCGACGCCATCTACCAGAGTTTCAACCTGATCAACGACGAGCAGCCCGACCACGTGATCGTCTTCGGCGCCGACCACATCTACCGGATGGACCCCCGGCAGATGGTGGAGGACCACATCGCCTCCGGCGCCGGGGTGACAGTGGCCGGCATCCGCCAGCCGCTGTCGATGGCCGACCAGTTCGGCGTGATCGAGGTCGGCGAGGACGGCCGGCGGATCCGGGCGTTCCGCGAGAAGCCCACCGACGCGGTCGGGCTGCCCGACGCGCCGGACCAGATCTACGCCTCGATGGGCAACTACGTCTTCTCCACCCGGGCGCTCTGCGAGGCGGTCGAGCGCGACGCGGAGGACAAGACCAGCAAGCACGACATGGGCGGCAGCATCATCCCGATGCTGGTCGAGCGGGGCGAGGCCAACGTCTACGACTTCAAGGACAACGAGGTGCCGGGCAGCACCGACCGGGACCGCGGCTACTGGCGCGACGTCGGGACGCTCGACTCGTTCTACGACGCCCACATGGACCTGATCAACGTGCACCCGGTGTTCAACCTCTACAACTTCGACTGGCCGATCTACACCGAGCAGCCGCCGTACCCGCCGGCCAAGTTCGTGCACGCCTGGGGCGAGCGGGTCGGCCGGGCGGTCAGCTCGATGGTCTCGCCCGGCTCGGTGATCTCCGGCTCGCTGGTGGAGAACTCGATCGTGTCGCCGAAGGTGAAGGTCCACTCGTGGGCGCACGTGGACGGCGCCGTCCTGATGGAGGGTGTCGAGATCGGCCGGCACGCGGTCGTCCGCCGCGCGATCCTGGACAAGAACGTCTACGTTCCGGAAGGCGCCGAGATCGGCGTCGACCTGGAGAAGGACCGCCAGCGCTACACCGTGTCCGACAACGGCATCGTCGTCATCGGCAAGGGTCAGCGCGTCGAGCCCTGACCCGTCCCACCGGTCCCCGAGGAGGATCCCGTCGTGCCCCACCCCCGTGCCGGTAAGCCCGCCGAGCCCGCCGACCTGGTCGACGTGCCCCGGCTGGTCACCGCCTACTACGCCGAGCACCCCGACCCGAGCGACCCGGCGCAGCAGGTCTCCTTCGGCACGTCCGGGCACCGCGGGTCCAGCCTGCGCAACGCGTTCAACTCCGACCACATCCTCGCCGTGACCCAGGCGCTCTGCGACTACCGGCGGGAGCAGGGCCTCGACGGCCCGCTGTTCCTCGCCCGCGACACCCACGCGCTCTCCGCGCCCGCCGAGGCCGACGCGCTGGAGGTCCTCGCCGCCAACGAGGTCACCGTGCTGCGCGACAGCCGGGACGGCTACACGCCCACCCCGGCCCTGTCGCACGCCATCCTCACCCACAACCGGGGCCGCACCTCGGCCCTCGCCGACGGCATCGTCATCACCCCGTCGCACAACCCGCCGTCCGACGGCGGCTTCAAGTACAACCCCACCAACGGCGGCCCCGCCGACACCGACGTCACGAAGTGGATCCAGGACCGCGCGAACGCCATCCTCGCCGCCGGGCTCAAGGAGGTGAAGCGCATCCCGTACGCGCGGGCCCGCGCCGCCGACACCACCGGGGAGTACGACTTCCTCGCCCGCTACGTCGACGACCTGCCCGCCGCGCTGGACATCGACGCGATCCGGGACGCGGGGGTGCGCATCGGCGCCGACCCGATGGGCGGGGCGAGCGTCGCGTACTGGGGGGAGATCGCCGAGCGGCACCGCCTCGACCTCACCGTGATCAACCCGACCGTGGACCCCACCTGGCGGTTCATGACGCTGGACGGCGACGGCAAGATCCGGATGGACTGCTCGTCGCCGAACGCGATGGCCTCGCTGATCGCCGCCCGCGACCGGTTCGCGGTCTCCACCGGCAACGACGCCGACGCCGACCGGCACGGCATCGTCACCCCGGACGGCGGGCTGATGAACCCCAACCACTACCTGGCGGTGGCGATCGGCCACCTGTTCCGTACCCGGGATCAGTGGGGCCCGGCCGCGGCGGTGGGCAAGACGCTCGTCTCCTCCTCGATGATCGACCGGGTCGCGGCCGACCTGGGCCGGCCGCTGCTGGAGGTGCCGGTCGGCTTCAAGTGGTTCGTGCCCGGGCTGCTCGACGGCGCGGTCGGCTTCGGCGGCGAGGAGAGCGCCGGCGCGTCCTTCCTGCGCCGCGACGGCAGCACCTGGACCACCGACAAGGACGGCATCCTGCTCTGCCTGCTCGCCGCCGAGATCATCGCCACCACCGGGCGGACCCCGAGCGAGCACTGGGCCGACCTGGCCGACCGCTTCGGCGCCCCCGCGTACGCCCGGATCGACGCCCCGGCGGGCCGCGAGGAGAAGGCCGTCCTGGCCAAGCTCTCGCCGGAGCAGGTCACCGCCACCGAGCTGGCCGGCGAGCCGATCACCGCCGTCCTCACCACCGCGCCCGGCAACGGCGCCGCGATCGGTGGGCTGAAGGTGACCACCGAGTCGGGCTGGTTCGCCGCCCGGCCGTCGGGCACCGAGGACGTCTACAAGATCTACGCCGAGTCGTTCCAGGGCCCGGAGCACCTGGCCCGGATCCAGGAGGAGGCCAAGTCGCTGGTCGACGGCGTGCTCGGCGGCTGAGACGTCACCGGGGCGGGGGCAGCTCCCGGCGGTTGAGCTGCTCCCGCAACCCGTCCGGCAGCAGCTCGCGGAGCTGGTCGGGCAGCAGCGGCAGGTCCAGCAGGCTCAGCTTGAGCTGGTTACGCTCCTGATAGCGGCGCGGATCGAGGCGGACCACCCGACCGGCGTCCGGGACGTACCGGACGTGCACCGAACCCTCGGTCGCCGCCTCGCGGATCAGCAACCCGTCCATCTCCACCGCCACCGGCGCCGAGTCCGGCCGCAGCTCCAGGTGCACGCTCTCGTGCGGCGACAGCAGCACCGAGCGGGAGATCCCGGCCATCGGGGCCGACGGCGTCACCACCAGCGCCTCCGTCGCCGGCGAGATCAACGGCCCGCCGGCGGCGTAGCTGTACGCGGTCGAGCCGGTCGGCGTGCTCACCACCAGCGCGTCGCACCGGTAGTAGCCGTACCGCTGGCCGTCCACCGCCAGGGTGGCCGTGACGAAACCGGCGCCGGGCTGGCGGACCAGCGCGATGTCGTTGAACGCCACCACGTCGTCGCCGCACACGTCGCAGGCCAGGCAGGCGTGCGACTCGATGGTGAAGTCGCGCGCGACCAGGCGTTCCAGCGCCCGGGGCAGGTCCGGCGGCTCCACCTCGACCAGGAACCCCACCCGTCCCAGGTGCACCCCGAGCACCGGCTTCGGGTCGCGGACGGCCATCCGCAGCGCGCCCAGCATGGTGCCGTCGCCACCGATGCTGATCAGCGCGTCGCAGTGGTCGGCCAGGTCGCAGGCGGGCACCGCCTCCACCGAGGTCGGCACGCGGTGCCGGTCCTCGCAGCGGACGGCCAGGGTCTTGCCGTGCTGCGCCGCCCAGCGCGCGATCGTCCCCACCACCTCGGAGACGTCGCGGGTGGGGTGCAGCACCAGCCCGAACACATAGCCCGCCACCGGTACAGCTCACCACAGCGGCGCGTGGACCGTCGGGCTTACCGGACGGCACGACGCCGGGAAACGCCCCCCGAACAGGTGTTTTCCGTACCCAACCGTGGGCCAGGCTCGTTGGACGCGAGGTGGAGCGGGGGACGAGTGGAGAGTCGATGCATGTTGTGATCATGGCGGGCGGTGCGGGGGTTCGACTGCGTCCCTACACCTCCACGCTGCCGAAGCCACTCGTGCCGATCGGGGAGAGCTACGCGATCCTCGAGATCGTGCTGCGTCAGCTCGCCGACCGCGGCTTCAGCCACGTGACGCTGGCGATCAACCACCTCGGCGCGCTGATCCGGGCGTTCGTCGGCGACGGCTCCCGGTTCGGGCTGAACGTCGACTACGTCGAGGAGGACAAGCCGCTGTCGACCATCGGTCCGCTCTTCGGGATCCGGCACCGCCTGCCCGAGCACTTCCTGGTGATGAACGGCGACGTGCTCACCGATCTCGACTACGCCGACCTGCTGGCCACGCACGCCCGGTCGGGCGCGCCGCTGACGGTCGCCACCTACCGGCGCACCGTCAAGATCGACTTCGGGGTGCTGGAGCTGGCCGGCGACAAGATCACGTCGTTCGCCGAGAAGCCGGTCCTGCACTACCGGGTGAGCATGGGTGTCTACGGGCTCTCCCGGAGCACCATCGCCCACTACCCGGTCGGGCAGCCGTTCGGGTTCGACCAACTGGTGCTCGACCTGCTGGGCCGGGGGGAGCCGCCCGCCGGCTACGAGTTCGACGGCTACTGGCTCGACATCGGCCGCCCCGAGGACTACGACGAGGCCAACCGGTGCTTCGCCGACGTCCGGGACATGCTGCTGCCCGCCGGCGCGCCGACGCGGGCATGACCGGAGCACAGGCGCCCGACCGCCGTTACCGGCCGGTGACGGGATCCCCGCACCCGGGCGGTGCGGCCGCGCCGGCCACGACGAGGCGGCAGCCGGCGGGCTCGGTCCCCGGTCGGACAACCGGCGTTGCCCGGAAGGAACGCGCGAGATGGTGATGATCGGCAGCCGTGTCCCGACGGCCGTGGGCGGGCCGGGCGGGCAGGAGCGGCCACGGCCGCGAGCCACCGTGGCCTCGGTCGTGGTGCGGGCCGTCGTCGTGGTGGCGCTTCTCAACTTCGACCTGTTTCCGCGGCTGGTCGGCCGCGGGCTCCTGATCACCGCGGTGGTCCTGGCGGTTCCGTTGCTCCTGCACGAGGTGCTCAGCCGGCCGTCCCGGGCGAGGGTGGTGCTGTTCTGGGTGTTGGCGACCTTCGGGATCCTGGCCCTGCCGCCGATCCTCGAGCCGCCTCAGACGGAGTACGGCCAGCAGAAGTTCGTCCTCCTGGTGACCCTGACGCTGTTCGCCGCGCTGGCGGTCGCGGTGCTGCGGGGGCGACGGGACGTCGACGCCTTCGCCGCGGTCTTCGTGGTGTCGGGTCTGGTGCTCGCGGTCGCCGCCCTGGTCGGTGATCCGGAGAACGGCCGGGCGACCGGGTTCGGTGCCAATCCGATCTGGGTCGCGCGGGCGATCGGTGGCGCCATCGTGGCGCTCACCTGGCTGTACCTGCAGAAACGTCTGTCCGTGTGGTGGGCCGCGGGCGCGGGGACGCTGCTCCTTCTCGGCCTGTTCGCGACCGGCTCCCGAGGGCCGCTGCTCGCGGCGGTGGTGGCCCTCTTCGTCCTCGTGCTCGCCGGGCTCCGGCTGAAGATCCGACGGACCCGACGCGAATGGGTCGGCCTGGCGCTGATGGGTGCTCTGGTGTTGACCGTGATCGCCCTGCCGTCGTTGCTGCCCCCGAGGGTGTACGCCTTCGTGGTCGACCCGAGCGAGGAGTTGCACGGCAGTGCGCGTGCCGCGATGCGCGACGTGACCCTACCGATGATCGCCGAGCACCCCGGCGGCGTCGGTTTCGGCAACTGGAGCTACTACGCCGACATGCCGGTGCACAACTACCCGCACAATCTGTGGCTCGAGCTACCGGCGGAGTCGGGTTGGTGGGTGGCCGGCGCCTTCGCCCTGGCCGTCGTGGTGGTGGCCGTCGGCCTCTGGCGGTCGAGCCGGCGGGACGCCGCGGCCGGGTTCGCCCTCGCCCTGGTGACGTTCTACGCGGTCGCGGTCTCGACGTCCGGCGACGTCAACGGCGACCGTCCCCTGTTCGCCGCGCTGGCCCTCGGAGTGCTCGTCCTGGCCGGAGCGACCCGGACGACCCCGTCCCGACGCGCCGGCGAGCAACCGGCCCGGCACTCGGCCACCGGTCGTGCCGACGCCTCGCGATTCCTCGTACCGACCTCGAGGGAGGCCGGGGCGCGTCCGCGGACCGGACCGTCGAAGGCCGCCGGGTGAGGTGGCGGACCTCCGCACGGCCGACGCTGTCGGCGGGCCGGCGCGGGGTCATCAGCGTCGCCGCCGGATCCGCGGGCGGGCAACTTCTCGCCCTGGCGGCTGCGCCGCTGCTGGCCCGGCTCTATCGCCCGGCTGACTTCGGCCACCTCACCGTCGTCACCGCGTTGGCGGTCACCGTCGGCACGGTGGCGGCGCTCCGGTTCGAGATGGCGATCCCGTTGGCCGAGCGGGATGGCGTCGCCCGCGCGCTGGTGACTCTCGGGCTCGTCGCGGTGTGCGCGACCGGGGGCCTGGGAGCGGTCCTGGTGCTGCTGGCGGGCGACGAGGTGGCCCGGTGGTTCGACCAGCCGGAGCTGGCGCCCTGGCTGTGGGTGGTCCCGCCCTCCGCCGCGGCGATGGGTGTGGTCCTCGTGCTCAACCAACTCGCCGTCCGGCATCGTCGGTACGGGGCGATCGGACGGCGCAACCTGTTCCAGTCAGCCGGGGTCGTGGTCACGCAGATCGTGGCCGGAGTGGCGGGTCTGCGTACCGGCGGACTGACACTCGGCTTCGGGTTCGGTCAGGTGGTGGCCGCCGTCGTCCTCCTCCGGGACGCCGGTCGGCGTGGCGCGGCGGCACCGGCGGACCACAGGCCGCGGCTGTTGGCGGTGGCCCGCCGGTATCGACGGTTTCCGCTTCTCATGGCTCCGTCCGGTCTGCTCAACATCCTCGGTACCCAGCTGCCCGTCCTGCTCATCGCGTTCTGGTACGGGAGCACCGTCGCCGGTTGGTTGGGGCTGACCCAGCGTGTGATCGCGATGCCCGCCGCCCTGGTGGCCTCTGCCGTCGCCCAGGTCTATCTGGCGGAGATCGCCCGGACCGCCCGCGAGGCACCCGCCGGGAGCCGGAGGGTCTTCGTGAGCGCGAGCCGGAAGCTGGCGCTGATCGCTGCCGTCAGCGCGCTCGCCGTCGTGGTCGGCGCGCCGATGGCGTTCTCCCTGATATTCGGGCCGCAGTGGCACAGCAGCGGCAGCTTCGCCCAGGCCATGGCCGTCTTCATGGCCGCTCAGTTCATCGCGTCCCCGCTCTCGCAGACGTTGGTCGTGTTCGAGCGTCAGGGGCTGCAACTCGCCTGGGACGTCGGTCGTCTGGTCGCGGTCGCGGGAACGGTTTCGTTGGTGGCGCTGCTCGGCGGCTCTCCGCTGACCGCGATCTGGGCGTTCGGCGTCGCCGGCGCCCTGGCGTACGGCGTCGGCTGGCTGATGTCGCTCCGGGTCGTGACGGTGGCCAGTCGGGCCGGGCGTGAGTCGCGTTCCGCGCCCCAGCTCGTGTCACAGAGTTGAGGTGTCTCGGCGCGGCAGCTTGACCTTCTTGCCATGTCTTCACCTGAGAAGGCTCGTTGATCCTTTGCACGACCAGAAAGGAGTGTGCCGAGATGCGGTGCTCTCACCATGACTTGTCGGAGTGCGGATCGTGACCGATACACACGCGGATTCCGGAACGACGCGGCGCCTGCTGATCGTGTCCTATCACTTTCCACCCGCGGAGACGGTCGGTGCCCGAAGGCCCGCGGCCCTGGCCGCCTTCGCTCACCAGCACGGTTGGGACGTGCGGGTGTTGACCGCCATCGGCGCGGACCAGGGTGGCGAACGGACCCCACTGCCCGAGGCGCAGGTGATCCGCGCTCTGCCCGCACCCCGGATTCCCCGACCCACCTCGACGGCGGCCGCACCGCCGGACGGCGGTTCCGCCGGACGCACGCCGCCACTGCGCCGGCTCCGGGCCGGAGTGAACCGCGCGCTCGTGCGGGCCGGTCTGGAGGTCCTCGTCCCCGACGCGCAGGTCAACTGGATCCGTCCGGCCGTGCGCGCGTTCCGTCAGGCCGCGGACGGGTGGCGGCCCGACGTCGTGCTGGTGTCGGGGCCGCCGTTCTCCGGCTTCCTGGTCGCGGCGTCGATCGCCCGGCGGTTGCGCGTGCCCTGGGTCGCCGACTACCGGGACCTCTGGTCCGTCGGGAACGAGTACTGGGTGCGGTCGGCGCCGCGCCGGGCGGTCGACGAGCGCCTGGAGCGACGCGTCCTGCGGTCGGTGACGACCTGCGTGACCGTGTCGGAGCCGCTGGCGGAGACGGTCCGGCGGACGTTCGGCGTGGACACCCGCGTGGTGATGAACGGCATCGACCGCAGGCCCGTGCCGGCGGAGTCCGCCCACGCCGGGGCGCTCGGTGACAGTCGGGGGCGCGCCACGTTGACGCTGGCGCACACCGGATACGTCTACCCGGGACGCCGTGACCCCGGTCCGCTGCTCGACGCGATCGCCCTGCTCGGGCCGGATGCCGCCCGGGTGCACGTGGTCTTCGCCGGGGTGGATCACGGGATCGTCCGCGCCGCCGTCGAGCGCGCCGGGGTGGCCGACTCGGTCACCCTCCTCGGGCAGGTCTCGCAGGAGAAGTCCTGGCGCGTCCAGGCGGACGCCGACGCGCTCGTCCTGCTCATGTGGAACGACCCCCGCGACGCCGGCACCGTCACCGGCAAGATCTTCGACTACCTCCAGGCCCGGCGTCCCATCCTGCTGCTCGGGTACGAGGGCGGGGTGGCGGCGAAGCTGCTGCGCGACCGTGGCGCCGGGGTCGTGCACAACGAACCGGCCATGATCGCGGCCCAGCTGCGGGAGTGGCTCGACGTCAAGGAGCGGACAGGCCGGTTGCCGGTCGTGCCGGCCACCGCGACCGACGGCCTGTTCCGCGAGGACCAGCTCGGCCCCTACCTGCAGATCCTCCGGGAGGCCGCGGACGGGAAGGCCCGCCGCCGGCAGCCCGTCTGATCCGCTGCGCGTCCCGACGGACGTCACGCTGGCCGCCGGCGACGCGGTCGACCTGGCCACGGCGGCCTCGGCGCGAACGCTCCCCGCACCGCCACGGTGCGGGGAGCGTTTCTTTTCGTCTTCCGGCGTCGTCGCGTCCGGGCGACCGTGGGCGGCGCGTTCGGGTCGCGCCCGGACGGTCAGCTCCGCGGGGCGCTCGGCAGGTTGTGTGCCGCCGGACCGACGGACCGGCCGGCGACCGCGAGCCAGGCCCGCCGTTCCGCGTCCAGGTCGACCGTCCGGGCCCGCGCGGTGGCCGAGGCGCCGGTGCCGACGAGCACCGCCCGGGCGGTGCGCAGGAGGATCCGCAGGTCCAGCCCGAGTGACCGCTCCCGGACGTAGCGGACGTCCAGCTCGAGCCGCTCATCCCAGGTCAGGCCGTTGCGCCCGCTGATCTGCACCAGACCGGTGAGGCCCGGACGGACCAGGAACCGCTGCCGTTCGCGCTCGGTGTACCAGGGGTCGTACTGGCGCACCAGGGGACGGGGGCCGACCAGGCTCAGGTCGCCGCGCAGCACGTTCCACAGCTGCGGCAGCTCGTCGATGCTGAGCCGTCGCAACAGCCGGCCCGTCGGTGGGCAGCGGACCGCGTCGGGCAGCAGCTCGCCGTCCGCGTCCCGGTCGTCGGTCATCGTGCGCAGCTTGTAGATCCGGAACGGTCGCCCGTGCCGCCCGGTGCGTTCCTGCACGAACAGGACCGGTGCGCCGATCCGGAGCAGCACCGCCAGCATGGCGGCCGCCAGGAGCGGCGCGGTCAGGACGAGCGCCAGGACGGCGACGGTCAGGTCGACGGCGCGCTTGGCCGCCTCGTCGCCGCGCGGACCGAGCAGGCGGGTGCGGCCCATGGCGCTCATCGTGTGACCCCCGTGCGGATGGGCTCGCCGACCCGACCGCGTCGGGCGGCGGCGGCTCGCTCCAGGATGGAGACCACCTCACGGGCGGCCGGACGATGATCGAAGTGCCGGACGGCGAGTTCCCGGGCCCGGATGCCGCGGGACGCCAGCGTGCCGGCGCGGAACTCCGCGTACGCGGCGCTCAGGGCGGCGGCCAGCGCGGACGGGTCGTCGCGTGGCACCACCCAGCCCGAGTCTGCGGTCACCGTCTCCGGCAGTCCGCCCGCGTCGCTGACCACGCTCGGCACCGCCATCGCGCTCGCCTCCACCGAGGCGCCGTGTCCCTCCGACAGGGACGGACTGACGCTGAGGTCGGCCGCCTGGTAGTGCAGGCGGACGTCGTCGACGGAGTCGAACCAGGTGACGGTGGGGTCGTCGGCGACGCCGTACCGGTCGATCAGGTCTCGGCGCAGGCGCTGCGCCTCGTCGCCGAGGCCGCCCCCGACGAGCATGAGGTGGGCCTGGGGCGCGGCGGTCCGGAAGCGGCGCCAGGCCTCCAGCAGGACGTCGTGTCCCTTGATCGGTCGGCCGCGCGCCACCAGTCGCTTCGCCGGATAGACGTAGGCGACCATGAGGACGAGCAGCACGTCCTCGGCGACGCCGAGGTCGGCCCGCGCCTTGGCGCGCTGCTCACGCCGCGCCCGCTCGACCGCCCGGGCGTTCACCACCGGTTCGTGGTCCTCGCCGGGCACCGGGCTGAGGCGGGAGGTGTCGATGCCGCAGGTGACCACGGGGCGGCGGGGGGTCGGTACGCCGAGGGCCGCGTAGCACCGCGAGGTGTAGGCGGTGCCGCAGACGATGACGTCGTCCAGCCGCCAGAGCCGGCGCTCGACCCGGCGGATCAGCGGGGACTCCAGGAACAGCGGGCCGACCACGGTGTGCACCCGGGTCAGCGGCAGGCCCAGGCTGGCGAGTCGACCCGCCAGGGTGGCCGCGTACAGGTGGTAGTTGAGGACGTCCGGTCGCAGCCGACGGAGCAGTCGGCGCAGCTGCCACAGGCCGCGCAGGGTGGTGAGGTCGGGGCGGAACCGGAACGAGAACGGTGAGTCGACGGTCCGGATGCCGTGCTCGGCGAGGCGCCGGGTGAGCTTGCCGTCGCCGGGCGGGAGCACGACCACGACCTCGTGACCCCGCTCCGCCATGGCGCGGGCCGGCTGGACGATCCAGATCCCGCCCTCGTTCGTTTTGACCAGTATGACGATCCGCAGGGCAGGCGCGTCCTGCCTCGGGGAGGGCGGGTCGGCGTCAGGTCTGCTCACGTCACGGGCCTCCAGCCAGTCGATAAAACGGCCGATAACCGTTGTATCAGCATGTGTGGCGGCTATTTGGGATTTCCGGACTTTAATGGCCGGTCGACCCACGGGGGAGGAGACCGGACGGGCGTGACCGGGGAGGCGCGCGGCTATTTCGGCGAAAAACGCGCAACCGGACCATCTCGGCGGCGTTGACCTGGCGTACCGACTGTCGTCCGGCCACTCGACCGGACCGCTGTGAGCCGACCCGAGGGAGGCGCCCGTGGGCGAGTCGAACCGCGCCCCGATACTCCGCACGCCGTTGCCCCGCACGCCGCGGGTGCCGGCATGAGTACGGTCCTGCTGTTCGGAGCCAACGGATTCCTGGGTCGACACGTGCGGGCCGCGCTGGCGCCGCACGCGTCCCTCGTCTGTCCGGGCCGCGCCGACTGCGATCTGCTGACCACCGGAGTCGCGCCGCTCACCGACCTGGTCCGGGACGTGCGCCCGACCGTGGTGGTCAACTGCACCGGTCGTCTCGACGGCAGCGCGGAGCAGCTGCTCCAGGCGCACGCCCTGGTCACGGCCCGGCTCGTCGACGCGGTGGCCCACGCCGCCCCCGGCGCCCGGCTGGTGCGACTCGGCTCCGCCGGCGAGTACGGGCAGGTGCCGGTCGGCCGGTCGGTGTCCGAGTCCGACCCGGCCCGACCGCTCGGCGCGTACGGGCTCAGTCACCTCACCGCCACCCGGCTCATGGAGCTGGCGACCGACCGGCTCGATGCCGTGGTGCTGCGGGTGTTCAACCCGGTCGGCCCCGGCCTGCCGGCCACGGGTGTGCTCGGACGGGTGGCGCGGCTGCTCGCGGACGCGATGCGGTCCGGAGCCCACCGGATCGAGGTGGGCCCGCTCGACGCGTACCGGGACTTCGTGGACGTGCGGGACGTCGCTCTCGCGGTCCGGGCCGCCGTGCTCGCCCCGACGCTGCCCCGGGTCGTCTACAACATCGGCAGCGGCGTCGCCGTGCCGGTCCGGGAGGTGGTGCACGCCCTCGCCGCCGAGGCGGGCTTCGCCGGCCCGGTGTCGGAGACGTCACCTGCTCCCGGCGCCGAGCGTTCGGCGGGCGTGCCCTGGATCCGGGCCGACGTCACCGCGGCCCGGCAGGACCTGGGCTGGTCGCCGATGCTCGACCTCGCTGAGACCGTCCGTGCCGTCTGGACCGAGGCGTCGGACGACCTTTCTCTCACCTCCTCGAAGGGATGATCGTGTACCGCAGAATCGGAATCGTCGGGCTTGGCTACGTCGGTGTGACGCTCGCCGCCGCGTTGGCGGACAAGGGTTACCGGGTGCACGGGGTGGACGCCCAGCCCCGGGTCCGGCAGGCGTTGCGCGCGGGGCGTCCGCATCTGTACGAGCCCGGCGTGGAGGAGGTGTTCGCCCGGCACGTGGGGCGGACCCTGCTGGTGGACGAGCACCTCCCGGCCGAGGTGGACGCCGTCGTGCTCTGTGTCTCCACCCCGGTCGACGAGGACACCCACGAGCCCCGGTTGGAGAACCTGGCCGAGGCGGCGGCGTACGTCGCACGGACCTGCCGGCCCGGCACCCTGGTCGTGGTGCGGAGCACCGTGCCGGTGGGCACCACCAGGCGGGTCGTGCTGCCCGTGCTGACCGAGGCGTGGGGTGCCGACGTCCGGCTGGTCATGGCGCCGGAGCGGACCATCCAGGGTCAGGCGTTGCGGGAACTGGTCGAGCTGCCGCAGGTGGTCGGTGGGCTGGACGACGCCAGCGTCGAGGCGGGACAGGCGTTCCTCGGCGGGCTCGTCCGCCAGCTCGTGCCGGTGTCCAGCCTCGAGGCGGCGGAGCTGGTGAAGCTCGCCAACAACTGCCACACGGATCTGATCTACTCGTTCGGCAACGAACTGGCGCTGATCGCCGGACGACACGGCCTCGATCCGCTGGAGGTGATCGCCGCCGCCAACGCCGACTACCCCCGACCCGACCTGGCCCGGCCGGGTTACGTCGGCGGCGGATGCCTGTCCAAGGACCCGTACCTGATGATCGCGAGCGCGCAGGCGGAGCCGCCGTTCCTGGTCGGCCCCGCGCGCCGGCTCAACGAGCACCTGCCGGCGCACGTCGCCGGCGAGGTCGTCGAGCTGGTCCGGCAGGCCCACGGCTCCACCCGGGACGTCAAGCTCGCCGTGCTGGGCTGGGCCTACAAGGGCTGGCCGCCCACCGACGACATGCGAGGCGCCCCGGTCGTCGCGATGCTCGGGACCTTCCGAGCGGCCGGAATGACCGTCCTCGGCCACGATCCGATGGTGGCGGCCGAGGTGATCCGCGATCTGGGCGCCGAGCCGATCAGCCTGGACAAGGCGTTCGCGGACTCGGACGCGGTGCTGGTCCTGACCGACCACCCGGACTACCGGGCCCTTCCGGTGGGGTCACTGCTCGCCGGCACGCCGGTGCGGCTGGTCTTCGACTCGTGGCGGATCCTCGACGAGGCGGCCGTCCGGACGGCCGGCGTCCGCTACGCCGGGATCGGCTACCGGGCGCCCGACTCGCCCGCCCGGCTGGAGCGGGAGGTGTCCGCCTGATGCGCGCACTGATTCTGGGCGGCGCCGGCTTCATCGGTCTGCACCTGGCGGAACGCCTGGTCGAGGACGGCCACCGCGTGGTCCTGGTCGACGACTTCTCCCGGGGCCGCGCCGACGAGCGGCTGTCCGCACTCGGCCGGAACCCGTCGGTCGAGGTCCGCTCGGCGGATCTGACCACCGAGTCGGCCTGGAAGACGCTGCCCCGGGACGTGGACCAGGTCTACCTGCTCGCCGCGGTGGTCGGGGTCCGCAACGTCGAGGCCGATCCCACCCGGGTGCTCCGGGTCAACACCCTGACCGCGCTTCACCTGGTCGACTGGGTGCGCCCCGGACACCAGATCTTCTTCAGTTCCACCAGCGAGGTGTACGCGGGCGGGGTGGACGCCGGCGTGGTCCCGGTTCCCACCGCCGAGGACGTGCCCCTGATGATCGCCGACGTGAAGTCGCCCCGATTGGCCTACGCGGTCAGCAAGCTCACCGGTGAGGCGTTGGTGCTGCACGGCGCCCGCGCCCGGGGCGCGACCGCCGTGGTCGGTCGGTTCCACAACGTGTACGGGCCGCGGATGGGAAGCGACCACGTCATCCCCGAGATGGCCCTGCGCGCGCTCTCCGGCGAGGACCCCTTCCGGGTCTGGGGCGCCGACCAGTACCGCGCGTTCTGCCACGTGGACGACGCCGTCGAGGCGGTCGTCCGACTGATGGCGACCCCGGCGGCCGACGGCGAGATCGTGCATCTCGGCAACGACCGGGAGGAGACCAACATCGCCGACCTGGCCCGGCTCGTCCTCTCCATGGCCGACAGCACGGCGTCGATCCAGGTGCTGCCCGCGCCCGCGCGTTCCGTGCACCGGCGTCGGCCCGACCTCGGCAAACTGCGTCGACTGACCGGCTACGAACCCGCGGTGCCGCTCGTCGAGGGCGTCCGGCGGACCTTCGAGTGGTACCGGGACCAGCCGGCCACGACCGGCGCCGGCTCACCCCGCGCGGCCGCTCCGGCGAGCCGCTGACCGGCGACGCCCGGTTCAGGCGACGACGCCAGAACGGATGGTCCCCGTCGGTCCCTCGGGACCGACGGGGACCATCCGTCTGCGCGGCCCCCTGCCGCCGGCTCAGCGACGGTCGCCCAGCAGCGACCGCGGGCGCGTCCAGTCGGCGACCGACCGGTAGAACTCGGTCCGTCGGGCACCGAGGCGGTCCGCGCTGAACTCCCGCGCGCGGGTCAGGTTCCGACGGGAGTGCTCGGCCAGCCGATCCGGATCGGTCACCGTACGGCCGATCAGGGCGGCCAGGCCCGCCGCGTCCCCCGGCTGGAACATGGCGTCCGGGGCGAGAAGCTCGGGAATGCCGCCCGCGGTGGAGCCGATCGCCGGCAGGGCCCGGGCCATCGCTTCGATCAACGCCCGCGGGAGCCCTTCCGTACGCGAGGGCATGACGAACAGATCCGCCGAGTCCAGCTGATCACGCAGGGCGTCCACCCCGGGCAGCCACCCGACGAACCGGACCCGGTCGGCCAGACCCGACCGCGCCGCGAGGTCCTCCAGCGCCGGACGGCTCCGGCCGACACCGACGTGCACCAGGTGAACCGGCGGTACGGTGGCGTCCAACCGCGCGATCGCCTCGATCAGGGTGTCGATGCCCTTGTAGAGCTGCTCCAACGAGCCCACCGACACCAGGGTCGGCCGCTGCGGGGCCGGCCCGGCCACCCGCGGGGAGGCGACGTAGGCGTCGTCCGGCAGGTCGACCGAGGAGATCCCCATCGCCGGCACGTCCGGCCGCGCGGGATAGCGGGCCTGGAGCGTACGGGTGGTCTCGTAGCTGACCGCGACCGCGCTGCGACACTGTCGGCGCATGGCGCCGGTGCACCAGCGGCGCAGCACGGGGCGCAGCGGATGGTCGACGACGCCGGGAGCGAACACGTCGTACGGGTCGCCGATCACCTCGAGGGCGTAGGGCCGGCCCCGCCGGTCCAGCCAGTTGCTGAGCATGGTGGCCATCGGCGACGGCACCCGGAGGATCACCGCGTCGGCGCCGTCGGTGGCGCCGATCACCGCCCGGCGGATGCCGGGCAGGTTGCGGACGTAGCCGGCCGGCCCGACGTAGTGCGGCAGGGCCCAGACGTGGACACCCGGGCCGTCGACCCGGTTGGCGCCGGCCGGGGCTTCGGGCACGTCGAGGACGCGGGCGACGACCCGCACCTTGTCGAACGCGGCGAGGTACCGCGTCCAGATCGCGTGGTCGGGGCCGATCTCGATCCACACCCGACCGTCCGGGGTGCGGAGGAACCGCGACTCCGCGGTGACCGTGACCCTCATCGGGTCATCTCCGCCAGCTGCCGAACCACTCCGGCGCCGGCGTCGGCCGGCCGGTGGGGCGCGCCGCAGACCCGCTCGACGTACTCGGCGGAGTCGGGCAGCTCGTCGAACTCCGACCGCAGGATCGCCACCCGGAGCAGGTCGCGCCATTCGCCACGGCGGAACACGGCCTGCCGCTCCCGGCCCTCGATGCGCCAGCCGCACCGGCGGACGTACGCGCCGAGGCTGGCCGCGTTGAAGTCCAGGATGGTGCTGTGCAGGCGTCGCAGGCCCACCTCGTAGAAGCTCCACGCCATCATCAACATGATCGAGTCGGTGCCCGCGCCCTTCGGGGCGCGTCCCGGCATCAGCTTGACGGCGCTGAGCGCCGAGCGGTTGTGCCAGTCGATCTCCCACAGGCCGGTCATCCCGATCGGCTCGTCGGTCGCCGCGTCGGTGACGGTGAGCCGACGGTTCCGCCCGTCGCGGTGGGTCTGGGCGAGCCACTCGCGTTGGGCGTCCGCCGCCACCGGCCAGTCCCAGCCGACGACGTGGGTGCGTACCGGGCCGGCATTGGTGAGGTCGGCCAGGAACTCGAGGTCGGCGGCGGCCATCGGCCTCAGCGCCACCAGTCGGCCAGTCAGCATTCCATCACCTCTCGCGAATCTGTCGGATCGGGCGTCGGTCCTGCTGTCCGCGGCCGCCCGGGATGTCACCGGCGTCGGCACGTCTCGGCCCCGTCGCCGGGGCCAGGACGTCGCGGATCCGGGCGGCGACCCGGAGCATGTCCTCCGCGCCCCAGCGGTGGTCGGTGTGCAGGTGCACCATGCGGCGGGAGTAGTCCAGGTGCCGCCTCGGCGCGTCCGGCGGCTGTGGCCACAGGACAGCCGGATAGACGCGGCGGGTGACCAGGGCCGCCCGCAGCGCGTCACGTCGCTCGGCGGAGTCGCACTCCACGACGACGCCGAACGGGTGGACATGTGCTCGCAACCCGACGACGTCGGCCAGCGCGTCACCGAGAACCACGGCGTTGGCCATCCGTTGCCGGCGCCACCGGTCCACCGGCATGGCCGGCAACACCTCGCGGGTGTAGTCGCTGGGCCCGCTGATCGCGGTCGACCCGTACGCCGCCTCGCCGGCGGCGAAGGCGGACAGGAAGGCGCTCTTCTCGACCGGGGCCCCGGACAGGTACGCCGCCTTCAGGCACATGGCGGCCAGGACCTGCCCGGCCGCCGCCCGGTGCCGGAGCGAGGGCGCGGGCTGCGCGGGCAGGCGGTGACCCGCCGGCGACCACAGCGCGCCCCCGTCGGGCAGGGGCAGGGTCTTGCGCAGGGCGGCCAGCACGTAGTCGGCGGCGGCCGAGGGCAGCCAGGGCGCGAACGGGTCGTGGGTGCTGTCGACGACCAGCGCGGCGCCCCGGGTGGCCGGCGCCGCCGGGGGATCACCGAAGTACGACACCGCGACGACCACCTCGGTCGGACCAGGGCGGGCGGGCTCCACGTGCCCTCGCGGACCGGCGTCGTACCGTCGCACCGGGAGCACGGTCGCGGCGGCGTCCGCCACCGGCGGGCAGTAGTAGGCGGGCAGGTGCACCGCGGTCCAGCCCAGATCCGTCCGCCCCATGCGCAGGAGGGCCAGCAGCGCCTGCCGGCCGGTGCCGTACAGCCGGAGCGGGCTCGGCAGCCGCGTCGTGCCGGGGCCGGACGCCGGCATGAGGGGGAACGACGACCCGACCTCCCACCGGTCGTCGGCGGCGATCCGTGGCCGTGCCGTCAGCCGTTGGTCGCTGCGGGGCACCTCAGGCCCCGCCGAACCGGTAGGCCGGGAAGTAGCCGCTCTGCCGCAGGTGCGCCGCCGGCAGGCCGACCCGGGCGGCGCGCTCCTCGGTGAGCCGCTCGTACCGCTCGGGATCGAGGACCACCGCGCCGGTCCAGAACGGTGTGCGCAGCCCACCGAACGCGCGCTTGAAGCGGAAGAGGTTGTCGTCCGCCTGCAACCCGCCCCCGAGGTGGACGACGTCCGCCCCGGTCTCCGCCGCCCACTCCAGGATCGTCCACACGAGCATGTTGTTGGCGCCCTCGCGAGCGGCCTCCGGTCGTGACCCGGCAAGGTGGTAGTGCACCCGGCCGCCGTGCCGCAGCACCAGGGCGGCCGCGACCACGGCGGAACTGCCGTCGCGCACCTCCGCAAGCGACAGTGACGGACCGAGCCCGGTCAGCAGGCGCTGGTAGTAGACCTCCGGGAAAAAGTAGCCGGCCGTGCTGCCGACGCGGGTCATGGTGGACTCGTACAGCCGGCGGAAGGGGGACCCGGCATCCACGTCCTCGGCTCCCGCCGGTCGCACGGTGCCGTGCATGCCGCCGCGCCGCGCCTTGCGGATCGCGGTTCGGGATCGACCCTCCATGCCGTCCCAGATGTCCGCCGACGCCGTCCGCACCGGCACGGTGACGGTGTCCGCGCGCCTGGTCAGGGACATCCCGTCCAGGTCGCGAACCGCGTCGACCGATGCCGGGTCGAGCGGCGAGAACCGGAGGAAGAGACTGACCACGCCCTCCGCGCGCCACCGGTCGCCCAGCGCCGACCAGAACGCGACCAGTTCGCTCGCGGGACACTCCGGGGCGACGTGGATGCCGCAGTAACCGTAGGGACTCACGGCGTCGGCCGCGTCGTCGGCCACCGGCCGGAGCAGGTACGGCAGCAGCACCAGGTCGTCGTCGTGGTGGGCCAGGCGCCACGAACCCGAGCCGTCGGCGGCTACCGCCTCGCCGTAGCCGCTGGTGAAGTACACGTCGGGGCGGCGGGCGTCGGTGGCCGGGTCGATCGGGCCGGCGTCGGTGACGTCGACGGTGACGGTCATCTGTTCTCCAGGAATCGGACGACGGCCCCCTCGACGCGGTCCACCTCGGCGTCGGTGAGAGCCGAACCGCTCGGCAGGTTGAGCCCGTGGGCGAAGAGGTGCTGGGCGGCTCCGGTGACGAACCGGGTGGCCCGGGCGAAGACCGGTTGCAGGTGCATCGGCTTCCAGACCGGACGGGTCTCGATGTCGACGGACGCGAGCCGGCGACTCAGGTCGGTGGCGGACCACCCGGCCCGCTCCGGATCCACCACCACCGTGGTCAGCCAGCAGTTCGAACCGGTGTCGGCCTCGTTGAGCAGCCGTACGCCGGGGACCGGCGCGAAGAGCTTGGCGTACCGCTCGCGCAGGCGACGGCGACGAGCGATCATGGCGTCGAGCCGACTCAGCTGGGCCCGCCCGAGCGCGGCGAGCAGGTTGCTGAGTCGGTAGTTGTAACCGATCTCGACGTGTTCGTAGTGCGGGACCGGCTCGCGCGCCTGAGTCGCCAGATGACGGCACCGGCCGATCAGACCGACGTCGTCGGAGACGATCATGCCGCCGCCGGAGGTGGTCATGATCTTGTTGCCGTTGAAGGAGAACGCGGCGACCCGGCCGAACGAACCGGCGGGCCGCTCGTGGTGGGTCGCGCCCAACGCCTCGGCGGCGTCCTCGACGACCGGCACGCCGGCGGCGGCGCACGCCGGCAGCAGGGCGGTGTAGTCGACGCAGCCTCCGAACAGGTCCACCGCCATGACGGCGCCGACCCGGCGGCCCTGCGCGCCCAACCGGTCGAGGGTGTCGAGGAGCAGCGGGACGTCGAGGTTCCCGGTCTCCGGGTCGCAGTCGACGAAGACGGGCTCGGCGCCGGTGTAGACGACCGCGTTGGCGGATGCGGCGAAGGTCAGGGTGGGAACGACGACCACCTGTCCCGGGCCGACGCCCAGCGCGAGCAGCGCCAGATGCAGGGCGGCCGTGCCGCTGCTCACCCCGACCGCCGCGGCCACACCGGCCCGCGCCGCGACCTCGCGCTCGAAGGCGTCCAGGTCCGGCCCGACCGGTGCCACCCAGCCGGAACGCAGCGCGTCGAGCAGGTAGGACTCCTCCAGCGTGCCGACGTCCGGGGAGGACAGGAAGATGCGGCCGGCCATGCGGCTCCAATCACACGCCTGCGGTGGACTCTAGCGTTTTACCAGAGATAGGCCGTTAGAGGCGCTTATGTCGGTATTTAGAGTTGCCGGTGTCATCGTCCTCAACGCACCGTTCCCCCTGCGGACACGCTCGCTCCGTGACGGCGGTCGGGAGCGACGACCCCCGGAGTAGAGTGCGTCGGCCACGTCCGAACGTCCCCGAGCCCAGGAGCCCCGATTGCTGCACCTCCGAGTGATCGCTCCCAGCGACCGGTCGTCGGCCGTCGTCGAACTGCTGGCGGCTGACCCAGGAGTGACCCACCTCGTGGTGCTCCCCGGGGCGGCACGCCAGCCGGCCGGCGACTACGTCACCTGTGACGTCGTCCGGGAAAGCGCGGACAACGTGCTGCGCGAGCTCCAGGACCTCGGCGTCGAGACGCACGGGGCGATCGCCGCCGACGACGTGGAGCTGACGCTCTCGGAGGCGGCCGACCGGGCCGCCGAGGAGGCGCCCGGGCACGGCGAGGACGCGGTGGTCTGGGACGAGATCGCCGCGAAGACCGGAGAGCAGACCGTGCTCACCGGCACGTTCCTCGCCCTGATCGTGGTCGCGACCATGATCGCCGGCATCGGTGTGTTGCTCGACCAGCCCATCCTGATCGTCGGCGCGATGGTGGTCGGCCCCGAGTTCGGGCCGCTCGCCGCGCTCTGCGTGGCGCTGCTGCGGCGTCAGCCGCCGGTCATCGGTCGGTCGGTGCAGGCCCTGACGGTCGGCTTCCTCACCGCCATGGTCGCCACCGTGCTCAGCACCTGGGCGCTCACCGCGGCCGGCCTGGTCAGCCGGGAGATGCTGCTGGACGAGCGGCCGCTGACCGACTTCATCTGGCGCCCGGACGCGCTCTCCTGGGTGGTCGGGCTGCTCGCCGGCGTCGCCGGCATGCTCTCGCTGACCTCGAAGAAGTCCGGTTCGCTGGTCGGCGTGCTGATCTCGGTGACCACCGTTCCGGCAGCCGCCAACGTGGCCGTCGCGACCGCGTACGGGGTGTGGCCCGAGGCGGCCGGCTCCGCCCTGCAACTGGTGATCAACCTGGCCGCCATCGTGCTGGCCGGCCTGCTCACCCTGGTCGTCCAGCTCTGCTGGTGGCGGCACGTCGCGCGGCGGGCCGCGCACGCGGTGCCGCGGCAGCGGGCCGACGGTGGCCCGTCCCCGGTCAGCGCCGGTCGTCGCCCGCCTCGAGACGCCGGCTGAGCAGCGTCGCCAGCGGTACCGACTCGCCGTCCCGGCCACCCCGACCGACGACCAGGGGCGGTGCGCTGGGCTGGGGCGCGGCGCCGAGCAGCCGGGACCGCAGGCTCGGCGGCACCGTCAGCAGATAGAACCGCCCCTCGGTGTCCACCGCCCGGCTGCCCGCCCGATCCACGTACCACCCGGTGAGCCGGGTGCGGTAACGACCGCGCCCGTCGTGGCCGGTCGCCGTCAACCGGTCGGTGGGCAACCCGCGCCGCAGTGCCTCGGCGGCGAACCGGGCCACCAGCTCCGCGGCCTCTGCCTGCTCCACCTCGCGTTCCCGGGCGGCCGCCTCCGCGTGCGCCCGCACCGCGTGACGTTGCCGCTCCCGCCACCGCACGTCGTCGTCCCCGCTCACACCGGCGAGGGTACGCCGACATCCGCGCCACCCAGACCCGCCCGGCCCGGCCCCACGCCCTGGTCCCACGCCGGACCTGCGCCCGGTCCCGCGCCGGACCTGGTCCCGCGCCAGACCCGGTCCCGCGCCAGACCCGGTCCCGCGCCAGACCCGGTCCCGCGCCAGACCCGGTCCCGCGCCAGACCCGGTCCCGCGCCAGACCCGGTCCCGCGCACCGGCGCGGGAGCGGGCATCCGTGTACCGCATTCGCGCCGCACCGGTTCGCCATCGACGGGCCGGCCGGCAGCTCCCCTCCGGCGACGCTGTCGGGCTGAGGCGTTCGTGATATCAGCTCGACAGGCCGCGACGAGGTCAGGCCAGGCCGGCCCGGCGCAGCGCCTCCGCCATGGCGTCGTTGACCGGTGCGGGCGCCCCGCCGCCGCGCCCCTGCCGCTGCTGCGGACCACCGCGCGAGCCGCCCCGGTCGCCACGCTGACCGCCACCCTGGCCGCCGCCACCCTGACTGCCGCCGCGCGGGCCGCCGCCACCCTGGCCGCCGCCGCTCTGACCGCCGCCGCTCTGACCGCCGCCGCTCTGACCGCCGCCGCGCGGGCCGCCGCTGCGCGGACCGCCGCCCTGGCCGCCCCGGCTCTGGCCGCCGCCGCGCGGACCGCCGCCCTGGCCGCCGCGCTCCCGCCGGCCGTCGCCGCCCGCGGGGCGCCCGCCCCCGGCCGGCGCCTCGTCCTCCAGCCGCAGCGTCAGCGAGATCCGCTTGCGCGGCACGTCCACGTCGAGCACCCGGACCTTGACCACGTCACCGGACTTCACCACGTCGCGCGGGTCCTTCACGAACGTGTGCGACATGGCCGAGACGTGCACCAGGCCGTCCTGGTGCACGCCGACGTCGACGAACGCGCCGAACGCGGCCACGTTCGTCACCACGCCCTCCAGCACCATGCCCGGGGTCAGGTCGCCGATCTTCTCGACGCCCTCGACGAACGTGGCCGTGCGGAACTCCGGGCGCGGGTCGCGGCCGGGCTTCTCCAGCTCGGCCAGGATGTCGGTGACGGTGGGCAGACCGAACGTGTCGTCGACGAAGTCGGTCGCCCGCAGGCCGCGCAGGATGGCCGACTTCCCGATCAGCGCGCGCACATCCTGCCCGGTGGAGGCGAGGATCCGGCGGACCACCGGGTACGCCTCCGGGTGCACGCTGGACGAGTCGAGCGGGTCGTCCCCGCCGGGGATGCGCAGGAAGCCGGCGCACTGCTCGAACGCCTTCGGCCCGAGCCGGGCCACCTTCTTCAGCTCGGCCCGGGTGCGGAACGGCCCGTTGGCGTCGCGGTGCAACACGATGTTCTCGGCAAGGCCGGCGCCGATGCCGGAGACCCGGGTGAGCAGCGGCGCGGAGGCGGTGTTGACGTCCACGCCGACCGCGTTGACGCAGTCCTCCACCACCGCGTCGAGGGAGCGGGACAGCTTCACCTCGGACAGGTCGTGCTGGTACTGCCCGACCCCGATCGAGCGCGGGTCGATCTTCACCAGCTCGGCGAGCGGGTCCTGGAGGCGGCGGGCGATGGAGACCGCCCCGCGCAGCGACACGTCGAGACCGGGCAGCTCCTGCGAGGCGTACGCGGAGGCCGAGTAGACCGACGCGCCGGCCTCCGAGACCACCACCTTGGTCAGCTTCAGCTCGGGGTGCTGCTTGATCAGGTCACCGGCCAGCTTGTCGGTCTCCCGGCTGGCCGTGCCGTTGCCGATCGCCACCAGCTCGACCCCGTGCGCGGCGGCCAGTGTGGCGAGCGTGTGCAGGGAGGCGTCCCACTGCCGGCGCGGCTCGTGCGGGTAGATCGTGTCGGTGGCGACCACCTTGCCGGTGGCGTCGACCACGGCCACCTTCACGCCGGTGCGCAGGCCCGGATCGAGGCCCATGGTGGGGCGGGCGCCGGCGGGCGCGGCCAGCAGCAGGTCGCGCAGATTGGTGGCGAAGACGCGGACCGCCTCCTCCTCGGCCGCCTGCCACAGCCGCATCCGCAGGTCCGCGCCGAGGTGGATGAGGATCCGGGTACGCCAGGCCCACCGCACCGTGTCGGCCAGCCACCGGTCGGCGGGCCGCCCCTGGTCGCTGACGCCGAACCGGCCGGCGACGGCGGCCTCGTAGCGGCTGGGCCCGGTGGCCGCGTCGGCGTCGCCCTCGGCCTCGGCCTCCGGATCCATGGTCAGCTCCAGCACGCCCTCCTTCTCGCCCCGGAGCATGGCGAGGATCCGGTGCGAGGGCAGCTTCGGGTACGGCTCGGCGAAGTCGAAGTAGTCGGCGAACTTCGCGCCGGCCGTCTCCTGGCCCTCGCGTACCCGGGAGACCAGCCGGCCCCGCGACCACATCTGCTCGCGCAGCGTGCCGATCAGGTCGGCGTCCTCGGCGAAGCGCTCGATCAGGATGGCCCGCGCCCCGTCCAGCGCGGCAGCGGCGTCCGCGACGCCCTTGTCCGGGTCGGCGAACCCGGCGGCGACCGTCCTCGGGTCCTGCGTCGGGTCGGCGAGGAGCGTGTCCGCGAGCGGCTCCAGCCCGGCCTCGCGGGCGATCTGCGCCCGGGTCCGCCGCTTCGGCTTGTAGGGCAGGTAGATGTCCTCCAGGCGGGACTTCGAGTCGGCGGCGAGGATCTGCGCCTCCAGCGCCTCGTCGAGCTTGCCCTGGCTCCGGATCGACTCCAGCACGGCGGCGCGCCGCTCGTCCAGCTCGCGCAGGTAGCGCAGCCGCTCCTCCAGCGTGCGCAGCTGCGCGTCGTCGAGCAGGCCGGTGGCCTCCTTGCGGTAGCGGGCGATGAACGGCACGGTGGCGCCGCCGTCGAGCAGCTCGACGGCCGCCCGCACCTGACGTTCGGCGACGCCGAGTTCCTCGGCGATCCGCTGGTGCACAGACTGGGTCACGATTGTCATCCGCCTTCTCGGGTGGGTTCCGCCCTGCATTGTGCCGTTCGCCTCCGACCGGCTGTGCCCGGCCCGCCGCGAGCTGCGCTAGCGTGGCGATCATGGAGGTACCTGCGGATCCGCGGGCCCGGCGGCTCTTCGGGGGCAGCGCCCGGGCGCTCGGCGACCTGGCCGCCGGCCCGTTCCGGGCCGACCGGGACCGGATCGTCGGCTCGCCGTTCTTCGCCCGGCTCAACGGCGTCACCCAGGTGATCAGCCCGGGCGGATCCGGGCTGCTGGTGCACAACCGGCTCACCCACAGCCTCAAGGTGGCGCAGGTGGCCCGGGCGATCGCCGAACGGCTGACCGCCGACCCGGCCCACCGGGACCTGCTGGAGAAGCTCGGCGGCTGCGACCCGGACGTGGTGGAGGCCGCCGCGCTCGCCCACGACCTCGGGCACCCGCCGTTCGGGCACCTGGGGGAGCGGGTCCTGGACCGGCTGGCCCGGCAGCGGCTCGGGCTCGCCGACGGCTTCGAGGGCAACGCCCAGTCGTACCGGATCGTCACCAGCACCGAGATCCGCGGCGCGGCGACCACCGGGCTCGACCTGACCGCCGCCGTCCGCGCGGCGATGCTGAAGTACCCGTGGACCCGGCTGGACCACCCCGACCCGCATCCGCGGCACCTCGACCCGGCGCCCCGGGGCGCGGCGGCGCCGCCGGACGACCCGGAGAGCGGGTCGGTCAAGTTCGGGGCGTACCGCACCGAGCTGGACGACCTGCGGCAGGCCCGGGAGCCGTTCGCCGGACGCATCCCGGACTGGCAGCAGACCCCGGAGGCGTCCGTCATGGACACCGCCGACGACATCGCGTACGCCATCCACGACGTGGAGGACTTCTATCGCGTGGGGGTGCTCCAGCAGGGGGCGGTGGCCGCCGAGCTGATGGCCTGGCAGCGCGAGTACGGGCACCTGCGTTCGATCACCGCCTCGGCGCTGGAGGCCGCCGGCCGGCGACCGGGGGCGGCGATCGAACGACTGCGCCGCCAACTGCACCGCAAGGACGCCTGGATCGCCGACGACGACGCGTTCGCCGCCGCGGTCGAGCACGTCCGGGAGGAACTGGTGGAAGGGCTGCTGGCGCTGCCCTTCGACGGCTCGATCGAGGCGGAGCAGTACGTCGCGCGGTTCTCCGCCCGCTGGTCGACCCGCTTCGTGGAGGCGATCACGGTGACCCCCGAGCCGGACGTGCGCTCCGGCTACGTCCAGCTCGACCGGGCGCAGTGGCACGAGGTGCAGGTGCTCAAGTTCGTGCACCACCGGTTCGTGCTGGCCCGCCCCGACCTGGCCCTGCACCAGCGCGGCCAGGCACGGCTGCTGGGCACGCTGGTGGAGGCGCTCTGGGAGTGGCTGCTGGACCCGGAGGAGGAGTCCCGGTTGCCCCGCCGCCTGCACGACCTCGTCGAACTGGCCGAAGCGGAGCTGCACCCGCGTACCCCGGACCGGATCGGCCGGGCCCGGGGGCGGGCGATCGTCGACTTCGTCGCGCAGCTCACCGACGGTCAGGCGGTGGCGATGCTGGATGCGCTCTCCGGCCGCTCCGGCGCCCTGTGGACCGACGCGTTCGTGCTCTGACGCGTCAGGCGATCGCCTGCCACCAGCCGTCCACCGTCGGCGGCTCGTCGACCATTACCCGCTCGCCCGGGCGCGGCACGGCCAGCCGGACGTCCCGGGCCTTCGCCTCGGCCCACAGTCGGTCCACCGGCTCGGACCAGTCGTGCAGGGCCAGGTTGAAGGTGCCCCAGTGCACCGGAACCAGCAGTTCGCCGCGGACGTCGAGGTGGGCGGCGACGGCCTCCTCGGGGAACATGTGGATGTTCGGCCAGGCCCGGTCGTACGCCCCGATCTGCATGAGCGTGAGGTCGAACGGGCCGTGCTCGGCGCCGATCGCGGCGTAGCCGTCGAAGTAGCCGGAGTCACCGGTGTAGAAGACCTTCCGGTGCGCGCCGGCCACCACCCAGGAACTCCAGAGCGTGCCGTCGCGGCGCAGCCCGCGCCCGGAGAAGTGCTGGGCGGCGGTGGCGGTGACGGTGAGCCCGCCGACCCGGTGGCTCTCCGACCAGTCCAGCTCGACGATGCGCTCCTCCGGAACGCCCCACCGGTCCAGGTGGGCGCCGACGCCGAGCGGCACCAGGAAGGGCGCGGACTGGTGGGCGAGCAGCCCGCGCACGGTGTCCATGTCGAGGTGGTCGTAGTGGTCGTGCGAGATCAGCACGGCGTCCAGCGGGGGCAGTTCGTCCAGCCGGACCGGCGGCTCGTGGATGCGCCGCGGGCCGACCAGCGCCGACGGCGAGCACCTGTCGCTCCAGACCGGGTCGAGCAGCACCCGGTGCCCCTCGATCTCCACCAGCGTCGACGCGTGCCCGTACCAGATCGCGTTCAGCTCGCGGGCCGGGTCACCCGGCGCCGGATCGGCCGGGCGCAGCAGCGGCACGGCGCTGTCGGGCCGCCGCTTCTGCTTGCCGAAGATCAGCTCCCGGACCAGGTTGCGGCCCGGGTCGGCGACCATGGTGGCGCTGGTGCCGGCCGGGTTGTGGAACGTGCCGTCGCGGAACCGCGGCGACCGGGCCGCCCGCTCCGCCCGCGCGCCGCTGAGCCGGCCACCGAGCTGGGCCGGGATGTCCCGCGCCGCCCAGGCCAGGCCGGCGACGGCCGCCAGCCCGGCGATCCGCCAGGCCCGCCCGCCGCTCGCCCGCTCCGGTGCCCGCTCCGCTGGTGTGCGCATGGTCGTCCCCTCCGCCGTGTCCCGCAGTACACGGTATCCACCCCCGCGCCGGTCCGTGCGGACGACCGACCCGCCGCGGCTCAGCGCAGCCGCCGACGGACGGCCGAGCCGACAGCGGCGGTGGCGTCGCCGACGGACCGCACCACCCGCGACACGTCGGGCAGCCAGCCGCCCCGGACCGCCTCACCGGCCGGGTTCGGTGCGAACACCACCCCGTCCGTCGGCGGCACCGGGCGTCCGGTGAGCCCGCCGATCCGCATCAGCGGCCCGACCAGCACGTCGTAGACGGCCGGCAGCGCGGTGAAGCCGAACCGCATGACCAGGTTGACCCGGCCCACCGAGATCTCCCGGCGGGGCTTGTCGGCGCAGTGCGCGATGGCCCGGGCCACCCGCTCCGGGGTGGTGATCGGCAGCGGGGGCCGGCCGATCCGGCCGAGGTAGTTCGCCGCCTGCTGGTAGACGGGCGTGTCGACGCTGCCCGGCGTGACCAGGCAGACGTGCACCCCGTCCAGGTCCCGCGACTCCTGCTGCAACGCCCGGGCCAGGCCGTGCAGCCCCCACTTGCTGGTCACGTACCCGCTCATGTAGGGCGCCGTGATGTGTCCCAGCACCGATCCGGTGAGGATCAGCGTGCCGCCCCCGGTCGCCCGGAAGTGCCGCAACGCCACCCGGGCGACCCCGGCGGCGGCCAGCAGGTCGGTCCGGACCACCTGGTCGAAGACCTCCGCCGGGATCTCCTCGAAGCGCCCGTACGCCATCACGGCCGCGGTGTGCACCCAGACGTCGATCCGGCCGAACTCGGCGATCGCGGTGGCGGCAAGGGTGTCGAGCGCGTCCGGGGCGGTCACGTCGGTCGGCACGATCCGGACGTCCGCGGCGCCCGCGTCGGCGCACTCCCGGCGTACCTGTTCCAGGGTTTCGGGGGAGCGGGCCGCGAGGACCAGACGGTCCCCGCGGCCCGCGAGCTCCCGGGCCGCCGCCCGGCCGATCCCGCTGGTCGCGCCGGTGACGACCACGGTACGGGTCACGGTGCGAGCACGACCTTGACGCAGCCGTCCTCCTTCTTCTGGAACATCTCGTACGCCTGCGGCGCCTGGGCCAGCGGCAGCCGGTGGGTCCGCAGGTCCTCGACGCCCAGCGGGTCGTCGTCGCCCTCCAGCAGCGGGATGATCTCGTCGACCCAGCGCCGCACGTGGCACTGCCCCATGCGCAGCTGGATTCCCCGGTCGAACATCTCCATCAGCGGCATCGGGTCCTGCTCGCCGCCGTACACCCCGGAGATCGAGACGGTGCCGCCGCGCCGGACCGCCTTGAGCGCGGCGTGCAGCACCACGAGCCGGTCCACGCCGGCCTTGTCGGTCATGGCCTGGGCCAGCTTGTCCGGCAGCAGCCCGGCGGCGGTCTGGGCGACCTTGCCCAGCGGCGCGCCGTGCGCCTCCATCCCGACCGCGTCGATCACCGCGTCCGGACCGCGCCCGTCGACCAGGTCGATGAGCGCGCCGGGCACGTCGTCGAGCTGGCTGACGTCGAGCACCTCGATGCCGTGGCGGCGGGCCATCTCCAGCCGCTCCGGCACCAGGTCCAGGCCGATCACCCGGCCGGCGCCGAGGTGGCGGCCGATCCGGGCGCTGAACTGCCCGACCGGGCCGAGACCGAACACGGCCAGGGTGCCGCCGGGCGGGGTGTCCGCGTACTTCACCGCCTGCCAGGCGGTGGGCAGGATGTCGGACAGGTAGAGCCACCGCTCGTCGGCCCCGGTGTCCGGGATCTTGATCGGGCCGAACTGGGCCTGCGGCACGCGCAGGTACTCGGCCTGGCCGCCCGGGACCGAGCCGTAGAGCGACGTGTAGCCGAACAGCGAGGCGCCCTTGCCCTGGCTGGTCACCTGGGTGGTCTCGCACTGCGCGTAGAGCTGCCGCTCGCACATCCAGCACGAGCCGCAGGAGATGTTGAACGGGACGACCACCCGGTCGCCCTTCTTGAGCCGGGTCACGCCCGGGCCGACCTCCTCGACGATGCCCATCGGCTCGTGCCCGAGCACGTCGCCGGGCTTCAGGTACGGCCCGAGCACCTCGTACAGGTGCAGGTCGGAGCCGCAGATGGCGGTCGAGGTGATCCGGACGATCGCGTCGGTCGGCTCCTCGATCCGGGGATCCGGAACGTCCTCCACGCGAACGTCCCGCTTGCCGTGCCAGGTGAGTGCCTTCATGCCTGAATGTCCCCTCTCGGTGCCGTCCATGGGACTGCTACCCGAGAGGAGCGACTTGAACCGGCGCCGTCGGGAGGGGTCGGGTGTGGCGTGCCACGCGGGCGCCGGGGGTGTGGGTCGCGCTGCCTTTCGAGCTGATATCAGAAACGACTCACCGCCGGTGCGCCGACCGACTGGCGCGTCGGGCTCGCCGGGCAGACCTGTCGGTGGGCGATATCAGAAACCACTCAGCTCGAAAGGCAGTCGAAGGGGGACCGCGGGGGACCCGGGTAAACGCCGACCGCCGCGCCCCTCGGTGCGGAGCGCGGCGGTCGGGTGGAACGTCGGGTCAGGAGCCGGGGGTGCCGGCGCGCTTGGTGGTCGCCTTGAGGAAGTCCCGGTTGAGCCGGCCGATGGTGTTCAGCGGGATGCCCTTCGGGCAGGCCGCGGCGCACTCGCCGATGTTGGTGCAGCCGCCGAAACCGGCCTCGTCGTGCGCGTCCACCATGCCGATCACCCGGGTGTAGCGCTCGGGCTGGCCCTGCGGCAGCAGCGAGAGCTGGGTGATCTTGGCGGCGGTGAAGAGCATGCCGGAGCCGTTCGGGCAGGCCGCCACGCAGGCGCCGCAGCCGATGCAGGCGGCCGACTCGAAGGCGGCGTCCGCGTTGGCCTTGGCCACCGGGGTGGAGTGCGCCTCCGGGGCGCTACCGGTCGGCGCGGTCACGTAGCCGCCGGCAGCGATGATCTTGTCGAAGGCGTTGCGGTTCACCACCAGGTCCTTGACGACCGGGAAGGCCCGGGCCCGCCAGGGCTCGATGTCGATCGTGTCGCCGTCGGAGAACTGCCGCATGTGCAGCTGGCAGGCGGTGGTGCCGCGCTGCGGGCCGTGCGCCTCACCGTTGATCATGAGGCTGCACGCGCCGCAGATGCCCTCGCGGCAGTCGTGGTCGAACGCGACCGGCTCCTCGCCGTCGAGGATCAACCGCTCGTTGAGCACGTCGAGCATCTCCAGGAAGGACATGTCGGGGGACACGTCCTGCACCGGGTAGCTCACCATCCGACCCTTGTCCTCGGGGCCCGTCTGGCGCCAGATGCGCAGGGTCAGGTTCACTTGTAGCTCCGCTGCGTGGGGTGGACGTATTCGAAGGTCAGGTCTTCCTTGTGCAGCACGGGCTCACCGGTGCCGGTGTACTCCCAGGCCGCCACGTAGGCGAAGCGGTCGTCGTCGCGCTGCGCCTCGCCGTCCGGGGTCTGGTACTCGGCCCGGAAGTGGCCGCCGCACGACTCCTCGCGGTGCAGCGCGTCGATGCACATGAGCTCGGCCAGCTCGAAGAAGTCGGCCACCCGGCCGGCCTTCTCCAGCGACTGGTTGAGCCCCTCGCCGTCGCCCGGCACGCGTACCCGCTGCCAGAACTGTTCGCGCAGCGCGCGGATCTCGTCGATCGCCTTGCGCAGCCCGGCCTCGGAGCGCTCCATGCCGCAGTGCTCCCACATGATCTGGCCCAGCTCCCGGTGGAACGAGTCCACCGTGCGGTCGCCGTTGACCGCGAGCAGCCGGCTCAGCCGCTCCTCGACCTCGGTGCGCGCCGCGACCGCCTCGGGGTGGCTGGCGTCGATCTTCTCGACCGGGTTCGCGGCCAGGTAGTTGGCCAGCGTGTTCGGCAGCACGAAGTAGCCGTCGGCCAGGCCCTGCATCAGCGCCGAGGCGCCGAGCCGATTCGCGCCGTGGTCGGAGAAGTTGGCCTCGCCGATCACGAACAGGCCCGGGATGCTCGACTGGAGGTCGTAGTCGACCCAGAGGCCGCCCATCGTGTAGTGCACGGCGGGGTAGATCCGCATCGGCACCTGGTACGGGTCCTCGCCGGTGATCCGCTCGTACATCTCGAACAGGTTGCCGTACTTGGCCTCGATGGCCTTGCGGCCGAGCCGATCGATGGCGTCGGCGAAGTCCAGGTAGACGCCGAGCCCGGTCGGGCCGACGCCGCGTCCCTCGTCGCAGACGTTCTTCGCGGCGCGGGAGGCGATGTCGCGGGGGACCAGGTTGCCGAAGGAGGGGTAGATCCGCTCCAGGTAGTAGTCCCGCTCGTCCTCCGGGATGTCCCGCGGGCTGCGGTCGTCGCCCTTGGCCTTGGGCACCCACACCCGGCCGTCGTTGCGCAGCGACTCGCTCATCAGGGTCAGCTTCGACTGGTGGTCGCCGGAGACCGGGATGCAGGTCGGGTGGATCTGGGTGTAGCAGGGGTTGGCGAAGTACGCGCCCTTGCGGTGCGCCCGCCAGGAGGCGGTGACGTTGCAGCCCTTGGCGTTGGTGGAGAGGTAGAAGACGTTGCCGTAACCGCCGGAGGCGAGCACGACCGCGTCCGCCATCTCGGTGCTGATCTCGCCGGTGACCAGGTCGCGGACCACGATGCCGCGGGCCCGGCCCTCGACGATGACCAGCTCGAGCATCTCGTGGCGGGAGTTCATCTCCACGTTGCCCAGGCCGATCTGCCGCTCCAGCGCCTGGTACGCGCCGAGCAGCAGCTGCTGGCCCGTCTGGCCCCGGGCGTAGAAGGTGCGCTGCACCTGCGCGCCGCCGAACGAGCGGGTGTCGAGCAGGCCGCCGTACTCGCGGGCGAACGGGACGCCCTGGGCGACGCACTGGTCGATGATGTTGACCGAGACCTCGGCCAGCCGGTGCACGTTCGACTCGCGGGAGCGGAAGTCGCCGCCCTTGACCGTGTCGTAGAAGAGCCGGTGCACCGAGTCGCCGTCGTTGCGGTAGTTCTTGGCGGCGTTGATGCCGCCCTGAGCGGCGATCGAGTGGGCCCGGCGCGGGCTGTCCTGGTAGCAGTAGGACCTGACGTGGTAACCCTGCTCGGCCAGGGTCGCCGCGGCGGAGCCGCCGGCCAGGCCGGTGCCGACCACGATCACGGTCAGCTTCCGGCGGTTGGCCGGGTTGACCAGCTTCATCTCGAACCGGTGGCGATCCCACCGGGTCTCGATCGGGCCGTCCGGGGCGCGGGTGTCGGCGATCGGGTCGCCCTCGGTGTACAGATCCATGTCAGTCCACCAATCCGGTGAGTACGGCGAACGGGACCACCAGGTAGCCGGCGCAGAGCAGCACCGCGAAGACGAGCGCGGCGGCGCGGGCCCGGCGCTCGCCCCTCGGCGTCTGCTGGCCGAGGCTGCGGAACGCGCTGAAGGCGCCGTGGCGCAGGTGGAAGCCGAGCGTCACGATGGCGAGCGTGTAGAAGAGCGTGACGTACCAGCGGCCCGGGGCGAAGTCGGCGACCACGTTGCCGTACGGGTTGGACGAGTCGCCCTGCGGGTTCAGGTGACCGGTGGTCAGGTCCAGGATGTGGTAGATCACGAAGAGCAGGATGATCACACCACCCCAGCGCATCGTGCGGGCCGCGTAGTTCACGTGGATCTTGCGGCGGTGCGCGTACGCCACCGGTCGGGCGGCACGGGCCCGCATCGCGAGCGCGGTGGCCGCCCCGATGTGCGCCAGCACCGCCACCGTGAGGACCGTGCGCTGGATCCACAGGAACCAGGTGGTCGGCAGCAGCGGCGTGCCGATGTCCCGGAGCCAGTGCGCGTAGTGGTCGAACGAGGTCTCGCCCGTGAAGATCTTCAGGTTGCCGAGCATGTGCAGGATCAGGAACAGCACCAGGATGATGCCCGTCACCGCCATGACGGCCTTGAGGCCGACGTTCGAGCGGATGGGCGACCGAGTTTTCGTGATTACCACACGACCGACGCTAGGAGCACTTCGATCAGGCGTCCAATGCATCGAAATCGCAGTCTTGATAGCCGTAAGCTATGTAGATGCAGCTCCATCAGCTCCGGTACTTCGTAGCGGTCGCAGAAGTACGACATTTCACCCAAGCGGCCGACCTGGTCGGCATAACCCAGCCCTCGTTGAGTAAGCAAATTCACGCCCTGGAGACCGACCTGGGGGCCCCGCTCTTCGAGCGGGTAAGGGGCAACATCACGCTCACCGCGGCCGGGGACGTCCTGCTGCCGCTGGCCAAGCGGATCCTCGCCGACGTCGACACGGCGACCCGCGAGGTGCAGGAGCTGGTGGGGTTGCGCCGGGGTCGGGTCCGCCTGGGCGCCACGCCCAGCCTGGCCACCTCGCTGGCGCCCCCGGTGCTGCGCCGGTTCCGCGACGCCCACCCCACCGTCGACCTGAGGGTCGAGGAGGGCGGCTCCCAGGACCTGGTCCGCGACCTGCTCCGCGGCGACCTCGACCTGGCGTTGATCATCATGCCGGCCGCCGGCACCGA
Source organism: Micromonospora sp. WMMA1996 (assembly GCF_002573675.1). NCBI lineage: Bacteria > Bacillati > Actinomycetota > Actinomycetes > Micromonosporales > Micromonosporaceae > Micromonospora > Micromonospora sp. WMMA1996. The sequence goes on along the minus strand of NZ_PDHU01000001.1, from coordinate 3,371,003 downwards.
CCCGGGGCTGCGCGCCGACCCGATCCTGCGGGAGAGTCTGGTGGTCGCCTCGGTGGACCCGCTGCCGGGTGCCTCGCCCGCCGGCGAGCTGCGCATCACCGACCTGCGCGACCAGCCCCTGGTGATGTTCCGCGAGGGCTACGACCTGCGCGACGCCACGCTCCAGGCGTGCCGGGCGGCCGGCTTCGAGCCCACCCTGTCGGTGGACGGCGGGGAGATGGACGCCGTGCTCAGCTTCGTCGAGGCCGGCCTCGGCGTCGCGCTGGTCCCCGGCATCGTGGTGGCCCGCCGGCCCGGCATCCGGGTGACCCGGCTCGTCCCACCCGGCGTCCGCCGGACCATCGCGGTGGCCCGCCGCCGCGACGTGGTGCCCACCCATGCCGGCCGCGAACTGCGTCGCATCCTGCTGGAGTACGTCCACGACGCCACCGCCACCGACGAACTCCCGCCCGGCGTGGAGCCACTGGCCTAGGTGGCGTCCGCCGTGGGCCAGGTGCGCAGCAGGGCGTCGACGGCGTCCAGGACCCGCTCCCAGCTCTCCGGCGGAGCGGGGGCGCTGTGGTCGAAGCCGCCCCCCATCTCCAGGCCGACGAAACCCTGGAAGACGCTGCCGAGCAGGCGGACGGCGTGCGTCTGGTCCGGCTCGGGCAGGTGGTAGCCGCGCAGGATCGCCCGCATCATCGCCGAGTGCCGGAAGCCGGCGCTGCCGGCGGCGGTCTGCGGATCGAGTCGGAGCTGGGCCGCGGTCCAGCGGCCCGGATGTCGGTGGGCGTAGTCGCGGTAGACGTTCGCGAAGGCGGTCAGCGCCTCCTTGCCGGCCCGTCCGGCGAGCGCGTCGGCGGCCTCGTCGGCGAGTTCTCCGAGCGCGAGCAGCGCGATCCCGACCCGCAGGTCGTGCGAGTTGCGCACGTGCGAGTAGAGGCTGGCGACCGTGACGCCGAACCGTCTGGCCAGCGCCGAGACGGTCACCTGGTCGAAGCCGACCTCGTCGGCCAGCTCCGCCCCGGCCTGGATCAGTCGCTCTCGATTGAGTCCCGCACGGGCCATGAGTCTCCTCTCACCACGACTCATTATGCCTTTGCCTAATACCTTTAGGAAAATTACCCTCGGGTGTATGACCCCGTTGACCGAACCCGAGATCCGTGCCGCCTTCGTGAACTGCACCAAGGGCGAGGCGAAGCGACTGCACGTCCCGCGCGACCTCGGCGCCCGCCCCTGGGACGACCTCGACTTCCTCGGCTGGCGAGATCCGCAGGCGCTCGACCGCGCCTACCTCGTCGCCGTTCCGGACGGCCGCCCGGTCGCCCTCGCCCTGCGTCGCCCGAGCCCCGGGCCCGGGCGGCAACGCCGCACCATGTGCTCGGTGTGCCTGACCAACCCGGTCGGCGGCGTCAGCCTGATGGTCGCGCGCAAGGCGGGCAAGGCCGGGCAGCAGGGCAACTCGGTGGGCATCTACCTCTGCGACGACCTCGCCTGCTCCCTGTACGTGCGGGGCCGCAAGGACGCCGGCCCCGGCGCCCGCCTACCCGAGTCCCTGACCCTGGAGGAGAAGGTCGAGAGAACCCGCTCGCACCTCACCGCCTTCATCACCCGCGTCACCACCTGACCCCTTCCCGGGGCCCCGGCGCGCGCGTCCCTGCCCGCGTCGATCTTGCACTTGCTGACCCGGCAAAGGGTGCGAATGATCCGGTATCGGGGGCACCAAGTGCAAGATCGACGAAGCGGGCGGGCGGGCGGGCGGACGGGGGAGCGGGGTCAGCGGCCTTCGGCGTCGTCCATGGCGCGGTAGATGCGCTGTTCCGAGACGGGGTAGGGGGTGCCGAGGGCCTGGGCGAAGACGTTCACCCGCAGCTCCTCGATCATCCAGCGGATCTGCCGCGCGGCCGCCGAGCCGCGCCGGGCCGGGGGCAGCGCCGCGAGCATGTCCTGGTACTCCTTCTGCACCACGGCGATCCGGTCCTGTTGCTGTTTGTCCCGCTGCGGGTTGCCGGGCAGCCGCTCCATCCGGCGCTCGATCGCGGTCAGGTAGCGCAGCAGGTCGGGCAGGCGCGCGTAGCCGGCCTCGGTGACGAAGCCGGCGTGCACCAGGCCGCCGAGCTGCTGGCGGATGTCGGCCAGCGCGGCCACCACGGCCAGGTTGCGCGTCGCCCCGAGCCGCTGCTCGACCGTGTACGCGGCGGCGAGCACCTGCCGGACCCGGTTCATCACCTCGACCACGGTGTCGACCAGGTCGGCGCGGACCCGCTCGCGCAGGGCCGCGAAGCCGTCGGCGTCCCAGGCGGGGCCGCCCGCGTCCGCCATGAGCTTGTCGATGGCGGCGCCGGTGGCGTCCTCGATCAGCGCCGGCACCCCGCCGTGCGGGTTGCGGGACAGCGCCAGTTTCGCCTCGTTGCTCAGCCGTCCCTGGAGGAACTTCGCCGGGGACGGCAGCGTCAGCCGCAGCAGTCGCCGCGTGCCCGCCCAGTGCGCGGCCTCCTGCTCGCCGGCGGAGTCGAACACCTTGACCCCGACCGTCGCGCCCTCGTCCACGAGCGCGGGGTACGCGGTGACGGCGAAGCCGGCGCGGACCTGCTCGACGGTGCGCGGCAGCGTGCCGATCGTCCACCCGGTGAGCCCGCTGCGGGCCACGTCCGGCGCGGCGGCGGCGACCACCTGGCGTACCTTGGGCCGCAGTTCGCGTTGCAGCGCCGGCAGGTCCTTGCCCTCGGCGACCGGTTTGTCGTCCTCGCCGAGCACCCGGAAGGTGACCCGCAGGTGCGCCGGCAGCCGGCTCAGGTCCCACGCGTCCGGCGGGACGGTCACCCCGGTCATCCGGCGCAGCTGCCGGGTCAGCGCGGCCAGCAGCGGCTCCTCGCCCGGGGTGATCGCGGCGAGCGCGGCCCGCGCGTAGTCGGGCACCGGAACGAAGTTGCGCCGGACCGGCTTGGGCAGCGAGCGGATCAGCGCGATGACCAGCTCCTCGCGCAGCCCCGGCACCTGCCAGTCGAAGCTCTCCGCCGGCACCTGGTTGAGCAGCGGCAGGGGGATGTCCACGGTGACGCCGTCGGTGGGCGCGGTCGGGTCGAACGTGTACGTCAGCGGCAGCGTGACGCCGTCGGCCCGCCACTCGTCCGGGTAGTCCTCCTCGTCCACGCCGCCCCGACCGTCGTTGACGAGCAGTTCGCGGGTGAACGTGAGCAGGTCCGGCCGCTCCCGGCGGGTCTTCTTCCACCAGGTGTCGAAGTGCCGGCCGGAGACCACGTCGGCGGGGATCCGCTGGTCGTAGAAGGCGAAGATGGTCTCGTCGTCGACCAGGATGTCGCGGCGCCGGGCCCGGTTCTCCAGCTCCTCGATCTCGGTCAGCAGCTTCTGGTTGTCCCGCCAGAACTCGTGGTGGGTCTGCCAGTCGCCCTCGACCAGGGCGTGCCGGATGAACAGCTCCCGGCTCAGCACCGGGTCGATCCGCCCGAAGTTCACCTTGCGGGAGGTGACGAGCGGGATGCCGTACAGCGTGACCTTCTCGTAGGCCATCACCGCGGCCTGCTTCTTCTCCCAGTGCGGCTCGCTGTAGCTGCGCTTGACCAGGTGCTGTGCGAGGGGCTCGACCCACTCCGGCTCGACCCGCCCGGCCACCCGCCCCCACAGCCGGGACGTCTCCACCAGCTCGGCGGCCATCACCCAGCGCGGCGGCTTCTTGAACAGCGCCGACCCGGGGAAGATGGCGAACTTCGCGCCCCGCGCGCCGAGGTACTCGTGCTTCTGCGCGTCCTTGAGGCCGAGGTGCGACAGCAGGCCGGGCAGCAGCGACTGGTGCACCTTCGGGGTGTCGATCTCCTCCGGCAGGTCGGCGCCGGCGCCGCGCCGGCCCTCACCCTTGTCGGAGGTACGCAGGACCTGCCGCAGCTGGCTGACGATGTCCTGCCACTCGCGTACCCGAAGGTAGTTGAGGTATTCGGCCTTGCACATCCGGCGGAACGCGCTGGAGGACAGCTCCCGCTGCTTCTCCCGCAGGTGCCGCCACAGGTTCAGGTACGCGACGAAGTCCGACTCCTTGTCGGCGAACCGGGCGTGCGCCTGGTCGGCCTGGGCCTGCTTGTCGGCCGGGCGTTCGCGCGGGTCCTGGATGGACAGCGCGGCGGCGATCACCACCACCTCGGTGGCGCAGCCGTTGCGTTCCCCTTCGAGCACCATCCGGGCCAGGCGGGGGTCGACCGGCAGTTGGGCCAGCCGCCGCCCCAGCGCGGTGAGCCGCTTCGCCGGGTCGGCCTCGGTCGGGTCGAGCGCGCCCAGCTCGTGCAGCAGGTTGACGCCGTCGGTGACGTTGCGCCGGTCCGGCGGGTCGATGAACGGGAAGGCGGCGACGTCGCCGAGCCCGATCGACGTCATCTGGAGGATGACCGAGGCCAGGTTGGTCCGCAGGATCTCCGGGTCGGTGAACTCGGGTCGGGACTCGAAGTCGGACTCGTCGTAGAGGCGGATGCAGATGCCGTCGGAGGTACGCCCGCAGCGGCCCTTGCGCTGGTTGGCGCTGGCCTGCGAGACCGGTTCGATCGGCAGCCGCTGCACCTTGAGCCGGCTGGAGTAGCGGGAGATCCGGGCGGTGCCCGGGTCGACCACGTACTTGATGCCGGGCACGGTCAGCGAGGTCTCCGCGACGTTGGTGGCCAGCACCACCCGGCGGTTGCTGTGCGCGGCGAAGACCCGGTGCTGCTCGGCGGTGGAGAGCCGGGCGTAGAGCGGCAGGATCTCGGTGCCGAGCAGCGACCGCTTGGACTGCACCAGCTTGCCCAGCGCGTCGGCGGTGTCCCGGATCTCCCGCTCGCCGCTGAGGAACACCAGGATGTCGCCGGGCCCCTCGGCGGCCAGTTCCTCGACCGCGTCGCCGATGGCCTGGATCTGGTCCCGGACGTTCTCCTCGTCGGCCTCGTCCTCCTCCTCGGCCTCGGTGACCTCGACCAGCGGCCGGTAGCGGACCTCCACCGGGTACGTCCGGCCGGACACCTCGACCACCGGCGCCGGGTTGCCGTCGGCGTCGGCGAAGTGCTTCGCGAACCGGTCGGTCTCGATGGTGGCCGAGGTGATGACCACCTTGAGGTCGGGCCGGCGGGGCAGGAGCTGCCGCAGGTACCCGAGGATGAAGTCGATGTTGAGGCTGCGCTCGTGCGCCTCGTCGATGATCAGCGTGTCGTACTGCCGCAGCATCCGGTCGGTCTGCAACTCGGCCAGCAGGATGCCGTCGGTCATCAGCTTGACCAGGCTGTTGTCGCCCACCTGGTCGGTGAAGCGCACCTTGTAGCCGACCACGTCGCCCAGCTCGGTGCCGAGTTCGTCGGCGATCCGGTCGGCGACGGTGCGGGCCGCCAGCCGCCGGGGCTGGGTGTGCCCGATCAGGCCGGTGACGCCGCGCCCCAGCTCCAGGCAGATCTTGGGCAGCTGGGTGGTCTTGCCGGAGCCGGTCTCGCCGGCCACGATCACCACCTGGTGGTCGCGGATCGCGGCGGCGATGTCGTCCCTGCGCTCGCTGACCGGCAGCTGCGGCGGATAGGTGATCGTCGGCACGGCCGCACGGCGTGCGTGGAGCCGCGCCTCGGCCCGGGTGACCTCGGTCGCGATCTCGGCCAGCGCCGCCTCCCGCCGCTGCGGGTCGCGCAGCCGCCGTACGCCGTCGAGCCGCCGCTGGAGCCGGCGCTGGTCGCGGAACATCAGGGGGGTGAGGCGACGGTGCAGGTCGCGAGCGGTCTCGGGGGCGGCGGGTACGGCTGGATTCTGCATGACGTCGCCAAGGATAGGCAGCCGCGCGGCGTACCGCCCCCGGGTTACCGGCGGTGGGCGCGCCATCCCGGATCGGGCGGTCGCCTCCGGATAGGGTTGCCGCCGACGCAGCCGACGAGGGGCGGGGATGATCATGCGGGACACCGACCGGGCGCTCGTGCAGGCCGCCACCGCCGTCGCGAAGCTCCGCTGCCGCAGCGACAACCACAGCGTCGCCGCCGCCGTGCGCAGCACCGACGGCCGCGTGTTCAGCGGCGTGAACGTCTACCACTTCACCGGCGGGCCGTGCGCCGAGGTGGTGGCGCTGGGCGCCGCCGCGACCCAGGGCGCCGGCGAGCTGGAGGCGATCGTCGCGGTGGGGGACCGGGGGCGGGGTGTCATCGCGCCGTGCGGGCGCTGCCGGCAGGTGCTGCTCGACTATTTCCCGTCGATCCGGGTGATCGTGGGGCCGCCGGACGGGCTGCGCGCCGTCCCGATCGCCGACCTGCTGCCCGAGACGTACGTCTGGGCCGACCAGCAGGTCGAGGTGCCGGCCGCCGTGCCGCGCACCGGGGTGTGGCCGATGCCGGTGGTGCCCGGCGTCCGCCAGTCCGCCGAGGACTGACCGGTCAGTCGCCGGCCGCGGCCTCCAGCATCGACCGGGGGACCGGCACCTGCTCGAAGCGGACCTGGCCCTCCGGCACCATCCAGCTCGTCACCCGCGCGACCAGACGCCCGGCGCTGACCGCCGGGTCGTTGGCGTAGAGGTTCCGCGCCGTGTCCGGATCCACCGACAGCACCACGAAGCCGCGGATCCGCTCGTCGTCGCCGTCGAGGACCGGCCCGGCCGCGAGCACCGCGCCCTGCTCCACCAGCCCGGCCTGGTGCGCCAGGTGCGCGTCCTGGATCCGGTCGAGGGCGTCCTGCGGCAGGTCGGGCGCGTCGTCCGGGCGGACCAGGAGCACCACGGTGTGCCTGTCGAATCGCATGCCCTCAGGGTAGGGGCTGCCGGGCGCGCAGCGCCCGGATCGACCAGTCCAGCACCGGCGTCAGGCTCTCGGCCGGCGGCCAGCCGTTGACCACGGAGAGCAGCTCCAGGTAGCGCTCCCGGCGCGGGTCGTGCGCGGTCTCCAACCGCGTCAGCATCCGCCGGCGCAGGTCGGCGTCGTCCGGGCGGCCGCAGAGCCGCGCGTACCGGGCCGTCGCCCGGGAGAGGACCGGGTCGGCGTCGGGCGAGGCCGGGTCGACCCCGGCGGCCAGCGCCGGGGCCACCTCCTCCCGGACCACCGCGACCACGTCCCGGCGTACGCCCTGCGCGCCGGCCCGGTCGGCCGCGTGCTGCTCGGCCAGCCGCCGCAGCCCGGCCCGGAAGGAGGGGTCCAGCGTCAGCTCGGCCAACTCCACCCACGCCTCGATCTGGCCGTCGTCCGGGTCGTCGGGCAGCTCCGGGGTGAGCGACCGGCGGATCCCCGCGAACCCCGGGTCGATCAGGTCGCCGAACGTGGCGTCGAGCAGGTCGTCGACCAACCGTCGCCGCTCGCGCGCGGCCAGGCCGGCCAGCCGGTGCAGCAGGTCGCCCCCCTCCGGCGTGGCACCCCTCCGGGCGATCACCGTCAACACCGCGCGACGCGACCGCAGCAGGCGGATCTGGGCGGTCAACGCGTCCGCGTGCGCCGAGGCGACCTCGGGCAGGGTGATCTCCCGGGCCACCACCCGGCGCACGGTGGGCAGGTCCACGCCCAGCTCCCGCAACGTCCGCACCAGGTCGAGCCGGGTCACCGCCTCCGGGCCGTAGCGGCGGTGGCCGGTCGGCCCGCGGTCGGTGGGCGGCACGACGCCCCGGTCGGACCAGAACCGGATGGTCTTCACCGGCACTCCGGTCCGCCGGGCCAGGTCGCCGATCGAGTAGCGCTCGCCATCGTCCATGCCGCCCAGCCTCGCGCCTCCCCCCGGTGGAGGCGCAAGCCCATCGACAGTTCCCGGTTAGGCGTGCCTTACCAGGTCAGTTAAGGTAAGGCGTACCTAATACCGAGAGGCGAACACCCCCGTGACCACCGTCGCCGTCCGGCCCGCGCGGGCCGACGCCCCCGCCCGCCGCGGCGCCCCCCGCCGCGTCGCGGTCACCCTGGCGGCGGCGCTCCTGCTCTTCGTCGCCCTGCTGGCCAGCCTGGCGCTGGGCAGCCGCCACCTCCCGGTGGACCAGGTGTGGCACGCGCTGGTGGCCCCGGACGACGGCGACGCGACCACGGTGGTCCGCGAGCTGCGGCTGCCGCGTACCGCCCTGGGCCTGGTCGTCGGCCTGGCCCTGGCGCTGGCCGGCGTGCTGTTCCAGGCGGTCACCCGCAACCCGCTCGCCGAGCCGCGCATCCTCGGCGTCAGCGCCGGGGCCTCCTTCGGGGTGGTGCTGGCCATCGCCGTGTTCGGCGTGAGCACGCTCACCGGCTACGTCTGGTTCGGCATCGCCGGCGCGCTGCTCGCCGGGCTGCTCGTCTTCGCCGTCGCCAACCGCACCCGTGAGGGCGCCAGCCCGGTCACCCTCGCGCTGGTCGGCGCCGCGCTCGACGCCGGTCTCGGCGCGGTCGTGTACGCGCTGCTCAGCATCGACGCCCGCACGTTCGAGGAGTACCGCTTCTGGGTGGTCGGCGGGCTCACCGGGCGGGACGTGGGCGTGGCCGGGCAGGTGCTCCCGTTCGTGCTGGCCGGGGTGCTGCTCGCCGCGCTGGCCGCCCGTGGGCTGGACGCGCTCGCCCTCGGCGACGACGTCGCCCGGGGGCTGGGGCACCGGGTCGCCCTGGTCCGGCTGGCCGCCGGCGGGGGCGGTGTGCTGCTCACCGGCGCCGCGGTGGCCGCCGCCGGCCCGATCGCGTTCGTCGGGCTGGCCGTGCCGCACCTGGCCCGGGCGCTGGTCGGCGCCGACCACCGGTGGACGCTGCTGGTCGCCGCGCTGCTCGGTCCCGCCCTGGTGCTGGCCGCCGACGTGACCGGTCGCCTGGTCTCCCCGCCCGGCGAGATCCCCGCCGGCATCATCACCGCCCTCCTGGGCGCCCCCCTGCTGGCGATCCTGGTCCGCCGCGCCAAGGTCGTGACCGCATGACCGCCCCCCACCCCCGCCCCCCTCTCCGCGATCTTGCGGTTGCTGCCCCGGCGAAGCGGGCGAATCGCCCGCCCGAGGGGTCGCAAGTGCAAGATCGCCCGGAGCGGGGTGGGGCGCTCGCGGGGAAGACGCTGCTGCGGGTTCGGGGGGTGGCGGTGCCGTTCCGGTGGCGGCCGGTGGTCGTGGCGGGGGTGCTTCTCCTGCTGCTCGGCGGTGCGGTGGTGCTCAGCCTGTCGTTGGGGACGCCGTACGTGGCGCCGGGCGACGTGGTCCGCTCGCTGTCCGGTGCGGGCACCCCGTACGACCTCGTGGTGCGCGACCTGCGACTGCCCCGCGCGGTGCTCGCGGCCCTGGCCGGCGCGGCGTTCGGCGTGGCCGGCACCCTGATCCAGAGCGTGGCCCGCAACCCGCTGGCCAGCCCCGACGTCATCGGCGTCACCCAGGGCGCCGGGCTGGCCGCCACCGTGGCGCTGACCGGCGGGGCGGCGGCGGTCCTGGTGGCACCGGCGGCGCTGGTCGGCGGGCTGGCCGCGGCCGTCCTGGTGTTCGCGCTCGGCGCCCGGCACGGCCTGGCCGCGCAGCGGTTCGTGCTGGCCGGCGTGGCGGTGGCGTTCGCGTTCCGGGCGCTCACCGAGGTGGTGATGCTCACCGCCGACCCGATCGACGGCCTGCGCGCCCAGCTCTGGCTGATCGGCACCCTGGCCGGCAAGGGCTGGACCGAGGCCGGCTGGATCGCCGGCACCCTCCTGGTGCTGCTGCCGGTGCTGCTCTGGGCCGGTTGGGCGCTGCGCAGCTCGGCCCTGGACGACGACACGGCGCGGGGGATCGGGCTGCGCCCGGTGGCCCGCCGGATCGGGTTGGCCGGCACCGGCGTGCTGGCCGCCGCCGCCGTCACCGCCCAGGTCGGCGCCGTGGACTTCGTGGCGCTGGTCGCCCCGCAGGTGGCCCGCCGGCTGATCCGCGCGGAACGGCCGCCACTGGTGTGCGCCGCCCTGGTGGGCGCGCTGCTGCTGGTCCTCGCCGACCTGGCCGGGCGCCGGCTGTTCGCGCCCACCCAACTGCCGGCCGGTGTGCTGACCGCCGCCATCGGCGGCCCGTACCTGATCTTCGTGCTGCTGCGCACCCGAGGGAGGCGGTCGTGACCGCGCTGCTGTCCACCCGCGACCTGGTCGTCGGCTACGAGGGTCGGACCGTGCTGGACGGGCTGGAGCTCGACCTGCCGGCCGACGCGTTCACGGTGATCGTCGGGCCGAACGCCTGCGGCAAGTCGACCCTGCTGCGCACCATGGCCCGGCTGCTCACGCCGCGCCGCGGCGCGGTGCTGCTCGACGGCGCGGCGATCCGCGACCTGCCCACCCGGGACGTGGCCCGGCGGCTCGGCGTGCTGCCGCAGAGCCCGCTGGTGCCCGAGGGGATCACCGTGGCCGACCTGGTCGCGCGTGGGCGGCAGCCGTACCAGCGCTGGTGGCGGCAGTGGTCGACCGAGGACGGCCGGGCCGTCGACGAGGCGATGCGCCTGGCCGACGTGACCGGGCTCGCGGACCGCCCGGTGGACACGCTCTCCGGCGGCCAGCGCCAGCGGGTCTGGATCGCGATGACGCTGGCCCAGGACACCGACGCGCTGCTGCTGGACGAGCCGACCACCTTCCTCGACCTGGCCCACCAGGTGGAGGTGCTGGACCTGCTGCACCGGCTGCGCGCCGAGCGGGGGCGGACCGTGGTGGCCGTGCTGCACGACCTCAACCAGGCCGCCCGCTACGCCGACCACCTGGTCGCCATGCGTGACGGCGCGGTGGTGGCCGCCGGCCCGCCGCGCGAGATCCTCACCGCCGACCTGGTCCGCGACGTCTTCGGGCTCGACTGCGTGGTCGTGCCCTGCCCGGTCACCGGCGCCCCGCTGGTGGTGCCCGCCCTCACCCAGACCTCGGCCGCTCCGGCCGGCACGCCGGCCGCGACCGGCGCCTCCGTCGGCGACGCCTGAGCGCGCCGGCCCGCACCCGCACCACGGAAAGGAACCTGATGCGTCGTCTCGCCGCCGCACTCACCGCCGCCCTCGCCCTCGGGGTGGGCCTCACCGCCTGCGGGGAGAGCGACCCCGTCGCCGGCACCGGCTCCGGGGAGACCCGGGAGATCACCCACGCCATGGGCACCACCAAGGTGCCCACCGAGCCCAAGCGCGTGGTGGTGCTCGACACCGACAAGATCGACACCGCACTGTCCCTGGGCGTCACCCCGGTCGGCGCGGCCACCGCCGGTGAGGCGAAGAGCTGGCCCACCTACTTCGGCGCGGACAAGCTCGCCGGCATCAAGGAGGTCGGCGTGCTCACCGAGCCCGACCTGGAGGCGATCAACGCGCTCAAGCCGGACCTCATCCTCGGCAGCAAGTTCCGCCAGGAGAAGTTCTACGACGAGCTGTCCGCCATCGCCCCGACCGTGTTCACGGAGAGGGTCGGGATCACCTGGAAGGAGAACTTCCTCCTCGACGGCCAGGCGCTCGGCCGGGAGCAGCAGGCCAAGGACCTGCTGGCCACGTACGAGAAGCGGGCGAAGGACTTCGGCGCGACGCTCGGCGACGCCCCGTCGCGGAAGATCTCCATCGTGCGCTTCATCCCGGGCAACATCCGGGTGTACGGCCCGGACTCGTTCTCCGGCATCGTGGTCGGCGACACCGGCCTCGGCCGCCCGCAGCGTCAGCTGCTGGAGGGCAAGGAGGACCGGCGCTTCGACCTGGTCAGCGCCGAGCGGGTCAACGAGGTCGACGGCGACGTGGTGTTCGTGACGGCGTACGGCGAGAAGGCCGCCGCCGAGCAGGCCAAGGTCACCACCGGCAGCCTCTGGCAGGGCCTGTCCGCGGTCAAGGCGGGCAAGGCGCACGTGGTCTCCGACGAGGTGTGGATGACCGGCATCGGCGTCGGCGCCGCCAACAAGATCCTGGACGACCTGGAGAAGTACCTGGCCGCCTGAGGACCTTTCGCCACCACCGCGCCCGCCCGGGATCCGTCCCGGGCGGGCGCGGTCGCGTTCAGGCGACCAGCTACCAGAGCAGGAACGCGTTGAGCGCCACCACGAGCGCGGTGATCAGCACCGCGACGGCCGTGGTGGCCGGGCGGTTGACCAGGCTGCCCATCAAATCGCGGCGACGGGTGAAGGCCACCACCGGAATCAGCGCGAACGGGATGCCGAAGCTCAGCACCACCTGGGACAGCACCAGCGCCCGGGTCGGGTCGACGCCGATCGCGAGCACGGCCAGCGCGGGCAGCAGCGTCACCGTCCGGCGCACCAGCAGCGGGATCCGGCGGCGCAGGAAGCCCTGCATGATCACCTCGCCGGCGTACGTCCCGACGCTGGTCGAGGCGAGGCCGGACAGCAGCAGGGCCACGGCGAAGCCGACCGCCGCGGTGGCGCCGAGCGTGCCGGCCAGCCCGGCGTGCACGCCCTCCAGCGTGTCGGTGCCGGGAATGCCGCTGCCGTGGAAGCTGGTGGCCGCGACCAGCAGCATGGCCAGGTTGACCCCGCCGGCGATGCCGAGCGCGACCAGCACGTCGATCCGCAGGCCCCTCGCCACCGTCCGCCGTTGCGCCTCGCCGCTGGTGGGTATGCGGTTCGGGGTCAGCGCCGAGTGCACGTAGATCACGTGCGGCATCACGGTCGCGCCGAGGATGCCGGCGGCGAGCAGCATGCTGTCGGTGCCCGCCGTGCGGGGCAGCAGCCCGCCGGCGGTGGCGGACAGGTCCGGCCCGGCGGTGACCAGGTTGACCGCGAACGCCAGCACGATCACGCCGAGCAGCACCGCGATGGCGATCTCGAACGTGCGGAAGCCGCGGGACCGCAGCGCCAGCACGGCGAACGCGGCGGTGCCGACGATCACGCCGCCGGGCAGCAGCGGGATGCCGAAGAGCAGGTGCAGGGCCACCGCACCGCCGATCACCTCGGCCAGGTCGGTGGCCATGGCGACCAGCTCGGCCTGGGCCCACATGGCCCGGTTGAGCGGCCGGGGCAGGTGGTCCCGGCACAGCTCGGGCAGGCTGCGGCCGGTGGCCAGGCCGAGCTTGGCGGTGAGCGTCTGCACCAGCATGGCGGCCAGGTTCGCCGCCACGACGACCCACACCAGCAGGTAGCCGTAGCGGGCGCCGGCGGTGGAGTTGGTGGCGAAGTTGCCTGGGTCGACGTAGGCGACCGCGGCCACGAACGCCGGCCCGAGCAGGATGAGCCGGCCGCGCGTGGCCGCCGGTCGCGACGGCAGATCCCGCGCGGGGCCCCGCGGCGCGTGGCGCACCGGCGGAGCCGGCAGCCGCCGCGCAAGACGATCGGGCAGTGTCATGAGCCGAGCTTCGCGACCCTGCCTCGCGAATGCCCCAGATATTCCCGAAAGGGGAGCAACGGGGCGACCACTCGGAGAAGTGGCCGCCCCGCCGGCGACCGTCGCTCAGGCGGCGGTGGACCAGATCGCCCGGAACGCGGCGGCCTCGCCGGCCAGCCACTGCTCGATCTGCTCGGGCTTGACGTCGGTGGGCATCCGGTGCGCCTCGCCACGACGCACGTCGACCAGCACCGGCTCGGCGTGCGGCAGCACCGCGTCCATGTGCCGGGCCATCAGGTGCAGCGTGGCCAGCGTCGCTTCCTCACTCGGCGGCGCCTCGTCGAAGTGCAGCCGGACCGCCTCGGCCCGGCCGTCGGCGAAGCGTACGCCGAACTGGGGGTTGATCTTGACGGGTAGGTCGCCCAGCATGGCCAGGGCGTCGCGGGTCTGGGCCAGGTCGACGCCGGCTGGCTCGCCGAGCGAGTGCAGCCAGCGGGTCGCGCCGGGCGTGAGCGCCTCGTAGAGCGGGCGCCAGCGCGGCTTGACCAGATCGGCCACCTGGGCGAGGTGGGTGCCGCCGGTGTGGAACGCGACGTCGGCCTTGAGCGCCTTGACGAACTGGCCGTGCGGGTTGAACCCGTGCCGGCTCGCTCGCTGGCGACGCAGGCCGCCGACGAAGGTGGCCTTGGTGGGTCCGGTGCGGTCCACGTAGCGGGTGAACCCGAGGAGGGTGGCGTAGGGGGTGACAGGGGCGGCGGAGGTGGGCGCGGTCACGAGCATCCTCCCAGGTCAACAGCTCGATTAGTACATACATTCTAATCGACGGGGCTGACATCGCCCAGGGTACGAAAAGGGCCGCCCGGACATCCCGGGCGGCCCTTTTTCGCGGAGTTCTACAGTTGCCCGACGTCGGTGATCCGGACCACCGCCGCGCCGGTCTCGTCCGAGGCGGCGAGGTCGATCTCGGCGCTGATGCCCCAGTCGTGGTCGCCGTCCGGGTCGTCCAGGATCTGCCGTACGGTCCACCGCTCGCGCCCCTGCTCGATCATGAGCAGCGCCGGCCCGCGGGCGTCCGGCCCCACCCCGATCCCGTCGTACGTCTCGAAATACGGCTCCAGCGCGTCGGCCCAGGCGTCGGCGTTCCAGCCGTCGCCCGCGTCCAGCTCGCCGAGCAGGTCCCAGCGGCGCAGCGCGGCCAGTTCGACCCGGCGGAACAGCGCGTTGCGCACCAGCACCCGGAACGCCCGGGCGTTGCGGGTGACCGCCGGCGGCCGGTCGTCCAGCGAGGCGGCCACCTCGGCCACGTCGGACGGGTTGCGCAACCGCTCCCACTCGTCGATCAGGCTGGAGTCGACCTGGCGGACCAGCTCGCCCAGCCACTCGATGAGGTCGACCAGCTCCTCGGTCTTGGCGTCCTCCGGCACGGTCTGCCGCAGCGTCTTGTACGCGTCGGCGAGGTAGCGCAGGACGAGGCCCTCGGACCGGGACAGGCCGTAGAACTGGACGTACTCGGGGAACGTCATGGCCCGCTCGTACATGTCCCGGACCACGGACTTGGGGGAGAGCTGGTGGTCGGCCACCCAGGGGTGGCCCTGCCGGTACATCTCGTACGCGGCCTCCAGCAGCTCGGCCAGGGGCTTGGGCCAGGTCACCTCGTCGAGCAGTTCGAGGCGGGCCTCGTACTCGATGCCCTCGGCCTTCATCGCGGCGACCGCCTCGCCGCGGGCCTTGAACTGCTGCGCGGAGAGGATCTGCCGCGGGTCGTCGAGGATCGCCTCGATCACGCTGAGCACGTCCAGCGCGTACGACGGGGACTCCCGGTCGAGCAGCTCGACGGTGGCCAGCGCCAGCGGGGACAGCGGCTGGTTGAGCGCGAAGTCGAGCTGGAGGTCGACGGTGAGCCGCACCCGCCGGCCGGTCTCGTCCGGCTCGGGCAGCTCCTCGACCACGCCGCCGGCCCGCAGCGCCCGGTAGATGGCGATGGCCCGGCGGATGTGCCGGCGCTGGGCGGCCGGGTCCTCGTGGTTGTCGGTGAGCAGGTGCCGCATCGAGGCGAACGCGTCGCCGGGGCGGCCGATCACGTTGAGCAGCATCGAGTGGCTGACCTGGAAGCTGGACGTCAGCGGCTCCGGCTCGGCCTCGACCAGGCGCTGGAACGTCGGCTCGCCCCAGCCGATCGAGCCCTCCGGCGGCTTCTTCTTCACCACCTTGCGGCGCTTCTTCGGGTCGTCGCCGGCCTTGGCGAGCGCCTTCTCGTTCTCGATCACGTGCTCGGGCGCCTGCACCACCACCCGGCCCAGCGTGTCGAACCCGGCCCGCCCGGCCCGGCCGGCGATCTGGTGGAACTCGCGGGCCTTGAGCAGGCGCGTCCGCACTCCGTCGTACTTCGACAGGCCGGTGAAGAGCACCGTGCGGATCGGCACGTTGATGCCGACGCCGAGCGTGTCCGTGCCGCAGATGACCTTGAGCAGCCCGGCCTGCGCGAGCGTCTCCACCAGGCGGCGGTATTTCGGGAGCATGCCGGCGTGGTGCACGCCGATGCCGTGGCGGACCAGCCGGGACAGCGTCTTACCGAAGCCGGAGGTGAACCGGAAGTTGCCGATCGCCTGGGCGATCATGTCCTTCTCGGCGCGGGTGCAGACGTTCACGCTCATCAGCGCCTGCGCGCGTTCCAGCGCGGCGGCCTGGGTGAAGTGCACCACGTACACCGGGGCCTGCTTGGTCTCCAGCAGCTCCTCGAGGGTCTCGTGCAGCGGCGTGGTCGCGTACGAGAACAGCAGCGGGACCGGCCGCTCGGCCGAGCGGACGACGGCGGTCGGCCGGCCGGTGCGCCGGGTCAGGTCGTCGACGAAGCGGGTGGTGTCGCCGAGCGTGGCGGACATCAGCACGAACTGGGCCTGCGGCAGCTCGATCAGCGGCACCTGCCAGGCCCAGCCCCGGTCCGGCTCGGCGTAGAAATGGAACTCGTCCATGATCACCTGGCCGACGTCGGCCCGGCGACCCTCGCGCAGCGCCAGGTTGGCCAGGATCTCCGCGGTGCAGCAGATGATCGGGGCGTCGGCGTTCACGCTGGCGTCGCCGGTGAGCATGCCGACGTTCTCCGCGCCGAACACCTCGCAGAGCGCGAAGAACTTCTCCGAGACCAGCGCCTTGATCGGCGCGGTGTAGAAGGTCGTCCGGTCGTCTGCGAGGGCCGCGAAGTGCGCCGCGATCGCCACCAGGCTCTTGCCCGAGCCGGTCGGCGTATTCATGATCACGTTCGCGCCGGAGACGATCTCGATGACCGCCTCCTCCTGGTGCGGATAGAGGTCGAGGCCGCGCTCGGACGCCCAGGAGGCGAACGCGTCGTAGAGGGTGTCGGGGTCGGCGGTCTTCGGCAGCGCGGCGGTGAGAGTCATGGCGGCTCCCATCGTGCCTGGATCACACCGCGCCGCGCCAACCGGGCTCAGCGCCGCCGGTGGATCAGGTCGAAGACCTCCCGGCCGGCGGTCAGCGCGCGCCGCTCGAACTTCGTCACCGGCCGGTGCGCCGGACGCGGCGCGAAGCCGCCGTGCACGTCGACCAGCTCCGGGTCGGCGGTGAGCGTCTCGCGCATCGACTCGGCGTACTCGGCCCAGTCGGTGGCGCAGTGCAGCGTGCCGCCCGGCGCCAGCCGGGACCGCAGCAGCGCCACGTGCGCCGGCGCGATGATCCGCCGCTTGTGGTGGCGAGTCTTCGGCCAAGGGTCCGGGAAGTAGACGTGCACCGCGTCCAGACAGCCCTCCGGCATGGCCCGGACCAGGTCCAACGCGTCACCCTCGGCCACCCGGACGTTGTCCAGGCCGTGCCGCTCGACCAGCTCCAGCAGGTTGGCGATTCCCGGCGTGTGGACCTCGACCGCCAGATAGTGTCGGTCCCGGTCGGCCGCCGCCATCGCGGCGGTGGCGTCGCCCATGCCGGAGCCGATCTCCAGCACCAGCGGCGCCCGCCGCCCGAACAGCGTCGTCGGATCGCACGGCCCGTCGAGGGCGGCGATCTGGAGGCCGTACGCGGGCCAGAGCCGGGTCAGCGCGTCGCGCTGCCGGTCGCTCATCCGCCCGCGACGCGGGTGGAAGGTCCGGATGCGGGCGGTGGCGGTGTCGGTGGTGGTCACAGCGACCCGAGCCTACGCGACCGGCGGCCCGGATCGGATGTGATGTGCGGCCGGGGGTGAGAGGATTCATCCCGTACGCCGGGAGGGTTCATGGGGTCAGTCAGGGGACGTGCGGCGCTGCTGGTCGCGGTCGCCGCGTGCGCCGCCCCGCTGGTCGGCGCGGCGTCCGCCCAGGCCGCGCCGCGCGCCGCCGAGCCGGTGCCGGGACAGCCGCCCCCGGCCGACGTGATCTTCGTCGAGGTGACGCCCGGCACCGTCCAGCCGGGCTACCTGGTCGGCATCCGGGCGAGCTGCCGCGACAACTCGGTGCCGGCGATCGTGGTCTCCGACGCCTTCGGCCGGATCCAGGTGCAGCCGCAACGCGGCCTGCTCACCGCCTCGCCGATGGTCAACGAGCGCACCCGGCCCGGCAACTACCGGGTCAAGCTGGAGTGCCCGGGCGGGGAGACGGCGTCCACCATGCTCCAGGTGGTCAAGCGGGCCGAGCCGACCCGCCGGCCCACGCACCAGCCCAGCCACGTCCCCAGCCGCGGCCCGGCGACCGGTTTCGGCGGCACCGCCGGCCCTGGCCTCGGCGGCCTGCTGGTGCCGATCGGGCTGGCCGTGACCATGGTCGGCGCCGGGCTCGGCGTGGCCGCGTCCCGCCGGCAGGCCCGCGGCGCCGCCGGGCGCTGAGTCCGATGGACGAGCACACCGTCCCGCCGCCCGGCCGCTCCCGGCTGTCCGGCTGGGCGCTGTTCGCCCTGCCACCGGCCGCCGCGCCGCCCGCCACCGGCCGGGGTTCCGGCCTCGGTCCGCCCGCGGCCGGCCCCGCCCAGCCCGCCGGTGGCCCGGGTGCCGTCGGTGCGCGGGCGGTCGGCGGTCCGGCGGCCCCTGCTCGGCCGTGGAGCCCCCCGCCGGCCGCGTCACCGCCGTGGAACCCGCCCCCCGACGGGTCGCAGCCGTGGAATCCGCCACCGGCGGAAGGCCGACCAGGGCCCGCGCCTCTCACCGGGCCGCGCCCCTGGACCCCACCGCCGGCCGACCCGCCGCCCGGACGCGGCCGGCCCTCCGGCCCGCCGGTCTCCGGTCCGCCGGCCTCCGGCCCGCCGGCCTCCGGCCCGCCGGCCTCCGGCCCGCCGGTCTCCGCTGCGCCGGCCCCGCCGCCGGGGCGGGACCGGGGTCGCGGTCCCTGGTCGAAGCCGCTGGCCGTGGTGCTGGTGCTGGTCGGCGTGTTCGCCACCGGCGCCGGTCTCGGCCGGACCGCCGGGCCGTTCGACTGGACCGACGCGTCGGCCGGGTCGAGCCAACCGCCGCCCGCGCCGGCGCCGGTCCGGAAACCGGCCAGCCTGCCGGTCCGCCTGGCCGTGCCGGCCATCAAGGTCACCGCGCCGGTCACCCCGGTCGGCCAGGCGCGGGACGGTTCGGTGGACGTGCCGCCGCTGACCGAGCACAACCAGACCGGCTGGTACGACCGGGGCGCGGTCCCGGGCGAGCCGGGCCGGGCGATCATCGTCGGTCACGTCGACACCAAGAGCGGTCCGGCCGTGTTCTACCGGCTGCACAGCCTGAAGCCAGGCGCCCGGATCCAGGTGACCCGGTCGGACCGCACGGTGGTGACCTTCAAGGTCGACAGCGTCGAGTACTTCGACAAGGCGAACCTGCCGGCCGCCCGCGTGTACGGCGACTCGGGCCCGTCGGAGTTGCGCCTGATCACCTGCGGCGGGGAGTGGGTCGGCGGCCGCACCGGCTACGAGGACAACGTGATCGTCTTCGCCTCCCGCGTTCCCTGACCGCCTCGCCACCCGAGCGGTTTCCCGGCGGGACGACGGTGTGACCGAGCGCGATATACCGCTGAGTCATATTTATGACCAGGCGGTATATCGCCACGGAGTCGAACCGTCGGCGCAGCCTGATGTGGAGCCGGAGCCGGAGCCGGAGCCGGAGCGGTTGTCGCTGCGCCTCGGAGACGTGATGAGGCCGGGAGGTGCTGGGTCCGCCAGGCCGGGGACCTGGGTGGGTCAGGGGGTCGGGGGGACCTGGTGGACGACCTCGAACTCCAGGAGGGTGGCGCCGGTGGCGACCGGCTTGCGGGGCTCGGCGCCCTCGGGGGCGGCGTGCGCGGCCCGCGCCGGTCCCTGGGCCCAGGCCTGGTAGTCCTCCTCCGTCTCCCACCTGGTGTAGACGAAGTAGCGGCTCTCCCCGGCCACCGGGCGCAGCAGCTCGAAGCCCAGGAAACCGGGGGAGTTCTCCACCGCGCCGGCCCGGGCCGCGAACCGCTTCTCCAGCTCCGCGCCGGCGCCCGGCGGGACGTCGATCGCGTTGATCTTCACGACTGCCATGCGTCCACCCTAGCGAGCGGCCCGCCGGTCAGAACGCCTCGACCGCGGGCACCAGGTCGGCGTCGACCACGATCGGGGCGTGGTCGGAGGGGCCCTTGCCCTTGCGGGCCTCCCGGTCCACGTACGCCGAGCGGACCGCGCGGGCGAACGGCGCGGTCGCGTACACCAGGTCGATCCGCATGCCCTTGTTCTGGTGGAACATCCCGGCCCGGTAGTCCCAGTAGGTGAACGGGTGCGGGCCCTTCATCGGGGTCGGCACCACGTCCTCCAGGCCCAGGTCGCGTAGCGCCGCCAGGGCGGCCCGCTCGGCCGGCGTGACGTGGGTGGAGGTGGCGAACAGGGCCGGGTCCCACACGTCGGCGTCGGTCGGGGCGACGTTGAAGTCGCCGCAGACGGCGAGCGGGAGGGCGGCGGCCACCTCCGCCTCCAGGGCGTCGCGCAGCGCGGCGAACCAGGCCAGCTTGTACGTGTAGTGCGGGTCGTCCGGGGTGCGGCCGTTGGGCACGTACACCGACCAGACCCGCAGGCCGTCGCAGGTGGCGGAGATGGCCCGGGCCTCCGGCTCGGGGAAGCCGGGCTCGCCGGGGAACCCGACCGCCACGTCGGCCAGCCCGACCCGGGACAGCACGGCCACCCCGTTCCACCGGCCGTCGCTGTGGCTGGCCACCTCGTAGCCCAGCTCGCCCACCTCGGCGACGGGGAACGCCCCGTCCGGGCACTTCGTCTCCTGCAGGCAGACGACGTCGGGCTTCGTGGTGGCCAGCCAGTCGAGCAGCCGGGGCAGGCGGGCCTTCACCGAGTTGACGTTCCAGGTCGCCAGGCGCATGTCCCCAGCCTGCCGCATCCCCGGCCGCCCCGCCGGGTCAGCGCTCCGGGGTGTCGCCCGGGTGGGTCTGCTCGGCGAGGAAGCGCTCCAGCTCGGCGCCCAGCTCGTCGGCCGTGGGCAGCGGCCCGGTCTCGGCGGCGAGCAGGCTCTTCTCGCCGCGCCCCCGGGCGAACGTGTCGTACTGCTCCTCGAGGGCCTGGACCAGCGTGGCGGCCTCCTCGGTCTGGGCGACCTGGCGGTCGATCTCCACCCGGACCACCTCGGCGGCGGTCCGCAGGCCGTCGCGGGGCAGCAGCAGGCCGGTGCCCCGGGACACGGCGGCGAGCAGCGCCTCGGCGGCGGCCGGGTACTCGGTCTGGGCGACGTAGTGCGGCACGTGCGCGGCGAAGCCGAGGGCGTCGCGGCCCTGCTCACCGAGGCGGTATTCCAGCAGGTGGCCGACGCTGGCCGGTACCTGCACCTTCTGCAACCACGGCTCGTGTCCGGAGATCAGCTCCGGCCGGGTGGCGTGCGCGGTGACGCCGCTGGGCCGGGTGTGCGGTACGGCCATCGGGATCGAGTTGAGCCCGACCGTGAGCCGGACGTCGAGGCGGGCCGACAGGCCGGCGACGGCGGCCACGAAGCGCTCCCACTGCAGGTCCGGCTCGGGGCCGGTGAGCAGGAGGAACGGCGTCTCGTCGTCGTCGTGCAGCAGGTGCAGCTCCAGCGCCGGGGCGTCGTAGTCGGCCCAGTGGTCCTCGACGAAGGTCATCACAGGCCGGCGGGAGCGGTAGTCGAAGAGCTGGTCGACGTCGAAGCGGGCGATCACCCGGGAGTCCAGCGAGGTGAGCAGCTGCTCCCGGGCCAGCCGGGAGGCGCTGCCGGCGTCGACGAAGCCGGTGAGCGCCTGGATCAGCACCGGCTGGCCGAGGTCGGGCAGCTCGTCGGTGAGTTCGTAGAGCTCGTGTGGGTCGAGCACCGGTGGGGTCCTCCCTGTCGAGGCGTACGGAAGCGCCGTGCGCACGGCGCCCCCGGTTCGGCCAACGTACCGGGGGGTGTGGTCCATTCCGTTACGGACCGGTCCGCTGCCCGTTTGGTGATCACAATTCGGCCACGCCCCGGATCGGCCGGCCCACCGCCGTATCGTCCGAACGGACGAGTTAGTGGATCATCGGCCGGGAGGTGGGCGGCTGCGAGGTTCCTGCCCGCGCCGCCCGGGCTCTCGGCGGACCGGAGGTTGGTCCGGTTCGCCGGTTCTGACCCTGCTCCGGGTGTGGTGTGGGGCAATGTCGGGCAGGTCCGGACCAAAGTGTGGCGAGGGCCACCCTTTAGGCCTGGGTGATCCCGGTTTGCCCTGCCTAGCCTCGTCGGATGCGTGACGACGGCACCCTCGACGACCCGAACGGCCCCGGCCGCCCGGCTGACCGTTCGGACGATACCCCCTCGACCGATCCGACAACCGCTTGTCCGCCGGAGGCCACCGGCAGCTGGCGTACCCGTTTCCGGGCCCTGCGCACCCCCGTGGCCCCCCGGCCCGGCCGGACCAGGCTCGCGGTCGCCACCGGCGCGGCCTGCTGCCTCGGCCTGGTCGGCGTCAGCCAGGTGGGCTTCGGCGCCCCCGAGCGCGCCGCGTCCCCGGCCCCCACCGCCGAGGCCGCCGAGCGGGCGGCGGTGGACGCCGCCTCGCGCGGCATGGCCCGCCCGAGCACCGCGCCGACCACACCGAGCGCCACCCCTTCCCCGACCGTCACGGCCAAGGCGAAGCCGAAGGCCAAGCCGAAGCCGAAGCCGCGGCGGATCGTTCCGGTCGCCGGCCTGACCCGCGCCCAGATGGACAACGCCACCCAGATCGTGCGGGCCGGCCGGGAGATGGGCGTGCCGCGCCGGGCGCTGGTCATCGCGGTGGCCACCGCCATGCAGGAGAGCACCCTGCTGAACTACGCCAGCGGTGTGCTGCCCGAGTCGCAGGAGTACCCGCACCAGGCCATCGGCTGGGACCACGACTCGGTCGGGCTGTTCCAGCAGCGGCCGAGCAGCGGCTGGGGCACCGTCGCCGAGCTGATGGACCCCGAGTACGCGACCAAGGCGTTCCTCTCCGCCCTGGAGGAGATCCCGGGCTGGCAGGACCTGCCGCTCTCGGTCGCCGCCCAGGCGGTCCAGATCTCCGCGTTCCCCGACGCGTACGCGCAGCACGAGTGGCGGGCCGGCGAGGTGGTGGCGGAGATCCTGGGCTGACCGGTGTGGACGGTTGCCGGACGGCCGGTCCGGGTATCAGGGACTTGCCGGTTCCAGGTACACATGATGGGGACCGCGGACAGGAGGACGTCATGTCGCTGATGCAACGGATCACCGCCTTCCTGCGGTCGCCGCGCGGCCAGCAGCTGGTCGACCGCGGCCGGCGTGAGATGGCCAAGCCGGAGAACCAGGCCCGGCTGCGGCAGATCGCCACCCGGCTGTCGTCGACGCGCCGGCGCTGACCCGCCCACCCCCGCCCGACGAGCCTCGGAGCCCCCCGTGACCGACCCCGCCCCCGTCGACGGGCAGCACAACGCCGCCCCAGGCCCGCCCGTGGACGCGCCCGAGGCGCCCCCGGCCCCGCTCTGGGACCGGATGCGCGAGGACCCGCAGTACGCGCCGGAGCACCTGGCCCTGGAGGCGGTGCGCCGGCTCGGCCCGGAGGCCGCGCAGTGGGCCGCCCGGGAGCGGGCGCTGCGGCCGGACGTGCCGGCCGAGCACCTGGCCGACCAGGCGGTCCGCCGGTTCGTCAACCACGCCCGGCTCTCCGGCGCGGTCTCCGGCGCCGCCGGGCTGCCCGGCGCCGTCATCGACGTCGGCGTGCTGGCCTGGACCCAGGCCCGGCTGGTGCTGCACGTGGCCGCCGCCTACGGCGCCGACCCGACGCACACCGACCGGGCGACGGACCTGCTGGTGCTCCAGCGTGTGCACAAGGTCGCCGCGACCGCCCGGCTGGCGCTCGGCGTGGCCGCCGGCCGGGAGCGGGCCGGCGCGTTGTTCGGCTCGGCCGGCGACCGGGCGCTGGGCCGGGTGATGCTCCAGCTCGGGGTGCGGCTGGCCCGGATGGCCGGGGTGCGCGCCGCCAAGCGGATGTTCGCCAAGGTCGTCCCGGGCGCCGCCATCGTGCTCGGCACCTGGGCCAACTCCTCGGCCACCAGGGAACTCGCCGACCGGGCCCGGGCGCTCTACCGCGACGCCGGGCCCCGCCAACTGCCCGGCCCGCGCCAGCCCTGACCGACGGTCGGACCGCCCGTCGGGCCGGTCAGTCGTTCCAGCGGGAGGCGTTCCAGGCCACCTCCGCCAGCCGGCCCTGCCCGGCGGCGTTGGGGTGGAACCAGTCCAGCGCGTTGACCTGGTCCAGGTCGAACCGGTGCCGGTGGACCGCGCCGCCGTCCCAGCGGCAGCGCGAACCGTAGGCCCGGCAGGCGGCGCGCAGCTGCGCGTCGTACGCCTCGAGCCGCTCCCGGACCCGGGCCCGGCGGGCGACCACGGCGGGCGCGGTCGACGTGGCGTCGGCCAGCAGCGCCGGGCAGACGCCCCGCGACCAGGCCCGCACCGCGCGGGGCTCGGTGTGCCCGAGCTGCCAGAGCCGGTGCAGGTCCGGGATGCTGACCACCAGCACCCGCGCCTTCGGCCGGCCCTTGCGCAGCACGGCCAGCGCGGTGTCGACCTGGTTCCGGAAGGTGGCGGTCGGCGTCATCGCGTCGACGTCGTCCCGGCAGGCGTCGTTCGCCCCGATCAACACGGTGACCAGGTCGGCCTTGTCGCGTACCGCGGCCCGGGCCTGGTCGGCCAGCCCCGCCGCGCGGGCGCCGGGCACCGCCCGGTTGTACGCCCGAAGCGCCGGCGCGTCGGCCCGCAGCCGCCGGTAGACGCTCTCCACCCGCAGGCTGTCCCCGGTCGACCAGGAGTGGCGTTCGCAGCTCACCAGCACCAGGCAGGAACCGAAGCCGGTGCTGATCGAGTCGCCGAGCGCGGTCAGCACCCGGGGGTCGCCGGGGCGGGGCGTGTCGGTCGGGCGGGGCGACGCCGAGCCGGAGCCGTCGCAGGCCAGCGCGACCAGCGCCGCGAGGCAGGCCAGCGCGGCGATCCAACGTCGAGGCATTCAGGTCCCCCGTCCGGCGGCGGCAACGGGCCCGTCGACCCTATGCGCCTCGACCGTCCGTCCGGGAACTCTGTCGCCTTTCTGCCATCGACGACCGTCGTTCACATCGGTGTGGTGCGACCCGATCGTTCAACTCACCGGCGCCACGGCGTGGGCAGGCCGTGCAGCCACCAGTGCAGCGCCCGGGTGATGCGCGGCAGCACCAGGTACGTCATCAACGGGGTCAGCACCAGCGTCATCAGCAGCGTCCGCCCGGCCAGCGGCACGTCGGCGAGGAACCGCGCGGTCAGCAGCGTGGCGGTGAGGCTGAGCGGGAAGAACGCCAGCCAGATGGTGACCGCCTGCTTCCAGCGCGGAGGCGCGGCCGGCACGACCGGCTCGGCCTCGCCGAACGTCTCCACCACGTGGTCCACCGGCGGGTCGAACCAGCCCTCGATGCCGGTGCGGCGTTCCACCCGGGTGTGCTCGACGATGCCCTGGGCCGAACTCAACCACCAGTGCCGCTGCGGCGAGTCCTCCCAGCCGCGCAGCGTGTCGGCGTCGGCGAAGCGGTACATCACGTGCCACTCGGCGGAACCGGGCGCGCTGCGGACGAAGCCGGCGCCGAGGAAACCGGGGAAACTCTCCGCGAGCGCCGTGCCGGCCCGCATCCACGCCACCATCTCACCGGTCCGCGCCGGGTCGGCGCGCCGGGAGACCGCGACGGTCACGGGTACGGCCTGCGTCGTGGTCATGCCCATCCTCTCCACCGCCGCGGGATCTCCGTCGGTACCGGCAGACCGATGTAACGCACCCGCCCGGCGGCGCCATCCACCGCGTGCCCGCTCCGTGTCCCGGATCACCGGCCCGCCGACGCCGCCGCGCGCCCCACCGGTTAGCCCCGGCCGTGCCGGGGTAGCCGGGAGGAATGACCCGATCACAGCCCCGCCGCGCCCGAGGCACGGTCGGCCACGCGAACAGCGCGCTCAACCTGCGCCTCGTGCTGGCCCTGTTCGGTCTGGTGGTGATGGCCGTCTTCGCGGTGCTCGCGTTCGCCGCCGACGTGGCCTGGCTGGGCGTCGTCTGCGCGCTCCTCGCCGTGGTGGCCGTGGTCGACCTGGTCGTGATCCAGCGCCGCCGCGCCGCCCGCCGCCGGGAGGAGCCGGGCGTGCGGCACTCACTGTTCGAGTGACAGGAGTACGAGATGCCCATCGCCACCACCAATCCCGCCACCGGACAGGTGCTCAAGACGTACGACGCGATGTCGGACGAACAGATCGACGCCGCCATCGAGCGCGCCGACCTCGCGTACCGGCAGTTGCGGGACACCACGATCGCGCAGCGCGCCCGGTGGCTGCTGGCCGCCGCCGACCTGCTCGACGCCGAGCGGGACGAGACCGCCCGGCTGATGACCACCGAGATGGGCAAGACGTACGCCGCCGCGAAGGCGGAGGTGACCAAGTGCGCCACCGCCTGCCGCTTCTACGCCGAGAACGCGCCGAGGATGCTCGCCGACGAGCCGGCCGACGCCGCCGCGGTCAAGGCGAAGCGGGCGTACGTCCGCTACCAGCCGATCGGCCCGGTGCTCGCGGTGATGCCGTGGAACTTCCCGCTCTGGCAGGTGATGCGCTTCGCCGCGCCGGCCCTGATGGCCGGCAACACCGGCCTGCTCAAGCACGCCTCCAACGTGCCGCAGACCGCGCTCTACCTGGAGGACGTGTTCCGGCGGGCCGGGTTCGGAGAGGGCGCGTTCACCACCCTGCTGGTCGGCTCCGACGCGGTGGACCGGATCCTCAGCGACCCGCGGGTGCGCGCCGCCACGCTGACCGGCAGCGAGCCGGCCGGCCGGTCCATCGCCCAGATCGCCGGCCGGGAGATCAAGAAGACCGTGCTGGAGCTGGGCGGCAGCGACCCGTTCGTGGTGATGCCCTCGGCCGACCTGGACAAGGCGGCCGAGGTCGCCACCACCGCCCGCTGCCAGAACAACGGCCAGTCCTGCATCGCCGCCAAGCGGTTCATCGTGCACACCGACGTCTTCGACGCGTTCGCCGAGAAGTTCGCCGCCCGGATGGCGGCGCTACGGGTCGGCGACCCGATGGACGACGACACCGACGTCGGCCCGCTGGCCAGCGAGCGCGGCCGGGACGAGGTGCACGCGCAGGTGACCGACGCCGTCGACCAGGGCGCCACCGTGCTGTGCGGTGGCGAGAAGCCCGCCGGGGACGGCTGGTTCTACCCGCCGACCGTGGTCACCGACCTGCGGCCCGAGATGCGGATGTGGAGTGAGGAGGTGTTCGGGCCGGTGGCCGGCCTCTACCGGGTCGGCTCGTACGACGAGGCGATCGAGGTGGCCAACGGCACCAGCTTCGGCCTCGGCTCCAACGCCTGGACCACCGACCCGGCCGAACAGGAACGTTTCGCCGAGGACCTGGACGCGGGCAACGTCTTCATCAACGGCATGACCACGTCCTATCCGGAGCTGCCGTTCGGCGGCGTGAAGAACTCCGGCTACGGCCGCGAGCTGTCCGCCCTGGGCATGCGGGAGTTCTGCAACACCAAGACGGTCTGGATCGGCGAGGGGGAGGCCGGCGCGGGCGCCGGCGCGCACGCCGAGTAGCCACGGTTGGCCGGACGCCGTCATGGGTAGGAGTGCTGCCCATGACGGCGTTCGGCTTTCACGCATCCCACGAGCAGATCCACCCGGCGAAGCTGCTGGAGGCGGTGATCCACGCCGAGCGCGCCGGCTTCGACGCCGCGATGTGCTCCGACCACTTCTCGCCCTGGAGCGAGCGGCAGGGCCAGTCCGGCTTCGCCTGGTCCTGGCTCGGCGCCGCGCTGCAGGCCACGAACCTGTCGTTCGGCGTGGTCAACGCGCCGGGCCAGCGCTACCACCCGGCCATCATCGCGCAGGCCATCGGCACGCTCGGCGCCATGTACCCGGGCCGCTTCTGGGCCGCGCTGGGCACCGGCGAGGCCAGCAACGAGCACATCACCGGCGACGTGTGGCCGCGCAAGGAGCTGCGCAGCGCGCGGCTGCGCGAGTGCGTCGACGTGATCCGGGCGTTGCTGGCCGGCGAGGAGGTCAGCCACGACGGGCTGGTCACGGTGGACCGGGCGAAGCTGTGGACCCGGCCCGAGGAGCCGCCCGCGCTGGTCGGCGCCGCGGTCAGCGTCGCCACCGCCCGCTGGTGCGCCCAGTGGGCCGACGGCCTGATCACCGTCAACGCGCCGGTGGACCACCTGCGCCAGATGATCGACGCCTACCGGGACGCCGGCGGGCGCGGACCGCTGCACCTGCAGGTGCACGTCAGCTGGGCGCCCGAGCAGGCCGAGGCCGAGGCGATCGCGTACGAGCAGTGGCGCAGCAACGTCTTCGCCCCGCCGGTCTGCTGGGACCTGGAGACCGCCGAGCACTTCGACGTGGCCAGCGCCGACGTGCCGATGGCGAAGGTCACCGAGACCGTCAACGTCTCCGCCGACCTGGGCCGGCACGTCGGCTGGCTGGAGGAGTACGTGGCGCTGGGCTTCGACCAGATCGCCCTGCACCACGTCGGGCAGGAGCAGCGGGCGTTCGTCGACGCGTTCGGCACGGAGGTGCTGCCGAAGGTGCGCGGGGGCGCGTGATCACGGTCCGGCCGCCGGACGCCTAGGCTCTGACCCCATGGAAGCTCTGTTCGAGGTCGTGGTCTTCCTGGCGATCGCGACCTTCGGCGCGGCGCTGGCCCGACGACTCGGGCTGCTCGCACCGATCCTGCTGGTCGTGCTCGGCCTCGCGCTGTCCTTCCTGCCGTTCGTCCCGCACGTGCGGCTGGACCCGGACCTGGTGCTGGTCGGCATCCTGCCGCCGCTGCTCTACGTGGCGGCGGTGAACACGTCGGTGCCGGCGTTCCGGCTCAACCTGCGGCCGATCCTGCTGCTCGCCGTCGGACTGGTGATCTTCACCGCGTTCGTGGTGGGCACCGTGGTGCACCTGTTCCTGCCCGACCTGCCGTACGCGATCTGCCTGGCCCTCGGCGCGGTGGTGGCACCGCCCGACGCGGTCGCCGCCACCGCGGTGGCCCGGCGGGTCGGCCTGCCCCGGCGGGTCGTCACCATCCTGGAGGGCGAGAGCCTGGTCAACGACGCCACCGCGCTGGTGCTGCTGCGGGTGGCGATCGTCGCCGCCACCGCCAGTGCCGGCGGGGTCAGCTTCGGCTACGTGGCCCGGGAGGTGGTGGTCGCCACCGGCGGCGGTGTCCTGGTCGGGCTGCTCGGCGTGGTGGTCTTCGGCTACCTGCACAAACGCATCACCGACCCGGTGCTGGACAACGCGCTGTCGCTGATCATCCCGTTCGCGGTGGTGTTCGCCGCCGAGGAGATCCACGCCTCCGGCGTGGTCGCGGTGGTGGTCACCGGCCTGGGCATCGGGCACAAGCTGCCGCTGCTCATGTCGGCCGCCTCCCGGCTCCAGGTGACCGCGTTCTGGCGGCTGATCCAGTTCCTGCTGGAAGGGCTGGTGTTCCTGCTGGTCGGCCTGCAACTGCCCGAGGTGCTGCGCGACCTCGACGAGCCGGTCGGCTCGCTGGCGGCGATCACCGTCGCGGTGCTGGCGGCCGTGTTCCTGGCCCGGTTCGTCTGGGTCTTCCCGGCCACCTACCTGGCCCGGCTGGTGCCCCGGGTACGGCGGCGCGACCCGGCGCCCCCGGTGCGGTTCCCGATCGTCATCGGCTGGGCCGGCATGCGCGGCGTGGTGACGCTGGCCGCCGCGCTGGGCCTGCCGCTCACCCTCGCCGACGACCGGCCGTACCCGCGGGCGCTGTTGATCTGGCTGGCGTTCGCGGTGATCGTGGCCACCCTGGTCGGCCAGGGCGCCACGCTGCCGTGGCTGGCCCGGCGGCTGCGGCTGCCGCCGGACGACCCGGTGCAGGACGCGCTCTCCGCCGCCGGGGTGCAGCAGCAGGCCAGCCGGGCGGCCCGGGAACGGCTGGACGCGCTGGCCGGGGGCGCGCCGGAGGCCGTGGTGGAACGCCTGCGCGGGCTGACCACGTCCCGCGCCAACGTGGCCTGGGAACGGCTCGGCGGCACCGAGCGGGAGACCCCCTCCCAGGCGTACGCGCGGCTGCGACAGGAGATGATCGACGCCGAGCGGGAGGTGTTCCGCGCCGCCCGCGACTCCGGCCGGATCCCGGAGGAGGTGCTCACCCGCGCCTATCGTGATCTGGATCTGGAAGAGTCCCTGCTGCGACAGGAGGTCGACGAATGAGCTGCCAGCACCTGACCGAGCCGGGCGGGGCCGAGCCGGGCACCACCACCGAGTGCCCCGACTGCGTCGCCATCGGCAACGACGACTGGGTGCACCTGCGGGCCTGCCTGAGCTGCGGGCACGTGGGTTGCTGCGACTCGTCGCCCTACCAGCACGCCACGAAGCACTTCGAGAGCAGCGGGCACCCGGTGATGCGGTCGGTGCAGCCGGGCGAGTCGTGGCGCTGGTGCTTCGTCGACGAGGAGATCGGCTGACTCAGCCGACCCGGCGGGCCAGCACCTGCCCGGGCCACGGCGCCCGCCCCGGCCGCTCGACCGTGAACGGGTCGGTGGCGGTGAAGCCGCACCCCTCGTAGAAGCGCACCAGCGCCCGGTCCGGGCTCCGGAAGCAGTCCACCCGCAGCAGGCCGACCCCACGGTCGCGGGCCAGCTCCGCCGCGTGCGCCAGCAGCCGCGCGCCGACCCCGCGACCGGCGTACGCCCGGTCGGTGACCAGCAGGTTCACGTACAGCTCCGGCTCGGTGGGCGGCGGCACGTACTCCGTCGCCGCGCCCACCACCAGCGCGCCGGCCGCCGTGCCGTCGATCTCGGCGAGGTGCAGGCCGCCCCCGCCGGCCCACGCGGCGGCCTGGTCGATCCGGCGGGGGTCGGTCGAGGCCGGCGTGGTGCCCCACTGGTCGGTGCGGCCCCGCTCCACCAGCCACGCGGTGGCGCTGTCGAGCAGGCGCAGCACGGTGGGGGCGTCGTCCGGCCCGCCGGGACGGATGGTGATGCTCCGCTGGTCGGTCATCCCGCCATGCTGCTACACGGGTGCGACGGGCTGCCCGGCGGCGGCCGGCTCTCCGGTGGGCGCCGGCCGGCTCGCCACCGCGCGTCGGGCCAGCGCCGGAGCGGTCAGCCCGACTGCGGCGAACAGCGCGCCGAGCACCAGCCAGCCCGCCGCGCCGCCACCGAGCACGAGCAGCGTGAGCAGGCCACGGCCGAGCGCCTGGGCCAGCCCGGCGAGCAGCCCGTCCGCCCCCTGGTAGGCGCCGATCGCGTGCGGCGGCGCGAGGTCGTAGGCGAGCCCCGCGCCGGCCGCGCCCTGCCACAGGTCGCCCACCGTCCACACCGCGGTGGCCACCAGCAGCAGCCCGACCGCCGGCAGCACCGGCAGACCGGCGGTCGCCGCGTAGAGCGGGGTCGCCGCGGCCAGCACCAGCCCGGCCCGGCGCAGCTTCCGGGCGGCCGGGGCGGCGGTGTCGGCGCCCCGGCTGAGCCGGACCGCCAACAGCACGGTGAGCAGCGTGTTGATCAGCAGCACCGCCGACACCACCGGGGGCGGCGCGCCGGCCCGGCCGACCGTCCACAACGGCACGACCAGAGTGAGCACGGTCAGGTGCGTACCGAGCACCGCCGACGCGCCGCTCACCGCGAGAAAGCGGCCGTCCCGCAACGGCCCGCCGCGCCGTGCCGCGTCGGTGACCCGCCGCGCACCGCCGCCGGCCCGCTGCCGTGGCACCCGCAGCAACAGCGCCGCCGAGAGTAGATAGGTGGCGACGTTGCCGACCACCAGGACCTGGTACGCCCGGTGGGTGTCCACGGCCAGCGCGATCCCGGCCAGCGCGGTGCCGGCGGTGATGCCCAGGTTGGCCACCGCGCGCAGCGTGGCGAAGGCGTGCACCCGTCCGGCCGGGCCGCCGACGGCGGCGACGAGCGCCGCCCGCACCGCCAGGTTCCCGGCCGACAGCAGCGCCTCCGGCACCGCCACCACCAGGAACATCGCGAGCGAGTCGACCAGCAGGTACGCGGCCGCGGCGAACGCCTGGCAGACCTGGAGCGCGGCCCGCAGCGTACGCGGGTCCCAGCGGTCCGCCAGGCCGCCCAGCGGCACGCTGGCGGTCAGCCCGACCAGGCCGGCGACGGTCAGACCCGCACCCACCGACGTCGGGGAGAGCCCCACGTCCCGGGTCAGGTAGAGCGCCCCGCCGGCCAGCCACAGCCCGGTGCCGACCGTGTTGGCCAGCGTGGCGAGCGCGAGGGTGCGCAGCGGCCCGGGCGGCGGGAACGGGGAGACCCGTCCCATCAGTGCCCGACTGGCGCTGCCGCGCGGGATTCGGTGGCCGGGTGGCGTCGACTGCGGGTCATGGGCCCGACGCTAGACACGAAGACGCGGCGTCGGAGTCCCGCCCGAGGCGAGGTCGGTCACACCGTGCGCGTGCTGGCCGGCCGCCGTCGGAACGCCCGGGCGGGGCGGGTGTGCTCCCAGTCGCGACGCACCTATGGCGTGCCGCCGATCGGCGTTGCTGGGCGGTGGGTGGAGCGCGGTGGGCGTGTCCCGGGCCGTAATGCACCCGTGGCGTTCCACTGATGGCGTTGACGGGCGGTGGGTGGAACACCGCGTCGGGGCAGGGACGATGATGCCGCAGAGTGCGATATACCGCTGAGTCATAATTATGACCAGGCGGTATATCGCCCAACAATCATCGCTGCCCGCTGCCCGCTGCCCGCTGCCCGCTGCCCGCTGCCCGCTGCCCGCTGCCCGCTGCCCGCTGCCCGCTGCCCGCTGCCCGCTGCCCGGCCGGCTCCGGAGAGGTCCGTGGTGTGCGCAGGTCGCGCTCGGGCCGTAGCGCGGCACGATGGCATGTCCGGAGAAATCTGGTCGCCTCGGCCGGCCCGCTCTGCCAGGGTCGGCCCGTGGACGTGAGCAGGACCGCCCGGGCCGACGAGCTGGCCGAGGTGCAGCGGATCGAGGTGGCCTCGGGCGCACCGTTCCGCGAGATCGGCATGACCCGGGTGGCCGACATGCCGCCGCTGCCGCTGGACGCGCTCGCCACCGGGCAACGCGCCGGCCGGCTGCGGGTCGCGGTCGACGCGGCGGACCGCCCGATCGCGTTCGCGCTGGTCGACCTCGTCGACGGCGCGGCGCACGTGCAGCAGCTCAGCGTCGACCCGGCCTACGCCCGGCGCGGGATCGGCCGGGGCCTGCTCGACGACGTGGCGCGGTGGGCGGCGGCGGAGCGGCTGCCGGCACTGACGTTGACCACGTTCCGGTCGGTGCCGTGGAACGGGCCGTACTACGCGCGCTGCGGATTCCGCGAGCTGGACGCCTCCGCACTGACGCCGGGGCTGGTCGGGCTGCTGGTCGTCGAGGCGGCGCTCGGGCTCGATCCGGCCGACCGGGTCGCGATGCGCCGGACGGTCGGCTGACCCGGTGGCCGCGGGCAGCGGGCAGCGGGCAGCGGGCAACGATGATTGTTGTGCGATATACCGCCTGGTCATATTTATGACTCAGCGGTATATCGCGCTCTGCGGCATCGTCGTCCCTGCCGCGACGCGGTGTTCCACCCACCGTCCGTCAACGCCGTCGGTGGAATGCCATGGGCGCATCCCGGTCCGGGACACACACCGTCCGGAGCGGGGTGGCGCTGGTGGCGCGGGAGCGGGTCGGACGCCGGGTGCCGCCGGCCGGCCGGGCAGGCCGCGCTGCGCGCCGTCGCGCCAGAGCTGGCGGAGTTCGAGCGGAGCCGACGGGACGACCTGGCGGCGGTCGCCCGCCAGTGGGACGACATGGTCCGGCGGGCCGCCGCCCACCCCGAGTTCCCGGCCGGTTAACCGGTCGACCGGCGACCCCGGCCGTGCCACCATCGCCCGGTGTCCGTCCCCACCGATCCGGCCCTGCCGCGCTGGCAGTTCGACCTGACCTGGGCGCTTGTCGAGTACCACCTCGACCGGCTCGACCCGGCGGACTTCCTCTGGGAGCCGGCGCCGCTGTGCTGGACGATGCGGGCCGACCCGGCCGGGGGCTGGCGTCCGGACTGGGCCGACACCGAGCCGGATCCGGTGCCTGTGCCGACCATCGCCTGGCTCACCTGGCACATCGGCTGGTGGTGGTCGGTGGCCGTCGACCATCTGCGGCAGCGACCGGCGCGGGAACGGGCGGACGTGCGGTGGCCGGGGCCCGGCGCGGCGACGGTCTCCTGGCTGGGCGGGCTGCGGGCGGAGTGGGCGGACATCCTCGACGGCCTCACCGAGGTCGACCTGGCCCGTCCGTCCGCGTACCCCTGGCCGGCCGACGCCGGGCTCACGGTGGCGCACCTGGTGGCCTGGGTCAACGCCGAGTTGATGAAGAACGCCGCCGAGATCGGCCAGCTCCGGCTGCTCCGCGCGGCCGGAGGCTGAACCCGGCCCGCACCTAGTGCGCGCCGCCGAGGTTGAGCACCACCACGCCGGCGATGACCAGACCGGCCCCGACCACCTTCGTCACGCTGAGCGGCTCGCCCAGGAACGCCGCCCCGACCGCCATGATCGCGGCGGTGCCCAGCCCTGACCAGATCGCGTACGCCACGCCGACCGGGACGTCCCGGACCACGAGGGCGAGCAGCCCGAACGCGGCCAGGTAGCAGGCCACCAGGCCGACCGTGGGCCAGAGTCGGGTGAACCCGTCGCTCGCCTTGAGCAGGCTGGTGCCGACCACCTCGGCCGTGATCGCCAGCGCCAGGAGCAGATACGCCATGCCGGGACCGTACCCGGCGGTTCGCCGGCCGTGCGGTGGTGACGCCGGGCAGGCGCCACCACCGCACGGGCGTCGGTCAGGAGACGGTGCAGGCCCTGCCGTTCAGGGTGACCAGGGTGGGGTCGGGGTTGGGGGTCGCGGAACCCGTGCCGTTCAGGCCGAACGTGGTGGACGCCCCGGGCGCGAGCTTCCCGTTCCACGACAGGTTCTTCGCGGTGACCGTGGCGCCGGTCTGGGCGACCTCCGCCGACCAGGCGTGGCTGACCTTCTGGCCGCCGGTGAAGGCCCACCGCAGCGTCCACCCGTTCACCGCCGTCGTGCCGGTGTTGCGCACCGTCACCTGGGTGGTGAAGCCGGACGGCCAGCTGCCGTGGGTGCTGTAGGTGACCGCGCAGGTGGGCGCCGGCACGGCCGAGGCGTCACCCTGGTCCGCCAGGAACGACGCGAGCCAGGCCAGCGCCGAGTTCCAGTTGATCGCCACCTCGTTGGTCGCGTACGAGTTGATGTCGTCGACGTAGCAGAACATCGGCGCGCACCCGGCGAGCAGGTTCGCCGCGTACGGGTCCTGGAGGGCGGCGTTCGGGCCGCCGGCGAGCGAGCCGGCCGGCGGGTTCGGCAGGTCCGGGTTCAACTGGTTGGCGAAGATCCGGCTGTGCTGGTTGTGGGCGTTCTGCTCACCCCAACCGGTCACGTAGGACATGTTCAGCGCGTTGCGGCCGAACAGGTAGTCGGCGCTCTGCACCGCGCCGTCCCGGTACTTCGCGTCCCGGCTCAGGTCGAACGCGGTGGCCAGCACGATCGCGTTGTTCACCACGTTGCTGTTGCTGCCCCAGACGTACGCGTCGGCGGTGCCGGGCATCGGCAGCCCGTACGCCTGATCGGCGAGCGCGGCCAGGTAGCGGTCCGCGGCGGCGGTCACCGAGGCGCGGATCCGGGTCTTCTCGGCGGCCGGCAGCGTGTTCGGCACGGTGGCCAGGTCGAGCCGGCCCAACGCGGCCACGCTCTGCCAGCCGAACGCGCCGTTAGGGGTGAAGACGTCGGCGGTGTGCAGCGGCGAGGCCGTGACGTCGGCCAGGTACGCCTTGTCGCCGGTGCTCAGCCACAGCTCGACCGCGGCCCAGTAGAACTCGTCGGTGACGTTCGTGTCGTCGTACGCGCCGCCGCCGGTGCCGTCGCTGGCCGAGGCGTAGATCGCCGGGTGCGCCTTCGCCGCCGCGTACGCGGTCTTCGCGGCCGTGGCGCAGCGGGCCGCGTAGGTGGCGTCGTACGGGGCGAACAGCCGGGCGCACTGCGCGGCCACGGCGGCCAGGTTGAGCGTGGCGGCGGTGGACGGCGGGTGCAGCTCGCGCGGCTGCGGGTCGTCCTGCGGGGCCAGCGGCAGGCCGGTCCAGTTCTTGTCGTGGATCTTGTGGTGCACCATCCCGGCCAGCGGCTTGCCGGCCGGCACCTGCATGCGCAGCAGGAAGTCGAGCTCCCAGCGGGCCTCGTCGAGCACGTCCGGCACGGCGTTGCCCCGCTCGGGCACCCGCAGCGTGGCGTCACCGAGGGCCGCGCCGCCGTCGGCGGTCTCCGCGGTCTTGGTCCGCTCGAACGCGTTGAGCAGCTGGTAGGTGGCGATGCCGCCGTTGACCACGTACTTGCCGTGGTCGCCGGCGTCGTACCAGCCGCCGCGCACGTCCAGCGTGTAGTCGCAGACGCCGGGCTGGCAGGGCACGTCGGTGTCGCCCTGGTTGGGCGCGACGTCGAGGTGGCCGGCGGGGCGGGCGTACTCGGCGCCGATCAGGTCGCCGTCGATCGCGATGCCGCTGCGCTGGGCGTAGAAGAACTGGAGCGAGTCGGCGCGCAGCCGGTCGTAGAGCGTGCCGGAGATGTCGAACGGGTGGCTGGTCTCGCCGTCGACGGTGAGCGTGTAGCCGGTGCCCGGCGTGCGGTACGCGGAGAAGTCGACGGTCTGCACGTTCTGCGCCGAGGCGGCGTCGGTGCCGCGCGGCGTGGTCTCGCCGCTGGCGACCACCGCACCGGCGGCCGACCTCAACTGCCAGGGCAGCGCCCCGGTGGCCTCGGTGACCACGGTGGCGTGCTTCGGCCCGCCGGGCAGGTAGCCGACCTGGTTCACCCGGACCCGCGGCCCGGTGTCCGGCTCGTACGGCGGGGCCGCCTCGCCGCCGCGCAGCGAGACGTTGTCGAGGCAGAACGTCTGCGCCTGCGCGCTGCCGCCGATCTGGAAGATGAGCTGGGCGCCGGCGTTGTCGGCGGGGGAGGTGAAGGTGGTGGTGACGTGCCGCGCGGTGCCGGTGGCGGTGGCGTCGACGCTGGCGTACGTGGTGTAGGGGGCGCTGCCGAGCTGGAGCACCGCCTTGACGGCCGCGCCGGGGGTCGCGGAGACGTCGAAGGACAGCTCGTACTCGGCGCCGGAGATCAGCGGCACCGCGTCCTGGCCGATGCCGGCGTCCCAGGGGTTGGCCGTGCCGGCGGCGACGGTGGTGCAGAGCCGGCCGTCGGTGACCGCCAGGTCGCCGGTGCCGTAGGAGAACCAGGGGGACACGCCGGCGCTGAAGTCGCCGTTGCGCAGTTGTTCGGGGGCGTCCGGCGGCACCTCGGCGGAGGCCGGGCCGGCGGTGGCGGCGAGCGCCAGGGTGGTGGCCGCGGCGAGCGCGACCAGCCGACGACGGGATCGGGTCACGGAGGGTTCCTTCCGTGCTCGGGGGTGGTGGAGGAGAGCACGGGAGCTGGGAGCGCTCCCACTATCAGGGCGATGTTTCCATCGCGTTCCGCCCCTGTCAATCGATCCGACCCGATGGCACGCGCGCGCCCGTGCGCAGGGGGGTCCTCCACGCCACGTACGATGGTGGTGATCTCCTAGAGACAACCGAGCCCTCGACCTGGCAGGCTGCGACCCATGACCCTGAAGCTTCGTTCCGTCGGAGCGAGCGACCGTGGGCTGATCCGCAGCGGCAACCAGGACGCGCAGCACGCGGGCGCCTGGCTGGTCGCTGTCGCCGACGGCATGGGCGGCATGGCGGCCGGCGACCTGGCCAGCCGCATCGCGATCGACGCGATCGCCCCGCTGGACGTGGAGACGCCGGAGGACGCGCTGGTCGCCGCGCTCCAGGGGGCCATCGAACGGGCCACCGAGGGGATCCGCCGGGCCGTCGAGGAGGACCCGGAGCGTCAGGGCATGGGCACCACGCTGACCGCGCTGCTGTTCGCCCGCACCGGTAGCTGCCTGGCGCTGGCGCACGTCGGTGACTCCCGGGCCTACCTGTTCCGCGAGGGCGTGCTCAAGCAGGTCACCCGCGACGACACGTTCGTGCAGATGCTCGTCGACCAGGGTGTGATCACCGCCGAGCAGGCGAGCAGCCACCCCCGGCGCGCCGTGGTGACCCAGGCGTTGCAGGGCGACCAGGTCTCCCCGACGTACGCGACCATGGTGCCCCGGGCCGGCGACCGCTGGCTGCTGTGCAGCGACGGCCTCTCCAACGTGGTTCGCGCCGACACGCTCACCGAGGTGCTCGGCGAGGGCCTGGACCGGGACGCCTGCGCGGCCCGGCTCATCGACCTCGCGCTGCGGGCCGGCGGTCCGGACAACATCACCGTGGTGATCGCCGACGTCGTCGAGGAGTGACCGCGCCTAGCGCCGGCGCGGGCTGGCCCGCCGGGTCGGCTCCGCCGTGGTCGGGTCCTCCGGCCACGGGTGACGCGGGTAGCGTCCGCGCAGTTCCGCCCGCACCTGCGGGTACCCGGTCCGCCAGAACGAGGCCAGGTCCGCGGTGACCGCCACCGGCCGCCCGGCGGGGGAGAGCAGGTGCAGCAGCACCGGCACCCGGCCGTCGGCGATCCGGGGCGCGTCCCGCCAGCCGAACGTCTCCTGCAGCTTCACCGCCAGCACCGGGGCGGCCGGATCGGTGTAGTCGACCCGGATCCGCGAGCCGCTGGGCACCGGCAGCCGTTCCGGCGCCAGCTCGTCCAGCCGGGCCGACTGACGCCAGTCGAGCAGCCGACGCAGCGCCGCCGCCACGTCGACCCGCACGAGGTCGCCCCGGCGGCGGACCCGGCCCAGTTCCGGCCCGAGCCAGAGCGGCGCGGCGTCGAGCAGCGCGACGTCGGAGACGTCCGGCCAGTCGTCGCCGAGCGCCGACCGGCAGAAGGCCAGCCGGCGGCGCAGCGCCGTCGCCTCGGGCGACCAGCCGAGCAGGTCGAGGCCCTCCTGCCGCAGGCCGTCGCGCACCGCCGCGGTGACCAGCTCCGGGTCCGGCGCGGTCAGCGGCCGCTCGACCAGCTCGACGGCGCCGAGGCGGACGACCTCCCGGGCCACCACGTCCCCGGCGGACCAGACGACCTCCCGGTCGGTGCGCAGCAGCCCCGCGCCGGCCTCCCGCGCGGTCGCCTCGTCGATCGGCGCGGCCAGCCGTACCCGCGCGGTCGGCGCGCCGGGGGAGCGGTCGGCCACCGCGACGGCGAGCCACGACGACCCGGTCAGCCCCGACCCGGCCGCCAGCTCCGCGGCGGTCCCGCCGGCCATCAGGTACGCGGTCCCGCCGGCCCGCCGCGTCCGGGCCAGCCGTTCCGGGTACGCCAGACCGGCCAGCAGCCCCGCGGCCAGATCGTCGGGCAGCCGTTCGCGTTGCGGACCGCCGGCGGGCAGGGCGGCGCGCAGCCGGCGTACCTCGGTCCGCCAGCGGGCGGTGGCGGCCGGGTCCGCGCCGGCGCGCAGCCGGCGCCACCGGGCCGGCAGGTCGTCACCCGCGCCGCCCAGGGTCTCCTCGGCGAGCACCGCCACCACCTCGGCGGCCCGGTCCGCGCCGACCCGGGACGCGCCGTCCAGCAGCGCCCGCGCCAGCCGGGGATGGGTGCCGACCGCCGCGACCGCCCGACCCCGCGCGGTGATCCGGCCGTCGGCGTCCACCGCGCCGAGCGTGGTCAGCGTCTCCCGCGCCACGGTGAGCGCGGCCGGCGGCGGGGGGTCGGGCAGCGCCAGACCGGCGCCGTCCGGCGCGCCCCAGGCTGCCAGCTCCAGCGCGAACCCGGTCAGGTCGGCGGTGGCGATCTCCGGCTCCGGCTGCGGGGCGAGCCGGGCGTGCGTCGACTCCGACCAGCAGCGGTAGACCGCGCCCGGTGCCTCCCGCCCGGCCCGTCCGGCACGCTGGGTGGCGGCCGCCCGGGACACCGGCACGGTGACCAGCGCGCCCAGCCCACGGGCCAGATCGGTGCGGGGCACCCGGCTCAGCCCGGCGTCCACCACCACCCGTACCCCGGGCACGGTCAGGCTGCTCTCCGCCACCGCGGTGGACAGCACCACCCGGCGGCGGTCCGGGGCCGGGGCGAGCGCGGCGTCCTGGGCGGATCCGGGCAGCCGGCCGTGCAGCGGCAGGACGACGGTGTCGGGCAGGCCGCCCAGCCGGCCCGCGACCGCCGCGATCTCGCCCGCGCCGGGCAGGAAGACCAGCACGTCGCCGTCCCGCTCGCGTAACGCCCGGCGGACCGTGGCGGCCACGTGGTCCAGCAGCATCGGGTCCACCCGGCCGGCGCCGGGCGGGGTCACCGGACGCGGCGGCGGCGCCCAGACCCGTTCCACCGGGTGCAGCGCGGCCCGCGCCCGTACCACGGGCGCGGGGGCGTCCCCGCCGAGCAGTGCCGCGAACCGGTCGGCCCGCGGCGTCGCCGACATCGCGAGGAGCCAGAGGTCGGGGCGGAGCGTGGCCCGGGCCTCCACGGTGAACGCCAGCGCCAGGTCGGCGTCGAGCTGCCGCTCGTGGCACTCGTCGAGCAGCACCGCGCCCACCCCCGGCAGCTCCGGGTCGTGGTGGAGCCGGCGTACCAGCAGGCCGGTGGTGACGACCTCGACCCGGGTACGCGGGCCGCCCCGGCGCTCGCCGCGCACGGCGTAGCCGATCCGGTCGCCGACCCGCTCGCCGAGCAGCGCGGCCATCCGGTGCGCGGCGGCGCGCGCGGCCACCCGCCGGGGTTGCGCGATCACCACCCGACCGGCGACCGCGTCCGCGACCGCGAGCGGCGCGGTGGTGGTCTTGCCGGTGCCCGGCGGCGCGACCAGGACGCCGGCGCCCCGCTCCCGTAGTGCCTCGACCAACGCCGGCAGCACCGGTCGGACCGGCAGGTCGAGCGGTACGTCGGCGAGCACGGCCCCACTCTCGCACCCCGCCGCCGGACGGTCCGCGCTGCCCCGCCCCGACACCGTCGGCCGTGTCCGGTCCCCGGTCACCGACCCTCACTCCGTCGCCGGCGCGGTCATCTGTCGACAGGTCGCGCCGATCATGGAGTTGTGGCTCCCGGTTCGCCCGGACTGACGGGCATTGTCAGGTGCCACAACTCCATGATCGACGGAGGGCGCGGAGGCGGCTGGTGGCCGCGCGCGATGTGGCGGCTGGCGATATCACGAACGACTCAGCTCGACAGGCGGCGTGCGCTGGTGCCCCGGGCGCCGCTCCGTCGACCGGGGAGTTGCGGACAGACACGGCGCCGTCGGCGCCGGGCCCGGCTCGGCCCGGGCCCGGCTCGGCCCGGGCCCGGCTCGGCCCGGGCCCGGCTCGGCCCGGACGCGGAACGGCTCGGCTCGGCTCGGACGCGGGAACGGCCCGGCCCGGCTCGGCTCGGACGCGGGAACGGCCCGGTCCGGCTCGGCTCGGACGCGGAACGGCCCGGCCGGCGCATCGCCGACCGGGCCGGGTGGCTCGCGGACGCCGGGCCCGCCGACCCGGCCGCCGCCACCCCCCTAGTACGTTCCGTCGAGCTGCCCGCGCAGCTTGGTCAGCGCCCGGGCCAGCAGCCGGGACACGTGCATCTGCGAGACGCCGATCTGCTCGGCGATCTGCGACTGGGTCAGGTTGCCGTAGAAGCGCAGCGTGAGGATCTTCTGCTCGCGCTGGTCGAGGGTGGCCAACGCCGGGCCGAGGGCGACCCGCATCTCGGCCAGCTCGAACTCGCCGTCCTCGCCACCGAGCAGGTCGCCCAGCTCGGTGGCGCGCTCGCCGTCCCCGGTCGGGGTGGACAGCGACACCGCGTTGTAGGCGCGGGCGCCCTCCAGGCCCTCCAGCACCTCTTCCTCGGTGAGCTTGAGGTGGGCGGCGATGTCGGTGACCGTGGGCGAGCGGCCGAGGGTCTGCAGCAGCGTGCTGTTGGCGTCGGAGATCGCCAACCGCAGCTCCTGGAGCCGGCGCGGCACCCGGATGTCCCAGGTGCGGTCGCGGAAGTGCCGCTTCAGCTCGCCGATGATGGTCGGGATGGCGTAACCGGCGAAGTCGACGCCGCGGGACGGGTCGAACTTGTCGATCGCCTTGATCAGGCCGATCGCGGCGGTCTGCGCCAGGTCGTCGTTGGGCTCGCCCCGCCCGCTGTAGCGGTGGGCGAGGTGGTTGGCCAGCGGCAGCCAGGCCTCGATGGCGCGGTCGCGCAGGGCCGGTCGCGACGGGTGGTTCGCGGGCAGCGCGGCCATCGCGGCGAGCAGGTCGGCGGCGCTGTCGGTGAGCGCACGGGGGTCGAGCTTCGCGGAGCCGGCCGGCGCGGATGTCGCCGGAGCACTGATCGTGTGGGCGGTCATGGTGGTCCTCCCTGCACCTCGTCCGCGGGAAAAAAGAAGAGACGCTTAGGTTTAGCTTCAATTGGTCCGTTCGGAAGCCACCTTAGCCTGACCGGCGGACAGAAATCTAGCCGAAAGTATGATGTACTTAAGGCTTATCGGGGTATCAACGGCCTGGATCGGGGCATATCGCGCACCGGCGGCCCATGTCCGGTCGGTCGGCCCGCTCGATCCGACCGGTCAACGCAGAACCCGACAGTCGGTCGAAGTGTCGCCTTTCCGTCGTTGTCCCACCAACGGGACCGCCCGTAGCGTCCGTAGGTACACGTCTACGGAGGCACCGTGCTCGATCCCGCCGCGCCGCAACTCGTCATCAACGCCCCGACGCTGCTGTTCAGCTGGATCCCGGCGGACCCCGGCGCGGCGGAGGCGCTGGTGCCGGCCGGCCTCCGGGCGCACCCGCAGCGGGAGGTCTTCCTCTGTCAGTACGTGGTCGACGACGGGACCCAGACCTCCGGCTTCGGCGCCTACTCGCTCACCTTCCTCGGTGTCTCGCTGGCGGACATGGACGCGCCGGACGGCGAGACCCCCGGCGGCTGGTGGACGCACTACCTGGCCTCCAGCCCCCGGGTCCGGCAGTACGCCGCCGCCCGCGGCGCCCCGGCCACCGACGGCGAGACCCACCTGGAGGTGCGCGGCGGACGGCTCACCGCGGAGACCCGGGCCGACGGCCGGCCGCTGATCCGGGTCACCGCCCGCGTCGGGCACACCGGAACCGAGGCGCACAACGGCCACCACCGCTACCTCACCCGCCGCGACGGCGAGCTGATCGTGACCGACTACCCCTACGTGGCCGAGCCGGTGTCACCGTTCGAGGTCGAGTCGGTGGAGTTCCTGGCGCCGGAGCACCCGGTCTACGCGCTCCGGCCGGCCAACCCGCTGCACGTCTGCTGGGGCTTCTACTCGCCCCGGGTGTCGTTCGCCTATCCCGCCCGCCCGAAGGTGCCGGACGAGGCGGGGGACCTTCACCAGGTGCCGGCGCGCCGGGCGCGCAGCGGCCTGCCGTCCGGGTCGTAGACCAGCCGGTACGCCGGCAGCGCCCAGAGGCGCGTACGCCAGGGCAGCCGCTCCGGTCGGTGCGGGCGCAACCGGCCGGGCGGTCGGGGGCCGACCCGCCCACCGGCGTGCCAGCGGTCCAGCTCCTCGGCCGCGGCGGTGATCGCCGCCACCGCCTCCGCCGGGTCCAGCAGGTCGTCGTCCTGCGCGCCGTCGGGGTCGCGGTCCAGGTGCTCCCGCCAGAGCCGCAGCCGCAGGTCGCGGGCGAAGACCCGGGCGCCGTCGCCCAGCCCGGCCGGGTCGGCCGGCGACCGCTCGTCGTGGGTGTCGTCCAGCACCGCGCAGGACAGCTCGCTGTCGTGGGTCCAGGAGCGGCGGTTGAAGTTGTCGCTGCCCACGCTGGCCCAGACGTCGTCCACCACGCAGACCTTGGCGTGCACGTAGACCGGGGTGCCCTCGTGGTTCTCGACGTCGAACACGTGCACCCGGTCGGGGGCGGCCCGGTGGCAGAGCGACAGCGCCTGCTCCCGGCCCACCATGTTCGGCGGCAGCGCGAGCCGGCCGTCGACGTCCGGGTGCCGGGGAACCACCGCCACCAGGTGCAGGTCCGGGTGCTCGCGCAGCGCCTGGGCGAACAGCTCAGCCACCTCGTTCGACCAGAGGTACTGGTCCTCCAGGTAGATCAGCCGGCGCGCCCGGCGTACCGCCTTGGTGTAGCCGCGGGCGACGGTGCGCTCGCCGTCCGGGGCGAAGGAGTAGCGCGGACGCACCGCCGGGTAGGTGCGCAGCACCTGCACGTGGTGCGGCCCGCAGGGCGGCGGGTCGGCGGGCTGGTCGGGCAGCGGGTCCGGGCGCAGGTCCGAGCCGCGCAGCCGGTCCCGCAGGTAGGCCATCGGGTTCTCCGAGTCCAGCGGCATCGGGTCGGTCCAGCGCTCGCGGAACGTGGTGTCCAGCGCGCCGACCACCGGCCCGCGCAGCGCGAGCTGCACGTCGTGCCAGGGCGGCGTCGTGCCGTAGCGCGGGGACATGGCCACCGGCTGCGGATCGCCGGCGTGGGTCGCGTCGTCGCGCCGGCTGTGGCACAGGTCGATGCCGCCGGCGAACGCGATGTCGCGTCCCGGGTCGTCGGGATGGCGCAGCACGACGAGCTTCTG
Source organism: Micromonospora sp. WMMA1996 (assembly GCF_002573675.1). Lineage (NCBI taxonomy): Bacteria > Bacillati > Actinomycetota > Actinomycetes > Micromonosporales > Micromonosporaceae > Micromonospora > Micromonospora sp. WMMA1996. The sequence continues at coordinate 3,327,042 of NZ_PDHU01000001.1, read as the reverse complement.
GTGGTGCGAGCCGCCGCGTCGGACCCGCTGGTCGAGCAGCACCTCGCCGCCGGCCGCGCAGACGGCCTCGCTGAGGTCGCGGTTCTCCTCCTCGCTGTAGGAGAGCGCGTCGAGGTGGGAGCGCCACAGCAGGCCCTTGACGACCACCCCGCGCTGGGCGGCCTGCGCGAACAGTTGCACCACCGTGGGGCCGTCCGGGCGCATCCGCTCGTCCGGGTCGCCCCGCCAGTCGGTGAAGAACAGGTGGTCACCGGCCGTCAGCGCCTCCACCTCCCGGACCAGCCGGTCGAAGTACGCGGCACCGTGAATCAACGGCTCGGCGAGGTTTCCGCTCGTCCAGACGGGTAATTCTGAGCCTGGGTTGGCGCGTTCCTGTGCGGTGAGGAACCAGTCCCGCAGGGTCACGTTCCAGCCTCCCGAGGTCGACGACGTCCTCACACGGTAGGACCCCCGGTCGGGCCCCGCACCACGACGCAGCAGGTCGGCGGCGGTGGCACGCGCCTGGGGTACCCCGGACCCCTGGAACGCGAAACCGAGGAGGCACCGACATGCCCGCCGAGACGACGAACACCGTGACCGACGACCGCGACCAGGCGGTGGAGGGGGAGCGGGGTGCGCTGGTGGCGGTGCTGTTGATGGTGATCCTCGGCGTGGCCGGGATCTTCGCCGTCTCCTGAGACCGCACCCGGGCGCCCCGGTGGACCGGGGCGCCCGTCGCAGGTCAGGGCCGGTCGCCCTGCCCGTCGCTGTGCGGCACCCGCCCGGTCGGGATCACCCCGAGCCGGCCGGCCTGGAAGTCCTCGACCGCCTGGATCAGCTCGGCCCGGGTGTTCATCACGAACGGGCCGTAGTGGGCCACCGGCTCGCGGATCGGCTGCCCGCCCATCAGGTAGAGCTCCAGCGCCGGGGTGTTGCCGTCCTGCGTGCGGTCGGCGGTGATCCGCAGCGCGTCGCCGGGCCCGTGCACGGCGAGCTGGCCGAGGTGGATCGGCCGCCGGTCGGTGCCGACCGTGCCGCGGCCGGCCAGCACGTAGACCAGCGCGTTGAAGTCCGGCCGCCAGGGCAGGCTCAGCTCCGCGCCGGGCTGCAACGTGACGTGCGCGATGGTGATCGGGGTGTGGGTCGAGCCCGGGCCGCGGTGCCCGGCGACCTCGCCGGCGATGACCCGGATCAGGCCGCCGCCGTCGGGCGTGGTCAGCAGCGCCGACTCCCGACCGCGGATGTCCTGGTAGCGGGGCGCACTCATCTTGGCCACCCGGGGCAGGTTGACCCAGAGCTGCAGGCCGTGGAACAGCCCGCCGCTCATCACCAGGTGCTCCGGCGGCGCCTCGATGTGCAACAGGCCGCTGCCGGCCGTCATCCATTGGGTGTCGCCGTCGGTGATGGTGCCGCCGCCACCGGTCGAGTCCTGGTGGTCCATGATCCCGTCGATCATGTAGGTCACCGTCTCGAAGCCCCGGTGCGGGTGCCACGAGGTGCCCTTCGGCTCACCCGGCGCGTAGTCGACCTCGCCCATCTGGTCGAGGTGGATGAACGGGTCCAGGTCGGTCATCGCGACCCCGGCGAAGGCCCGGCGGACCGGGAAGCCCTCGCCCTCGTAGCCGCTGGGCGCGGTGGTGACCCGGCGGACCGGGCGGTAGGTGGTGGACTCGTCCAGCTTCGGCAGGCGGGGCAGGACGAGGACGTCGTCGACGGTGATCGCGGGCATCGCGGGCTCCCTAGTTGTCGGCCGGGGTGGACGACGCGGTGCGGTCGGCGCGCAGGCGCCGGCCGAGCCGCTCGAAGACCCGGGTGAGGCAGGCGACCTCGGCGTCGTCGAGGTCGTCGATCAGGTGGGTGCGCACGGAGCGCAGGTGGTGCGGCGCGGCCTCGCGCAGGGCCAGCAGCCCGGTCGCGGTGAGGACGGCCTCGCTGCCGCGCCGGTCGGCCGGGCAGGACTCCTTGGCCACCAGGCCGCGCTTCTGCATCGTGGTGATCTGGTAGGTCAGCCGGCTCGGCGAGAAGACCAGCCGGTCGGCCAGCTCACCCATGCGCAGGCGCTGCCCGGGCGCCTCGGAGAGCAGCACCAGCACGTGGTAGTCGGCGAAGCTGAGGTCGCTGTCCGTGCGCAGGTCGTCCTCGAGCTGGGTGAACAGCCGCTGGCTCGACTCGATGTACGCGCGCCAGCAGGCCGTCCGCTCCGCGTCCAGGCTCTCCGTCATGCCGCAACAGTAGCACTATTTAAAATTTAAACAAGTGCCTCCACGGTCGACGGAGCGTGCGTCAGAGAGCTGGCATGAGGTATCCGTCGAAATTTGAACTGACCACCCAGCTAGGGTTCGGGGTATGGACGATCTCGACGTGCTCGACTGGCGGGAGCGGGTGGCCCGGCTCTACCTCTCGGACCTGGACCTGGACGGCTTCCGGGCGGCCCGGGACGAGCTGTTCCGCACCCACCCGAGCAGCCCGGTGCCGCCGGACGACCGGCCCGGCTTCACCGGGCTGCGCTGGTTCCCGCCCGAGCCGGACGCCGTGGTCGAGGCGCCGCTGCGGCCCGCCTCGGGCGAGCTGAGCATCGACACCGGCGGCCCCGACGGGGTGGTCTCCTACCGTCGGGTGGCGGTCGCCGAGACCCCCTGGGGGCCGCTGACGCTGTGGTGGATCGAGGCGTACGGGGGTGGGCTGTTCCTGCCGGTGCGCGACGCCACCTGCGGCAACGGGGCGTACGGCGGGGGCCGGTACCTCACCGACACGGTCAAGGGCACGTTCGGCCGCGGCCTGACGGTGCTGCCCGGCGGCCGGGTGCGGTTGGACGCGAACTACCTCTACAACCCCAGCTGCGCCTACGACGACCGGTGGGCCTGCCCGCTCGCCCCGCCGGAGAACCGCGTCGACGTGCCGCTGCGCGCCGGCGAGCGGGCGTACCACGCCTGACGCGAGAGGGAGGACCCGCAGCGGGCCCTCCCTCGCCGTGTCGCGCCGCTCAGCGGGCGGTGGCGCCGGTCGGCGTGAGGTGCATCCGGCCCAGCAGCTGCCGCGCCTGCTCCGCCACCTCCGCCTCCACGGTGACCGCGTACTGGCCGGCCCGCAGCGAGCTGGCCGAGGTGAAGTCGCGCTGCCCACCGGTCATGGCGTGCGCGACCGCGCCGAACACGGCGCCCCAGATCGCGCCGATGACCAGCCCGACCAGGATCACCGCCAACCAGTTGCCCGCGGTGAAGATGCCGAACAGCAACCCGATGAACAGGCCGAACCAGGCGCCGGTGCCGGCGCCCAGCAGGGCCGCCCGCCCCGTGGTGAGCCGCCCCATCACGGTCTCCACCAGCGTCAGGTTCGTGCCGACGATCGAGGTCCGTTCCACCGGGAACCGGTTGTCGGCCAGATAGTCCACCACGCGCTGGGCGGACGGATAGTCCGGGTACGAGCCGATCGTGACGGTCGGCGCACCGGCCTGCGGCCCGTGCCCGTCCCCGCTCGGCGGCGTCGGGCGACCGCCCGGGCCGGACGGGAGGTTGTCGCCGCCCGGCATTCCGGGTCGCCAGGCCGCGGTCGGAGTCGAGGGTCTGGTCATGAGCATCCTCCTTCGTCAACCCGCCGCGTTCCCGTCGGCGGCGGGCGGTAACGCGGTCGACGGCACGGATGCGGCCAGGCATGGCTCCGGCCCGGGCGGGTAGCCACGACCGTGCGGACCGGACGGATCAGCGAGCACGGCTTCCTCGCCGACGGGTGCAGCGCGGCGCTGGTGGACCGGGCCGGCGCGATCAACTGGTGGTGCCCGCACCGGTTCGACGCGCCGTCGGTCTTCGGCCGGCTGCTCGGCAGCGACGCGGGGTACTGGAGCGTCCGCCCCGAGGGCGAGTTCACCAGCACCCGCTCCTATCTGGACGACACGCTGGTCCTGCGTACCGTGTTCAGCACCTCGACCGGCGCGGTGGCCGTCACCGACACGCTGGCGCTGGAGCCCGGCGCGCGCGGCCACGAGATCGGGCTGCGACCGCCACGCGTGCTCGCCCGCGTGGTCGAGGGGCTCAGCGGCGAGGTGCCGATGCGGACCGACTACGTGCCGCGTTTCGAGTACGGCCGGGTCCGCGCCTACCTCGTCGAACGCGACGGGGTGATCAGCGCGGCGGCCGGCGTGTGCCGCCTGGACCTGCGCGCCGACGTTCCGCTGAGCCTCACCGACGCGGCCGCCGTCGGGCGGTTCACCGCCCGCGCCGGCAGCACCCACCGGTTCACCCTGGGGTACGCCCCGACGTACTCCGGCACCGACCCGCAGCTGCCCGACGCGGCGCGGGTCGTGGCCGACGCGGTCACCGGCTGGCGCTCCTGGGCGGACCTGCACGACTACCGGGGCGAGTACCGCGACCAGGTCCGGCGCAGCGCGATGGTGGTGCAGGGCATGACGTACGGGCCGAGCGGGGCGGTCGTCGCGGCGGCCACCGCCTCGCTGCCGGAGCAGATCGGCGGGGACCGCAACTACGACTACCGCTTCGTCTGGCTCCGCGACTTCAGCCTCACCCTCCAGGCGCTCTGGCGGGCCGCCTGCCCGGACGAGGCGGACCGGCAGTTCACCTGGGTGGCCCGGGCGATGGGCCGGATCGGCGACGCCCCGGTGCCGATCATGTACGGCGTCGAGGGGGAGCGGGACCTCACCGAGCACGACCTCGACCATCTCGCCGGCTACGACGGCAGCCGGCCGGTGCTGGTCGGCAACGACGCCTGGCGGCAGCGGCAGAACGACGTGCTGGGCGAGGTGCTCGACGCGGCCTGGTTGATGCGCCACTACCTCGACCCGATGTCGCCCGAGGTCCGCCACCTGCTGCACACCCTCGCCGACCAGGCGGTACGCGACTGGCACCGGCCCGACGCCGGCATGTGGGAGGCGCGCGACGCGGAGCGGCACTACGTCTCGTCGAAGGTCGAGTGCTGGACCGCGCTGGACCGGGCCGTCCGGTTCGGGCCGCGCATCGGCGAGCCCGCCGACGTGGCGCGGTGGGCCGCCGCCCGCGACGAGGTGCGCGCGGTGGTGCTCGACCGGGGCTGGAACGAGCGGGTCGGCGCGTTCACCGGCGCGTTCGACTCCGACGACCTGGACGCCTCGGTGCTGATCATGCCGTTGGTCGGCTTCCTGCCCGCCGACGACCCGCGGATGCGCGCCACCATGGACGTGGTGGAGCGCCGGTTGTCCCGGGACGGGCTGCTGCGTCGCTGGGACGACGACCCGGCCGGCTTCGTGATCTGCTCGTTCTGGCTGGCCGCCTGCCGGGCCGAGGCGGGCGAGATCGACCGGGCCCGGCAGATGTTCGAGCAGCTCACCGCCCGCGCCAACGATCTCGGCCTCTACGCCGAGCAGATCGACCAGGCGACCGGCGAGCAGGTCGGCAACTTCCCGCAGGCGTTCTCGCACATCGGCCTGATCATCGCCGCGGGCCGGATCACCGACGCCGTGGCGCGACGCGCCGGCGAACGAGCGGCCGTGCCGACCGGCGCGGCCCACACGGAGGGAGCAACCGGATGACCGGACGGCTGGCGGGGAAGACCGCCCTGATCACCGGCTCGGACTCGGGCATCGGGCAGGCCACCGCGATCGAGTTCGGCCGGGAGGGCGCCGACGTGGTGGTGCACTACCTGCACGACCACGCCGGGGCCAACCACACCCGGGCCGAGATCGAGAAGGTCGGTCGCCGGGCCGTGGTGGTGCAGGGCGACATCAGCGTCGAGCACCAGGTCGAGGCCATGTTCGACGAGGCGCTGGCCGAGTTCGACCGGTTGGACGTGCTGATGAACGACGCCGGTGTGGACGCCTCCGGCATCCCGGTCGCCGACCTGGACACCGAGACGTGGGACCGGTGCATCCGGACCAACGTCTACGGGACGTTCTTCTGCTCGCGGCGCTTCGTGCGCCACCGCAAGGAGCAGGGCGGCGGCGGTCGGATCATCAACATCACCTCGATCCACCAGGAGGTGGCCCGGGCCGGCGGCGCCGACTACGACACCAGCAAGGGCGCGATGCTGGAGTTCGCCAAGAGCCTGGCGCTGGAGGTCGCGCCGATGCGGATGAACGTCAACAACATCGGTCCGGGCATGGTGCTCACCCCGTTCAACCAGGAGGCGATCGACGATCCGAAGTATCTGGAGGAGCAGGTGCAGAGCATCCCCTGGAAGCGGGCCGCGCAACCGTCCGAGATCGCCAAGCTGGCCGTCTTCCTCGCCAGCGACGACGCCGACTACGTCACCGGGTCGACGTACTTCATGGACGGTGGCCTGATGCAGAACCAGGGTCAGGGCGCCTGAGCGGCGCTCCGCCCGGCGTCGCGGCGCGCAACGCGGCGGCGGTGGCGTCGTCGCCGGGCAGGAACGTCTCGATGGACAGCTCCTCCACGGTGACGTCGAGCGGGGTGCCGAACGTGGACACCGTGCTGAGCAGGGTCAACTCGCCGTCGCCGTGCCGCAGCCGCAGCGGCACCACCACGTCGCCCGGCCCCGGCTCGACCGGCTCCGGGTCGGTCCCGCCCGGGTATCCGCGCAGCTCGTCGAGGAGCGCGGTGAGGTCGGGGTCGGCGGTGAGCTGCGCCTGCCGGCGCAGCCGGGCCAGCAGGTGCGCCCGCCACTGCCCGAGGTTGAGCACCCGGGGCGCCAGCCCGTCCGGGTGCAGGGTCAGCCGCAGCGCGTTCACCGGCGGCCGCAGCAGGTGCGGCGCCGCGCCGGCGGTGAGCACCGGCACCGCCGCGTTGCCGTCGACCAGCCGCCACCGTCGGTCCACCGCCACCGCGGGCCAGGGTTCGTGCGCCCGCAGCACCAGCCGGACCGCCGCGCGGACCCGGCTCAGCTCGGGGGAGTCGAGGGCGCGTCGGGGGTAGACCGGCGCGTAGCCGGCGGCGAGCAGCAGCTGATCGCGGTCGCGCAGCGGCACGTCCAGGTGCTCGGCCAGCCGGAGCACCATCTCCCGGCTGGGCGCGGAGCGCCCGGTCTCCAGGAAGCTCAGGTGCCGGGGGGAGATCTCCGCCTCGTGGGCGAGCGCGAGCTGACTGAGCCGCCGCCGGGTCCGCCACTCCCGCAGCAGCCCGCCGACCTCGCCCACCCCGTCATCCTAGGCCCACCGGCCCCGGGGTTTGATCAACGACTTCGCGTCGTCGCACTCCTTGATCGCGGCCCGGCGGCGAGGGGTGGGGGAGGATGGGGGGATGGAGCTGGTGATCATGGCGGACACCCACGTGCCGAAGCGGGCGAAGGACCTGCCGGCCGCGCTGTGGGCGGCGGTCGACGCGGCCGACGTGGTGCTGCACGCCGGCGACTGGGTGGACGAGTCGCTGCTGGACGCCCTGGAGGCGCGGTCCCGCCGGCTGGTCGGCGTGTACGGCAACAACGACGGCCCGCCGCTGCGCGCCCGGCTGCCCGAGGTGGCCCGGGTCGAGCTGGACGGGCTGCGGGTCGCGGTGGTGCACGAGACCGGCCCGAAGACCCGCCGCGAGGAGCGCTGCGCCGCCGCGTACGGCGACCGCGACGTGCTGGTGTTCGGCCACTCGCACATCCCGTGGGACAGCGTCGCGCCGGGCGGGCTGCGTCTGCTCAACCCGGGCTCGCCGACCGACCGGCGGGCCCAGCCGTACGCGACCTATCTGACCGCGCGGGTGGCGGCGGGGCGGCTCGACCGGGTCGAGCTGCACCGCCTGCCCCCGCGCTGACCTCAGCGGCCCCGGCCGGTCTCCGCCTGGAGCTCGTCGATCCGGCGCGACGCCTCGGCCTTGGTCAGCCCGTCCGGCACCTGCTCGCCCGCCTCCTGGGCCAGGGTGTGCAGGTAGGACTCCTGGGCCGCGGTCGGCGGCTCGTCGCCGGTCACCCAGTCGTCCGGGTCCTTGACGGCGGCGTCCGGGTTGTTGTTGCGGTCGGTCATGCTGATCACCTCTCCTCGAACAGGTGTTCCACTACCCCCGTGCCGGCCGGTTCATGCCGTTCGCCGCCTACGATCACGACATGACGGCGGACCGGGCGGGTGTGGTGGTGGTCGGCGCGGGGATCGCCGGGGTGGCGTGCGCGACCGAGCTGGTCCGCGCCGGCGTGCCGGTGGAGGTCCGGGAGCGCGGTCGGGTGACCGGCGGGCGGATGGCCAGCAGGCGCTTCGACGGCCGCCCCGCCGACCTGGGCGCCGCATACTTCACCGTCGACGACCCGGACTTCGCCGCCGTGGTCGCCGACTGGCAGGCCGCCGGGCTGGTGCGGGAGTGGACCGACACCCTGGTCGCGTACGGGCCGCGCGGGCGCGAGGAGGTGACCGGCCCGGTGCGCTGGGCCGCCCCGCGCGGGCTGCGCTCGCTCGTCGAACACCTGGCCGCCGGCCTTCCGGTGACCCACGACCGGCTGGTCATGACCGTCGAGCCGGGGCCCCGGGTGGACGGGCGGGCGGCCGAGGCGGTGGTGCTCGCCATGCCCGGGCCGCAGGCCGCCCTGCTGCTGGACCCGGCGTTCGCCGAGGCCACCCGGGCGGTGGCGGCGCAACGCTGGGCGTCCACGCTCTCCGCCGTGCTGCACTTCCCGTCCCGCCGCTGGCCCGACTTCCGGGGCGCGTTCGTCAACGACCACCCGGTGCTGAGCCTGGTCTGCGACGACGGCGACCGGCGCGGCGACGGGGCCCCGGTGCTGGTCGCGCACACCACCGCCGAGTTCGCCGCCGGGCACCTGCTCCAACCCACCGCCGCCCGGCCGGCCGTCGAACAGGCGGTGCGCGACCTGCTCGGCCTGCCCGAGCCGGCCACGTCGACCCACGTGCACCGGTGGACGTACGCCCGGCCGGTGCGGGTGGCCGAGGGCGGGACGTACCACCTGGACGCCGACGGGATCGGTCTGGCCGGCGACGCGTTCGGGCGGCCCCGGGTGCAGAGCGCCTGGCGGTCCGGCCGGGACCTGGGTCGCGCGCTCGCCGACCGGTTGTGCGCCGGCTGATGCGGGCGGGTCAGCCCCGGGCGCCGTCGAGCACCGGCTGCGCGGCCCGGCCCTCCTCCGCGCCGTCGCGGGTACGCTCGCCGGCCCGGTCCAGCAGCTGCATCACCGGGGTCGCGGCGACGCCGTGCACCACCACCGAGACCACCACCACCAGGCCGACGGTGGCCCAGAGCAGTTCCGCCTGCGGGAAGTCGGTCTTGCTGGTGGCGTACGCCAGGTAGTAGAACGACCCGACGCCGCGGATGCCGAACAGCGAGATCACCCAGTGCTCGGTGGCGCAGCCCGGGGCGCCCCGCAGCGACAGCCAGCCGGCCAGCGGCCGGATCACCAGCACCAGGGCCAGCCCGACCAGCGCCGCCGGCCAGGTGAGCGGGGCGAGCAGACCGGTGACCACGGCGCCGCCGAAGAGCAGCAGCAACAACACGGTGAGCAGTCGTTCCACCTGCTCCGCGAAGTCGTGCAGCACGGAGTGGAACTCGTGGGTGCGCTCGGCGGCCCGGATCGCCCGCGCGGCCACGAACACGGCCAGGAAGCCGTAGCCGCCGACCACCTCGACCAGCCCGTACGCGAGGAACGTCGCGGCCAGGGCGAGGAAGCCCTCGGAGTGCCGGGCCAGCCGCAGCGTGCTCGGGGCGCGGAAGAACAGCTTGCCGAGCAACCAGCCGACCAGCAGCCCGCCGCCCACGCCGACGGCGAGCTTGTAGACCACGTCGACGCTCAGCCAGTGGACCAGCCAGTCCGAGGGGGCGAGGCTGGTGGTGGCGATCGCGATGGCGGCGTAGACGAATGGGAAGGCCAGGCCGTCGTTGAGGCCCGCCTCCGAGGTGAGCGCGAAGCGCACCTCGTCCTCCGAGTCCTCCGCGTCGGTCGGCTCGCCCACCTGCACGTCCGAGGCGAGCACCGGGTCGGTCGGGGCGAGCGCCGCGCCGAGCAGCAGCGCCGCCGCGGGCACCAGGCCGGCCCACCACCAGCCGAGCAGCGCGACGGCGGCGATGCACAGCGGCATGGCGATGGCCAGCAGCCGCCAGGTCGACGACCAGCGGGCCCAGCTCAACGGCCGGTCGATCTTCAGGCCGGCGCCCATCAGAGCGACGATCACCCCCACCTCGGTGAGGTGGGTGGTCAACTCCGGCGAGCGCAGCGGATCCGGCGTGGGCAGCCCGGTCGGCAGCAGGAAGACCAGCATGCCCAGCCCGAGGAACGCGATCGGCATGGACAGTGGCCGCTTCTCCAGCATCCGGGGCAGGATCCCCGCCAGCAGCGCACCGACGCCCAGCAGAGCGAACGCGACATCGACCGGTTCCACGGCACCACCCTTCCGTCGCCCGTGGGCCGGGCGGTGGTGCCAGCAGTGCCCCGTCGGGGGTCGGGCTAAGCCTGGCGGTGCGGTCGAGTTCGGCGGTGGTTCAGCCGAGGGTGCCGATCGCGCTGTCGGGCAGGGCGTCCAGCAGGTCCGCCGGGTCCTCGTACACCGCCACCGCCCCGGCGCCGGCCAGCTCGGCGCGGCCGGTGCCGCCGCAGGTCAGGCCGATGCAGGGGATGTCCAGCTTGCCGGCGGCGGCCACGTCCCAGACCGAGTCGCCGACGAAGACCACCCGGTCAGCGGTCAGCCCCGACTGGTCCAGCGCCGCCTCCAGGATGTCCGGCGCCGGCTTGCTCTCCTGCGCGTCGGCGGAGGACGTGACCGTGTCGATCACGTCGTCGGCGTCCAGCGCGGCGCGCAACGCGGTCACCTCGTGCGCGGCCGCCGAGGTGGCCAGCACCACCCGCAACCCGCGTTCCGCGCAGGCGTGCAGCAGCTCCCGCGCCCGGGGCAACGGCGCCAGCCGCTCCCAGTACTCGGCGTAGAGCGCGTCGTGCGCGTCGCGCAGGCGGCCGTCGGCGTCGCGGTCCCGTTCGGCGCCGAGCAGGTGGTCGAGGAGCTTGTCCGAGCCCATGCCGATGGACCGGTGGATCCGGGCCATCGGCACCCGGTGGTCGGCCTGACGCAGCGCCTCCCACCAGCTCACCGTGTGCAGGTAGGTGGAGTCGATCAGGGTGCCGTCCACGTCGAAGAGGACGCCGCGGCGCGTGTCGTCGGCCATGGGGTGCCTCCTACCCCGCCGCGGGGGCGTCGACGCGTGACCCGCTCCCGGGGATGAGGATCTCGAACCAGACCGTCGAACCCCGCACCGTCGGGTCGGTGCCCCAGGCGTCGCTCAGCTCCTCGATCAGGCCGAGCCCACGGCCACGGCTGCTCAGCGTGTCGGTCTGGGCCCGGGTGACCTGCCCCCGGGTGCCGGAATCGGCGACCGAGACCAGCAGGCGTTCCGCGCTGAGGTCGATCTCCACCCGGGCGGCGGTGCCGGCGTGCAGCAGCGCGTTGGTGGTCAGCTCGCTGGTGCAGAGCACGGCCGCGCCGACCACCGCCTCGGGGACCTGCCACTCGGTGAGCTGGGCGGTCAGCCAGTGCCGGACCCGGCTCGGCGCGGTCGGCTCGGCCGGCACCTCCATGCCGGCCGACCGGCTGGGCCGGACCGCGTGCTCCACCGCCAGCACGGCCACGTCGTCCTCGGTCGCGCCCGGCACGGCGGCGGTCGCGACCGCGCACAGCGCGCGAGGGTCGCCACTGCTCGCGGCGCTCACCGCCGCGCCCAGCCCGGCCAGCCCGCTCGCCAGGTCCTGCCAGCGTCGTTCCACCACCCCGTCGCTGTAGAGCAGCAGCGTGTCGCCGGGACGGAACGGCACGGTGACCGTCCGGGACCGGCCGCCGAGGCCCAGCGGCGGTCCGGGTGGCACCTCGACGAACTCGGCGTCGGCGTCGGGGCCGCCGCGCCGGATCAGCGGCGCGGGATGACCGGCGCTGCTCAGCGTGAGCACCTCGCGGTCCACGTCGACCACGCCGAACACCACGGTCACGAAGAGTTCGTGTGTGCCGCCCTCGGTGCCGAGACTCCCGACCAGCCGGTCCAGCCCGCCAAGCACCGCGTCCGGGCGGGAGTCGGACAGGGCGAGCGCGCGCAGCGCGGCGCGTACCTGACCCATCCGGGCGGCGGCCTGCACGTCGTGACCGGCCACGTCGCCGAGGACCACGCCCAGCGCGCCGGAGGGCAGCAGGAACGCGTCGTAGAAGTCGCCGCCGGCGGCGTTGCCGTCGACGCCCGGCTCGTAGCGGGCGGCGATGCGCAGCCGGGGCAGGTCGGGCAGCTGCTCGGGCAGCATGCTGCGCTGCAACAGTTGGGCGGTGCCGTGCTGGGTCTCGAACCGGCGGGCCCGTTCGGCGGCCTGGCCGATCAGCTCGGCCGACGCGGCGAGCAGCGCCCGTTCCGCCGGGGACCAGGGCCGCGGCGCCTGGTAGCCCACGGTGAGCGCGCCCCGGATCACCGAGGAGCGCAGGGGCAGCGCGGCGAGCGCCCGGATCTTCTCGTCGTGCCGGTCCGCCGCGACGTCGCGCAGCGGCTGCCCGTCGGCGGCGAACGAGGGCACGCCGCTGCGCGCCGTCACCACCGCCGGCAGCGCCGAGTCGGCGCCGATCCGACGCCACAGCGGGGGCAGTCGCTCGTCGGCCTCGTCGAGCAGCTCACCCCGGATGCGCCGGACCATCCGCCACGCGGCGCCCTCGTCCACCGCGAGGGAGACCCGGTCGGCGTCGAACGAGTGCAGGCAGTAGCGCAGCGTCACCCGGGCCACGTCGTCCAACGTGAGCGTGCCGGAGAGCGCCGCGGCGAAGTCGCTCAGGCTCTGCAGCTGCTGGGTGAGCTGGGTGGTCTGCGCCGACACGGTGAGCACGCCGACGATGCGGCCGGTGGAGTCGCGGACCGGGGAGTGGCCGCGGGTGAACACGGCCGGCTCGGCCGGACCCCCGCCCCGCCGGTCGGCCGGCAGCACCGCCTCCCGCTCCAGGAAGGGTTCGCCCCGCCGGTAGACGCGTTCCAGCGCCTCACCGGCGCCGGCCTCCCGCCACACCTCGGCGAACACCTCCGCCGCCGGCCGGCCGAGCGCGCCCGGGTGGCGGTCGCCGATCAGCTCCGCGTACCCCTCGTTGTAGTGCAGGACGAGGTCGTCGCCGAGAAGCAGCGCCATCGGCACCGGCGAGTCCAGCACCACGTCCATCACGGCGCGTACGGCCGGGTCCCAGTTCTCCGGCGCGCCCAGCGGCGTGGCGGCCCACGGGTGGGCGGTCGCGGCGGCCGGCCCGGTGGCGACCGGGCCGGCGGGCGCTCCCGGAGTGGGGACGGAGGGCGTGGGAACCCGACCGACGGTGCCTGGCATGACCGCAGCCTAACCGGAGCGTGGCGGTCCGGTTCCGATCATGTGGCCCGAGCTGCCCCCGGCCCTCGGGTGGTCGGACGTTAGTGCAGGTCAGGGCCGGTTCGGCAAGGCATGTCGGGAAATTGGCCGGGTCCGGCTCGGCGTGCTGCCGAGGTCATCGGGTATGCGGGCGGCGCAGTTCACGCGACAGGAGGGACATCATGCCGAAAACCCTCGCGGTCGGTCAGGTCGACATCGGTGCGGCCTGGACCGACTTCTGGAGGTCGGTGCTGCTCTTCGTACCGAGGGCCATCGCGTTCATCGCGATCCTCGTGGTGGGTTGGCTCATCGCCCGAGCCGTCCTCAAAATCGTGGACGCGGCACTGGAACGGGTCGGGTTCGACCGCGCCGTGGAACGCGGCGGGATCAAACGCGCCCTCGAACGCACCAGGTACGACGCCAGCGACATCCTGGCCAGACTGGCCTACTACGCGGTCCTGCTGTTCACCCTGCAGTTCGCCTTCGGGGTGTGGGGGCCCAACGCGATCAGCGACCTGATCCGTGGGGTGGTGTCCTGGCTGCCGCGGGCCTTCGTGGCGATCGTCATCGTGGTGATCGCCGCCGCCATCGCCAACGCCGTCCGGGACCTGGTCTCCGGCGCGCTCGGCGGGCTCTCGTACGGCCGGGTGCTGGCCGACGTGACCGCGGTCTTCATCCTGGCGCTCGGCATCATCGCCGCGCTCAACCAGGTGGGCATCGCGACCACGGTGACCACGCCGGTGCTCGTGGCCTTCCTCGCCACCGTGGCGGGCATCCTGATCGTGGGTGTCGGCGGTGGTCTGATCAAGCCGATGCAGGACCGCTGGGACGGCTGGCTGCACCGGGCCGCCGAGGAGTCCCGGGCGTTCCGGGAGCAGCGGCAGGCGCAGCAGGCGGGTCGCGGCGACTACGAGCGGCAGATGGCCGACCGGGGCGGACAGCCGACCCCGACCGGGCCGGAGTCGATGTCGGGGGCGGGCACCTACCGCTCCGGGCAGTCGGGTGACCAGACGCAGCAGTTCCGCCGGCCCAACGGCTGACGGAGGCGGATGACCGGGGTGTTCGCGGGGCGATCGCGGACACCCCGTCGCCGTGCCTCAGGCCAGGTGTCGCGGGTCCAACCCGCGGGCCAGCAGGCAGACCGCGAGCAGACGGGTGAGCAGCCAGCCCGGCGCCGACCAGTCGACCGGCCCCTCCGGGGGCGTCCAGCCGTGCTCCGTCGCCGCGTCGCGCAGCCCCTCGGCATAGCCGGCGAGCGCCGCCACGCTCAGCGGCCGGCGGTCGCCGTGCAGGCTGTCGCGTACGCCGGCGGCGTGCTGGTCGACCTCGGCGAGCAGCCCGGGGTTCGCGAAGGCCGCGGCGAGCCCGGCGGTGCCGACGGCGGTGGTCAGCGTGGTGAGGGTCGACCGTGCGGCCACCGCCGCGGAGGGGGTCGCGACCCGGTTGTTCGGCACGCGCATGGTGACCGAGGCTAGCCCCGGCGGGAGCGGGGTGACCTCGGCCGACCGGCCGATGCCCGGATCGGCCGGGTGACCGGCGGTGTCGTCCGGCGGGATTGAGCCGCCCGTCCCGGGGCAAAGGAAACCGCGCGGACGGCGCAGCGAGCCCGTGGAGGAACAGGATGGGACAGCCGCACGAGGGACCGGACCGGGCGCACCGCCGCCCCGACGGGGTGAGTGACGCCACGGTCGAGGCGCTGGGCAAGCTCAGCGAGGCCCTGGAGTGCGTCGAGCGGGCCCGCGGCCACCTCTACGAACTGCACCAGCTGATCGGCCACGCCGACCTGATGCTGGACGACGCGGTGGAGCTGTTCCGCTCCGCCGGGCACCCGGCCCTCGCCGAGCGGATCGACCGCGACCTGCTCGGTCGCAACGTCATCGCCGGGCGGTGGACCTTCCAGATCGTCGAGGATTTCGACGACGGCTACTACGCGCTGTTCCGGGAGATGGACCGGCAGGCCCGGGACGACCTGGTCGGCGGCCGGCGGCACCTCTACGAGGCGGAGATGAAGGAGCGCCGCCGTAGCCGGGGCCGGCCGGGGCACGAGGCGCGCCCGGCGTGACGAGGAGTCAGTCCGAGGAGCGCGCGTCGGCCGGACGGCGGCGCGCGCCGTCGTCGGCGATGATCACGGTCGCGACCATCAACGCGACCACCAGGCTGAAGAGCCAGGAGCTGTCGTCGGTGAACTTCGCGGCGACCGGAGCCTGGACGGCGGCGAGCAGGAAGCCCAACCAGGCGAGGCGGCGCTGACGGGTGGAGAGGAAAGCGGAGCCCTGATCCATCCCGAAAGTCTTACGCGCCACGGGGGGAGTGCCGTCAGCCGTTCGGCCGATTCTGGATGGGCTGTCCGTTTTCCCGACCGCCCGTACCTCACTTTTTGTCGTTTCGGTCGAGCGTAGGGTGACCGGCTCCGGGTAGCTTCCGGCCCCCGGAGCCGGCGCCTCACATGGTGTCCGGCCCGGTCCGGCCGGTGGTCGACGGCCGGTACGCCCGGTCCGCGTCGGTCATCTCCCGCCGCTCGGCCTCCGGGCCGGCGCCCCGGTCCACCGCCTCGGGACCGTGGCCGAACGCGGCCTCCTCGCCGGCGTCGTTGCCGGTGGCGTCGTCGGCCTGGCCGTCCAGCGTCGACCGGGCGATCGCCTGGTCCAGCTCGTGCAGGGGAGTGCGGTCCTCGTCGCGCCACACGTGGCGGTCGTTGTCGGTCATTCCCCTGCGGTACCCGGGCGGAATGATCGCAAACGGCCGCCGGACAGCGTGATGGCCGCCGGGCGAGCCGGCGGCCATCGAAGCTTCGGTACGGGGGGGAAGCGGGGACTCAGGGAGTCGGCCGGTCGACCTCACCGCGCCAGGCGCCGGTCTCCTGACCGCGCCGCTCGATGAACGTCTTGAACCGCGCCAGGTCGCCCTTGGCCCGGCGGTCGACCACGCCCAGCTTGTCGCCGGCCTGCTCGACCACGCCGTGCGGCTCGAACTCCATCTGCAGCGTGACCCGGGTGTGCCCCTCGTCCAGGCGGTGGAAGGTCACCACGCCGGCCTGCTGGGTGCCCCCGGTGGAGCGCCAGGCGACCCGCTCGTCCGGCAGCTGCTCGGTGATCTCGGCGTCGAACTCGCGCTTGACCCCCGCGATCTCCACGGTCCAGTGCGTCATCGTGTCGGAGAGCTGCCGGACCTCCTGCACGCCCTCCATGAAGTGCGGGAACTCCTCGAACTGGGTCCACTGGTCGTACGCGGTCCGGATCGGGACGTCCACATCCACGTGTTCCATAACGCCGCTCATGTCGGGGTTCCTCCTGTTCCGCCGGTGTCGTGGTGCGGACCGTGGGCCGGTCCGCTCACCAGCGCGTCGTCTCGTTCTTGTGCCCGAGTGCGGCCCACACCTCGGAAACCGTCTGGTAACGCGTGCCCTCCGGCAGGCTCTCCAGCGCCGCGACGACGTCCGCGGGCGCCTCGTTCTCCCGGGCGTTGGCCACCAGCGTGTCGCGGTCGCCGGGCAGCGCCGCCATGCCGATGAACCGGCCGAGGCGACTGCGGGCCTCCACGTCCGTGGAGCTCATCCCCTGCGGAGAGCCGGTGCGCAGCTCTCCGGCCGGGGCCGTGGTGGCCTCGGGCTGGTCCTCGCCGGCCGGCTCGGGGACGCGGAACTCGTCGACCCGCGAGCCCCCGGTGCCCGGCCCCTGGACGAGACCGCTGACCTCGCTGCTCATCTGATCGTCGACCCTGGGCGAGTGCTTGCTGCTGCCACGTTCCATGCCCACAGACATGCCCCGGGGGATCGCCGGTAAACCGGCGCGGGTCGGGGGACCCGGTCACCCGGGGCGGAACCGGGCGGCCGGTCTCAGTCGGCCGGCGCGCGCGGCGGCAGCACCGGCTCGTCCGGCTCGTCCACCCCGGCCTGCATCGCCCGGCCCCGTTGCAGCTCCGCGTTGACCTGCACGCCGAGCATCAACGCGCAGTTCGACAGATAGAGCCAGACCAGGAACGCGATCACCGCGCCGAGGCTGCCGTAGGTGACGTCGTAGGAGCCGAAGTTGGCCACGTAGAGACCGAAGCCGAAGGAGGACGCCACCCACACCAGCAGCGCCAGCGCGCCGCCGGGGGTGAGCCAGCGGAAGCGGGGCTGCCGCACGTTCGGCGCGATCCAGAACAGCAGCGACAGCAACGTCATCGCGACCAGGGCCAGCAGCGGCCACTTCGTCACCGACCACAGGGTCCGGGCCAGGGCGCCGGCGTGCAGCAGGTCGCCCACCGCGTCGGTGACCGGGCCGCTGACGATCAGCCCGGTGGCCACCACCGCGAGCAGCAGCAGCGTGATCGCGGCCATGCCGATCTGCAGCGGACGCAGGCGGTAGAACGGCCGCCCCTCCTCGACCCCGTAGATCGCGTTGGAGGCCCGGGTGAACGCGCCGATGAAGCCCGAGGCGGACCAGAGCGCGCCGAGCAGACCGAAGCTCAGCAGCACCTTCGCCGACCCCTGCTGCTCGACCACGTTGCGCACCACGCCGACGAACGCGTCGTTGCCGACCACCGAGCCGGCCCCGATCTCGCGCGCCAGGTCGATCACGGTGTCCACCGTGCGCGGACCGTCGGAGACCAGCCCGACCAACGCCACCACCACGACCGTGGACGGGAAGAGCGCCAGCACCCCGTAGTAGGTGAGCGCGGCCGCCCAGTCGGCGCAGTTGTCCTTGACGAAGCCCTGGCCGCTGCGCACCAGCACACCCCGCCAGGTGCGCCAGTTCAGTTGACGGATGCGTCGCGGGAAGCGGGACCGGGGCCGGTCACCGACCGCGGGTGGTGTCGTCGCCGTCATGACCGCCTCCTCCACGCGCCGGCCGCGCCACCGGGCGTGGCCCGGCGGTACCCCACCGCGGAAATCGACAAACCGCGCGCCGGTTTGTCCCCGGGGCGGGAGGGAACGACAGGGGACACCCGATCGAGACGGAGGTGGACGAGATGCCCGGGCGTGAGGTGCTGCCCAGCACGCTGAAGCGGTCCCCGGCCAAGGCGCAGCGGACCTGGGAGAAGACGCACGACTCGGCGGTCGAGACGTACGGCGAGGGGGAGCGGGCGCACCGCGCCGCCTTCGCCGCGGTCAAGCACGAGTTCGAGAAGGTCGGCGACCACTGGGAGCCGAAGGGCCGCAAGGGGCCGAGCGACAAGCAGGCCGCCGGCGGTGGACCGGCCCGCCGCGCGCCCACGGCCGGCGGTGTGGACGCCAACGCCACCAAGGACCACCTCATGGAGGTGGCGAAGAAGCTGGACGTGCGGGGCCGGTCGCGGATGACCAAGCCGGAGCTGGTGAAGGCGATCGAGAAGGCCAACGACACCGCCACCCGCAAGGCGCGCGGCGGTCGCTGAACCGCCACCGTACGACGTCGAGCCCGGGACCGCGCAGGTCCCGGGCTCGACGCTGTCGGCTCACCAGTGGCCGCCGCTGGGCGCCTCCAGGTGCACCACCTTCACCGTGCTGAACTCGTCGAGCAGCTCCGGGCCGTACCCGAAGCCCTGGCCGCTGCCCCGGCGCGGCTGGGCCGCGCCGCCCGGCGCGCCGCCGAACACCGCGTTGACCTTGACGGTGCCGACCGGCAGTTCCCGCCAGGCCCGCTGGGCGTGGCTCATCGAGCCGGTCAGCACGGTGGCCGCCAGACCGTACGGGGAGTCGGCCGCGCAGCGCAGGCCCTCGCTGAACGAGTCGACCACCACCACCGGGGCGACCGGGCCGAACGTCTCCTCGCGGACCAGCGCCATCTCGTGGCGGCAGCCCTCCACCACCGTGGCCGGGTAGAACGCGCCCGGCCCGTCCGGGATCGTGCCGCCGGTGCGCACCCGGGCGCCCTCGGCCACCGCGGCGGTGACCTGCCCGTGCACGTGGTCCCGGTGCCGCCGGTCCACGAGCGGGCCGAGCTGCGTGTCGGGGTCACGGCCAGGTCCGGTGGCGAGCGCCTCGGCGCGGGCCACCAGCGCGTCGACGAAGTCCTCGGCGACGTCGCGGTGCACGTAGATCCGCTCCACCGCGACGCAGATCTGGCCGGCGTTGGCGAAGCAGCCCAGCGCCGCCTGCTCGGCGGCCCAGACCGGGTCGACGTCCGCGTCCACCACCAGCGGGTCGCTGCCGCCGTTCTCCAGCAGCACCTTCGCGCCGGTGCGCGCGCCGGCCGCGGCGATCGCCCGGCCGGTCGCGGTGGACCCGACGTGGGCCACCACGTCCAGCTCCTGACCGGCCAGCGCGGCGCCCACCTCGGCGCCGCCGGTGAGCAGCGACAGCACCCCGGCCGGCAACGCCGAGTCCAACGCCCGGGCCAGCAGCCACCCGGTGGCCGGGGTGCGCTCGCTCGGCTTGTGCAGCACCACGTTCCCGGTCACCAGGGCCGCGCCGAGCAGTCCGCAGGAGACCGCCACCGGGTCGTTCCAGGGGGTGATCGCGGCGACCACGCCGCGCGGCTCGGGAGCCATGAAGTCCAGCGCCGGGTGGCTGCCGTGCAGGGTCCGTCCGCCCCGCACCGGCGCCAGCTCGGCGTACTGCCGCAGCGTGCCGACGCCCGCCGCCACGCCGCCCCGCGCGTCGTCCAGGGGCTTGCCCATCTCCGCGGTGGTCGCCTCGGCGAGTTCCGCCGCGGCGGCCTCGACCGCGTCCGCCGCCCGGTGCAGCGCGGCGGCCCGTTCGGCCGGCGCGGTGGCCGCCCACTCCGCGGCGGCGCCCCGGGCGGCCTCGACCGCCTTGGCCACCTCGTCCGCCGTGGCCACCGGCGCCCGGGTCACGGGCGATCCGTCGGCCGGGTCGTGGACGACCAGTTCGCCGCCCTCGCCACCGGCGCCCCACACCCCACCTATGAGCTGCGCAACCGTGTACATGCGGCCATGGATGCCCCGGTCCGGGCGAGGCAAACGCGTTTCGCCCGGTGACCGGCCGGGTAGGCGGATCGGATGATTTCGACCGCCGACGCCGTCGTCATCGGGGCTGGGCACAACGGTCTGGTGGCCGCGAACCTGTTGGCCGACGCGGGCTGGGACGTCCTCGTGCTGGAGGCCACCGAGGCGCCCGGCGGAGCGGTGCGTTCGGCGCAGGTGACCGCACCCGGCTACCTCAGCGACCTCTACAGCTCGTTCTATCCGCTCGGCTACGCCTCCCCGGTGCTGGGCGGGCTCGACCTGGAGGGCCACGGCCTGTCCTGGACCAACGCGCCGGACGTGCTGGCGCACCTGCTCCCGGACGGCCGGGCCGCGGTGGTCAACCGCGATCTCGACCGCACGGCCGCGTCGATGGAGACGTTCGCCCCGGGCGACGGGGAGCGCTGGCGGCACGCGTACGCGGACTGGTGCCAGGTGGCCGAGCCGATGCTGGACGCCATCACCAGCCCGTTCCCGCCGGTGCGCGGCGGGCTGGGCCTGCTGCGCCGGCTCCGGGTCGCCGGCGCGTTGCGGCTGGCCCGGCGGCTCGTGCTCCCGGTGCGCAAGCTCGGCGCGGAGCTCTTCGACGGCGAGGGCGGGCCGGCGCTGCTGGCCGGTTGCGCCCTGCACACCGACCTGTCCCCGGAGGAGGCCGGCTCGGGGGTGTACGGCTGGTTGCTCGCCATGCTCGGCCAGCAGGTCGGCTGGCCGGTGCCGGTGGGCGGCGCGCAGCGGATCACCGACGCGTTGGTCGACCGGCTCGTCGCCCGTGGCGGTCGGATCGAGTACGGCGCCCGGGTCGAGCGGGTGCTCACCGCGCGGGGGCGGGCGATGGGCGTGCGGACCGCCGGCGGGACCGACTGGCGCGCCCGACGTGCCGTGCTCGCCGACGTCCCCGCCCCGGCGCTCTACCTGGACCTGGTGGGCGCGGCGGCGCTGCCGCCCCGGCTGGTGGAGGACCTGGCGCACTTCCGGTGGGACGGCTCCACGCTCAAGGTCGACTGGGCGCTGTCGGCGCCGATGCCGTGGCAGAACCGCGAGCTGGCCGGCGCCGGCACCGTGCATCTCGGCGCGGACCTGGACGGGCTCACCACGTACGCCGCCGCGCTGGCCCGCGGTGAGGTGCCGACGGACCCGTTCCTGCTGGTCGGCCAGATGACGGTGGCCGACCCGAGCCACTCACCGCCGGGCACCGAGTCGCTCTGGTCCTACACCCACCTGCCGTTCCGACGGAACTGGCGGGCCGAGGACGTCGCCGGGCACGTGGACCGGATGGAGGAGGTGCTGGAGGCGGCCGCGCCGGGTTTCCGCGCGTCCGTCGTCGGGCGGCACGTGGCCGGTCCGGCCGACCTGGAGGAGGCCGAGCCGAGCCTGGTCGGCGGCGCGCTGGGCGGCGGCACCGCGGCGGCGTACCAGCAGCTCTTCCTGCGGCCGATCCCCGGCCTGGGCCGGGCGGACACCCCGGTGGACCGGCTCTACCTGGCCAGCGCCTCGGCGCACCCCGGCGGCGGCGTGCACGGCGCGCCGGGCGCGAACGCGGCCCGCGCGGCCCTGGCCCGCGACCGGGCCGTCACCGGCGGCGTGTACGCCCGGGCGATCGCCGCGGCCCACCGCTCGGTCTACCGCTGACCCGCGCAGGCGCCGGTCCACCCGAGATACGAAGATGCACGCCGCGTCACGGTGACGCGGCGTGCATCTGTCGGCGAGCGAGGGCCGGAGGGCCGGTCAGGAGTCGAGGTTGCGGTGCCGGCTGCGCAGCTTGAACGGCATCAACGCGCTCTCGATCTTGGTGGCGGTGGTCATCTTCGAGTCGCCCTCGCGGCGCTCCTCGAAGCGGATCGGCACCTCCAGGATGGTGTGGCCGAGCTTCGTGGCGAGGTAGTGCATCTCCACCTGGAAGCTGTAGCCGTTGGACTGCACCCGGTCCAGCCCGATGGTGCGCAGCGCGTCCGCCCGCCAGATCTTGAAACCGGCGGTCAGGTCCCGGATCCGCACCCGCAGCAGCGTGTGCACGTAGAGGTTCGCCCAGCCGCTGAGCGCGCGGCGGTAGAGCGGCCAGTTCTCGTCCAGCTCGCCGCCGGGCACGTAGCGGGAGCCGATGACCACGGCCGCCTGGGTGGAGAGCAGCGCGCCGAGCATGCCGGGCAACGCCTCCGGCGGGTGCGACAGGTCGGCGTCCATCTGGGCGACGAACTCCGCGCCGTCCTCGATCGCGCGGCTGATCCCGTCCACGTACGCCCGGCCGAGGCCCTCCTTGCCCGGACGGTGCACCACCAGGATCCGGTCGGGGTGCTCGATGGCCAGCTTGTCGGCCACCTCGCCGGTGCCGTCGGGGGAGTTGTCGTCCGCGACGAGCACCTTCAGCCCCGGCAGCGGCAGCGCGAGGAGGCGCTCGACCAGCACCGGGAGGTTGCCCGCCTCGTTGTAGGTCGGAACGACGACGGTCAGGCGCGCGTCCGCCCACGGGGAGGGCAACTGCACGGGTTCGATCATCACGGACTTCCTCGGTCGGCCGACAGGTTCACCAGAGAGGGTAGCCAGTCCACCTGACCGGCTCCGCACAGACGCCCCGCGACCGTCCGATCACCGGTCCGGCCGCTGTCGCGTGGCGATGTCCGACAGCCGGGCCAGCGTCTCCTTGTTCCGCTGGTGCAGCACCAGATCGTTCAGCTTGGTGCGCACCCAGCGCAGCGGACCGGCGGCGAAGTCCTCGCCGATCGTCACCCGGGTCCGCCCGTCGTCCAGCGGCTCCAGGACGAACGCCACGATCGCCTCACCCGCCGGCCAGAGCCCGGCCCGCAGCACGAGCCGGTGCGGCGCGCGGCACTCCAGCACGGTGGAGGCGTCCTGCAGCGAGAACGGCCAGGGGCCGGCCCGGTGGTGCAACCGGCTGCCGACCCGCGGCCAGTCGTCGTCCACGTCCCGCACGTGCGCGGTGCCGACCACCCAGTCGCTGTACGTCCATCCGTCGGCGAGCACCTCGAAGACCTGGTCCGGGGGTGCGTCGATCACTTTCTCCACAACTGCCACCACTGTCCGGTACCCCTGCCGGGGCCGCCGCTAACGGCGGACGGGTTAGCTTCTCCGGGGCGGCGGGTATCGCCGCACCGGGCCGGGGCGTGGCAGGCGTGGACCGGCCGTGCGGCGCCGCGGGGGTGGGCTCCGCCGAAGGTGACGTTTACTCCTCGGGGGCTCGGGAACCCGCCGCCCGTGCAACCGGACCACGAGCGGGATCAGTGCAGGTCAGCCGGGTTTGGCCCGGGTTCTGGCCGGCCCCCGTCCGGCCTGTACGACGCGGTGCTGCTGGATCGGGACGGCACGCTGGTGGAGGACGTGCCGTACAACGGGGATCCGGAGAAGGTGCGGCCGGTGCCGGGGGCGCGGGAGGCGTTGGACCGGTTGCGGGCGGCCGGGTTGCGGTTGGCCGTGGTGACGAACCAGTCCGGGTTGGCGCGGGGGTGTTTCACCGCCGAGGACATGCGTCGGGTCCACGCCCGGGTCGAGGAGCTGCTCGGTCCGTTCGACCACTGGGCGATCTGCCCGCACGCGGAGGCGGACCGCTGCGCCTGCCGCAAGCCCGCGCCCGGCCTGGTGCATGACGCCGCCCGGGCGCTCGGCACCGTGCCGACCCGCTGCGTGCTGATCGGGGACATCGGCGCCGACATGTCCGCCGCCGCCGCGGCCGGCGCCGCCGGCGTCCTGGTGCCCACGCCGGCCACCCGGGCGGCCGAGGTGGCCGCCGCGCCGACGGTCGCCGCCGACCTGCCGGACGCGGTGGACACCGTGCTGGCCCGGATGCGACTGGTGGCCGCCCCGGCGCCCGCGCGTCGGGCGGCCCGGGGGACCGTGCTGGTGGTCCGCAGCGACGCGGCCGGGGACGTGCTGGTCACCGGCCCCGGGATCCGCGCGGTCGCGGCCGGCGCGGACCGGGTGGTGCTCCTGTGCGGCCCCCGTGGCCGCGCCGCCGCCGAACTGCTGCCCGGCGTCGACGAGATCATCGAATGGCCACTGCCGTGGATCGACGCCCCCGCCCCACCCGTCGACCCCGACGCCATCCAGGCCCTCACCGCCCGGCTCGCCGCCGTCGGCGCCGACGACGCCGTCATCTTCACCAGCTTCCACCAGTCACCCCTGCCCCTGGCCCTGCTGCTGCGCCTCGCCGGCATCGCCCACATCAGCGCCATCAGCGACGACTACCCCGGCGCCCTGCTCGACGTCCGCCACCGCGTCCCCGCCGGCGTCCCCGAACCCGAACGCGCCCTCTCCCTCGCCGCCGCCGCCGGCTACCACCTGCCCCCCGACGACCAACCCGGCCTCCGGCTGCGCACCGACCGGCTGCCGCCGGTGCCGGCCGCCGCCGGGCCGCCCGGCTACGTGGTGCTGCACCCGGGGTCCTCGGTGGAGACCCGCGCCTGCCCGGTGGAACTCGCCACCCGGGTGGTCCGGGTGCTCGGCGCGGCCGGGCACCGGGTGCTGGTCACCGGCGGGCCGGACGAACGCGAGCTGACCGCCCGGGTCGCCGCGGCCGGCGGGGTCGACCTGGGTGGGCGTACCGGACTCGGCGAGCTGGCCGGCGTGATCGCCGGGGCCGGCGCGCTGGTGGTCGGCAACACCGGCCCGGCGCACCTGGCCGCGGCGCTGGGCGTGCCGGTGGTCAGCCTCTTCGCGCCGACCGTCCCGTTCGGGCAGTGGGGGCCCTACCGGGTGCCCACGGTCCGCCTCGGCGACGCCGCCGCGCCCTGCCGCGACACCCGGGCCACCGCCTGCCCGGTGCCCGGGCACCCGTGTCTGTCGGCGGTCGAGCCGGGCCGGGTGCTGGAGGCGTTGCGACTGCTCGGCGTGCCCGCCGCCGTGCCGGCGCCCGTCCCCGGCGGGGTGGTCGGATGAACATCCTGCTGTGGCACGTGCACGGCTCGTGGACCACGTCGTTCGTCCACGGCAAACACCGCTACCTGGTACCCGTCACCCCCGACCGCGGCCCCTACGGACTCGGCCGCGCCCGCACCTACCCCTGGCCCGACAACGCCCTCGAGATCACCCCCGAGGACCTCGCCCACACCGACGTCGACCTGGTCATCCTGCAACGCCCCGAAGAACTCGACCTGGCCACCGAATGGCTGCGCCGCCGCCCCGGACGCGACCTGCCCGCGATCTACGTCGAACACAACACCCCCAAGGGCGACGTGCCCCACACCCGCCACCCCATGGCCGACCGCGACGACCTCCTGCTCACCCACGTCACCCACTTCAACGAACTCTTCTACGACAACGGCACCACCCGCACCACCGTCGTCGAACACGGCGTCGTCCCCCCCACCACCGAATGGACCGGCGAACTCGACCGCCTCGCCGTGGTCATCAACGAGCCGGTACGCCGCTGGCGGGTCACCGGCACCGACCTGCTCGCCCGGTTCGCCGCACTGGCGCCGCTGGACGTCTACGGCATGAAGGTGGCCGGGCTCGCCGCCCACCTCGGGCTGCCCGAGGACCGCCTGACCAGCCACGACGACGTGCCGCAGCACGCCATGCACGCCGAACTGGCCCGGCGCCGCGCCTACCTGCACCTGTGCCGCTGGACCTCACTCGGGCTCAGCCTGATCGAGGCGATGACCATGGGCATGCCGGTGGTGGCCCTGGCCACCACCGAGGCGGTGGAGGCGGTGCCACCCGCCGCCGGCGCGCTCTCCACCCGGGTCGACGTGCTGGTCGACGCCGCCCGGGGCCTGCTGGACGACCCGGCGGCCGCCCGCCGGGCGGGCGCCGCGGCCCGGGCCGCCGCCCGCGACCGCTACGGCCTGGAGCGATTCCTCGCCGACTGGGACCGGCTGCTGGAGGAGGAAGTATGCGCATCGCGATGATCTCGGAACACGCCAGCCCGCTCGCCGTCCTCGGCGGGGAGGACGCCGGTGGCCAGAACACGCATGTCGCCGAGCTCTCCGCCGCGCTCGCGGCCGCCGGTCACGACGTCCGGGTCTACACCCGGCTCGACGCGGTGGACCTGCCGGTGACCGTCCGCGCCCCGGACGGGTACGAGGTGGTGCACGTGCCCGCCGGCCCGGCCGAGCCGGTGGCCAAGGACGACCTGCTGCCGTACATGCCGGCGTTCTCCGACTGGCTGACCGACCGGTGGCGCCGCGGCGACTGGCAGCCCGAGGTCGTGCACGCGCACTTCTGGATGAGCGGACTGGCCGGGCTCGCCGCGGCCCGGCGCACCGGCGTGCCGGTGGTGCAGACCTACCACGCGCTGGGCACCGTCAAGCGCCGCCACCAGGGCGCCCAGGACACCAGCCCGCCGGGGCGGATCGACCACGAACGGGACCTGGGCCGCGCGGTGGACCGGGTGGTCGCCCAGTGCCAGGACGAGGTCGCCGAGCTGGTCCGGATGGGCGTGCCCCGCTCCCGGATGACCGTCGTGCCGTCGGGGGTGAACCTGTCCACCTTCGGTCCGCTCGGCCCGGTCGCCGAGCGGGACGGCGGCCGGGCCCGCATCCTCACCGTCGGCCGACTGGTCGAACGCAAGGGCTTCCAGGACGTCATCCAGGCCGTCGCGTCGGTCCCCGACGCCGAGTGCGTGGTGGTCGGCGGACCACCGGCCGGCCTGCTGGAGACCGACCCGTACGCGTTGCGCCTGCGGGCGCTCGCCGACTCGCTCGGCCTCGCCGACCGGGTCCGCCTCGTCGGCGCGGTGCCCCGGGAGGAGATGGGGCGCTGGTACCGCTCGGCGGACGTGCTGGTCGCCGCCCCCTGGTACGAGCCGTTCGGGCTCACCCCGCTGGAGGCGATGGCGTGCGGCGTGCCGGTGGTCGGCACCGCGGTCGGCGGGCTGATCGACACGGTGGTGCCGGGACGTACCGGCGACCTGGTGCCGGCCCGCGACCCGGCGGCGCTCGGCGCGGCGATCCGCGGCCTGCTCGGCGACCGGATCCGCCGCTTCGCCTACGCCACCGCGGCGCTGGAGCGGGCCCGGGCCCGCTACTCCTGGGCCACCGCCGCCGACCGGCTGGGCGAGCTGTACGGCGAGGTGGCCACCGTGCGCCGGCCGACCCGGGTGGTCGCCTGATGGCGGCCGCGCCGGCTGCCGGCGGGACGGTGCTGGAGGACCACCTGACCCGGCTGGCCGCCGCGCTGCTGCCGCTGCGGGACGCGGAGCACCTGCTGGCCCGCTGGGGTCAGGAGGTGGC
The DNA here is from genome assembly GCF_002573675.1 of Micromonospora sp. WMMA1996. Classification (NCBI taxonomy): domain Bacteria; kingdom Bacillati; phylum Actinomycetota; class Actinomycetes; order Micromonosporales; family Micromonosporaceae; genus Micromonospora; species Micromonospora sp. WMMA1996. Next base: position 3,299,785 of record NZ_PDHU01000001.1, on the reverse strand, counting down.
GCACCGGCTCGCCGCCGGCGGGCGGTTGCTGGTGGCCGGCAACGGCGGCAGCGCCGCCGAAGCCCAACACCTCACCGCCGAACTCGTCGGCAAACTCCGCCACGACCGCCAACCCCTGTCCGCCATCGCCCTGCACGCCGAAACCAGCGCCCTCACCGCCATCGGCAACGACTACGGATACGACGAAATCTTCGCCCGCCAGGTCCGCGCCCACGGCCGACCCGACGACCTCCTCCTGCTCCTGTCCACCAGCGGCACCAGCCCCAACCTCCTCACCGCCGCCCACGCCGCCCACGCCACCGGACTGCGCTGCTGGGCCTTCACCGGCCCCGCCCCCAACCCCCTCGCCGACCTCTGCCACGAACGGCTCGCGATCGACTCGCCGGACGGGCAGGTGGTGCAGGAGCTGCACCTGGTGGCCGTGCACGTGCTCTGCGAGTACGTCGACCGGGCGCTGCCCGCGGCGCTCGCCGCCCGCGCCCCGGCCGGACCGGTGCGCGCCGGCGTCGAGGTGGTGCTCGACGACCCGGATCCGGAGGTGCAGGCCCGATGAGGAGGTCGAGCATGGCGGGACCCGTGGTGGTGCTCGGTGACACGCTGCTGGACCGGGACGTCGAGGGGCTGGTGAACCGGCTCTGCCCGGACTCCCCGGTGCCGGTGCTGGACGAGACCACGTCCGTGGACCGCCCCGGCGGCGCCGGCCTGGCCGCGGTCTTCGCGGCCGCGCAGGGCGCCGAGGTCGCGCTGGTCACCGCCGTCGCCGACGACGCCGGCGGGGCGCGGCTGGGCACCCTGCTCGCCGCCGCCGGGGTGCGGCTGTACGCGCTCCCGCTGGCCGGCGCGACGCCGGAGAAGATCCGGCTGCGGGCCCGGGGGCGGGTGCTCCTGCGGCACGACCGGGGCGGGGCGACCGGTGTGCCGGGGGAGCCGAGCGAGGCCGTCCTGCGGCTGCTCGCCGCCGCGTCCGCGGTGCTGGTCAGCGACTACGGCCGGGGGGTCGCCGGGCTACCGGCGCTGCGCGCCGCGCTCGCCGCCACCCGGGCGCCGGTGGTCTGGGACCCGCACCCGCGCGGCCCGGCGGCGGTGCCGGGCGTGCACCTGGCCACCCCGAACGAGCCGGAGGCCCGCGACCTGGCCAAGGTCCCGCCGGGCGGCTCCCGCCTGTCCACCGCGTCCCGCAGCGCGCAGGCGTTGCGCCGGCGCTGGCAGGCGGGCGCGGTCGCGGTGACGTTGGGCGGGGACGGCGCGCTGCTGTGCCACGCCGGCTCCACCCCGCTGGTGGTGCCGGCGCCGGCCGCCGAGGGGGACACCTGCGGCGCCGGGGACCGGTTCGCGGCCACCGCCACGCTGGCGCTGGCCCGGGGCGCGCTGGTGTCCGAGGCGGTGCAGGAGGCGGTCGCCGAGGCGTCCGCGTACGTGGCCGACGGGGGAGTGGCGACGGCGCTGCCGGCGCTGGTCCGGACCGCCGCCCCGGCGGTGGTCACCGTGGGCGGGGAGCGGATCGGCGCCCGCGCGGCCGGCGAGGTGGTGTCCCGGGTACGCGCGGCCGGCGGCACCGTGGTGGCCACCGGCGGCTGCTTCGACCTGCTGCACGCCGGGCACGTGGCGACCCTCCAGGCGGCCCGGCAGCTCGGCGACTGCCTGGTGGTCTGCCTGAACTCCGACGCCAGCGTGGCCCGGCTCAAGGGGCCGGAGCGCCCGGTCGTGCCGCAGGGCGACCGGGGTCGGCTGCTGGCCGCGCTGGGCTGCGTGGACGCGGTGCTGATCTTCGACGAGTCGACGCCGCAGGCGGCGCTGTCCTGGCTGCGCCCGGACATCTGGGTCAAGGGCGGCGACTACGCCAGCGGCGGCGGCACCGAGACGCTGCCCGAGGCGGAGGTCCTCGCCCGCTGGGGCGGGCACACGGTGGTCGTGCCGTACCTGGACGGGCGCTCCACCACCGACATGATCGCGGCGGCCCGCGCGGGCCGCGGGCACGGCGGCTGGCCGGCCGCGACGGTGACCCCGGCGGAGGCCGTCGCGGAGACGACCGTCCGGTCCACGGCGAAGGGAGCACGATGAGCGAGCGAGGCATCCGGTCCGGCACCACCGGACGGCGGGCGGCGGCATGAGCGCCGGCCAGCCCGGAGCCGGTCCCACCGTCCTGGTCACCGGCGGGTCCAGCGGGCTCGGCGCGGCCGTCGTCGCCGCCGTGGCCCGCTCCGGCGGCCGGCCGCTCGTGCTGGACCGGCAGCGTCCCGCCGACGGGGTGCCGTGGGCCGAGTGCGACCTGGCCGACACCCGCGCCGCCGAGGCCGCCACGCGGGACCTCGCGGAACGCTCCGGCGGACTGGACGCGGTGGTCACCGCGGCCGGGATGGACGTGCCCGGGAAGCTGATCGACGTGCCGGCCGAGACCTGGGAGCGGATCGTGACGGTGGACCTGCTCGCCACGGCGGCGGTGATCCGGGCGGCGCTGCCCTACCTGGAGGCGTCCCGGGGCAGCATCGTCACGGTCGCCTCCACCCTCGGCGTCAAGGCGGTCAGTGACGCCACCGCCTACTGCGCGGCGAAGTTCGGGGTGGTCGGCTTCACCCGCGCCCTCGCCGCCGAGCTGGCCGGCGCGGTCGGGGTGACCCTGCTGATCCCCGGTGGCATGCGCACCGCCTTCTTCGACGAGCGGGACGCCCAGTACCGTCCCGGCCCGGACGCCGTGCTGAACGAACCCGCCGACACCGCCGCCGCGGTCATGTTCGCGCTGTCCCAGCCGGCCGGCTGCGCGGTCCGGGAGATGGTGGTCTGCGCCGCGCAGGAGTCGTCGTACCCGTGATCCTGGTGCTGCGGGCGCTCGGCGTCGGCGACCTTGCCACCGCCGTCCCGGCGCTGCGCGGCCTGCGCGCCGGGCTGCCCGGACGGGAGCTGGTGCTCGCCGCGCCGGCCTGGCTGGCGCCGCTGGCCGCGTTGACCGGGTCGGTCGACCGGGTGCTGCCCACCGACGGGCCGGACCGGGTCGACTGGACCGGACCACCGCCGGAGGTGGCGGTGAACCTGCACGGCCGGGGCCCCGAGTCGCACCGGGCACTGGCCACCGTCCGGCCCACCCGGTTGCTCGCCTACCGCAACCCGGCCGGCGGCCACCCGGACGGCCCGGCCTGGGACGACGACGAGCACGAGGTACGCCGCTGGTGCCGGCTGCTGCACGCGTACGGGCTGCCGGCCGACCCGGGTGACCTGGCGCTGCGCCGGCCGGCCGGACCCGGCGTACCGGCCGGGGTGACGGTGCTGCACCCGGGCAGCAAGGTCCCGGCGAAGCGGTGGCCGGCGGACCGGTTCGCCGGGCTGGCCCGGACGCTGACCGCGCGCGGGCACCGGGTGGTGCTCACCGGTTCGGCGGACGAGCGGGCGCTGGCCGCCCGGGTGGCCCGCGACGCGGGGCTGCCGCCGGAGGCGGTGCTGGCCGGCCGTACCGGCCTGGCCGAACTGGCCGCGCTGGTGGCCGACGCGCGGCTGGTGGTCAGCGGCGACACCGGCGTGGCCCACCTCGCCACCGGATACGGGACCGCGTCGGTGGTGCTGTTCGGTCCGGTGCCGGCGGAGCGCTGGGGTCCGCCGGCCGACCGGCCCCGGCACCGGGTGCTCGGCGGCACGCGGGCTGCCGGACCCGACCGGGATTCAGCGGGTTTCGCCGGGGTAGGAACCCACCCGACATTGGGTGCCATCGGGATCGACGAGGTGGTGGCGGCGGTGGCCGAGGTGGAACGGGTCTCCGGTGCGGTTGCGGCGTAGCGACCCGGGCCGGGCGGGCTACGGGCGCCGGCGTCGCGGCCAGGGTTGGCTCTTCCTGGACGCGAAGGGCGAGCCGGTGCGCGACGAGGCGGAGCTGGCGCGCCTGCGCGAGCTGGTCGTCCCGCCCGCCTGGCGGGACGTGTGGATCTCGCCGTTCCCGAACGGACACATCCAGGCCACCGGCATCGACGCTGCCGGCCGCAAGCAGTACGTCTACCACCCGCAGTGGCGTCGCAAGCGGGACGAGGCGAAGTTCGACCACGTGCTGGAGGTGGCCCACCGGCTGCCCGCGCTGCGCGACCGGGTCGCGCACGACCTGGCGCTGCGTGGGCTGCGGCGGGAGCGGGTGCTGGCCACCGTGGCCCGGCTGCTCGACATGGGGGCGTTCCGGGTGGGCAGCGACCAGTACGCCACCGGCGACGACCCGACGTTCGGCGTGGCCACGCTGCGCCCCGAGCACGCCCGCTCGCGCGGCGGGTGCGTGGTCTTCGAGTTCCCGGCGAAGGGCGGCATCGAGCAGGTCCGCCGGATCGAGGACGCCGAGCTGTGCCAGGTGCTGCTCAACCTGCGCCGGCGGCGGCGCGCCCAGGAACGGCTCTTCGGCTACTGGGACGGGCGGTCCTGGCGGGACGTGCGCAGCGACGAGGTCAACGACTACCTGCGTGACGCCAGCGGCGGGGAGATGACCGCGAAGGACTTCCGCACCTGGCACGCCACCGTCCTGGCCGCCGCCGAACTGGCCACGGTGGGCCCGCAGCGGTCCGTCACCGGCCGCCGGCGGGCGGTCGCCGCGGTCATGCGGTCGGTCGCCGAGCTGCTCGGCAACACCCCGACGGTGGCCCGGACGTCCTACGTGGACCCACGCGTGGTCGACCTCTACCACGACGGGGTGCTGGCGCCGGTGCAGCCGGAGATGCCGCGGGAGGCGGTGGAGAAGTCCGTCCTGGCGTTGCTGGAGGAGGAGGCGGACTGAACGGTGGCGGGCGACCACCGGGGGCGGTCGCCCGCGGCGGGACCCACCGCGGGCGCCGCGCCACGGCCCCCCGTTACCAGTGGGCTGACGCCGGTTGCCGGCGTCGGCCCGTCCTCAGTCTGCCCGGGCCGGGTTGACTTCGGACGCCGTGGTGTTGACGATCCGTGCCCGTTCCAGGTGGCGGGCCCGGTACGCCTGCGGTGTCTCCGCCTGCGCGGCCCGGAAGGCGCGGCTGAAGTGGGCCTTGTCCCGGAACCCCCACCGGCCGGCGATGACCTGGATCGGCCGGTCCCCCAGGCCCGGGTCGGCGAGGTCGCGGCGGCACCGGGCCAGCCGCTCGTCCCGGACGAACGCCGCGACCGTGGTCTCCTCGGCCTCGAAGAGCCGGTGCAGGGAGCGCACCGAGAGGTGGTGCGCCTCGGCGATGCGCCGGGGGTCCAGCGTGGCGTCGCCGAGGTGCTGCCGCACGTACGCGCGCACCTGGTTGAGCAGGGCGCGGCGGCGGATCTCGGTGGGCACGGCGTCCTCGGAGACGAGGTTCCGGCCGAGCAGCGTGGCGACCAGGTCGAGGGCGACGCCGCCCAGGCGTTCGGCGTCGGCGGCGTGGTACTGCTCGGGGTGGCCGGTGATGCGGATGAGGTAGTCGGCCAGCAGCGCGCCGATCCCTTCGGCGCCGGACATCCGACCGGCGAACAGGGGCGCGAGCCGGCGGTGCGGCAGCGGCAGCGCGTCGTACGGGATGAGCGCGACGATCGACGCGGCCCGCTCGTCCTCGTCGGCGTGGTGGATCAGCTCCTGCGGTCGGGCGCAGTCGTAGAAGGTGAAGTCGCCCCGTGGGCAGATGCCGCGCTGCCCGTCCTGGTTCGCGACGCCGGTGCCGCGCAGCGTCAACGCGAGCAGGTAGCAGTCCCCTTCGGAGCGCTGGATCAGCTTGCGGGTCCGCACGCCGTGCAGCGAGGGGTAGCGGTGCCGGATGAGCTGCATCGGGCCCAGTTCGAGGAACTCCGCCCGCGCCGTGAAGTCGTCCGCGTGCGCGGTGCGGACCCGCATCAGCGTCGGCGTCCGGGCGAGCATCTCCAGCCACAGCCCGAACCGGTCGGCGGCCGGCACCTGCTCGGTGTCGAAGACCTGCCGTGTCAACGCCGTGTCCATGAGCGACCCCCGGGGTTCGTCGTATCTCATGAAGCACGACGCCCCGCGGGCCGGGCAAGGCGGCAACCGCGGGGCGTGACCTCCGTCACTCAGTCGTTGAGCACGTGCGACAGCCGGTCCCGGAACCGGCGCTCGGAGTCGCTGACCACGTCGCCGCCGATCCCCAGGATCCCGCCGGTGGAGGCGGCGCCCACCACCTGCTCGGCGATCTCCACCAGCCAGTGCCGGTAGGCGCCGGCCTGCCCCTCGTCCACCCGGCCGGCGAGCAGGGCGGACGCCTGGCCGGCCCGGGCGAGCACGTCCTCGATCATGGCCTTCGGGTCGTCCGGCGTGATGACCGGCAGCTCCGCGCCGGTCTCCGGGTCGCCCACCCGCGAGACGACCTCGCCGGCCACGGCGGCCACCAGCGGGCTCGCCGACTCGCGCCCCGCGGCGATGGTCTCCAACCCGGCGGCGTTCTCCGCCATGGTGCGCCGGGTGCCGTCGGACTCCGCCGCGGCGGCCGCGGTGAGCACCGCCTGCGGCAGACCGACCAGCAGCCCCCACTCCTCGTCGGAGACACCGAACCGGGTGTACGCCGGCTGCTCGATCACGATCAGGCCCCTTTCGCCATGGTCGTCGTTGTCACGGGCACCACGCGGTGCCCGGGTCAGGCTAGTCCAGCTCCAGCAGGCCCTGTTCGGACACCACGCGCACGGACAGCGTCTTGTAGCCCACCTCGTCGAAGAGCACCGTCATTCGGTCGTCCTCGTAGTTGAGCACCAGTCCGGATCCCCACTCCGGGTGGCGCACCTGGCTGTGCACCGGGAACGGGCCGACCGCGCCGTCGTTGGCCACACTGGTGCCGGCGTGGCAGTTGTCGCAGTGGGCGCAGACCTCGGTCATCTGCTCGCCGAAGTAGGCCAGCAGCACCTGCCCCCGGCAGCCGGTGGTCTCGGCGAAGGCGCGCATCATGTCGGTCCGCGACCGGGTCACGGTCTGCTGCCGCTCGGCCTCGGCCAGCGCGGCCCGACCGGACTCGGCGGCGTCCGGGGCGTACCGGGGGGCGCCGACGCGCTGCTTGGCGCGCGGTTCGGCGGCGCCGATCTGCTCCAGCAGGGACAGGTACTGGCCGAGCTTGCGCGGGCCGAGCCCGGTCAGCTCGCGCAGCTCCTTGCGGGTGCGGGGCTTGCTCCGCAGCACCGCGGCCAACTCGCACAGTTCCTTCTCGTCCGGCAGCCCGCCGCTGAAGTAGCGCTGGAGTCCGACGTCCTCGGCGCGCCAGAGCAGCAGGACGCGCGACGGCGAGCCGTCCCGGCCGGCCCGGCCGATCTCCTGGAAGTAGCTGTCCGGCGAGTCGGGCAGCGCCATGTGCACCACCCAGGCGATGTTCGGCTTGTCGATGCCCATGCCGAACGCCGAGGTCGCCACCATGATCGGCACCCGGTCGGCGAGGAACGCCTCGTGCAGTTCGTGGCGCGCGGCGGTGGGCATGCCGCCGTGGTAGAACTCGGCCGGGAAACCGGCGTCGGTCAGCCGTCCGGCCAGCTCCTCGGCCGCCCGCCGGGTCGGCACGTAGATGATCCCGGGCCGCTCGTCGTCGCGCAGCAGCGCGACCAGCCGCCGCCACCGGTAGTCGTCGGTGGGGCAGTAGGCCACCTCGAGGAACAGGTTGGGCCGGTCCAGCCCGGAGACCACCACCTCGGGCTCGCGCAGCCGCAGCCGGGCGATGATGTCGTCGCGGACCGGCGGGGAGGCGGTGGCGGTCAGCGCCACCACCGGCGGCCGGCCCAGGCCGTCGATCAGGTGGCCGAGCGCCAGGTAGTCCGGCCGGAAGTCGTGGCCCCAGGCCGAGATGCAGTGCGCCTCGTCGATCGCGACCAGGGCCGGCCCGAGCGAGCGGACCTCGGCGAGCCGGTCCGGGTTGCTCAGCGCCTCGGGCGTGATGAAGAGGAACTCGGCCCGTCCGGCCCGGATCTCCTCGATCGCCTGCGCCTGCTGGGTCGCGCTCTCGTCCGAGCTGATCCGCACCGCGCGCAGCTCCGGGCGTTGCCGCTCGTTGAGCGCGGCGATCTGGTCCTGCTGGAGCGCGAGCAGCGGCGAGATGACCACTGTCGGGCCGGGGATCAGGCTGGCCGGGATCTGGTAGATCGCCGACTTGCCGGCGCCGGTGGGCAGCACCACCAGGGCGTCACGGCGCTTCATCACGGCGCGCATGGCGGCCAGCTGGTTGGGCCGCAGCGCGGTCCAGCCGAACAGGTTCCTCGCCGCCCGGCGCAGGCTGGTGGAGTGCGTGGTCAGTTTCATCAAGCGCCTCAGCTACCCCCGGCGTCCGGACCCGAAACCGGCGCCGCGATCAACGCAGCCGGGGCAGGACCTCGCGCTGGTAGAGGTCGAACAACCCCTGCCAGTGCGGGCCGGTGTTGGCCACGTAGACCTCGTCGTACCCGGCCTTGGCGTAGCGGTCGATCATCTCCAGGTGGGCGTCGGCGTCCCGCCCGCAGACGAACGCCTCACGCACCTGCTCCGGCCGGACCAGCTGCGCGGCCTGCTCGAAGTGGCGCGGCGAGGGGAGCACCTGGGACAGCTCGCCCGGCACGCCCGCGTTCGGCCAGCGCTCGTACGCGATCCGCGCGCCCTCGTCGGCGGTGTCGGCGTAGGCGGCCTTGAAGCCGGCCTGGCACGGCTTGTCGCCACCGCCGGCCTCGCGGAACCGGCGGACCATGTCGGCGTCGGGCATGGTGCTGACGTAGCCGTCGCCGATCCGGGCGGCCAGCTCGATCGACTTCGGACCGAAGCCGGACACGTAGATCGACGGGGGCGTCTCGGGCCGGGTGTAGATCCGGGCGTGCTCGACCGTGTAGTGCCGGCCGTGGTGGTTGACGAAGTCGCCGCGCCACAGCTCGCGGATGACCTCGACCGCCTCCTCCAGCATCGCCAGCCGGACGTCGGCCTGCGGCCAGGCGTCGCCGAAGATGTGCTCGTTGAGCGCCTCCCCGGTGCCCACGCCGAGCACGAACCGCCCCTCGTGCAGCACCGCGCTGGTGGCCGCCGCCTGGGCGATCACCGCGGGGTGGATCCGCACGGTGGGGCAGGTGACCGCGGTGGTCACGGGCAGCCGGCAGACCTGGCTGAGCGCGCCGATGGTGGACCAGACGAACGGGCTCTGCCCCTGCGCGTCGACCCACGGGTGGTAGTGGTCGGAGATCCACAGTGCCTCGAAGCCGGCCTGCTCGGCGCCGCGCGCCTGGGCCAGCAGCTCCGCCGGTGTGTACTCCTCGCTGGACAGGAAATAGCCGATCTTCATGGTGCCCCCTCCGCCGGGTCCGGACACCGCAAGCCCTACCCCCGCGCGGGGCGTCCAACCCGGTGGGGTCAGCGGCGGAACATGGCCCGGATCGCGATCAGCAGGAACAGGGCGCCGACCACCAGGCCGAGCAGGCGTACGCCGGGGATGTCCGCGGCGCTGGTGGCGTCGGCGAGCGGCAGGACGGGCATGGACGCACTCTCCCACGGGTGTCCGTCGATCGCCACCGCCTTACAGTAAGGATTGTTGACTATTTCGCTGCGCGGTGTGACCATGTCAGCACCCGCCGGCCCCGGCGGGTCCGTGGGGGAGACGGGGGTACGACAGCGCATGAGCGAGCGGACCGTGGGATCGACCGGAGACCTGGCGGCGCTCGCCGCCGCCGTCCTGCAACCCGGCTTCGTCGGCACCACGCCGCCGCCGTGGGTCTGCCGCTGGCTCGGCGAGGGACTCGGTTCGGTGGTCCTGTTCGCCCGCAACGTCGTCGACCACGATCAGGTCGCCACGCTGACGGCGAACCTGCGGGCGGAGCGGCCGGACGTGATCGTGGCGATCGACGAGGAGGCCGGCGACGTCACCCGGATCGAGTCGGCCCGGGGCAGCTCCCGGCCCGGCAACTTCGCCCTCGGAGCGGTCGACGACCCGGCGCTGACCGAGGAGGTCGCCCGCGACCTCGGCGCCGAGCTGGCCGCGGTCGGCGTCACGCTCGACTACGCCCCGGACGCCGACGTCAACTCCAACCCGGCCAACCCGGTCATCGGGGTGCGCTCGTTCGGCGCCGACCCGGACCTGGTCGCCCGTCACACCGCGGCCTGGGTTCGTGGCCTGCAGGCCGGCGGTGTCGCCGCCTGCGCCAAGCACTTCCCCGGGCACGGCGACACCCGGGTCGACTCGCACCACGACCTGCCCCGCATCGGCGGCGACCGGGCCCGGCTGGACGCGGTCGAGCTGGCCCCGTTCCGGGCCGCGGTGGCGGCCGGCGTGCAGGCGGTGATGACCGGTCACCTGCTGGTGCCCGCGCTGGACCCGGAACTGCCGGCCACCCTGAGCGCGCGCATCCTGGGCGGCCTGCTCCGCGAGGAGCTGGGCTTCGGCGGTGTGGTGGTGACCGACGCGGTGGAGATGCGGGCGGTCTCCGACCGGTACGGCTTCGCCGGCGCCGCGGTGCGCGCGCTGGCCGCCGGGGCGGACGCGATCTGCGTGGGCGGGGAGCGGGCCACCGAGGCCGACGCCCGCGAGCTGCGCGACGCGATCGTCGCCGCCGTGGTCAGCGGCGAGCTGCCGGAGGAGCGCCTGGCCGAGGCCGCGAAGCGGGTCGGTCAGCTGGCCGCCTGGAGCGTCGCCGCCCGGGCCCAGCGGGTCGCCGGCCCGCCGTGGCGCGGCGACTCGCCGGTCGGGCTGGCCGCCGCCCGCCGGGCGGTGCGGGTCAGCGGCGATCCCGGGCTGCTGCCGCTGGCCGGGCCGGCGCACGTGGTGGAGTTCGCGCCGCCGCGCAACATCGCCATCGGCGAGGAGACGCCCTGGGGCATCGCCGGGCCCCTGACCCGTCTCGCGCCCGGCACCACCACCGCCCGGTACGCCGCCGACGCGCTCCCCGCCGACCCGGCCGCCGGACCGGCCGGCCGTCCACTGGTGCTGGTCGTGCGCGACCTGCACCGGCACGACTGGATGCGGGACGCGGTCGACCGGGCCCTGACCGCCCGCCCGGACGCGGTGGTGGTCGAGCTGGGCGTGCCCGAGCTGGTCACCGGCGCGGTGCACCTCGCCACCCACGGCGCCACCGCGGCGGCGGCCCGGGCCGCCGCCGAGCTGCTGGCCGGCGCTCGCTGAACCCCCGGCCCGACCGGGCGGGGAGGTCCCCCGGTCGGGCCGGGTCTCAGGGCGCGTCGACGACCAGGTCGGCGTAGTCGGGGTGACGTTCGATGAACGCGGCCATGAACGGGCACCGGGGCACCACCCGGCCGCCCCGGGCCCGGACCTGGTCCAGCGTGCCCTTGATCAGCGCCGCGCCCACGCCCTGCCCCTGGTAGCGGTCGTCGACCTCGGTGTGCGTGAAGACCAGCACCTCTCCCCGGGGCAGGTAGGCCGTGAACCCGGCCAGCGCGTCGTCGACCAGGATCTCGAAGCGGTGCTTGGCGGCGTTCTCCTCGACCAGGTAGCTCACCGGACCATTGTCCCCTCGGTCTCGGCCAGCCGGTCCAGTTCGCCCAGCAGCCGGTCCACCTCGTCGACCGTGTTGTAGTGGTAGACGCTGGCCCGCACCGCGCCGCCGGTGTCGCGCAGGCCCATGGCCTGGAAGTACTCGTAGGCGTAGTAGTCGCCGGAGGACAGGCAGAGCCCGGCCCCGCCCAGCGCCGCCGCGGTCCGCGCCGGCGTCCACCCGGCCACCCGGAACGACACCGTGGGACAGCGGCGCGCCGGCGCGCCGTACACGGTCACGAAGGGGCGCGCGGTCAGCCCGGCGAGCAGCCGGTCGAAGACCGCCTCCTCGTGCGCCTGGGCGGCGGCGAGGCCGGCGCGTACCCGCTCCCGCCGGTCACCGCCGGCGGCCGGGTCGAGCGACGCCAGGTGGTCCACCGCGGCGGTCACGCCGGCCAGCAGCGGGAAGCTGGGCGTGCCGTACTCGAACCGGTCGGGGACCGCGTCGGCCGACGGGATCAGCTTCGCCGGGCGCAACGACTCCCAGCGGGCCGGGTCGGCGACCATCGCCGCCAGGTGCGGCCCGGACCACTTGTACGCGCTGGTGACCAGGAAGTCCGCGCCGAGCGAGGACAGGTCGGTGGGACCGTGGGGGACCGAGTGCACCCCGTCCACGCAGACCAGCGCGCCGGCCGCGTGCGCGGTCTTGGCGATCGTCGCCACGTCCGGCGCGGTGCCGGTCGCGTTGCTGCCGGCGGTCACCGCCACCAGCCGGGTGCGCTCGGTGACCAGGTCGGCGTACTGGCCGGCGGGCAGTTCGGCGGTGGTCCGGTCGAACTCGGCCCAGCGCACCGTCGCGCCGGCCGCCTCGGCGGCCTGCACCCACGGGCGGACGTTGGCGTCGTGGTCGAGCCGGGAGACCACCACCTCGTCGCCCGGCCGCCAGGCCGCGCCCAGCGTCCGGGCCAACGTGTACGTCAGCGCGGTGGCGCTCGGGCCCAGCACCACCCCCGACGGGTCCGCCCCGAGCATGTCGGCGACCGCGGCCCGGGCCCCGGCGACCAGGTCCAGCGCGCGTCGGCCGGGGGCGAACGCGGTGCTCCGGTTGCCCGTCGCGGCGCGCATGGCGTCGGCCACCGCCTCGATCACCGGGGCGGCGGTCTGGGTGCCGCCGGCGCCGTCGAAGTGGACGAACCCCTCGCCCAGCGCGGGGTAGAGCCCCCGCACCCGGGCCACGTCGAATGCCATTCGGGCACCCTAGCGCGCACCCGACCGGGTGGTGGTGGGAGCCACGTACCCTTGGGGAGGTGACGAACCGACGCGCCACTTCCGCCCTGACCCCCGCCCGACGCGCCGCCGGGATGCTCGCCGGTCTCGCCCTCGGCGCCGCGCTGCTCGCCGGTTGCAGCTCGAACGGCGCCGACACCGACTGCGGCCTGGACGCCTGCACCATCACCTTCGACCGGGGCGTGGACGCCAGCGCCACCATCCTCGGCGTCGAGGCCAAGCTCATCGGCACCCAGGACGACCAGGTCACCGTCGAGGTGGCCGGTGAGCAGCTCTCGCTCACCACCGGCCAGCAGGCCACCGAGGTCGGCGGCTTCCAGGTCAGCCTGGACAGCGTCACCGACCAGAACGTCGTGCTGCGGGTGGCGCGCAACCCCAACGGCTGATCGCTATCGGCCCGCGCCGGCGGGCGGCCACGTTTGGAAAACCGCCCGCCGGGAGATTGAGGGCGCATGTCTCTCACCCGGAACGCCGGAGCCACCGCCGCCCAGGCCAAGAACAGCAGGTGGCTCGAACTGTTGACCCGCGCCGGTTTCATCGGCTACGGGATCGTGCACCTCCTCTTCGGCTGGTTGGCGTTGCAGATCGCCTTCGGCAACTCCGGCGAGGAGGGCAACCAGAACGGTGCCCTGCGCACCCTCGGCGAGCAGCCGCTCGGCAAGTTCCTCCTGGTCGTGATCGCGATCGGCCTCTTCGCCATGGCGATCTGGCAGGCCTCCGAGGCGCTGGTCGGGCACCAGTCCAGGACCGGCAAGGAGCGGACCTTCGAGCGGATCGCCTCGGTCGTCCGCGTGATCGTCTTCGTCTGGCTGGGCTGGACCGCGATCAAGGTCGTGCAGGACGCCAGCTCCAACTCCTCCAACCAGCAGCAGCAGCTCACCGAGAAGCTGATGGCCTCCGACGGCGGCCGCTGGCTGGTCGGCCTGGCCGGTCTGGTGCTCGCCGCGGTCGGCATCGGCATGGTGATCTACGGCCTGAAGAAGAAGTTCGAGCGCAACCTCAAGACCGGCGAGATGAGCCCGAAGACCCGCCAGCTGACCCGCCGCCTCGGCATGGTCGGCTACGCCGCCCGGGGCGCGGTCTTCGCCATCGCCGGCCTGCTCATCGTGGTCGCCGCCGTGAAGTACGACCCGGAGAAGGCGCGCGGCCTCGACGCCGCCCTGCGGACGCTGCGCGACCAGCCGTACGGGCCGTGGCTGCTGGCGCTGATGGCGCTCGGCATCGCCGCGTTCGGCGTCTACTGCTTCTTCCAGTCCCGGTATCGCAAGGTCTGAACCTGGTCGATATCCGGACCGCCGGGCACCATTGGGCCTTTGCCCGATTCCCGTCCGGGCGGAGGGAGAGAGATCCGTGCAGAGTTATCTCGTGACCGTCGCCGCCGCGCTCGCCGCGGCGGCGGTCGCGTTGGTGCTGGTCCAGGTGGTGCACCGGGTCACCCGGCGGCTCGGCCGCCGGTCGCTGCTGATGACCGAGCTGACCGAGCACTCGCACCGCTCGTTCCAGGTCGCCGCGACAGTGGTCGCCGTGCAGATCGCGGTCCGGTTCTCCACGCTCTACGCGGTGGGCAGCCCGTGGCGGCAGTTCGTCCTGCACACCCTGGTCCTGGCCATGATCGCGGCCACCGCCTGGCTGGTGGCCTCGCTGCTCGTGGTGGCCGAGGACACCGCGCTGGCCCGGTTCCGGGTGGACGTGCCGAACAACCGGCACGCCCGGCGCGTCCGCACCCAGGTGGTGCTGCTACGCCGGCTCACCATCGCGGTGATCGTGATCCTCGCGGTCGGCGTGATGCTGATGACCTTCCCGGCCGTACGCGGTGTCGGCGCGGGCGTGCTGACCTCCGCCGGTGTGGTCGGTGTCGTCGCCGCGCTGGCCGCGCAGAGCCTGCTAGGCAACGTCTTCGCCGGCCTGCAGCTCGCGTTCAGCGACGCGGTCCGCCTCGACGACGTGGTGGTGGTCGAGGGGGAGTGGGGCCGGATCGAGGAGCTGACGCTCAGCTACGTGGTGGTGCAGATCTGGGACGACCGCCGGCTGATCCTGCCCACCTCCTACTTCACCAGCAAGCCGTTCCAGAACTGGACCCGCACCGAGGCGGCGGTGCTCGGCACCGCCGAGTTCGACCTCGACTGGGCCGTTCCGGTGCAGGCCATGCGGGAGGAGCTGCGGCGGCTCTGCGAGGGCACCGAGCTGTGGGACGGCCGGGTCTGCGTGCTCCAGGTGACCGACGCCACCGGCGGGACGGTGAAGGTCCGGGCGCTGGTCAGCGCCGCCGACGCCGGCAGCCTCTGGGACCTGCGCTGCCTGGTCCGCGAGCACCTGGTGACCTGGGTACGCGACCACCGCCCGACCGCCCTGCCCCGGCTGCGCACCGAGGTGGGCGACGCCACCGGCCCGCTTCCCTGGCAGTCGGTGCAGCCGCGCCGCCCGGTGCGCCGCACGGCCGACACCGAGGCCCCCGACGACGCGCGCGTCTTCGGCGGCAGCGACGACGGCGAGGCCCGCAGCGAGGTGTTCGTGGGTCGGGAGGACCACGCCGAGGCGCGTCGCTGACCGCGTACCCGATCGGAGCCCCCGGCCGCCCTCCGGCGTGGCCGGGGGCTCCGCGCGTCGGCGGGTCGTGACCCCGGCGCGGCACGGCGCGTTGTGCCTGCCGGACGGGTTCACCACCGGTGCCGGGTTTGACCGGCCCGTTCCGGGGGACCTGCTGCGCACGCCCCGGACTCCGGCCACGCCGGGCCCGGTGGCGGGCGGCCGGGCCGACCGGCCGCCCCGCGCAGGATTGACGGGCGGCGACTCCGGGCATACAGCGCGGTGATGATGAAAGGAGGACAGCATGGCTGACGTCGCGAGTCGCAGCACGTCCCGGACCGGGAACGAGCCGTCCACCGCGGAACTGGTGCAACGGGCCACCGAGCAGGTCACCCGCCTGGTACGGGACGAACTGGCGCTGGCCCGCGCGGAGCTGACCCAGAAGGGCAAGCACGCCGGGATCGGGATTGGTCTGTTCGGCGGCGGCGGGGTGATGGCCCTCTACGGCGCCGGCGCGCTGGTCGCCACCGTGATCCTGCTGCTGGCGCTGGTCATGCCGGCGTGGCTGGCCGCCCTGATCGTGGCGGTGGCGCTGTTCCTGCTCGCCGGGATCCTGGCGCTCGTGGGCAAGAAGCAGGTCAGCCGTGCCGTCCCGCCGGTGCCGGAGGCGGCGGTCCGCAGTGTTCGGGCCGACGTCGACACGGTCACCGCCGCGGTGAAGGACGGGAGGCGGGCATGACCGGCAACGGGACCGGGGACGTGGCGGCGCTCCGTGAGGAGATCCGCCGGACCCGGGTGGAACTCGGTGAGACGATGGAGCTGCTCGCCGCCAGGGCCGATCCGAAGGCGCTGGTGCGGCACTCCGCCGAGCAGGCGAAGGCGCGGATGCGCGAGCAGGCGGCGCTGACCGCGGCCCGGGTGCGCGGGCGCGCGGCGGAGCGGGCCCGGCTGGTCCGGGCGCAGGCGTACGAGAAGGGTGGGGCGGTCGGGCGCAACCCGTTGCCGTGGGCGGCCATCGCGGCCGGCGCCGTGGTGACCGTGGTGGTGCTGGCGATCGTCCGAGGGAGGCGCAGGTGAGCGGCAAGATCGGCAAGGCGGCGTACAAGCCGGTGGGGGTCCTGCTCGGCCTGGCCGCCGGTGCGGTCGCCGGCATGGTCTTCCGGCAGGTGTGGAAGCTGGCGGCGGGCGACGACGACGCCCCCAGCGCCACCGACGAGGAGCGCGGCTGGGGCGAGGTCCTGGCCGCCGCGGCCCTGCAGGGCGCGATCTTCTCGGCGGTCCGGGCGGCGGTGGACCGCGGCGGCGCGGTCGGCGTCCGTCGGCTGACCGGCCACTGGCCGGACTGACCCTGAGCAGCTGAAGGCCCCTTTCCCGGGTGTGGGAAAGGGGCCTTTCGCGTATGCGTGGCGGGCCGCCCGGGCGGTCTGCGCGCAACCTTCAGGTCACATGTCGGAGAATTTCGTCGGTTAGGCTGTGCAGAGTTTTTGCGTACGTGGTTTGCTTTCTCACGCTGTTGAGAGACGCGTGGGTTGAGAGAAGTCTCCTCCGTGGGGGCCGCCTCAGGCGCCGCTGCTCGAAAACGGCCAATCGGCCGCACGGCGTGCTCGGCCGCCAGTTTTAGAAGGAGATACACATGGCGCAGGGAACCGTGAAGTGGTTCAACGCTGACAAGGGCTTCGGCTTCATCACCGTCGACGGCGGGGGTGCTGACGTGTTCGTCCACTTCTCGGCCATCCAGACCAGCGGCTACCGCACGCTGGAGGAGAACCAGCGGGTGGAGTTCGAGATCGCCCAGGGTCAGAAGGGTCCGCAGGCCGAGCAGGTCCGCCCCATCTGAGCTGACACCGCACCGGCCACGCCGGTCGGCGCGCGAAGCCCCGCATCCCGCACGGGAGGCGGGGCTTCTCCCTGTCCCGACCGGGGACTCAGCGGCGCCGGGCCCGCATGCCGAACCAGAGCGCGACGAGTCCGACCAGGACGGTCGCCGGCCCGACCAGCGCCCAGACCCGCTGGTCGGACAGCGCGCTGCCCTCGACGTGGCCGAGGCCCAGCACGGTCCAGAGCGCACCGAGCACCACGGCCAGCAGCCCCATGGTGAGCCGGAACCAACCCCTCATCGCGCCCCCTCCGACGTCCGCCCCGGTCCAGCATGCCCGGTGACGCCGACCATCGACGGCGCCGCGCCGGCCGGGCCCGCCGTCGGGGTCACCACCGGTCGTGCACCTGCGGCCGGATCAGCTCGTCGTAGGTGGCCCGCACGGCCGCGAGCTCCACGTCGGTCAGTGCCGGCTGGCCGGCGGCCTCGGCGTTGCGCCGCGCCTGCTCGGCCGAGCGGGCGCCGGGGATCACCACGGTCACGCCGGGCTGGTCGAGGACCCAGCGCAGGGCGAACTGGGCCATCGTCCGGTCGTCGCCGACCAGCGGCGCGAGCCGGCGTACGGCGGCGAGGCCGCTGTCGTAGTCGACGCCGGAGAACGTCTCGCCGACGTCGAAGGCCTCGCCGTGCCGGTTGAAGGTCCGGTGGTCGTTCTCCGGGAACGTGGTCTGCTCGTCGTACCGGCCGGAGAGCAGGCCGCTGGCCAGCGGCACCCGGGCGATGATGCCCACCCCGGCCGCCGCGGCGGCCGGCAGCACCCGCTCCAGCGGCTTGTGCCGGACCGCGTTGAGGATGATCTGCACGCTGGCCACGCCGGGCCGGGCGATCGCGGTGAGCGCCTGTTCGGAGGTCTCCACGCTGACCCCGTAGCCGGCGACGCGCCCCTCGGCGACCAGCGTGTCCAGCGCGTCGAAGACGCGGTCGTCGGCGAAGACCGCGGTGGGCGGGCAGTGCAGCTGCACCAGGTCGAGCGTGTCGACGCCCAGGTTGGCCCGGGACCGGTCGGTCCACGCCCGGAAGTTGTCCACTGTGTACGCCTCCGGCGTCTGCGGCACCCGCCGGCCCATCTTGGTGGCCACGGTCAGCCCGTGCCCGGGCCGCGAGCGCAGGAACCGGCCGATCAACTGCTCGCTGCGGCCGTCGCCGTAGACGTCGGCGGTGTCCAGGAAGGTGACGCCGGCGTCGACCGCGGCGGTCAGCACGTCGAGCGCCGCGCCCTCGCTGACCTCGCCCCAGTCGGCGCCGAGCTGCCAGGCGCCGAGTCCGATGATGCCGACGTGCCGGCCGAGCCGGTCGAAGCTGCGCTGTTCCACCCGGTCGAGCCTAGTCAGCGGGTTGCCGTCGCGCCCGTCGGGCCGTACCGTCAAACAAGACGTACGTACGGTTTAGGAGGCTGCCATGTGGGATCCGCGCACCTACCTGCGCTACGGCGACGAACGCTCCCGTCCCTTCCACGACCTGCTGGCCCGGGTCGGCGCGGAGCGCCCCCGCGCGGTCGTCGACCTCGGCTGCGGTCCCGGCACGCTCACCGCCACGCTCGCCGACCGCTGGTCCGGCAGCCGGCTGGCCGGCCTGGACTCGTCGCCCGAGATGATCGACCGGGCCGGGTCCCTGGGCGCCCCGGTCGCCTTCGCGGTGGGCGACGTCCGCGACTGGCGGCCGGAGCCGGACGTGGACGTGCTGGTCGCCAACGCGGTGCTCCAGTGGGTGCCCGGCCACCGCGAGCTGCTCACCCGGTGGGCCGCCGACCTGCCGTCGGGCGCGTGGCTGGCGTTCCAGGTGCCGGGCAACTTCGCCGCGCCGTCGCACCGGGCGTTGCGCGAGGTCGCCGGCCGGGACCGGTGGCGCGACCGGCTCGCCGGGCTGCTGCGGGAGGCTCCGGTGGGCGACCCGGTCGACTACGCCACGCTGCTGACCGGCGCGGGCTGCGCGGTGGACGCCTGGGAGACTACCTACGTGCACCTGCTGCCGGCCGACGGCGCGGACCACCCGGTGCTGGCCTGGATGGAGGGCACGGCACTGCGTCCGGTCCGCGCCGCCCTGGCCGCCGCCGACTGGGCCGACTTCCGCACCGAGCTGGGGGTACGCCTCGCCGAGGCGTACCCGGTACGGCAGGGTCAGGTGTACTTCCCGTTCCGCCGGATCTTCGTGGTGGCCCGCACCGGCGCCCGCGCAGAGGAGAACCCGTGACCGACCTGCCCACCTTCATCGCCGGACTGCCCAAGGTGGAGCTGCACGTGCACCACGTCGGCTCCGCCTCGCCCCGGATCGTGGCCGAGCTGGCCGCCCGCCACGAGGGGCGCAGCCCCGTCCCGGCCGACCCGGAGGCGCTCGCCGACTACTTCGCGTTCCGCGACTTCGCCCACTTCATCGAGGTCTACCTGAGCGTGGTGGACCTGATCCGCGACGCCGACGACGTCTGGCTGCTCACCCACGAGGTGGCCCGGGAGCTGGCCCGCCAGCAGGTCCGGTACGCGGAGCTGACCGTCACCCCCTACTCGCACGTGCACCGGGGCATCCCGGCGGAGGCGTTCTGCGAGGCGATCGAGGACGCCCGCAAGCGGGCCGAGGCCGACTTCGGCATCGCGCTGCGCTGGTGCTTCGACATCCCCGGCGAGGCCGGGCTGCCCGCCGCCGAGCAGACCCTGCGGATCGCCCTCGACCAGCGGCCGGACGGGCTGATCAGCTTCGGCCTCGGCGGCCCCGAGATCGGCGTGCCCCGGCCCCAGTTCAAGCCGTACTTCGACCAGGCCCGCGCGGCCGGGCTGCGGTCGGTGCCGCACGCCGGCGAGACCACCGGCCCGGAGACGATCTGGGACGCGCTGCGCGAGCTGGGCGCCGAGCGGATCGGCCACGGCATCTCCGCCGTGCTCGACCCGGCGCTGCTGGCCCACCTCGCCGAGCGGCGGATCCCGCTGGAGGTCTGCCCCACCTCCAACGTGCGGACCCGGGCGGTGGCCAGCCTCGACGAGCACCCGCTGCCGCAGCTGGTCGCCGCCGGCGTGCCGGTCAGCATCAACTCCGACGACCCGCCGATGTTCGGCACCACGCTCAACGACGAGTACGCGGTGGCCGCCCGCCTGCTGAGGCTCGACCCGGACGGGGTCGCCGCGCTGGCCCGCGACGCGGTCGCCGCCGCGTTCCTCGAGCCGGCCGAGCAGGCCCGGATCAACGCCGAGATCGACGCGTACCGGGTGAGCGCGGCGCGCTGAGCGGTCGCGCGGGCGCCGGCCGCCGGGACAGGCGGGGCGGTCGGCGTCGGGCGGCCAGGACCAGCCCGGGTCCGGCCGGCGTCCCGCGCCGGGAGAACCGGCGGACCGTCGGTGCGAGCGCGAGCGCGGTCAGGACGGTCAGCGCGGCGGCGGGTCCGGGTCCGGCCGTCGTGGACCGGCCGGGGCCGTGCGCGAGCACCGGGTCCTGCCAGGCGGCGAGCGTGAGCGCGATGCCGAGGCCGATCACGGCGGCCCAGCGGAGCAGACGGCTGACGGTCGGGGTCATGACGGTCACCTCAACGCCCGGCTCGACGGGAGAGCGGCGCGCGACGGGAGCGAGGTGTGGGGGGACCGGACTCCCGCCGCGCGCACGGATCCGCCGGCCGGAAGGTGTTACGGGGCGTCCCGGCCGACGGAACTGATGGGTTCTGTCCTGATCCTGGCAGTCCGCGGCGGGTTTGTGGCGGTCGTTAAAACACTCCTAAGGAGAACTTGCGCCGGCCCACAGCCACCGGTCAGCGCGGGCGCGGCCAGCGCCGCCCGGCGCGCGGTTCGCGGGCCTCCCGGGCCATCCGGCCGACCAGGCCGAACCGGTTGACCTGCCGGGGCGCCGCGTCCGGATCGGCCAGCAGCATCACCACGCTGGCCCCGCCGAGCCGGGCCCGGTCGATGCTCACCGAACCGTTGGCCTGCAACGCGACCCGCTTGGCGATGTCCAGCCCCAACCCGGTCGAGCCCTGGTCGCTCTCACCCCGGCGCAGCGCCCGGTCCGGGTTGGCGATGCCCGGCCCGGCGTCGTCGATCCGGATCGCCACCCAACCGTCCCGGCGGCTCACCGCCACCTCGAACGCGGTGCCCTGCGGGGTGTAGCGGAACACGTTGCCGATCACCGCGTCCAGCGCGGCGGCCAACTCGGCCCGGGGCACCGGCGCGGGGATGCGCAACTGCGCCCCGACCACCCGGTGCGGACGGTTCTGGTCACCGGCCAGCGCCGACCAGAAGACCATCCGGTCCCGGACCACCTCGCTGACGTCGCAGGACGCCGGCGCCGTCTCCTGGCTGACCGCCTTGCGGGTCGTCTTGATCAGCTGGTCGACCTCGCCCTCCAGCGTCACGATGGCCTGCCGGATCCGCCGGATGCCGCGCCGCCGGTCCAGTTCCGCCTCGCTGAACGTGCCGATGCTGGTGTCGTCCGACTCCAACGCCTCCGCGTCCAGCCGCAACGCGGTCAGCGGCGTCCGCAGCCGGTGCGACAGGTCGGCGACCAGTTCGTGCTCGTCGGCGCGCAGCGCCACCAGCCGCTCCGCCATCCGGTTGAACGCGTGCCCCGCCTCGGCCAGCTCCCGCGGGCCGGTGGGCTCGACGCGTACCCCCAGCTCGCCGTCGCCCACCGCGAGCGCCGCCTTGACCAGGTCGCCGGTGGCGTCCACGGCCCGGGCCGCGACCCGGTCGACCACGACCACCGCCGCGCCGACCAGGGCCAGCGCCACCGCGAGCAGCAGCAGCCACCGGCCGCCGGCGCCCGCGTCGAGCACCTCGTCGGGTATGAAGACCTCCACCACGGCCACCCGGTCACCGAGCACCACCGGGTCCAGCCGCAGCACCCCGCCGTCCACCTCGGACACCACCGAGCGCCGCTGCGCGGCGGCGTCGGTCAGCGCGTCCGGGTCGGCCCGACCGGCCGACTCGTCGGCCCCGATGCCGTGCACGACCGGCCGCAGCGCGGGATCGTCACCGCTGGCCGCCACCGCCCGTTTGACCACCTCGGGATCGGTGCTGACCGCCAGCGCGCCGGTGACCAGCGCGCTCCGGCGGGCCGCGTCG
The DNA here is from genome assembly GCF_002573675.1 of Micromonospora sp. WMMA1996. Classification (NCBI taxonomy): domain Bacteria; kingdom Bacillati; phylum Actinomycetota; class Actinomycetes; order Micromonosporales; family Micromonosporaceae; genus Micromonospora; species Micromonospora sp. WMMA1996. The sequence continues at coordinate 3,277,745 of NZ_PDHU01000001.1, read as the reverse complement.
GCCAGCTTCTCCTCGCGCGACTGGTCGGAGAGGCTGATCCCGAGCGGGATGAGGAAGGCGAACGCGACCAGGCTGCACATACCGGCGGTGAGCCAGGCCAGCGCCGGCCTCAGTCCGGCGCCACCAGCCGGAAGCCGACCCCCCGCACGGTGCGCAGGTAACGCGGCTTCGCCGCGGACTCGCCCATTTTGCGGCGGAGCCAGTACAGGTGAACGTCGATGGTCTGGTCCTCGCCGACCGATGGCTGCCGCCATACCTCCTCCAAGAGTTCCCGCCGGGACACTACCCGGCCGGGACGCGCGGCGAGATACGCCAGCAGGTCGAATTCCTTGCGGGTCAGGGCCAGGGACTCCCCGTCCAGCACCGCGCTGCGCTCACCCACGTCCACCCGCAGGCCGCCGACGGTGTGCACGGCCGGTTGCACGGTACGGCTGGCCCGGCCGGCCCGGCGCAGCACGGTGGTGATCCGGGCGTCCAGGTGGGCGCCGGTGAACGGCTTGACCATGTAGTCGTCCGCGCCGGCCCGCAGCAGCCGGACCACCGACTGCTCGTCGTCGCGGGCGGTGGCGATGATGATCGGCACGTCGGTGATGCCGCGCAACATGCGCAGCGCGTCCGATCCGTCCAGGTCCGGCAGGCCCAGGTCGAGCACCACCAGGTCGGGCGTCTCCGCCGCCACCCGGCGCAGGGCGTCCAGCGCCGTGCCGACGGCGTGCACCGCGTGCCCCCGGTCCGTCAGCGACCGCAGCATCGCGCCACGGACGACGTGGTCGTCTTCGACCAGCAGGACGGTTGCCACGTCAGCACCGTACTCGGCGTGGCAAGTCGATCGCGTTGCGGCGGTCCGGGGAACCGGGCAAGCTGGGACGACGATGACGTTCACCCTCTTCCCCGACACCCGCCTGACGCTTGCCCGCGACGCGCTGGCCGGCCTGTCGGTGGGGGACGCGCTCGGCTCCCGGTTCTTCGTCCCCGGCCGGCGCCCGGCCGACCTCGCCGAGGGACGACTGCCCGCGCCGCCGTGGGAGTGGACCGACGACACCGAGATGGCCTGCTCGGTGGTGGCCGAGCTGGCCGCCGCCAGCCGGATCGACCGGGACCGGTTGGCGCTGGCGTTCGCGCAGCGGTGCGAGCCGTACCGGGGCTACGGGCCGGGCGCGGTGACGATCCTGCGGTTGATCCGCACCGGCACTCCGTGGCCGGTGGCCGCCGCGTCGGCGTTCGACGGTCAGGGCTCCTGCGGCAACGGCGCGGCCATGCGGGTCGCCCCGCTCGGCGCCTGGCACGCCGACTCCATTCGACGCGCCGCCGAGCAGGCCCACGCCTGCGCCGAGGTGACCCACGCCCATCCCGAGGGCGTCGCCGGGGCGGTGGCGGTGGCGGTGGCCGCCTCGCTGGCCGCCCGCGCCCGACTCGACGGCGTCCGGCCCGAGCCGGCCCGGCTGCTCAGCGTCGTGGCCGGCGCGCTGGATCCAGCCGGCGAGGTGCACCAGGGCGTACGCCGGGCCGCCGCGCTGCTGGGTCGCCCCGCCGCCGAGGTGGTCGAGGCGCTGGGCAACGGATCGCGGGTCACCGCACAGGACACCGTCCCGTTCACGCTCTGGGTCGCGGCCACTCTGCTGCACGACTACCCGGCCGCGATCCGCGTCTGTGTGGAGGCCGGCGGTGACGTCGACACCACGGCCGCGATCGTCGGCGGAATCGTCGCCGCCCACACCGGCGTCGGCACGCCCGGCGGCGTACCCGAGGGCTGGCTCACCGCCCGCGAGCCCCTGCCCCCCTGGCTCACCGCCCCCACCTGACCCCGCCCCCGGCGAGTTCAAGATCTTGGTACGAGACGGCCACCCTGGGGGCGCCTTCGTCTTAAGATCTCCAGCGTTCCGGCATGGTGGACGGCTGGTTTCGGTTGTGGGGATCGTGTGGTGGTTCGGGACGGCGGTCAGGAGCGCCGGCCCGGGGCGCCTGCGGTGACGGGCTCGCCGGAGGCCGGGGCGTCGGTCGCGGGGTCGGCGTCGCGGTCGGTGGCCGGGGCGGGGGAGTCGGCGGTGTCGGGCGGCAGGGTCAGCGCGCCGCGCCGGCGGCGGCTGAGCAGCCAGCCGATCGCGGCCCCGCCGGCCAGCCCGGCGAGCAGGCCGCCGCCGAGCAGCAGGTCCGGGCTCGGCCCGTCGTCGGTGGCTCCGGCGGTCGGGCCTCCGGCGGTCGCGCCGCCCGGTGCCGCGCCGTCCCGGCCGCCGCCGACGGCGCCGTGGCCCCCGTGCGCCGCGCCGCCCGCACCGGCGTCCCCGCCGTGCGTGACGGCGCCCGACAGCGGCGGCAGCAGCGCGACCGTCGGCGCCGGGTGCGCCCCGCCGGCCGGGTCCGCCCAGCGCACCACCGTGCCGTCGGCGTACGTCTGCACCACGGTGAAGACCAGCCGGTCGGTGGCGGGCATCGGGCCCATGCCGAGCGGCAGCCGGGCCGCCCCGGTGCCGCCGCCGGGGACCCGGAGCCAGGTCACCGCGTGGGTCACCTGGTTGAGTTCGGAGGCGTGGATGCCGGCGACCGGCTGCTCCAGCGTGCGGGTGGTGATCGTCGGCGCCCAGTCCGGCACGGACAGGGGATAGACCTCGCCGATCGGGGCGTCCGCGGGCATGGTCAGCTCGATCTTGGTGGTCCGGGTGCCGGGACGGTCCGCGGGCACCACCACGGACAGCTCGATCGCGTCGCCCTGGTGCACCTCGCCGGGGGAGGTCGTGACGGTCACCCCGGCGGCGGCGCTCGCGGCGCCCGGCCAACCCACCGTCCCGGCGAGCGCGGCGGCCAGCAGCGCCGACGCCCATCGGCCCTGACGGGTCATCCTCATGGTCGTCCCCATCCTTCTCGACTGGGGTCGGTACCGGCTCCGGCCCCACCCGGTAGTTCGGTCGGGAGGACGGAAAGGTTCAACGTCGCGCGCAACTCGTCGTCCGGGCGTGGCGTCGGCGTCGGCCGGGCTCCGGCCGACCGATAGCATCGCAGGGGCCGGTCACCGGCCCACCCGTACCTCGACGACAGGAGTCACCGTGTCCGCACCCCGTACCCCCGTCGTGGCCGACCCCGTCGTCGTCGCCGCCGGGACCACGGCGGCCGACGCGGTGGCCGCGGCCGGCCTGCCCACGACCGGGCCGAAGGCGGTCGTGGTGGTCCGCGACCCGCAGGGCCAGCTGCGCGACCTGGACTGGAAGCCGGCCGAGGAGACGGCGGTCGAGCCGGTCGGGCTGGACACCCCGGACGGGTTGGACGTGCTGCGTCACTCGACCGCGCACGTGCTGGCGCAGGCGGTGCAGGACGTCTTCCCGGAGGCGAAGCTCGGCATCGGCCCGCCGATCGAGAACGGCTTCTACTACGACTTCCAGGTCGGCAAGCCGTTCCAGCCGGAGGACCTGGCCAAGCTCGAGAAGCGCATGCAGGAGATCGTCAAGTCCGGTCAGCGGTTCCGCCGGCGCCGGTTCTCCAGCCTCGACGAGGCTCGCGCCGAGCTGGCCGCCGAGCCGTTCAAGCTGGAGCTGATCGAGGTCAAGGGCGAGGGGCTCGACTCCTCCGAGGTGATGGAGGTGGGCGGCGGCGAGCTGACCATCTACGACAACCTCGCCGCCAACGAGGAGAAGGTCTGCTGGTCGGACCTGTGCCGTGGCCCGCACCTGCCGAACACCCGGCTGATCGGCGCGTTCAAGCTGATGCGCTCGGCCGCCGCGTACTGGCGGGGGTCGGAGAAGAACCCGCAGCTGCAGCGGGTGTACGGCACCGCGTGGCCGACCCGGGACGAGCTGAAGGCGTACCTGAAGCTGTTGGAGGAGGCCGCCCGGCGCGACCACCGCAAGCTCGGTGCGGACCTCGACCTGTTCAGCTTCCCCGACGAGATCGGCTCCGGCCTGGCCGTCTTCCACCCCAAGGGTGGGGTGCTCAAGCGGGTGATGGAGGACTACGTCCGCACCCGCCACATCGAGGAGGGCTTCCAGTACGTCGGGACGCCGCACATCTCCAAGGAAGGTCTCTTCCACACCTCGGGACACCTGCCCTACTACAAGGACACGATGTTCCCGCCGATGGAGATGGAGGGCAGCGACTACTACCTCAAGGCGATGAACTGCCCGATGCACAACCTGATCTACCGGTCGCGCGGGCGCTCCTACCGGCAGCTGCCGATCCGGTTGTTCGAGTTCGGGTCGGTCTACCGGTACGAGAAGTCGGGCGTGATCCACGGTCTGACCCGGGTGCGCGGCTTCACCCAGGACGACTCGCACTCCTACTGCACCCAGGAGCAGGCGCCGGCGGAGATCAAGCACCTGCTCGGGTTCGTGCTGAGCCTGCTGCGTGACTTCGGCATCGACGACTTCTACCTGGAGCTGTCCACCCGGGACGACAGCCGGCCGGACAAGTTCGTCGGCACCGACGAGGATTGGGCCACCGCCACCGCCGTGCTGGAGCAGTGCGCCCTGGAGACCGGGCTGGACCTGGTGCCGGACCCGGGCGGCGCGGCGTTCTACGGCCCGAAGATCTCGGTGCAGGCCAAGGACGCGATCGGCCGGACCTGGCAGATGTCGACCATCCAGTACGACTTCAACCAGCCCAAGGGCTTCGGGCTGGAGTACCAGGCCGCCGACGGCACCCGGCAGCAGCCGGTGATGATCCACTGCGCCAAGTTCGGCTCGATCGAGCGGTTCATCGGCGTGCTCACCGAGCACTACGCGGGCGCGTTCCCGGCCTGGCTCGCCCCGGTGCAGGTGGTCGGCATCCCGATCCGCGACGACCACGGCGACTACCTGGAGGACTTCGCCGCGACGCTGCGCCGGCAGGGGATCCGGGCCGAGGTCGACCTGGGCGACGACCGGATGCAGAAGAAGATCCGCAACGCCCAGCAGCAGAAGATCCCGTTCATGGTCATCGCCGGTGACGACGACGTGGCGGCCGGCACCGTGTCGTTCCGCTACCGGGACGGGTCGCAGCGCAACGGCGTACCGCTGGACGAGGCGGTGGCGCACATCCGCGAGGTCGTCGAGTCGCGCACCAACAGCGGGCCCACCGCCGCCGTCGCCGAGGAGGCGGTCGGATCGTAGGATCGCCGGTGTGACAGGGGCGGAGCGGGACACCGGGTACGGCGGCGACGGCGGTCTGGCGGACGGGCTGGACCGCCTCTGGACGCCGCACCGGATGACCTACATCTCCGGCGAGGACCGGCCCGAGGGCGGATACGAGAAGCCGACCGGCTGCCCGTTCTGCCTGGCGCCCGGCCTGCCGCCGGAGGAGAGCCTGGTGGTCGCCCGGGGCGAGCACGTCTTCGCGGTGCTCAACCTCTATCCGTACAACCCCGGGCACCTGCTGGTCTGCCCCTACCGACACGTGGCCGACTACACCGACCTCGACGCGCCGGAGACGGCCGAGCTGGCCGTGTTCACCAAGGACGCCATGCGGGTGGTCCGGCACGTGTCCAGCGCGCACGGGTTCAACCTGGGCATGAACCAGGGCGGGGTGGCCGGCGCGGGGATCGCCGCGCACCTGCACCAGCATGTGGTGCCGCGCTGGGGCGGCGACGCGAACTTCATGCCGGTGATCGGCCGCACCAAGGTGCTGCCGCAGCTGCTCGCGGACACCCGGGACCTGCTCGCCAAGGCGTGGCCGGCCTGACCGGGGCCCACCCCGACAGTACGATCTTGCGCATGGCCCTGCTGCACCGCGCGGAACTGCGCCCCTCGAAACTGGAGCTGCTCGTCGGCTGGCTGCCCGGCCGGTCCTGGTTCGCCGGCGCGGCCGGCGCCCCGGTGACCCGGGTCGCGGCGTACCGCTTCGACGACCCGGCCGGCGAGGTCGGCATGGAGACGCTGCTCGTGCGGGCCGGCGAGGGCCCGGTGCTGCAGGTGCCGCTGACCTACCGGGGCGCGCCGCTGGCCGGCGCGGAGCGGTTCCTGGTCGGCACCGTGGAACACTCCGTGCTCGGACGTCGCTGGGTGTACGACGCGTGCGGCGACCCGGTCTACCCGCCGGCGCTGGCCGCCGCGGTGCTCGCCGACGCCGGTCAGGCGCAGGAGTACTTCGAGGTTGACGGCGAACGGCAGGTACGCGAGCCGAGCATGACCGTGTCGGGCAGCCGCACCGACCGGACGTGGCCGGCCGGGCCGGCCGACGCGGTGGTCGACGGCGACCCGACCCTGATCCGGGCCGGGGGCGCCGAGCTGGCCCTGGTCCGGCGTCCCGTCCCGGCCGACACCGACGCCGTCGGCGCGCCCGTCGCGGGCCGGCTCACCGGCGCCTGGCCGGGGCAGGACGCCCCGGTGCTGCTGGCCTACGCCGGCTGACGTCCCGGCCGGTTCGCCCGTCTCGGGTCACCGGTCGCATCCCGACCCGTGTCGGTGGCCCCGGCGTCGGGGCGCTTCCCCGGCTCTTGCCTGGCCCGGCTCTTGCCTGGTCCGGCTCTTGCCTGGTCCGGCTCCTGCCCGGTCCGGCTCTTGCCGTGACCGGGCGTGGCGTGGTCCAGCTCTTGCCGTGACCGGGCGTGGCGCGGTCCGGCCTGGCGTGGCCTGGTCCGGCTTGGTCGGCTTGGCCACGGCTCGGTCGGCCTGGCCCGGCGTGATCGGCCTGCCCGCGCGGGCAGGCCTGCCGGCCGGAGCGTGGACCTACCGCCCCAGAGCGATATACCGGAGAGTCATAATTATGACTCTCCGGTATATCGCTCTCCTCGAAAGGCTTTCCCTCTCCCGTTACGCAGGGTGACAGCGGTCGGGCACCCGGGGTGACGAAGCCGCCCACGCGTGCGGGGAAGGTGACAGGATTCGGCGATGGCAGTCAGCACGCGGCCGCTGGGTCGCAGCGGCATCGAGGTCAGCGCACTCGGCATGGGGTGCTGGGCGATCGGCGGCCCGTGGGCCGAGGGCGCCCGGCCGCTGGGCTGGGGCGCGGTCGACGACGACGAGTCGGTGCGGGCCGTCCGCCGCGCCCTCGACCTCGGGGTGACGCTCTTCGACACCGCCGACACCTACGGCGCCGGGCACGGCGAGCGGGTGCTCGGGCGGGCCCTCGCCGGCCGGCGCGACCAGGCGGTGATCGCCACCAAGTGGGGCTACACGTTCGACGAGCGGACCCGGCAGGCCACCGGGGAGAACGCCTCGCCGCAGTACCTGCGCCGGGCGGTGGTCGACTCGCTGCGCCGGCTGGACACCGACCGGATCGACCTCTACCAGCTGCACCTCGGCGACCTGCCGCTGCCCCGCGCCGAGGCACTGGTCGGCACGCTGGACGACCTGGTCGCCGACGGGCTGATCCGGGCGTACGGGTGGAGCACCGACCGGGCCGACCGGGCCGCGGCCTTCGCCCAGGTCGCCCGCGGCGCCGCCGCCGTGCAGCACGCGCTGTCGGTGCTCCGGGACGCCCCGGCCATGCTGGCCGCCTGCGACAAGCACGACCTGGCCAGCCTGGCCCGGGGGCCGCTCGGAATGGGGCTGCTCACCGGCAAGTACACGCCGGAGTCGACGCTGCCCCGCGACGACGTACGCGGGCTCGGGCCGACCTGGCTGGAGTGGTTCCGCAGCGGCCGGCCGGCCCCCGAGTGGCTGCGCCGGGTGGCCCGGGTCCGGGACGCGCTCACCGCCGACGGCCGGACCCTGGCCCAGGGGGCGATCGGGTGGATCTGGGCGCGCAGCGACCGGGCCGTACCGATCCCCGGCGCCCGCACGGTGGCCCAGGTCGAGGAGAACGCGGCCGCGCTGGCCTGGGGCCCGCTCGCGCCGGACCACTTCGCCGAGGTGGAGCGGCAACTGGCGGCGGTACGCTCGGCCGCCCTCCGCGACGCCGACCGCCCCCACTGGCCGATGCCCCCCGTCCCCTCCGCGCGCCCCTGACCAGGCCCCCGCACCCGCCCCCCGGCACCGGCCGCCCCCGCAGCACCGATCACCCGCGCCGACCGCCTTCGTGAGCCGACCGCCGTCGCGAGCCGACCGCCTTCGTGAGCCGACCGCCTTCGTGAGCCGACCGCCTCGCGAGCCGATCGCGCCGCAGCCGATGCGCCCAATCGATGGCGGCCCTGCGCCGAAGCGACTGCGCCGAAGCTGATCGCGCGGAAGTCGATCGCGCCATGTGCCGATCGCGCGTGCGCCAATCGCGCGTGCGCCGGTCGCGCGTGCGCCGGTCGCGCGTGCGCCGGTCGCGCGTGCGCCGATCGCGCGTGCGCCGATCACTCCCGCCTGACGAGATTCGTCTCCAAGTAACCGAGACACCACAGATCTTGGTACGAGAGCGCCCCCATGGGGGCCATTGCGTACCAAGATCTACGCAGTCCCGGCCCACCCCCACCCCGCAGCGCCGATCTTGCACTTGTGGCCCGCGAGTTGTCGAGAATGCCCCCTTTGCCCGGGCCGCAAGTGCAAGATCGCGAACACCCGGGGAGCGAGGACCGGGGGAGGGGGACGAGGGAGGTCAGTGGGTGGAGGACTCCTTGCGGGCCTGGTCGGCCAGGTGGGCGGGCATCGGCTCGTGGCGGGCGAACTCGCGCCGGAACGTGCCGGTGCCGGCGGTCATCGACCGCAGCTCCACCGCGTACCGCAGCAGTTCGGTGGCGGGCACCTCGGCGCGGACCAGGGTGCGGCCCTCGGCGTCCGGGTCGGGCTCGGTGCCGAGCACCCGGCCGCGCCGCCCGGACAGGTCGCCCATCACCGCGCCGACCGAGGAGTCGGCCACCCGGACGGTGATCTCGTCGACCGGTTCCAGCAGCGTCGGCTGACCCTTCTCGGCGGCGTCGCGCAGGGCCAGCGCGCCGGCGGTCTGGAACGCGGCGTCGGAGGAGTCGACGCTGTGCGCCTTGCCGTCGACGAGCGTCACCCGCAGGTCGACCACCGGATGACCGGCCACCAGGCCGCGCTCCATCTGGGCCCGGACGCCCTTCTCCACCGAGGGGATGTAGTTGTGCGGGACCGCGCCGCCGACCACCCGGTCGACGAACTCGAAGCCGGCGCCCCGGGGCAGCGGCTCCACCTCGATGTCGCAGACCGCGTACTGGCCGTGGCCGCCGGACTGCTTGACGTGCCGGCCGTGCCCGCGTGCAGCCGTGGTGAGGGTCTCCCGCAGCGCCACCCGGACCGGTTCGGTCTCCAGCTCGACCCCGCCGCCGCGCAACCGGTCGAGCACCACGTCCGCGTGCGCCTCGCCCATGCACCAGAGCACCAGCTGGTGGGTCTCCGGGTTGCGCTCCAGCCGCAGCGTCGGGTCACCGGCGACGAGCCGGGACAGGTTGCGCGCCAGCGCGTCCTCGTCGGCCCGGCTGCGCGCCACCACCGCCACCGGCAGCAGCGGCTCGGGCATCTCCCAGGGCGCGACCAGCAGCGGCTCGTCCTTGGCGGAGATGGTGTCGCCGGTCTCCGCGCTGCCCGACTTGGTGACCGCGCAGAGGTCACCGGCGACGCAGGCCGGCACCTCACGCAGGGTCGCGCCGAGCGGGCTGTAGACGTGGGCGACCCGCTCGTCGGCGTCGTGGTCCGGGTGGCCCCGCTCGGCCATGCCGTGCCCGGACACGTGGATCACCTGGTCGGGGCGGAGCGTGCCGGAGAAGACCCGGACCAGCGAAACCCGCCCGACGTGGCGGTCGACGGTCGTCTTGACCACCTCGGCGACCAGCGGGCCGTCCGGGTCGCAGGTCAGCGGGGGGCGGGGCGAGCCGTCCACCCCGGTGACCGCCGGCAGGTCGTGCTCCAGCGGCGACGGGAACGCCGTCACCAGACCGTCGAGCAGCGCGTCCAGGCCGACCCCGGTCTCCGCGCAGACCGGCACCACCGGGTAGAAGTGGCCGCGGGCGACCGCGGTCTCCAGGTCGGTGATGAGCACCTGCGGGTCGATCTGCTCGCCCCCGAGGTAGCGGTCCATCAGGGTCTCGTCCTCGCTCTCCGCGATGATCCCCTCGATCAGCTCGTCGCGTGCCTCCTGGATGGCCGGCAGGTGCTCCGGGTCCGGCTCGCGCACCGCCGCCGGCAGCCCGGCGGAGTAGTCGAACACGCGGCGGGTGATCAGGCCCATCAGGCCGGCCACCGACTCGCCGTCGTCGCCGAGCATGGGCAGGTAGAGCGGCAGCACGTTGTCGCCGAAGACCCGCTGGCAGAGCGCGACGGCCTCGTCGAAGTCGGCGCGCGGGTGGTCGAGCCGGGAGACGGCCACCGCGCGCGGCATGTCCACCGCGGCGCACTCCTCCCAGAGCGCGGCGGTGGCGGCGTCCATCCCGTCCACCGCCGAGACCACGAACAGCGCCGCGTCGGCGGCGCGCAGCCCCGCGCGCAGCTCGCCGACGAAGTCGCCGTAGCCCGGCGTGTCCAGGAGGTTGACCTTGACGTCGCGGTGCGTCAGCGGGGCGCAGGCCAGGCTCACCGAGCGTTGCTGGCGCACGGCGGCGGGGTCGTGGTCGCAGACCGTGGTGCCCTCGGTGACCGAGCCGGCCCGGCCGATCGTGCCGCTGGCCGCCAGCAGCGCCTCGACCAGGGTCGTCTTGCCCGCGCCGGAGTGCCCGACGAGCACCACGTTGCGAACCCTGCCGGGTTCGGTCACCACCGGCGCGCCGCCGGTGACACCCTTCTCGTTCTTCTGCGCCATCGCGGCGCACCTCCCTCAACCGGTGGTGGTGGCGACCGCCGCGGGCGACGGGGGAGCGGACCCGGACGGGCGCCGCGGCGATATTTTCCGGTGATCTGCTGCTGGACGGGAACGCGGACCGGTGATCCGGTGAACTGGCTCACCTCCTGGCTCGATCTCACACCCGCGCCGGTGCCGGCACAAGGGTCGTCGGGCGGGTCGTCCGCCCGGCTGTGTCCCCGGCCGCTGCCGGCCGTTATCGTGGGACCGCCATGGCGAAGATCTTCCAAGTGACGGCCCGCGCGGGCATGACCCGCGTCGTGGAGCCGATCGCGCGCGGACTGCTCCGCGCGGGCGTGTCCCCCAACGCGGTCACCGTGACCGGCACCGTCGGCGTGCTCGTCGGCGCGCTCGGCTTCGGCGCGCGCGGCCACCTGGTCGCCGGCGCGCTGATCGTCACGGTCTTCGCCCTCACCGACCTGCTCGACGGCACGATGGCCCGGATGAGCGGCGGCTCGACCCGGTTCGGGGCGTTCCTCGACTCGAGCATGGACCGGGTCGCCGACAGCGCGGTCTTCGGCGCGGTCGCCTACTGGCTGGCCACCGAGCACGACCACTCCGGCGTGGCCGCGGCGCTGATCTGCCTGGCCGCCGGCGGCCTGGTCTCCTACGTGAAGGCCCGGGCCGAGGGGCTCGGCATGACCTGCAACGTCGGGATCGCCGAGCGCACCGAGCGGCTGCTCATCGTCGGCGTCGGCGGCCTGCTCACCGGCGTCGGCGTCCGCCCCGCGCTGGAGATCGCGCTCTGGCTGCTCGCCGCCGTCTCGATCTTCACGGTGGGGCAGCGGATGGCCCACGTGTACCGGCAGGCCCAGCGGGTCGGCGCGGAGTGAACCTCACCGAGGCGGGCTTCGTCGCGGGCTGGCGCCTGATCCGGGCGCTGCCCCGGCCCGTCGCGGCCGCGGCCTTCCGGGCGGGCGCCGACCGCGCCCACCGCAGGGACGGCGGGGGTACGCGTCGACTGCGCGCCAACCTGCGCCGGGTGGTCGGCCCGGAGCTGCCCGAGGCGGAGCTGGACGCGCTGGTCCGCGCCGGCCTGCGCTCGTACGCCCGCTACTGGATGGAGGCCTTCCGGCTGCCGGGCCTGGACCGGGCGGAGATCCTCGCCGGGTTCCGCCTCGACGGCGCCGACAAGCTCGCCGCGGACGTGGCGGCCGGGCGCGGCGCGGTGGTGGCGCTGCCGCACGCCGGCAACTGGGATGCCGCGGGCGCCTGGGTGGCGGCCACCGGCTGGCCGATGACCACCGTGGCCGAGCGGCTTCCGGACGGCGTCTACGAGCGGTTCGTCGGGTTCCGGGAGGGGCTGGGGATGGAGATCCTGCCCAACCGCGGCGGCCCGCGTCCCGCGTTCGACGTGCTGGTGGACCGGCTGCGCGCCGGTTACGTGGTGCCCCTGCTCGCCGACCGGGACCTGTCGGCCCGGGGCGTGGAGGTGGACTTCTTCGGCGGTCGGACCCGGATGCCGGCCGGTCCGGCGCTGCTGGCCATCCGCACCGGCGCCCCGCTCTACGTGGCCTCGATGTGGTACGAACCGGACGCGGCGTGCGCGTCGATCGAGGGCCCGCTGCCGCTGCCGGCCGAGGACAGCGCCCCGCTCGACGAGCGGGTGCGCGTGGTGACCCAGCGGATTGCCGACGGTCTGGCGGCGGGCATCGCCCGGCATCCGGAAGACTGGCACATGCTGCAGCGGATGTGGCTGGACCAGGGTCCGCAGGGCGCGCCCACGTCGGCGCAGCCGCCGGCCACCACCGGGACGGTCTAGAGGGGGCGCAAGTGCGGATCGGCATCGTGTGCCCGTACTCCTTCGACGTCCCGGGCGGGGTGCAGAACCACGTCATGGACCTGGCCGAGGCGCTGCTCGGGCTCGGCCACGAGGTGAGTGTGCTGGCCCCGGCCGACGAGGACGCGCCGTTGCCGCCGTACGTGGTGTCGGCGGGCCGGGCCGTGCCGCTGCCGTACAACGGTTCGGTGGCCCGGATCGCGTTCGGCCCGGTCTCCACCGCCCGGGTGCGCCGTTGGATCACCCGCGGCGACTTCGACGTGCTGCACGTGCACGAGCCGCTCACCCCGAGCCTGTCGATGCTGGCGGTGCTCTGCGCCCGCGGCCCGGTGGTGGCCACCTTCCACACCGCGATGACCCGCTCCCGGGTGCTCTCCGCCGCGCAGGGGGTGCTGCGGATCGTGCTGGAGCGGATCACCGCCCGGATCGCGGTCAGCGCGCTCGCCCGCAAGGTGCAGGTCGAGCACATGGACGGCGGCGCGGTGGAGATCCCCAACGGGGTGGCGGTGGCGAAGTTCGCCGGGGTGGCGCCGCTGCCCGACTGGCCGGGGGAGTGCGGCCCGGGCGCCGGCGGCACGCTGGGGTTCCTGGGCCGGTTCACCGAGCCGCGCAAGGGCTTCCCGATCCTGCGCGACGCGTTCGTCGCGCTCGCGCCGCGCCGCCCCGGGCTGCGCCTGCTGGTGGCCGGCCCGGGCGACGCCGACGAGCTGTACGGGCGGTTCCCGGCCGACCTGCGCGACCGGGTCACGTTCCTCGGCCTGGTCTCCGAGGCGGACAAGGCACGCATGCTGCGCAGCGTGCACCTCTACGTCGCACCGAACACCGGCGGGGAATCCTTCGGGATGATCCTCACCGAGGCGCTCGCCGCCGGCACCACCGTGGTCGCCAGCGACCTGGACGCGTTCCGCAGGGTGCTCGACGGCGGGCGGGCCGGCCGGCTCTTCCCGACCGGCGACGCGGTGGCGCTGGGCGCGGCGCTGACCGAACTGCTCGACGACGACGGCCAGCGGGCCGGGCTGACCGCCGCCGGCGACCAGGTGGTGGCGAATTTCGACTGGCCCGTGGTTGCCCGCCGCGTTCTGGAGGTATACGCAGCCGCGATCGAGGCCACCGACGGCCGGGTCATGGACCAGGAGTGGGCGGGGCTGGGCTGACCGCGGTGGCCGGTGGGGCCGCTGTGACGAGCGCGTCGACCGGTGCCCGCGCCGGCCGGCCGGGATGAGGAGCAGCACTACGATGCCGGGCATGTGGTGGGTGGTGGGCGCGGCCCTGGTGCTCGGGCTGGTCTCGGCGTACCTGATCTGGACCTCCGGCCGGGTGCAGCGGCTGCAGGTCCGGGCGGACTCGGCGGCCCGCGCGCTCGACGCGCACCTGCTGCGCCGCGCGGCCGCCGCCGCGGTGCTGGCCGAGCAGCGGTACGGCGTGGAGCTGTACGCCGCCGCCCGGATCGCGCTGGACGCCGCCCCGGAGGAGCGCGAGGCCGCCGAGAACGACCTCACCCGGCAGTTGCGCGCGGTCCGGCTGGACCCGGACGACGCGGCCTGCGCGGCGGTGATCGCGGCGAGCCGGCGGCTGGCGCTGGCCCGGCAGGTGCACACCGACCTGGTCCGGGACGCCCGGTCGGCCCGGAGCCGTCCGGTGGTGCGGCTGTTCCGGATGGGACGAGGGCGGGAGTGGCCCCGCTACTTCGACATCGACGACCCGACGGTGGTCCCGCGCGCGGACGTCACCACCGGCTGACCGGGCCGGGGCTCGTGACGGCGGCCACAGGGCAGGCCACCGGGGGGCCGATTGGCTGTCGGAGCGGCGTCGTGCCGGTCGTAGCATTCCAGCGCAGCCCCCTCCCCAGCCCGTCGAGGAGCGATGACCCGTGTCTGAATCCACCGCACCGACCACCGACGCCACCGTCGGCACCGCCCGCGTCAAGCGCGGCATGGCCGAGATGCTCAAGGGCGGCGTGATCATGGACGTGGTCACCCCCGAGCAGGCGAAGATCGCCGAGGACGCCGGCGCCGTGGCCGTGATGGCCCTGGAGCGCGTGCCGGCCGACATCCGCGCCCAGGGCGGCGTGTCCCGGATGAGCGACCCGGACATGATCGACGGCATCATCTCGGCCGTCTCCATCCCGGTGATGGCCAAGGCCCGGATCGGCCACTTCGTCGAGGCGCGGATCCTCCAGGCGCTCGGCGTCGACTACGTCGACGAGTCCGAGGTGCTGACCCCGGCCGACTACGCCAACCACATCGACAAGTGGGCGTTCACCGTCCCGTTCGTGTGCGGCGCGACCAACCTGGGCGAGGCGCTGCGCCGGATCACCGAGGGCGCCGCCATGATCCGCTCGAAGGGCGAGGCGGGCACCGGGGACGTCTCCAACGCCACCACCCACATGCGGAAGATCCGGCAGGAGATCCGCCGGCTCCAGACGCTGCCGGCCGACGAGCTGTACGTCGCGGCGAAGGAGCTGCAGGCCCCGTACGAGCTGGTCAAGGAGGTCGCCGAGCGGGGCAAGCTGCCGGTCGTGCTGTTCACCGCCGGCGGCATCGCCACCCCGGCGGACGCGGCCATGATGATGCAGCTCGGCGCCGAGGGCGTGTTCGTCGGTTCGGGCATCTTCAAGTCCGGCAACCCGGCCCAGCGGGCCGCCGCGATCGTCAAGGCGACCACGTTCCACGACGACCCGGACGTGCTGGCCAAGGTGTCGCGCGGTCTGGGCGAGGCGATGGTCGGCATCAACGTCGACGAGATCCCCCAGCCGCACCGCCTCGCCGAGCGCGGGTGGTGAACCGAAGGAAGGGCCCCTTCTTAACGCCTCCGGTAGAGGCGGGGCCCCTTCTTAACATCTCGAAGGGAGCGGTGTGACCGGACCGGTGATCGGCGTGCTCGCGCTTCAGGGCGACGTACGCGAGCACGTCGCGGCGCTGGCCGGCGCGGGCGCCGACGCCCGGGCGGTGCGCCGGCCGGGCGAGCTGGACGCGGTCGACGGCCTGGTGGTGCCCGGCGGTGAGTCGACCACGATCAGCAAGCTGGTGGACATCTTCGAGATGCGCGAGCCGATCGACAAGCGGATCGCCGCCGGCATGCCGGTCTACGGCTCCTGCGCCGGCATGATCATGCTGGCCACCGAGGTGCTGGACGGCCGCCCCGACCAGCGCGGCTTCGCCGGCATCGAGATGACCGTCCGGCGCAACGCGTTCGGCCGCCAGGTCGACTCGTTCGAGGCGCCGGTGACGCTCGCCGGGGTCGACGGCGAGCCGTTCCACGCGGTCTTCATCCGCGCGCCCTGGGTCGAGCGGGTCGGCCCGGGCGTGGAGGTGCTCGGCCGGGTCACCGACGGCCCGGCGGCCGACCGGATCGTCGCGGTCCGTCAGGGGAACCTGCTGGCCACGTCGTTCCACCCGGAGCTGACCGGCGACCTCCGCCTGCACCGTCACTTCGTCGACGTGGTCCGGGCCGCCGCCTGACGGCCGCCGACCACGCCGAGCGCGGCGCCGGCCGTCGTGGCGGTGCGCCCGTGGGTGCCGGCCGGCCGTGGCCTCGGTAGGATTGCCGGGTTCGGCTCCGGCGCGGGCTGCGGACGCGGGCGTGGATCACTAACGGAGGTACTCAGATGTCCGGCCACTCAAAGTGGGCGACCACCAAGCACAAGAAGGCCGTGATCGACGCCAAGCGCGGCAAGATGTTCGCCAAGCTGATCAAGAACGTCGAGGTGGCGGCCCGCACCGGCGGCGGCGACCCGGCCGGCAACCCGACCCTCTACGACGCCATCCAGAAGGCGAAGAAGAACTCGGTCCCGAACGACAACATCGACCGCGCGGTCAAGCGCGGCTCCGGGCTGGAGGCGGGCGGCGCCGACTGGCAGACGATCATGTACGAGGGCTACGGCCCGAGCGGCGTGGCGATGCTGATCGAGTGCCTCACCGACAACCGCAACCGCGCCGCCACCGAGGTGCGCACCGCGCTGACCCGCAACGGCGGCTCGCTCGCCGACGCCGGCTCGGTGTCGTACATGTTCTCCCGCAAGGGCGTGGTGATCGTGCCCAAGGCCGACACCAGCGAGGACGACGTGATGATGGCCGTCCTCGACGCCGGCGCCGAGGAGGTCAACGACCTCGGTGAGGCGTACGAGGTGGTCTCCGAGCCGGGCGACCTGATCGCGGTGCGCTCCGCCCTGCAGGACGCCGGGATCGAGTACGAGTCGGCCGAGTCCTCCCTGATCCCCAGCGTGAACGTGCCGCTGGACGAGGAGGGCGCGCGCAAGATCTTCAAGCTGATCGACGTGCTGGAGGACTGCGACGACGTGCAGAACGTCTACGCCAACTTCGACGTCTCCGACGAGGTGATGGCCGCGGTCGGCTGACCCGGACCGCCACGACGGCCCGACACCCGGACCTCCCGGGCGTCGGGCCGTCGTCCATGGTGGACGTCGCGATGCTCGTCGCGGCCCGTCGTCAGTCGCTCGTCGCGCGCTCGGCGATGGCCGGCAGGGCGCGCGCGAACGAGGCGAGGCTCTTGTACGGCTCGCCGTCCAGCACCCGCGCGGCCAGCCCGAACGGGAAGCCGGTCACGCCCAGCGCGGAGACCGCGGGTGCCCCCGGCGACCTCTCGTGCGCGACCCACTCGACGGCGTAGGCGCGGACGACCACCTCGCCGGTGTAGGCCCCGATCAACCGCCACCACAGGTCCAGGCGCTCCTCGGCCGGCGGACCGTCGGCGATCAGGTCGGCGCACACCCCGTCGAGCGTCGACAGACTCTCGGGCGACCAGTCCAGCCGGTGGCCGAACTGCCGGGACACCAGGTCGACGCACTCGTCGGCGAGGGCGCGCAGGTGGGTCGGGTCCGTACTCATGGTCGGCGATCCTCGCACAGGTCGGACCGGCACCGCCGCCCCGCCGGCCGGTCCCGGGCCGGGCGGGGGCGGCCGCGGTCAGCCGACCGTCTCGCGCTGCCGCCAGGCCGCACGCACCGACGTCCGCCCGTTGGTGCGCAGCAGCGAGCCCTGGTAGATCCGCGCCCCGGCGGCGAGGAAGCCGGCTGCCGCGACCAGCAGCAGCGCCAGCGCCACGAACGGCTCCCAGGTCGCCGCGTCGCCGGTGAACAGCCGCACCGGCATCGCGGTCGGCGCGGACAGCGGCAGGTACGACAGGATCCGCATCGCGGTGGCGTTGTCGTTGAGGAACACCACCGCGAAGAACGGCGCCATCACCGCCAGTTGCACCGGGGTGGACGCGCCGGCGATGTCCTCCTGCCGGTTGACCAGCGCGCCGGCGGCCGCCCACATCGCCGCCAGCAGCAGGAAGCCGAGCAGGAAGAAGGGCACGAACCAGCCGAGCGCGGGGGCGACCAGGGCGAGCAGGTCCCCGCCCCCGGTCAGCCGCAGCCCGGCCACGGCGGCGACCGCGATCAGCGCCACCTGTCCCAGCGCCAGCGCGCCGGCGGCGACGATCTTGCCGGCCAGCAGCGCCCGGACCGGCACGGCGGCGACCAGGATCTCCACGATCCGGGTCTGCTTCTCCTCGGTGACACTCTGCGCGACCTGGATGCCGAAGGTCTGGGACATGATGAAGAAGACGAACGCGAAGGCGAACGGCACCAGGTAGGCGGTGACCGGGTCCACCGCGTCGGGGTCGAGCAGCCGCACCTGCGGGGCCACGCTGAGTGCCTGGACCACGTCGTCCGGGGCCCGCTGGTCGCCGAGCACGGTCGGGCCGGCGACCAGCGCCGCGTCCGCGTCGCCGTCGCGCACCGCCCGCTCGGCGGCCGCGTCGTCGGCGACCACGAGGACGTCCAGGCCGGCCGCGCGCAGCGGGCCGGCGGCCGCGGCGGGCGCCGCCACCGTGGACGGTCCGCCCTGCAGCATCGCCGGCAGCACCGTGGAGGCGATCGCGATGAGCAGGAAGACCAGGGTGCCGTAGAGGAACGTCTTGTCGCGCAGCTTGACCTTGATCTCGCGGGCGGCGACCAGCCGGGTGGCCTGGTAGGTGTTCACTGGTTGACCTCTCGGAAGATCTCGGCGAGGGACGGGGTGACCGGGTGGAAGGCGCGCACCGGGCCGCGGGCCAGCGCCGCGCGCAGCACGGACTGGTCGTCGACGGTGGGTTCCAGGTCGAACACCGCGCGGGCGCCGTCGAGGTCGACCAGCTCCACGCCGGCCTGGTCCCGCAGCCAGCCGGCGTCGCCGTCGACCACCAGTTCGAACCGGGGCAGGGTGTACGCGGCGCGCAGCTCCTCCCGGGGGCCGGCGGCCCGGATGGTGCCGCCCGCGATGATCACCAGGTCGTCGCAGAGCCGTTCCACCACGTCGAGCTGGTGGCTGGAGAAGAGCACGGGCGCCCCGGCGGCGGCCCGTTCCCGCAGCACCGCGACCACCGTGTCGACGGCGAGGGGGTCGAGCCCGGAGAAGGGCTCGTCGAGGATCAGCACCTCCGGGTCGTGCACCAGCGCGGCGGCGATCTGCGCCCGCTGCTGGTTGCCCAGCGACAGCGTCTCCAGCAGGTCGTCGCCGCGCTCGCCGAGGCCGATCCGGTCCAGCAGCGCGTCGGTACGCCGGCGCGCCGCCGGCGCGTCCAGCCCGTACAGGCGGCCGAGGTGGGCCACCTGCTCGCGGGTGGTCATCTTCGGGTAGAGGCCCCGTTCCTCCGGCATGTAGCCGAACCGCCGCCGGGCGTCCCGGGTGAGCCGGTCGCCCCGCCACGTCACCTGCCCGGCGTCGGGGGCGAGCACGCCGAGGATGATCCGCATCGTGGTGGTCTTGCCGGCGCCGTTGCCGCCGACGAACCCGGTCAGCCGGCCGGCGGTCACGTCGAAGGTGACGTCGGAGAGCACCTGACGTCCGTCGAAGCTGCGGTCGACGCCGTCCAGGTGGAGCACGCTGGTCATGCGCCCGACGCTACGGTCGGGCGGGCGCGACGGCGTCCCACCAGGGGTTGATCATCGGGGTCCGCCGCACGGCGGATGCCGTCAGCCGCCGGGCCGCACGATGCCGTGCTCGTACGCGAAGATCACCGCCTGGACCCGGTCCCGTAGTCCCAGCTTGGCCAGCACCCGGCTCACGTGGGTCTTCACGGTCGCCTCGCCGACGTGCAGGACGGCGGCGACCTCCGCGTTGCTGGCGCCCCGCGCCACCAGTGCCAGCACCTCACGCTCCCGGGGGGTCAGTTCCGCCGTCGCGGCGTCGTGCCGAGGGTCGGGCGGCGCGGCACCGGGACGGGCGAAGGTGGAGATCACCCGGCGGGTGAGCGCGGGCGCGATCAGTCCCTCCCCGCGCGCCACCACCCGGACCGCCTCGACCAGATCCTCCGGGGTGCCGTTCTTGAGCAGGAAGCCGCTCGCCCCGGCGCGCAGCGCCGCGAAGAGGTAGTCGTCGCGGTCGAAGGTGGTGAGGATCAGCACGGCCGGGCCGTCGCCGGTGGCATCGTCGGTGATCCGGCGGGTCGCCGCCAGCCCGTCGAGCACCGGCATCTCCACGTCCATCAGCACCACGTCCGGTCGCAGCGCGGCGGCCATCGCCACCGCCCGCTCCCCGTCGGCGGCCTCCCCGACCACCTCGATGTCGTCCTCCACCTCGAGGATGATGCGGAAGCCGCTGCGGACCAGGTGCTGGTCGTCGACGAGCAGGACCCGGACCGGCCCGTCCGGCGCCGGCCCGGTCACGCCGCTCGCCCGGCCGTCTCGGGGGCCAGCGGCAGACGGGCCCGCACCCGGAAGCCGCCACCGGCCCTCGGCCCGGCCTCCAGCTCACCGCCGTGCGCGGTGGCCCGCTCACGCATGCCGATCAGGCCGAGTCCACCCCCGCCGCCGGGCCCTCCGCCGCGCCCGTCGTCGCTCACGTCGACCTCCAGCTCCCGGTCGAGGTAGCGGATCCGCACGTCCAGCGACGTGGCGGACGCGTGCTTGACCACGTTCGTCACCGCCTCCTGCACGATCCGGTACGCCGCCTGGGACACCGAGCGGGGCAGCGGCGTCGGGTCGCCGTACACCCCGAGCCGGGTCCGCAGCCCGGTCTCGCGGGCCCGGTCGACCAGCGCGGCGACCTGCTCGATGCCGGCGGTGTCGGTGGGCCCGGCGCCGGACGTGACGCTCGGGTCCCGCAGCACGCCGAGCATCCGGCGCAGCTCGTCCACCGAGGTGCGGGCCGTCTCCTCGATGGCGGTCAGCGCGGTACGCGCCTTGTCCGGGTCGCGGTCGAACACCCGCCGGCACGCGGCGGCCTGCACGCCCATGACCGACACGTGGTGGGCGACCACGTCGTGCAGCTCCCGGGCGATGCGGACCCGTTCCCCCATCACCGCCCGCTCGCGCGCCTCCTCCTGCGAGCGGCGCAGCTGCTCGGCCTGCTCCCGCAGCTCGTGCCGGCGGCGCGCGGCCACCCAGGCGGTCTGGCCGGAGTAGTAGGCGAAGGCGAAGAACAGGACGTTGTACAGAACGCCGTTGATGACGGCCGCGAGCACCGGCGGCACCGGGCCGGCGGCGCCGTCGAAGGCGCTCGCCGAGAGTTGGTCGGCGCGCAGCGCGAGCGACAGTCCCAGCCAGCCGAACATCGCGCCGATGATGGCGACCCGGACCCGCCCGGCCAGTCGCCGGTCGGTGCCCCAGGCGCCGAGGGTGTAGAGCGCGGCGAAGAGCGCCCCCGACGGGAGCTGGGACAGCGGGACCGCCCGGGCCTGCCCGGCGATGAAGGCGATCGAGATGAACACCGCGACCGCGGTGGGCCACCGTCGGCGCAGGGCCAGCGGCGCGGTCGCCGCCGCCGTCCAGAAGACCTGTTCGGCCAGGCTCGGCGGCGGACCGAGCAGGAACGCCCCGGTGCTGCGGGCGAGGGTCAGCTCGAACAGAGCCAGCACGGTGACTCCGAGGCCGATCCAGAGGTCGGTGCGGAGCTGCTCGGCGGTGGGACCCGGCCGTCGCCAGCCGGTGGTGGTCGCGGTGCTCACCGTACGACCATGCCACCCGCCCCCGCCCGCCCCGACCGCAAGGGCACCCCCGCCACCCGACCCACCCTGATCGACGAGGGAAACCGGGCTGACCGGGGCGCGGGTGGGGGCGTAGCCTGCCTCGGTGCTCGTACCCGATCTGCCGCTGCGCACCGGGCGCCTGGTGCTGCGCGCCTTCACCACGGCCGACCTGGCCGTCGTCCGGGACTACCGGGGCCGCCCGGAGGTCACCCGCTTTCTCTACCAGGAGCCCTACGACGACGAGTCGGTGCGGCCGGCGATCGACCGGATGGTCCGCCGGACCGCGTTGCGGGCGCCGGGCGACGTGCTCCAGTTGGCGGTGACGCTGCCCGACACCGGCGTGGTCGTCGGGGACGTGCTGCTGAACTGGACCAGCGGCGAGCACCGGCAGGGCGAGATCGGCTACGCGGCCCACCCGGACCACACCGGTCGGGGGTACGTCACCGAGGCGGCCCGGGAGCTGCTGCGACTCGGCTTCGACGGGTTGGGCCTGCACCGGATCGTCGGTCGGCTGGACGCCCGCAACACGGCCTCCGCCCGGGTGCTGGAGCGGTTGGGCATGCGGCGCGAGGCGCACCTGCGGGAGAACGAGTTCGTCAAGG
Organism: Micromonospora sp. WMMA1996; assembly: GCF_002573675.1. NCBI lineage: Bacteria > Bacillati > Actinomycetota > Actinomycetes > Micromonosporales > Micromonosporaceae > Micromonospora > Micromonospora sp. WMMA1996. The sequence goes on along the minus strand of NZ_PDHU01000001.1, from coordinate 3,255,791 downwards.
GGGAGTGGACCGACGAGGCGGTCTACGCCCTGCTGGCACGGGAGTGGCGCGCGACGGCCTGAAGCCCGGCGTACCCGAGGGCCCGGCGCGCCCGGTGCGGGCGGCGCCGGGCCGGTCGGGACCTCAGCGGCGGGCGCGAACCGCCTTGACCGCGCTGTCGATCACGTCCCAGACCGCGATGACCACGGTGACCACCACGGCGATCCGGGCGACGTCGTCCGCCCCGCCCTCGCGGAGCCAGGCGAACCGCTCGACCAGGTCCGGGTTGAGCATCCGGTCGGTCAGCAGCAGCCACACCACCGGCGCCGCGAACGCCAGGTTGAGCAGCGCGTTGACCGCGACCAGCGGCCAGGTCCACCGGCCCGACCGGTACTTCGCGATCTCCAGACCGACGGTGGCCAGCAGCACCACGATCAGCGCCGGGAGCCAGAAGCTCCAGAGCGCCGGGTCGAGCACCGGCAGCCGGGAGCCGTCGCCGCTCACCCAGTGCTGGAAGTGCTGCCCGACGAGGACGCCGACCGTGCCGAGCAGGAACACCACGGACGCCACGCTGTCCGGCTGGCTGATCTGCCGGTCGTGGGTCTCCTCCGGGAGCTGGTCGACGGTCCACTCGGGCAGGCCCAGCGGGGTCCGGGTGCGCTCCAGGACGGCGAAGGACAGCGTGACCCAGAACGCGATCTGCACGGCCGTCTGCAACGCGCTGGCGATGCCGGCGCCGATCGCCGCGCCCGGTTCGCCGCCGACCGTCGCCTTGACCACGCCGGTGACCACGCCGACGATCGCCGGGATCCAGGTGAGCAGCATCCGCAGCACCCGCCACCAGAGCAGGTAGTAGCGCGGGCCGATGAGCTGGAGCGTGCGGTCGCTGTAGCGGGCCGCGAGGTGCTCGGGGTTGCCCATCTCGGTGAGCACCTCGCGCTCGGCGGAGGCGTGGTCCTGCCCGCCGGCGGTCCGGTCGTCGATCATGTCGGCGATGGAGGCGCGCAGCTCCTCGGCGAGCTCGGCGCGGCGCGGCGCCGGCACGGTGCGCAGGGTGGCCGCGAGATAGCGGTCGGTCAGGGAACTCATCGCCCTACTCCTTCGATCAGCTGGGTGACGGACGTCTGGACCGCGGTCAGGTCGTCGAGCAGGCGGCCCAGCACCGTCTCGCCGTCGTCGCTGGTGCGGTAGAACTTGCGCGGCCGGCTCTCCTCGGTGTTCCACTCGCTGGTCAGCAGGCCCTGTTCCTCGAGCCGGCGCAGCAGCGGGTAGAGCGTGTTGGCGTCGACCGCGAAGCCGTGCGCGGCCAACCGTTGCAGCAGGGCGTAGCCGTAGTCGGGGCGGCGCAGGGCGACCAGGCTGGCCACCACGATCGTGCCGCGTCGCAGCTCCTGGAGGTGGGTCCGGAGGACCTCGTCGGTGACCATGTGACACACGATAGTGTGTGCCACACACCATTGCAAGCAGATACACCGTCGTGTGGCATACACCGGTCCGTCGGGAGAGACGCCGGCCACCCCCGGCGCGGACGGTGGAGCCGGTCGGACCGCCTCGGTAGGGTGGGTCGGTCGACTCCGACGCAGCTTGATCCACAACCCGGGGGGCGCCACGCATGGGCGATTCGTTCGCGCATCTGCACGTACACACCGAGTACTCGATGCTCGACGGGGCGGCCCGGCTCAAGGACCTGTTCGCCGAGGCGGCGCGGCTCGGCATGCCGGCGGTGGCGATCACCGACCACGGCAACATGCACGGCGCGAACGACTTCTACAAGCAGGCCATGGCCGCCGGGGTCAAGCCCATCCTCGGCGTCGAGGCGTACGTGGCGCCGGAGTCGCGCTTCCACAAGGCACGGGTCAAGTGGGGACGCCCCGAGCAGAAGAGCGACGACGTCTCCGGCAACGGCGCCATCACCCACATGACCATGTGGGCGGCGAACCGCACCGGCCTGCACAACATGTTCCGGCTCAACTCCCGCGCCTCCATGGAGGGCCACTACGTCAAGTGGCCCCGGATGGACATGGAGCTGATCGCCGAGCACGCCGAGGGCATCATGGCCACCACCGGCTGCCCGTCCGGCGCGGTGCAGACCCGGCTGCGGCTCGGCCAGTTCGACGAGGCGCTCAAGGTCGCCGCCGCCTACCAGGACATCTTCGGCAAGGACAACTACTTCCTGGAGATCATGGACCACGGCCTCGACATCGAGCGCCGGGTCCGCGACGGGCTCACCGAGATCGCCCGCAAGCTCGACATCCCGCCGGTGGTCACCAACGACTCGCACTACACCCACGAGGCCCAGGCCGAGGCGCACGACGTGCTGCTGTGCGTGCAGACCGGCAGCAACGTGGCCGACCCGAACCGGTTCCGGTTCGAGGGCGGCGGCTACTTCGTCAAGTCCGCCGACCAGATGCGCGCGGTCGACTCCTCCGAGCTGTGGCAGCAGGGCTGCCGCAACACGCTGCTGGTGGCCGAGAAGGTCGACCCCACCGGCATGTTCACCTTCCACAACCTGATGCCACGGTTCCCGATCCCCGACGGCGAGACCGAGGAGTCCTGGTTCCGCAAGGAGACGTTCGCCGGGCTCAAGCGCCGCTTCCCGAACGGCATCCCGGAGGGCCACGTCGTCCAGGCCGAGTACGAGCTGGGCGTCATCATCCAGATGGGCTTCCCGTCCTACTTCCTCGTGGTCGCCGACTTCATCCAGTGGGCCAAGAACCAGGGCATCGCGGTCGGCCCGGGCCGTGGCTCGGCCGCCGGCTCGCTGGTCGCGTACGCGCTGGGCATCACCGACCTGGACCCGATCCCGCACGGCCTGATCTTCGAGCGGTTCCTCAACCCCGAGCGCGTCTCGATGCCGGATGTCGACATCGACTTCGACGAGCGCCGGCGCGGTGAGGTCATCAAGTACGTGACCGACAAGTGGGGCGAGGACAAGGTCGCGCAGATCGCCACGTTCGGCACGATCAAGGCGAAGGCCGCGATCAAGGACTCGGCCCGCGTGCTGGGTTTCCCGTACGCGGTCGGCGACCGGATCACCAAGGCCATGCCCCCGGCGGTGATGGGCAAGGACATCCCGCTGTCCGGCATCTTCGACCCGAAGCACCCGCGCTACGCCGAGGCGGGCGAGATCCGGGGCCTCTACGAGTCCGACCCGGACGTCAAGAAGGTGATCGAGACCGCGAAGGGCATCGAGGGCCTGATCCGGCAGACCGGCGTGCACGCGGCCGGCGTCATCATGTCCGCCGAGCCGATCATCGAGCACATCCCGCTGATGCGGCGTGACTCCGACGGCGTCATCATCACGCAGTTCGACTACCCGACCTGCGAGTCGCTCGGGCTGCTGAAGATGGACTTCCTCGGCCTGCGCAACCTGACGATCATCGACGACGCGGTGAAGAACATCCGGCTCAACCACAACCTGGAGCTGGACCTGCTGGGTCTGCCGCTGGACGACCGGCAGGCGTACGAGCTGCTCGCCCGCGGTGACACGCTGGGCGTCTTCCAGCTCGACGGCGGGCCGATGCGCTCGCTGCTGCGGCTGATGAAGCCGGACAACTTCGAGGACATCTCGGCCGTGCTGGCGCTCTACCGCCCCGGCCCGATGGGCGTCGACTCGCACACCAACTACGCGCTGCGCAAGAACGGCCTCCAGGAGATCACCCCGATCCACCCGGAGCTGGAGGAGCCGCTGCGCGAGATCCTCGCCCCGACCTACGGCCTGATCGTCTACCAGGAGCAGGTGCAGCGCGCCGCGCAGATCCTCGCCGGCTACACGCTCGGCCAGGCGGACCTGCTGCGCCGGGCGATGGGCAAGAAGAAGAAGGAGATCCTGGACAAGGAGTTCATCCCGTTCCGGGACGGCTGCCGCGAGCGCGGCTACTCCGACGAGGCCATCCAGGCGGTGTGGGACGTGCTCGTCCCGTTCGCCGGCTACGCGTTCAACAAGGCCCACTCCGCCGCGTACGGCCTGGTCTCCTACTGGACCGCCTACCTGAAGGCGCACTACCCCGCCGAGTACATGGCCGCGTTGCTCACCTCCGTCGGTGACGACAAGGACAAGATGGCCATGTACCTGTCCGAGTGCCGCCGGATGCGCATCCAGGTCCTCCCGCCGGACGTGAACACCTCGGCCGGCCCGTTCACCCCGGTCGGCAAGGAGATCCGCTTCGGTCTCGGCGCGGTGCGCAACGTCGGCGCGAACGTGGTCGCCTCGATCATGCGGTGCCGCGACGAGAAGGGCGACTACACCGACTTCTACGACTTCCTGTCCAAGGTGGATGCGGTGGTCTGCAACAAGAAGACCATCGAATCGCTGATCAAGGCCGGCGCGTTCGACTCGCTCAACCACCCCCGCAAGGGCCTGCTGGCGGTGCACGCCGACGCCATCGACGCGTACGCCGACGTCAAGCGCAAGGAGGCGGTCGGCCAGTACGACCTGTTCGGCGCCGGCTTCGGCGACGCGGACACCGGCGGCAGCACGACCGTCATGCCGGTCATCGGCGAGGGGGAGTGGGACAAGCGCGACAAGCTCGCCTTCGAACGCGAGATGCTCGGCCTCTACGTCTCCGACCACCCGTTGTTCGGCCTGGAGCACGTGCTCGGCGCCGCCGCGGACACCACCATCGCCGCGCTCTCCGAGGAGGGCACCGTGCCCGACGGCGCGGTCGTCACCCTCGCCGGCATCCTCTCCGGCGTGCAGCGCCGGGTCACCAAGCAGGGCCGGGCCTGGGCCTCGGCCACTCTGGAGGACCTGGCCGGCGGCGTGGAGACGCTGTTCTTCCCGAACACCTACGAGGTGATCGGGCAATACATCGCCGAGGACGCCATCGTGGTGATCAAGGGCCGGGTGGACCGGCGCGACGACACCCCCCGGATCATGGCGATGGACATGTCCATGCCGGACGTCACCAGCAACCCGGCGAACAAGCCGGTCACCCTGACCATCCCGGTGCACCGCTGCACCCCGCCGCTGGTCGAGCGGCTGAAGGAGACGCTGGTGCTGCACCCGGGCGACTGCGAGGTGCACGTCAAGCTGCTCAACGGCGGCAAGGTCACCACGCTGCGCCTCGGCCCGTTCCGGGTCGCGCCGACCACCGCCCTGATGGGCGACCTGAAGAGCGTGCTGGGCCCGGCCAACGTGAGCTGACCGGCGGTGACGTCAGGTCGGCCGATACTCCATCTCCGGCCGGCCCGGCGTCCCGTACCGGGGTGTGCGGGCCGCGCGCTCCACCGACACCAGATACTCCAGGTAGCGTCGCGCGGTCACCCGGGAGATCCCGGTACGCGCGCCCACCTCGGTCGCGGAGCGGCCCTGCGCGCCGAGCGCCGCCAGCACCGTGTTCAGGGTCTGCTCGTCCAGCCCCTTCGGCAGCGTGTGCGCCGCCGCGCCGCGCAACGTGGCGAACATCCGGTCCACCTCGTGCTGCGCGGCCACCTCGCCCTCGGCCAGCGCGTGCCGCCGGTACTCCGCGTACCGCTCCAGCTTGTCGCGGAACGCGGCGAAGGTGAACGGCTTGAGCAGGTAGTGGGTGACCCCGAGGGAGACCGCGGTCCGCACCGCCGCCAGGTCCCGCGCCGACGTCACCGCCAGCACGTCGGTGCCGCTGCCGGACGCCCGCAACGCCCGGCACACCTCCAGCCCGTGCAGGTCGGGCAGGCGGAAGTCGAGCAGCACCAGGTCGACGTCCGCACCCCCGCCGGGCCGCAGCGCCGCCATCGCCTCCCGGCCGGTGTGCGCGACGCCGACCACCACGAAGCCCGGCACCCGCTCGGTGTACGCCTTGTGCGCCTCGGCCAGCACCGGCTCGTCCTCCACCACCAGCACCCGGACGTCGCTCACCGGGCGTCCCTCCGGGGCAGCGGCAGCCGGACCGTGAAGACCGTTTCGCCGTCGTCGGTGCGGGTCACGTCGGCCGTGCCGCCGTGTCGGCGGACCACCTGCCCCACCAGGGCGAGCCCGAGCCCTCGGCCGGCGCTCTTGGTCGACCAGCCGCGCCGGAACGCGTCCGCCACCCGCTCCGGCGCGAGGCCGGGGCCGCTGTCACCGACGCGTACGGTCAACTCGTCGTCACCGGCGCCGACGAAGACCCGGACCCGGCGCGGCGGCGGGCTGCCGGCCACCGCGTCGAGCGCGTTGTCGACCAGGTTGCCGACCACGGTGATCAGATCCGTGCCGGGCAGCGGGCTGCCGTCGAGCCGGCAGTCCGGCTCGATCACCAGGTCCACGCCGCGCTCGCCGGCCCGCGCCGACTTGCCGAGCAGCAGCGCGGCCAGGGCCGGTTCGGTCACCGCGCCGACCACCCGGTCGGTGAGCTGCTGGGCGAGCGCCAGGTCGCGGGTGGCCAGCCGGACCGCCTCGTCGGTGCGGCCCAGCTCCACCAGCGTCAGCACGGTGTGCAGCCGGTTCGCCGACTCGTGGGTCTGCGCCTGCAACGCCTCGGTCAACGCGCGTACCGAGTCCAGCTCGCTGGCCAGGTTGCGCAGCTCGGTCTGGTCGCGCAGGGTCAGCACGGTCCCGAGCACCGCCCCCTCGAAGCGGGTGGTCCGCTGGTTGGCCACCAGCACCCGGTCACCGGCCAGGACCGGCTCGTCGTGCGCGTCCCGGCCGGCGGCCAGCAGCTCCGCCACCGCCGGCGGCAGGTCGATCGCGGCCACCGGCCGGTCGGTCACCGCCGCGTCGTCGGCCAGCCCGAGCAGGCGCCGCCCCTCGTCGTTGACCAGCGCCACCCGCCGGTCCCGGGTCAGCACCAGCAACCCCTCGCGTACGGAGTGCAGGACCGCGTCGTAGTACTCGTACATCCGGGTCATCTGGGCCGGGCCGAGTCCGTGGGTCTGCCGGCGCAGCCGCCGGCTGAGCAGCCAGGAGCCGGTGGCCGCCAGCGCCAGCGCCGGTACGGCCGCGCCGAACAGCACCGGGGCCTGGGCGAGCAGCTTCCGGTTGATCGCCCGGGTGGTGATGCCGACCGAGACCAGCCCGATGACGTGGTCGTCGTCCCCGTACACCGGGACGACCGCGCGCACCGACTCACCGAGCGTGCCGACGTTGGTCACGGTGAACGCCTCGCCGGCCAGCGCCGGGCCGATGTCGCCGATGAACGGCCGACCGATCAGCTCGGCGGTCGGGTGCGAGTAGCGGGTCCGGTCCGGGGCCATCACCACCACGAAGTCCGTTCCGGTGGCCACCCGCGTCGCCTCCGCGTACGGCTGGAGCGTGGCCGACGGGTCGGGGGCGGTGAGGGCCGCGCGAACGCTGGGGGAGCGGGCCACGGCCTGGGCCACGGCCAGCACCTCGTCCTCGGCGGCCTGGTGGGAGTCGTTGCGGGCGAGCCAGACCGCGCCGCCGGCGCCGGCCAGGACGAGCAGCGTCACCACCACCGCCTGGAGGGCGAACAGCTGCCCCGCGATGCTCCACTGCCGCCGCGCCATCGTGTCAGTGTGGCGCACCCGCACGGCGGTGTTTCGCCCTCGCGTTGCGCGGGTGAACAGAATGAACGCAATCGTGCGGTCCGGTGAGACCTGGTTCACAGTGTCGACATGGACACCACCACCCCCACCCCCGAGGCTGTCCGACCCGCCCGCCGGGACCGGACCCGGTACCTCTACCTGGCGGTCATCGTCGCCGTCGTCGCCGGCATCGTGGTCGGCCTGGTCGCGCCCGACGTCGGCAAGGCCTTGAAACCGCTGGGCACCGGCTTCGTCAACTTGATCAAGATGATGATCAGCCCGGTCATCTTCTGCACGATCGTGCTCGGCGTCGGATCCGTCCGGCAGGCGGCCAAGGTCGGCAAGGTCGGCGGCCTCGCGCTCGGCTACTTCCTGGTCATGTCGACAGTGGCGCTGGCGATCGGTCTCGTGGTCGGCAACATCATCCACCCCGGCGCGGGCCTGGACCTGGGCCCCGACGTGGCCGACGCCGGCCGGTCCGCCGCCGGCGACGAGAGCGCCGGCACGGTCGACTTCCTGCTCGGCATCATCCCGACCACGCTGGTCTCCGCGCTGACCGAGGGCGAGGTGCTGCAGACCCTGCTGGTCGCGCTGCTGGTCGGCTTCGCCGTGCAGGGGCTGGGCAGTCGGGGCGAGCCGGTGCTGCGGGCGATCGGCGTGCTCCAGCGCCTGGTCTTCAAGGTGCTGGCCATGATCATGTGGCTGGCCCCGATCGGCGCGTTCGGCGCGATGGCGGCCGTGGTCGGCGCCACCGGCGTGGACGCGCTGAAGAGCCTGGCGCAGATCATGCTCGGCTTCTACGCCACCTGCCTGATCTTCGTGATCGTGGTGCTCGGCCTGCTGCTGCGCCTGATCGCCCGGATCTCGATCTTCTCGCTGCTGCGCTACCTGGGCCGGGAGTTCCTGCTGATCCTCTCCACCTCGTCGTCGGAATCGGCGCTGCCCCGGCTGATCGCCAAGATGGAACACGTCGGCGTCGGCCGTCCGGTGGTCGGCATCACGGTCCCCACCGGCTACTCGTTCAACCTCGACGGCACCGCGATCTACCTGACCATGGCCTCCCTCTTCGTGGCCGACGCGCTGGGCAAGCCGCTGGCGGTCGGCGAGCAGATCTCGCTGCTGGTGTTCATGGTGATCGCCTCCAAGGGCGCGGCCGGCGTGACCGGCGCGGGCCTGGCCACGCTCGCCGGCGGCCTCCAGTCGCACCGGCCGGACCTGGTCGACGGCGTCGGCCTGATCGTCGGCATCGACCGGTTCATGTCCGAGGCCCGGGCGCTGACCAACTTCGCCGGCAACGCCGTGGCCACCGTGCTGGTGGGCACCTGGACCGGTGAGTTCGACCGCGACCAGGCCCGTGCCGTCCTGGCCGGGGACCGCCCGTTCGACGAGGCCAGCATGGTCGACGAGGACGACGACGAACGCCCCGCCGAGGACACCCCGCCCGGCGCCGAGCGTCCGCTCGCCGGCTCCACCGCCTGACCCCCGCCAGCCCGCGCCCGGCCTGGCCCGGCCTGGCTCGGCTTGGCCTGGCCCGGCCTGGCTCGGCTTGGCCTGGCCCGGCCTGGCTCGGCTTGGCCTGGCTCGGCTTGGCCTGGCTCGGCTTGGCCTGGCTCGGCTTGGCCTGGCTCGGCTTGGCCTGGCCCGGCTTGGCCTGGCCCGGACCGGCGTGGCCCGGCTCGGCTTGGCTTGGCTTGGCCCGGCGCGACCCGCCCGGCTTGGCCCGCCTTCACCAGGGGCGGGATTGGCTACGTAGTCCGCCTGCGGACCAGCCGCGCGCCTGGAGCGGCGCTCTCGTCGAGACGGGCACGGGCCGGAGCGCCCCGACTGTTGATTCGGTCCATGTCCCGACGGACCCACCCTGACTCGACCAACCAGACAGGCACGTGACTTCCAAGCGATATACCGCTCAGTCATAAATATGACTGAGCGGTATATCGGTCTTCAGCCGTCGTCCTCATCCGGTCGCAACGACGCAGGCCGGTCCGCGATCATGCACCCTCGGTCCGGGCAAAAGGGGCGGAGCGCCCAGGGAGGTGGCCGGAACTGCAAGATCGGTGGGCGCGAGGCGCGAGGCGCGGTGCGCGGTGCGCGGTGCGCGGTGGGCGGGGCGCGGTGCGCGGTGGGCGGTGCGCGGTGGGCGGTGGGCGGTGCGCGGTGGGCGGTGGGCGGTGCGCGGTGGGCGGGGCGCGGTGGGCGGGGCGCGGGGCGCGGGTGTAGGGCGGGCGGGGCCGAGGGTGGGGGTGCAGAGCAGGGCCGAGGGTGGGGTGTGGGGCGGGGTCGGGGCCGCGGAGCGACGGCCGGGGCGAGGCCGGGGCGGGCGCCAGCGCGGGGCGTGGGCGGGGGCGGGGCAGCAGGGGGTGGGGTGAGGGGTGGGGGAGCCAGGGTGCAGGGCGAGCGGGTTGAGGAGCGTGGGCCACGGGGGTGGGATTGGCGGTGTCGGGCGGCGGCGGGGGTGGCTAGCGTCGGTGGCATGGAGCTGGAGCAGGCGCGGAAGTTGTGGCAGGTGGAGCCGGGCTGGTTGAACACGGCGACCTACGGGTTGCCGCCCGATCCGGTGTGGACAGCCGTGCAGCAGGTGCTCGCCGAGTGGCGGACCGGCCAGGTGTCGTTCGAGGTGTGGGACGAGTCGGTCGGCCGGTCCCGGGCCGCGTTCGCCCGGCTGGTCGGCGTGGACCCGGTCGACGTGAGCGTCGGCGCCGCGGTGTCCCAACTGGCCGCGCCGATCGCGGCGGCGCTGCCGTCGGGGGCCACCGTGGTGGTGCCCGAGGGTGAGTTCACCTCGATCCTGTTCCCCTGGCTGGTGCAGGAGGACCGGGGGGTGCGGGTGCGGACCGTGCCGCTCGACGGTCTGGTCGACGCGATCGACGCCGACACCGACCTGGTGGCGTTCAGCCTGGTGCAGTCCGCCGACGGCACGGTCGCGCCGTACGACGAGATCGTCGCGGCGGCCCGGGCGCACGGGGCGCTGGTCGTGGTCGACGCCACCCAGGCCTGCGGATGGCTGCCGTTCGCGGCCGACCGGGCGGACGCGGTGCTGGTGGGGGCGTACAAGTGGTTGATGGCACCGCGCGGCGCGGCCTTCGCCTACCTGGCCCCGGCGCTGCGCGAGCGGATGCGTGCGGACGCCGCCGGGTGGTACGCGGGACGCGACCCGCACGCCTCGTACTACGGCACGCCGTTGCGGCTGGCCGACGACGCCCGGCGTTTCGACATCTCCCCGTCGTGGCTCTGCTACGCCGGGGCGGCGCCGGTGCTGGAACTGCTCGCCGACCTCGACCTGGCGGCGGTGCGGGACCACGACGTGGCGCTGGCCAACCGCTTCCTGGCCGGGCTGGGGCGCCCACCCGGCGACAGCGCGATCGTCAGCGTGGACGTGCCGGACGCGCAGGAGCGGCTGGCCCGTGCCGGGGTGCGCGCGGCGGTGCGGGCCGGCCGGGTCCGCGCCTCGTTCCACCTCTACACGACCGAGGCGGACGTGGACCGGGCGGTCGAGGCGCTGACCGGCTGACCGCTCAGGCCAGGTGGCCGCCGATCTTCGTGTACCCGCGCAGCAGGTCGCGGGAGATGATCAGCCGCTGCATCTCGTCGGTGCCCTCGAAGATGCGGTAGAGCCGCACCTGCCGGTACCAGCGTTCGATCGGCAGCTCCCGGGTGTAGCCCATGCCGCCGTGGATCTGGAGCACCCGGTCCACCACCCGGTTGACCATGCCGGCGCCGTAGAGCTTGCCCATCGAGGAGGCGTGCCGGGGGTCGAGGCCCTGGTCGACGGTCCAGGCCGAGCGCAGGATCAGCCAGCGCGCGGCCTCCAGCTCGGTCTCCGAGTCGGCGATCATCCACTGGATGGCCTGGTTGGTGGCGATCGGCGCGCCGAACGTCTCCCGGGTGTTGGCGTGGTCGATCGCCATCTGGAGGGCGCGTTCGGCGATGCCGACGGCGTGCGACGGGATGGTGTAGCGGCCCTTGCCGATCCACTCCATGCCGAGCGTGAAGCCCTGCCCGATCTCGCCGAGGATGTTGCGGTGCGGCACCCGTACGCCGTCGAAGATCAGCGAGGCCGGGCCGCCCTCGCCCATGGTCTGGATGAACTCCGACCGCCAGCCCATCGCCCGGTCGACCAGGAACGCGGTCGCGCCGCCGCGCCGGGCGCCCTTCTCCGGGTCGGTCACCGCCACCACGATGGCGAAGTCGGCGTCGTTGCCGTTGGTGATGAACGTCTTCTCGCCGTCGAGGACCCAGTCGTCGCCGTCGCGCCGCGCGCGCAGCTTGATGTTCGCCGCGTCCGAGCCGGCGCCCGGCTCGGTGATGGCGAAGCAGGAGATCCGTTCGCCCTCGATGGTCGGGATCAGGAACTCGCGCTTCTGCTCCTCGGTGGCGTGGAACAGGATGTTGTCGGCCTCGCCGCCGAAACGGAACGGCACGAAGCTGCGGCCCAGCTCGGTCCAGATCAGCGACTGCATCACCGCCGGCAGGTCCATCCCGCCGTACTCCTCCGGGGTGGCCAGCCCCCAGAAGCCGAACTTCTTCGCCTTGAGCTGCAACTCGCGCAGCTCTGAGCGGTCCAGGCCGGGCCGGTGTGCGCGCTCACGGCGCAGCACCTCCTGCTCCAGCGGCAGCACCTCGCGGGTGACGAAGGCGCGCACGGTGTCCCGGACGGCCCGTTCCTCGTCGGACAGTGCGAAGTCCACGATGCTCCCTCGGTCGGCGTGGCAACCGTCGCGGCGGCGGCGGTCGCCTTTAAACTAGCGGTGCAAGTTTTCATCCGTCCAGCCCTCTCCTGTCACCGCCGCGGTGAGACCCGCCCGGTTAAGGTGCATGATCAGGTGGTTTCGGACGGGAGGCGGCTTGCGGGACCTGGTCTGCGAACAGGTGAGGGGAGTGGCCGGCAACCCGGCGACCCCGTCGGAGTTGCTGCTCCGCATGCTGGACGACAGCGACGCGGCCGTGGCGGTGCTGATCTTCCGGAACACGCTGCCGGACGAGTTCTGCGCCGCCGTCGCCGCACACCCGGATCGGCGGGTCCGGGCGGCGCTGGCGGACAGTTCGTCAGCCACGCCGCAACAGCGCGCCCTGCTCGTCGACGATCCCGCGCCGATGGTCCGTATCCTGCTCGCCCACGGGCCGGAGCTGTTCCGGGCCACGCCCGCGCCGCTGCCCGAGGAGGCCTACGCCCGGCTGGCGGCGGACCCGGACCACCGGGTCCGCGACGAGGTGGCCGGGTCGCGGCAGTGTCCGGTGGACGTCCGGGCCCGGATGGTCGAGGACCCCGATCCCGAGGTCCGGGTCTCGGGGTACGCGGGCTGGGCGGATCCGCCGGAGGGGATCACCGACCGGCTGCTCGCCGACCCCGACCCCCGGGTGCGCGACGCGGTGGCCCGGCGGGCGTGGCGCCGCCGTCCGGAACTGCTCGCCGGCGTGCTCGACGAGGCGTGGTCGGACCCCTGGTGGCTGCGTGACCTGGCCGTCGAGATCCCGTTGGCGCGGGCGACGGCGGAGCGACTCGCCCGGCACCAGGACCGGGACGTCCGCGCGGCCGTGGCCGAGAACCCGCACCTGCCCCGCGACCTGGTCCAGGAGTTGGCCACCGACCCCGACCCGACGGTGCGGCTACGGCTGTCTCTGCGCCCCGGGCTCAGCGAGGCCGAACGCGCCGCCATCGACTACGAGGTGCGGCCGGAGACCCGCCTCCGACCCGCCCGGTGGGTGCTCGACCGGCTCGGCGATCCCGACGCGCTGGACGGCGCCGTCCGCTCGGCCCACGTCGGGCTTCGGCGCAGCGCCGCGTACAGCCCGAGTCTGCGTCCGGATCAGGTGGCCCGGCTCGCCGGCGACGACGACTTCGCGGTCCGGCTGCTGCTCTGTGAGAACCACGACGAGGTCCCGGGGGAGGTGCTGCTCGCGACGTATCTGGAGGCTCGGGTGATCACGGCGAGCATGTTGATCGCGCGGCCCCGCTTCCCGCGGGTCGGGCTGGCCCGGCTGGCGGACTCCGCCGATCCCCAGGCGCGCATGCTGGTCCGCCACGACCCGGAGGCACCGGCCGGGCTCATCGACCGGCTCAGCCGTGATGCGGACGGCGGCGTCCGGTCCCGGATGGCGTCCGACCCCCGCCTTGGCGTCGAGCGGCTGGCCGAGCTGCTCGACGATCCGGCCGCCGCGGGATCGGCGGCGGGAAACCCCAACCTTCCGGTCGCCCTCATGGAACGGATCCTTGCCGGGGCGGGGATCCTCCGGGCGTCCGCCGGATCCGCCGGCGGGGAGGTCTGACATGCCCCGCCCCCGCCAGGCCCTGCTCAACCGGGACCGGATCGTCGAGACCGCGCTCGTGCTCATCGACGCCGACGGTCTCGGCGCGCTCTCCACCCGCCGGCTGGCCGCCGCGCTCGGCGTGCAGGGCCCCTCGCTCTACAACCACTTCGCCACGAAGGACGAGATCCTCGACGCCGTGGCGGACAGCGTCACCGGCACGGTCGACGTGAGCGTCTTCGACCGGTACGACTGGGTCGAGGCGCTGCGCCGCTGGGCCCGGTCCTACCGTGCGGCGCTGGCCGCGCACCCGAACATCGTCCCCTACCTGGCGCAGGGGCCGGGCCGCCGGCCGGCCGCGCTGGCCATGGCCGACGCTGTCTACGGCGCGCTGGTGCGGGCGGGCTGGCCGCCGGCCCGGGCCACCCACATCGGCGCCGCGCTGCGCTACTTCGTGGCCGGGTCGGCGCTCGGCTCGTTCGCGCGGGGGTTCGTGGAGGACCCGGAGTTGTACGCGGCCCACCCGCACCTCACGCAGGCCCACCGGCTGCGCGGCCACCAGCGCAGCGTCGACGAGGGCGCCTTCACCCTCGGCCTGGACGCGTTGCTGCACGGCCTCGCGGACGAGTACGCCCGGACGGTGGCCCCGGTGGAACGCGGCAGCGGTCCGGGGTAGCGTCAAAACTCCCACTGCTAGTTTCCCGCCCCCGAAGGGACGCCATGGATCTCGCCGATGCGCCCCCCGCCCTGCTGGTCCGCCGCCACCTGCACCTCGCCGGGGACTGGGTCGACCCGGCGGACGGCGGGACGATCCCGGTCGAGAACCCGGCGACCGGGGAGATCATCGGGCAGGTTCCCGCCGGCACCCCCGCCGACGTGGACCGTGCGGTCGCCGCCGCCCGAGCCGCCTTCCCCGGCTGGGCCGCCACGGCACCCGCCGACCGGGCCGCCCACCTCGACCGGCTGCACGCCGCGCTCGCCGCCCGCGCCGACGAGATCGCCCGCACCGTGGCCCTCGAACTGGGCACCCCGCTCAAGCTCGCCACCCGGGTGCAGGCCGGGCTGCCGCTGACGGTGCTGCGCGGCCTGGTCGACCTGGCCGCCCGCCCGCCGGCCGAGCAGACCATCGGCAACTCCCTCGTCGTCCGCGAGCCGGTCGGCGTGGTCGGCGCGATCACCCCGTGGAACTATCCGCTGCACCAGGTGGTCGCCAAGGTCGCCCCGGCGCTGGCCGCCGGCTGCACCGTGGTGCTGAAGCCGAGCGAGCTGACGCCGCTCACCGCGTACCTGCTCCTCGACGCGGTGACCGAGGCCGGCCTGCCGCCCGGGGTGGTCAACCTGGTGCCCGGCACCGGCCCGGTGGTCGGTGAGGCGCTCGCCGCGCACCCCGACGTGGACCTGGTCTCGTTCACCGGCTCCACCGCCACCGGCCGGCGGATCGCGCACCTCGCCGCCGACCGGATCGCCCGGGTCGCCCTGGAACTGGGCGGCAAGTCGGCGAACGTGATCCTGGCCGACGCCGACCTGCCGACCGCGGTCAAGGTCGGCGTGGGCAACGCGCTGCTCAACTCCGGGCAGACCTGCACCGCCTGGACCCGGATGCTGGTGCACCGCGACCGCTACGCCGAGGCGCTCGACCTGGTCGCGGCCGCCGTGGCCGGCTACCGGCTGGGCGACCCGTTCGACCCGGTCACCCGGCTCGGCCCGCTGGTCTCCGCCGCCCAGGCCCAACGGGTACGCGGGCATGTGGACCGGGCGCTCGCCGACGGCGCCCGGCTCGTCGCCGGCGGCCCGGACGCGCCGTTGCCGTCCCGGGGCCACTTCGTGGCGCCCACCGTCTTCGCCGACGTGCACCCGGACAGCGCGTTGGCGCAGGAGGAGGTCTTCGGGCCGGTGCTCGCGGTGATCCCGTTCGCCGACACCGACGAGGCGGTCGCGATCGCCAACAACTCCCGGTACGGCCTGGCCGGCGCGGTCTGGTCCGCCGACTCCGACGCGGCGCTGGCCGTGGCCCGGCGGCTGCGGACCGGCCAGGTGGACGTCAACGGCGGCGCGTTCAACCCGCTCGCCCCGTTCGGCGGCTACAAGCAGTCCGGCCTCGGCCGCGAGCTGGGCGGCTACGGCGTCGAGGAGTTCACCGAGCTGAAGGCGATCCAGCGGTGAGGGCGCTGGTCGTGCGTGGCCGGGGCGAGACCCCGACGGTCGAGGAGGTGCGCCTGCCCGCGCCCGGCCCGGGGGAGCTGCGGGTCCGCATCCGCGCCGCCGGCCTCTGCCACTCCGACCTGGCCATGGTGAACGGCACGCTGGCGCCGGCGTACCCGCTGGTGCTGGGGCACGAGGCGACCGGTGTGGTGGCCGAGGCGGGTCCGGCGACCCGGCTGGCGGTCGGCACGCCGGTGGTACTGAACTGGGCGCCCGCCTGCCGCGACTGCTGGCACTGCCGGCACGGCGAGCCCTGGCTCTGTGCCGCGAACACCGCCCCCTCGGTCGCGCGCGGGGAGACGGCCGCCGGGGAGTCGGTGCAGGTCACGCTCGGGCTCGGCGCGCTCGCCGAGGAGGTGGTGGTGCCGGAGCGGGCGGCCGTGCCGGTGCCGGCCGGCCTGCCGCCGGCGCAGGCGGCGCTGCTGGGCTGCGCGGTGCTCACCGGCGTCGGCGCGGTCCGCAACACCGCCCGCGTGGGCGCCGGCGAGTCGGTGGCGGTGATCGGGCTGGGCGGGGTCGGCCTGGCCGTGCTCACCGCGGCCCGCCGCGCCGGCGCGTCACCGATCCTCGCGGTCGACGTGGTCGAGGCCAAGCGGGAGCTGGCCCTGGCCGCCGGCGCCACCGACTTCCTGCGCTCCGACGACACGCTCGGCAAGGAGGTCCGCGCGCGTACCGACGGGCGCGGGGTGGACCACGCCTTCGAGTGCGTCGGCCGGTCCGCCACCATCCGGGCCGCCTGGCGCGCCACCCGGCGCGGGGGAGCGGTGACCGTGGTCGGCATGGGCGCCAAGGACGACCTGCTCAGCCTGTCCGCCCTGGACATCTTCCACTCGGCGCGGACGCTGCGCTCCTCGGTCTACGGCTCGACCGATCCGGACCGCGAGGTGCCGGAGCTGGCCGCCGCGCTCGCCGCCGGCGACCTCGACCTGGCGCCCCTGGTCAGTGGCACGGTGTCGCTGGCGGAGGCGCCCGAGGCGCTGGACCGGCTGGCCCGTGGCGAGGGCGCCCGCTGGGTGGTCACCTTCCCGGACTGATCCCGGCGCTCAGCCGGCATGGCGGATCGACTCGACCTGCCGGAGTACGCCGCCGGCCGGTGACGGTGCCGCACCACATGTCGACGGCCACCGATCGGACCGGACCCGGTCGGGGGCGACCGACACCTATGGAGGACGAGCCCGTGCCGCCCCGGGGGAATGTGTGGCGGATCGACATGGCTCGACCACTTCGGCTCCCCGTAGGTTTCCTGCACGCGACGGCCCTGTGACCCCGGTCACCGACCTGGCCGTCGCGTGCGGACCTGCGGAGGGTGAGGCGATGGCCGGGCAAGCGATCCTGTCGGCCCGAGGGCTGACCCGGGACTTCCGGGGCTTCCGGGCCGTCGATCGCGTCGACCTCGACGTGGCGCCGGAGACCGTGCATGCCCTCGTCGGCCCGAACGGCGCCGGCAAGACCACACTGTTCAACCTGCTCACCGGCTTCCTGCCGCCCAGTGGCGGGCGGATCGAGCTGGACGGCCGGGACGTCACCGGCCTGCCCCCCGAGCGGGTGGCCCGCCTCGGGGTGGCCCGGTCGTTCCAGATCACCAGCCTCTTCCCGCAGCTCGGCGCGCGGGAGCACGTCGAGCTGGCCCTGCAGGCGCGCAGCGGGCTGGGCTGGCGGTTCTGGCGGTCGGCGAAGCTGATGCGCCGCTACCGGGACCGGGCCGACGAGCTGCTGGCCATGGTCGGCCTGGCCGACCTCGCCGAGGCGCCGGCGGAGGCGCTCGCGTACGGGCGCAAGCGGGCCCTGGAGCTGGCCATCGCGCTCGCCCTCGACCCGAAGGTGCTGCTGCTGGACGAGCCGACGGCCGGGATGGGCCTGGAGGACGTCGACCGCACCGTCGACCTGATCGCCACCGTCCGCACGGGACGGACCGTGGTCATGGTGGAACACAACATGAGCGTGGTGGGCCGGCTCGCCGACACGGTCACCGTCCTGCAGGCCGGCAAGGTGCTGGTCGAGGGGCCGTACGAGCAGGTCCGCGCCGACGAGCGGGTCATCACCGCCTACCTGGGAGCCGCGGATGCTGCGCATTGAGAACCTCTCCGCCTGGTACGGCGAGGCCCAGGTGCTGCGGGAGGTGAGTCTGGAGGTGGCCGCCGGCGAGGTGGTCACCCTGGTCGGGCGAAACGGCGCCGGCAAGTCCACGCTGCTGCGGTCGGTGATGGGGCTGCACCCCGGCCAGCGCGGCGCGGTGCACCTCGACGGCCGGGACATCTCCCGGCTGCCGGCGTACCGGCGGGCGCGGGCCGGGCTCGGCTGGGTCCCCGACGACCGGGGCGCGTACGCCACGCTCACGGTCACCGAGAACCTGACCCTGCCGCCCCGGGTCGGTCCCGACCCGTGGCCGCTGGAGCGGGTGTACGAGGCGTTCCCCGCCCTGCACGCCCGGCGCGACTCGGCCGCGACCATGCTCTCCGGCGGCGAGCAGCAGATGCTCGCGCTGGCCCGGGTGCTGCGCATGGGCGCCCGGCTGCTGCTCTGCGACGAGCCCACCGAAGGGCTGTCGCCGCTGCTCGTGCAGCAGGTCGGTGACCTGCTGCGGGAGGCCAAGAAGCACGGCGTGACCGTGCTGCTGGTGGAACAGAACCTGCACTTCGCCACCGGCGTCGCCGACCGGCACTACCTGCTGGCCGAGGGACGGATCGCGGAGGCGATGGAGAACGCCGAGGTGCGCTCGCGGGAACGCGAGCTGCTGGCGTACCTCGGCATCTGAATCTGGACGGCTGACCCGCGCGGACCGCGCGGTACGAAGGGGATGAACATGCGTAGGAGCGTGGGTGTGGCCGCCGCCTCGGCGGCGGCGCTGCTGGTGGCCGGCTGCGGCGGCGGTGGCCCGCAGTCCGGCGGCGACTCGAAGCTGACCGGTGACAAGATCGTGCTGGGCGTGCTCAACGACCAGTCGGGCGCCTACTCGGAGCTGTCCGGGCGCAACTCGGTCAAGGCCGTGGAGATGGCCATCGCCGACTTCAAGGCCAAGCACGGCGACGACGCGGTGACCAAGGACATCACCGTGGAGACGGCGGACCACCAGAACAAGCCGGACGTGGCCAACAGCAAGGCCCAGGAGATGGTCGACCGCAAGGGCGTCGACGCCATCCTGGACGTGCCGACCTCCTCGGCCGCCCTGAAGGTCGCCGACGTGGCCAAGGAGAAGAAGAAGCTCTACTTCAACATCGGCGCCGCCACCACCGACCTGACCGGCAAGAGCTGCAACAAGTACACGTTCCACTACGCGTACGACACGTACATGCTGGCCCACGGCACCGGCACGGTGACCACCGAGCAGGTCGGCAAGAACTGGTACATCCTCTACCCGAACTACGCGTTCGGGCAGGACATGGAGAAGAGCTTCACCGCCGCCATCACCGCGGCCGGCGGGCAGGTCGTGGGCAAGGACGGCGCCCCGTTCCCGAACACCAGCGGCGACTACTCGTCGTTCCTGCTCAAGGCGCCGACGCTGAACCCGAAGCCGCAGGTGCTCGGCACCATGCAGGCCGGCGCGGAGCTGGTCAACGTGGTCAAGCAGTACAACGAGTTCAAGCTGCGGGACAAGGGCGTCGGGCTGGCCGTCGGCCTGATGTTCATCACCGACATCCACTCGCTCACCCCGGCCGCGCTGGCCGGCACCACCTACACCGACGCCTGGTACTGGAACTTCGACCAGCAGAACCGGGAGTGGGCCGACCGGTTCCAGTCCGAGACCGGCACCCGTCCGTCGTTCGCCCACGCGGCGAACTACTCCGCCGCCATGCAGTACCTGGAGGCGGTGCAGGCCGCCGGCACCGACGACGCGGACGCCGTGGTCAAGGAGCTGGAGGGCAAGGACGTCAACGACCTCTTCCTGCGCAACGGCAAGATCCGCGCGGAGGACCACCGGGTCGTGCACGACGCGTACCTGGCCCAGGTGAAGCCGCAGGCCGAGGTCAAGGAGCCGTGGGACTACGTGAAGATCCTCAAGACCATCCCGGCGGCGGAGGCGTTCCGCGCGCCGTCGGCCGACTGCAAGATGTGACGACGGTCTGATGTCAGGGTTCCTGCAGAACACGTTCAACGGGCTGGTGGGCGGGGCGTTCTACGCCCTGCTCGCCCTCGGGCTCGCGGTCATCTTCGGCATGCTCCGGGTGGTGAACTTCGCCCACGGCGCGTTCTACATGCTCGGCGCGTTCGGGGCGTACGTGCTGCTCGCCGAGGCCGGCGTGCCGTTCTGGGCCGCGTTGGTGATCATGCCGCTGGCGCTGGGCCTGCTCGGCATGGTGCTGGAGCGGGCGGTGATCCACCGGCTGACCCGGCTCGACCCGCTCTACAACTTCCTGCTCACCTTCGGCCTGACGCTGATCCTGCAGGACCTGGTCAAGTCCCGGTACGGCGTGCAGTCCAGCCCGTACGCCACGCCCGCCGAGCTGAGCGGGACGGTCGACTTCGGACTCTTCGACTTCCCGACGTACCGGGTCTTCATCCTCGGCTTCACCGTGCTGCTGTGCGTGGCGGTGTGGTGGGTGCTCGGGCGGACCCGGATCGGCATGGTGGTCCGGGCCGCCACCGAGCGGCCGGAGCTGACCCGGGCGTTCGGCATCGACGTGGGGAAGTGGGTCACCCCGGTGTTCGGCTTCGGCATCGCCCTGGCCGGGCTGGCCGGGGTGCTCGCCGCCCCGATGCGGGCGGTCAACCCGCTGATGGGCGCCGACCTGATCATCGTGGTCTTCGCGGTGGTGGTGATCGGCGGCCTCGGCTCGATCTTCGGCTCGGTCGCCGCCGGCTTCGGCATCGGCCTGATCCAGGCGTGGGGCGAGGCGTACCTGTCCGACTACCCGCTCGTGTCGCAGACCGTCGTGTTCGTGGTGATGGCCGCCGTGCTGCTCTGGCGTCCGGCCGGCCTGTTCGGCCGAGAGGAGGCTCCCGCATGACCAGTGCTGTGGACACCGGCGCGGACACCACGCCCGCCAAGCGGCCCGCACCACCGTCCGGACTGCTCGCCGTCGCGCGGGCGCCCGGCTGGGTCCGCTACGCGCTGCTCGCCGCCGGCCTGCTCGTCGCGCTGTGGCTGCCCAACGGGCTCTACCCGGCGGTCGCGGTGGACATCCTGTGCTGGGCGCTCTTCGCCGTCTCGGTGGACCTGCTGCTCGGCTTCACCGGGCTGATGTCCTTCGGGCACGCCGCGTTCTGGGGCACCTCGGCGTACCTGACCGGGCTGGTGGCGATCCACGCCGGCCTGCCGTTCCCGGCCGCGGTGCTGGCCGGGGCGCTGGGCGCGGCGCTGCTCGCGCTGCCGATCGGCTACCTGGCGGTGAAGCGCACCGGGATCTACTTCGCCATGGTCACGCTGGCCTTCGCGCAGATGGTCTACTACGTGGCCAACGAGTGGCGCTCGGTCACCCAGGGCGAGAACGGCCTGCAGGGCGTGCCGCGCGCGTTCTTCGGCGCCGACCTCACCGACGACTACTACTTCTACTACGCGATCCTGCCGATCGTGCTGCTCGGCCTGCTCGCCGCCTGGCGGATCGTGCACTCGCCGTTCGGCCGGGTGCTGGTCGGCATCCGGGACAACCCGGCCCGGGCCCGAGCGCTGGGCTACCCGGTGCACCGCTACAAGCTGACCGCGTTCGTGCTCTCCGGCTTCCTGGCCGGGCTCGGCGGCGGGCTCTTCGCGGTCGGCCACCGGTTCGTGTCGCTGGACGTGCTGCACTGGACGACCTCCGGCAAGGCGGTCATCGTGGTGGTGCTCGGCGGCATCGGCACGCTGTGGGGCGGGGTGCTCGGCGCGGCCCTGGTGGTCCGCCTGGAGGACTGGCTGTCGTTCTCCGGGTTCGAGGCCATCGGGCTGGTCACCGGCGGCATCTTCGTGCTCGTCGTGCTGCTGTTCCGCCGGGGCATCTGGGGCACGGTCGCCCACCTGGCCCGGCGGCGGGCGGCGACCCGTCGGGGCCGGTCCGGCTAGACCGGCGCGCGCCGGCGGCGCGACGCGGGCGGAGGACCTCGCCCCCGCGTCGCGCCGCCCGGCGCCGGGCCCCCTAGGCGGGGGTCAGGCGGAAGACCGGCCAGCCGATCTCGGTACGCCAGTCGGCGGGGACGTCGGTGTCGCGCGGCCCGACCAGGTAGGTCTCGCGGATCGGCCCGTCGACGACCAGCGCGTGGGCGACCACCCAGGCGCCGAGCCGCCCGTAGGTGACGTCGATGTCGTCGTGCGGCCCGGAGTGCACGGCGACGGCGAACTCGGCCGCCGGCAGGTCGACGACCTCGATCCGCCCGGTCGGGCGGGGACGGCGGACCGGCCGGTAGACGGTCACGGCGCCGGCGCCGTCGGTGAACAGCTCGTTGGCGTACTGGCCGCCGGGTGGTCCGGTGCGCTCGCCCACCGGGTACGCCGCGTCCAGCTCCGCCATCGCGCCGTCGTACCAGGCGCCGGCCCGCGCCAACTCGACGTCCGCGCGTACGGCGGCGACGGTGAGCCCGGGGACGGCGCGCAGCTCGACCGGCAGATCGTCATCGTCGGGGCGCAGCAGCCTGCGCAGGGCGGTGACGGCCCCCCGGGTGCGGTCCAGCGTCTCCTCCAGGCGACGCAGGTGCCCGGCGATCAGGTCGGTGCGCCGGGCGGGGTCGTCGGTGGCGAGGATCGCCTTGACCTCGGCCAGTGGCACGTCCAGCTCGCGTAGTCGGTGGATCACCTGCGCGGGCGGTACCTGGTTCGTAGAGTAGTAGCGGTAGCCGGTGAAGGGGTCCACGGTCTCCGGCTCCAGCAGCCCGGCCTCGTGGTAGCGCCGCAACGTCCGCACGCTCAGGTGGGTGACCGTCGCGAACTCCCCGATCGTCATGCCCTTGCGCATGCCTTCACTCTGCACCTTCCCCACGCGGGAGAGTCGAGGACTTGACCCTCTCCCGCCGAGAGACCTCACGGTGGGCACATGGACGCAATCGACTGGAGCCGGGCGAGCCGGATCTCGCCGGACGACCTGCCCGAAACGATCACGCAGTACCTCGTCGCGCATCAGGCCCGGGACGTCGACGCGGCGGTGGCACGCTTCACCCCCGACGCGTCGGTGACCGACGAGGGCCGTACCCACCGGGGACCCGGGCAGATCCGGGACTGGCTGTCCCACTCGTCGAGCGAGTACACGTACACCTCCGAGCTGGTCGCGGCGGCCCGGGTCGACGACCGGAACTACGACGCGGTCCACCATCTGGAGGGCGACTTCCCCGGCGGCGTCGCCGACCTGCACTTCCGGTTCACGCTCCAGGGCGCACTGATCGCCCGCCTGGTGATCGAGCCGTGACGGCCGGCGACCGGCCGCCGAGGACCTGGTTCGTCACCGGCGGCGGCCCGGGCGGGTTCGGGATCGCCTTCGCCGAGGCCGCACTCGAGGTGGGGGATCGGGTGGCGGTGACCGCTCGTCGGACCGAACCGTTGCGCGAGTGGGCGGACGCCCGCGGGGACCGGGTGCTCGTGCTGCCGTTGGACGTGACCGACCCCGGCCAGGTACGCACGGCGGTGTCCGCGGCGGAGGATCGCTTCGGCGGGATCGACGTGCTGGTCAACAACGCCGGCCGTGGCTGGTACGGGTCCGTGGAGGGGATGGCGGACGCGGCCGTCCGGGACCTGTTCGAGCTGAACTTCTTCGCGGTGCTGTCGGTCACCCGCGCGGTGCTGCCCGGCATGCGGGCCCGGGGCGCCGGTTGGATCGTGAACATGTCGTCGGCGGCGGGGCTGCGCGGGGTGCCGGGATTCGGCTACTACAGCGCCGCCAAGCACGCGATCGAGGGGCTGACCGACGTGCTGCGGGACGAGGTGGCCGGCCTCGGCATCCGGGTGCTGGCGGTCGAGCCGGGAGCCTTCCGCACCCGGGCCTACGCGGGGTTCGCCGACGAGCCGGCCCGGGAGACGGTCCCCGACTACCGACCGATGCTGGAGCAGGTCCGCAGCGCGATGGTCGAGCAGGACGGCCGGCAACCCGGCGACCCGAGGCGCGGCGCGCGGGCCGTCGTCGCGGCGATGGACCAGGAACCTCCGCCGCACCGGCTGGTCCTCGGCGGCGCCGCGTTCGACGCGGTCACCGCGACCCTCCGGGACACCCTGGCGGACATCCGCGCCGGTGAGGCTCTCGCCCGGGGCGCCGACTTCCCGACCGGCTGACCCGCCGGCCCGATGGCCTCCGTGCCGGCAGACCGCCGATGGCCGGCCCGACGCCGAGCGCGCCGGTGTGAGCCGCCCCACCGGTGACGCGGCGGTACGGGTCCGATCCGGTCCGGGCGCATCCAGGCCGCCCCCTTCCGACGAACCCCTCGGTAGTGACCGTCTACCGAGGGGTGCGTCCGGTGGTGACCGATCCGATCCCGGCCGATGTCGTCGAGTCCGCCCGCAAGCAGTTCACGCTCGCGGCGGAGGACCTGGACGGCAACCGGGTCGCCGCGCTGGTCGTCGAGGCCGCGGGCCGGTGGGGGGTGGCGCCGGTGTGGGAGGGCGTCTGCGCGCCGATGCTGGCCGCGCTGCCCGGCCGCAGCGCCGCCGAGGTGGCCGTGGAGCACGCCTTCTCGGAGGGCCTGCGGTCCGGACTGGACGTGCTGCTGCGCGGGCCGGGGACACCACCTCCGGCCGGCGGCATCCTGCTCGCCGGGGCGGAACAGGAGCTGCACTGCCTCGGCCTGCACGCGCTCGCGGCGGCGCTGCGCGAGGCCGGTCTGGGCAGCCTGCTGCTCGGCGCCGCGCTGCCCTGGCCGGCGCTGGCCAGCGCGGTGCGTCGGACCCGCCCGCACACCGTGGTGGTGTGGTCGCAGACACCGATGACCGGACGGGCGTACCGCGCGGTCCGCTTCGCGCGGGAGTTCCCGTCGGTGCGGGTGCACGGCGCCGGGCCGGGCTGGATCACGCCGCCGGCCATGCCGGCCGGGCATCTGACCAGCCTGTCGGACGCGCTCGCCGCGTGTCGCGACGCCGCCCGGCAGCGGGACGAGGCGCGGTAGGCGGTATCCGTCCCGCGCGGCTCACGCGCCGCGGGCGGTGGCGGCCGGTCAGCCGGCCCGGAAGCCGCGCAGGAGGGCGGCGACGGCGGACTCCGGGTCGAAGTTGTCGTCGGGGGCGGCGAGTTGGTTGCCGAGGAGCCCGTCGACGAGCGCGAGCAGCGCCCGGAAGTGGGCGGGCGGGTCGGTCGAGCCGAGCGCGGCGAGCAGCGGCACCCCCCACCCGGCCAGCCGCGCCCGCCCGGCCTCGATGGCGGGGCGCAGCTCGGGCCGCACGGCTGACTCCACGAACAGCGCGTACCGGGCCAGTGTGACCACCCGCTCCTCGTCGGTGAACCGCCGGACCAGCCGGCCGAGCACGCGGGTGAACCCGTCGACGTCGCCGGGCGGCAGATCCGCGGCGAGTCGCTGCCAGGTCTGCGTCTCCACCTCGACCAGTCGCTCGAAGACGCCGTCGACCAGCGCTTCCCGGGTGCGGAACCGGTTGGACGCGGAGCCCTCGGGCAGTCCCGCCTCCGCGTCCACCGCCCGGTGGGTGAGCTGCCGCGGCCCTCGGGTGCCGAGCACCCGGATGGCGGCGTCGAGCAGGAGCTGCCGGCGATCGGTCACCGGGTCAGACTACAGGCGTAGTGGAGATGACTACATCTGTAGTACGGTGGCCGGCATGGACGGTCGGGCGGTGGTGGTCGGTGGCGGTGTGGGTGGGCTCGCGGCGGGCGTCGGGCTGCGCGCCGCCGGCTGGCAGGTGACGGTCCTGGAGCGCTCCGCCGGGCTGCCGGAGACCGGCACCGGGCTCGGCATCTGGCCCGGGGCGATGCGCGCCCTGGACGCGCTCGGCGTGGGTGACGAGGTGCGCCGCCGCGGCCGCCGGCAGCTCGGTGGGACGATCCGGCGGCCGGACGGCAGTCGCATCGCCACCATCGACGTCGACCGGCTGGAGCGCCGGCACGGCGAGCCGGTGCACCTGGTCACCCGGCCGGTGCTGCTCGCGGTGCTCGCCGCCGCGCTGCCGGGGCCGGTGCTGCGCCTCGCCGCCCCGGTCACCGACCCGCGCGCCCTGCTCGACGCGTACGACCTCGTGGTCGGCGCGGACGGGATCAACAGCGTGGTCCGCGTCGCCCTGCACGGCGACCGCTACCCGCTGCGCCACGCCGGCGCGGTGGCCTGGCGGGGCGTGGTCGACACGGAGGTGCCCGAGGGCGGCGAGACCTGGGGGAGGGGACGCAAGTTCGGGCTCACGCCCGCGGGCCCGGGGCGCACCAACTGGTACGCCGCGGTGAGCCTGCCCGAGGGGCATCCCGCGCCGACGGACGACCGGGCCGAGCTGCGTCGGCTCTTCGGTGACTGGCACCGGCCGGTACCGCAGGTGCTCGACGCCCTCACGCCCGACGGGATCCTCCGGCACGAGATCCGCGACCTGACCCCGTTGCCGTCCTACGTGGGCGACCGGACGGTGCTGCTGGGCGACGCCGCGCACGCCATGACGCCGGACCTCGGGCAGGGCGCCTGCCAGGCGCTGATCGACGCGGTGGCGCTGGCCGACTGCCTGCGCGCCGCCGACGACCTGCCGGCCGGGCTGCGGGCGTACGACCGGCGCCGCCGGCGGCCCACCCAGCGGATCGCGGCCGGCGCGCGGTGGGCGGGCCGACTCTCCCAGGCCCGGCGCCTGCTGCCGGTGCGCGACGCGGTGCTCCGGCTGGCGCTGGCCGCCGGCCCGCCCGCCTGACCGTGACCTGGCGCACATTCGATACGAACCGGTTCCGTATCGAAACCTGCTCACCTACGCTCGGCTGCGTTACGAGTCTGCCCCGTATCGTATTCCGACGCGGGTGAGCCGGGGGGAGAACCCGAATGGAACCGCACGAGAACACCGGACACCCGAGGAGGTGGGCGATCCTCGGGGTGCTGGTGATCAGCCTCCTCGTGGTCGTCCTCGACAACACGATCCTCAACGTCGCGCTGCGCACCCTCGCCGACCCGGTGCACGGCCTCGGCGCCAGCCAGGGCGAGCTGGAATGGGCGATCAACTCCTACACGCTCGTCTTCGCCGGCCTGCTGTTCACCTTCGGCGTGCTCGGCGACCGGCTCGGCCGCCGCCGCTTCCTCATCTTCGGGCTGGCGCTGTTCGGGCTCGCCTCGCTGCTGTCGGCGTACGCGCAGGACCCGGCGCAGCTGATCGCCGCCCGGGCGCTGATGGGCGTCGGCGGCGCGGCCATCATGCCGGTGACGCTCTCGATCATCTCCAACGTGTTCGACCCCCGCGAGCGGGCCAAGGCGATCGGGGTCTGGGCCGGCGCGGTCGGCCTCGCCGTGGCGATCGGCCCGGTGCTCGGCGGCGCGCTCCTGGAGCACTACTGGTGGGGTTCGGTCTTCCTGATCAACGTGCCGGTGGTGGTGCTCGGCGTGGTGCTGGTCGCGGTGCTGGTGCCCGAGTCCCGCGATCCCTCGCCCGGCCGGGTCGACCTGCTCGGCGTCCTCCTGTCCGTGGTCGGCCTGGTCGCTCTCACCTACGGCATCATCGACGGCGGCGAGCACGGCTTCGGCCGGCCGCAGGTCTGGGTGGCGGTCGTCGGCGGCCTGGCGGTGCTCGGCTGGTTCGTGGCCCACGAGCTGCGCAGCGACCACCCGTCGCTGGACGTGCGGCTGTTCCGGGTGCCCCGGTTCGCCGCCCCGGTGGCCCTGGTCGGCCTGGTCTTCTTCGCCGCCATGGGCGTGATGTTCTTCGGCGCGTTCTACCTGCAGCTGGTGCGCGGCTACAGCCCGCTGGAGAGCGGCCTGCTGTTCCTGCCGTTCGCGGCCGCGCAGCTGATCTTCGCGCCGCGCAGCGCGGCCATGGTCCGCCGCTACGGCGGCCGGACGGTGGCCGCGGTCGGGCTGCTGCTCACCACGATCGCGCTCGCCGCGTTCGTCTTCATCGACGCGGACACGCCGATCTGGATCTTCTCGGCGCTGGGCTTCGTCCAGGGCGCCGGCATGGCCAACATCATGCCGCCGGCCACCGAGTCGATCATGTCGGCGCTGCCCCGGGAGAAGGCCGGGGTCGGCTCGGCGGTCAGCAACACCATCCGCCAGGTCGCCGGCGCGCTCGGCGTGGCGGTGCTCGGCTCGGTGCTCTCCGCGGTCTACCGGGACCAGGTCGCCCCGGCGGTCGCCGCCCTGCCCGCCCCGGTCCGCGACGCGGCCCGGGAGTCGGTCTCCGGGGCGTACGCGGTCGCCGACCGGCTCGGCCCGGCAGCGCCGCGACTGATCGACGCGGCCAACGACTCGTTCGTCTCGGCGATGCACTGGGCGGCCGGCGTCTCCGCGCTGGTGGCGGCGCTCGGCATGGTGATCGTGCTGCGGTGGATGCCGGGCCGGCCGGTCGTCGCCCCCGACGCCGCCCCGGCCACGGAGCGGGAGTTGGCCGGGACCGCGTAGGTTCGTGGACAATGTCTGACATGACTTCCACGGCGGATGCTCCGCGGTCGCCCGGGCGACCGCGGAGCACCCGCGCGGACGAGGCGATCGTGGAGGCCACCCTCGACCTGCTGGCCGAGGGCAGCACCGTCGAGGCGCTCTCCATCGAGGCGATCGCGGCCCGCGCCGGCGTCGGCAAGGCCACCATCTACCGTCGCTGGCCGGGCAAGGAGGCGCTGCTGCTCGACGCGCTGGGCCGGCTCAAGGGCGCCCCGCCCCGCACCGGCGGCCGCTCGGTCCGCGACGACCTGGTCCTGCTGGTCGGCGCCGTGGGCCAGCACGTGGACCCCCGGGTCCGCAAGATCATGCCGTGTCTGGTGCCCGAGGTGAGCCGCAGTTCCGCGCACCGGCAGGCATACGAGGCGATCATCGAGCCCCGGCGCCAGGCCATGCGCGAGGTGCTGCTGCGCGCCGTGGACAGTGGGGAGCTGCGCGCCGACCTCGACGTGGAGGTGGCCATGGCGTTGCTCACCGCGCCGATGCTGACCCAGCGGATGCTGCACTGGCACCCCGACCGGGACGAGCGGATCCTGCCCGAGCGGATCGTCGACGCGGTCCTGGACGGCCTGCGCCCCCGCTGACCCGGCCGGCTCAGCCGGCCGGGGTGCGCAACCGGTGCAGCCGCAACGCGAGCTGCACCTCCAGCGCCCGCTCCGGGCGCTGCCAGTCCGCGCCGAGCAACTGCCCGACCCGCTCCAGCCGTTGGGTCACCGTGTTCACGTGCACGTGCAGCTGCTCGGCCGCCCGGGCCAGGCTGCCGCCCACCCCGAAGTACGCCTCCAGCGTCTTCACCAGCGCGGTGCCGCGCCGGGCGTCGTAGTCGACCACCGGCCCCACGGTCGCGGTGAGGAACCGGCTCACGTCCCGGTCGCCGGAGTCGCCGACCGCGCCCAGCAGCAGCCCGACGAAACCCAGCTCCGCGGTGCTCGCCCCCTGCCCGGCCCGGCCCAGCGCGCCGAGCGCGGTCAGGCAGCGCTCCGCCTCGGCGAACGTGACCGCCAGCGACGCCGGACCGGTCGACGGCCCGCTCGCCCCGGCGGTCACCGGGCGGCCGGTCACCCGGGACAGGTCCCGGGCCACCGCGCGGGCCGCCCCGCCGGCGTCCTGGCCGGGCAGCATCAGCACCACCCGGCCGTCGCGCGCCGCGGCCAGCCCACCCCGGGTCGACGCGTACGTGGTGGCCCACGACAGCACCCGCTGCCGGGCCGAGCCGGTCTCGGCGAACGCGTCGTCGCCGACCGCCACCAGCACGTGCGGCGCGTCCAGGTCGACCCCGATCCGGCGGGCCCGGCTGCGCAACGCGTCGGTGTCCCGCAACGGCCGGGCGATCAGGTCGTCGAGCAGCTCGCCCCGGACCCGACCCTCCGCCTCGGCCACCGTGCGGCGGAACAGCAGCAGCAACGCGGTCACCAGCGCCGCCCGCTCCAGGATCCGCTGGTCGGCGTCGACCAGCTCGTCGTCCGGGCGCAGCACCAGCGCGCCCAGGTTCTCCGCGCCGGCCACCACCGCGGCGTACCAGAGCGGGCCGCGCCGCACGCTGCGCCCCTCGGTCCGCGACGCGGCCACCGCCTCCACGATGTCCGCCCGGTCCGGCTCGGAGATCTCGCCGACCCGGGCCAGCCGCCGGCCCTCCGCGTCCAGCGCCAGCAGCGCCCCGCCGAGCACCTCGGTGACCGCCGCGGCCACGTCCTCCATCCCGCCGCCCCGCACGACCAACGCGGTCATCCGGTCGTGCGCGGCCGCGGCGCGCTCCACCGACGTGCTGTGCGCCTGGATCGTGCCGTTCGCCGCCGACAGCTCCTCCAGCGCCGCGCGGGTCTCGGCCAGCAGCCGGGCGGTGTCGATCGCCACCGCCGCGTGCGCGGCCAGGGAGACCAGCAGCGACACCTCCTCCCGGGCGAACGGCCGGGCCGAGCGGTTGGCCGCGTAGAGCACGCCGATCACGCTCGAACCGAGCCGCAGCGGCACGCCGAGGATGGCCACCAGGCCCTCCTCGCCCACCCCGCCGTCGATCTCCCCGGTGTGCCGGAACCGCTCGTCCTCCGGGTAGTTCGCGGTGGCGTACGGGGTGCCGGTCTGCGCCACCAGCCCGCCCAGACCGTCGCCCATCTCCAGCCGCAGCCGCTGGAAGCGGGCCGAGATCGACCCGTCGGTGACCCGCATGTAGGTGTCGCCGCGCTCGTCGTCGTTGAGCGTCATGTAGGCCACGTCGGTGCCGAGCAGGATCCGCGCCCGGTGCACGATCGCCCGCAGCACGTCGTCCAGGTCGCGCAGGCCGGCCAGGTCGTTGGCGGTGTCGTACAGGCCGGACAGCTCGGTCTCCCGCCGGCGGCGGCGCTCCAGCAGCGCCCGCACCCGCAGCGCCACCACCTTCGCCTGCTCCAGCTCGGCCAGGCGGTCGGCGGGCAGGCCGGCGGCGCGCGCGGCGACCAGCGGGCCCTCGAACTCGACCGCGGCGGCCTCGCGCGCCAGCAGCTCCAGGAACTCGACCGGCGACGACATGACCGACATTGTGCGCGGCGCCACTAGTTCGCCGTCCAGCCCCCGTCGAGGGCGATCGACGCGCCGGTGAGGAACGCGGCGGGCGGCGCGCACAGGTACGCCACCAGCTCGGCCACCTCCTCCGGCTCGATCAGCCGCTTGATCGCCGCCCGGGCCAGCATGATCTTCTCGATCACCTCGTCCTCGCCGATGCCGTGACTGGCCGCCTGGTCGGCGATCTGGCTCTCCACCAGCGCGGTCCGCACGTACGCCGGGTTGATGCAGTTGGCCGTCACCCCGTGCGCCGCGCCCTCCAGGGCCACCACCTTCGACAGGCCCTCCAGCGCGTGCTTCGCCGACACGTACGCCGCCTTGTACGGCGACGCGCGCAGCCCGTGCACCGAGGAGATGTTCACGATCCGGCCCCAGCCGTTGGCGTACATCCGGGGCAACGCCCGGCGGATCAGCAGGAACGGCGCCTCCACCATCACCCGCTGGATGTACTCGAACCGCTCCACCGGGAACTCCTGCACCGGCGCCACGTGTTGCAGGCCGGCGTTGTTCACCACGATGTCGGCGTCGACGTCGAGCCGGTCCACCGCCTCCGGGTCGGCCAGGTCGACCCCCTCGGCCCGGCCGCCCGCCTCGGCCGCCACCGCCTTCGCCGCCTCCACGTTGCGGTCCAGCACCACCACCGAGGCGCCGGCCGCCGCCAGGCGCAGGGCGCAGGCCCGTCCGATGCCGCTGCCACCACCGGTCACCAGGGCGTTGCGACCGGAGAGGTCGACGTGTACGACGTGGGGGACCGCCACGGGTTCTGCCGTCATGGCGCAAGAAGTTACGAGGCGTGTGGCCTCGGGCACATGGGGCGGCGACACATACTCGACCGCTTCAGTGTGTGGTGTGTTGCGCTCCGATCGCACCCGGCGTGTCCGGGCGTCCGGTCGTCGGAGCACACCAGTAGGGTGTGTCGAACACACGTACTGCTGACGGCTCGGGGAGGAGGCGGCGTGCGCGTGCTCGGCGTCGACCCGGGGCTGACCCGGTGCGGGGTCGGCGTGGTCGAGGGCGTCCCCGGTCGCCCGTGCACGCTGGTCGCCTACTACGTGGTCTACACCGACCCCGAGGACGACCTGCCGCTGCGCCTGCTGCACCTGGACCGGTCGCTCACCGACCTGGTCGCCGAGCACCGGCCGGACGCGGTCGCGGTGGAGCGCGTGTTCAGCCAGCACAACGTGCGCACGGTGATGGGCACCGCCCAGGCCAGCGGCATCGCGGTGCTCGCCGGCGCGCGGGCCGGGCTGCCGGTGACCACCTACACGCCGAGCGAGGTGAAGGCGGCGGTGACCGGTTCCGGTCAGGCCGACAAGGCGCAGATGACGGCCATGGTCACGAGGCTGCTTCGGCTCGCCGAGCCGCCTCGCCCGGCCGACGCCGCCGACGCCCTGGCGCTGGCCATCTGTCACGTCTGGCGCGGTGGCACCCGGTCCAAGCTGGCCGCCGCCGCCCAGCGGGCCCGACGAGGAGGGGCACGATGATCGCCAGCGTTCGCGGCACGGTGACCGCCACCGGTCCGGACCACGCGGTGGTGGAGGTGGGCGGCATCGGCCTGGCCGTGCAGTGCGCCCCCGGCACGCTCGCCGACCTGCGGGTCGGCCAGCCGGCCCGGCTGGCCACCAGCCTGGTGGTCCGGGAGGACTCGCTCACCCTCTACGGCTTCGCCGACGACGACGCGAAGCAGTTGTTCGAGTTGCTGCAGACCGCCAGCGGCGTGGGCCCCCGGCTGGCCCAGGCGGTGCTCGCGGTGCACACGCCGGACGCGGTCCGCAAGGCCATCGCCAACGCCGACACCGCCGCGCTGACCCGGGTGCCCGGGATCGGCAAGAAGGGCGCCGAGCGGCTCGTGCTGGAGCTGCGCGACCGGGTCGGTCCGGTGCCGGTCGGCCCCGACGGCGCGGCCGGGGTGACCGTCGGCGCCTGGCCGGAGCAGGTGCGTCAGGCGCTGGTCGGGCTCGGCTGGACGGCCGCGCAGGCCGACCAGGCGGTGGCCGCGGTGGCGGAGACCGTCGACGGCGAGACGCCGCCGGTGCCGGTCCTGCTCAAGCAGGCCATCCGTCTGCTGGGCCGCACCCGATGACGGGCCCGCGCGGATGACCGGCGACAACCTGGTCTCGGCGTACGTCAGCGACGCGGAGCGGGACGCCGAGGCCAGCGTCCGGCCGAAGCGGCTCGCCGAGTTCATCGCCCAGGACCGGGTGCGCGACCAGCTCGACCTGCTGTTGCAGGGCGCGATGCGACGCGGCTCCCCGCCGGACCACATTCTCCTGTCGGGGCCGCCCGGCCTCGGGAAGACCTCCCTGGCCAACATCGTCGCGGCGGAGCTGGGCGCGGGCATCCGGGTGACCAGCGGGCCGGCCATCGAGCGCTCCGGTGACCTGGCCGCGATCCTGACCAGCCTGGCCGAGGGCGACGTGCTCTTCATCGACGAGATCCACCGGATCGCCAAGCCGGCCGAGGAGCTGCTCTACAGCGCCATGGAGGACTTCCGGGTCGACGTGGTGGTCGGCAAGGGCCCCGGCGCCACCGCCATCCCGCTCGATGTGGAGCCGTTCACGCTGGTCGGCGCCACCACCCGCTCGGGTCTGCTGACGGGCCCGATGCGGGACCGGTTCGGCTTCGTCGCGCACCTCGACTTCTACTCGCCGGCCGACCTGGAGACGCTGCTGCACCGCTCCGCCCGGATCCTCGGCGTGCCGATCACCACCGACGGCGCGGCCGAGATCGCCGGCCGGTCCCGGGGCACACCCCGGATCGCCAACCGGCTGCTGCGCCGGGTGCGCGACTACGCCGAGGTGCGGGCCGACGGCGTGGTGACGGTGGAGACGGCGCGGTCCGCGCTGACCGTCTACGACGTGGACGCGCTCGGCCTGGACCGGCTGGACCGGGCGGTGCTCACCGCGCTGGTCGACTCGTTCCGGGGCGGCCCGGTCGGGCTCTCCACCCTGGCGGTGGCCGTGGGGGAGCAGCCGGACACGGTCGAGGAGGTCTGCGAGCCGTTCCTGGTCCGGGCCGGGCTGCTGGCCCGGACCCCGCGGGGTCGGGTGGCGACGGCGGCTGCCTGGCATCATCTGGGGCGTACGCCCCCGAATGGTACATTTGGCGCGGACGCCCCGGCCGGGCCCGATCTGTTCTCGGTCCAGACCGATCAGCCGTGATCCGAACGTGATCTGTGCCGCATTCGGTGTTCTCAGGAGCAGGGACTAGACTTCGCCGCGGTCTGTACAGGACGTGAGAATCCGCCTCCGCTGCGGTGCCCTCCGGGGCCTGCGGGGGCCAACCGGAAGGTCGACACCGTGCTTTACGCAGCAGCGAGTGGCGGGGGAGCCGGCGGTCTGACGCCGATCCTCATGATCGCTCTGCTCTTCGTCGTCATGTACTTCATGATGATCCGTCCGCAGCAGAAGCGCCGCCGTGAGGCCGAGCAGATGCAGTCCGCCCTCTCCCCGGGCGACGAGGTGGTCACCATCGGCGGCCTGCACGGCACGGTCACCGTGGTCGAGGACGACACCGTCCTGCTGGAGGTCGCTCCCGGCGTGCAGACCCGCTACGCGCGCCCGGCCGTCGCCCGGGTGATCAAGCGGGCCGAGGCGCCGGCGGCCGAGACGATCAGCGAGGAAGCCGAGCCGGTCAAGGAGTGACCGCCCGCCCCGGACGGGGCAGCGGGGACACCCGCACAAGTGGATAGTTGGGTCGGCGTCGGACGCCGGCACGCGGGCAGGCCCGCGCGGCGCCCCCGCGTCGCGTCCGGGTCGGCGTGCCGTCCGCCGGGGCCGACCAGCCGGAGCAGTCGGGCGGACACCCCCGGCCCGACAGTTGTCGCCGCCGCGGAAGCGGCGCGACCGTACAGGGAGACAGGACAGCCGTGGCACCACCTCAGGGACAGATGCGCCCCGGACGGCAGCTCGCCGTGCTCGGGTTCATCTTCGTCGTCCTCTATCTTTTGGTGTTCTTCTCGGGCGGCGCCAGCGGTGGCTGGAAGGACCGGCTGGAGCCCCGGCTCGGCCTGGACCTCATCGGCGGCACCCGGATGACGCTCGAGGCCACCAACACGGTGGACGGCAAGCCGCCGACCGCCGACAACCTCGAAGAGGCGCGCCAGATCATCGAGAGCCGGGTCAACGCCTACGGCGTGGCCGAGGCCGAGGTGGTCACCGAGGGCAACCGCAACATCGTCATCTCCCTGCCCGGCCAGAACCGCGACCTGACCGACGTCGGTGAGGCCGCCGAGCTGCGCTTCCGCAAGGTGCTCAAGGCCACCGACGGCAGCGGCGCGGCCCTCGCCCCGCCGCCGAGCCCGAGCGCCAGCCCGGCCCCGTCCGGCAGTGCCAGCCCCAAGCCGTCGGGCAGCGCGTCGGCGAAGCCGTCCGGCAGCGCCTCGCCGAAGGCGAGCACGAGCGCCAAGGCGACCGCCTCGCCGAGCGCCGGCGGGCAGGGCGGCATGGCCCCCGCGCCGAGCGCCAGCGCCACGCCGACTCCGTCGGCGTCGCCGAGCGCCGCCGCGCCGAGCCCGAGCGCCAGCGCCGCCCCGGTGCCGCAGAGCATCGAGCAGCAGCGCAAGGCCGTCGAGCAGAAGGTGGGCGCGGCCGCCTGGGGCGCCGCCTCCGGTCTGAAGGCCCCGGCCGACCTCGCGACCGACCCGTCGCTGGCCGACAAGCTCAAGCCGTTCGGCACGCTCTCCCCGCAGGAGATCGCGGTGCTGCCGGCGGACATGCAGTTCAACGTCCCCTCGATCACCTGCGCCCAGCTCGACAAGCGGCCGGCCGGCTCGATCAACGACCCGAAGCAGACGGCGGTGGCCTGCGAGGCCGGCGCGAAGAACCTGCTCGACGTGGCCAAGGTCGAGGGCACCGACGTCAAGAACGCCTCCGCCCAGCTCGACCAGACCAGCCAGTGGGTGGTCAGCCTCAACTTCACCGGCAGCGGCCAGGAGAAGTGGACCGCGCTGACCCGCGAGTCGTTCAACAACGAGGGTCAGGCCTGCGACCAGACCGCGCTCGGCCAGGACGGCAAGTGCCGGGTCGCCGTGGTGCTGGACAACCGGATCGTCTCCTCGCCGGAGATCCAGGGCGTGCTCACCGGTGACTCGCAGATCACCGGCAGCTTCGACAACAAGTCGGCGAACGCGCTGGCCAGCCAGCTCCGCTACGGCGCGCTGCCGGTGACGTTCGAGCCGCAGGAGAGCCAGAACGTCACCGCGACGCTCGGTGACAGCCACCTCAAGGCGGGTCTGCTGGCGGCCGGCATCGGCATGCTGCTGGTCATCATCTACTCGTTCTTCTACTACCGGCTGCTCGGCTCGGTCATCTTCCTCAGCCTGGTGCTCTCCGCGCTGCTGGTCTTCGGCGCGCTGGTGGTGCTCGGCCGGTCGATCGGCTTCACGCTGACGCTCGCCGGCATCGCCGGCATGATCGTCTCGCTCGGTGTGGCGGCGGACTCGTTCGTCATCTACTTCGAACGACTCAAGGACGAGATCCGCGAGGGCCGCAGCCCGCGCAGCGCGGTCCCGCGCGCGTGGATCCGGGCCCGCCGGACGATCATCTCGGCCAACGCGATCACTCTGATGTCGGCGGTCGTGCTCTACATCGTGTCGGTCGGCGCGGTGAAGGGCTTCGCCTTCGCGCTCGGCCTGGCGACCGTGCTGGACCTGGTCGTCGTGTTCCTCTTCCGCCACCCGATCATGACGATGTTCGCCCGTACCCGGGCGTTCCTGTCCCCGCGGGTCAGCGGTCTGGGTCGGGCGCTGCCGGCCCGGTCGGCCGAGTCGGGCGCCGCCCGCAACCCGCGTGTCAAGGAGGCCTGAGATGGCGAAGAGTGGTCTGGCCGCCCGGCTCTACCGGGGCGAGGCCGATCTCAACATCGTCGGCAAGCGCAAGGTGTGGTTCGCCGTCGCCGGCGCG
Organism: Micromonospora sp. WMMA1996; assembly: GCF_002573675.1. Lineage (NCBI taxonomy): Bacteria > Bacillati > Actinomycetota > Actinomycetes > Micromonosporales > Micromonosporaceae > Micromonospora > Micromonospora sp. WMMA1996. The sequence continues at coordinate 3,219,039 of NZ_PDHU01000001.1, read as the reverse complement.
CTGGTGCTGATCGCCGTGCTCAGCTTCGCGATCCGGGGCTTCAGCCTCGGCATCGAGTTCGCCGGCGGCAACTCGTTCCAGGTGCCGGCCAGCGTGGGCACGCTCGACCAGGCCGAACGCACCGTCGACGACGTGCTGGCCAAGGAGGCGCCCGGCGTCGAGGTGGTCACCGCGCAGAAGGTCGGCGGCGCTGGCGGCGAGACCTACGAGATGCGCACCGGGCAGCTCAGCCAGGACCAGGCCAACGCGGCCAAGGCCGCGATGGCGGAGGAGTTCGGGATCCAGGCCGACCAGATCAGCGGCAGCCAGGTCTCCGAGGCGTGGGGCAGCCAGGTCACCTCGCGGGCGCTGCTCGGCCTGCTGATCTTCATCGCGGTGGTGTCGATCTACCTGGTGCTGCGCTTCGAGTGGCGGATGGCGGTCGCCGCGATCGCCTCGCTGCTGACCAACCTGGTCCTCACCGCCGGCATCTACTCGCTGGTCGGCTTCGAGGTCACCCCGTCGACGATCATCGGCTTCCTCACCATCCTGGGCTTCGCGCTCTACGACGTGGTGGTGGTCTTCGACAAGGTGCAGGAGAACACGCGGGGCATCACCGCGAACAACAACCTCACCTACGGCGAGGCGTCCAACCTGGCGCTCAACCAGAGCCTCATGCGCTCGCTGAACACCTCGGTCGTCGCGTTGCTGCCGGTCGGCGGTCTGCTCTTCATCGGCGCCGGCCTGCTCGGCGCGGGCACGCTGAAGGACCTGGGCCTGGTGCTCTTCGTCGGTATGGCGGTGGCGTTCCTGACCTCGATCCTGCTGGCCACCCCGCTGCTGGTGCTGCTGAAGAACCAGGACCCGCGGATCAGCGCCCACAACAAGCGGGTGCTCGCCCGCCGGGGGGCGCTCGCCCGGGGCGAGATCACCCCGAAGGGCGCGCCGCGCGCCGCGCCGGTCGGCGACGAGCCGATCGACCCGGACGCGGCGGCGCTGGCCGGCGCCGCGCCCAAGGTCGGCGCCCGGCCGGCCGGCAAGCGTCCCAGCGGCGCCCGGGGCGGTCGCCCCGCCGGCGGCGGGGGCAACCGGCCCGGTGGCGCGAAGCGCCGCTGACCCGGACGGAATCGACCGGACGGCGTCCGTCATGCTGGTGTCACGGCATGACGGACGCCGTCGTCGTTTCGAGAGGACATGGGACGCACCGTGACGGAGACCCACACCGCCGGCGTACGGGGAGACAGCGGCCCGGAGGTCGCCCAGCTGGTCGCGAGCCGGCTGCTCGACGTGCCGGACTTCCCCAAGCCCGGGGTCATGTTCAAGGACCTGATGCCGCTCTTCGCCGACGGCGTCGCGTTCCGCGAGGTGATCGACGGGATCATCGCCTACCACGGGCCGGACTCGTTCGACACCGTCGCCGGGATCGAGGCGCGCGGGTTCGTGCTGGCGGCGGCCGTCGCGTACGCCACCGGGGTCGGTGTGGTGCCGGTGCGCAAGGCCGGCAAGCTGCCCCGCGCGACCCACTCCGCCTCCTACGCGCTGGAGTACGGCGAGGCGACGCTGGAGGTGCACCAGGACGCGTTCACCGCCGGGCACCGGGTGCTGGTGCTCGACGACGTGCTGGCCACCGGCGGCACCGCCGAGGCCACCCTCGACCTGGTCGAGCGGGCCGGCGGCACGGTCTCCGGTTTCACCGTCCTGCTGGAGCTGGGCTTCCTCAAGGGCCGCGAACGGCTCGCCCCGCGTCCGGTCCATGCCCTGTTGACCGTTTGACCCGCCGGCCGGTCGGCGCGACCGGCTCGGACCGTCCGGCGGAGCGGCGGCGTACCCTGCGTACGGGTAGCATTGCCCTTTGCCTGACCGGGCGGGCGACCGTCCGGGGCGGCGAGCCGCCGGGGCCCGGCCCCGGTGACCGGCGCGGAACAACACCGACCCCCGGGTCGGTTGAACCAGACGTCGGCCGCACGGCCGACGCATCCCCGGCGAGCGGTGAGGAGGCCGGTGTCCCACGATGTCGTCCCTCCGGTGGAGGGCACGGTGCACCCGACAGGCGACGCGGACGGCTCGGTGACCGAGCGCAGCGGCAACCCTCCGGCCCGGGCGACCGGCGCCACCGGGGGCGTGCCCGACGCGACGGCCGACGGCGGCGCGGTCGTGGTGCCGTTCCCGACCGACGACCCCTCGACCAGCGGCGGGTTCGCCCTCTCCAACGCGCCGACCGGCCGTCGGGTACGCGCCCGGCTGGCCCGGTTCAACGCGCCCTGGCAGACTTCGCAGGTCAGCGAGGTGCTGGAGCCGCTGATCTCCACCCACCGGGACGCCCACCCCAAGGCCGACGCCCGGCTGCTGCAGCGCGCCTTCGACACGGCCGCGCGCTGGCACTCGGGTCAGTACCGCAAGTCCGGCGACCCGTACATCACCCACCCGCTCGCCGTGGCGACCATCCTGGCCAACCTGGGCATGGACACCACGACGCTGGTCGCGGCGTTGCTGCACGACACGATCGAGGACACCGAATACACGCTCGACGCGATGCGGGCCGACTTCGGCGGTGAGGTCGCGCTGCTGGTCGACGGCGTCACCAAGCTCGACAAGGTCAAGCTGGGCGACGCGGCCAAGGCGGAGACGATCCGCAAGATGGTCGTGGCCATGGCGAAGGACCCGCGGGTCCTGGTGATCAAGCTGGCCGACCGGCTGCACAACATGCGGACGCTGACCTTCCTGCCCCGCCCCAAGCAGGAGCAGAAGGCCAAGGAGACGCTGGAGATCCTCGCCCCGCTGGCGCACCGCCTCGGTATGAACACGATCAAGTGGGAGCTGGAGGATCTGGCCTTCGGCACGCTGTTCCCGAAGCGGTTCGAGGAGATCAACCGGCTGATCGGGGAGCACCAGCCGCAGCGCGAGGCGCTGCTGCGCCAGGTGACCCAGAAGGTGTCGACCGACCTGAAGGCCGCCAAGATCAAGGCGGAGACCACCGGCCGGCCGAAGCACCTCTACTCGATCTACCAGAAGATGATCGTGCGGGGGCGCGACTTCAACGACATCTACGACCTGGTGGGTGTGCGGATCCTGGTCGACACGGTGCGCGACTGCTACGCGGCGCTGGGGGTCATCCACGCCAACTGGCAGCCGGTGCCGGGCCGGTTCAAGGACTACATCGCCATGCCCAAGTTCAACATGTACCAGTCGTTGCACACGACGGTCATCGGTCCCACCGGCAAGCCGGTGGAGATGCAGATCCGCACCTACGCGATGCACCGCACCGCCGAGTTCGGCATCGCCGCGCACTGGAAGTACAAGGAGCACAAGGGCACCCCGGTGGTGGGCCCGCCGGCGCACATCGACGAGATGACCTGGCTGCGGCAGCTGCTGGACTGGCAGCGCGAGGCCGCCGACCCGAGCGAGTTCCTGGACGCGCTGCGCTTCGACCTGTCCAGCCAGGAGGTGTACGTCTTCACCCCCAAGGGTGACGTCATCCCGCTGCCGACCGGGTCGACGCCTGTCGACTTCGCGTACGCGGTGCACACCGAGGTCGGGCACAAGTGCATCGGGGCGCGGGTCAACGGCAAGCTGGTGCCGCTGGAGTCGACGCTGTCCAACGGCGACGTGATCGAGATCTTCACGTCGAAGTCCGACACGGCCGGCCCGACGCAGGACTGGCTGGGCTTCGTCAAGAGCCCGCGCGCCCGCACCAAGATCCGCCAGTACTTCAACAAGGAGCGGCGCGAGGAGGCGATCGAGGCCGGCAAGGACGCGATCGTCAAGGCGATGCGCAAGCAGGGCATGCCGTTGCAGCGGATGCTCACCTCGGACGCGTTGATGGCGATCGCCCGGGACCTGCACCTGGCCGACGTGGCCTCGCTCTACGCGGCGGTCGGCGACAGCCAGGTCTCCGCGCAGTCGGTGGTGCAGAAGCTGATGGCCTCCTACGGCGGCGAGGAAGGCGCGGCGGAGGACATCGCCGAGACCGCCGTCGCCACCCGGCCACCGCGCAGCCGGCAGAGCAGCGCCGACCCGGGCGTGGTGGTCCGCGGCGTCAGCGACGTCTGGATCAAGCTGGCCCGGTGCTGCACACCGGTTCCGCCGGACTCGGTGTTCGGCTTCGTCACCCGCTCCGGCGGGGTCAGCGTGCACCGCGACGACTGCGCCAACGCCGAGGACCTGCGCGCCCAGCCCGAGCGGGTGGTCGAGGTGAGCTGGAAGCTCACCTCCGCCTCCACGTTCCTGGTCGCCATCCAGGTGGAGGCGCTGGACCGGCACAAGCTGCTCGCCGACGTCACCCGGGTGCTCTCCGAGGAGCGGGTGAACATCCTCTCCGCCACCGTCACCACCACCCGGGACCGGGTGGCGGTCAGCCGGTTCAGCTTCGAGATGGCCGACCCGAAGCACCTCGGGCACCTGCTCGCCGCGGTGCGCAAGGTCGACGGCGTCTTCGACGCGTACCGGGTCACCTCGGGGGCCTGAGCCGCCCACCCCGCACGCGGAAGCGCCCGCCGGCTGATCCCAGCCGGCGGGCGCTTCGTCGTCGCGCGGGTGCTCAGCCCTGGATCGGGCTCAGGCTCACCTTCGTCATCACGAGCTCCTTCTTCGGGTGACCGCCGCCGGCCTGCTGGGCGAACGCGCCGTCGTCGCCGGCCGCCGCGACCTGCTTCACCACGTCCATCCCGCCGGTGATCGTGCCCAGCACCGTGTAGTTCGGGTCGAGCTGCGAGTCGCCGTACACGATGAAGAACTGGCTGCCGGTGCTGCCCGGCTGGCCGGAGTTGGCCATCGCGATCACGCCCTGCGGGTACGGCGGGCGCTTGTCGGTGGGGAGGTTCTCCTCGGCCAGGTTGTAGCCCGGCCCGCCGGTGCCGTCGGTGTCCCGCCAGCCCTTGCCGGTCGCGCTCGGGTCGCCGCACTGGAGCACCTGGATGCCCTGGGTCACCAGGCGGTGGCACTTGGTGTTGTCGAAGAAGCCCTTGCTGGCCAGGTGGGTGAAGCTGCCCGCGGTGCAGGGCACCTTGGCGCGGTCCAGCTTGGCGGTGATCGGGCCCAGGTTCGTGTCGATCGTCATCGTCTGGCTGCCCTTGGCCGCCTGCTCCGCCGGCGGCAGCCCGACGTCCTTGATCTGCGCCGGCCGGCCCTCCTTCGGCACCTCGGTGTAGGCGCACTGGACGAAGCCGGCGGCGGTGCCGCCCTGCTTGTCGTCGTCATCGTCGCCGAGCGAGGTGGCGAGCCAGACGGTGCCGGCCACGACGAGCACCAGCACGGCCGCGGCGCCGACGATCGCCTGCGTCTGCCGGCGCTTGCGGGCCTTGCCGGCCCGCTCGGCCATCTCCCGTTCGAGCCGGGCCCGCGCCGCCGCGCGCTGGCGGTCTCTCGTGGACGTCACGGTCTCTCCTCACCTGCTGGGTATCGGGGGACGGCGCCGCGCGCCGTCGAGTCATGGGTGGTTCAGCGTCGGCTCAACCGGCGCTGGGGCTGCTCGCCGGCGCGCTGGACGCGGCCGGCGCGGCGTTCGGGTCGCCGACGGTGAGGCTCTGGATCACCACGTCCGTCTTCGGCTTGACCTTCGCGCCGCTGCCATTGTCCACGGTCGGGAGCGCGCCGATCTTCTCCACCACGTCGAGGCCGCCGGTGACCCTGCCGACCACGCTGTAGTCCGGCTTGGCCGGGTTGAAGTCCTTGAAGAAGATCAGGAACTGGCTGCCGTTGGTGCCGGGCGGGTTGCCGATCATGGCGACCGTGCCCTTCGGGTACGCGGGCGGCTGCCCCGGCGCCGGCGAGGCCGACGGGCTGGGCTCCGGCGCGGAGGGGACGTTCTCGTTGTAGAACGAGTAGGTCGGGCCGCCGATCCCGGTGCCGCTCGGGTCGCCGCAGCGCAGCGCGCCCTCGGTGGTGATCTCGTGGCAGTTGGTGCCGTTGTAGAACGACCGGCTGGCCAGGTGGGCGAGGCTCGCCGCGCCGCACGGGGCGTCGGCCAGGTCCAGGCCGACGGTGATCGGCCCACCCTGGTTGGTGGTGATCGTCATCGACCGCGTGCCCTCGGTGGGCAGGTCCTTGGTGGCGGGCGTGCCGACGTCCTTGAGGTTGGTGTTCGCCGCGCCGTCCTGCGGGGTCCAGAGGCAGACGTCCTCGGCGGTCGGCTTCTCCGGATCGGAGTCGAACGCGCCGAGCGCCCAGGCCGAGCCGGCCACGATCAGCGCGAGCACCACCGCGGCGCCGACGCCGGCCTGGATCTGCCGGCGGCGCTTCGCGACCGCGGCCCGCCGGGCGAGCTGCCGGTCGAGCTTGGCCCGCGCCAGTTTGCGCTGCCGGTCCCTGCTGGAAGCCACCGGTGCTCCCCTTCCTCTGCCTGATCTGCCGGCGTCGCCGACGCCGCCCGCCGTCCCGGTCGGGGTGCGCCACGCCACACGCCCGCCAGAGTGTACGGGTACCGACTGTGAATGTGGTGTACGAGGTCCCGCCTGCGTTTATCGGAAGGTGTCACTGGGACTGTTGGGGCAGGCGGGTCCGGTGGCGGGCGAAACCCGCTCGCCGGTGCGACTAGGCTGCTGGGCGAGGACGACGACCGGACGGAAAGGGGACGGACGTGCTCGTGGCCGGCTTTCCCGCGGACGCCTTCGGCACCAACTGCTATGTGGTGGCGACCGCTCCGGGGGAGCAGTGCGTGGTGGTCGATCCCGGCATCGGGGTGCTCGACCGGCTCGACGAGGTGCTCGCCGAGCACCGCCTGCACCCGGCCGCCGTGCTGCTCACCCACGGGCACCTGGACCACACCTTCTCGGTCGCGCCGGTCTGCGGGGCGCGCGGCATCGCCGCCTACGTCCACCCGGAGGACCGGGAGCTGCTGGCCGACCCGTCCAAGGCGCTCTCGATGGACCTCACCGCGCTCTTCGGCGGTCGCCTGCCCTACGCCGAGCCCGACGACGTGGCCGAGCTGACCGACGGCGCGACCCTGTCGCTGGCCGGGTTGGAGATCACCGTCGACCACGCCCCCGGCCATACCGGCGGGTCGGTGCTGTTCCGGATGCCCGGCGCCGGCTCGCCCTGGGAGGCCGACGAGATCTGCCTCTCCGGTGACGTGCTCTTCGCCGGCTCGATCGGGCGCACCGACCTGCCGGGCGGCAGCATGCCCCGCATGCTGGCCAGCCTCCGGGAGAAGGTCCTCCCGCTGGCCGACGACACCGTCGTCCTGCCCGGCCACGGCCCCGCGACCACCATCGGCCGCGAGCGCGCGACCAACCCCTACCTCGTCGAGGTGGCGGGGTCCGCGCGCCCGGCCGCGCCCACCCGAGGCCTCTAGACCGCACCCGCGCCCCGCGCGGGTTTCCAAGGAGTACGTCATGAGCAAGCCCACGCCCATCTCCGGCTTCCCCGAGTGGACGCCGGCCCAGCGGATGATCGAGCAGTTCGTGCTCGACCGGATCCGCGCCACGTTCGAGCTGTACGGCTTCGCGCCGCTGGAGACCCGCTCGGTGGAGCCACTCGACCAGCTCCTGCGCAAGGGGGAGACCTCCAAGGAGGTCTACCTGCTGCGCCGGTTGCAGGCCGACGCCGACGGGCCGGCCGGCGACGACGCGCTCGGCCTGCACTTCGACCTGACCGTGCCGTTCGCCCGCTACGTGCTGGAGAACGCCGGCAAGCTGCAGTTCCCGTTCCGGCGCTACCAGATCCAGAAGGTGTGGCGGGGGGAGCGGCCGCAGGAGGGCCGCTACCGGGAGTTCCTCCAGGCCGACATCGACATCGTCGACCGGGACACGCTGCCGGCGCACTACGAGGCCGAGATGCCACTGGTGATCGGTGACGCGCTGCGGTCGCTGCCCATCCCGCCGGTGCGGATCCAGGTCAACAACCGCAAGATCTGCGAGGGCTTCTACCGGGGCATCGGGCTGACCGACCCGGAGGCGGCGCTGCGCGCCGTGGACAAGCTCGACAAGCTCGGCCCGGCGAAGGTGGCCGATCTGCTGGCCGAGACCGCCGGGGCGAGCGAGGCCCAGGCCAAGGCGTGCCTCGCGCTCGCCGAGATCTCCGCGCCGGACGCCTCGTTCGCCGACGCGGTCCGCGCCCTCGGGGTGAGCGATCCCCTGCTCGACGAGGGCATCGCGGAGTTGACCGCGGTGGTGGAGACCGCCGCCGCGCACGCGCCCGGCCTCTGCGTCGCCGACCTGCGCATCGCCCGGGGCCTGGACTACTACACCGGCACGGTCTACGAGACGCAGATGATCGGCTACGAGCGGTTCGGCTCGATCTGCTCCGGCGGCCGCTACGACAACCTGGCCAGTGCGGGCAGTGTGCGGTTCCCCGGGGTGGGCATCTCGATCGGGGTGACCCGGATGCTCGGCCTGCTCTTCGGCGCCGAGGCGCTGTCGGTGTCCCGCTCGGTGCCGACGTGCGTGCTGGTCGCGGTCACCGCCGAGGAGGATCGGGCGGCCAGCGACGCGGTCGCGGCGGCGCTGCGGTCCCGGGGCGTGCCCACCGAGGTGTCGCCGTCCGCGGCGAAGTTCGGCAAGCAGATCCGGTACGCCGAGCGGCGGGGCATCCCGTACGTCTGGTTCCCCGGCGCGGACGGCGACGAGGTGAAGGACATCCGTTCCGGCGAGCAGGTGGCCGCGGCGGCGGGCGAGTGGACGCCGCCCCGGGCGGACCTCAAACCGCTGGTCGGTCCGGCCGGCACTGGCGCCTGACGACGTTTGGACCTACGGTGGCGTAAGTTACGCCACCGTAGGGAGAACGTCGTGTCCGTGCTCAGCCAGACCGCCCTGCTCACCGAACTGGAGCCGGTGGTCGAGAAGAACCTCGACCGCCACCTGTCGCTGGCCAAGGAATGGTTCCCGCACGAGTACGTGCCGTGGAGCGACGGGCGCACCTTCGACGGCCCGCTCGGCGGGGAGCCCTGGTCGGAGGCCGACTCGACGATGTCCGAGGTGGCCCGCACCGCGCTGATCGTCAACCTGCTCACCGAGGACAACCTGCCCTCCTACCACCACGAGATCGCCACGCTCTTCGGGCGCGACGGCGCGTGGGGCACCTGGGTGCACCGGTGGACCGCCGAGGAGGGGCGGCACGGCACCGCCATCCGGGACTACCTCACGGTGACCCGGGCGGTGGACCCGGTGGCGCTGGAGCGGGCGCGGATGGTGCACATGTCCGCCGGCTACCGCAACACCCACGACGACGAGGTGCTGCACTCGCTGGCATACGTGTCGTTCCAGGAACTCGCCACCCGCATCTCGCACCGCAACACCGGCCGGGCCACCGGCGACCCCGCCTGCGAGGCGCTGCTGGCCCGGGTGGCGGCGGACGAGAACCTGCACATGGTCTTCTACCGCAATCTGCTCGGCGCCGCGTTCGAGCTGGCGCCGAGCCAGGCCATGCGGGCGGTGGCCGACGTGCTGGCCGACTTCCAGATGCCCGGGGTCGGCATCGACGGCTTCGCCCGCAAGTCGGTGGCGATCGCGCTGGCCGGCATCTACGACCTGCGGCAGCACCGGGACGAGGTGGTGGTGCCGGTGCTGCGCCAGTGGAACCTGTTCGACGTCACCGGCCTGGACGCCGACGGCGAGACCGCCCGCGACCAGATCGCCGCCCACCTGGACACCCTGGAGACCCAGGCGTCCCGCTTCGAGGAGCGCCGCGCCGCCCGCGCCTCCCGCCTCACCACCCCCCGCTGACCACCCCACCCCACCCCACCCCACCCCACCCCACCCCACCCCACCCATCCCTCACCCTCACCCCTCGGCGATCTTGCAGTTGCTGCCCGGGCAAAAGCCGTGGATCAGGCGTTCCGTGGGCCGAAAGTGCAAGATCGCGGGGCGGGGCGGGGCGGGGCGGGGCGGGGCGGGTCAGGCGGGCTGGTCGAGGGGGAAGAGGAGGCAGGTGGAGGTGGCGTGGGCGACGAGGCGGTTGGCGGGGTCCGTGAGGCGGGCCTCGGCCAGGGCGGTGCGGCGACCGCGTTGCAGCACGGTGCCCTCGCAGCGCAGCGTGCCGCTGTCCACGGTGACCGGGCGCAGGAACTTCACGTTGAGGTCGAGCGAGGTGTAGCCGACGCCGGCCGGCAGGGTGGTGTGCACCGCGCAGCCGGCGGCGGTGTCCAGCAGCGTGGAGAGGACGCCGCCGTGCACGGTGCCGAGCGGGTTGTAGTGGAACTCCTGCGGCAGTAGCTCGACCACGACGCGACCCTCGTCGGCCTCCATCCGGGCCATGTCGATGAGGTGCATGACCGGTGGCGCGGCCAGCTCGCCGGCGATCATCGCGCGCAGCAGCTCCAGGCCGCCGCGCCGGCCGACGTGGGCGGCCCCGGCGACCGGGTCGGACCAGGTGAACGTACGGCTGCGCTCCTGCGTCTGTGTCATGGACCCAGCGTCGCAGCGCGTTGCTGAGTCTGTCAATCAGACCTAGCCTGGTCGACATGAGACCCGCGGCACTGGACTGGTCGGTGGAGAACTGCACCATCGCGCGCGCCATGGAGATCCTCGGCGAGCGGTGGACCGTGGTCGTGCTCCGCGAGGTGTTCAGCGGCGTGCGCCGCTTCGACGACATGCGGGTGCGCACCGGCATCCCGCGTCAGGTGCTGACCAACCGCCTGTCGATGCTGGTGGAACGGGGCGTGCTGCGCCGGGAGCCGTACCGGGAGCCGGGCAGCCGGCCGCGGCAGGAGTACCGGCTCACCGAGATGGGACTGGACCTGTGGCCGGTGCTGGTCGCGGTGCTCGGCTGGGGTGACCGCCACCTGGCCGACCCCGAGGGCGCGCCGCTGACCGTGGCGCACCGCGACTGCGGCGCCGAGGTCCGGGTCGCGTTGCGGTGCGCCGACGGGCACGACGTGACCGATCCCCGGGAGGTACTGCCCCGCCCCGGCCCGGGGGCGCGCCGTCGCGCCTGACCGCCCTGAGCGGCTCTGACACTCCATGACGATGTTGTTGCCGCGCCGTTACATCGGGGTCCGGTGCGAATCCGGGCAAAGTCATGTCTTGCTTACGATCTTAAATATGTGAATACTTTGGTCAGCCCGGACGGTTTCCCCAGGTCGCCCGGGTTGTCCTCGGGCGCTTCCCCATGACAGCGCCCGTTCACCCCCATTCGGAGGTTGTTACATGCGACCCACGAGGTCCACGCTCCGTCGCGCCGCCGCCGTCGCCCTGGCCGGCACCCTGGCCACCGGCTCCCTGCTCGGCGCGCCCGCCCAGGCCGCTCCCTCCCCCCTCTCGCCGGACGCCGCCGCGACCCTCGTCGAGAAGCTCGGCGACCGGGCCGCCGGCGCGTACGCCGACGCCAGCGGCACGATGGTCGTCACGGTGACCGACGCCGCCGCTGCCCGCCAGGTGCACGCCGCCGGCGCCACGCCGAAGCTGGTCACCCGCGGCGCCAAGCAGCTCAGGGCCGCCACCAGCGAGCTGGAGCGCTCCGCCAAGATCCCGGGCACCGCCTGGTGGACCGACGCGGCGACCAACCAGGTCGTCGTCTCCGTCGACAGCACCGTCACCGGCGCCAAGCTGGAGCGGGTCAAGGCCGCCGCCGCCCGCACCGGTGGCGCGGTCCGGATCGAGGCCGAGGCCGGCACGCTCAGCACCCGGATCTCCGGCGGCCAGGCCATCTACGCCGGTGGTGGGGGCCGCTGCTCGCTCGGGTTCAACGTCCGCAGCGGCTCGACCTACTACTTCCTGACCGCGGGCCACTGCACCAACATCTCGTCGAGCTGGTACAGCAACTCCTCGCAGACCAGCCTGCTCGGCACCCGCGCCGGGACGAGCTTCCCGGGCAACGACTACGGCATCGTCCGGCACAGCAACTCGGCCAACGCCGCCGGCAACGTCTACCTCTACAACGGCAGCTACCGCGACATCACCGGCGCCGGTAACGCCTACGTGGGCCAGAGCGTGCAGCGCTCCGGCAGCACCACCGGCCTGCGCAGCGGCTCGGTCAACGCCACCAACGCGACGGTCAACTACGCCGAGGGTTCGGTCTACGGCCTGATCCGGACCAACGTCTGCGCCGAGCCCGGCGACAGCGGCGGCTCGCTCTTCTCGGGCAGCACCGCGCTCGGCCTCACCTCCGGCGGCAGCGGCAACTGCCGCACCGGTGGCACCACCTACTTCCAGCCGGTCACCGAGGCGCTCAGCGTCTACGGCGTGAGCGTCTTCTGATCGACACCCCACGGACGGGCCGCCGGGTGACCGGCGGCCCGTTCCGCGTTCCCGACCGGGTCGGTGACGCGGGTCAACCACCTGCTCCCGGCCGACCCGGAGGGACCGGCGCGGGGGCGGGTGTCGTGGCCGCCCGGCGGGCCGACAGGACCGCGGCCAGCGGCCAGAGCGCGACGGCCAGGGCCGCCACCCGCTCGGCCAGCCCGGTCCGCGAGCCGCCGGTCACCTCCATCACGAACCAGCCGAACAGCACCAGCAGGACCGCGGTCACGGTCAGCGCCACCGGCCGGCGGAACGCCCACGGGGGCGTGCCGGTGGGCGAGGCGGCCACCTCCCGGCGCACGGCGCGCGGCAGGCGCAGGGCCGAGCCGGCGGGCCAGAGCGACAGCGCGAGCACCGCGACGGTGGCCACCACACCGTGCGCCGGCGAGCCGCCCACCTCGGGGCGGGGGAACGCGAGCAACCCTACGGTGGCCGTGCCGCCGAGCGCGAGCAGGAACCGACTGGCCAGCCCGGCGGCGTGCAGCGCCGCGGCGGTGGCGACGTAGGCGACGCCGAGCAGCACCAGGACGCCCCCCATCAGCCAGGGGTCGGTCGCCCCCTCGCCGGCCAGCTCGCTGATCGTGTCCCGCACCGGGTCGTAACCCGGGGGCTGGCGGGCGCCGGCGACCGTCCATCCCGCCACCAGCATCGCGGGCGCGGCCGCCGCGACGGCCACGGCCCAGCTCGGTACGGCGCGCACCCGGCCACGGTAACCGTCCGCCCGGGTCGCGGCCCGGCTTTGCCGGACACCCGGGCCGGGCCGCTGCGACGGGTGCCCGGGAGCCGGCCGGTCCGCCCTGACAGAATGCGGGAAGCAGTCGTGGACCAGATGAGGAGACGCCAGCCGTGATCCGTACCCACAATGCCGGAAGCCTGCGCGCCGCGGACGCCGGCTCGACGGTGACGCTCGCCGGGTGGGTGGCCCGCCGGCGCGACCACGGCGGTGTCATCTTCGTCGACCTGCGCGACGCCTCCGGCGTCGTGCAGGTGGTCTTCCGCGAGGAGGACGCGCACGCGCTGCGCAACGAGTTCTGCGTCAAGGTCACCGGTGAGGTCACCCGTCGCCCCGAGGGCAACGAGAACCCGGACCTGCCGACCGGCGAGGTCGAGGTGACCGCCGCCGCGCTGGAGGTGCTCTCCGAGGCCGCGCCGCTGCCGCTGCCGGTGGACGACCAGATCGAGGCCGGCGACGACATCCGGCTCAAGTACCGCTACCTGGACCTGCGCCGGGGCGGCCCGGCCAAGGCGATGCGGCTGCGCTCGAAGGCCAACCAGCTCGCCCGCACGGTGCTGCACGAGCGGGACTTCCTGGAGATCGAGACGCCGACGCTGACCCGCTCCACCCCGGAGGGCGCGCGCGACTTCCTGGTGCCGGTGCGGCTGCAGCCGGGCAGCTGGTACGCGCTGCCGCAGTCGCCGCAGCTGTTCAAGCAGCTGCTCATGGTCGGCGGCATGGAGCGCTACTACCAGATCGCCCGCTGCTACCGCGACGAGGACTTCCGGGCCGACCGGCAGCCGGAGTTCACCCAGCTCGACATCGAGATGTCGTTCGTCACCGAGGACGACGTGATCGACCTCGGCGAGGCGATCGTCTCCTCGCTCTGGAAGGACCTGGCCGGGCACGAGATCGTTCGGCCGATCCCGCGGATCACCTGGCACGACGCGATGGCCCGCTACGGTTCCGACAAGCCGGACCTGCGCTACGGCGTGGAGCTGACCGAGCTGACCGACTACCTGCGCGGCACCGAGTTCCGGGTGTTCGCCGGCGCGATCGACGCGGGCGGCTACGTCGGCGCGGTGGTCATGCCCGGCGGCGCGAGCCAGACCCGCAAGGAGCTGGACGGCTGGCAGGACTGGGCCAAGGCGCGCGGCGCGCGCGGCCTGGCCTACGTGGTGCTGGACGCGGAGACCGGCGAGGCGCGCGGCCCGGTGGCCAAGAACCTGTCCGAGGCGCACCTGGCCGGCCTGGCCGACGCGGTCGGCGCGAAGCCCGGTGACGCGGTCTTCTTCGCCGCGAGCACGAACACCCGGGAGGCGCAGGAGCTGCTCGGCGCGGCCCGGATCGAGATCGCCAAGCGGTCGAACCTGGTCGACGAGAGCGCGTGGGCGTTCTGCTGGGTGGTCGACGCGCCGATGTTCGAGCGCACGGACGAGGGCGGCTGGACCGCGGTGCACCACCCGTTCACCTCGCCGAACGCGGAGTGGGTGGACCGCTTCGAGGAGGCGCCGGACCGGGCGCTGGCCTACGCGTACGACATCGTCTGCAACGGCAACGAGATCGGTGGCGGCTCGATCCGTATCCACCGGGGTGACGTGCAGCAGCGGGTGTTCGACCTGCTCGGCATCACGCCCGAGGAGGCGCAGGACAAGTTCGGCTTCCTGCTGGAGGCGTTCAAGTACGGCGCCCCGCCGCACGGCGGCATCGCGTTCGGTTGGGACCGGGTCTGCATGCTGCTGGCCGGCGCGGACTCGATCCGCGAGGTGATCGCGTTCCCGAAGACGCGTGGCGGCTTCGACCCGCTGACCGGCGCGCCGACCCCGATCACCGGGCAGCAGCGCGCCGAGGCCGGCATCGACGCCAAGCCGAAGGCGCCGGTCGGCCCGCACGCCGGCACCGCCGGCCCGGCCGCCCCGGTGGCCGACCCGACCTGATCCTGGCTTCGTCGAAAGGCCCGCGTCATGATGACGCGGGCCTTTTCGATCTTCAGGGGGACGGATGAACCTGCTCGTGGTGGGCGCCAGCGGCCTTCTCGGTGGCGAGGTGTGCCGGCAGGCGGTGGCCGCCGGGCATCGGGTGGTCGGCACCTACCACTCGACCGCCGTCGGGGTGCCGGGCGTCGCGCCGCGCCGGCTCGACGTGACCGACCGCGCCGCCGTGCGTGAGCTCCTGACCCGGGTACGCCCCGACGCGGTCGTGGCGACCCCCTACCGGTACGACGACTGGGCGGTCACGGCGGACGGGGCGGCCCACATCGCGGTCGCCGCCGCCGAGGTGGGCGCGCGGTTGGTGCACCTGTCCAGCGACGCGCTGCACGCGGGGCGGCCGACGGCGTACGCCGACGACGACGTGCCCACGCCGCTGCACGCGTACGGGGCGGCGAAGGCGGCGGCGGAGACGGCGGTGCGGGCGGTGGATCCGGGCGCCGCGCTGGTGCGGACGTCGCTGATCCTGGGGGAGGGGAGCAAGCAGATCCAGCTCTGCCGGGACGCGCTCGCCGGCCGGGCGACGCTCTTCACCGACGAGCTGCGCTGCCCGGTCCACGTCGCCGACCTGGCCGCCGCCGTGCTGGAGCTGGTGCCGGGCGACTACGCCGGGCTGCTGAACGTGGCCGGGCCGGACGCGGTGAGCCGTGCCGAGCTGGGAGTCCTGGTGGCGCGGCACGACGGCGTGGACGCGGGCTCACTGAGGACGACCACGATCGCGGGCGCCGGCCTGCACCGGCCGGCCGAGGTGGTGCTGGACTCCGCCCGCGCCGTCGGGCTGCTGCGGACCCGGCTGCGTGGGGTCGCCGAGCTGTACGGCTAGTTGCACACTTTCTTTGCAAGACTCTTGTGCATGTAATGTGTGCACAGATACTGTGCAACTCATGGAGGAACAGAAGAGAGAGCGGACCGAGGACCGCGCCGTGCGCATCGACCACCGGCAGGTGCGCGCCCTGGCCCAGCCCCTGCGCATGCGGCTGATCGGGGCGCTGCGGGTCAGTGGCCCCGCCACGGCCACCGCCCTCGCCGAGATGCTCGGCACCAACACCGGCGCGACCAGCTATCACCTGCGTCAGCTCGCCGAGGTGGGCCTCGTGGTCGAGGACCCGAACCTCGGCACCGGCCGGCAGCGCTACTGGCGGGCCGCGCACGACGCCACCAGCTGGGAGGCCTCCGACTTCGACGACGACCCGGACGCGCGGGCCGCCATCGAGTGGATCGAGGAGGACTACGTCCGCTTCTTCGCCCATCACGCGGAGCGCTGGTTCGCGGGGCGCCACGAGTGGTCGCCCGCCTGGCGCGACGCGTACGGCATGGGTGACTTCTTCATGCGGATCCCGGCCGCCCGGCTGGAGGCGATCAAGGCCGAGGTCTTCGCGGTCTTCGAACGCCACCGGGACGAGACCGACCCGGACGACCCCGACGCCGAGATGGTCCAGCTCTACCTGGCCGCCTTCCCGCTGAGCACGGTGCTGCCGCCGGCCGGGGAGAAGCCGTGAGCGCGCTGTCCGTACGCCAGGTCCGGTCCCGCTACCTCATCCTCTTCGGCCTGCGCTGGCTGCCCGCCGGCCTGATGATCCCGGTGATGATCCTGCTCATGCAGGAGCGCGGGCTCTCGCTGTCCCAGATCGGCCTGGTCTTCACCGCGCAGGGCCTGGTGGTGCTGGCGCTGGAGCTGCCCACCGGCGGGTTCGCCGACGCGCTCGGCCGCAAGCCGGTGCTGCTGGCCGCCTGGGTGGTCTGCCTCGCCTCGCTCGCGCTCATGGCGGTGGCCGACTCGTTCTGGATGTTCTTCCTGGTCTGGGCGTTGCAGGGTGTCTACCGGGCGCTCGACAGCGGCCCGCTGGAGTCCTGGTACGTCGACGCCACGCTGGCCGCCGACCCGGCCGCCGAGTACGAACGCGGCCTCGGCTGGGCCGGCACCGTCGTCGGCGTCGCGATCGGCGCGGGCGCGCTGCTCAGCGGTGGTCTGGTGGCGCTCGGACCGGTCGGTCCGGTCAGCGCGCTGACCCTGCCGGTGCTGGTCGCGGTCGTGCTCCAGGCGGTCTCGATCGCGGCGCTGCTGGCGTTGCTCGTCGAACGGCGACCCGCCTCCGGCCCGGCCGCGCTGCGCGCCTCGGTGGTCGAGGCGCCCCGGATGGTCGGGCAGGCCGTCGGTCTGCTGCGCCGCAACCGGGTGCTGCTGGCCCTGGTCGCGGTCGAGCTGTTCTGGGGCTTCGGGATGGTCACGTTCGAGTCGTTGCTGCCGGTCCGGCTGTCCGAGGTGGTCGGTGACGCCGACCGCGCGGCCGCGCTGCTCGGCCCCGCCGGCTCCGCGGCCTGGCTGGCCAACGCGGCCGGGGCCGCGCTCACCCCGCTCCTGCTGCGCCGCCTCGGCGCCGCGCCGGCCGCCGCGCTGATGCGGATCCTGCAGGGCGCGACGGTGGTCGGCATGGGCCTGCTGGCCGGCCCGGTCGGTGTGCTCGTGGCCTACCTGGCCTGCTACGCCGTGCACGGCGCCTCGAACCCGCTGCACCAGGGCCTGCTGCACCGGCAGGTCGACGGTCCCTACCGGACCAGCGTGCTCTCGCTGAACTCGATGATGGCCGGAGCGGCAGGGGCGCTCGGTGCGGTGGTGCTGACCGCGCTCGCCGACGCGACGAGCGTCGGGGTCGCCATGCTCGTCGGCGCGGTGGTGCTCGCCGTGGCCGCGCCGCTCTACCTGCCGGCCTGGCGCGCCGGCCGGGCCGCCGCGGACGGCCCTACCGGCCCGGTCGGCGGCCCTACCGGCCCGGATCAAGCCCTCGTCGGTCCCGGCGCGGTGGCCGGTGTGCCGACGTCGGACCGGCCGGCCGTGGCCGGCGCCGCCGACCGGCCCGCCTGACCGGCCGGGAGGTCGGTCGGCGACGACGAACCTGGTGACACGAACGACCCGGGCGGGGCGCGGGACTACGAGGCTCCCGATCCGTCCGGGTCGTCAGGTTCGTCACCACCGCACCCCCGTCCCCGGACCCGCCGCCTGGCCGCCCGGCGAGGTCAGGCCAGGTGGACCGAGGTGCGCGGCTCGGTGCCGGTGAAGCCGAGCCGGCGGTAGAGCCGGATCGCGCCGACATTGGCGGTGTAGACGCCGAGCGCCACGTGGTCGTACCGGGCGAACAGCGCCGCCGTCATCCCGGCGGTCAGCGCCGCGCCCAGCCCTCGGCCCCGGCGCCCGGGTGCGACGGTCAGGCCGGCCACGAAACCGATGTCGCCGCGGCTGCGGTCCGCGCCGCAGGCCACCAGGCGGTCACCGTCCCGGATGCCGTACCAGTCGACCACGCGCGGGTCGCCGGGCTGGGAGGTGGAGCTGGGGAACGCCTCCTCGACGAGCGCGGCGAGCGCGGGGTGGTCGGCCCCGGTGAGCCGGACCACCCGGTCCTGCGCCGGCTGCGGTGGTGGTGGCGCGGTGGTCCAGAGGAAGTCCCACTCGTCGAGGCGGGCCACCGGAAGGCGGGCGGCCACCTCGGCCGGCGCGGTCCGGGGCAGGTGCACCGACTGGCCGGCGCGCAGCGTTCCGTCGGCCCGCAGGCCGGCGAAGACCTCCAGCGCCGGCCCGGCGGCGCCGAGCGCGCCGCCCGCCGGCCCCTGTCCCGGGGGGAGCAGCCAGCCCACCGCGCCGTCGCGTCGCCAACCCCGCGCCTCCTGGTCGCGCCAGAGCGCGTGCCGGGCGTACGGATGGTGGCCGGTGGCGGCGAGCAGGGCCTCGCGCCCGGTCAGCGCCGGGTCGGCAGTGATCATGTCGTCAGCCTAGACACCCGCCCGGGCGAGCCGTTCCACGGTGGAGATTGACGAACAGACCGATCGGGTACATCCCTCGCCGACCTACTGGGAACCCCCACCGGAGGAACGACATGCTCGCCATTCTCGCGGCCATCGTGTTCGGCTTCGCGCTGCTGCTGGACTTCCTGAACACCAACTTCGGCGCGCCGGACCTGTTCAACAACTGGACCCTCAGCCTGATCGGCTTCCTGCTGCTCTCGCTCTACCTGGCCGGCGTCGGCTCCGGCCCGCGCGGTGGCGGTGGCGGCCGCTGGTACCGCGGCCGTCGTCCGGGCCGCGGCTGACCGGAAACGACCACCCGGGTCGGGTCGGCGGCGCGATTCCGGCGCCGTCGGTCCGGCCCGGTACTGTTCTCGTGATGGAATCCGACGCCCTCTTCACCCTCGGCGAGCCCGCCGGAGCGCCCGGCGCACCCGCGGGCTCCGGTGGCGTCGACGGGTTCACCGCCGCCCGGGCCGACTCCCCGCTGCCCGTCCGGATGCGGCCGGCCGGCATCGACGAACTGGTCGGGCAGGAGCACCTGCTCGCCCCCGGCGCGCCGCTGCGCCAGCTGGTCGAGGGCGCGACACCGATGTCGGTGATCCTCTGGGGCCCGCCCGGCAGCGGGAAGACCACCATCGCCCACCTCGTGGCCCGGGCCACCGACCGGCGCTTCGTGGCGATGTCCGCGCTGACCGCCGGCGTGAAGGACGTCCGCGCCGTGATCGAGACCGCCCGGCGGCAGCGCCGCTCCGGTGGCCCGCCCACGGTGCTCTTCATCGACGAGGTGCACCGGTTCAGCAAGACCCAGCAGGACTCGCTGCTCGCCGCCGTCGAGGACCGCACGGTCACGCTGCTCGCGGCGACCACCGAGAACCCCTACTTCTCAGTCATCTCGCCCCTGCTCTCCCGCTGCGTGCTGCTCACCCTCCAGGCGCTCGACGACGACGCCGTGCGCGGGCTGCTGCGTCGCGCGGTGGCCGACGAGCGCGGCCTCGGCGGCACGTTGACCCTGGCCGAGGAGGCGGAGGACCATCTCGTCCGGCTCGCCGGCGGTGACGTCCGCAAGGCGCTCACCGCGCTGGAGGCGGCGGCGGCCACCGCGACCGCGCTCGGCGCCGGCCGCATCGACCTGGCCGTGGCCGAGCAGGCGGTCGACGTGGCGGCCGTGCGCTACGACCGCGACGGCGACGCCCACTACGACGTGACCAGCGCGTTCATCAAGAGCATGCGCGGTTCGGACGTGGACGCGGCGCTGCACTGGCTGGCCCGGATGCTGGTCGCCGGCGAGGACGCCCGGTTCATCGCCCGGCGGATGGTGATCTTCGCCAGTGAGGACGTCGGGATGGCCGATCCCACCGCGCTGACGGTGGCCACCGCCGCCGCCCACGCCGTGGAATACGTCGGCCTGCCCGAGGCGCAGCTCAACCTCGCCCAGGCCGTCATCCACCTGGCCACCGCGCCGAAGTCGAACTCGGCCACCACCGCGATCGGCGCCGCCGTCGCCGACGTGCGCGCCGGGCGGGGCGGGTCGGTGCCGCGCGGGTTGCGTGACGCCCACTACTCCGGCGCCCGTGGCCTCGGGCACGGGGCCGGCTACCGCTACCCGCACGACGACCACCGGGGGGTGGTCACCCAGCAGTACGCTCCGGACGATCTCGTGGGGACGGACTACTACCGGCCCAGCGGGCACGGCGCGGAGCGGGCCGTCGCCACCCGGCTGCCGGTGCTGCGCCGGATCGTCCGGGGGTTGCCGGCACCCGCGACCCGGGCGGGGGCGGGCGCCCCGACCGGGGGCCCGGCGGGGGCACCGAGCAGGCCAGCGGGGCGAGCGAAGGTGGCGGCGACGTCACCGAGGGGGGTCAGTAGTGATGGCGCGTGGTCCGGAGCGGCCGGCGGACGGCCCCGACGAGCGGCGCGATCCGCGGGCCAAGGGCCGCCGGTGGGGGCGCGGCCGGGCCGAGGCGGAGCCGGATCCGGCCGTCGCCGGCGAGGAGTTCGGCTGGATCGACGACCTGCGCACGGCCAAGCAGCAACGGGGCGAGCTGGGCCCGGAGGGGGAGACGCCGGCGGGTCCGGGCCCTCGGTCCGGTGCCGGTCCCGTCCCGGGACCGGGTCGGCCACCGGGCCCCGGCGCCCCGCCCGCACCCGTGCCCGAGCCGGGCCGGCCGCCCCGACCGGGCGCCGGTCCCGCCGCGCCGGCTCCGCCCGGTCCCGGCCCGGCGATGCCGCCGGCCGGACCGGGTTCGTCGCCGGTGACCGGTCCGCCGCCTCCGGCGGCCGCCCGGACCGCTCCGCCGCCCGTTCCCGGCCGGCCCCACCCGCCCGCCGCCGCTCGTCCGGACGCGCCGCCGTCGGGCCGTCCCGGCCCGAGCGTGCCGTCGGGTCGCCCGGACGCGACCGCGCCACCGGCCGGCCGCCCCGACCCGATGACGCCGCCGCCCGGCGGCCCCGGCGCGCCGATGCCTCCGACGTCCCGTCGTCCCGGTGCGCCGCCCCCCGGCGCCGGTCGTGCCGGGCCCCCGGCGCCCGGCCGACCCGGTGGCGAAATGCCCACCGCCCCCGGCCGGCCCGGTGGCGATATGCCCGCCGCCCCCGGCCGGCCCGGCGGCGAGATGCCCACCTCGCCCGGTCGTGCCGGCGCGGCCGTCCCGGGCGGTGGCGGCCGCCCCGGTCCGGAGACGCCCGGCGGCGGCCGCCCCGGGCCGCGTCCTCCGGTTGCGCGCCGTGACCCCGACATGGCCGGACCGGCCGCCCCGCCGGTCCGCCCGGGCGGACCCGATCCGGCCGCCCCGCGTCGCCCCGTCGACGGTCCCTGGCCCGGTGTGCCCGAGGCGCCCCGGCCGGCCGGTTCCCGGTACAGCCGGAGCACGGACGGGCCCACCGGATCGCAACCGCCGGTAGCCGGCCGTCCCGCCGGCCCGCCGCCCGCCGGCCCGCCGCCCGCCGGACGACGGGGACCCGATCCCACGCCGGGCCGACCCCGGCCTGGGGACGGCGACGACCAGCCGGTCGCGGTGCCACCCACCCCGCGCGGCCGGCACGGCGCCGAGGCTCCCGGCGGAACCCACCCGATGCGCACCGACCCCGGGATGCCGCCCGTGCCCGGTGGACGCCGTGCGCTGCCCGACGACTCCGGCGTCCGTCCCGTGTCCGGGGCGGGTCGTCGGGCACGGCCCGACGACGTTCCGGCCGCCACGCGACCGGTGTCCGGCGCCGGCCGTCGCGCCGCCCCGGAGGGCGCCGGCCCGAATCCGGCCGGTCCCGACCCGGCCGCCCGTACGGCCTCCGCCGGCGGGCGGCGGGCCCGCCCGGACGATCCGGCCGCGGCCGGTGGCCACCGCGCGCCGGTCGATCCGGCCGCGCGGCCCGTCTCGGGCGCCGGTCGGCGGGCCGCCGAGCCGGACCGGCCACCCGCCGTCCCGCGCAGCGGAAACGCGCCGCAGATGCCCGGCGCGGGTCCCGCCGCCCCGGTGTCCGGCGGCCCGGCGCCCGGGCCCGGCTCCCGCCGCACCCCGGCCGGCGGCCGGCGCGCCGCGCCCGACCCGGTCGACGCCGCCGACCGCTCCGGTTCCGTCCCCGCCGCACCGGGCCGGGCCGCCCGCGACGAGAACGGCGAGCCGCGACCGCAGCGGCCGGAGCGCCCCGCCGACTGGCTGCGGCAGGCCGGTCGTACGCCGCACACCGACCCCGCCATGCCGGCCGCCCGTCGTCCGGCCGGCGCGCCCCCGGACGGGCCGGGTGCCCGCCCCGGCGCTACCGACCGCGGTCCGGGCGCCCGTGCCGGGGCAGCCGTGCCGCCGGTACGCACCGAGCAGCCCGGCCCGGCCGCGCCGCCCGTCCGACCCGAACAGGCCGGTCCCGTCCGGGGCGCCGCCCGCACCGGCGCGCCGCCGACGGCCGGTGGCGGACCGGCCCGTCCGGGCGTCGCCCCGGCCGCCGGCGACCGCGCGGGTCGTCCCGGAGGCCCACCGGCGGGTGACCGCGCGGGTCGTCCCGGCGCCCCGCCGGTGGGTGACCGTCCGGGTGGCCCGACCGGTCCCGGCGTGCCGCCGGGCGCCGGCGACCGCACCGCCGACGGCCCGGGTCGTCCCGTGGGGCCGGGCGGACCCGCGTCGCCCGGTGACCCCGAACGGTCCGGTGGCATGCCGGTCGGTGGCGGCCGTCCCGGAGGGCGTGGACCGGCCCGTCCCGACGACGCCGTCGCGCCCGGCGCCGGCGGTCCGCCCCGCCCGGGCACCCGGGGACCGTCCACCGGCCCGGTGGTCGCCCCGGGGCCGGTCGCTGGATCGGCGCCCGTTCGGGCGGCGGCCGGGGTGGCCCGCCCCGCCGGGCCGGAGGAGCGCACCACCGGCCGGGCCGTTCCGCCCGCCCCCGAATCGATGGGGCCGGCTCCGGGCGGGCCGGGACCGGGCGTGCCGGTGATGGCCCGGGCCGCCGCGGTCGTACCTCCGGTGGAGCCGGCGGGGATCCGGCCCGGCGAGGCGCCGGCGCCGCGACCGGCCGGCCCCGACGACGACGCGGCGGCCGGCGGTCTGCGCGGCGCCCGGTCGGAGCTGCGCCGGCAGGTACGCGAGCGGCGTCGACTGCGGATGGGCATCCTCGCCCTGGTCAGCCTCGTGCTGCTGGGCGCGGTGCCGCTCTACTTCGGCATGCGCACGCTCAGCCGCGACCCGGTCTTCGACACCCTCGACGCGCTCGACGTGCCGTCCTGGGCGGCCACCAAGACGGTCGACAACGTCAGCGGCAGCCGGTGGTGCCTGCAGGACTGCCGGCTGCGGGAACGCGCGGTCGAGTCGGAGCAGGGCTGGAAGCAGACGGTGACGGTCTACGAGGCGGCCCTGGCCAAGGACGGCTGGCGACGCTGGAAGGTCGACCGCTGCCCGGAGGAGAAGGTCGAGGGCAGCTACACCTGCTGGCGTCGGGACGAGCTCACGCTCGACCTGTGGGTCCGGGACCCCGCCTGCACCCCGCCGCCGGTGGACGGGGAACCGGCGCCGTCCGCGCCGCCCGCGCCCGCAGCGGCGACGTGCACCGGCTCGTTGGTGTCGGTGAAGGTCCGTAACGCGATCGACGACGAGCGGACCGGGCCGACACCGACCACCGATCCGTCACTCACCGGAGAGGATCCCTACCCGACCCTCACCGACGACCCGCTCGGCGAGCCGACCCCCTCACCGTCGTGAGCCGACTTCCATCACGGACGGTAGGGTCTGGGGCTGGCGCGCCCGCCCGCGCCCGGTGACCGGGTCGGCGTGGCGCGAAGTGGGTAGGGACGGTCGCGCGTCCCGGAGCCGTCCGGCGCCGGGACACTGCTTGAGGAGGACATGCGCGTGAGTGGTGGAGAGATCGCTGCGCTGATCGCGGCCGGTGCGTTCCTGATGCTGGTGCTCGTGCTGGCGGTGCCGATCCTGCGGCTGCGGCACACCGTCGACGCGACGACCCGCATGATCGGTGACCTGAACGACCGCACCGCGCCGCTGCTCGGAGACGTCAACACCACGGTGAAGAACGTCAACGTGGCGCTGGAGCAGGTGCAGACCTCGCTGGACGGGGTGAACCTCCAGCTCGCCAAGGTGGACACGATGACCACGCACGCGCAGAACGTCACCGCGAACGTGGCGAACCTGGCGACCGTGGTCTCCGCCGCCGCCGCGAACCCGCTGGTCAAGGTGGCCGCGTTCGGCTACGGCGTGCGCAAGGCCGCCTCCGCCCGCCGGCACGCCGAGACCGAGCGCGAGGTGCGCGACACCATCAAGCAGCAGCGCCGGGCCGCCAGGCGCGGCAACCGCTGACCCCGACCGGCGTACGCGGAAGGATGAGAGCATGAGGCGGTTGTTCTGGCTGGGCATCGGGCTGGCCGTGGGCGTCCTGGTGGTCCGCAAGGCCACCCGGACCGCGCAGGCGTACACCCCGGCGGGCATCGCCAGCGGGCTGTCCGAGTCCGCCGGCGGGCTGGTCGAGTCGGTGCGCGCCTTCGTGGACGACGTCCGGGTCGGTATGGCCGAGCGTGAGCAGGAGATCCACGAGGCCTTCGCCCGCGGCGAGGCGTACGACGACGAGTTCGCCGAGCTGCGGGAGGACCCGCGGATCGGCGACCGAGAGATTTTCCCGGAGGAGCACCAGCGATGAAGACGGCGGAGATCAAGCGGCGGTTCCTCGCCCACTTCGAGGCGAACGGGCACGCCGTGGTGCCGTCCGCTCCGCTGCCCGCCATCAGCGACCCGAACCTGCTGTTCATCAACGCGGGCATGGTGCAGTTCGTGCCCTACTTCCTGGGCCAGCAGAGCCCGCCGTACGCGCGGGCGACGAGCGTGCAGAAGTGCATCCGGACGCCGGACATCGACGAGGTCGGCAAGACCAGCCGGCACGGCACGTTCTTCCAGATGAACGGCAACTTCTCCTTCGGCGACTACTTCAAGGACGGGGCGATCCCGCTCGCCTGGGACCTGGCCACCAAGTCGGTCGAGGCGGGCGGCTTCGGGCTGGACCCGGAGCGGATCTGGGCGACGGTCTACCTGGACGACGACGAGGCGTACGACATCTGGCGGGCCGCCGGCGTGCCCACCGAGCGGATCGTGCGCCGGGGCAAGGCCGACAACTTCTGGTCGATGGGCATCCCCGGCCCGTGCGGCCCGTGCTCGGAGCTCTACTACGACCGCGGCCCGGAGTACGGCCGCGAGGGTGGTCCGGAGGTCGACGAGGACCGCTACCTGGAGTTCTGGAACCTCGTCTTCATGCAGTTCGAGCGCGGCCCGGGCACCGGCAAGGAGGACTTCCCGATCCTCGGTGACCTGCCGGCGAAGAACATCGACACCGGCATGGGCCTGGAGCGGATGGCCTCGCTGCTGCAGGGCGTGGACAACCTCTACGAGATCGACGAGGTCAAGCCGATCCTGGACCGGGCGGCCGAGCTGACCGGCAAGCGCTACGGCGCGCACTCGGGTCACGCGGCCAACCAGTCGCACCCGGACGACGTGCGGCTGCGGGTGATCGCCGACCACGTGCGCACCGCGCTGATGCTGATCGGCGACGGCGTGACCCCGTCGAACGAGGGCCGGGGTTACGTGCTGCGGCGGATCATGCGCAGGGCGATCCGGGCGGTGCGGCTGCTCGGCTACCAGGACCGGGCGCTGCCGGAGCTGCTGCCGGTGGCCCGCGACTGCATGGCGCCGTCGTACCCGGAGCTGGCCGAGGACTTCGGCCGGATCTCCCAGTACGCGTACGCCGAGGAGGACGCGTTTCTCGCCACGCTGCGCGCCGGCACCACGATCCTGGACACCGCGATCGCGGAGACCAAGTCGGCGGGCAAGCCGGCGCTCTCCGGTGACAAGGCGTTCCAGCTGCACGACACGTACGGCTTCCCGATCGACCTGACCCTGGAGATCGCGGCCGAGCAGGGCCTGCAGGTCGACGCGGACGGCTTCCGCCGCCTGATGGCCGACCAGCGCAGCCGGGCCAAGGCCGACGCGCAGGCCCGCAAGACCGGGCACACCGACGTGTCGGCGTACCGGTCGGTGCTCGACGGCGGCGGCCCGGTGGAGTTCACCGGCTACACCGAGCTGAACCGCGAGTCCCGGGTGCGCGCGCTGCTGTCCGGCGGCGCCGCGATCTCGGCGGCGGTCGAGGGCGACACGGTCGAGCTGGTGCTCGACACCACCCCGTTCTACGCCGAGGGCGGCGGGCAGCAACCCGACCAGGGCCTGATCACGGTCGGCGGCGGCCAGGTCGAGGTCTTCGACGTGCAGCAGCCGGTGCCCGGCCTGATCGTGCACCGGGCCCGGGTGGTGCGCGGCGAGGTCCGCACCGGCGAGACCGGGTACGCCGAGATCGACGTGTCGCGCCGGCGGGCGATCTCCCGCTCGCACACCGCGACGCACCTGGTGCACCAGACGATGCGCAACTTCCTCGGCGAGTCGGCGACCCAGGCGGGCTCGCTGAACGCGCCGGGCCGGCTGCGGTTCGACTTCAACACCCCGACCGGGGTGGCGCCGAGCGTGCTGCACGACGTGGAGCAGCAGGTCAACGAGGTGCTGCTGGCCGACCTGGAGGTGCACGCGTTCGTCACCAGCCAGGAGGAGGCCCGCCGGATCGGGGCGATGGCCCTGTTCGGCGAGAAGTACGGCGAGCGGGTCCGGGTCGTCGAGGTCGGCGACTACGCCCGCGAGCTGTGCGGTGGCACGCACGTGGCCCGCTCCGCCCAGCTCGGCCTGGTGAAGATCCTCTCCGAGGCGTCGGTCGGCTCCGGCGTACGCCGCATCGAGGCGCTGGTCGGCATGGACGCGTTCGGCTTCCTGGCCCGCGAGCACCTGCTGGTGTCCCGGCTGGCCGAGATGTTCCGGGTGCCCGGCGAGCAGGTCGCCGACCGGGTGGAGCAGACCGTCACCCAGCTGCGCGACGCGGAGAAGGAGCTGGAGAAGCTCCGCGCCCAGCTCGTGCTCGGCGGCGCCGGCGCGCTCGCGGCGCAGGCGAAGGACGTACGCGGGGTCGCGTACGTGGGCACCGAGGCGCCCGAGGGCGCGGCGGCCAACGACGTGCGGACCCTGGCCCAGGAGATCCGGGGCCGGATCGACGCGGCCCGCCCGGCGGTGGTCGCGGTGGCGGCCCGGGCGAACGGCAAGGCGTCGCTGGTGGTGGCCGTCAACCAGGCCGCCCGGGGGCGGGGCCTGAGCGCCAAGGAGCTGGTCAAGGCGGCGTTCTCCGGGCGGGGCGGCGGCAGCGACGACCTGGCCCAGGGCGGCGGACTGCCCGCCACGGAGGCGCCGAACCTGCTGGTCACGGTGGAGAAGGCGGTCGCGGACGCGGCATGAGCGAACGCACCGAGCGGAGCGAGGGCCGTGAGGGCATGCCCGGTCGGCACGGCATGAGCGAACGCACCGAGCGGAGCGAGGGCCGTGAGGGCATGCCCAGCCAGCACGGCATGAGCGCACTGATCGACGCCAGGGCGGACCTCCCGGTCCGCCCTGGCCCGTACCGGCTTCGGAGGTGTGGCGGCCGATGACCGAGTTCGCCCGTGGCGTTCGGCTGGGTGTGGACGTCGGCCAGGTCCGGGTCGGCGTGGCCCGCAGCGACCCGCACGGCATCCTCGCCACCCCGCTGGTCACTCTGGCCCGCGACCTGAGCGCCGAGCCGGACGCGGTGCCCGCCGACATGGCCGAGCTGGTTCGGCTGGCCGCCGAGCACGAGGCGGTCGGGGTCGTCGTCGGGCTGCCGGTCAACCTCGCCGGAAAGCACGGCCCGGCGGCGGCGAACGTCTCGGCCTATGCCACCCGTTTGGCCGATGTAATGGGGTCGATTCCGGTGACGCTGACGGACGAGAGGATGTCGACCGTCGTCGCGAGTCGTAGGCTGGCCGAACGGGGCGTCCGGGGAAAGCGCCAACGGGCGGTGGTCGACCAGGCCGCCGCGGTGGAGATTCTGCAGAGCTGGCTGGACGCACAGCGGAGGCGGACGCAATGATCGACGACCTTGACCTGGGATTCGACGAGACGGAGAGGGGGGAGAAGGGCCGGCACCGGCGCGGCGCGGTGCGCCGGCGGCAGGGCAAGTCCGGCGGCGGCCGGGGCAAGACCCTCCTCGCCCTCGCGCTCGCGCTGATCCTGCTCGGCGGCATCGGCGGCGGCGCGTTCTACGGTTTCGACCGGGTGCAGAACTACTTCGTCACCCCCGACTACGACGGCTCCGGCACCGGCGAGGCGATCGTCGAGATCAAGCAGGGCGCGTTGCTCGCCGACATGGCCGACGCGCTGGTCGCGGCGGACGTGGTGAAGAGCACCAAGGCGTTCATCGAGGCGGCGGAGGAGAACTCCCGCAGCAAGAACATCCAGCCCGGCACCTACAAACTGCGCAAGCAGATGAGCGGTGACGCGGCGGTCGCGGCCATGCTCGACCTGAAGAACAAGGTGGTCAACGGGCTGACCATCCCCGAGGGGCGCACCGCGAAGAACGTCTACAAGCTGCTCTCCGAGAAGACGGACATCCCGGTCAAGGACTTCGAGACGGCGGCGAAGGACCCCGAGGCGCTGGGTGTGCCGGACTGGTGGTTCAAGCGCTCGGACGGCAAGAAGGTCAAGCCGTCCATCGAGGGCTTCCTCTTCCCGGACACCTACGAGATCCCGCCGAAGGCCACCGCCGAGTCGGTGCTCAAGCTGATGGTGGACAACTTCCTCACGGTTACCGCGGGCATGCAGTTCGCCGACCGGGTGCAGAAGGAGCGCGGCGGGGTCAGCCCGTACGAGGCGCTGATCGTCGCGTCGCTGGCCCAGGCGGAGGCGGGCAACAAGGACGACCTGGGCAAGGTCGCACGAGTGGCCTACAACCGGGTCTACGGCGAGTTCGACTGCAACTGCCTGGAGATGGACGTCACGGTCAACTACTACCTGGAGCTGACCGGCCAGAAGACCAAGGCGTCGAAGGACATGACGCCCGCCGAGCTGGACAACCCGAAGAACCCGTACAACCGCAAGCTGCGCGGCTTGGTTCCCACGCCGATCAACAACCCCGGTAAGCAGGCCCTGGAAGGGGCGATGGACCCGCCGCCGGGCAAGTGGCTCTTCTTCGTGGCGATCGACAAGGAGGGCCACTCGGCCTTCGCCGAGACCTACGAGGAACAGAAGCGCAACGAGCAGAAGGCCAAGGAGGCCGGGATCATCTGATGGCCGCCCTCCACCGTGCGGCGGTGGTCGGCAAGCCGATCGCCCACTCGCTCTCCCCGGCGATCCACACCGCCGGGTACGCGGCGGCCGGGTTGACCGGCTGGTCGTACACGACGATCGAGGCCGGCGCGGACGAGCTGCCCGGCCTGGTCGCGGGCCTCGGCCCGGAGTGGGCCGGGCTGTCGGTGACCATGCCCGGCAAGGAGGCGGCGCTCGCGCTGGCCGACGAGGTCTCGCCGGTCGCCGCCGCGGTCGGTGCCGCCAACACGCTGGTACGCCGACCCGACGGCACCTGGTACGCGGACAACACCGACGTGACCGGCATGGTCGAGGTGCTCACCGGCGCCGGCTGCGTGGCCGGGGCGGTGGTCACCGTGCTCGGCGCCGGCGGCACCGCCCGGGCGGCGATCGCGGCGGCGGCCCGGATCGGCGCGGCCGAGGTGACGGTGGTGGCCCGCCGGCCCGAGGCGGTGGACGAGCTGCGCCCGGTCGCGGAGGCGGCCGGCGTGCCGCTGGCCGGCGCGGAGTGGGACGGTGCGCCCGCGCACGCCCGGGCCGACCTGGTGATCTCGACCGTGCCGAAGGGTGTCGCCGACCCGCTCGCGGACAACTTCGACTGGCGGCCGGAGTCGGTCTTCTTCGACGTGGTCTACGACCCGTGGCCGACGCCGCTCGCCGCCACCGCGCTGGCCTCCGGCTGCCGGGTGGTTTCCGGGCTGGACCTGCTGCTGGCCCAGGCGGTGGGGCAGTTCGAGCACTTCACCGGCGTCGCCGCGCCGCGCGCCGCGATGCGCGCCGCGCTTGCGGTTTAAGGAAGGGCCCCTTCTTAACGCCTCCGGTAGAGGAAGGGCCCCCTGTTAACGCCACCGCCCTCTGCTGGGAGATCAGCGCGCGGAGGCGGCCTGTCCGGTGGGCGGGACGCGGCGACCGGCGTGCGGCGGCGACCACCCGGCGTGACACACTGACCGCTGTGTTGCGCTGGCTGACTGCAGGTGAATCGCACGGACCCGCCCTCGTCGCGTTGCTGGAGGGGGTGCCCGCCGGCATCGAGGTGACCACCGGGGAGATCTCCGGCGAACTGGCCCGGCGCCGGCTCGGCTACGGCCGGGGCGCCCGGATGTCGTTCGAGCAGGACGAGGTCGAGATCATCGGCGGGCTGCGGCACGGCGTGACGCTGGGCAGCCCGGTGGCGATCCGGGTGGGCAACTCCGAGTGGCCGAAGTGGCGCACCGTGATGGCGGCCGACCCGGTCGACCCGGACGAACTGGCGAGTCAGGCCCGTAACGCGCCGCTGACCCGCCCCCGTCCGGGCCACGCGGACCTGGCCGGCATGCAGAAGTACGGGCACACCGACGCCCGGCCGATCCTGGAGCGCGCCAGCGCCCGGGAGACCGCCGCCCGGGTCGCCGTCGGCACGGTCGCCAAGGCGCTGGTTCGGCAGGCGCTCGGCGTCGAGATCGTCTCGCACGTGGTGGAGTTGGGTCCGGTGGCGGTGAAGCCCGGCCTGCGGCCCACGCCGGAGGACGCGGCCCGGATCGACGCCGACCCGCTGCGCTGCCTCGACGCCGAGGCCAGCGCCCGGATGGTCGCCGAGGTCGATGCCGCGAAGAAGGCCGCCGACACGCTCGGCGGCGTGGTCGAGGTGCTCGCGTACGGGGTGCCGCCGGGCCTGGGCAGCCACGTGCAGTGGGACCGCAAGCTCGACGCCCGCCTGGCCACCGCGCTGATGTCGATCCAGGCGATCAAGGGCGTGGAGATCGGTGACGGGTGGCAGCAGGCCCGCTCCCGCGGCTCCGAGGCGCACGACGAGATCATGCCGACGGCGACCGGGGTGCGCCGGGTGACCGACCGGGCCGGCGGCCTGGAGGGCGGCATCACCACCGGCGAGCCGCTGCGGGTGAAGGCGGCGATGAAGCCGATCTCGTCGCTGAACCGGGCCCTCGCGACGATCGACGTGACCACCGGCGAGCCGGCCACCGCGATCAACCAGCGCTCCGACGTGTGCGCGGTGCCGGCGGCGGCGGTCGTCGCCGAGGCCATGGTGGCGCTGGTGCTGGCCGAGGCGGCGGTGGAGAAGTTCGGTGGCGACTCGATCGCCGAGATGCGGCGCAACCTGGCCAGCTACCTCGACAGCCTGGTGGTTCGGTGAGCGCGAGGAACGCAGCGCAGCGGAGTCCCGCAGTCGCGAACGGAAGGTGGCACCGGTGAGTACCCGACCGGTCTGCGTGCTGGTCGGGGCGCCGGGCTCCGGCAAGACCACGGTGGGGACCGCGCTCGCCGCCGCGCTCGGCGTCGACTTCCGGGACACCGACACCGACATCGAGCGGCAGGCCGGCAAGCCGATCCCGGAGATCTTCGTCGACGAGGGCGAGGATCACTTCCGCGCGTTGGAGCGGGCCGCGGTGGCGGCGGCGCTGGCCTCGCACGCCGGGGTGCTCGCGCTCGGCGGCGGCGCGGTCCTGGCCGAGGAGAACCGGGCCGCGCTGATCGGCCACACCGTGGTGCACCTGTCGGTGGAGCTGCCCGACGCGATCCGGCGGGTCGGGTTGGGCGCGGGCCGGCCGCTGTTGGCGCTGAACCCGCGCGCCACCCTCAAGCACCTGCTGGACCAGCGCCGCCCGCTCTACGCCGAGGTGGCGACCGCGACGGTGGTCACCGACGGGCGTGCCCCGGAGGAGTTGGCCACCGAGATCGCCGCGCTGCTCAAGCCCTGACCACGGCCCGCCCTCGGCCCGGCCCTGCCCTGGCCGGCGCGCAGGCGGGCAAGTCCGGCCGCATCGTGACACCCATGGTGTTCCACTCGGTGCCGTTGGCGCCGGTGGGTGGAACGCTATGGGTGTCTGCGGAGGGTTGAGGCACCCATGATGTTCCACTCGGTGCCGTCGACGCTGGTGGGTGGAACGCTATGGGTGTGCGGGCGGATCGGGTGCCGGTGGTGGGAGTCACCGGCCAACCACGCGGTCAGCGTGCGGCCCGACGCCGGCTCGCGGGGCGAACTGGCCCGGACTGCTGCGGCCGTCCGCGCGCCGCGTGGTGAGGTGCGGCAGAATAGCGAGCAGCCTGCACGGCGTGTGCGGCAGAAGCCGCGAGCAGTCCGCACGGCGTGTGCGGCAGAGCTGCGAGCATCCTGCACGGCGGGGTGCGGCAGAGCTGCGAGCATCCCGCGCCGCGCGGTCTGTGGTGCGTTCGCGCTGGTCACGCCCGGGCCGGCGCGGGGCCGGTGGCCGAGCGGTCGGCCGGACGGCGGGCCGGGCGCTCCGGACGCCAGGTGGCGAGCAGGGCGAGCGCGAGGGCGATCTCGGCCAGGTCGCCGAGGTAGTACATCAGGGTGGCGCCGGCGCGCAGCTCGGCGGCGCCGGCCGGCACGTCGACGAGGACGCCGGCGTAGAGCAGTTGGGCGATCGTGGCGTGGGCGGCGACCCCGACGCCGAGCACCACCAGCCGGACCGGCACCCGGGGGCGGTGCGGGCCGGGGTCCGGCCCGGCGATCGACCAGGCGAAGAGACAACCGCTGAGCAGGAAGTGGGCCTGCACCAGTGTGTGCAGGGCGGGGTTGTCCAGCGTGGCCCGGTAGAGCGGGGTCAGGTAGAGCAGCCACAGGCCGCCCGCGGTAAGCAGCAGACCGGTCGCCGGGTGGCCGAGCACCCGCGCGACCGGGTGCCGGAGCACGTGGACCAGCCGGCGTCCGGCGCGCCGGTCCAGAGTCCGCAGCACCAGCGTGACCGGCGCGCCGAGGACCAGGGCCAGCGGCGCGAGCATGCCGATCAGCAGGTGCTGCCACATGTGCCCGACGAAGTCGTCGGCCGGCCGGAGCAGCCCGAGGGCCACCAGCAGCGTGCCCAGCCCGAAGCTCGCGGTCCGCCCGTGTGCCCAGCCCGGCCCGTCGGGGTCCCGCAGCCGCAGCGCGGCGGCCAGGTAGGCCCAGAACAGGACCGCCGGGAGCAGCGCGGTCGCCGGGAACCCGTCGGTGGCGTGCCCGGCGTGGGCGAGGGTCACCGACACTCCGGCGCGCAGAGGTCCACCCCGTCGGCCCGCCGCTGGATCACCCAGCCGACCGCGACCAGGACCAGGCCGAGGGCGAGGAAGCCCAGGTCCCACCAGATCTGGTACGGGCCGGTGCGGACGTGGTGGATGCCGAGCAGGTGGTGATCGACGATCCCCTCGACGAGGTTGAACAGCCCCCAGCCGACCAGGACCCAGCCCCAGAGCATCGGCGAGCGCCAGAGCCGGCCCCGGGACCGGGTCACCCGGGCATAGAGCAGGGCCAGCCCGGTCAGCACCGCCACCCAGGTGACCACGTGGAACAGGCCGTCCCACACCGTGTTCATCTGCAGCCCCGGCACCGTGTCGACCGGGTAGTCCCTGATCCCCACGTGGTCGGCGTTGGTGCTGCTGAGCATGTGGTGCCACTGGAAGACCTGGTGCAGGAGGATGCCGTCGACGAAGCCGCCCAGCCCGATGCCGAGGATCGTGGCGGGGAGCCGGATGCTCGTGCGCTGCGTGCTCTCGCTCATCCGGCCGCCCTACCCGGGGCGCGCGCGGACAAACGCCCCACGGAGTGGACAGTCGCCGCGCCGGGGGCGGGCGCTGGACTAGGCTGCCGGCGATGGACGAGGTGACCCGGATCCCGGTCGGCGGCGAACGGCCGTACGACGTGCTGGTGGGACGCGACCTGCTCGACCCGCCGCCCCGGCTGCTGCCCGGCGCGGAGCGGGTGGCCTTCCTGTACGCGCCGCCGCTGAAGGCGCTGGCCGAACGGCTCGCCGAGCGGCTTCGCGCCGACGGCGTGGCGCCGCTGCTGGTGGAGGTGCCCGACGCCGAGGCGGGCAAGCACGTCGACGTGGCCGCCGGCTGCTGGGACCGGCTCGGCGCGGCGGGCTTCACCCGTACCGACGCGGTGGTCGGGGTGGGCGGCGGCGCGGTCACCGACCTGGCCGGCTTCGTCGCGGCCAGCTGGCTGCGCGGCGTGCGCTGGGTGCCGGTGGCGACGTCGCTGCTCGGCATGGTCGACGCCGCGGTGGGCGGCAAGACCGGGATCAACACGGCGGCCGGCAAGAACCTGGTGGGCGCGTTCCACCCGCCGGTCGGCGTGATCTGCGACCTGGCGACGCTGGACAGCCTGCCCCCGGCCGACCTGGCCGCCGGCCTGGCCGAGGTGGTCAAGTGCGGGTTCATCGCCGACCCGGTGATCCTCGACCTGGTGGAGCGGGATCCGGCCGCCGCGCTGGACCCGACCGGCCCGGTGCTGCGCGAGCTGGTCGAGCGCGCGGTGCGGGTCAAGGCCGACGTGGTCGGCGGTGACCTGCGCGAGTCCGGGGTACGCGAGGTGCTCAACTACGGGCACACCCTCGCCCACGCGATCGAGAAGGTCGAGGGCTACCGCTGGCGGCACGGGCACGCGGTCGCGGTCGGGCTGGTCTACGCGGCCACCCTCGCGCGACTCGCCGGCCGGCTCGACGAGGCGACCGCGCGCCGGCACCGTGACGTGCTGGCGGCGCTCGACCTGCCCACCGGCTACCGGGCCGACGCCTGGCCGGAGCTGCTCGCCGCGATGCGGGTGGACAAGAAGGCCCGGGGCAGCCGGCTGCGGTTCGTGGTGCTGGACGGGCTCGCCCGCCCGGCGATCCTGGAGGCGCCGTCGGACGAGCTGCTCGCCGAGGCGTACCGGGAGATCAGCTCGTGAGGGTCTACGTGCTCAACGGGCCGAACCTGGGCCGGCTCGGCACCCGCCAGGTCGACGTCTACGGCGTGACCAGCTACGCCGACCTGGTGGCCGACTGCGAGCGGACCGGGCGTGAGCTGGGCCTGGACGTGGTGGTGCGGCAGACCGACGCCGAGCACGAGCTGCTGGGCTGGCTGCACCAGGCGGCCGACGAGGAGGCGGCGGTGGTGCTCAACCCGGCCGCCTGGTCGCACTACTCGATCGCGGTCCGCGACGCCTGCGCCCTGCTGCGCGGCCCCCTGGTGGAGGTGCACATCTCCAACATCCACGCCCGCGAGGAGTTCCGGCACCACTCGGTGGTCTCCGCCGTCGCCACCGGGGTGATCTGCGGCCTGGGCGTGGACGGCTACCGGCTGGCCCTGCACCACCTGGCGCTCCGGCTCGGTGCTGGCGCCTGACGCTGCGTCACCTGGGGCCGGGGTCCGATTCGACACAGCTAGTAGACTTGGTGGGTCTGTCCGCCAATTGATGATCAAGGCAGGAAATGGCCACCACCAACGACCTGAAGAACGGCCTGGTACTCAACCTGGACGGCGAGCTGTGGGCCGTCGTCGAGTTCCAGCACGTCAAGCCCGGTAAGGGTGGTGCCTTCGTGCGCACCACGCTGAAGAACGTGCTGTCCGGCAAGGTGGTCGACAAGACCTTCAACGCGGGCACCAAGGTCGAGACGGCGACCGTGGACAAGCGCACCATGCAGTACCTGTACGCCGACGGCGAGGACTACGTCTTCATGGATCTGGAGACGTTCGACCAGATCACCGTCATGGGCGGCGTCGTCGGTGAGGCCGCCAACTACCTCCTCCCGGAGGCCGAGGCGACCGTCGCCACCCACGAGGGCGTCCCGCTCTACATCGAGCTGCCGACCTCGGTCGTGCTCGAGGTCACCTACACCGAGCCCGGCCTGCAGGGCGACCGGTCGACCGGCGGCAACAAGCCGGCCACCGTCGAGACGGGCGCCACGGTCCAGGTGCCGCTGTTCATCACCACCGGTGAGAAGATCAAGGTCGACACCCGCGACGGCCGTTACCTCGGCCGAGCCTGATGGCCGAGGGTCCGAAGCAGCAGATGCCGGCGCGCCGCAAGGCGCGCAAGCGGGCGCTGGACGTGCTCTTCGAGGCCGACCTGCGCGACCGGCCCCCGGTCGAGGTCCTGGCCGGTTACCTGGAGCGGATCGAGCAGCCCCGCCCCGACCACCTCGGCTACGCGGTCGGGCTGGTCGAGGGCGTCGCGGCGCACCTCGACCGGATCGACGAGACGATCGCCAGCTACGCCGAGGGGTGGACGCTCGACCGGATGCCGGTGGTCGACCGCAACCTGGCCCGGATCGCCGTCTACGAGCTGCTCTACGTCGACGAGATCGACGACGCGGTGGCGATCAGCGAGGCCGTCGAGCTGGCCCGGCAGATGTCGACCGACGACTCGCCCCGGTTCCTCAACGGCATCCTCGGCCGGATCGCCGAGTACGCCACGCGCTGACGCGCCGCGACGACGAAGGGCCCGTGCCGGACGGCACGGGCCCTTCGACGTACGGGTGGGTCAGGAGGCGAAGAACGCCCGCGGGTCGGCGACCAGCACACCGTGCTCGGTCAGCCGCTCGATCAGACCCGACGGCGAGGCGTCGTAGACGATGGCGAGGGCGCGCAGGTCGTCGGCGCGGATGGAGAGCACCCGGCCGTTGTAGTCACCGCGCTGCTGCTGGATGGCGCGGGCGTACCGGGCGACGTACGCGAGGTCCTCGGAGGCCTCGTCGTAGAGCCGCTCCAGGTCCAGCACGATCTTGCTGGTGGGCTCGTGACGCACCCCACTGCCGTCGGGCAGCAGCTCCGAGACGGGAACGCGGTAGAAGTCGGCCAGCTCCGCCAGGCGGGACACGGTGACGGCCCGGTCGCCGCGCTCGTACGAGCCGACCACCACGGCCTTCCACCGCCCGTTCGACTTCTCCTCCACACCCTGCAGGGACAGGCCCTGCTGCTGGCGGATGGAGCGCAGGCGGGCGCCCAGCGACTTGGCGTATTCAGAGGGCATTCGGACACTCCCAGTGCTGCTCGGGGTTCTCCCAGCTATCGCTACGGAGCGTGACGGTACGGGGATTGCGACACGTGGTCAAGTGTTGCTCTCCACCGGGTCCGGGGGGCCGGTCTGGCTTGTCCGCATTTCTCCGGGCTGACCAGCAGGTCAGGACCGGCGACGGGGGGCCCGGTGACCGCTGGTAACGTGGCGTGAAGCCCCGGTCCGGGCCCCCGCGGGTCCGCCGGAGTCGATCAGACGTCCTTTAACGACCCGTCCCGTGAGGCGGGGAAGGAGGTCCGCCGTGGCCTACCCACCGGCTGCCCAACCGTCGCCGCCGCGACAACCCTCGGTGAAGGTGATCCTCGCCGCCGCCGACGTCTCGCGGGTGGTCGACCGCATCGCCCACCAGATCCTGGAGAAGACCCAGGGCGCCGCCGACACCGTGCTGCTCGGCATCCCCACCCGGGGCGTGCCCCTGGCCAGACGGCTCGCCGCCCGGATCAGCACCTTCGAGGACGTGACCGTCCCGGTCGGCGTGCTCGACATCACCCTCTACCGCGACGACCTGCGCCGGCACGCCACCCGCGCGGTCGGCCCGACCGACCTGCCGCCCGGCGGGATCGACGGCAAGCGGGTCGTCCTCGTCGACGACGTGCTCTTCTCCGGCCGCACCGTGCGGGCCGCGCTGGACGCGCTCAGCGACGTCGGCCGCCCGGCCTCCGTGCAGCTCGCCGTCCTGGTCGACCGCGGGCACCGCCAGCTGCCGATCCGCGCCGACTACGTGGGCAAGAACATCCCCACCGCGCTGGCCGAGAACGTCAAGGTCACCCTCGCCGAGACCGACGGCACCGACGAGGTCAAGTTGTACGGGGGGTCACCCGCATGATCCGTCATCTGCTCTCCGGCGCCGACCTGGACGCCGACACCGCCACCCTGGTCCTGGACACCGCGGCCGAGATGGCCACCGTGGCCGGCCGCGAGGTCAAGAAGCTGCCCGCGCTGCGCGGGCGCACCGTGGTCAACCTCTTCTACGAGGACTCCACCCGGACCCGGATCTCGTTCGAGGCGGCCGCCAAGCGGCTCAGCGCCGACGTGATCAACTTCTCCGCCAAGGGCTCCAGCGTGGCCAAGGGCGAGAGCCTCAAGGACACCGCGCTGACCCTCCAGGCCATGGGCGCCGACGCGGTGGTCGTGCGGCACCCCGCCTCCGGCGCGCCGCACCGGCTGGCCGACTGGGTGGACGGGTCGGTGGTCAACGCCGGCGACGGCACCCACGAGCACCCCACCCAGGCGCTGCTCGACGCGTACACGATGCGGTCCCGGCTGGGCCGGCTCGCCGGCCTGCACGTGGCGATCGTCGGCGACGTGCTGCACTCCCGGGTGGCCCGCTCGAACGTGCTGCTGCTCAGCACGCTGGGCGCCAAGGTCACCCTGGTCGGCCCGCCGACGCTGATCCCGCGCGACATCTCCCCGGCGCTCGCCCCCGGCACCGACGTCTCCTACGACCTCGACACCGTTCTTCCCGGTGTGGACGTGGTGATGATGCTGCGGGTGCAGCGGGAGCGGATGAGCGACTCCTACTTCCCCTCGGCCCGGGAGTACGCCCGCCGCTACGGGCTCGACGGGCCGCGCATGCGTCGGCTGCCCGAGCACGCGATCGTCATGCACCCCGGCCCGATGAACCGGGGGATGGAGATCACGCCCGAGGTCGCCGACTCGTCCCGCTCCACCATCGTCGAACAGGTCGCCAACGGGGTCTCCGTGCGGATGGCCGTCCTCTACCTGCTGCTCGGAGGGAACAACCGGTGACCGCGTACCTCATCAGGAACGTCCGTGTGCTCGACGGCGAGCCGACCGACCTGCTCATCCGCGACGGTGTGGTGGCCGGGGCCGGCGCCGGCCTGACCGCCGACGACGCCACGGTGCTCGACGCGACCGGCCTGGTCGCGCTGCCCGGCCTGGTCGACCTGCACACCCACCTGCGCGAACCCGGCCGGGAGGACGCCGAGACGGTCGAGTCCGGGTCCCGGGCGGCGGCGCTCGGTGGCTACACGGCGGTCTGCGCGATGGCGAACACGTCGCCGGTCGCCGACACCGCCGGCGTGGTCGAGCAGGTCTGGCGGCTCGGCCGGGAGGCCGGCCTGGTCGACGTGCAGCCGATCGGCGCGGTCACCGTCGGGCTGGCCGGGGAGCGCCTGGCCGAGCTGGGCGCGATGGCCGACTCCGCCGCCCGGGTGCGGATCTTCTCCGACGACGGGCACTGCGTGGCCGACCCGCGGCTGATGCGCCGGGCGCTGGAGTACGTCAAGGCGTTCGACGGGGTGATCGCCCAGCACGCCGAGGAGCCCCGGCTCACCGAGGGCGCGCAGATGCACGAGGGCGAGGTGTCCACCCGGCTCGGGCTGACGGGCTGGCCGGCCGTCGCCGAGGAGGCGATCATCGCCCGGGACGTGCTGCTGGCCGAGCACGTCGGCAGCCGGCTGCACGTCTGCCACGTCTCCACCGCCGGCAGCGTCGAGGTGCTGCGGCAGGCCAAGGCGCGCGGGGTGCGGGTGACCGCCGAGGTGACGCCGCACCACCTGCTGCTGACCGACGACCGGGCCGAGACGTACGACCCGGTCTTCAAGGTCAACCCGCCGCTGCGCACCGCCGCCGACGTCGCCGCGCTGCGGGCCGCGCTGGCCGAGGGCGTGATCGACATCATCGCCACCGACCACGCGCCGCACGCCGTGGAGGACAAGGAGTGCGAGTGGGCGTACGCCCGGCCGGGCATGCTCGGCCTGGAGACGGCGCTGTCCATCGCGCTCGACGTGTTCGGCCCCCGCTGGGACCTGATCGCCGAGCGGATGTCCCGCACGCCGGCCCGGATCGCCGGGCTGACCGTGCACGGCCTCGACCCGGCGCCCGGCGTGCCGGCCAACCTGACCCTGGTCGACCCGGCCGCCCGCCGCGTGATCGAGCCGGCGGAGCTGGCCAGTCGCAGTCGCAACACCCCGTACGCCCGCATGACGCTGCCGGGTCGCATCGTGGCGACCTTCCTGCGCGGCGAGCCGACGGTTTTGGACGGAAAGGCTGTGAAGTGAAGAGACGTTCCGCGATCCTCGTCCTGGAGGACGGGCGCACGTTCCACGGCGAGGCGTACGGCAGCGTCGGGGAGACCTTCGGCGAGGCGGTCTTCAACACCGGCATGACCGGCTACCAGGAGACGCTCACCGACCCCTCCTACCACCGGCAGGTGGTGGTGCAGACCGCGCCGCACATCGGCAACACCGGCGTCAACGGCGAGGACGACGAGTCCGGCCGGATCTGGGTGGCCGGGTACGTGGTGCGCGACCCGGCCCGGATCGGCTCGAACTGGCGCGCCACCGGCGGCCTGGAGGACCGGCTCGCCGCCGAGGGCGTGGTCGGCATCAGCGGGGTGGACACCCGGGCGCTCACCCGGCACCTGCGTGAGCGCGGCGCGATGCGGGTCGGTGTCTCCAGCGTCGAGGACGACCCGGCCGCGCTGCTGGAGCGGGTACGCCGCTCGCCGCAGATGGTCGGCGCCGACCTGTCCGCCGAGGTGAGCACCGCGCAGCCGTACGTCGTCGAGGCGCAGGGCGAGCACCGGTTCACGGTGGCCGCGCTGGACCTGGGCATCAAGCGCAACGTGCCGCGCCGGCTCGCCGCCCGCGGCGTCACCACCCACGTCCTGCCGGCCGGCTCGACGATCGACGACCTGCTGGCCACCGGCGCGGACGCGGTGTTCTTCTCGCCCGGCCCGGGCGACCCGGCGACCGCCGACGGCCCGGTGGCCCTGGCCCGGGAGGTGCTGACCCGGCGGATCCCGCTGTTCGGCATCTGCTTCGGCAGTCAGATCCTCGGCCGGGCGCTCGGCTTCGGCACCTACAAGCTCGGGTACGGCCACCGCGGCATCAACCAGCCGGTGCTCGACCGGGTCACCGGCAAGGTCGAGGTGACCAGCCACAACCACGGCTTCGCGGTCGAGGTGCCGGGCGCCGGGGACGGCGCGGTGGTGCCGGATCAGGTGATCCAGACCGAGTTCGGCGGCGTCCAGGTGTCACACCTCTGCCTCAATGACAACGTGGTCGAGGGGCTGCGGGCCGTGGACGTGCCCGCCTTCACCGTCCAGTACCACCCGGAGGCGGCGGCCGGTCCGCACGACGCGGACTACCTGTTCGACCGCTTCGCCGAGCTCATCGAAGGCGGCAAGAATGCCTAAGCGGACCGACCTGAAGCACGTGCTGGTGATCGGCTCCGGGCCGATCGTGATCGGACAGGCCTGCGAGTTCGACTACTCCGGCACCCAGGCCTGCCGGGTGCTGCGCAGCGAGGGGATCCGGGTCAGCCTGGTCAACTCCAACCCGGCGACGATCATGACCGACCCGGAGTTCGCCGACGCCACCTACGTCGAGCCGATCACCCCGGAGTTCGTCGAGCTGGTCATCGCCAAGGAGCGCCCGGACGCGCTGCTGCCCACCCTGGGCGGGCAGACCGCGCTGAACACCGCGGTCGCCCTGCACGAGGCGGGGGTGCTGGAGAAGTACGGCGTCGAGCTGATCGGCGCCAACATCGAGGCGATCAACCGGGGCGAGGACCGGCAGCTGTTCAAGGACATCGTGGCCAAGGCCGGCGTACGCCTGGGCCTGGACGACCCGTCGACGCTGACCCCGCGCTCGCGGGTCTGCCACTCGATGGACGAGGTCCGGGACACGGTCGCCGAGCTGGGCCTGCCGGTGGTCATCCGCCCGTCGTTCACCATGGGCGGTCTCGGCTCCGGCATGGCGCACACCGACGAGGACCTGGAGCGCATCGCCGGCTCCGGGCTGGCCGCCAGCCCGGTGCACGAGGTGCTCATCGAGGAGAGCGTGCTCGGCTGGAAGGAGTACGAGCTCGAGCTGATGCGCGACCGCCACGACAACGTGGTGGTGGTCTGCTCGATCGAGAACGTCGATCCGATGGGCGTGCACACCGGCGACAGCGTCACCGTCGCCCCGGCCATGACGCTGACCGACCGGGAGTACCAGCGGCTGCGCGACCTCGGCATCGCCGTGCTGCGCGAGGTCGGGGTGGACACCGGTGGCTGCAACATCCAGTTCGCGGTCAACCCGGCCGACGGCCGGATCGTCGTGATCGAGATGAACCCGCGGGTGTCGCGCTCCTCGGCGCTGGCGTCGAAGGCCACCGGCTTCCCGATCGCCAAGATCGCCGCGAAGCTCGCCATCGGCTACACGCTGGACGAGATCCCCAACGACATCACGCTCAAGACGCCGGCCGCGTTCGAGCCGACGCTGGACTACGTGGTGGTGAAGATCCCCCGGTTCGCGTTCGAGAAGTTCCCCGGCGCCGACCCGGAGCTGACCACCACCATGAAGTCGGTGGGCGAGGCGATGAGCCTGGGCCGCAACTTCACCGAGGCGCTGAACAAGGCGATGCGCTCGATGGAAACGAAGTCGTCCGGTTTCTGGACCACCCCGGACCCGGCGGGCGCCACGAAGGAGAACACGCTCGCCGCGCTGCGGATGCCGCACGACGGCCGGCTCTACACCGTCGAGCGGGCGCTGCGCCTGGGCGCGTCGATCGCCGAGGTGGCCGAGGCCTCCGGCGGCATGGACCCCTGGTTCCTGGACCAGATCACCGCCCTGGTCGAGCTGCGCGCCGAGATCGTCGACGCCCCGGTGCTCGACGCCGCCCTGCTGCGCCGGGCCAAGCGGGCCGGCCTGTCCGACCGGCAGCTCGCCGCGCTGCGGCCCGAGCTGGCCGCCGAGGACGGGGTACGCACGCTGCGCCACCGGCTCGGGGTCCGGCCGGTCTACAAGACGGTGGACACCTGCGCGGCCGAGTTCGAGGCGACCACGCCGTACCACTACTCGACCTATGACCAGGAGACGGAGGTGGCGCCCTCGGAGCGGCCGAAGGTGCTCATCCTCGGCTCGGGGCCGAACCGGATCGGGCAGGGCATCGAGTTCGACT
The DNA here is from genome assembly GCF_002573675.1 of Micromonospora sp. WMMA1996. NCBI lineage: Bacteria > Bacillati > Actinomycetota > Actinomycetes > Micromonosporales > Micromonosporaceae > Micromonospora > Micromonospora sp. WMMA1996. The sequence continues at coordinate 3,176,050 of NZ_PDHU01000001.1, read as the reverse complement.
ACTCGTGCGTGCACGCCGTCCAGGCCCTCCGGGACGTGAACTACGAGACCGTGATGGTCAACTGCAACCCGGAGACCGTCTCCACCGACTACGACACCGCCGACCGGCTCTACTTCGAGCCGCTGACCTTCGAGGACGTGCTGGAGGTCTGGCACGCCGAGGACTCGTCGGGCAGGGCGGCCGGCGGGCCGGGCGTGGTCGGGGTGGTCGTCCAGCTCGGCGGCCAGACCCCGCTGGGCCTGGCGCAGCGGCTCAAGGACGCCGGGGTGCCGATCGTCGGCACCTCCCCGGAGTCGATCCACCTGGCCGAGGAGCGGGGCGCGTTCGGCGCGGTGCTGGCCCGGGCCGGACTGCGGGCGCCCGCGCACGGCATGGCCACCTCGTACGACGAGGCGAAGGCGATCGCCGACGAGATCGGGTACCCGGTGCTGGTGCGGCCGTCGTACGTGCTCGGCGGTCGGGGCATGGAGATCGTCTACGACGACGCCACGCTGCGCGACTACATCGGCCGGGCCACCGACATCTCGCCCGACCACCCGGTGCTGGTGGACCGCTTCCTCGACGACGCCATCGAGATCGACGTGGACGCGCTCGTCGACGCGGACGGCGACGTCTACCTGGGCGGCGTGATGGAGCACATCGAGGAGGCCGGCATCCACTCCGGCGACTCCTCCTGCGCGTTGCCGCCGATCACGCTGGCCGGCTCGCACCTGACGCAGGTGCGCCGCTACACCGAGGAGATCGCCCGCGGCGTCGGGGTGCGCGGCCTGCTCAACGTCCAGTACGCGTTGCAGGGCGACACGCTCTACGTGCTGGAGGCCAACCCCCGCGCCTCGCGTACGGTGCCGTTCGTGTCGAAGGCCACGGCGGTGCCGCTGGCCAAGGCGGCGGCCCGGATCGCGTTGGGCGCGACGATCGCGCAGCTGCGCGCCGAGGGCCTGCTGCCACCGACCGGTGACGGCGGCACCATGCCGGCCGACGCGCCGATCGCGGTCAAGGAGGCGGTGCTGCCGTTCAAGCGGTTCCGCACCCCGGCCGGCAAGGGCATCGACGTGCTGCTCGGCCCGGAGATGCGGTCCACCGGCGAGGTGATGGGCATCGACACCGGCTTCGGCCGGGCGTTCGCCAAGTCGCAGGCCGCCGCGTACGGGTCGCTGCCGACGGCCGGGAAGATCTTCGTCTCGGTGGCGAACCGGGACAAGCGCGGCATGATCTTCCCGATCAAGCGCCTGGCGGACCTCGGCTTCGAGATCGTCGCCACCACCGGCACGGCCGAGGTGCTGCGCCGGCACGGCATCGCCTGCGAGCAGATCCGCAAGCACTACGAGTCGGGCGAGGGGGCGGACGCGGTCTCGCTGATCCTCGGCGGCGACGTGGCGCTGGTGGTCAACACCCCGCAGGGCTCCGGCGCGAGTGCCCGCTCGGACGGCTACGAGATCCGCAGCGCCGCGGTCACCGCGGACATCCCGTGTGTCACCACCGTCCCCGGCGCCGCCGCCGCGGTCATGGGCATCGAGGCGAGGATCAACGGCGACCTCCAGGTCCGCCCCCTCCAGGACCTGCACGCCGCCCTGCGGGCCGGCGAGTGACCACCCCGACGTCCGCGTCGACCATGAGGTTGGCGGCGGCAGCGGAGATCCACATCGCCGCCAACCTCATGGTCAACGGGTCGGGGGCGGGGCGGTGATCTTCGAGAAGGTGGTGCGGCCGCGGCTGTTCGCGCTCGGGGGCGGGGACGCCGAGGCGGCGCACGAGTGGACCCTCGCCCGGCTGGCCGCGCTGTCCCGGCGGCCGGCGGTCCTGGCGGCGCTGCGTCGGACGTACTTCCGGGCCTCGCCGCGGGAGGTGTTCGGGGTGCGCTTCCCGAACCCCGTCGGCTTGGCCGCCGGCATGGACAAGAACGGTCTGGCGCTGCCCGCCTGGCCGGCGCTCGGCTTCGGTTTCGTCGAGGTCGGCACCGTGACCGCGCACGCCCAGCCGGGCAACCCCCGGCCCCGGCTGTTCCGGCTGCGCGACAGCGAGGCCGTGATCAACCGGATGGGCTTCAACAACGCCGGCGCGGACGCCCTGGCCGCCCGGCTGGCGGCGCTGCCGCGCCCGCTCGGCGTGCCGCTGGGCATCTCGCTGGGCAAGTCCAAGGTGACCCCGCTGGACGAGGCGGTCGAGGACTACCTCGCCTCCTACCGGGCGCTCAAGGGGCACGGCGACTACTTCGCGGTCAACGTGTCCTCGCCGAACACCCCGGGTCTGCGGTCGTTGCAGGACCGGTCCCATCTGGACGCCCTGCTCGCCGCGCTGGTGGGGGAGAAGCCGGTGCTGGTGAAGATCGCCCCGGACCTCAGCGAGCCGGCCGTCGCCGAACTGCTGGAGGTGTGCCTGGACCGGGGCGCGGCCGGCGTCATCGCCACCAACACCACGCTCGGTCGGGACGGGCTCGCCCCCGCCGACCGGGCGCGCGCCGCCGAGACGGGCGGCCTCTCCGGCCGGCCGCTGACCGACCGCGCCCTGGAACTGGTCGGCTTCGTGCACCGGGAGACCGGGGGCCGCCTGCCGGTGATCGGCGTCGGCGGCATCCTCGACCCCGACGACGCGACCCGGATGTTCGATGCCGGCGCCGCCCTGGTCCAGCTCTACACCGGCTTCATCTACCGCGGCCCCGCCCTCACCCGGGCCATCACCCGCACCACCCGTTGACCCCAGTTCGCGCGATCTTGCAGTTTCGGCCCCGGCACACCGCTCATACCGGGCGCGACACGGGCCGAAACCGCAAGATCGCCGGGGAGGGGCGAAGGAGGAGAGTCCGTGACGCCCGAGGAGATCCTCGCCCTTGACCGGCGGCACGTCTGGCATCCCTACTCGGGGATGCCGGCGGGCAGCCCGCCGTACGTGGTGGAGAGCGCCGCCGGGGTGCGGTTGCGGCTGGGCGACGGGCGGGAGCTGGTCGACGGCATGTCGTCCTGGTGGGCGGCGATCCACGGCTACCGGCACCCGGTGCTGGACGCCGCGGTGACCGACCAGCTCGGACGGATGAGCCACGTGATGTTCGGCGGCCTCACCCACGAGCCCGCGGCACGCCTGGCGCGCACCCTGGTCGAGCTGGCCCCGGACGGGCTGGAACACGTCTTCCTGGCCGACTCCGGCTCGGTGAGCGTCGAGGTCGCGGTGAAGATGTGCCTGCAGTACCAGCGCGCCGTCGGGCGCCCGGGACGCCGCCGGCTGGGCACCTGGCGGGGCGGCTACCACGGCGACACGTTCCACCCGATGAGCGTCTGCGACCCGGAGGGCGGCATGCACCACCTGTGGGGCGACGTGCTGCCCCGTCAGGTGTTCGCGCCGGTGCCGCCGCCCGGCTTCGACGCCACGCCCGACCCGGCGTACGAGGCGGCGCTGGTGGAGGCGGTGGAGCGGCACGCCGACGAGCTGGCCGCGGTGATCGTCGAGCCGGTGGTCCAGGGCGCCGGCGGGATGCGGTTCCACCACCCGCACTACCTGCGGGTGCTGCGCGAGGTGACCCGGCGGCACGGCATCCTGCTGGTCTTCGACGAGATCGCCACCGGCTTCGGCCGGACCGGCCGGATGTTCGCCGCCGAGCACGCCGGCGTCACGCCGGACGTGCTCTGCGTCGGCAAGGCGCTCACCGGTGGCTACCTGACGCTGGCGGCGGCGCTCTGCACCCCCGAGGTGGCCGGGGCGATCTCCGCCGACGGCGTGCTGGCGCACGGTCCGACGTTCATGGGCAACCCGCTCGCCTGCGCGGTCGCCAACGCCTCCCTGGACCTGCTGCGGGCCGGGGACTGGTCCGGGCGGGTGGCGGGGATCGCGGCGGGCCTGCGGGCCGGCCTGGAGCCGTTGCGCGGCACGCCGGGCGTGGCCGACGTGCGGGTGCTCGGCGCGATCGGCGTGGTGCAACTGGACCACGAGGTGGACCTGCCGCGGGCGACCGCCGCCGCGGTCGGGGAGGGGGTGTGGCTGCGCCCGTTCCGGGACCTGGTCTACACCATGCCGCCGTACGTCTGCGACGAGGCGGACGTGGCCCGGATCGCGGCCGGCGTGGCCGCCGCGGTCAAGGCCGGCTGAGTCCCGGCCGGGCGGTCGGGGCCGGCCGGGACGACCTGACGCGACGGGAGGTCCGTCGCCTGGACACGGAGGCGGCCCCGGCCGCCGGAAGAGGGAGATGCGCGATGGAGACGTTCGGCGCCCGCCTGCACCGGGCCGTGGCGGAGCGGGGACCGCTCTGCGTGGGGATCGACCCGCACCCGGGTCTGCTCGCCGACTGGGGCCTGCCCGACGACGTCGAGGGGCTCGAGCGGTTCAGCCGCACCGTGGTGGAGGCGATCGGCGACCGGGTGGCCGTGGTCAAGCCGCAGTCGGCGTTCTTCGAGCGCTTCGGTGCGCGGGGTGTCGGCGTGCTTGAGTCAACTATCCGACAGTTGCGAAATGCGGGCGCGCTCGTTCTGCTCGACGTCAAGCGCGGTGACATCGGTTCGACGGTCCGCGCGTACGCCTCGGCGTACCTCGATCCATCCAGCCCGCTGTATGTCGACGCGGTCACCGCGAGCCCCTACCTGGGGGTGGGTTCGCTCGCCCCGATGTTCGAGTTGGCCGCCGCGCACGGCGGCGGGGTGTTCGTCCTGGCGCTCACCTCGAACCCCGAGGGCGCCGCCGTGCAGCGTGCCGTGGCCGCCGACGGACGCACCGTGGCGCAGACCGTGATCGACGAGATTTCCCAGCTCAACCGGGGTGCGGAGCCGCTCGGCAGCATCGGCCTGGTGGTCGGCGCGACGATCGGTGAGACCGGTCACGACCTGGATGCGGTCAACGGTCCGCTGCTCGCGCCGGGCCTCGGTGCGCAGGGCGGGACGCCCGCCGGGCTGCGGGCGGTCTTCGGCGCCGCCCTGCCGTCGGTGCTGCCGTCGTACTCCCGTGAGGTGCTGGGCGCGGGGCCGGACCAGGAGGCCCTGCGGGCCGCCGTCGAGCGGGTGCTGACCGACTGCCGGGCCGCCCTGACCACCGCCTGACTGACTGACGGCTCCGTCACTTTACGTTGATCATCGCGCGTCCACGTTGCCGAAAACTCCGTTGACCGCTAGTTTTCCCCGCGCTGGGAACCACGGACCCCTTTGGTTGCCAGCGACACCACGTTTCACAGCTGCGGTGGGGCGCTCCGCCCGCCGTACTAGGGACCTGAGGAGAACTGGTGCCGCTCCCGTCACTGACCCCCGAACAGCGCGCTGCCGCGCTGGAGAAGGCCGCGGAGATCCGCAAGGCCCGCGCTGAGCTGAAGGAGCAGCTCAAGCAGGGCAAGACCACCCTCGCCACCGTCCTCGAGCGGGCCGAGTCCGACGACGTCGTGGGCAAGCTGAAGGTTTCGGCAGTGCTCCAGGCGATGCCGGGCATCGGCAAGATCCGGGCCACCCAGATCATGGAGAAGCTCAAGATCGCGGACAGCCGTCGCCTGCGCGGCCTCGGCGAGCAGCAGCGTAAGGCGCTGCTCGGAGAGTTCGCCGCCAACTGAACGGCCCACCGTGTAGAAACAAGCGGTGAGCACGGATGACGAGGCGCGCTCGGCGGCTCGGCTCACTGTCCTTTCCGGCCCCTCGGGGGCCGGGCGGGGCAGTGTCGTCGAGTTGGTCCGGGCGCGCCTCGCGTCCGTGTGGGTGCCGGTGGTCGCCACCACGCGGCCGCCGCGCCCGGGGGAGCGCGACGGTGTGGACCGGCTCTTCCTCGACCCGCCCGCCTTCGACCGGCTGGTCGCGGCCGGCGAGCTGCTGGAGTGGTGCCGGATCGGGCCGTACCGCCGGGGTGTGCCCCGCGCGGACGTGCGGTCCCGGCTCGCGCAGGGCCGTCCGGTGCTGCTGCCGTTGGACCTGGCCGGCGCGCTCGCCGTCCGGGCGGTGGCGCCGCGGGCCCGGCTGGTGCTGCTCGCGCCGCCGGCGTACCGGGCCGAGCCGGCCGTCGCGGCCGCCTTCACACACGCCGTGGCGCACGACCGAACCGAGCGTGCCGCCACCGAGCTGGTAGGATTGCTCGGTTCGTCATTCCTGGCCCCGGCCCGACCGCCTCCCGGCGGTTGAGCGGCCCGCCAGCCGGTCACCGCCCCTGGGCGGCGCACGAGACGCAGAGGTTTGAATTCGTGGGATCCATCGCCACCAACCCCGAGGGCATCACCAACCCGCCGATCGACGAGCTGCTCGAGAAGACCACCTCGAAGTACGCGCTGGTCATCTTCGCCGCCAAGCGTGCCCGCCAGGTCAACGCCTACTACAGCCAGCTCGGTGAGGGCCTGCTGGAGTACGTCGGCCCGCTGGTGGAGACCACCCCGCAGGAGAAGCCGCTCTCCATCGCGATGCGGGAGATCAACGCGGGCCTGCTCACCGCCGAGCCGACCGACCAGCCGTAGTTCCGCCCGCGCCGATGCCCGCCGAGATCGTCCTCGGGGTCGGCGGTGGCATCGCCGCCTACAAGGCGTGTGAGCTGCTCCGGCTCTTCACCGAGTCGGGTCACCGGGTCCGGGTCGTGCCGACCGCGTCGGCGCTCCGCTTCGTCGGGGCGCCGACCTGGGCCGCGCTCTCCGGCCAGCCGGTGGCCGACGACGTCTGGTCCGACGTGCACGAGGTGCCGCACGTGCGGCTCGGGCAGCACGCCGACCTGGTCGTGGTGGCGCCGGCCACCGCCGACCTGCTCGCCAAGGCCGCGCACGGCCTCGCCGACGACCTGCTCACCAACACGCTGCTGACCGCGCGCTGCCCGGTGGTGCTGGCCCCGGCCATGCACACCGAGATGTGGGAGCACCCGGCGACCGTGGCCAACGTGGCCACGCTGCGCTCCCGGGGCGTACGGGTGATCGAGCCGGCGGTCGGCCGCCTGACCGGGCGGGACACCGGCAAGGGCCGGCTGCCCGACCCGGCGGAGATCTTCGCCGTCGCCCGGCGGGCGCTGGCCCGCGGCGTGGCCGCCCCGGCCGACCTGGCCGGCCGGCACGTGGTGGTCACCGCCGGCGGCACCCGCGAGCCGCTCGACCCGGTCCGCTTCCTCGGCAACCGGTCCTCCGGCAAGCAGGGGTACGCGTTCGCCCGCGCCGCCGTGGCCCGGGGCGCCCGGGTGACGCTGGTGTCGGCGAACGTGGCCCTCGCCGACCCGGCCGGCGCCGACCTGGTCCGGGTGGGCACCACCGAGGAGCTGCGCGAGGCCACGCTGGCGGCGGCCGCCGACGCGGACGCCGTGGTGATGGCCGCCGCGCCCGCCGACTTCCGTCCGGCCAGCTACGCCACCGGGAAGATCAAGAAGTCGGAGGACGGCGTCGCGCCGACCGTCGAGCTGGTCACCAACCCGGACATCGCCGCCGAGTTGGGCCGGGATCGCCGGCCCGGGCAGGTGCTGGTGATCTTCGCCGCGGAGACCGACGACGCCGAGGCCAACGGCCGGGCCAAGCTCGCCCGCAAGCGCGCCGACCTGATCGTGGTCAACGAGGTGGGTGTCGACAAGGTCTTCGGCGCGGAGACCAACGCGGCGACCGTGATCGGGGCCGACGGCGCCGTGCACCGGCTGCCCGAGCAGCCCAAGGAGGACCTGGCCGACGCCGTCTGGGATCTCGTGGCGGCGCGCCTGGGCCCGCCGTCCTGACGGTTGGTCAGCTCGCCGTTCCCGGGGCCGGACCGGAACGGGGGCGACTAAACTGCCGCCGAGCGACCTTTAAAAGTCTTCACATGCTTAGGAGTGCCGTGACACGTCTCTTCACGTCCGAATCGGTCACGGAGGGCCACCCGGACAAGATCGCCGACCAGATCAGTGACGGCATTCTCGACGCGCTGCTCGCGCAGGACCCGCACAGCCGGGTCGCGGTGGAAACGCTGATCACCACCGGGCAGGTGCACGTCGCCGGCGAGGTGACCACCAAGGCGTACGCCGACATCCCGACCATCGTCCGGGAGACCATCCTCGGCATCGGCTACGACTCGTCGAAGAAGGGCTTCGACGGCGCGTCCTGCGGCGTGAGCGTGTCCATCGGCGCCCAGTCGCCGGACATCGCGCAGGGCGTGGACAACGCGTTCGAGCTGCGCACCGGTGGCTCGGAGAGCGCGCTGGACGCGCAGGGCGCGGGCGACCAGGGCATGATGTTCGGCTTCGCCTGCTCCGAGACGCCCGAGCTGATGCCGCTGCCGATCGCGCTGGCGCACCGGCTGGCCCGCCGGCTCGCCGCGGTGCGCAAGGACGGCACCATCCCCTACCTGCGTCCGGACGGCAAGACCCAGGTCACCATCGAGTACGACGGCCTGCGTCCGGTGCGCCTGGACACGGTGGTCGTCTCCAGCCAGCACGCGGCGGACATCTCGCTGGAGTCGCTGCTCACGCCGGACGTGCGGGAGCACGTCATCACGCCGGAGCTGGAGGGCCTGGGTCTGGAGACCGAGGGCTACCGGCTGCTGGTGAACCCGACCGGGCGGTTCGAGATCGGCGGCCCGATGGGTGACGCCGGCCTGACCGGCCGCAAGATCATCGTGGACACCTACGGCGGTTACGCCCGGCACGGCGGGGGCGCGTTCTCCGGCAAGGACCCGTCGAAGGTCGACCGGTCCGCCGCGTACGCGATGCGCTGGGTGGCCAAGAACGTGGTCGCCGCCGGCCTGGCCGAGCGGTGCGAGGCGCAGGTCGCGTACGCGATCGGCAAGGCGCACCCGGTGAGCCTGTTCATCGAGACCTTCGGCACCGAGACGGTGGCGGTGGCCTCGATCGAGAAGGCGGTGGCCGAGGTGTTCGACCTGCGTCCCGCCGCGATCATCCGGGACCTGAACCTGCTGCGCCCGATCTACCAGCAGACCGCCGCGTACGGCCACTTCGGCCGGGAGCTGGCGGATCTGACCTGGGAGAGCACCGAGCGGGCCGCCGACCTCAAGTCGGCCGCGGGAGCCTGACCGCCACCACGCGCCGCGACCGGCGACCCGCCGAGGGGTCGCCGGTCGCTCGCGTCTGCGTGGACGTGCCGCTGCCGCACCTCGACCGGCCGTTCGACTACCTGGTCCCGGAGGCGCTGGACGCCGACGCCCGGCCCGGGGTGCGGGTGAAGGTCCGGTTCGCCGGGCAGCTCGTCGACGGCTGGCTGCTGGAACGCGTCGCCGAGTCGGCGCACCCCAAGCTGGCGTACCTGGAGAAGGTCGTCTCCCCGGTGCCGGTGCTCTCCCCGGAGGTGGCCCGGCTGGCCCGGGCGGTCGCCGACCGCTACGCCGGGAGCCTGGCCGACGTGCTCCGCCTCGCCGTGCCGCCCCGGCACGCCCGCGCCGAGAAGGCCGTCACCGCCGCCGACGCGTCCGCGGACCCCGACCCCGCCCCGGACGCCGCCGGAGAGACCCGCGTCGACGCCGGCGTCGCGCCGTCGGCGGCCGCCGACACGTCCGCGGACCCCGACCGCGCGCCTGCCGCCACCCCGGCGGACCCCGGGTCCGCGCGACCGGAACCGGTCGGCGCGCCCGTCGATCCTCGCGGCTGGCGGGACTACCCGGCCGGGCCGGCGCTGATCCGGGCGCTCGCCGACGGCCGGGCGCCCCGCGCCGTGTGGTCCGCGCTGCCGGGGGAGGACTGGGCCGAGCGGTACGCCGACGCCGTGGCCGCCACCGTGGCCGGCGGCCGGGGAGCGCTGGTCGTGGTCGCCGACGCCCGGGACCTGGACCGCCTCGACGCGGCGCTGACCGCGCTGCCGGGCGCGGGGCGGCACGTCCGGCTCACCGCCGCCGACGGCCCGGCCGCCCGGTACCGCGCCTTCCTGACCGCCCGCCGGGGCGAGGCGCGGGTGGTGATCGGGACCCGGGCCGCCATGTTCGCCCCGGTGGAGCGGCTCGGCCTGGTGGCCGTCTGGGACGACGGCGACGACCTGCACGCCGAACCCCGCGCGCCCTACCCGCACACCCGCGAGGTGCTGCTCACCCGGGCCCAGCTCACCGGCGCGGCCGCCCTGGTCGGCGGCTACGCCCGGACCGCCGAGGCGCAGCTGCTGGTGGAGACCGGCTGGGCCCGGGAGGTGGTCGCCGACCGCGCCATCGTCCGGGCGCGGATGCCGGCCATGGCGCCCACCGGCGACGACCCGCAGCTGGCCCGGGATCCCGGCGCGGCCTCCGCCCGGCTGCCCAGCCTGGCCTGGACCACCGCCCGGGACGCGCTCCGCGCCGACCTGCCGGTGCTGGTGCAGGTGCCCCGCCGCGGCTACCTGCCCTCGGTCGCCTGCGCCGACTGCCGGGCCCCGGCCCGCTGTCCGCACTGCGCCGGTCCGCTGAGCCTGCCCTCGGCCCAGGGCACGCCGGCCTGCCGCTGGTGCGGCCGGGTGGCCGCCGCGTACGCCTGCCCGGAGTGCGGCGGGCGGCGGCTGCGGGCCTCGGTCACCGGCGCCCGGCGCACCGCCGAGGAGCTGGGCCGGGCGTTCCCGGGCGTGCCGGTGCGGACCTCGGGCCGGGAGGAGGTGCTGGCCGCCGTGCCGGGTGGGGCCGGGCTGGTGATCGCCACCCCGGGCGCGGAGCCGGTGGCCGAGGGCGGCTTCGGCGCGGTGCTGCTGCTCGACTCGTGGGCGCTGCTCACCCGGGCCGACCTGCGGGCCGGGGAGGAGGCGCTGCGTCGGTGGATGGCCGCCGCCGCGCTGGCCCGCCCCGGCGCGGCCGGGGGCCGGGTGGTGGTGGTCGCCGACGGTGCCCTCGCGCCGGTGCAGGCGCTGCTGCGCTGGGACGCGGCCTGGTTCGCCGAACGGGAGCTGGCCGAACGCCGCGAGCTGGGTTTCCCGCCGGCGGTGCGGATGGCCAGCGTCACCGGCGTGGCCGAGGCGGTGGCCGACCTGCTGGCCGGCGCCCGGCTGCCGGACGACGCGGAGGTCCTCGGCCCGGTGCCGGCGGAGGAGGGGCGGGAGCGGATGCTGGTCCGGGTCCCCCGGGCCCGGGCCGCCGCCCTGGCCGACGCGTTGCACGCGGCGGCCGGGCAGCGCAGCGCGCGCAAGGCGGTCGATCCGGTCCGGCTCCAGGTCGATCCGCTCAGCCTGTTCTGACCGGCCCCCGACGGCCGTGACCCAGCGCACCCGGGCCGGCGCGCACGGTCGTGAGCTGGGGTTTGCCGCACACCTGGTCCGGCAATTGGGTAGCGGGCGGTGATAGCATCGCCCGTCATGCCCAGGCGCGCGGTTTTCCGCGCGGGACACGGCGCGGCGAATGCTCCCAGCACGTCGGGCCGACACGGATTCGATGTCGTCAGTCAGCCGGTGAGCAGGGGTGGACCAGTCGTGACCGTTCGTCAGTCGATCGTCTTCAACGGCGACCTCGGCAGCGGCAAGAGCACCGTTTCCGTCGAGATCGCCAAGCGGCTCGGCCTGCGCCGGGTCAGCGTCGGCGACCTCTACCGGCAGATGGCCCAGGAGCGGCAGATGACCGCCCTCCAGCTCAACCTGCACGCCGAGCTGGACCAGGCCGTCGACGGCTACGTCGACCAGCTCCAGCGCGACATCGCCGCCTCGGGCGAGTCGCTGGTGATGGACTCCCGCCTGGCGTGGCACTTCTTCACCGACGCGCTCAAGGTGCACATGATCACCGAGCCGACCGAGGCGGCCCGGCGGGTGCTGGCCCGCCCGTCCGGTCCGGCCGAGAGCTACACCTCGCTGGAGGAGGCGCGGGCCAAGCTGCGCGAGCGCAGCGAGAGCGAGCGCGGCCGCTTCATCGTCCGGTACGGCGTCGACAAGGCCCGGCTGCGCAACTACGACCTGATCTGCGACACCACCCGGGCCAACCCGGAGCAGGTGATCCAGCACGTGGTCGACGTCTACGAGGGCCGGCTCGGTGCCGAGGTGCTGCGCGCCGGCCAGCCGCTGCTGCTGCTCGACCCGAACCGGGTCTACCCGACCGAGGACGTGGCCACGCTGCGCGGTCTCTGGGACTCGGAGTTCGCCGGCGAGGTGGCCGAGGCCGGCGACGAGGCGCTGGAGCCGCTGAGCATCGGCTACACCGGTGAGTACTTCTTCGTCGTCGACGGGCACCGGCGGCTCAGCGCCGCGGTGCGCGGCGGGTTCCCGCTGGTGCCCGCCCGGCTGGTCGCCGAGGTCGACGAGCCGGTGGTCGGCGGCATGAGCGCCGTCGACTTCTTCGCCGCCCAGGCCCGGCCGGGTCTGATCCACGACTGGGAGGACGCGCACGGCATCGCACTGCCGCTGCCGGAGCACGCCCTGCTCGGCGGTGGTGCGGTGCTCGCCGGGGAGCCGGGCGCCGGGGCCTGACGGCCGTCCGGGCGCGGCGACGGGATCGCCCGATCCGGCGGAAACGGGGCATGATGGGGGTCTCCGACGCCTGGGGAGGCCGACCGTGGACCCTGCCGACGCCCTCGCGCTGCTGATGTCCCCCGCGGGTCGGGTCGACCCCTACCCGACGTACGAGCGGTTGCGCGCGCACGGCCCGGTGGTCCAGGCCGGGCCCGTCTTCTACGTGGTGACCGGGTACGCCGAGGCCGACGCGATCCTGCGCGACGCCCGGTTCGGGGTGATGGACGACGGCCTGCGCGACCAGTTCATGCCCGGCTGGCGGGAGAGCCCGGCGGTGCTGTCCATCTCCCGGTCGATGCTGCGCACCAACCCGCCCGACCACAGCCGGATGCGGCGCCTCGCCGCCGGCGCGTTCACCCCCCGCCGGATCGCCGCGATGCGCGACGTGGTGCAGGCGCAGGCCGACGACCTGGTCGACCGGCTGCTGGCCGGCGGGCGGGGCGGCGCGCCGGTCGACTTCATGGCCGAGTTCGCGTACCCGCTGCCGGTCGGGGTGATCTGCGCGCTGCTCGGCGTCCCGGCGGCGGACCGGCCGCTGTTCCGGCGCTGGGCCACCGACCTGACCGGGGTGCTGGAGCCGGAGATCACGGCCGACGAGCTGGCCGTGGCCGACCGGGGCGCGGGCGAGCTGCGGGCCTACTTCACCGAGCTGGTCGCGGCCCGCCGCCGGGCCCCCGCCGACGACCTGACGACCGCGCTGGCCCAGGCCCACGACGGCCATAATTCGGCCTCCGCGCCGCAAGACGGCGCTCCGGACCGAATGAGGGCCGACGCCGACGGTGAGAGCCTCTCCGGCGACGAGCTGCTGGCCAACCTGATCGTGCTGCTGGTGGCCGGCTTCGAGACCACCACCAACCTGCTCGGCAACGGTCTGGTGGCGCTGCTCGACCACCCCGACGCGGCCGCGACGCTGCGCGAGCACCCGGAGTTCGCCCCCGGATACGTCGACGAGCTGCTGCGCTACGACTCGCCGGTGCAGCTGACCTCCCGGATGAGCACCGAGCCGTCCCGGCACGGCGACCTCGACCTGCCGCCGGAGAGCTGGGTCATCGTGATGCTCGGCGCGGCCAACCGTGATCCCCGCCGCTACCCGGAGCCGGCGCGCTTCGACCCGTGGCGACCGCAGATCCACCCGCTGTCCTTCGGCGCCGGGCCGCACTACTGCCTCGGCGCCGCGCTGGCCCGGCTGGAGGCACAGGTGGCGTTCCCGCTGCTGCTGCGCCGGCTGCCCGGCCTGGCTCTGGCCGGCGCGCCCGAGCGGCGGGTCCGGCTCACCCTGCGCGGTTACGCCACGCTGCCGGTCACCGTCGGGCGGGAGGCGTCCCCGGTCACCGTTCCCGGTACGCCACCGGAGGCGTCCGGCCGCACTCCGTAGACTGGGACGGCACCACCCGTCCCAGACAAGGAGCCACGCCGCGTGACCGTCCAGCCCATCCGTCTGTTCGGCGACCCGGTGCTGCGCACGCCGGCCGACCCCGTGGTCGACTTCGACGCCGAGCTGCGCAAGCTGATCGCCGACCTGACCGACACGATGCGCGAGCAGAACGGCGCCGGCCTGGCCGCGCCGCAGCTCGGGGTGGGCCTGCGGGTGTTCACCTTCGACGTCGACGACATGCTCGGCCACCTGGTCAACCCGGTGCTGGAGTTCCCCGACGAGGAGGAACAGGACGGCCCGGAGGGTTGCCTGTCCATCCCTGGGCTCTACTTCGACACGAAGCGCCGGCAGAACGTGATCGCCAAGGGCTTCACCGCCCACGGCGACCCGATGCAGATCGTCGGCACCGGCCTGATGGCCCGCTGCCTGCAGCACGAGACCGACCACCTCGACGGGGTGCTCTTCCTGGACCGCCTCGACGCGGCCGGCCGCAAGGAGGCCATGAAGGCGATCCGGCAGGCGGACTGGTACGACCAGGCCGCCCCGCCCACGGTCAAGCTGAGCCCGCATCCCGTCACGAACCCGTTCGGCCTGGGGCGGTGACCCGGATGCGCCTGGTCTTCGCCGGCACGCCGGCGGTCGCCGTGCCGGCCCTGGACGCGATCGCCGCCTCCGGCCACGAGCTGCTCGCGGTGGTCACCCGCCCCGACGCCCCGGCCGGCCGGGGCCGAGGGCTGCACCGCTCGCCCGTCGGCGCGTGGGCCGACGCGCACGGCGTCGAGGTGCTCACCCCGGCCCGGCCACGCGAACCCGAGTTCCTCGACCGGCTGCGCGCGTTGGCGCCGGACTGCGTCCCCGTGGTCGCCTACGGCGCGCTGGTGCCGCCGGTGGCGCTGGAGATCCCCCGGCACGGTTGGATCAACCTGCACTTCTCGCTGCTGCCCGCCTGGCGGGGCGCGGCGCCGGTCCAGCACGCCGTGCTGCACGGCGACGAGCTGACCGGCGCCAGCGTGTTCGAGCTGGAGGAGGGGCTGGACACCGGCCCGGTCTACGGCACGGTCACCGACGAGATCCGTCCCACCGACACCTCCGGCGACCTGCTGGAACGGCTGGCCCACTCGGGCGCCGGGCTGCTGGTCGCCGTGCTCGACGCGATCGACGCCGGCACCGCCCGGGCGCAGCCGCAGCCGTCGGACGGCGTCTCGCTCGCCCCGAAGCTCACCGTCGAGGACGCGCGGGTGCGCTGGACCGACCCGGCGTTCGCGGTGGACCGGCGGATCCGCGCCTGCACGCCGGCCCCGGGCCCGTGGACCACCTTCCGCGACGACCGGGTCAAGCTCGGCCCGGTCACCCCGCTGGCCAACGGCCCGGAGCTGAAGCCGGGCGAGCTGCTGGCGGAGAAGTCCGGCGTCCTGGTCGGCACCGCCACCGGGCCGGTGCGCCTCGGTGAGGTGCGTGCCGCCGGCAAGAAGCCCATGTCGGCCGGCGACTGGGCGCGCGGCGCCCGGGTCGCCGCGGGCGAGGTTTTCGCGTGACGCGGCCGGAACGGCCCGTCGAGGGCGAGCGTCCCCGGGGGTACGGGCGCGGCGAGCGCGGTTCCGGGCGTCCCGGAGACCGGTCCGGCGGGCCGTCGCGGGGCGGCTACGACCGGCGGGACGCGCGCCGCCCGGTGCGGCCCGCGGTGGACCTGCCCCGGCAGGTCGCCTACGAGGCGATCGCCGCGGTGCACCGCGACGACGCGTTCGCCAACCTGGTGCTCCCGACGATGCTGCGCGAGGCGGGGCTCAGCGGCCGCGACGCGGCGTTCGCCACCGAGCTGACCTACGGCACGCTGCGGCACACCGGCACCCTGGACGCGATCGTCACCGACGCGGCGGGCCGGGACGTGCAGCGCATCGACCCGCCGGTGCGGGACGCGCTGCGGCTCGGGGCCTACCAGCTGCTGCACACCCGGGTGCCGGCGCACGCCGCGGTCTCCTCCACCGTGGACCTGGTCCGCACGGTGGGGCCCGGCGCGACCGGCTTCGCCAACGCGGTGCTGCGCGAGATCGCCGGGCGGGACGCCGACGCGTGGGTGGCCAAGCTCGCCCCGGCCGAGGAGACCGACCCGATCGGGTACCTGGCGCTGGCGTACAGCCATCCGCAGTGGATCGTCCGGGCGTTCGCCGAGGCGCTCGGCGGTGACCTGGGGGAGACCACCCGGCTGCTGATCGAGGACAACGAGCGCCCCCCGGTGCACCTGTGCGCCCGACCCGGCCTGGCCGACCCGGTGGCGCTGGCCGACGAGGTCGGCGGCGCGCCGGGCGCGTTCTCGCCGTACGCGGTCTACCTGCCCGGCGGCGCGCCGGGTGACCTGGCGGCGGTGGCCGACGGGCGGGCGCACGTGCAGGACGAGGGCTCCCAGTTGGTGGCCGACGCGCTGGCGAACGCGCCGCTGGAGGGCCCGGACGGCCGGTGGCTGGATCTGTGCGCCGGCCCGGGCGGCAAGTCCGGCCTGCTCGGTGCGATCGCGGCGACGCGCGGGGCGCGGTTGACCGCGGTCGAGGTGGCCGAGCACCGGGCCCGCCTGGTCGCCCAGGCCACCCGCGGGCTGCCGGTCACGGTGGTGCACACCGACGGGCGCACCGTCGGCGGGGACCCGAAGTTGCCGGAGGGGCACTTCGACCGGGTGCTGGTCGACGCGCCGTGCACGGGGCTGGGGTCGCTGCGCCGCCGGCCGGAGTCGCGCTGGCGCCGCCAGCCGGCGGACCTGCCGCCGTTGACCCGCCTGCAGCGTGAGCTGCTCACCGCCGCGCTGCGCGCGGTCCGTCCGGGTGGCCTGGTCGCGTACGTGACCTGCTCGCCGCACGTGGTGGAGACGCACGTGACGGTGACCGAGGCGTCCCGGCGCTGCGGCCTCCCGGTCGACTTCGTCGACGCCCGGCCGCTGCTGCCGGCCGGCATGCCGGGTCTGGGCGACGGCCCGACGGTGCAGCTCTGGCCGCACCGTCACGGCACGGACGCCATGTTCCTGGCCGTCCTGCGCCGAGGCTGACCGCTCCGCCCCTCCGCTGGGTTGATCAAGGAGTTCGCCGTCGGATTGCCGACGGCGAACTCCTTGATCAGTCCGAAGGTGGCGGGGGAGAGGCATCCCGGGGGCGGTAGGGGGTTGGTGGGATGTGACGCGCCGTTGACTGTGCGATCGATACATGTAACTGTTCCGATCACCGGTCGACCCGTCACCCCCGCCCGCCGACCCCCATGAGGAGTCTCCATGAGACGCAGCACGCCGACCACGAGCCTCGCGCTCGCCCTCGTCGCCACCCTGGCGACGGCGAGCCTGGCCGGCACCGCCTCCGCCGCTCCCGCGCCGGCCCCCGCCCCGGCGCCCGCCACCGCCGCCGCGCTCGCCGCGCCGGACGTCTCCCTGGCCAACATCCAGGCCCACCTCACCCAGTTCAACTCCATCGCCAGCAGCAACGGCGGCAACCGACGGGCCGGCTCGGCCGGCTACGCCGCGTCGGTCAGCTACGTCAAGGGCAAGCTCCAGGCGGCCGGTTACACGGTCACCGAGCAGAACTGCACCACCTGCACCTACCCGGGCAGCAACCTCATCGCCGAGTGGCCGCAGGGCCCGACCGAC
The DNA here is from genome assembly GCF_002573675.1 of Micromonospora sp. WMMA1996. Classification (NCBI taxonomy): domain Bacteria; kingdom Bacillati; phylum Actinomycetota; class Actinomycetes; order Micromonosporales; family Micromonosporaceae; genus Micromonospora; species Micromonospora sp. WMMA1996. The sequence goes on along the minus strand of NZ_PDHU01000001.1, from coordinate 3,158,776 downwards.
CAGGTCGTCATGTTCGGCGCCCACCTGGACAGCGTCTCCGCCGGCCCGGGCATCAACGACAACGGCTCCGGCTCGGCCACCCTGCTGGAGAACGCCCTGGTGCTCGCGGCGCAGAACCCCACCATGACCAAGCGGGTCCGGTTCGCCTGGTGGAACGGCGAGGAGCAGGGGCTGCAGGGCTCGAAGCACTACGTCAACCAGCTCAGCTCCACCCAGCGGGGTTACATCAAGGGCTACTACAACTTCGACATGGTCGGCTCGCCCAACGGCGGCTACTTCATCAACCGGATCACCTCGGCCACCGCGGCGCCGCTGAAGGCGTACTGGGACTCCTTCGGCATCCAGCCGGAGGAGAACACCGAGGGCCAGGGCCGCTCCGACGACTACTCGTTCGCCAACGCCGGCATCCAGACCTCCGGGTACGCGGCGGGCGCCAGCTACACCAAGACCGCGGCGCAGGCCAGCAAGTGGGGCGGCACCGCGGGCGCGCCGTACGACGGCTGCTACCACCGCTCCTGCGACACCACCAGCAACATCAACACGACCGTCCTCAACCGCAGCGCCGACGGCGTGGCGTACGCCATCTGGCAGCTCGCGGTCGGCGGCGGCACCCCGACCAACGACTTCTCCGTCGCGGTGAGCCCCACCTCCGGCAGCGTCGCCCGGGGCGGCTCCACCACCGCCACCGTCAGCACCGCCACCACCAGCGGCAGCGCGCAGACCGTGGCGCTGTCCGCCAGCGGCGCCCCGAGCGGCGTCTCGGTGAGCTTCAGCCCGTCCTCGGTCACCTCGGGCGGCTCCGCCACCATGACGGTCACCGCCTCGTCGTCGGCGACCACCGGCACGTTCACGCTCACCGTGACCGGCACCGGCTCGGCCACCCGCACCGCCAGCTACACGCTCACCGTGACCGGCGGGGGCGGCGGCTGCACCGGCGGACAGCTCATCGGCAACAGCAGCTTCGAGTCGGGCAGCACGCCGTGGACGGCCAGCTCGGGCGTGATCACCAACGACTCCGGCCAGGCGGCCCGGACCGGCTCCTACAAGGCGTGGCTGGACGGCTACGGCTCGTCGCACACCGACACGCTGAGCCAGTCGGTCACCCTGCCGGCCGGCTGCGCCAGTTACACGCTGGCCTTCTGGCTGCACATCGACTCGGCCGAGACGACCACCTCGACCGCGTACGACAAGCTGACCGTGCAGGTCGGCTCGACCACGCTGGCGACCTACTCGAACCTGAACAAGGCCACCGGCTACACCCAGCGCACCTTCAACCTCGCCGCGTACGCCGGTCAGACGGTCACGCTCAAGTGGACCGGTGTCGAGGACTCCTCGTTGCAGACCAGCTTCGTCCTGGACGACGTGACGCTCCAGGTCGGCTGAGCACACCGGGCGGGGTGGGCCGACGCCCGCCCCGCCCCCGGCTCAGGTGACCGGCAGCGCCTTCGCCCCGGCGCCCCGGACCGACCGGGTCAGCGTGCGGTCGGAGACCCAGAGGAAGCACTGCACGCCCCGGTCGCCGTCGCGCCACTGCTGCTCGTACGGGTGGTAGATGATGGTGCCGGCCCGGTACTGCATGTTGCCGTCGTTCGGCACCTTGGCGTACGTGGCGATCAGTCCCCGGCACGCCTTGTGCGCCCGCAGCGAGGTGCGCTGGAACTCCGCGTAGCTGATGTCCGGCGCCTGCCAGATCCCGACGAACTCGGCGTGGTGCTTCGCGGTGCAGGCGACCGGCCGCATCGCCTCGATGTCGTCCTTGACCAGCTTCGGGTTGAAGCAGCCCAGCGCCAGCGGCGAACCGGGCCTCAGAGCGGCGCGCAGGCTGCCCTGACGCTCGGTCACCGTGCCGTCGTCCAGGTCGTTGACCTCGGCGACGTCGCAGCGGTACCAGCGGGCCCCGCCGGACCACGCCGGGGCCGACGGGAAGACCACGGACAGCTGCAGCCGTCCCGACCGCCAGTCCGCGCCGACGGCCTTGGTGACCTGCCGGGCGCAGTCGGCGTGGGCGGCGCGCAGACCGGCGGATCCGCCCCGCGGAGGCGCGGAGCGCGCGGCCTCCGGCCCGGTGAGCGTGCCGACGTGCAGCGTCTCGGCCCGGTGCGTGGTGGCGCAGTCGACCGGTTGGTAGCCGCTGAGGTAGCCGACGTCGGCGACGGTCGGGTGGCAGACGTCGGCCTTCGGCACGAAGCCCACGGGCGCGGCGAACGCGGGCCAGTCGTCGGCCAGGTCACGGTCCACCCCGGCCGGCGCGCCACAGCCGCCGAGCGCCAGCACCGCCACCGCGCCCGCGGCGACCGCCGCCCACCATCGCCGCATCGCGACCGACCTCCCCGCCGTCCGGAGCCGCCCGGCCGACCGGTACGCCTCGGCGACGCAGCATACGGCACTGATGCTCAGATGACGGGTAGTCCCTCCGGGCCGGCCCCGCGCATCGAGCGGGTCAGCTTCCGGTCGTCGCTCCACAGGAAACAGCGCACCCCCCGGTCGCCCTCCTCCCACTCCCGCTGCGACGGCGGGTAGAAGATGGACCCGGCCCGGTACGGCAGTTCGGCGTTGTCCGGCACGTCGGCGAAGGCGGCGATCAACGTCATGCAGCGCCGGTGCACCGACGGCGCGCCCCGGGTGAACTCCGCCCAGCTCACGTCGCGTTCGGTGTAGACGCCCACGAACTCGGCCCGGTGCGGCTCGGTGCAGAGCACCGGCGCCATGTAGTTGAGGTTCTGCCCGATCAGCTTCGGGTCGAAGCAGCGGTGCACCAGCGGGTTGTCCCCGACCAGGGCGCCGCGCAGGCTGCCGATCCGGTTGACCGGCCGGGTGTTGTCGATGCTGTCGGTCTCGGCCAGGTCGCAGCGGAACCAGCGCGCGCCGGCGACCCAGGCGGTGGCCGGGGGCAACGCGATGTTCAGCGTGAGCCGGGCGGCGTGCCAGTCCCCGCCGATCATCTCCCGGGCCCGCTGGTCGCACTCGGTGCGCGCGACGCGCAGCGCCGGGGAGCCGGGCTCCGGGCGGGCGCCGGCGGCCGCCGGACCGGTGAACGTGCCGACGTGGACCGCCTCGGCCAGGTGGCTGCCGGCGCAGTTCACCGTCTCGTACGTGGCGGCCTGCACCACCGCGGTGAGCCGGGGCAGACACGCGTCGGTGGCCGGGACGAACAGCTGGGGCGCGGGCAGCGCCGCCCAGTCGTCGACGAGGTCCCCGTCGGCCCGGTGCGCCGGGACGCAGCCGGCGATCACCGCCGTCACGGCACCGGCCAGCGCGAGCGTGTGGAGCAACCGTCGCATCGTCCGCCCCTTCGCCGGAGAGATGGCAGCCGCACACCGCAGGCCCGTGCGGCGTCCCCCGCGCCCGGGCGGCAGCATACGTGACCGTCCCTGTAGGAGTTTCGTCATCTTTCAATCGATCGGCCAGTCACCGACGACTATTCGTGTCGATTTCCCGCCCGGACGGGCCAATGGTGCACCACAGGTGACGGGCGGGTCACAGCCTGTCCCACACGGTGCCGCGCTGCGGACGGCGGGTGACCACGTTCGTACACTGGCCCCGTGACCGTACCGCCGCCGATCGTCGCGCCCAGCATCCTGGCCGCCGATTTCGCCCGCCTCGCCGACGAGGTCCGTGCCGTGGAGTCCGCCGCCGACTGGCTGCACGTGGACGTCATGGACAACCACTTCGTGCCCAACCTGACCATCGGGCTGCCGGTGGTGCAGAGCCTGCGCGCGGTGACCCAGATCCCGTTCGACGTGCACCTGATGATCGAGGACCCGCGCCGCTGGGCCCCCGGATACGCCGACGCCGGCGCGTACAACGTCACGTTCCACGCCGAGGCGTGCGACGACCCGGTGGCGCTGGCCAAGGACCTGCGCTCGGCCGGCGCGAAGGCGGGATTGGCGATCGACCGGGACACCCCGATCGAGCCGTACCTGGAGCTGCTGCCCAGCTTCGACACGCTGCTGATCATGACGATCAAGGCCGGCTTCGGCGGCCAGCGCTTCCTGCCGCAGCTGCTGGACAAGGTGCGCGCCGCCCGCCGGCACGTCGACAGCGGGCACCTGGAGCTGCGCATCGAGGTGGACGGCGGCATCGCCGCGGACACCATCGAGCAGGCCGCCGCGGCCGGCGCGGACGCGTTCGTCGCCGGCACCGCGGTCTACGGCGCCGACGACCCGGCCGAGGCGGTACGCCGCCTGCGGGGCCTGGCGGAACGTGCGATGACCGGGGCCTGAGATGGACCCGGCCGACGACCGACCCGACGTGATCCTGGTCGTCGACGACGACGAGGACATCGCCCGCTTCGTCGAGTTCAACCTGCGCCTGCACGGCTTCGAGGTGCTGCACGCCGCGGACGGCCAGGAGGCGCTGGAGGTCATCGAGCGGGAACGGCCGGACCTGGCCGTGGTCGACCTGATGATGCCCCGCATCGACGGGCTGGAGCTGACCCGCCGGCTGCGCGCCGACCCGATGACCTCGGCGCTGCCGGTGATCATGCTGACCGCCAAGGGGATGACCTCCGACAAGGTCAACGGTCTCAGCGCGGGCGCCGACGACTACCTGGTCAAGCCGTTCGACACCGCCGAGCTGGTCGCCCGGGTCAGCTCCACGCTGCGCCGCAACAAGGAGTTCCGGGAGGTCTCCCCGCTGACCGGCCTGCCCGGCAACAGCCGCATCCGGCGGGAGATCAGCGACCGGGTGCGCAACGGGGTGGACTACGCCGTCGGCTACATCGACATCGACCGGTTCAAGAGCGTGAACGACCGGTACGGCTTCGTCCGCGGTGACGAGTTCATCTCCGCGCTGGCCCGCAGCCTGCACCGCGCGGTGGTGTCGATCGGCCTGCCGCCGGCCTTCCTCGGCCACGTCGGCGGCGACGACTTCGTCATCGTCTGCGCACCCGAACAGGTCCGGCCGCTGACCTTCCGGGCGGTGGAGGACTTCGAGAAGGCCGCCGACGGGCTCTACGACCCGATCGACCGGGAACGCGGCTTCGTCGAGTTGAAGGACCGCCGCGGCAACATCCGCCGGGCCGCCCTGGTCACCCTCTCCATCGGGGTGTCACTGTCCGATTCCGGCAAGCGGTTCACCGACCCGCTGGAGGCCATCGCCGTGGCCTCGGAGATGAAGACGGTGGCCAAGAGCCAGCCCGGGTCGTACGTGGCGGTCGACCGCCGCCGGGGCGTGACCTGAACCGGACATCCGCTGCTGTGAGGTAGCTCGCCTCTGTGGCGCGCGCCGCCGCCGAACGTGTAAGACTTCCGGTGTACCCACCACGCGCTGGCGGGGCTCGGTGAAATTCCGAACCGGCGGTGATCCACGGTCCGACCGTGGTAAGCCCGCGACCCGGACGGCTTCGGCCGGACGGTGGACCTGGTGAGAATCCGGGGCCGACGGTTGGGGTGCGGCTCGTCCGCCCCCAGACAGTCCGGATGGGAGACAGCGCGCGGAACGGGGGAGGTCCCTGGTGGCCGCTGAGCACCCTCAGCCGCGCCCGTGGGCTCCCCGGGGTCGGCGTCGCCGTCCCCGGGTCTCTCCGCCGCCGCGTGTGCGCGGTGCCCGTGCCGCTCCTGTCGAACCCGCCCGCGCGTGACCGGCGAGCGGGAGGGCAGGGCAGGCCATGGCGAGCGTCTCCGTCGACGAGGCGATGCGTCGTGCCGTCGCGCTGGCCGCCCGCGGCCTCGGCGCGACCAGCCCGAACCCGGTCGTCGGCTGCGTGCTGCTCGACGCCGACGGCGAGGTCGTCGGCGAGGGCTTCCACGCGTACGCCGGCGGGCCGCACGCCGAGATCGTCGCGCTGGCGCAGGCCGGCAAGCGCGCCCGGGGCGGCACCGCGGTCGTCACACTGGAGCCCTGCGACCACACCGGCCGCACCGGCCCCTGCAGTCACGCGCTCATCGCGGCCGGCGTCTCCCGGGTGGTGGTCGCGGTGCCCGACCCGAACCCGGTGGCCTCCGGCGGCGCGGCCACCCTGCGCGCCGCCGGGATCGAGGTCACCCTCGGGGTACGCACCGAGGAGGCCGAGGCCGGCAACATCGCCTGGCTCACCTCGATGCGCCGCGGCTGGCCGTACCTGATCTGGAAGTACGCCGCCACGCTCGACGGGCGCTCCGCCGCCGCCGACGGCACCAGCATGTGGATCACCTCGGAGGCGGCGCGGACCGACGTGCACGCGCTGCGCGGCACCGTCGACGCGGTGCTGGCCGGGGTCGGCACCGTGCTCGCCGACGACCCCCGGCTCACCGCCCGCAACCTGCGCGACGGCACCCTGGCCATCCGGCAGCCGCTGCGGGTCGTGGTGGACAGCTCGGGGCGTACCCCGGCCGACGCCCGGGTCCGCGACGGCGCGGCCCGGACCTGGGTGGCCACCGCCGCCGAGGTCGGCGCCGGCCCGGACGGCCGGGTCGACCTGACGGCGCTGCTCGCCGAACTGCACCACCGCGGGGTACGCGCCGCGCTGCTGGAGGGCGGCCCCACGCTGGCCGGCGCGTTCCTCGCCGCCGGCCTGGTCGACAAGATCGTCGGCTACGTCGCGCCGAAGCTGCTCGGCGCCGGCCCGACCGCGCTGCGCGACGCCGGCGTGACGACGATCGCCGACGCCATCGACCTGGAGATCACCGACGTTACGCCGGTCGGTCCCGACCTGCGGATCACCGCGCTGCCCCGGAAGAGGGAGGCCTGAACATGTTCACCGGCATCGTCGAGGAGCTGGGCGAGATCGTCCGGAGCACCGAGACCGGGGACGACTCGGCGCTGGTCGCCATCCGCGGCCCGCTGGTCACCTCGGACGCGCGGCACGGCGACTCGATCGCGGTCAACGGGGTCTGTCTGACCGTGGTCGACGTCGACGGCGGCGTGTTCACCGCCGACGTGATGGGCGAGACGCTGCGGCGTACCGCGCTCGGCGCGCTGCGCCCCGGCGACCCGGTCAACCTGGAGCGGGCCGCCGCGTTGAACAGCCGGCTGGGCGGCCACCTGGTGCAGGGGCACGTCGACGGCGTCGGCGAGGTCATCGGCCGGGAGCCGGCCGTGCAGTGGGAGACGGTCCGGTTCCGGCTGCCGGCCGGGCTGGCCCGCTACGTGGTGGAGAAGGGCTCGATCACCGTCGACGGCGTGTCCCTGACCGTCGCCGAGGTGGGCGACGACTGGTTCTCGGTCGGCCTGATCCCGACCACGCTGAAGCTCACCGTGCTCGGCACGAAGCAGGTCGGCGACCCGGTCAACCTCGAGGTCGACGTGCTGGCCAAGTACGTCGAGCGGCTGATGGGGGGTGCCCGGTGACGGGCCCGCTCGGCTGGCTGCTCGACGCCCAGGTGCACGTCGCCGGCTCGCCGGTGCTGGTCCGGGAGATCGTCGGCAACGTCTTCGGGCTCGCCTCGGCGCTGCTCGGCCTGCGCCGGGTGGTGTGGGCCTGGCCGGTCGGCATGATCGGCAACGCGTTGCTGTTCACCGTCTTCCTCGGCGGCGTCTTCGCCACCCCGCAGGCGCACGACCTCTACGGCCAGGCCGGCCGCCAGGTCTTCTTCTTCGCGGTGAGCGTCTACGGCTGGTGGCGCTGGTCGCGCAACCGCCGCGCGGGTGGTGGCGGCGAGCCGGCCGTGGTGCCGCGCTGGGCCACCTGGCGGGAGCGGCTGGGCCTGCTCGCGGTCGCGGCCGTCGGCACCGCCGCCGCCTACCCGGCGCTGGCCGCGCTCGGCTCGTGGGGCCCGCTGCCGGACGCCTGGATCCTGGTCGGCAGCCTGCTCGCCACCTACGGCATGGCGCGGGGCTGGGTGGAGTTCTGGCTGATCTGGATCGCGGTGGACGCGGTGGGCGTACCGCTGCTGCTGCGCGGCGGCTTCTACCCGTCGGCCGCCATGTACCTGGTCTACGGCGCCTTCTGCGCCGCCGGCCTGTACAGCTGGTGGCGCACCTCCCGGGCCGTCACGGCCGCCCGCACCCGCATTCCGGCGACGTACTCGGAGGTCGTGGCATGACCATCTTCGGTTCCATCGAGCAGGCGGTGGCGGACATCGCCGCCGGTCGCCCCGTGGTCGTGGTCGACGACGAGGACCGGGAGAACGAGGGCGACCTGATCTTCGCGGCCGAGCTGGCCACGCCGGAGCTGGTCGCGTTCATGGTCCGCTACACCTCCGGTTACATCTGCGTGCCGCTGACCGAGGACGAGTGCGACCGGTTGGACCTGCCGCCGATGCACCACACCAACCAGGACCGGCGCGGCACCGCGTACACGGTCACGGTGGACGCCCGCGAGGGGGTCACCACCGGCATCTCCGCCGCGGACCGCTCGCACACCATCCGGCTGCTCGCCGACGCCGGGACCGACCCGACCGACCTGGCCCGTCCCGGCCACGTGGTGCCGCTGCGCGCGCGGTCGGGCGGGGTGCTGCGCCGGGCCGGGCACACCGAGGCGGCGGTGGACCTGACCCGGCTGGCCGGGCTGCGCCCGGCCGGGGTGCTCTGCGAGCTGGTCAACGACGACGGCACCATGATGCGCGTGCCGGACCTGGAGAAGTTCTGCGCCGAGCACGGGCTGACGCTGGTCACCATCGCCGACCTGATCGCCCACCGGCGACGCACCGAGAAGCAGGTCGAACTGGCCGCCGAGGCGCGGATGCCCACCCCGTACGGGGTGTTCCGGGCGCTCGGCTACCGCGCCGAGCACGACTCGGCCGAGCACGTCGCGCTGGTCATGGGCGACCTCGGCGACGGGCGGGACGTGCTGGTCCGGGTGCACTCCGAGTGCCTCACCGGCGACGTGTTCGGCTCGCTGCGCTGCGACTGCGGACCGCAGTTGCAGGCGTCACTGGCCCGGGTCGCCCAGGAGGGACGCGGGGTGGTGCTCTACGTGCGCGGGCACGAGGGGCGCGGCATCGGCCTGCTGCACAAGCTCCAGGCGTACCAGTTGCAGGACCAGGGGCGCGACACGGTGGACGCGAACCTCGACCTGGGTCTGCCGGCCGACGCGCGGGACTACGGCACCGGCGCGCAGATCCTCTACGACGTCGGCGTCCGCTCGATGCGGCTGCTGACCAACAACCCGGCCAAACGGGCCGGCCTGGAGGGGTACGGCCTCACCGTGACCGGCCGGGAGGGCATGCCGGTGCGGTCCAACCCGGAGAACGTGCGCTACCTGCGCACCAAGCGGGACCGGATGGGCCACCTCCTGGACGGGCTGGACGAGGCGACCGAGGCCCCGATGGGCCGGCCGGTCGCCGGTGACGAGATCGGAGCGTAGGACGATGGCGGGTTTCGGAGAGCCGGGCGTGACCGCGGTGGACGCCGCCGGCATGACCGTCGGCGTGGTGGCGGCCCGCTGGCACGGCGAGCTGACCGACCACATGGCCGAGCGGGCGGTCGCCGCGGCCGAGGCGTGCGGGGCGCGGGCCGTGGTGGCCCGGGTGGCCGGCTCGGTGGAGCTGCCGGTGGTGGCCCAGGCCATGGCACGCCGGTACGACGTGGTCGTCGCGCTCGGAGTCGTGGTGCGTGGCGCGACCGCGCACTTCGACTACGTCTGCCAGTCGGTCACCGAGGGGTTGACCCGGGTGGCGCTGGACGAGGGCAAGCCGGTGGCGCACGGGGTGCTCACGGTGGACACCACCGAGCAGGCCCGGGACCGGGCCGGGCTGCCCGGCTCGGCCGAGGACAAGGGCTGGGCAGCCACGGTGGCCGCCCTCGACGCCGCACTGGCCGTCCGTACCCTGGACGCCCACGCCTCCCACCGCGTCGGCTTCGCCTGACCGCCTGACCGCCTGACCGCCCGGTCGCCTGGTCGCGTGACCGCCTGGCCGGCGGAGTGCGCCCGACGTCCAGGTGGTCGGGCGGCAGGGCAGACGACGGCGGCCGGTGACCCGTTGGGTTCGCACCGCCTTTAGAGCTGATATCAGAAGCGACTCACCCGTTCGAACCGGCGTGCCGCGGCCGGCGATCGCCCCCGTGCCGCCCGGTCCCGTGCCGCCCGGTCCCGTGCCGCCCGGTCCCGTGCCGCCCGGTCCCGTGCCGCCCGGTCCCGTGCCGCCCGGTCCCGTGCCGCCCGGTCCCGTGCCGCCCGGTCCCGTGCCGCCCGCCCGGTCCCATACCGCCCGGTTCCCGTGCCACCGGTCCCCGTCCACGACCGCCGCTCGTAGGGGCCGGATGATCGACTCAGTACGCCGAGCTGCCGGTCCGGCGCGGTCGGCGGCCCGAGTCGTTTCTGATATCAGCTCCACAGGCGGCGTGGAGGCACCCGGACCGATGGCGGCCGCCGGAGGGCCGGCACACGAGCGGAGAGCGCCGGAGCGGAGGGCCCCACCCCGATCCGCCCGCGAGGGTGCGACGGCGGCCGGTCGAACCCGCCCGACGGACCCGGGGCGAGCGGCCCCGTCGGGCGGCTGGAAGAATCGCCTTCCGTGAAGACGTTCGAGGAGTTGTTCGCCGAGCTGCAGGCCAAGGCCGCCGCCGGCACCCCCGGCTCGGGCACCGTCGACGCGCTCGCGAAGGGCGTGCACTTCATCGGCAAGAAGGTCGTCGAGGAGGCGGCCGAGTCGTGGATGGCGGCCGAGCACGAGGGCCCGGAGCGGGCCGCCGAGGAGATCTCCCAGCTGCTCTACCAGGCGCAGGTGCTGATGCTGGCCACCGGTCTCGACCTGAAGGACGTCTACCGACATCTCTGAGTGCCCGTCCGCTGATCATCCGATCGAACGAAGGAGCACTCCCATGCTGCGTGTCGCCGTACCCAACAAGGGCGCCCTGGCCGAGTCGGCCGCCGGGATGCTGCGCGAGGCGGGCTACCGCCAGCGCACCGATCCGAAGGACCTGGTCTGCCGGGACGAGCCCAACGACATCCAGTTCTTCTACCTGCGACCCAAGGACATCGCCACCTACGTCGGCTCCGGTGACCTGGACGTCGGCATCACCGGGCGCGACCTGCTGATCGACTCCGGCGCGCCGGCCGAGGAGGTGGTCGACCTCAACTTCGGTCGGGCCACCTTCCGGTTCGCCGCCCGCCCCGACGACGTCGCCTCCGTCCAGCAGCTCGGCGGGCACCGGATCGCCACCGCGTACCCGGGTCTGGTCGAGCGGCACCTGGGCGAGCTGGGCGTCAAGGCCGAGGTGATCCGGCTCGACGGCGCGGTGGAGAACGCCATCCGGCTCGGCGTGGCCGACGTGGTCGCCGATGTGGTGGAGACCGGCGCCACGCTGCGCCAGGCCGGTCTGGTGGTCTTCGGTGAGCCGCTGCTGCGCTCCTCGGCGGTGCTGGTCCGCCGGGCCGGCGCGCCCGGCGGCGCCCAGCAGGAGCAGCTCCAGCGTCGGCTGCACGGTGTGCTGGTCGCCCGCCGCTACGTGATGCTCGCCTACGACGTGCCGGCCGGCCTGCTCGACCGGGCCAGTGCGCTCACCCCGGGCATCGAGTCGCCCACGGTCTCGCCGCTGCACCGGGAGGGCTGGGTCGCGGTGCAGGCGATGGTGCTCCGCGACGACGTGCACCGGATCATGGACGAGCTGTACGAGTTGGGCGCCCGGGCGATCCTGGTCACCAACATCCACGCCTGCCGGCTGTGAGGCCGCTGCCGCTCCCGGCCGCGCTGGCCGTCGTCGTCCTGGGTGGCGTGGCCTCGGCCGCCCAGGGCGTGGTCAACGCGGAGCTGGGGGAGCGGACCGGTGATCCGGTGCTCGGCGCCGTGGTCAACAACCTGGGCGGCTGCCTGCTCGTGCTGGTCGGGCTGGCCGTCGTGCCCTCGATGCGGGCCGGGCTGGCCGGGCTGCGCCGCGCCGGGCTGCCCTGGTGGGCGTACCTGGGCGGGGTGGGCGGCGCGGTGATCGTCCTCGTCGCGCCGGTGGTGGTGCCGGTGCTCGGGGTTGCGGTGTTCACGATTGCCCAGGTCGCCGGGGGCAGCCTCGGCGGCCTGGCGGTGGACCGGGCCGGGCTGGCCGCCACCGGGCGGCTGCCGCTCACGCTGCCCCGCGTCGGCGGGGCGGTGCTCGGCGTCGGCGCGGTGGCACTCGCGCAGCTGGGCCGCCCGATCGGCGACCTCGCGGTCGGGCTGGTGCTGCTCTGCGTCGTGGGCGGGCTGGCGGTGGCCGGGCAGTCCGCGCTCAACGGCCGGGTCGCCGCGTCCGTCGGTCCGGCCGCCGGCCTCGCGGTGAACTTCGCGGTCAGCACGTCGGTGATCGGTGCGGTTGCGGTGCTGGGCGGCACGCTGGCCGAGCAGCCGCGCTGGCCCACGCAGTGGTGGCTCTACGTCGGTGGCCTGTTCGGCGTCGGCATCGTGCTGGCGCTGCTGGTCGGCGTCCGCGCGGCCGGGGTGCTGCGCACCGGCCTGGCGCTGGTGGCCGGGCAGCTCGGCGGGGCGCTGCTGCTCGACCTGGCGCTGCCCGGCGGGCCCGGCGTCCGGCTGCCGGTGCTGGCCGGCGCGGTGCTCACGCTGGTGGCCGTGCTCGTGGCCGGGGTACGCCGGCGCGGCGCGGTCCGTGTGGCGGCCGAACGTGAGCGCGAGCCGGATGGCAGACTGGTCGGGTGAGCGATTCCGTGGTGACCGTGCGGCCCCGCCGCGTCCGGGTGGTCTGCTGGGCGTCGGCCGTCGCGCTGCTGGTGGTGTTCAGCCTCGTCGCGACCTCGTTGTCCGGTTCCACCGGTGAGGGCTACGGCACGTTCCAGCGCGGCGACCAGTTCGCCATGGTCGGTCTCGGGGTCTTCGGCGCGCTCGGCTTCCTGCTGTTCACCCGCCCCCGGGTGACCGCCGACGCCCGCGGCGTGCGGGTCCGCAACGTGATCAGCTCCTACGAGCTGCCCTGGGAGGTCGTGCGCGGGGTCCGGTTCGACCGCGGCGCCCCGTGGGCCAGCCTGGAGCTGCACGACGACGACCTGCTGCCGATGGTCGCCCTGCAGGCCGCCGACAAGGAGAGCGCGGTCGAGGCGGTCCGGGCGCTGCGCCGCCTGCACCAGGCGCACCTGGCCGCGCTCGCCGCCGGCCAGCCGGCACCCCGCTGACCTGCGGGGCCCGGTTTGGGCCGGGCTGGGCCGAGGGTGTAGTCTTGCGGAGTCGACCAGACTGCCCCCGTCCCTGACGCGCGGGTGGTCATGAAGCGGAGCGCCCGCTCCCACCCGAGTCGCCGTCCAGGTGTCCGGGTCCGGTCCCCGGGTTTCGGGCACGTCCCGATCCCGGATGCGCGATCCTGTGATCGTGCCGACCGGTCGAGTGGGCCCTGGCATACGCCGGGGCCTTCTGCTTTCCGAGTCGGCTCCCGCCCGGGAGCCCACGGAGTCGGCACCACACGAGACTTCGACTCGAGGAGGCCCCATCAGCGTCGAACCACGCGTGAACGAGCAGATCCGGGCACGTGAGGTCCGACTGGTCGGCCCCGAGGGTGAGCAGGTGGGCATCGTCCCGCTGGAGCGCGCCCTGCAGCTGGCCGCGGACGTCGACCTGGACCTGGTCGAGGTTGCGCCGATGGCGCGCCCGCCGGTGTGCAAGCTCATGGACTTCGGCAAGTTCAAGTACGAGAGCGCACTCAAGGCGCGCGAAGCGCGGCGTAACCAGCAGCAGACCGTCATCAAGGAGATGAAGCTCCGGCCGAAGATCGACCCGCACGACTACGAGACCAAGAAGGGTCACGTGGTGCGGTTCCTCAAGGCGGGCGACAAGGTCAAGGTGACGATCATGTTCCGTGGTCGCGAGCAGAGCCGCCCGGAGCTGGGTTACCGGCTCCTGCGCCGGCTCGAGTCCGAGATCACGGACCTGGGATACGTCGAGGCCGCGCCGAAGCAGGACGGTCGAAACATGATCATGGTTCTCGCTCCGCACCGGGCCGTCAAGGCCTCCGCGGTCGCCGCCACGGCGTCGCGCGGTGGGCCCCGGGACCGCGCCGCGGAGGAGTCCGGAGCCCCGGCAGGTGGCGAGGCCCCGGCGGCCGGCGAGACCGCAGCAGCCGGTGAGACCGGCCCGACCGCTGACACCAGCGGCCAGTAACAGGGAGAGACGTTCCACATGCCGAAGATGAAGAGCCACACGGGTATGGGCAAGCGGGTCAAGGTGACCGGCAAGGGCAAGATCGTCGCCCAGCAGGCCGGCCTCCGCCACAACCTGGAGAAGAAGGCCAGCACCCAGACCCGTCGGCTGACCGGCACGGTCGAGCTGGCCAAGGCCGACACCAAGCGCATCAAGAAGCTGCTCGGCCGCTGACGCGCGCCACCTGAACCGAAGAAGGAGTTGAGATGGCACGCGTCAAGCGGGCTGTGAACGCCCAGAAGAAGCGTCGTACCCTGCTGGAGACCGCGAGCGGTTACCGCGGTCAGCGCTCCCGGCTCTACCGCAAGGCCAAGGAGCAGGTGCTGCACTCGATGCAGTACTCCTACCGGGACCGTCGCGACCGCAAGGGCGACTTCCGGCAGCTCTGGATCCAGCGGATCAACGCCGGAGCCCGGGCCAACGGCCTGACCTACAACCGGCTGATCCAGGGCATGCGCCTGGCCGGCATCGAGGTCGACCGCAAGATCCTGGCCGACATGGCCGTCAACGACGCCGCCGCGTTCGCGGCGATCGTCGAGCTGGCCCGCGCCGCCGTGGCGGCCGAGGGCACCGGTGGCGCCGCGGCCCAGGCCGCCTGACCCACCTGTACGCGGCCCAGGCCGCTGGACCCACCTGTACGCGGCCCAGGCCGCTGACCCACCCGTACGGCAGATCGAGGCGTCTCCCATGCAGTCACCGTCGCAGGGGAGGCGCCTCGACGCCGTTCCCGGTCCGTTCACCCCGCGTACCCCGAGGGTCGTCGCGGCCCGCCGGCTGCAGCGCCGGCGCGACCGCGAGCAGACCGGCCGGTTCCTGGCCGAGGGGCCGCAGGCGGTGCGCGAGGCGCTCGCCCTCGGCGGCGCCGTGGTCGAGCTGTTCGGCACCCCGGCGGCGCTCGACCGGTACGCCGACCTCGCCGCCGGCGCCGCCCGCGCGGACGTGCCGGTCTCCGAGGTCACCGACGACGCCCTGGCGGCGCTCGCCGAGACCGTGGCCCCGCAGGGCCTGGTGGCGGTCTGCCGGCACCTCGACGTCCCGATGGACGAGGCCCTGGCGCGTGGGCCGCGCCTGGTCGCGGTGCTCGCCGGGATCCGCGACCCGGGCAACGCCGGCACGGTGCTGCGCACCGCGGACGCGGCCGGCGCCGGCGCGGTGGTCTTCGCCGGCGAGGCCGTCGACCCCTACAACGGCAAGTGCGTGCGGGCCTCCGCCGGCAGCCTCTTCCACGTCGACGTGGTGCGCGCGGCCGACCCGCTCGCGGCCGTCGAGGCGCTGCGGGCCGCCGGCCTGTCGATCCTCGCCACCACCGGCTACGGCGACAGCGACCTCGACGACCTCGCCGACGCCGGCCGGCTCGCCACCCCCACCGCGTGGCTGTTCGGCTCGGAGGCGCACGGCCTGCCGGAGGAGCTGACCACGGCCGCCGACGCCCGGGTCCGGGTGCCGCTGCACGGGCGCGCGGAGAGTCTCAATCTGGCTGCGGCGGCGGCCGTCTGCCTGTATTCTTCGGCGAGAGCACTGCGTCGACCCACGGTCACGCAGGACGGAGCAGGGGAGTCCGCCACGTGATGAACGCGCCACGGCGTTCGTTTAGCCAGCCCGCCGGTGTCGGCGGGCGGCAGGCCTGACCTTCCTCCCTGCACGACTCCCACCGGCGGGCTGCGGCGAAGCCGCGCGTCCGTAGACTCGTCTGGCCGCCTGAGAAGGGCCGGCGCCGCCGTGAGGGAGTGCCCGTTCACCATGAGCTACCGCAACGATCCGTACGACCCGAAGCAGGTCGCCCTGCTCGACCCGGACTCCCTGGCCGGGGCCGTGGCCGACGCCGAGAAGGCGTTCGCCGCCGCCGCCGACCCGGACGCGTTGACCGCGCTGCGTCCCGCGCACCTGGGGGACCGGTCCCCGGTGTCGCTGGCGCGCCGGGAGATCGGCGCGCTGCCGCCGGCCGCGAAGTCCGACGCCGGCAAGCGGGTCAACGAGGCCCGGCGCGCCATCGAGTCCGCGTACGCCGCCCGGCAGGAGATCCTGGACCGGGAGCGGGCCGAGCGGGTGCTGGTCGAGGAGCGGGTCGACGTGACCCTGCCGTACGACCGCCGGCCGCGCGGCGCCCGCCACCCGCTGACGGTGCTGATGGAGCAGATCAGCGACCTGTTCATCGGCATGGGCTACGAGGTGGCCGAGGGTCCCGAGGTCGAGCTGGAGTGGACCAACTTCGACGCGCTGAACATCCCGGCCGACCACCCGGCCCGCGGCCTGATGGACACGTTCCACATCGCACCCGCCGACGGCTCCACCGCGGCTTCGGCCAGCTCTGCGGGTTCGGGCCTTGTTCTCCGTACGCACACGTCGCCGGTGCAGGCGCGCACCATGCTCAGCCGCAAGCCGCCGATCTACGTGGTGGTACCGGGCCGGGTCTACCGCACCGACGAGTTGGACGCCACCCACGCACCGGTCTTCCACCAGGTCGAGGGCCTGGTGGTGGACAAGGGCATCACCATGGCGCACCTGCGCGGCACGCTGGACCACTTCGCCCGGGCCATGTTCGGTGAGGGCGCGAAGACCCGCTGGCGGCCGCACTACTTCCCGTTCACCGAGCCGTCGGCGGAGTTCGACGTCTGGTTCCCGGAGCACCGGGACGGGCCGCAGTGGGTCGAGTGGGGTGGCTGCGGCATGGTCAACCCGCGCGTGCTGCGCGCCTGTGGGATCGACCCGGAGGTCTACTCCGGATTCGCGTTCGGCATGGGCATCGACCGGACCGTGATGGTCCGGCACGGGGTCAGCGACATGCGGGACATGGCCGAGGGCGACGTGCGGTTCACCCGCGCGTTCGGCGCCTGAGCTACGGGAACGGTGGAAGAAGAGTCATGCGAGTTTCTGTCAGTTGGTTGCGGGAGTACGTGGACCTCCCGGCCGACCTGCCCACCGGCGACCTGGAGCAGGCGCTGGTCGACCTCGGCATCGAGGTCGAGTCGATCGTGGACCTGCGGGAGACCGTCACCGGTCCGCTGGTCGTGGGCGAGGTCCTGGAGATCGAGGAGCTGACCGGCTTCAAGAAGCCGATCCGCTTCTGCCGGGTGGACGTGGGCGCCGCGAACGGCACCGGCGAGCCGCAGGAGATCGTCTGCGGGGCGCGCAACTTCGCCCAGGGCGACCGGGTCGTGGTGATCCTGCCGGGCGGGGTGCTGCCCGGCAACTTCGCCATCGGCGCGCGCAAGACGTACGGGCGCAACTCCCACGGCATGATCTGCTCGGCGCAGGAGCTGGGGCTCGGCGACGACCACTCGGGCATCATCGTGCTGCCCGAGGACGTGAAGGCCCAGCCCGGCGACGACGCGCGGCCGATCGTCGGCCTGGACGACGTGGTGGTCGAGATGGAGATCACCCCGGACCGCGGGTACGCGCTCAGCGTCCGCGGCATCGCCCGAGAGCTGTCGCACGCGCTCGGCGTGCCGTTCCGTGACCCCGCCGACGCGCCCGCGTCGGGCGGCACCGCCGAGCCGGCGTACCCGGTGGAGGTCCGCGACCCGGTGGGCTGCGACCGGTTCGCCGCCCGGATGGTGCGCGGTGTCGACCCGACCGTGGAGACGCCCGGCTGGATGCGGCAGCGGCTCACCGTCGCCGGCGTGCGCAGCATCTCGCTGCCCGTCGACATCACCAACTACCTGATGCTCGAACTCGGCCAGCCGATGCACGCCTTCGACGCCGACCGGATCGTCGGGCCGCTGGTGGTGCGTCGCGCCGAGCCGGGGGAGAAGCTGACCACCCTGGACGGGGTGAGCCGTGCCCTCGTACCGGAGGACATGGTGATCTGCGACGACACCGGTCCGATCTCGCTGGCCGCGGTGATGGGTGGCGAGACCAGCGAGGTACTCGCCTCCACCACGAACGTGCTCTTCGAGGCGGCGCACTGGGACCCGGCGATGGTCGGGCGCACCGCCCGGCGGCACAAGCTGTTCAGCGAGGCCGCCAAGCGCTGGGAGCGGGGCGTCGATCCGACGCTGCCGCTGGTCGCGCTGGAGAAGGCGGTCCGGCTGCTCACCGACCTGGCCAGCGGTGCCGCCGGCGCCGAGGTGCTCGACCTCGACCACGTCCGTCCGCGGACGCCGGTCGCGTTGCCGGTGGACCTGCCGTCGCGCCGGGTCGGCGTGACGTATGCGCCGGACCGGGTGGTGGAGCTGCTGGAGCAGGTCGGGTGCGCGGTCACGCGCGGCGCCGACCGGCTCGGCGAGGACCCGGGCGCCGCCGGGGTGGCCGCGTCCGGCGCGGGTGAGGTGCTCACCGTGACGCCGCCGAGCTGGCGGCCCGACCTGACCGACCCGGCCGACCTGGTGGAGGAGGTGGTCCGCCTCGACGGGTACGACCGGGTGCCGTCGGTGCTGCCCACCGCGCCGGCCGGCCGGGGCCTGACCCCGCAGCAGCAGCGTCGCCGGGCCGTCGCCCGTTCCCTGGCGGAGCGCGGCCTGGTCGAGGTGCTGTCCCAGCCGTTCGTGGCGCCGGAGCTGGCCGACCAGCTCGGCCTGCCGGCCGACGACCCGCGCCGACCCGCGGTGCGGCTGGCCAACCCGTTGTCCGAGGAGGAGCCGCTGCTGCGCACCACGCTGCTCGGCCCGCTGCTGGGCATCGTCAAGCGCAACGTGGGTCGGGGCCAGCGGGACGTGGCGATCTACGAGATCGGCGCGGTCTTCCACCCGCGTCCCGGCGTCGGCGCCCCGCCCGCCATGGGCGTGGACCGGCGGCCCACCGACGAGGAGTTCGCCGCCGCCGACGCGGTGGTCCCGGCGCAGCCGCGGCACGTCGCCGCGGCGCTCTGCGGCGAGATCGAGCCGGCCGGCTGGTGGGGCGCGGGCCGGGCGGCCGGCTGGGCGGACGCCGTCGAGGCCGGCCGGGCGGTGCTGGATGCCGCCGGCATCCCGGCCGACCGGGTGACCGTGCGGGCCGGCGAGCGGGCGCCCTGGCACCCGGGGCGCTGCGCCGAGCTGCTGGTGGACGACGTCGTCGTCGGGCACGCCGGCGAGCTGCACCCGGCCGTGGTGGCCGCGTTGGAGCTGCCCCGCCGCACCAGCGCCATGGAGCTGGACCTGGACGCGCTGCCCGCCGCGCCGCTGGCGACCGGGCCGACCATCTCCACGTTCCCGCCGGCGTTGATCGACGTGGCGCTGGTGGTGGACGAGGCGGTGCCGGCGGCGGAGGTGCGACGGGCCTTGGCCGAGGGCGCCGGTCCGCTGCTGGAGGACGTCCGGCTCTTCGACGTCTACACCTCCGCGCAGCTCGGCGCGGGGCGCAAGTCGCTGGCCTACAAGCTGACGTTCCGGGCCCCGGACCGCACGCTGGCCGGCGAGGAGGCGGTGGCCGCCCGCGACGCCGCGGTGGCGCTCGCCGCGCAGCGCTTCGGCGCCACCCTCCGCGGCGCCTGAGGTGTAAGGAAGGGCCCCCGCTCAACGCCTCCGGTAGAGGCGGGGGCCCTTCTTAACGCGCCTGCGCCGCCGTCCTCGTGCTGTCGGGATTCGTACAGACGGACCCGCTCGCGCACGGCCGGCGCCTACAGTCCTTCGACATTCGTCAGATGAAGGACGCTCATGCCGGATTCGCCTTCCACCCCGCTCCTGACCTCCGTCCAGGAGGCCGTGGTGCAGGCGTACTACCCGGACCGCGTGCGCGCGGCGTCGAGCGCCCGGACCCGGGCCCAGGCCGCACAGTCCGTCGTCACCGTCTTCGCCGGCGCCCTGGTGGCGACGTTCACCCTCACGGCGCTGGCATCGGCGGCGCCGGTGACCCGGGTGGCCGGGTGCGTCGCCGTCGCGCTGTGGCTGTTCGCCGCGGTCCTGTACGTCCGCGCCATCGCGACGGTGGTGCCGCCACCGCCGACCGCCGCGCGCGAGGCGCCCGACGCCCGCTCGCTCATTGAGGAGGTCCTCCGGCGGGGAGACCGGGAGGCGCGGCAGGTCGACCGCCGGCAGACGTGGGCGAACCTGGTGTCCGTCGTCGCCCTCGCGGCGACCGTGGCGACCTTCTGCGCCGCCCTGTTCGTCGAACATCCCGACAAGACCCGACCCGGGGTGCTCATTCTCGGGCCGGACGGCCAGGCCACCCTTCGTGCCCTGTGCGGCCCCGCGGTCGGCCCGACGGTCGAGGGGAAGGTCGACGTGCGCTCGATGTCGGGGCAGTTCGTCTCCGTCAGGCTCGCCCGTTGCGGCGATCGTCGTGACGTCACCGTCCGAGTTCCGAGGAGCGCGGTGTCGGCCGCGCTGACCAGGGAGGGCTGAGCCGATGGCACTGCACAACGACCCCACGTTCCTGATCGTGCGAGGTTCGCCCTCGATCGCCTCCGACGCGGAGGCCCTGGGGAGTCGCTGCGCGGCTGCGGTCGCCCGCCTGCACGACGAGGGCGGCGCGGTGGACGCGCTGGTGCTCGTCGGCGACCTCACGTCGTCGGCCTCGGCGGACGAGTTCGCCGCGGTGTCGGCGGTCGTGGACCGAATCCTCGCCGAGTGCTGTGAGGCTCCGGTGCCGACGGAACTCCCCGCCGTCCTGGCCGTGCCCGGCCTCGCGGACCGCGCACCGCTCTCCCCGGCTCTGCCGACCGTCCGGTCGCTGACCGACTGGTGGCACATGGTGCGGGACGACTTCTGGCGCGACGAGACGCCGGACGTACGGGAGGCGATCCGGGCCGGCTTCCGGCCCTGCCTGGACTGGTACGCCGGCTACGTGCCCGAGGGCGGCTGGCAGCCCGGGCTGCTGCCCGGCGAGGGCGGCCTGGTGCTCGACACCGGAAACGTTCGCCTCGGCGTGGCGACCGTCAATACCGCCTTCCGGATGCTCACGGCCGACGCCTCGCCCGAACTCGCCACCCTGCACTCCCGTCAGGTGAGCGCCCTGACCACGGGCTGGGCCCGGCCGGTGGACGCGGTGGCGGTCGTCGCGCCGACCGGCGCCGAGCTGCCGGGGGACGCCGCGATCCCGGTGCTCCCGGTCGCCGGCTCCGAGGGCGGAAGCGGATCCGGCTGGCTGATCCCCGGCGCCGGGCCGCAGGTCGTGGTCGCCCGGCGGGTCGAGGGCGGCGTACGCCTGGTCGACCTGGACGGGGGCACCCTGCTCGACGCCGTCCGGCCCGCACCGACCCCGCCGGCGGTGGAGCCGGTGGCGGAGCCGGAGCCGGCACGCGCGGACCCGGGCGATCTGCTCGCCGAGATCGACCAGATCATGGCGACCGGGCAGGCCGTCCTGGTCCTCACCTCCGGCATCGAGGCGGAGTCGCGCGGCGAGTGGTCCAGCCCGCTCGCCAGCCCGGACGAGCTGTTCGACGCGCTGGCGGACCAGCTCGCCCAACCGATCGCGGACGGCCGGGTGACCCTGGCGGCGCTGATGCAGCGGCTGCGGCAGGCGGACCCGTCGCTGGTGCGGCGCACCATCGGGGGAATGCTGGTGGCGGACGGCACCACCATCAACGACACCGCCCTGCGCCTGCTGCTGGCCCCGTGGTACCGGGTGTACGACTGCACCGGCACGAACGTCTTCCACGACATCGCCGCCCGGATGGAGGTCGGCAGCAATGTGGTCGTGGTGGACGCGCACCGGGACCCGCCCGGCCGGGGCCGCCCGCAGCTGGAGGTCGTGGCGATGCACGGCATCGCGCCGGGCAGCGCCGCCGGGCCGGTGACGTTCGACATCGACGACCGGGGGCGTGGCGCCCGCGGCCAGTGGTTCCGGCAGTTGAAGGCGGATCTGATCACCCACCCGGTGGTGTTCGGAGCGAGCACCGTCGACAGTCGGCACCTGTCGCTCTACCTGGACACGCTGACCGGCGACGCCGGGGCGTCGGGTGCGCCCCGGCGTTTCGTGGTGGCGCCGGGCGACGACGCGACCGCCTCGTGGAAGTTGGCCGGGGCGGGCACCGTCCAGGTTCCGCTCACCGTCGCCGAGTTGGCCCGCGAGCGGCTCGGCGCCACCCGGGAGCCGATGCGTCGGGGCGCGCAGCTGCGCGCCCGGATGCGGTCCGTGCTCGACCGCAATGCCGGGGTGCAGCTCGTCTCCACCCTGCTGGAGGCGGCGCCGCCCGGCGACCCGCTGTACCTGAGGGGGACCGACCCGACGTGGGGTGACGTCGCGCAGAACATCCCGGCGCAGTTGTCCACCCTGTCGGCGATGCTGGAACGCGCCGGTTCGGCCGGGCCGCAACAGCCGGTGCTCGTGCTCAACGACCGGTCCGGCACCGGCAAGTCCACCACTCTGATGCAGTTCGCGGTGGCCCTGCACGTCCGGGGCCTGGCGGTCGGGTGGGTGGACCGGGCGACGACCAAGTCGAGCCAGGACGTCATCAGCGAGTGCGTGGAACTCGGACTGGACGCGGTCCTGATCGACGACGTCGACATCTTCGGCGCGGAGGCGGCCCGCCTGATGACCCGGCTCGGCCAGCGCGGCACGATCCTGGTCGCGGCGACCATCCGCAGCACCCGGGGTCATCTGCTCGACGAGGTGGCGGGCCTGACCCGGGTGCCACCGCTGCGGCTGACCGACGACGACCTGAACAGCCTGGTGGAGAGGTTGGAGGCGTATCGGCAGCTCGGCAAGCTCAAGCAGTACAAGCTGCACGACACGCGGGTGGACCGGCTGCGGCAGGTCTCCGACCGCGACCTGATGGCCGCGATGGTCGAGGTGATCACCGGATACCGGTTCGAGGAGCGGGTCAACAGCGAGTTCGCCCAGCTCGATCCGCGGGAGCGGGACATCTACGCCACGGTCTGCCTCTTCGAGGCGCTGCAGTACGAGGACCGGTCGTTGACCCTGCCGCAGAACGCCCTGCTGCAGATCGCCTCGGACGGCCCCCCGGACCCGGCCGTCAACCAGGCGATCGAGCGTCTGGTGTCCGGTCGCCGGATGCTGGTGCGGCGGGAGTCGGGGCACATCCGCAGCCGGCACCGGGTGGTGGCGGAGGCGATGGAGAAGTCGATCCGGGAGGACAAGGACTACTTCCTGGAGATCTTCACTCGGCTGCTGCTGTTCTACGTCCAGCGCGGCGCCGGCATCACCGACCGCAACGACCCGACCCGCCGCGCCATGGTGGCGCTGATCAACCACCGGGTGATGATGAAGTCGGGCCTGCCGGTCGACTCGGTGCGCGAGGTCTATCAGCAGCTGCACGACTACCTCAAGGACGACTTCCACTACTGGCTCCAGTGCGGGTCGTACGAGCTGGAGCGGCGGAACCTGGACCTGGCCGCCACCTACCTGGAGACGTCCCGGGGCTGCGACGGCGGCCAGGACCACTTCAAGGTGGTCACCACCTGGGCGATGGTGTGTCTGCGGCGGGCCAGCGCCCGCCCGACCGACAACGGCCTGCACGAGGTGGCGGTGGACGCGTTCCGGGAGCTGGAGCGCATCGCGAAGCAGGAGGGCGACCGGTCACCGCACACCATCGTCACGATCGTCCGGGACGGGACGAGCTGGCTGCAACGCGGTGTGTTCTTCACCGAGGACGAGCAGCAGAGCACGGCGCGCCGGATCCTGCGGTGGATCGAGATCGGGCACCGGTTGCTGGCGATGAACGGCGAGTTCCGCTCGGCCGCCGAGCACTGCACGGGTCCGCTGGAGCGCATGGTGCGCGCGGAGGACGAGCGGGCGATACCGCTCTGACCCGGCTCCGCCCGACAGAAGCGTACGTCCATGCAGTGGGCTGTATGAACTTGCAGTGAGGGTGCGGTCCTGCTAACCTTCGTGCATAGTCATGCGGAGGGCAGTATGGGCATTCGAGTAGCGGTGGCGGGGGCGAGTGGATACGCCGGCGGCGAACTGCTGCGCCTGCTCGCCGGTCACCCCGAGTTCGACCTGGTCACCGCCACCGCGCACAGCCAGGCCGGTCAGCCCGTCGCCGCCGTACACCCGCAGCTCGTCGGCCTGGACCTGGTGTTCGGGGCGACCGAGCCGGCGGCCCTGGCCGACGCGGACCTGGTCTTCCTGGCCCTGCCGCACGGCCAGTCGGCGGCGCTCGCGGCGGCCCTCCCCGACAGCGTCGCGGTGGTCGACCTCGGCGCCGACCACCGGTTGCGCGACGCGGACGCCTGGGCCCGCTACTACGCCGGCGCGTACGCCGGCGCGTGGACGTACGGGCTGCCGGAGCTGCCCGGCCAGCGGGCGGAGATCGCCGCGGCCCGGCGGGTGGCCAACACCGGCTGCTACGCCGTCGCCACCATCCTCGCCCTGGCGCCGCTGATCGCCGCCGGCGCGGTACGCCCCGACGACGTGGTGGTGGTCGCCGCCTCCGGCACCTCCGGCGCCGGCCGGGCGGCGAAGGCGCACCTGCTCGGCAGCGAGGTGATGGGCGACCTGTCGCCCTACAAGGTGGGCGCGCACCAGCACGTGCCGGAGATCAAGCAGGCCAGCGGCGCGGCCGGCCTGTCGTTCACGCCCGTCCTCGCGCCCATGCCGCGCGGGATCCTGGCCACCGTCACCGCGCTGCCGACCGGTGACGCCGACCCGCGCGCGGTGCTGGCCGCCGCCTACGCCGACGCGCCGTTCGTGCACGTGCTGCCCGAGGGGGCGTGGCCGCACACCGCCGCCACCGCCGGCTCGAACTCCTGCCACCTCCAGGCGACCGTGGACGTCGACTCGGGGCGGGTGATCGTGGTCAGCGCCATCGACAACCTGGGCAAGGGCGCGGCCGGCCAGGCCGTGCAGAACGCCAACCTGATGGTCGGTCTCCCCGAGACCACCGGTCTGTCCGTCTTCGGAGTAACCCCATGAGTGTCACCACCCCCCGCGGCTTCCGCGCCGCCGGTGTCGCCGCCGGCCTCAAGACCTCCGGCGCCGGTGACGTCGCGCTGGTCGTCAACGACGGCCCGGACGCCGGGGTCGCCGGCGTGTTCACCGCCAACCGGGTCAAGGCCGCCCCGGTGCTCTGGACCCAGCGCGTCGTCCACGGCGGCGTGGTCCGTGCCGTGGTGCTCAACTCCGGCGGCGCGAACGCCTGCACCGGCCCGGCCGGCTTCCAGGACACCCACGCCACCGCCGAGCACACCGCCGCCGCGCTCACCGGCAGCAGCCCTCGGCTGATCGTCGGCGCCGGCGAGGTCGCGGTCTGCTCGACCGGCCTGATCGGCGAGCGGCTGCCGATGGACAAGCTGCTGCCCGGCGTACGCGACGCGGTGCGCGGACTGTCCCGCGACGGCGGCGGACCGGCCGCCGAGGCGATCATGACCACGGACACCCGACCCAAGACGACGGTGGCGCGCGGCAGCGGCTGGACCGTCGGCGGGATGGCGAAGGGCGCCGGGATGCTGGCGCCGGCCATGGCGACCATGCTCTGCGTGCTCACCACCGACGCGGTGGCCGGCCCGGACGTGCTGGACGCCGCGCTGCGGGCCGCCACCCGGGTCACGTTCGACCGGGTCGACTCCGACGGCTGCATGTCCACCAACGACACCGTGCTGCTGCTGGCCAGCGGCGCGTCCGGCATCGAGCCGACCGAGGCCGAGCTGACCGCCGCGGTCACCGCCGCCTGCCACGACCTGGCCCAGCAGCTCCTCGCCGACGCGGAGGGCGCGACCAAACAGGTCGCCGTGGACGTGGTGGGCGCGGCGTACGAGGACGAGGCCGTGGAGGTGGGCCGCGCGGTGGCCCGCAACAACCTGGTGAAGACCGCGCTGTTCGGCAACGACCCGAACTGGGGTCGCATCCTCGCCGCCGTCGGCACCACCGCCGCCACGTTCGAGCCCGACGACGTCGACGTGGCGGTCAACGGGATCTGGGTGTGCCGGGCCGGCGCCGCCGCCGAGGACCGCGCCAAGGTGGACCTCACCGGCCGCGACGTGACCATCCGGATCGACCTGCACGCCGGTGGCGCCGCCGCCACCGTCTGGACCAACGACCTGTCCCACGCGTACGTGCACGAGAACTCGGCCTACTCCACATGAACCTCACCGCTGACCTCAGCCAGGCCCAGGCCAAGGCCGCCACGCTGATCGAGGCGCTGCCCTGGCTGGCCCGCCTCGCCGGCGCGACCGTCGTGGTCAAGTACGGCGGCAACGCCATGGTGGACCCCGCGCTCCAGCGGGCGTTCGCCGCGGACATGGTCTTCCTCCGGTACGCCGGCCTCAAGCCGGTCGTCGTGCACGGCGGCGGCCCGCAGATCTCCGCCATGCTGGGCCGCCTCGGCATCGCCAGCGAGTTCCGGGGCGGCCTGCGGGTCACCACCCCCGAGGCCATGGACGTGGTCCGGATGGTCCTCGTCGGGCAGGTCGGCCGGGAGCTGGTCGGCCTGGTCAACGCGCACGGCCCGTTCGCGGTCGGGCTCTCCGGCGAGGACGCCGGCCTGTTCACCGCGGTGCGCCGGCCGGCGTACGTGGACGGGGAGCCGGTCGACGTGGGGCAGGTCGGCGACGTGGAGTCGGTGAACGCCTCCGCGGTCACCGACCTGATCGCGGCCGGCCGGATCCCGGTCATCTCCACCGTCGCCCCGGACGCCGACGGGGTGCTGCACAACCTCAACGCGGACACCGCCGCCGCCGCGCTCGCGGTCGCCCTGGACGCGCGCAAGCTGGTCGTCCTCACCGACGTGCCCGGCCTGTACGCGGACTGGCCCGACACGTCCAGCCTGATCAGCGAGATCACCGCCGACGAGCTGGCGACGCTGCTGCCGTCGCTGGAGTCGGGCATGGTCCCGAAGATGGAGGCGTGCCTGCGGGCGGTGCGTGGGGGAGTACCCGCCGCGCACGTCGTCGACGGCCGGGTCGCGCACTCCACGCTGCTGGAGGTCTTCACCTCGGAAGGGTTCGGAACGATGGTGATCGGCTCATGAGCACGCTGGTGCGGCGCTGGCGCGCCACCATGATGGACAACTACGGCACACCGCCACTGGCGCTCGTCTCCGGCTCCGGCGCCGTCGTGGTCGACGAGGCCGGCCGGGAGTACGTGGACCTGGTCGGCGGCATCGCCGTCAACGCGCTCGGCCACGCGCACCCGGCCGTGGTGGCCGCCGTCACCCGGCAGGTCGCGACGCTGGGGCACGTGTCGAACCTGTTCGTCGCCGAACCGCCGGTCGCGCTGGCCGAGCTGCTGCTGGCCCTCGCGGGCCGGCCGGGCCGGGTCTTCTTCGCCAACTCCGGCGCGGAGGCCAACGAGGCGGCGTTCAAACTCTCCCGGCTCACCGGTCGACGCCACGTGGTGGCCGCCCACGGTGGTTTCCACGGCCGGACCATGGGCGCGCTGGCGCTCACCGGTCAGCCGGCCAAGGCCGACCCGTTCCGCCCGCTGCCCGGCGACGTGACCCACGTGCCCTACGGCGACGTCGACGCGCTGGCCGAGGCGGTCACCGACGCCACCGCGATGGTGATCCTGGAGCCGATCCAGGGGGAGAACGGCGTGGTCGTCCCGCCGCCGGGCTACCTCGCGGCGGCCCGGCGGATCACCGCCGCACGCGGCGCGCTGCTGGTGCTCGACGAGGTGCAGACCGGCGTCGGGCGTACCGGGCACTGGTTCGCCCACCAGGCCGAGGGCGTCGAGCCGGACGTGGTCACGCTGGCCAAGGGGCTCGGCGGCGGCCTGCCGCTCGGCGCGTGCCTGGCCTTCGGCCCGGCCGCCGACCTGCTCACCCCCGGCTCGCACGGCACCACGTTCGGCGGCAACCCGGTCAGCTGCGCCGCCGCGCTCGCGGTGGTCGCCACGATCGCGAACGAGGGGCTGCTCGACCACGTCAAGCGGGTCGGCGAGCGGCTGCGGCGCGGCGTCGAGGCGCTCGGGCACCCGCTGGTGCGCGGGGTGCGCGGCGCCGGCCTGCTGCTCGGCGTCGAGCTGGCCGCCCCGGTCGCCGGCACGGTGACCGACGCGCTGCGCGCCGCCGGTTTCCTGGTCAACCCGGTGCAGCCCGGCGTGGTCCGGCTCGCGCCGCCGCTGATCCTCACCGCCGCGCAGGCCGACGCGTTCCTGGCCGCCCTACCCGCCGCGCTCGACGCGGCCGCTCCCGCGCCGACCGGACCCACCGCCACGGAGGCCCTCGCATGATCCGCCACTTCCTGCGCGACGACGACCTCACGCCGGCCGAGCAGGCCGCCGTGCTCGACCTCGCCGCCCGGATGAAGGCCGAGCGGTACGCCCACAAGCCGCTGGCCGGGCCCCGGTCGGTGGCGGTGCTGTTCGACAAGCAGAGCCTGCGCACCCGGATCTCGTTCGACGCCGGCATCGCCGAGCTGGGCGGCCACCCGCTCGTCGTGGACACCCAGGTCACCCACTTCGGTCGGGGCGAGACGCTGGCCGACGCCGGTCGGGTGCTGTCCCGCTACGTCGCGGCGATCGTGCTGCGGACCCACGGCGACGACCGGATCGCCGAGGTGGCGGCGCACGCCACGGTGCCGGTGGTCAATGCGCTCACCGACACCTACCACCCCTGCCAGCTCCTGGCCGACCTGCTCACCGTGCGCGAGCGGTTCGGCGCCACGGCGGGCCGGATCCTCACGTACGTCGGCGACGCGGCGAACAACATGGCGCACTCGTACCTGCTGGCCGGCGCGACCGCCGGTATGCACGTGCGGATCGCCGGCCCGGCGGGGTTCCAGCCGGACCCGGAGATCGTGGCCCGGGCGGAGAAGATCGCCGCCGGCACCGGCGGCTCGGTCCGGGTGCTCGTCGACCCGGTCGAGGCGGTCCGGGGCGCGCACGTGGTCGCCACCGACACCTGGACGTCCATGGGGCAGGAGGCCGACGGGCTGGACCGGATCACCCCGTTCCGGCCCTACCAGGTCGGCGACGCCCTGCTCGCCCACGCCGCGGCCGACGTGATCGTGCTGCACTGCCTGCCCGCCCACCGCGGCGAGGAGATCACCGACGAGGTGCTCGACGGTCCGCGCAGCGCGGTGTTCGACCAGGCGGAGAATCGCCTGCACGCCCAGAAGGCGCTGCTGACCTTTCTCCTGGAGGCATCCACATGACCGCCCCGCTGACCCGCGCCGCGCGGCACGCCCGCATCGTCGAGCTGATCCGTGACACGCCCATCCACTCGCAGACCGAGCTGGCCGACCTGCTCGCCGGTGACGGCATCCAGGTCACCCAGGCCACGCTCTCCCGGGACCTGAAGGAACTGGGGGCGGTGACCGCGCGCGGCGGCGACGGGCGGGGCGTCTACCTGATCCCGGAGGACGGCCACCGTCCGTTGCGCGACGCCGAGGGCGCGCCGGCCCGGCTGGTACGCCTGCTGCGGGAACTGCTCAACGGGGTCGACGCCAGCGGGAACATCGCCGTGCTGCGCACCCCGCCGGGCGCGGCCCACTACCTGGCCAGCGCGTTGGACCGGGCCGGCCTGTCCGAGATCGTCGGCACCATCGCCGGCGACGACACCATCCTCGTCGTGGCCCGCGAGCCCGACGGCGGCGCGGCACTGGGCGACCGGCTCGCCGCCTGGGCCCGCCGGGACGAGAACGTCGAAGGGAACTCCACACCATGACCGAGCGGGTCGTCCTGGCGTACTCCGGGGGTCTCGACACCTCCGTCGCCATCCCGTACCTGGCCGAGCAGACCGGCGCCGAGGTGATCGCGGTCGCGGTCGACCTCGGCCAGGGCGGCGAGGACATGACCGTCGTCCGGCAGCGCGCCCTGGACTGCGGCGCCGTCGAGGCGGAGGTGATCGACGCGCGGGACGAGTTCGCCGCCGGATACTGCGTGCCGGCGATCCGGGCCAACGCGCTCTACATGGACCGCTACCCGTTGGTCTCCGCGCTGTCCCGGCCGTTGATCGTCCGGCACCTGGTCGCCGCCGCGCGCCGGCACGGCGGCACGATCGTGTCGCACGGCTGCACCGGCAAGGGCAACGACCAGGTCCGGTTCGAGGTCGGCCTGGCCGCGCTCGCCCCCGACCTGAGGATCGTCGCGCCGGCCCGGGACTTCGCCTGGACCCGGGACAAGGCGATCGCCTTCGCCGAGGAGAAGGGGCTGCCGATCGACGTCACGGCGCGGTCGCCGTACTCGATCGACCAGAACCTGTGGGGGCGGGCCGTGGAGACCGGCTTCCTGGAGGACATCTGGACCGCCCCGGTGGAGGACCTCTACGCGTACACGTCCGACCCGGCCCTGGAGCGCGACCCGGACGAGGTGGTCATCACCTTCGACGGCGGCGTCCCGGTGGCGATCGACGGCGAGACGGTCACCCCGTACCAGGCGATCCTGGACCTCAACCGGCGCGCCGGCGCCCACGGCGTGGGCCGGCTCGACATGGTCGAGGACCGGCTGGTCGGCATCAAGAGCCGCGAGGTGTACGAGGCGCCCGGCGCGGTCGCCCTGATCACCGCCCACCAGGAGCTGGAGGCGGTCACGGTCGAGCGGGACCTGGCCCGGTTCAAGCGCGGCGTCGACCAGCGCTGGGGCGAGCTGGTCTACGACGGTCTCTGGTTCTCCCCGCTGCGCCGGGCGCTGGACGCGTTCGTCGACGACGCCCAGCGGCACGTCACCGGCGAGGTGCGGCTGACCCTGCACGGCGGCCGGGCCGTGGTGACCGGGCGGCGCTCCGAGGCCAGCCTCTACGACTTCGGCCTGGCCACCTACGACACCGGCGACACGTTCGACCAGTCGCTGGCGAAGGGTTTCGTGCGGTTGTGGGGCCTGCCCAGCGGCCTGGCCGCCGCGCGGGACGCCCGGTTGGGAGAGGTGAGCTGGTGACCTTCACAATGGGTGGGGTGGACGACAAGAGCCTGACCGAGAACAGCGCCGCCACCAACCGGACGAGCCTCTGGGGAGGCCGGTTCGCCGGCGGTCCCGCCGAGGCGCTCGCGCGGCTGTCGGTGAGTGTCCAGTTCGACTGGCGTCTCGCCCCGTACGACCTCGCCGGTTCCCGGGCGCACGCCCGGGTCCTCGCTGGCGCCGGTCTGCTCGACCCGGAGGAGCTGGGTCGGATGCTGGCCGCGCTGGACGACCTGGAGGCGGCGTGCGCGTCCGGCGCGTTCCGTCCCACGGTGGACGACGAGGACGTGCACACCGCCCTGGAGCGGGGCCTGCTGGAACGGCTGGGCAGCCTCGGCGGCAAGCTGCGCGCCGGCCGGTCCCGCAACGACCAGGTCGCCACCGACCTGCGGCTCTACCTGCGTGACCACGCCCGTGGGGTGGCGGCCCGGCTGGTCGAGCTGGCCGAGGCGCTGGTCGAGCAGGCGGAGCGGCACGTCGACACCGCGGCGCCGGGCATGACGCACCTGCAGCACGCCCAGCCGGTGACGTTCGGGCACTGGCTGCTGGCCCACGTGCAGCCGCTGCTGCGCGACCTGGAGCGGCTGCGCGACTGGGACGAGCGGACCGCGATCAGCCCGCTCGGGGCGGGCGCGCTGGCCGGCTCGGGTCTGCCGCTGGACCCGGTGGCCGTCGCCAAGGAGCTGGGCTTCCGCACCTCGTTCGCCAACTCGATGGACGCGGTCGCCGACCGGGACTTCGTGGCCGAGTTCCTCTTCGTCACCGCGATGGTCGGCGTGCACCTGTCCCGCCTCGGCGAGGAGGTGGTGCTCTGGACGTCGCAGGAGTTCGGCTGGGTGGAGCTGGACGACGCGTTCGCCACCGGCTCGTCGATCATGCCGCAGAAGAAGAACGCGGACATCGCCGAGCTGGCCCGGGGCAAGTCCGGCCGGCTGGTCGGTGGCCTGATGAGCGTGCTGACCATGCTCAAGGGCCTGCCGATGACCTACGACCGGGACATGCAGGAGGACAAGGAGCCGGCGTTCGACGCGGTCGACACGCTGGAGCTGCTGCTGCCCGCGCTGGCCGGGATGATCTCCACGATGACGGTCCGGGTGGACCGTCTGGTGGCCAGCGCGCCGTCCGGCTTCTCCCTGGCCACCGAGGTCGCCGACTGGCTGGTCCGGCGCAACGTGCCGTTCCGCGACGCGCACGAGATCACCGGCCGGCTGGTCGCGCTCTGCGCGGCCCGCGACTGCGCGCTGGACGAGGTCTCCGACGCCGATCTGGCCGCGGTCAGCGAGCACCTGGACCCGTCGGTGCGCGACGTGCTCTCGGTGCGCTCGGCCCTCGCGGCCCGCACCACCCCCGGCTCCACCGGCCCCGGGCCGGTCGCCGATCAGCTCGCCGCCGCGGCGGACAAGCTGGCGGGGTGGCGGGAGTGGGCCGCCGAGGGGGTCGTGCCCCGCTGAGCCACCCGGTCCCGGGGCGGGCGCTGGCCCGCCCCGGTCGAGCGGCGTCCTGCCCCGCGGGCGGTCAACCGGCCGGCCGCTCGCGTTTCGGCAGCTTGGCCACCACCGCGTCGTAGGACCCGTCGGCGGCGTCGACCAGTTCGTCGTCGGGGATGCCGCCCTCGAGGCGCAGCGTGTTCCAGCCGGACCGGCCGATGTAGGGCGACGGGCGGGCGTCGGCCGGGAACCGGTGCACCCACTCGTCGGCGACCTCCCGCGTCGGGCCGCACTTGACGCCGATCCTGGCCTCGCCCTCGGGCGAGCCGAGGAAGGCGAAGATCCGGCTGCCCACCTTCACCACCTCGTCGCCCTCCCACGGCCGGTCGAGCCAGGCTCCCGGCTTGGCCAGGCAGTAGGCCAGCATCTCCTCGCGCGTCATCGCGTCCTCCCGTGCCGTCGTCCGGCACAGTCTCGCCCGCCGCTGTGACAGTCCGCCGGCCCGAGGCTCAGTCGCCGGTGCCGGTGCGGACGGTGAGCCGCTCGTAGCGCTGCCGGGCGGCCTGCGCGCTGCCCAGCCCCAGCCCGAACGCGATCGCCTGCCAGGTCATGCCGCGCCCGCGGGCCACCTGCAGCAGCCCGGCCTCCAGCACGTCGACCTCGGCCCGCACGTGCGGGATCAGGGTCAGCGCGGCCATCAGGTCGGCCTGGTCGACCGGTTCCTCGCCCTCCTGCAGTTCGGCGCCGCCGGCGAGCGCCATCACCAGCGTGGCCGCCTCGTACGCGTCGGGCACGTCGGGGTGCGCGTAGCGGCGACGGCGGGAGTTGGTGCCGGCGTGCCGCTCGGCGATCCGCAGCAGCGCCGCGTAGTTGCGGTGCGCGCGGGCCTGGGCAGCATCCGGAGCGGTGAACGGGTCGTTGTCCACGGTGACCATGTCGTCCATCCCACACCCGATAGCGGCATGTTGTCAACACCCCGTTGAAAGTCACTCGTGCGCAACGCCCTGCCCTCCTGACAGTGAGACGCTCCGCGGGACCATCGGGTTGCCACCCCACCCCACCTGCCTTCCCGCTCCTCCCGCCCGCGCCGCGCGTTGATCAAGGAGTTAGCGTCAGCCGCCCTCTCCTGCCGTGACGCGAACCCCTTGATCGGCGTGGCTGGGGTCGGCGGGCGCGGCGCGGGCGCCGGGCGGGTGCGGGCGGGGTGGGGGGCTAGCGGGGGAGCGGCGAGCGGCGGCGGGGGGTGTGGCGGCGGTAGACGCTCACGGTGGGCTCGTCGGCCAGCCAGAACCGCCACGGCAGGTCGTGGGCGGCGGCCAC
The DNA here is from genome assembly GCF_002573675.1 of Micromonospora sp. WMMA1996. Lineage (NCBI taxonomy): Bacteria > Bacillati > Actinomycetota > Actinomycetes > Micromonosporales > Micromonosporaceae > Micromonospora > Micromonospora sp. WMMA1996. Next base: position 3,125,400 of record NZ_PDHU01000001.1, on the reverse strand, counting down.
GCCGACCCGCGGGCCGGCGACGATCCGCGCGGGGTCGACCGGCGTTCCGGGCGGGGTCAGCAGCAGCGGGCCGGTGCCGTCGACGGCCGAGGTGCCGTTGGCGTCCCGACCGAGGCCGAGCGCGCTGACCAGGCGGGCCGGCCCGCGCGCCAGGTCCCGGTCCGACGCGCGGGGGCGGCGCTCCCGGGCGGTCTCGATCCCGTCCACCACCGCGCCGGCGCGCAGCAGCACGGCCGCCGCCTCGCCGTCCCGACCGCAGACGATGTTGGCGCACCAGTGCATGCCGAACACGAAGTACACGTAGACGTGCCCGGCGGGGCCGAACATGACCTGGTTGCGGGGCGTGGGTCCGCGGTGGGCGTGCGAGGCGGGGTCCTCGCCGGTGCCGGCGTACGCCTCGACCTCGGTCAACCGCACGCGCACGCCGTTCGCCGAGACGGTCCAGCCGAGGAGGGTCTGCGCGGTGGCCGCGACCCGCGCCGCCGGGGCCCGGAGCCAGGGGTACGTCATCGCGGCAAGGTTAGCCGGACGGTCGGGGCCACGCGCCTCCTGGAATAGTTGACTCGTCAAGTATGTTGTGCGGGGCGATCCCCGGACCGCCCGGTCCGCACCCCACCCGAGGAGCTGGTCATGCAGTTCGGAATCTTCACCGTAGGTGACGTCACGGTCGACCCGACCACCGGTCGGCTGCCCTCCGAGCGCGACCGGATCACGGCCATGACCACCATCGCGCTCAAGGCCGAGGAGGTCGGGCTGGACGTGTTCGCCACCGGCGAGCACCACAACCCGCCGTTCGTGCCGTCGTCGCCGACCACCATGCTCGGCTGGATCGCCGCGCGCACCGAGCGGCTGCTGCTGTCCACCTCGACCACGCTGATCACCACCAACGACCCGGTGAAGATCGCCGAGGACTACGCGATGCTCCAGCACCTGGCCGACGGCCGGGTGGACCTGATGATGGGGCGCGGCAACACCGGCCCGGTCTACCCGTGGTTCGGGCAGGACATCCGCAACGGCATCCCGCTCGCTATCGAGAACTACGACCTGCTGCACCGGCTGTGGCGCGAGGACGTGGTCGACTGGAAGGGACGCTTCCGCACCCCGCTGCAGTCGTTCACCTCGACCCCGCGCCCGCTCGACGGCATCCCGCCGTTCGTCTGGCACGGCTCCATCCGCAGCCCCGAGATCGCCGAGCAGGCCGCCTACTACGGCGACGGCTTCTTCGCCAACCACATCTTCTGGCCCAAGGAGCACACCCAGCGGATGGTCGGCCTCTACCGTGAGCGCTTCGCGCACCACGGCCACGGCTCACCCGACCAGGCGATCGTCGGCCTCGGCGGGCAGGTCTTCATGCGCCGCAACTCCCAGGACGCGGTGCGCGAGTTCCGGCCCTACTTCGACAACGCCCCGGTTTACGGGCACGGCCCGTCGCTGGAGGAGTTCACCCGGGAGACGCCGCTGACCGTGGGCAGCCCGCAGCAGGTCATCGACCGCACGCTGGGCTTCCGCGAGTACGTCGGCGACTACCAGCGGCAGCTGTTCCTGATGGACCACGCCGGCCTGCCGCTGAAGACGGTGCTGGAGCAGCTCGACCTGCTGGGCGAGGAGGTGGTCCCGGTGCTGCGCAAGGAGTTCGACTCGATGCGTCCCGCGCACGTGCCCGAGGCGCCCACCCACGCCGCCCTGCTCGCCGCCCGCGACGCCGCGACGACCACGGAGGAGGACCGGTGACCCGGCGTACGCTCGCGGTCGTCTCGGCCGGTCTCGGCCAGCCCTCGTCCACCCGCCTGCTCGCCGACCAGCTCGCCGCGGCCGCCCGCGACGAGCTGGCCGGTCGTGGCGCGGACGTCGACCTGCACGCGGTGGAGCTGCGCGAGCACGCGCACGACGTGGTGAACCACCTGCTCACCGGCTTCCCACCGGGCGCGCTGCGCCGGACGCTGGACGCGGTCGCGGCGGCCGACGGGCTGATCGCCGTCACGCCGGTGTTCAACGCGTCCTACAACGGGCTGTTCAAGTCCTTCTTCGACGTGGTCGACCGGGACGCGCTGGCCGGCAAGCCGGTGCTGATCGCGGCGACCGGTGGCACCGCGCGGCACTCGCTGGCGCTGGAGCACGCGGTGCGCCCGATGTTCACGTACCTGCGGGCGGTCGTGCTGCCGACGGCGGTCTTCGCCGCGCCCGAGGACTGGGCCGGCGACGACGGCGACAGCGCGCTGCGGGTCCGGATCCGGCGGGCCGCCGGCGAACTGGCCGAGCAGGTGGACCACCGACCGCCCGCGACCGGCCCGGCCGACCCGTTCGCGCTCACCACCGACTTCGCCGACCTGCTCGCCGGCCGCGACCCGTCCTGAACCCGGCTCGGCCGGACCGGTCGCCGACCGAGGTCAGTCGTCGGCCGGTTCCGGCCGGTGGGCCACCAGCACCGGGCAGTGGGCGTGCTGCACCAGGGCCTGGCTGACCGAGCCGAGCAGCAGCCCGGCGAAGCCGCCCCGACCCCGGGAGCCGACCACCACCAGCGACGCCTCGCCGCTCGCCTCCCGCAGCGCGGACTCCGGGGAGGCGGCGACGACGGCGCGCTCGGTCACCCGCAGTCCCGGATGCTCCCGGCGGACCGTGTCGGCCGCCGTGGCCAGCAGCTCCGTCGCCTCGGCCCGCTCGGCGGCGCCCGCCTCGGCGGCGACCTCCGGCGCCACCGCGCCGCGCTCCGGCGACCGGACGTGCAGCAGCGCCAGCTCGGCGTCGCGGCGGTCGGCCTCGTCGGCGGCCAGCTCCACCGCGTACGCCGCGGAGTCGGAGCCGTCCACGCCGACCACCACCGGGCCGCCCACCGGGATCGGCTCCTCGGCCGGGCGGACCACCAGCACCGGGCAGTGCCCGTGCTGTGCCAGCTGCCCGCCCACCGAGCCGAGCAGCAGGCCGGCGAAGCCGCCCACGCCTCGGCTGCCCACCACCACCAGCTCGGCCCGGCGCGACTCCTCGACCAGGGCCGCGCCCGGGCCGCCGGCGACCTGCCGCACCTGCGCCCGCAGGCCGGGATGCCGTTCGGCCAGCTCGGCGGCGACGCGCTCCAGCATCTTCTCCGCCTCCTCGGTCGGCGCCGGCACCCCGAGGTCGTACGGGTTGAGCGGCACCCCGTAGCCGAGCGGGTGCAGGTAGCCGTGCACCAGCAGCAGGGGCCGGGACCGCGCGACGGCGGTCGCGGCGGCCAGCTCGGCGGCGGCCAGGCTGGACGGCGATCCGTCCACCCCCGCCACGACGGGTCGGTTCATCGGGACCCCCTCGGTCGACTCCCGCCATTGTGGCCGTCCCGGCCCCGCCGCGCGGGCGACGCCACGGATCCGGGCGCCGGTCGGGCGGCTGCGCACCCGACCGGCGCCCGTGGACGCGGACCGGTCAGCCGGCCGGCTCCCGGCGGTGCCGCACGATCGCCAGCGGGCTGCGGCAGTGGTGCAGCACCGCGTGGCTGACCGAGCCGAGCAGCAGCCCGCCGAGGGTGCCCCGCCCGTGCGCGCCGACCACGGTCAGCTGCGCGTCGGTGGACTCCTCGACCAGCGCCCGGGCCGGGGTGGCGGCGATCAGCTTCGGCCGCACCGTGACCTCCGGGTAGCGCTCCGCCCAGCCGGCCACCGACTCGGCGAGCACCCGCTCCTCGTCCGCGCGCAGCCGCTCCGGGTCGTACACCAGGGGCATGATGTCGCCGTAGCTCTCCCGCCGCGTCACCGGCTGCGGATAGAGCCAGGTGTGCACGACGACCAGGTCGGCGCCGCGCCGGGCGGCCTCGGCGAACGCGAAGCCGACCGCCTCGGTCGACAGCGCGGAGCCGTCCACCCCGACCACCACCGGTCCGGCCGCCCGGGCGTCGCCCCGGGCGATCAGCACCGGGCAGTCGGCGCGGGCGGAGAGCTGCACCGCCGCCGAACCGACCAGCAGCTCGGCGAAGCCGCCCAGACCGCGGTGACCCAGCACCAGCAGCGCCGCGCCGCGACTCTCCCGCAGCAGCACCGCGACCGGCCCGCCGTCCACCACCGCTCCGCTCACCGGCAGGTCGGGGTCGACCTTGCGGGCTTCGTCGATCGCCTCCTGGACCAGCTTGCCGGCCTCCTGCCGCAGCTCGTCGTCGGGCAGCGTGGCGGCGACCGGACCGAGCGGCGTGCCGAGCAACGGCCACAGGAACGCGTTCACCACCCGCAGCGGCCGGTGCCGGAGCACCGCCTCCCGCGCGGCCAGCCGCACCGCGTCCAGCGCCGACGGGGAACCGTCCACACCCACCACGACGGGGGCACCGGATCTGTCGGTCATCACGTCCTCCTTCGTCCACCTCCAGCCTGGTCCCGCGGGCCGTGCCGGGGCAGGGGCGGCCGCCCCGCGCAGCTCGGGACCATCGGCCCCTTCCGCGTCGGGGGCGTGACGGGGTGTGATGGGACCACGGCTTTCTTCTGCCGACCGTGGAGGCGCCATGACCCCGCTGGAGATGCTCCGGGTCCACCCGTTCCTGGCCGGGCTGCCCGACGAGTGGCTGCCCCGGCTCACCGGGTACGCCCGCCCGGTGGTCTGGCACCCCGGGCACCGGCTGTTCCGCGCCGGCCAGCCGGCCGAGCGGTTCTGGCTGGTCCGGGGCGGCCAGGTCGCGCTGGACTTCCCGGTGCCCGGTCGCGGCGACGTGGGCATCGAGACGATCGGGGCGGGCGGGGTGCTCGGCTGGTCCTGGCTGTTCCCGCCCTACCGCTGGCAGTTCGGCGCGGTGGCCACCCAGCGCAGCACGGCGGTCGAGCTGGACGCGGACGGGGTGCGCCGGCTGATGGAGTCCGACGACACGCTCGGCCGGCAGCTCACCGCCCGGTTCATGAGCGTCGTGGTGGATCGCCTGCAGGCCTCCCGGGTGCGCCTGCTCGACCTGTACGGCTATCCCACGTCCGTGGCGAGCTGACCCGGGTCGGTGGTGCGCCGCACGACCAGCTCGCCCACCTCCAGCCGACCGATGCGCAGCTCGCGGATCACCGCGCGGCGCACTGCCAGCCGGCCGATCACGAGCGAGCCCACCGCCAGGGCGCCCACCGCCACGGCGCCCAGGGCCAGCGCGCCGACGGCCCGCGCGCCGGTCGCGCCCGCTCCGGTGGCCTTCGCCCCGACGGCCGTGGCGCCCGTGGCCCGCGCACCGGTCACGCTCGCGAGCGCGGTGCGGAGGTCTGCGGTCCGGCGGCGGCGCGATCGTACGGAAGGCATGCGCCCATCCTAGGGTCGCGCCGGCCGGATCAGGTGACGGTCAGGCCGCGCTCGGCGAACTGTCCGCGTACCCGGGCCAGCAGCTCCGGGTCCGGCGGTGCGGTGTCCGCCAGCGGGAAGGTCAGGCCCAGCTCGGCGTACTTGTGCGCGCCGAGCCGGTGGAACGGCAGCACCTCGACCCGCTCGACGGTGGCCAGCCCGGCGGCCGCGTCGGCCACCCGGGACACCTCGTCGGGGGCGTCGGTCAGCCCCGGGACCAGCACGTACCGGATCCACATCGGCGTGCCCCGGTCGGCCAGCCGGCGGGCGAAGCGCAGCGTCGGCGCGAGCCGGCCGGTGCCGGTGACCCGCCGGTACGTCGCCGGGCTGCCCGCCTTCACGTCGAGCAGCACCAGGTCGGTGGCGTCCAGCAGCGACTCGTCGGCGCGGTCGCCGAGGAACCCGGAGGTGTCCAGCGCGGTGTGCAGGCCGAGCGCGTGACAGCGGCGCAGCAGCTCCCCGGTGAACGCCGGTTGCAGCAACGGTTCGCCGCCGCTGACCGTGACGCCGCCGCCGGCCACCGCGACGAAGCGGCGGTACCGGGTCGCCAGGGCCACCATCTCGTCCACCGTGCGCCGCCGGCCGCTGCGCCCGTACCAGGTGTCCGGGCTGTGGCAGTAGCGGCAGCGCAGCGGGCATCCGGCGAGGAAGACGACGAACCGGGTGCCCGGCCCGTCCACCCCCACCGAGGTGTCCCAGGAGTGCACCGCCCCGTGGAGAACCGGTGGCGCCGCGACGGGCGCCACCGGCGGGCGGTCGGTCACAGCGACCCGTGGAACGTCCGGGACACCACGTCCCGCTGCTGCTCACGGGTGAGCCGGACGAAGTTCACCGCGTACCCGGAGACCCGGACGGTGAGCTGCGGGTACCGCTCCGGGTGGGCCATCGCGTCCAGCAGCGTGGCCCGGTCCAGCACGTTGACGTTGAGGTGGAACCCGCCGGCGTCGGTGTAGCCGTCGAGCACCCCGGCCAGGTTGGTGATCCGCTCCTCGCGGGTGTGACCCAGGCCGTCGGGGGTGACCGTGCCGGTCAACGAGATACCGTCGCGGGCCGCGTCGTACGGCAGCTTCGCCACCGACAGCGCCGAGGCGACCAGGCCGTGGGTGTCCCGGCCGTTCATCGGGTTGGCGCCGGGCGCGAACGGCTCGCCGGCCCGCCGCCCGTCCGGGGTGGCGCCGGTGTGGGTGCCGTAGACGACGTTCGACGTGATGGTGAGCACCGACATGGTCAGTTCGGCGTCCCGGTAGGTGCGCTGCCGGCGCAGCTTCGCGGCGAACGTCTCGACCAGCCACACGGCGATCTCGTCGGCCCGGTCCTCGTCGTTGCCGTACGTCGGGAACTCGCCCTCGACCGCGTAGTCGACGGCCAGCCCGGTCGCGTCGCGCAGCACCTTGACCCGGCCGTACCGGATGGCCGAGAGGCTGTCCACCGCGACCGAGAGGCCGGCGATGCCGGTGGCCATGAACCGCCGCACCGGGTGGTCGTGCAGCGCCATCTCCAGCCGCTCGTACGCGTACCGGTCGTGCTGGTGGTGGATCACGTTCAACGCGTCCACGTACGTCTCGGCGAGCCAGTCCAGCGTCCGGTCGTACGCGGCGAGCACCTCGTCGTGGTCGAGCGTCTCGCCGCCCACCGGCGGGGTCGGCGGGGCGACCTGCGCGCCGGTCAGCTCGTCCCGGCCGCCGTTGATCGCGTAGAGCAGCGCCTTGGCCAGGTTCGCCCGGGCGCCGAAGAACTGCATGTCCCGGCCGACGCGCATGGCCGACACGCAGCAGGCGATCGCGGTGTCGTCGTCGTACGCGGGGCGGATCAGCTCGTCGTTCTCGTACTGGATGGCGCTGGTGTCCAGCGACACCTGGGCGCAGAAGCGCTTGAACCCGTCGGGCAACCGGGGCGACCAGAGCACGGTCAGGTTCGGCTCGGGGGCCGGACCGAGGTTGTAGAGCGTCTGGAGGTAGCGGTACGTGGTGCGGGTGACCAGCGGCCGGCCGTCCGCGCCCATCCCGCCGAGCGACTCGGTGACCCAGGTCGGGTCGCCGGAGAACAGCTGGTCGTACTCGGGGGTGCGGAGGAAGCGGATGATCCGCAGCTTGATCACGAAGTCGTCGACCAGCTCCTGCGCGCCGGTCTCGTCCAGCCGCCCCTCGGCGATGTCCCGCCGCAGGTAGACGTCGACGAAGCCGGCGGTGCGCCCGAGCGACATGGCCGCGCCGTTCTGCTCCTTGGTCGCGGCCAGGTAGGCGAAGTAGAGCCACTGGATCGCCTGCTGCCCGGTGGCGGCCGGGCGGGAGATGTCGAAGCCGTACGAGGCCGCCATCTCCTTCAGCTCGCCGAGCGCGCGGATCTGCTCGGCCAGCTCCTCCCGGTCCCGGATCACGTCGTCGGTGCTGCGTCGGTCGTCCAGCGCGGCCCGGTGGGCGCGCCGCTCCTCGACCAGCCGGTCCACCCCGTACAGCGCCACCCGGCGGTAGTCGCCGATGATCCGGCCCCGCCCGTAGGCGTCGGGCAGCCCGGTGATCACGTGCGAGCGCCGGGCGGCCAGCACCGCCTCCGGGTACGCGTCGAAGACCGCGTCGTTGTGGGTCCGGCGGTACCGGGTGAAGATCTCGTGCACGCGCGGGTCGGGTTCGCGGCCGTACGCCCGCAGCGCGGTCTCCACCATCCGCAGCCCGCCGGCCGGCATGATCGCCCGGCGCAGCGGCGCGTCGGTCTGCAACCCGACGATCAGCTCGCGCTCCCGGTCGACGTAGCCGGGCGCGTGCGAGGTGATGGTCGACGGGGTCGCCACGTCCACGTCGTACACCCCGCGCCGGCGCTCCTCCGGGAACAGGGCCCGCAGCCGGTCCCACACCGCGAGGGTGCGGGGGGTCGGGCCGGTGAGGAACGACGCGTCGCCGGTGTAGGGCTCGTGGTTGCGCCGGACGAAGTCGGCCACGTCGACGGTCTCCCGCCACGGTCCGTCCCGGAATCCCCGCCACGGATCCACGGTGCGCTGGTTGCCGCTCATGCTCGCTCCCTCGTTCGACCTTCACCCCGAGCCTCCCGCCCCGCCGGCCCTCCCGGCAGAGCCCCACGGACCCCGTGCCCGGGACCTACGCCCCTCCCGCCGACCGGGTCGACGCGACGACCGGCGCCGCGCCGGGCGGGCCGCCCGGCGCGGACAGGGGGGGTCAGCGGGGGAGGGGGTGGGCCCGCAGGAGGCGGGCCCACCAGGGACGGTCGTCGGGGCGGGGGCGGGGGATCGACGCGCCGCGGAGGCTGAGCCAGCCGCCGGGGCCCATCGTCACCGTGCCGACCGCCGGTGGGCGGCGGCGGGACCACAGCGCCACGGCGGCGGTGAGCGCGGCCACCGCGAACGCGCCGGTGGCGGCCGCGACCAACTGGTCGGGGTCGACTACCCGGCGGTAGCGGACCCGGCCGTCGACCAGGACGAACGCGCCTACCGGGCGACCGGAGCAGGTCACCGGCACCAGCGCGGCGCCCGGCGTGCCGGGCAGCTCCAGCACCGGCCCCACCGGACCGACGGCGGTCGGGACCACCGGCTCGGGGGCGGCGGGCGCCGGGTCCGGGGCCGGCGGCGCGGGCCGGGGGACCGGGGGAACGGTGGCCAGGCCGGTCGGGTTGAAGATGGCGGTCATGACGCTGCCCTCCTAGCGGGAGTCGGAGTTGTCGGTGCCGGCCTCGACCGCGGCCCGGCCGGCGGCCAACCGCGCCACCGGCACCCGGTACGGCGAGCAGGACACGTAGTCGAGTCCGGCCGCGGCGAAGAACGCGATCGAGTCGGGGTCGCCGCCGTGCTCGCCGCAGACGCCGACGGTCAGGTCCGGCCGGGTCGCCCGGCCCTCGGCGACGGCGAGCCGGACCAGCCGCCCGACGCCGGCGGTGTCGACGCTCTCGAACGGCGACACTCCGAAGATGCCCCGGGCCAGGTACGCGGGGAAGAACGACCCCTCCACGTCGTCCCGGGAGAACGCCCAGGTGGTCTGCGTCAGGTCGTTGGTGCCGAGGGAGAAGAAGCTCGCCTCGCCGGCGATCTCCGCGGCGGTGAGCGCCGCCCGGGGCGTCTCGACCATGGTGCCGATCGGGATCTCCGGTGCGCCGTCGACAGCGGCCAGCACACGGCGCGCCTCGTCCCGGACGGCGGCGAGTTCCCGCACGTCCCCGACCAGCGGGACCATGATCTCCGGGCGCGGGTCGCCGCCGGCCCGCAGCCGCTGCGCGGCCGCCTCCGCGAGCGCCCGCACCTGCATGGCGAACAGTCCCGGCACCACCAGCCCGAGCCGGACGCCGCGCAGCCCGAGCATCGGGTTCGCCTCGTGCATCCGCCGCACCGCCGCCAGCAGCGTGGCGTCGCGACCCGGGTCCTCGCCGCGCGCCTCGGCACGGGCCACCCGGGCGGTCAGGTCGGCCAGCGGCGGCAGGAACTCGTGCAGCGGCGGGTCCAGCAGCCGCACGGTGACCGGCAGACCGTCCATCGCGGCCAGCAGCCCGACGAAGTCGGCCCGCTGCAACGGCAGCAGCGCGTCCAGCGCCGCCCGCAGCTCGGTCGGGTCCGTGGCCAGGATCAGCCGCTCGACCAGTTCCCGGCGCTCGCCGAGGAACATGTGCTCGGTCCGGCACAACCCGATCCCGGCGGCGCCGAAGCGGCGGGCCCGGCGCGCGTCTTCCGGCGTGTCCGCGTTCGCCCGCACCCCGAGCGTCCGCACCGCGTCGGCGTGCGTGAGCAGGCGGTGCACGGCGGCGACCAGCGGGTCGCTCTCCGGGTGCAGCTCACCGGCCAGATAGCGGGCCACCGGGGACGGCTGCACCGGCACCTCGCCGAGCCAGATCCGTCCACTGGTGCCGTCGATCGAGACCAGCTCCCCGGCCGGCACCACCCGGTCGCCGACGCGGAACTCGCCGCGCTCGACGTCGATGCGCAGCGCGTCCGCCCCGCACACGCAGGTGCGGCCCATGCCCCGGGCCACCACGGCGGCGTGCGAGGTCTTGCCGCCGCGCGAGGTGAGCACGCCGGCCGCGGCGATCATGCCGGGCAGGTCGTCCGGGGTGGTCTCCGGGCGGACCAGGATCACCGGCCCGGTGGCCGCCGCCGCGGCGGCGGAGTCGAACACCACCCGCCCCACCGCGGCTCCCGGCGACGCGCCCACCCCGACGGCGAGCGGCTCCGGCGCGCCGGTCGTGTCGAAGGCGGGGAACGCGAGCTGGGCGAGCTGCGCCCCGGTGACCCGGGTCAGCGCCTCGTCGGCGGTGATCAGCCCCTCCTCGGCCAACTGGGCGGCGATCACGAACGCGGCCGCCGGGGTGCGCTTGCCGACCCGGGTCTGCAGCATCCACAGCCGGCCGCGCTCGATGGTGAACTCGACGTCGCACAGGTCGCGGTAGTGCCGCTCCAGCGTCGCCATGATCTCCCGCAGCCGGTGGAAGCTCGCCGGGTCCAGCCGGGCCAGCTCGGTCAGCGGCACCGTGTTGCGGATGCCGGCCACCACGTCCTCGCCCTGCGCGTCGGTCAGGTAGTCGCCGTACACGCCGGGCGCGCCGGTGGCCGGGTCGCGGGTGAACGCCACCCCGGTCCCGGAGTCGGGGCCGAGGTTGCCGAACACCATGGCCATCACGTTGACCGCGGTGCCCAGGTCGTCCGGGATCCGCTCCTGCCGCCGGTAGATCCGGGCCCGCTCCGAGTGCCAGGAGGAGAACACCGCCCGCACGGCCAGGAAGAGCTGCTCGTGCGGGGCCTGCGGGAAGTCGTGACCGACGTGCCGGGCGAAGATCTTCTTGTACGTGTCGACCAGGTCGCGCAGCTGCTCGGCGCTCGGCCCGCCCGGCCCGGCGGTGGCCCGCACCGCCGCCAGCTCGTGCTCGAACTCCTCGGCCGGGATGCCGTGCACGGTGCGGCCGAACATCTGGATCAACCGCCGGTAGGAGTCCCAGGCGAAGCGCTCCTCGCCGGTGCGCGCGGCGAGCCCGGCCACCGTGGCGTCGTTCAGCCCGATGTCCAGGATCGTCTCCATCATCCCCGGCATCGAGAACCGCCCGCCGGAGCGGACCGCCAGCAGCAGCGGGTCGCGCGGGTCGCCCAGCCACCGGTCCAGCCGCGCCTCGACCTCGCGCAGGTGCGCGTTGATCTCCTCGTACAGCCCGGCCGGCGGGGCGCCGGTGGCCAGGTAGGCGCGGCAGGCGTCGGTGGTCACGGTGAACCCGGGTGGCACGGGCAGCCCGAGCCGGGTCATCTCGGCCAGGTTGGCGCCCTTGCCGCCGAGCAGGTCGGCCCGGCTCCGGTCACCCTCGATGAAGTCGTAGACGTACTTCGGCATGGTCCGGCCTCCTCGGCTGTGTCGTTCCTCCTCCTTGGTAGCGGTGCCGGCGGTCGGCGCGGCAGGGCCGGACGGGACCTGTGGCGGGCCGGAGGTCCCGAGGGTGTCGGTGGGGCCGCGTATCGTTCCCGGCCGTGACCAGTGAGGTGCGGCTCCGCCCGGTACGCGACGACGACCTGCCCGCGTTCTTCGCCCACGAGCAGGATCCGCAGGCCGCCTGGATGGCCGCGTTCGGCCCGGCCGACCCGTCCGACCGGGCCGCGTTCGACGCCCACTGGGCGCGCATCCGCGCCGACGAGCGGGTCGTCAACCGCGCCGTGGTGGTCGACGGCGAGCTGGTCGGGCGGGTGGCCGCGTTCCCGGTCGGTGAGCGCACCGAGGTCAGCTACTGGATCGACCCGGCCCGCTGGGGTCGCGGTCACGCCACCGCCGCGCTCCGCGCGCTGCTGCGCGAGCTGCCGCCGGGGCCGGTGCACGCCCGCGCCGCCAAGGACAACGCCGCCTCCCTCGCGGTGCTGCGCAAGTGCGGCTTCGTCGTGGTCGGCGAGGACTCCGGATACGCCGCGGGCCGCGGCGCGGAGGTCGAGGAGTACGTGCTGGAGCTGCCCGCCGGGGCGGCTGACCAGGGCGCCCACTAGTCTCCCCGGGGTGAACTGGCTGGAACTCGTCGGCTGGGCCGGCTCCGCGCTGCTGGTCTGGTCCCTGCTGCAGACGCGCATCCTGCGGCTGCGCGCGCTCAACCTGGTCGGCTGCCTGATCCTGATCGGCTACAACGCCGCCGTGCACGTCTGGCCGATGGTCGGGCTGAACGTGGTGCTCGCCGTGATCAACGTCTGGTACCTGCGCCGGCTGCTGGCCACCCGACACGACGAGCAGACCTACCAGGTGGTGGAGGTGGGCACCGACGACGCGTTCCTGGCCCACACGCTGCGGGTGCACGCCGCCGACATCGCCCGGTTCAACCCGGCGTTCCGGTGGGACCCGACCGACGCCGACCGCTCCGCCTTCCTGGTGGTCCGGTCCGACGAGGTGGTGGGCGTGATGGTGTCGCACGCCGAGGCCGGCGGGGTGGCCCAGATCGACCTGGACTACGTCACCCCGCCGTTCCGCGACTTCACCCCCGGCGAGTTCGTCTACCGGCGCAGCCGCCTCTTCACCGACCGGGGCTTCCGCCGGGTGGTCAGCCCGCCGGGCATGGTCGCCCCCTACTACCACCGGCTCGGCTTCCGTCCCGAGGGCGACGCGTACGTGCTGGACCTGCCCACCCCGGCCTGACGGCCGGTCGGTCCCGGGTCCGGCCGAACCAACGGGCGAGCCTGGCGCGCTGCCCGTCCGGTCCGGTCCCGCGCGGCGGACGCCCAGGTCACGAAGCAGTCCGGCCGAAACCACCGGGGGTCAGCCTCTTCGCAGGATTCAGGCGTGCGCTCGCGGGGCACAGAGGGGCCGACGCCGACCGGGCCTGCCGGCCGGCGAGTCGGCCATCGGCCGACCCGGATCGGGTCGAGGGAGATAACCGGTCGTGCAGAGCTACTGGAGCCAGTTGGCCCTGGTCGGTGTGCTGGTGATCGTCAACGCGGCCTTCGCCGGCAGCGAGATGGCCCTGGTCTCGTTGCGGGACAGCCAGCTGCAGCGGCTGGAGCGCAGCAGCCGCGCCGGCCGCACGCTGGCCCGCCTCGCCAAGGACCCGAACCGGTTCCTGGCCACCATCCAGATCGGCATCACCCTCGCCGGGTTCCTCGCCTCCGCCGCCGCCGCGGTCTCGCTGGCCCGCCCGCTGGTGCCGCTGCTCGGCGCGTTCGGCGACGCCGCCGAGACCGTCGCCATCGTCGCGGTCACCCTGGTCCTCACGTTCGTCACGCTGGTCTTCGGCGAGCTGGCGCCCAAGCGCATCGCCATGCAGTCCGCCGAGCGGTGGGCGCTGCTGGTGGCCCGCCCGCTGGACATGCTGGCCAGCGTGACCCGGCCGGCGGTGTGGGCGCTCGGCGCCACCAGCGACCTGGTGGTCCGCCTCTTCGGCCTCGACCCCAAGCACGAGCCCGACGAGATCGGTCCGGACGAGCTGCGCGACATCGTCGCCGGCAACCACGGCTTCACCAAGGAGCAGCGCACCATCATCGCCGGCGCGGTGGAGATCGCCGACCGTCAGCTGCGCGCGGTCCTCGTACCCCGGTTGCAGGTCTTCACGCTCGACAGCGGCACCACCGCGGACGCCGCGCGGCTGGTCCTCGCGGCGACCGGCCACTCCCGGGCGCCCGTGGTCCGCCACGGCGGCCTGGACGACGCGGTCGGCGTGATCCACCTGCGCGACCTGGTCGGCGTCCCCGACGACCGGCCGGTCGACGAGATCGCCCGACCGCCGATGCTGCTGCCCGACTCGCTTCCCGTGGTCGACGCGCTGCGTCAGTTCAAGGCCGAGCGCCAGCACATCGCGCTGGTGGTGGACGAGCGCGGCGCGGTCGACGGGATCGTCACGCTGGAGGACATCCTCGAGGAGATCGTCGGCGAGATCTACGACGAGACCGACCGGGACCTGCGCGCGGTCCGCACCGAGGCCGACGGGACGCTGGTGCTGCCCGGCACCTTCCCGGTGCACGACCTCACCGACGTCGGCGTGGACCTGCCGAACCGGCCGGCCGGCGACTACACCACCGTCGCCGGGCTGGTCCTGATCTGCCTCGGCCACATCCCGACGGTCGCCGGGGAGACGGTCCAGGTCGACGGCTGGGAACTGACCGTCGCCGGCGTCGACCAGCGCGCCATCACCGAGGTGCATGTCCGCCGCCGCAGCCGGCGCGGCCCGGACGACGGCGACGGGGACACCGTCGCCGACCCGGCCGACGGCACGGACGAGGCGACCGACGGGTCCACGGCCCGGGCCCTGGACGAGGCCCGGCACTGAGCCGTCTCCCGGCCGGCCCGGGTCACCGACGGTCGGCCGGCGGGCCGAACGGGAAACCGGGCACCGGCGGCCGCAGCTGCACCGCGTCCGCCGGCAGTTGGTGCGTGCTGCGCCCGATCAGCCGGGCGACCGCCCGCAGCAGCCACGGCCCGGACGGGTGCAGTTCCGGTCCGATCAGCCGGCTCGTCACCCGGGTCCACCAGTGGCCGGCGACGATCACGTCGGTGATCCGCAGCCGGTCCGGCGGCCAGCCGCCCCGCACCACCACGTCCACCACCCGGCCCAGCCGCTGCCCGTGCAGGTCGTACGCCGTGCGGCCGAGAAGCTCACCCGCTCGCACGGTTCGACCCCGGGATCCGTTCGATCAGGTGCCGGCGCAGCCACGACTCCACCGGTGACGGCGGCAGGTCCGCGGCCCGGCAGCGCAACCGGACCGCGCTGTCCACCCGGGCCACCTGGGCCAGCGGCACGCGCAACGGCGGCACCGGCGGGTCGTCGGTGAACCGGTCGGCCACCCCCACCAGCAGCCGCCCCACCCAGCCGCCGATCCGCTGGCCGAGCGCCCCCTGACCGGTGAGCAGACAGTCCACGTACGGATAGCCCTCGTCGTCGACCGCGAACGCGATGTCGTCGACCCGCCCCACGAGCCGACCGTCGACGTCGACGATCTGCCGGTCGAGCAGCCGTTTCGCGAGCTGGACCCTCATCGCCCCATCCCCGTCATCACCGCCAGCGGGATCGCCGCCACCGACGCGGCCACGATCAGCAGCAGGAACACCGCGCCGAGCAGGTTGGTCCACCACCCGTTGACCCGGTCGCCGAGGTATCCCCGGTCGTTGGCCACCACCAGGATCGGCAGATAGGTCAACGGGAGCACCACCGCGCTCAGCACCAGCATGTACTCGGTCAACCGCACCGGGTCCACGGTCGTCATCAGCATCACCACCCCGAGCAGCAGCCCGACCAGCAGGACGCTGTGGAACCGGGCCGCCTCCCGGGGGCTGACCCGCTTGCCCCACTGCCACCCGAAGTACTGCGCCGCCGCGTACGCCGCGGACAGCCCGGTCTCCAACGCCGCGCCGAACGTCACCGCGAAGAACGCCAGCACGGCCGCGGCCAGCCCGGCCCCGCCCAGCGCGGTCGCCACCGGCCGGGCCACCTCGTCCAGCGTGCCCAACGACGTCCCCGACGGGTGGTAGGCCACCGTCGCCACGGCGATCAGCGACAGCGCCAGGAACCCGCCCACCGGGAAACCGATCAGCACGTTGGAGCGGGCGTGCGCCAGGTCCGCCGCGCTCCACCGCTCCTCGACCCCGCCGGAGGAGAAGAAGAACACCTCGTACGGGCTGACGGTCGACGCGAACAGCGCCACCGCCACGAACCAGTACAGCGGCCAGCCGTGCCCGGCCGCGCCGACCTGCCACGCCCCGCGCCCCAGCTCCGCCCAGTCGGTCGGCAGCGCGACCAGCGCGACCGCGAACACCAGCAACGCCAGCCCGGCCAGGCCGAAGACCCGCTCCATCAGCTCGAACCGCATCCGCCACAGCACCAGCCAGACCGCCAGCGCGGCCAGCGGCACCCAGAGCAGGTGGCTCAGCCCGGTCGCCAGTTGCAGCGCGAGCGCCACCCCACCCAGCTCCGCCGCCAGGGTGACCACCGTGACCAGCCACGACGCGACCAGGTTGAGCAGCGCCACCCGCGGGCCGAGCCGCTCCCGGACCAGGTCGAACACCGCCCGGCCGCTCACCGCCGCGATCCGGCCGGCCATCTCCGCGTACGCGCAGATCCCCACCACCCCGACCAGCAGCACCCAGGCGTGGGCCATGCCGAACAGCGCGCCGGCCTGGCTGGCGGCCACCAGGTCGCCGATGTCGACGAAGCCGCCGACCGCCGACAGCACGCCCAGCGTGACGGCGAGGAGCTTCCTCACGTCGGATCGGCAGCGCGCGGTCTCATCGACGCGACGATATCGGCGTCAGCGCCCGGTTTCGGGCGAATGCGTCAGCCGGCGGTGAGGTTCTGCAACCGCACCTGGCCGCGCGCGACCAGACGCGCGTCCCCGTCGGTGATCTCCACCAGCCAGAGCTGCTGGCTGCGCCCCCGGTGCACCGGGGTGCCGATCGCGGTCAGCTCCCCGTCACGGACCGCGCGCAGGAAGTCGGTCTGGTTCGACACCCCGACCACGTTGCCGCGATCGCCCAGCCAGAGTGCGCCGCCGACGCTGGCCGCGGTCTCCACCACCGAGCAGTAGACGCCGCCGTGCTGGATCCCGTACGGCTGGTGCAGCTCCGGGCGCACCTTCCAGCGGATCACCACCCGGTCGCCGCTGACCTCGTCGAACGTCAGCCCCAACAGGGCCACGAAACCCCCGCTCAGGTTCGGCATCTCCACCGCGGTTCCTCCTCGCGCTCGACGGCGCCGCCAGCCTAGTCGGCCCCGCCGTCGGCAAACCGGGTACGGCCCGGGCCGGGGGATGGGGGAGAATCGGTGACCGTGACCGACAGCAACCTCCCGCAGGGGCGGGACTCCCTGACCGAAGACCTGCTGTGGCGGGGCCTGATCCAGGACTCGACCGGCCTCGACGAGCTGCGCGAGCTGCTCGACGGCGGGAGCACCACCTTCTATGTGGGCTTCGACCCCACAGCGCCCAGCCTGCACATCGGCAACCTGATGCAGGTCGTCATGGCGCGCCGGCTCCAGCTCGCCGGACACCGGCCGCTGCTGCTGGTCGGCGGCGCCACCGGCCAGATCGGCGACCCCAAGGAGAGCGCGGAGCGGACGCTGAACCCGCCCGAGGTCATCGCCGGTTGGGTCCGGCGCATCCGCGACCAGCTCTCGCCGTTCGTGACGTACACCGGGGAGAACGCGGCCCAGCTGGTCAACAACCTGGACTGGACCGGCGAGATGTCGGTGGTCGAGTTCCTCCGGGACGTCGGCAAGCACTTCCCGGTGAACAAGATGCTGGCCCGGGAGGTGGTGAAGGCCCGGCTGGAGAGCGGCATCAGCTACACCGAGTTCAGCTACCAGCTCCTGCAGGCCAACGACTTCTTCGAGCTGCACCGCCGGCACGGCTGCCGGCTGCAGTACGGCGGCTCCGACCAGTGGGGCAACATCACCGCCGGGGTGGACTACATCCGCCGTCGCGGCGCCGGTCCGGTGGAGGCGTTCACCACGCCGCTGGTGACCAAGGCAGACGGCACCAAGTTCGGCAAGAGCGAGACCGGCACGGTCTGGCTCGACCCGCAGATGACCAGCCCGTACGCGTTCTACCAGTTCTGGGTCAACGCCGACGACCGGGACGTCAGCCGCTACCTGCGGTACTTCAGCTTCCGCTCCCGTGAGGAGCTGGAGGAGCTGGAGAAGGCGACCGCGGAACGTCCGCAGGCGCGCCTGGCCCAGCGGGCGCTCGCCGAGGAGCTGACCAC